>NZ_CP033808.1:0-1182500 GCF_003812445.1 Streptococcus sp. FDAARGOS_522
TCGAATCTTTTTAGACTATTTAAGAGCTAATTTAATTATTTCGGGGGCTTTCGGTCTTTTTAAGAAAGACCTTGTTAAAGCGGTGGGAGGATATGACACCCAGACTCTAGGAGAAGATATGGAGTTGGTGATGAAATTACATTTCTTCTGTCGTAATAATAATATTCCCTATCGTATTTGTTATGAAACAGATGCTGTTTGTTGGAGCCAGGCACCAACGAATTTAGGGGATTTACGTAAACAGAGACGCCGATGGTATCTTGGCTTGTACCAATGTTTAAAAAAATATAAAAGTATTTTTGCCAATTATCGCTTTGGAGCTGTAGGATCAATTTCTTATATTTACTATATTTTATTTGAATTACTGACCCCGTTTATAGAATGTTTTGGTATCGTCATTATATTTTTGTCCTTATTATTTAATCAATTAAACATCCCATTCTTTATATCATTGGTGAGCCTTTATATCTTTTACTGTGTTTTAATTACATTAAGCTCTTTCTTACACCGTATTTATTCTCAGCAACTAGTAATAGGAATTTTAGATATTGTTAAAGTATTTTATATTGCTGTTTTTAGGTATCTTATCCTACATCCTGTATTAACTTTTGTTAAGGTTGCAAGTGTTATTGGCTATAAAAATAAAAAAATGGTTTGGGGGCATATTACGAGAGAGAAACAAATGAAGGATTTTGAAACAAGCGTTACTTAGAAGTTATAGCGATTCATATATATATATATAAAATAATCACTAAAAGAGCGTAGTTATCTACGCTCTTTTAGTGATTATCAATAATTGGCCTAATCTGAGGTTAATGTTTAAAACCATCTAAAATTTTAGAAATATAATGATAAATGAGAACCAGAACTGTTCAAAATAAAAATTAATATTACGAAAATGGTATAATTGGAGTAGTTATCAGACAGTTAATAATCATTTTTGAAAGGATTTTAGTTATGGCTTGCATAATCAGGAGAGCAAGATTAGGAGATGAAGTCAATTTAGCTTATATTCAAACGGAGAGCTGGAAAGCTGCTTTTGGTAAGATACTACCTGAGGATATCATTCAAAAAACTACGGAAATAGAACCTGCCATAACAATGTATCAACAGCTACTACACAAGGAGATTGGTAAGGGTTATATATTGGAAGTAGATAGTAATCCTCATTGTATGGCTTGGTGGGATAAAAGTAGAGAAGATGATATGCTTGATTATGCAGAACTCATTTGTATACATAGTCTTAAAGAAGGTTGGGGAAAAGGTTATGGGTCTCAAATGATGAATCATGTACTATCAGAGATACAACAAGCAGGTTATAATAAAGTGACGCTTTGGGTATTTACAGAAAATACACGCGCAAGAAAATTTTACGATAGGTTTGGTTTTTCTTTTAAGGGTAAATCAAAAACTTATTTTGAAAAGGAAGAAATGTGTTATGAGAAGATTTTGCACCAGCGAGATAAAGCATCCGATAACACAATAGTATAAACATCCTATTTTGAAAAACAATTTCCTTTAAGAGGAACAAATTTGTAAAAGAAAATTGTTATAGGTATAATGAAGATTATGAAGGTAAAATTTTTTGAGTGAAAAACAGTGTATCAATTTTAGGTTCTCTAGTCTACAAAAAGATAATTAGATTTACTGTTTCATTTTATAAAAAATTCACCCAACAAGTTTCAGAAATCATTTACACAAATTGTTATGCTAACTATATGGAAGAATGGAGAAAATTATGAATGATTTTGAAAAAGTTATAGCTGTGCTAAATCAACTAAGTATTTCTTATGAATTAGTGGAAAATGGACCTGTTTTGTTGACGGAGCAAGCAGATAACTTTATTGTGGGAATTGAAGGAGTAAGAACAAAAATAATGTTCTTGACCAACAAGAAAAAGATGAAATGTTATTTACTAATAATGGATGACCAGAAACTATTTTATCCTATGAAAACAATAGTAGCTTTTAGATGAACTAAAAGGCGAAGAAACTTAAAATTATGATTTTAAATAAGCAATAAACCTTGATATATCAATGGTTAAAGACAATAAAGGAGAACAATATGACATTTGAAGAAATTTTACCAGGTTTAAAAGCAAAGAAAAAATATGTACGTACAGGTTGGGGGGGTGCTGAAAATTATGTTCAGTTATTTGATACCCTTGAAGTTAATGGGAAAGTACTACAGGCTACACCTTATTTTCTTATTAATGTTACTGGTGAAGGTGAAGGTTTTTCCATGTGGGCACCAACACCATGTGATGTTTTAGCAGAGGATTGGATCGAGGTCAATGACTAAAGTTGTTTTAGTGACGGGCTGTGCTAGTGGAATTGGTTATGCACAGGCTCAATATTTTTTGAAACAAGGGTATCAAGTATATGGTGTGGATAAGTTGGATAAACCGAACTTAAACGGTAATTTTAACTTTATAAAGTTGGATTTATCCTCTGATTTATCCCCACTATTCACAATGGTACCGAGTGTTGATATTTTGTGTAATACTGCAGGTATTCTAGATGCCTACAAGCCACTTCTAGAAGTAAGTGATGAAGAAGTGGAACACCTATTTGATATTAATTTTTTTGTGACTGTTAGGCTAACACGTCATTATCTTAGACGTATGGTGGAAAAGAAGTCAGGTATTATTATCAATATGTGCTCAATAGCAAGTTTTATAGCGGGTGGCGGTGGAGCTGCATATACTAGTTCTAAACATGCCCTTGCGGGATTCACACGTCAATTGGCTTTGGATTACGCAAAAGATTGTATTCAAATTTTTGGTATAGCGCCAGGTGCTGTACAAACTGCTATGACTGCTAGCGATTTTGAACCTGGTGGATTAGCAGAATGGGTAGCTAGTGAGACGCCAATTGGTCGTTGGACTAAACCAAGTGAAGTTGCTGAATTAACTGGATTTCTTGCTTCAGGAAAAGCGAGATCAATGCAAGGTGAAATTGTCAAAATTGATGGTGGCTGGAGTTTGAAATGAGAAAATAGATTGAATTTGGTTATGGTAATACTTGGTTATTACGTACGGAATTTGAAGCATCTGATGGTACTGAGTGGGAAGTTAAAGGAATATCAGGTGATATTTTAATAAAATCTGTTTATTTACGTGTTTGGATTGGTCAAACTGTTTATATTTTAGATGTTAAAGAAGGATTTAAAAGACAAAGAAAAATGAGTAACGCAGTTAAGTTTGTTGTGGGAATTGCTTCGGAGGTAATATGAAGGCACAAGAATTATGGAATAAGTTTAAATCTTTGAATCCTTCAATCGGTGATGAGATAGATGCATGGCAATTTGGAGCAGAACCAGATCTTCTGGCAAAGTTAGTTGTAGATGGGACAAAAACTGCAACGGCCTCTGCCTATGATTTATATGAATTAGATGAGGAAGAGTTACCACAAGTTGGTTCATATGATATTATTTTGGATAGCAATGATGAAGCTATCTGTATTATTGAAATAACTAAAGTTGATATTGTCCCTTTTAAAGATGTCTCTGCAGACCATGCTTTTAAAGAAGGAGAAGGAGATAAAACATTAGAATGGTGGAGAAGAGCTCACATTGATTTCTTTAAACCTTATTTTGAGGAGTTTGGTTTAATGTTTAGTGAGGACTCTAGGATAGTTTTAGAGGAATTCCAAGTGGTTTACCCAAAGGAGATTAACGAATGAAATTAGCGGTTTTGGGGACAGGTATGATTGTTAAGGAAGTTTTGCCTGTCTTGCAGAAAATTGATGGTATTGATTTAGTTGCTATCTTATCAACAGTTAGAAGTTTGGAGACAGCTAAAGATCTAGCTAAGGAATATAACATGTCTCTAGCTACGAGTGAATATAAGGCCGTCTTGGACAATGAGGAGATTGATACAGTTTATATTGGACTGCCGAATCACTTGCATTTTGACTATGCTAAGGAGGCACTCTTGGCAGGAAAACATGTCATTTGTGAGAAGCCATTTACATTAGAAGCAAGTCAATTAGAAGAACTTGTATCTATTGCCAATACTAGGCAATTAATATTACTCGAAGCAATTACAAATCAATACTTACCTAATTTTGATCTTGTAAAAGAACATTTAAGCAACCTTGGTGATATTAAAATTGTAGAATGTAACTATTCCCAATATTCATCGCGTTATGATGCCTTTAAACGTGGGGAAGTAGCACCAGCTTTCAATCCTGAAATGGGTGGAGGTGCGTTGAGAGACCTTAATATTTATAATTTACATTTAGTAATTGGACTTTTTGGAGAACCTATAACAGCACAGTATTTACCAAATATAGAGCGTGGTATTGATACTTCAGGAGTTCTAGTCCTAGACTATGGGCACTTTAAAACAGTCTGTATTGGAGCAAAAGATTGTAGTGCAGAAGTAAAATCTACTATTCAAGGTGATAAGGGGTCTATAGCGATTTTAGGGCCAACTAATACTATGCCTAAAATTTCATTAACTATGAATGGACAAGAAAGTCATGTTTATCAATTAAATGGTGATAGGCACCGCATGCACGATGAATTTGTTATTTTTGAAGGTATTATTAGCAATTTAGATTTTAAGCGTGCTGCTCAAGCTTTAGAACATAGTAGAACGGTGATGAAAGTTCTAGATATGGTAACGAAATAAGTAAATGACTCTTTTGAGTCATTTTTTACTTATTTTAAACACCGTATGTTATACTAATTAGTAATAAAACCGAAAGTGAGATAATAAAATGATTTCATCAATTGGACAGGTAATGCTCTACGTTAGCAATGTTGAAGCATCAGCAGATTTTTGGAAAAACAAGGTGGGTTTTGAGCGTGTTGAAAAACAAACACAAGGAGATTATGTAACCTATATAGTTGCACCGAAGTTGGATAGTGAAGTTAGCTTCGTCTTACATGACAAAGCAATTATAGCTCAAATGAGTCCTGAGCTAGATTTAGCAACTCCCTCTATTTTATTTGAAACTACTGATATTGACAGTACATATCAAGAATTAACAGCAAATGAGGTTATGACAAATCCTATTGTTGATATGGGGAGTATGAGAGTTTTTAATTTTTCCGATAATGACAATAATTACTTTGCAATCCGTGAAGTAAAATAAAAAGGAGAACTTATGGTTAAAGCACTAGAAACATACATCGTAACAAATGGAAATGGGCGACAAGCGATTGATTTTTATAAAAATGTCTTTCAAGCTGATTTAGTAAATATGATGACATGGGAAGAAATGGACCCCAACTGTCTTGAAGACCGCAAGGATTTAATCATTAATGCTCAGCTTATTTTTGATGGCATTCGTCTTCAAATTTCGGATGAAAATCCAGATTTCGTGTATCAAGCTGGTAAAAATGTTACGGCCGCTATTATTGTGGGTAGCGTAGAGGAGGCGCGTGAAATTTATGAAAAATTAAAGAAGAATGCACAAGAAGTTCAGTTAGAGTTACAAGAAACTTTCTGGAGTCCTGCTTACGCAAACTTAGTAGACCAATTTGGTGTGATGTGGCAAATTTCAACAGAGTTAAACTAATCGTTTTTACCATCTGAGCATTGCAATGATAGATTTATAAAAATACTGATTGCAAACAGAGCAGAAAAAATCAACGGATTTCATGTATTGAATAGCTACCTTTTGGTAGCTATTTTATTCTTAATTGAAGTAAGCTATTTTAGCTAAAGTCTATTGTAATAGGGATTTAAAGGGGTATTAGTGATAAGTTGAAGGCATTATGATATAATAGGTTGAATTATATTCAGAGATAGAGGAATTAATATGTCAAATTATGCCATTATTTTAGCTGCGGGTAAGGGAACTCGCATGAAATCTGATTTACCAAAAGTTATGCATAAAGTATCTGGTATTACCATGCTTGAGCATGTTTTCCGTAGTGTGCAAGCTATTGAGCCAAGTAAAATTGTTACTGTTATTGGACATAAGGCGGAGCTTGTACGTGATGTTTTAGGTGACAAATCAGAGTTTGTAATGCAAACAGAACAGCTAGGGACTGGTCATGCTGTAATGATGGCGGAAGAAGAATTAGCGACATCAAAAGGACATACACTAGTTATTGCAGGTGATACACCCCTGATTACTGGAGAAAGTTTAAAAAACTTAATTGATTTTCATGTCAATCATAAAAACGTTGCAACAATCTTAACAGCCGATGCTGCAAATCCATTTGGATATGGTCGTATTATACGTAATTCAGATGATGAAGTTACTAAAATTGTAGAACAAAAGGATGCTAATGACTTTGAGCAGCAGGTTAAAGAAATTAATACTGGAACTTATGTTTTTGATAATCAAAGTCTATTTGAAGCACTTAAAGACATTAATACAAATAACGCTCAAGGAGAGTATTATCTAACTGATGTTATTGGAATTTTCAAAGAAGCGGGTAAAAAGGTAGGTGCCTATAAACTTCGTGACTTTGACGAAAGTCTAGGAGTTAATGATCGTGTAGCACTTGCAACTGCTGAAAAAGTGATGCGTCAGCGCATTGCACGTCAACATATGGTTAATGGGGTCACAGTGGTTAATCCTGATTCCGCTTATATTGATATTGATGTTGAGATTGGAGAAGAATCTGTAATTGAGCCCAATGTGACTTTAAAAGGACAGACGAAGATTGGTAAAGGTACTTTATTAACCAATGGTAGTTATTTAGTAGATGCTCAAGTCGGAAATGATGTTACCATCACTAATTCGATGGTTGAAGAATCCATTATTTCTGATGGAGTAACCGTAGGCCCTTATGCGCATATTAGACCAGGAACAAGTCTTGCAAAAGGTGTTCATATTGGTAATTTCGTTGAAGTAAAGGGTTCTCAAATAGGAGAGAATACGAAGGCAGGTCATTTAACTTATATCGGCAATGCAGAGGTAGGTTGTGATGTTAACTTTGGCGCAGGGACGATTACTGTCAATTATGATGGACAAAATAAATTTAAAACAGAAATCGGAAGTAATGTCTTTATCGGAAGTAATTCTACTCTGATTGCACCACTTGAAATTGGTGATAATGCTTTAACAGCAGCTGGATCTACCATCACAGATAATGTTCCAATTGATAGCATAGCTATTGGAAGAGGACGTCAAGTCAATAAAGAAGGATATGCCAATAAAAAACCACATCATCCTTCACAAAAGTAACACTTATTTGGGAGGTTCTTATGGATTTTGAAGAAAAAACAATCAATCGTCAAACTGTTTTTGATGGACAAATTATCAAAGTAGCTGTTGATGATGTAGAGTTGCCAAATGGATTGGGACAATCCAAACGTGAACTTGTTTTTCATGGAGGAGCTGTTGCTACTTTGGCGGTAACTCCTGAGCATAAAATTGTTTTAGTGAAACAGTATCGTAAGGCTATTGAAGGTATTTCTTACGAAATTCCAGCAGGGAAACTTGAGACGGGTGAGTCAGGTTCTAAGGAAGAAGCTGCCCTTCGGGAATTAGAAGAAGAGACTGGCTACACAGGGAATCTTGAAATTCTTTATAGTTTCTACACTGCTATTGGTTTTTGTAATGAGAAAATCGTCCTCTATCTAGCTACTGATTTACAAAAAGTTGAAAATCCTAGGCCACAAGATGATGATGAGGTCCTTGAGCTTCTAGAGTTAAGTTATGAGGATTGTATGCAAATGGTAGAAAAAGGCATGATTCAAGATGCGAAAACGATCATTGCTTTACAATATTACGGTTTAAAAATGGGAGGTCATTCTTAATGGGAAAACCATTGTTAACAGATGATATGATTGAACGTTCAAATCGAGGTGAAAAAGTTTCAGGTCAAACAATCTTAGATCAAGAAACTAAAATTATTTCTACAGAAGATGGCATGGAGCAACTAACTGACGAGAACGGTAAACATATCTACAAGAGTCGCCGGATTGAGAATGCAAAACGAAATGAATTTCAACGTAAGTTGAATTTAGTTTTATTCATTTTGCTTATTTTGTTGGCTCTCTTGTTTTATGCAATTTTTAAATTATAAGGAAATATCATGAAAATTGGAATTATTGCAGCCATGGAGGAAGAGTTAAAACTCCTTGTGGAAAATCTTGAGGATAAATCTCAAGAAACAGTATTATCAAATGTATATTACAGTGGACGTTATGGTGAACATGAGCTTGTTTTAGTACAGTCTGGTGTTGGGAAAGTCATGTCAGCGATGAGTGTTGCTATTTTAGTAGAAAGCTTTAAAGTTGATGCTATTATTAATACAGGATCAGCTGGTGCAGTAGCAACAGGATTGAATGTAGGAGACGTCGTTGTCGCAGATACATTAGTTTATCACGATGTAGATTTAACCGCCTTTGGTTATGACTATGGACAAATGTCAATGCAGCCACTTTATTTTCATTCGGATAAGACTTTTGTTTCTACTTTTGAAGCAGTTTTATCTAAAGAAGAAATGACTAGTAAAATTGGTTTAATTGCAACTGGGGATAGTTTTATTGCTGGCCAGGAAAAGATTGATGTTATTAAGGGGCATTTTCCACAGGTTTTAGCTGTCGAGATGGAAGGTGCAGCAATTGCCCAAGCTGCTCAAGCTACAGGAAAGCCCTTTGTGGTGGTACGTGCTATGAGTGATACTGCAGCTCATGATGCCAATATCACATTTGATGAATTTATCATTGAAGCTGGTAAACGCTCAGCCCAAGTATTAATGGCATTTTTGAAAGCATTATAAAAAAGTCCGTGTATTCATTAGATACACGGGCTTTTTTATTTATGTAGCAGATACATATATTTGACTTGCGATACGCTCAGGGATTGTTAGATTTTCATCGTTATAGATGATGTGATAGGTTTTTGCATAAGGGTCAATTTGTGTCAATTCAATGGTATCGTTGATATGCAAACGGTGTTGTTCGAGGTATTTCAGTAGCTGAAAATCATCATGAACACGACTGATAACATACGTGCCAAGCTGACTAATTTGGTCCAATGTCATTTGGTTAATTTCTACTAAAAACTCTCCCTTTTTAGGAATAGTCCCACCGTGTGGACAAAATTGTGGAAAGTCTAACAACTTCTCTAATTGATCAACAAAAGTTGTTGATACAGTATGTTCTAAAACTTCCGCTTCTTTATGAATATCATCAGCAGTATAGTGCAAATGGTTAACTAAAAATACCTCTACTAGACGATGTTTACGGTAAAGGTCAGAAACAACTAATAAACCTTGTTTAGTAAGATAATATCCTAAATCTTTATCTTTAACAATCAGCTGTTCACTTATCATTTTTTTAATCATTTCTGACACGGCAGGAGCCGAGACTTGCATCATTTCAGCGATTTTCTTATTGGAAATTTTGTTGTTTTTTTCACCTAATTCATGAATGCATTTTAGGTAATCTTCTTTATTTGGAGTCATATTCAGTCTTTCTTATACTTCTTAAAATCTATTTTTCTAAGACCATTATATCAAAAAATACTGAAAAAGTATTTGACAAATACTTTATAATAGGTTATGCTAATATCAAAATTAAGTTAACTTAATTTAATACATAACTTATATTAATTTTAAAAGGAGCATTTTGATGAAAAAGTGGTTAGTTATTGTATCATGTTTTGTAGCATTTTTAGGCTTAGGTGCCTGTGCTAACAAGCAGGATCAAGCCAAAAACGAAAAATTAAAAGTAGTTGTAACCAACTCTATTTTGGCAGATATAACAAAAAATATAGCCGGTAACAAAATCGACTTACATAGTATTGTACCTGTTGGTAAAGATCCTCATGAATATGAGCCATTACCAGCAGACGTTGAAAAAACAACTCAAGCAGACCTTGTTTTTTACAACGGAATTAATCTTGAAACAGGCGGTAATGCTTGGTTTACAAAATTAATAAAGAACGCTAAGAAGAAAGAAAACAAAGATTACTTTGCGGTTAGCGATGGAGTTGATGTTATTTATCTAAATGGTCAAAGCGGAAAAGGTAAAGAAGACCCACATGCTTGGTTGAACCTTGAAAATGGTATTATTTACTCAAAAAATATTGCTAAGCAATTAATTGCTAAAGATCCAAAAAACAAAGCTACTTATGAGAAAAACAGAGATGCTTATGTAGCTAAATTAGAAAAATTGGATAAAGAAGCAAAATCTAAATTTAATGCCATTCCAGCTAATAAAAAATTAATTGTTACTAGTGAAGGTTGCTTTAAATATTTCTCAAAAGCTTATGGAGTTCCATCAGCATACATCTGGGAAATTAACACTGAAGAAGAAGGTACACCAGATCAAATTACTAGCTTAGTTAAGAAATTAAAACAAGTAAGACCTTCAGCTTTATTCGTTGAATCAAGTGTTGACAAGCGTCCTATGAAATCTGTTTCAAGAGAATCAGGTATCCCAATTTACGCAGAAATCTTCACAGACTCAATTGCTAAAAAAGGTCAAAAGGGTGACAGCTACTACGCTATGATGAAATGGAATCTTGATAAGATTGCAGAAGGTTTAGCAAAATAAGAGTGAGAATCGACATTGAAATCATAATGAAATCAATGATGTAGTATTCTCGCTTAAGGCTGAGTTGTAACAATGTCGAAATCCTAATCTAAAAACTGACTTAGCTTTAATAAATACAGAGAAGTGGAGTCTGGTTTTATAACCAGCTCCATTCTACTTTTGGAGGAAAAATGATTATTAGTAAACACTTAAGCGTAAGTTATGATAATAATTTAGTGCTAGAAGATATTAATTTACGCTTAGAAGGCTCCGGAATCATTGGTATTTTAGGGCCTAATGGGGCGGGGAAATCTACGCTTATGAAAGCTCTTCTTGGTTTGGTTGATTCTACTGGAGAATCAGGGATTGGGGGAGATTTGCTACCTTTAATGGGGAGAGTAGCATATGTTGAACAAAAAACTAATATTGATTACCAATTCCCTATAACTGTTGGAGAATGCGTTTCTTTAGGATTATATAAGGAACGAGGCCTCTTCAAGCGACTATCAAAAACTGACTGGGAAAAAGTATCCCGAGTGATTGATCAAGTTGGTTTGAGAGGGTTTGAAAATAGACCAATTAATGCCTTATCAGGTGGACAATTTCAACGTATGCTTATGGCAAGATGTCTCGTTCAAGAAGCGGATTACATTTTTTTAGATGAGCCGTTTGTAGGGATTGATTCCATTAGTGAACAAATCATAGTTAATTTACTAAAAAAATTAAGTAAGGCCGGAAAATTAATTTTAGTCGTCCATCACGATTTGAGTAAAGTTGATCATTATTTTGATCAAGTAATTATTTTGAACCGTCATCTAATTGCTTGTGGACCAATAGATCAGGCATTTACCCGTGAGAATTTAAGTGCTGCTTACGGTGATGCTATTTTGTTAGGACAAGGAGACTAGAATGTTTACGAAATTTTTTGAAGGCTTATTGACTTATCATTTTTTGCAAAATGCTTTTATAACTGCAATTGTGATTGGTATTGTAGCGGGTGCAGTAGGCTGTTTTATTATCTTGCGCTCAATGTCTTTGATGGGTGATGCTATTTCTCACGCTGTTCTACCAGGTGTTGCTATATCTTTTATTTTAGGGATTAACTTTTTTATAGGTGCTATTGTCTTTGGTTTGTTGTCTTCGATTATCATTACTTATATTAAAGAAAATAGTGTCATAAAAGGAGATACTGCTATTGGAATTACTTTTTCGTCCTTTTTAGCCTTAGGTATCATTTTAATTGGACTTGCTAATAGTACAACTGACCTCTTTCATATTCTTTTTGGGAATATTTTGGCAGTACAAGATAGTGATAAATATATGACTATTATTGTGGGATTAATTGTACTGACTCTGATTACTATCTTCTTTAAAGAATTATTATTGACTTCTTTTGATCCTGTTTTAGCAAAATCAATGGGAATGAGAGTTTCTTTTTATCATTATTTATTGATGATTTTGTTAACATTAGTTGCAGTAACAGCTATGCAGAGTGTGGGAACAATATTGATCGTAGCACTTTTAATTACACCAGCTGCAACAGCATATCTTTATGTTAAAAGTCTCAGAACAATGTTGTTTTTATCATCTGCATTAGGAGCAGTAGCATCTGTTCTGGGGTTATATATCGGTTATACATTTAATATTGCCGCAGGATCAAGTATTGTTTTAACATCTACTTTTATGTTTTTACTTGCTTTCCTATTTTCTCCTAAACAAAGTTTGTTTAAAAAGAAACAATAGTGTTGTTAAAAAATGAGACTAGAAAATGTTCTAGTCTCATTTTTGATAGAATTATTTAAATTTGTAGTCTTTAATAACTTTGATACTTGTAATAGTAATTTTTTCTTTTGGTTGATCTGATTTTGTAACTTCTACCGAAGCAATTTTATCCACAGTTTCCATGCCAGAGATTACTTGTCCAAAGACGGTATAACCACCATCTAAACTTGGATTTCCTCCCTCTGAATAGGCTTTAATAATCACCTTAGGAACTTTTTTATCTGACAGTTGTTTGGAATGATCTTGCTGGCTTTGATTGATAAAGAATTGGCTGCCATTAGTATCAGCTCCAGCATTTGCCATTGCTAAACTTCCCCTGATATTGTAGAGGTAAGGGGATATTTCATTAACAAAACCATTTCCAGAATCTTTCTTTTTATCTTTGCTATTCCATATAGATTTTCCACCGGTCCCGTCTCCATTAGGGTCACCAGATTGTATCATAAAATCTTTGATAACTCTGTGGAAACTTAACCCATTATAGTATCCTTCTTTTGCATGTGTTAGAAAATTTTCAACAGCTAAAGGAGCATATTTTGGAAATAACTTGATATTTATATCACCTTTAGAGGTTTTTATAAGCACTTGTGCCTCGTTTTTGGCAACAGCCTTGTCCAATTGAGGAAAAGCTTTTTTATCAGCTTTTAAGGCTTGCTTAGTTTTTTTGTTTAGTTGTTCAGTAGCTTCCTTTGAAGAGTTTTCAGCTAGTTTTTGGTCAACATAACGGTCTCCTTTTAGAGAACGCTCAATTGACTCGCAACCACTTAAAGTTAATATACTGACACAGGCTAAACCAAGATAAATAATTTTTTTCATACATACTCCTTGATTAAGTTATTAAGATGATTATATTTTATCATAAATTTTTAAATAATTTATAAAAGTAAATAGTAAACCTATTGGGGGACTTGTTGAAATTATGATAGAATAGTATAGCATGAGTTGATAGAGAAAGTGAGGAACAAGTATTTCACTTGAAATATGGTATTTATGGCAAATAAGAAAAAAACAAAAGGAAAGAAAACCAGAAGACCTACTAAGGCAGAAATAGAGCGTCAAAGAGCTATTCAAAGGATGATTACTGCTCTTGTTTTAACAATTATTCTCTTCTTTGGTATTATCAGATTAGGTATTTTTGGTATTACAGTCTATAACGTCATCCGTTTTATGGTAGGTAGCTTGGCTTACTTATTTATTGCGGCAACTTTAATCTACCTTTATTTCTTTAAATGGTTGCGAAAGAAAGATAGCTTAGTAGCAGGTTTTTTGATAGCTTCTTTAGGATTATTGATTGAGTGGCATGCTTACCTTTTCTCAATGCCTATTTTGAAAGATAAAGAAATTTTGCGTTCAACTGCTCGATTAATTGTGTCTGATTTAATGCAATTTAAAATCACTGTTTTTGCCGGTGGAGGTATGTTGGGTGCTTTGATTTACAAGCCAATTGCTTTTCTCTTTTCTAATATTGGTGCCTATATGATTGGTGTTCTCTTCATCATTTTGGGTCTCTTTTTAATGAGTTCTCTGGAAGTTTATGACATCGTCGAATTTATTAGAGCTTTTAAAAATAAAGTGGCAGAGAAGCACGAGCAAAATAAAAAGGAGCGTTTTGCTAAGCGAGAGATGAAAAAAGCAATCGCTGAACAAGAGCGCATAGAGCGTCAAAAAGCTGAAGAAGAAGCTTATTTAGCTTCGGTTAATGTAGACCCTGAAACGGGTGAGATTCTAGAGGATCAAGCTGAGGACAATTTGGATGATGCGCTACCACCTGAGGTAAGTGAAACATCAACTCCGGTATTTGAGCCAGAGATCCTTGCTTATGAGACATCGCCTCAAAATGATCCTTTACCAGTAGAGCCGACAATTTATTTAGAAGACTATGATTCGCCGATTCCTAATATGAGAGAAAATGATGAGGAAATGGTTTATGATTTAGATGATGATGTAGATGATAGTGATATAGAAAATGTCGACTTTACACCTAAAACGACACTGGTTTATAAATTACCAACGATAGATTTATTTGCACCAGATAAGCCTAAAAATCAATCCAAAGAAAAGGATTTAGTCCGAAAGAATATCAGAGTTTTAGAAGAAACATTTAGAAGTTTTGGTATCGATGTAAAAGTAGAACGTGCTGAAATTGGACCATCAGTTACTAAATATGAAATTAAACCAGCAGTTGGAGTTCGTGTGAATCGTATTTCAAATCTATCTGACGACCTAGCTCTTGCTCTTGCAGCAAAAGATGTGCGTATAGAAGCACCAATTCCTGGAAAATCATTAATAGGTATTGAAGTTCCTAACTCAGAAATTGCAACGGTTTCTTTCCGCGAACTTTGGGAACAATCTGATGCCAATCCTGAAAACCTTTTAGAAGTACCACTAGGAAAAGCTGTTAACGGCAATGCTCGCAGTTTTAACTTAGCTAGAATGCCGCATCTTTTGGTAGCTGGTTCAACTGGTTCAGGTAAATCTGTGGCAGTTAATGGAATTATTTCAAGTATTTTGATGAAGGCACGTCCAGATCAAGTTAAGTTTATGATGATTGATCCCAAAATGGTTGAATTATCTGTTTATAATGATATTCCACATTTATTAATCCCTGTTGTAACCAATCCGCGTAAAGCAAGTAAGGCACTCCAAAAAGTTGTTGATGAAATGGAAAATCGATACGAGTTATTTAGCAAAATTGGTGTGCGTAATATAGCAGGTTATAATACAAAGGTTGAAGAGTTTAATGCTTCCTCTGAGCAAAAACAAATACCTTTGCCTTTAATCGTTGTCATTGTAGATGAATTGGCTGACTTGATGATGGTTGCTAGTAAAGAAGTTGAAGATGCTATTATTCGTTTGGGGCAAAAAGCACGTGCTGCAGGTATCCATATGATTCTTGCAACTCAACGTCCATCCGTAGATGTTATTTCTGGTTTGATTAAAGCAAATGTTCCGTCGCGTATTGCATTTGCTGTTTCAAGTGGTACTGATAGCCGTACGATCCTTGATGAAAATGGTGCTGAAAAGCTCTTGGGACGGGGTGACATGCTCTTTAAGCCTATTGATGAGAATCATCCAGTACGACTACAAGGTTCCTTTATTTCAGATGATGATGTTGAAAGGATCGTTGGTTTTATCAAAGACCAAGCCGAGGCTGACTATGATGATGCCTTTGATCCTGGAGAAGTATCTGAAACAGATAACGGCTCTGGTGGTGGCGGCGGAGTACCTGAAAGTGATCCTCTTTTTGAAGAAGCCAAGGGACTCGTTTTAGAGACGCAAAAAGCAAGTGCCTCAATGATTCAACGCCGATTGTCTGTTGGTTTCAATAGAGCAACAAGACTAATGGAAGAATTAGAAGCAGCGGGGGTTATTGGTCCAGCAGAAGGAACCAAGCCACGAAAAGTTTTAATGACTCCAACTCCGAGTGAATAAGAAAAAACTAATCTGACAAGAAATTGTCGGATTAGTTTTTTATGTTATAATGAAGCAAATAGATGAAGAAGAAGGTTACGAATGCATATTGAGACTGTTATTGATTTCAAAGAATTAGGAAAAAGATATCGTTTTAAAAATCCTACAAAAGAATTAATAGCTGATACTTTAGAACAAGTCTTAGAAGTGATAAAAGAAGTTGATTATTATCAATCTCAAAATTATTATGTTGTTGGTTATTTATCTTATGAAGCATCTGCTGCTTTTGATTCACATTTTAAAGTTTCTCAACAGAAGTTGGCTGGAGAACATCTAGCTTATTTTACAGTACATAAAGATTGTGAGAACGAAGCTTTTCCTTTAAGTTATGAAAATGTTAGATTAGCAGATAATTGGACTGCTAATGTTTCTGAGCAAGAATATCAAGAGGCAATTGCTAATATTAAAGGACAAATTAGACAAGGAAATACTTATCAAGTAAATTATACACTAGAGCTTAGCCAACAATTATGCTCGGATCCCTTTAGTGTTTATGAACGCCTAATGGTAGAACAAGGAGCGGGATACAATGCTTATATTGCCTACGACGATAAAAGGATTTTATCTGTAAGCCCGGAATTGTTCTTTAAGAAGAAGGATGAAGTCTTAACAACTAGACCAATGAAGGGAACAAGCGCTAGAAAGCCTACTTATCAAGAAGATGTGGCGGAGCGAGATTGGTTGGCAAATGATCCTAAAAATCGTTCTGAAAATATGATGATTGTTGATTTATTAAGAAACGATATGGGCCGTATCTGTGATGTTGGAACAGTTAAGGTAAAAAAACTATGTCAAGTGGAGCAGTATGCAACTGTGTGGCAAATGACATCAACTATTGAAGGAGTTTTATCGCCAGAAGTGACACTTATGTCTATTTTTCAAGCTCTATATCCTTGTGGATCTATCACTGGAGCTCCTAAGATATCAACAATGGCTATTATTAATGAGTTGGAAAAACGGCCAAGAGGTATTTATTGTGGGACGATAGGACTTTGCATGCCAGACGGACAAGCTATTTTTAACGTTCCTATTCGCACAGTACAAATGAAAGGTCAACAAGCCTATTACGGCGTTGGTGGAGGTATTACGTGGGAGAGCCAGACAGATTCTGAATATGAAGAAACCCGTCAAAAATCAGCTGTTTTAACACGTGTCAATCCAAAATTTCAATTAATAACTACAGGAAGAGTGACTGAAAATAAACTTCTTTTCTCTCAACAACATGTCGAGAGATTAGTTGAATCAGCGTCTTATTTTGCTTATTCTTTTGATAAAAGTAAATTCGAAAGGGAACTGAAAAAATACCTTCATCAGCTAGATGAGAAGGATTACCGCTTGAAAATAATGCTTGATAAAACTGGTAAGGTAACGTTTGAGGTAAAACAACTAGTGAATTTATCAAAAAAGTTTTTAACGGCAGAGGTGGTCGTACAAGACTACCCTATTAAATTATCCCCGTTTACTTATTTTAAAACTTCTTATCGCCCACATATTATTGAAGGTCAGAATGAAAAGATATTTGTATCTCCTGAGGGGTTGCTATTGGAAACAAGTATTGGGAATATTGTTTTAGAAAAAAATGGAAGGTTTTTAACCCCAGATTTATCAGAAGGAGGGTTGAATGGGATTTATCGTCGTCATCTCCTTGAAAACCAAAAAGTAATTGAAGCACCACTAACTTTAAAAGATTTAGAATCAGCCGATGCTGTATACGCCTGTAATGCTGTTAGAGGGCTTTATCCTCTAAACCTAAAGTAAAAAGAGCTGGAAATTTATCCAACTCTTTTTATTGTACTTTGATAAAGATGATAACCAATAATCCTAGGTAAAAAAGGAAAGTTAGAATAAAGCCAGATCTCCAAAATAATTTTAAAAAACGTTTATAAGAAAAAAGAGTCTTTGTTCGTAGAAGCTTTATTGTAATTCCGATTGCCAGTAATGAAATGAGAATCAGATAGTAAGGTAAAAGATTTTGTTTTAACAGACTAGATGATATTAATGGAATTAAAAAAACCAAAATAGGAAAAGCAATATCTGGAAACATAATGTTAAATTTTTTAAGTTTAAATATTTTGACAAGAACCTGTGAAAATATAGGGATTAAAACAAGAAATAAAGAAGCAATAATTTTGTATATCATAGGTCTATTTTATACCGATTTTGGTAAGATGTAAACTGATTTTCAATAGAATTAGCGAAACTACTTGGTTAAAAAAGCTTTATAAAGTAGGAGAGCAATTCCAGATAATTCAACATCTTTTTTATAAATCATAATGTACTCTGAAAATAACTTATTCTTATGAAAATGGTAGACATTGCACTCTTTATCCAAATAGCGATGAATGAGAGTTTGTGGAACAAATGTTGCTCCCATCCCTGACAAAGATAGGCTAGCTGCTGTAGGAACGGTACTAGTTGTAATCATCTGATTTAATGACATGTGATGAAGCTCATAGAATTGTGCAATTGTTTTGCCAATTCCGTACTCTAATGGTGTTAGGATAAGAGGTTCATTGTCTAGAACTGAAATAGGATATTCAAAAGGAATAATCTGTCCACGTTTTTCAGCGTTGTAGAGTTGACTGGTGGTAGGTATCATTAAAAACAATTCGTCGCGGTAAATAGTGGTTGATGCAATTCCATCTTTATAAAGGATAGGAGCCATCCCAACAGCTAGGTCAATATCACCACTCGCTACCAATTGTTCAGAAATATTTTGATTGTTTTCGAGTAATTTGACAGAAATTTCTGGGTGCTCCAAGTTAAATTTTGGAAGTACATTTGCCAGAATAGAACTTGCTAAGCCAGAGTTAATCCCAAGTGTGATTTCTCCTTTTTTATCAGAACGGATGAGATATAGTTCTTTGGCCATTTGACGCTCAATCATATCAATTTCTTTTAGGTAGAATAGATATCTTTGTCCAGCATAAGTTAAAAAGGTTTGGTGTCCTTGGCTCTGGATGAGTTTTATTTCTAACTCATTTTCTAATTGCTTGATCACTTTGCTTAGGTAAGGTTGAGAAATTAAAAGGTGTGCAGCGGCTTTAGTGATGTTTGAGTATAGCTCGATACTCTCTAGATACATTAATTTTTGTTGATTTTTCAAGACTTTATAACCAGTTTGATATCCTTAGATTAATAATAAGTTATGATACGTTATGGCTATAAGTTTACTATCATTTTGAGCTAAAATCAATCTATTTTAATTTAGTAGTATAACATGATATATTCATAACTATTTAGTTATAGAAATATCTAAAAAAATTTATTTGTAAAAAATTATTTTCAAAAGTAGACTATATAAGAGCAGATTGTTAGAATAATAGCTTTATTTTAACTGTTCATATTTTAAGGAGGAAAGCAAATGGCCAATGCATCTTTGCGACATCAATTATTTGAAAAACTTGACCAAAAATGTGATCAAATGGTTGCTATTCGTCGCTATTTACATGAAAATCCCGAATTATCATTTAAAGAGACAAAAACAGCAGCTTATATTTCAGATTTTTATAAAGGTAAGGACTGTCATGTTCAGACACAATTTGGTGGTATGAATGGCGTCGTAGTCGATATCTATGGTGATAAAGCGACAGATAAGCCCATCAAACACATTGCTTTGAGAGCCGACTTTGATGCTCTTCCAATTCAGGAAGAGACAGGGCTTTCTTTTGCTTCAAAAACAGCGGGCGTCATGCATGCTTGTGGACATGATGCCCATACAGCTTATTTATTGATTTTGGCTGAGAGCTTGATTGAATTAAAATCAGAATTTTCAGGTCATATCCGTATCTTACATCAACCGGCTGAAGAGGTACCACCGGGCGGAGCAAAAGCAATGATTGAAGCAGGATGTTTAGATGGCATTGATGCTGTCCTTGGTATCCATGTTATGTCAACGATGGAAGAGGGGACGGTACAATATCACGCAGGTCCCATTCAAACAGGGCGTGCCACTTTTAAAGTTATTTTGCAAGGTAAGGGTGGACATGGTTCCATGCCACATCGTGCAAATGATACAATTGTTGCAGCGTCTAGTTTTGTTATGGCAGCGCAAACGATTGTCAGTCGTCGAGTTAATCCATTTGACACAGCGGTAGTTACTATCGGATCTTTTGATGGTAAAGGTTCCGCTAATGTGATCAAAGATAGTGTAACCTTAGAAGGTGATGTGCGCGTGATGTCTGAAGAGACACGAGGTGTTGTTGAGGAGGAATTTAAGCGTATTCTAGAGGGAATAGCACAAACTTATGGTGTTAGTTATCAGTTAGACTATCAGAATGATTATCCTGTTTTAGTTAATAACAGTGAAGTGACACAGAAAGTTGCAAATAGTTTAAAATCTGTTGCTATAAAAGAAATTTTAGACGTCATTGATTGCGATCCTCAAACGCCGTCTGAAGATTTTGCCTATTATGCTCAAACAATCCCAGCTTGCTTCTTCTATGTTGGAGCACACGAAGAGGGGCAACCATATTACCCACATCATCATCCAAAATTCCAAATTGCAGAATCATCATTGATGGTATCTGCTAAATCAATGGCAACTGCAGCGCTTGCTATGCTTGAAGAAGGAGAATAGATAACATATGTTAACGACAAAGGAAAATTTCAAAGGAAATAACAAATTATTGGTGGGAATTGTACTCGCTGTACTATCATTTTGGTTATTTGCACAGTCTATTTTAAACATGGGACCAGATGTTCAGTCATCATTAGGTATTTCATCTGGTGCAATGGATATTGGTGTCTCAAGTACGGCATTGTTTTCAGGTTTATTTATTGTTGTAACTGGTGGTTTAGCAGATAAACTTGGTCGAGTTAAATTTACTTTTATTGGTCTTTGCTTAAATATTATTGGTTCTCTACTAATTGTTTTAGCTAATGGAGCAGTGCTATTTATTATGGGACGTATTTTTCAAGGATTGGCAGCAGCTTTTATTATGCCATCAACAATGGCCTTGGTTAAAACGTACTACGATGGTAAAGATAGACAACGTGCAGTTAGTTTCTGGTCAATCGGATCATGGGGTGGCTCAGGTCTATGTTCTTATTTTGGTGGAGCGGTGGCAAGTACTCTAGGTTGGCGTTATGTCTTTATCTTTTCAATCATCGCATCAGTAGTTAGTTTTCTATTAATTTTAGGAACCCCAGAAAGTAAAAATGTTGGACAAAAAACTCACTTTGATTACCTTGGTTTAATTATTTTTATTATTTCAATGTTATCGTTAAATATTGGGATATCTATGGCTCAAGAACATGGATTGATGAACGTTATTCCATTGAGTCTTTTTACAGTAATGCTTATTGGATTTGTTCTGTTTTATTATGTTGAAACACGTAAATCTAATAGTTTTATTGACTTTCATCTGTTTGAAAATCGATTTTACTTAGGCGCAACAATATCAAATTTCTTATTGAATGCAGTTGCAGGAACTCTGATTGTTATTAATACTTACATGCAACAAGGTCGCCAGCTAACACCAAAGGTTGCAGGTGAAATGTCTTTAGGCTATTTGGTTTGTGTACTAATTGCTATCCGAGTTGGTGAGAAAATTTTACAACGCTTTGGTGCCCGTAAGCCAATGCTTTTGGGAGCTATGAGTACATTTGTTGGGATATTTTTAATGACTTTGGTCAATATTCAAGGCCCTTTGTATCTTGTGTTAGTCTTTGTTGGTTATGCTTTATTTGGGACAGGCTTGGGGATCTATGCGACACCATCAACGGATACAGCTATTTCTAGTATTCCTAATGAAAAAGTAGGTTCTGCATCTGGAATTTACAAAATGGCAAGTTCACTAGGTGGTGCAATTGGTGTAGCAACTTCAATTGCGATTTATCATGCTTTTTCTGGTAATGCAGATTTTCACAAAGCAGCTTTGTGTGGATTAATTTTAAACCTAGTTTTTTGTAGTCTATCGATCTTATCAATTCTTTTTGTTATCCCTAAGAAAATTGAGGATAAATAAATAACAATACTTGAGATTCAAAATCTCAAGTATTGTTGTAATAATGTAAAAGGAATTGGGAAAGAAATTTAAAATATAATGAAATTAATGGCTTAAAACTATTGCTTTTATTTATGATTATAGTATAATGGTAAGGTATGTTATAAACATACCTGTGGGAGGTAAAAATTTCTAATTACCGCCAAAACCACAACAGGAGGATTTTTAAAAATGGCTAAAAAAGTTGAAAAACTTGTAAAACTTCAAATTCCTGCTGGTAAAGCAACTCCAGCTCCACCAGTTGGACCAGCACTTGGTCAAGCAGGAATCAACATCATGGGATTCACTAAAGAGTTTAACGCTCGTACAGCTGATCAAGCTGGTATGATTATTCCAGTTGTTATCTCAGTATATGAAGACAAATCATTTGATTTCATCACTAAAACACCACCAGCTGCTGTTCTTTTGAAAAAAGCTGCAGGTGTTGAAAAAGGATCAGGTGAACCTAACAAAACTAAAGTTGCAACAGTTACTCGTGCGCAAGTACAAGAAATTGCTGAAACTAAAATGCCAGATTTAAACGCTGCAAACCTTGAGTCTGCAATGCGTATGATCGAAGGTACTGCTCGTTCTATGGGATTCACTGTTACTGACTAATCAGAAACACCCACATAACCCGCAAGACTTCATCGTAGTTTGATGAGTGACGTGGGAGATTTTAAATCAAATCGATTGACCACATTACAAGGAGAATTTTAAAATGGCTAAAAAAAGTAAAAACTTACGTGCTGCTCTTGAGAAAATTGACAGCACTAAAGCATACAGCGTAGAAGAAGCTGTAGCTCTTGCAAAAGAAACTAACTTTGCTAAATTTGATGCAACTGTTGAAGTTTCTTATAATCTTAACATTGACGTTAAAAAAGCTGACCAACAAATCCGTGGTGCTATGGTTTTACCAGCAGGTACTGGTAAAACTTCACGTGTTCTTGTTTTTGCTCGTGGCGCTAAAGCTGAAGAAGCTAAAGCAGCAGGTGCAGACTTTGTCGGTGAAGATGACTTAGTTGCTAAAATCCAAGGTGGATGGCTTGACTTTGATGTTGTTATCGCAACACCAGATATGATGGCACTTGTTGGACGTCTTGGACGTGTCCTTGGACCTCGTAACTTGATGCCAAATCCTAAAACTGGTACAGTAACTATGGACGTTGCTAAAGCAGTTGAAGAGTCTAAAGGTGGTAAAATTACTTACCGTGCTGATAAAGCAGGTAACGTCCAAGCCCTTATTGGTAAAGTTTCATTTGATGATGCTAAATTAGTTGATAACTTCAAAGCATTTAATGATGTTATTGTTAAAGCTAAACCAGCTACTGCAAAAGGAACTTACATCACAAACCTTTCAATTACAACAACACAAGGTGTTGGTATCAAAGTTGATCCTAACTCACTTTAATCAATAAATAAAACTAGGAATTCCTTCCTAGTTTTATTTATTCTATATACTTAACTAGTTAAGTATATAGAATAATAATCAAAGGATATTATATGTGTTTCTTTTGAAAAATAGCTTTTTATCTGTATTAACCTTCTTAAAGACTAATGGATGTGCGATGTGTTTTAAGTAACAGATGAGAATAAGGAAAAATGAAATTGGCGATATGGTATGTGACTATTATGATTATTCTTTAGCAATAATCTATTAAAATGAGTTCGCAGGGAATAAGTAAATCTTGTATCGTTGTAGATTTTTTTAATTTAAGATTCTTGACAAGACATTACTAAAATGATTTAATTAAGTTTGCTTAAAAAAATAATTAATTAAACTTAAAAGAAAGTTGGTAAAAATGAGACGTAACATATTATTGAGTATTACTTGTTTATTGATGGTGACTCTGACTGCATGCCATTCACAGGATAGCAAAAGTCATAAACTAAACAGTGATAAACTCACGCTTGCTTGGGGAGAAGACTTTGGTGATGTTAATCCGCATCGCTATAACCCTGATCAGTTTGTTATCCAGGATATGGTTTATGAGGGGTTGGTACGATATGGTGACAATGGGAAAATTGAACCAGCTTTAGCGGAAAGCTGGAGCATTAGTCAAGATGGAAAAACCTACACTTTTAAATTGAGAAATGCTAAATATTCTGATGGCAGTAACTTTAATGCTGCGAATGTCAAACGTAATTTTGATAGTATTTTTTCGAAGTCTAATAGAGGTAATCATAATTGGTTTAATTTAACGAATCAATTGGAAAATTATCGTGCCTTGAATCAAAGTACTTTTGAAATTAAACTGAAACAAGCTTATAGTGCTACTTTATATGATCTCTCTATGATTCGTCCAATTCGTTTTTTATCTGATAACGCTTTCCCTAAAGGTGATGATACAACTAAGAAGAATGTAAAAAAACCAATTGGAACGGGTCAATGGGTTGTGAAAAGTAAAAAGCAAAATGAATATATTACCTTCAAACGTAATGAGAATTACTGGGGAAAGAAACCAAAATTAAAAGAAGTAACCGTAAAAGTTATACCTGATGCTCAGACGCGTGCTTTAGCATTTGAATCAGGTGACGTTGATTTGATCTATGGGAATGGCATTATTGGTTTAGACACTTTTGCCCAATATACGAAGGACAAGAAATATGTCACAGCTGTTTCTCAACCTATGTCAACAAGACTTTTGTTGCTAAATGCTAAGGAAAGTATTTTCCAAGATAAAAAAGTTCGTCAGGCAATGAATCATGCTATTGACAAAGTTTCTATTGCTAAGAACACTTTTAGAGGAACAGAAAAGCCAGCAGACACTATTTTTTCAAAATCAACACCTCACTCAGATGCTAAGTTAAATACTTATAGCTATAATGTTGATAAAGCAAATCAGCTATTGGATCAAGCTGGTTGGAAGTTGGGAAAAGATAAGGTTCGTGAAAAAGATGGTAAAGCTCTAACCTTACGTCTTCCTTATATCGCCACTAAGGCAACTGATAAAGACCTGGTAACTTATTTCCAAGGAGAATGGCGTAAAATCGGTATTAATGTTTCTCTTATTGCTATGGAAGAAGATGATTATTGGGCTAATGCTAAAAAGGGTAATTTTGATATGATGTTAACCTATTCTTGGGGAGCACCATGGGACCCTCATGCTTGGATGTCGGCATTAACTGCCAAGGCAGATCATGGACATCCAGAAAATATAGCTTTAGAAAATCTAGCAACTAAAACTGAAATGGATAGACTTATTAAGTCAGCTCTAGTAGATCCTAAGGAAGAAAATGTTGATAGAGACTATAAGAAGGTTCTTGAATTATTGCATGATGAGGCTGTATATATCCCATTAACTTATCAATCGGTGATTTCTGTTTATAGGAAAGGTGATTTTAAAACCATGCGCTTTGCGCCAGAAGAAAATTCATTCCCATTACGCTATATAGAAAAAAATAATGTATCTAAGTAGTTCGATTATCAAAAAAATATTGTCAGCTTTTTTGGCATTGTTTTTCATATCACTTCTAACATTTATTCTTATCAAACTATCAACAGTTAATCCAGCAGAAAATTACCTTCGTTTATCAAAAATAAGTGTTAGTCCAGAAGCACTAAAAGAAGCAGAGCACTATCTAGGTTTAGATAAGCCATTATGGAAGCAGTACTGGCTGTGGTTCCAAAAAGCATTAACAGGAGATTTTGGATATTCTTATGTGCTCAGGTTGCCAGTATTAGATTTGGTTTTACAACGGTTTTTGGCTACTTTATTTCTAGGCACGAGTGCCTTCTTGCTAATTGTTACCATTTCTACCCCGTTAGGTGTGTGGGCTGGCTTACATGAATCTGCTCGGAGTGATCACTTGATTCGATTTTTGAGTTTTTCTAGTGTGTCTATGCCAAGTTTTTGGGTTGCTTACTTGTTGATGCTGCTATTTTCGGCAAAGTTAAATCTTCTGCCTGTTTCAGGAGGTAACGATTTACAAAGTTTAATTTTGCCAAGTATTACCTTAAGTTTTTCTACCGTAGGTCAATATATAGCCCTTATTCGAAAAGCTATTAGTCAAGAAAATAGAAGTTTAAATGTGGAAAATGCTCGATTAAGAGGAGTAAAAGAACGTTATATTGTCACACATCACCTCCTTAGAAATGCCTTACCTGCGATAATGACGGCACTTAGCTTGACTTGGGTTTACTTATTAACAGGATCAATTATTGTTGAAGAAATTTTTTCATGGAATGGAATAGGACGTTTATTTGTGACCAGTCTAAGGACTTCAGATCTTCCAGTAATACAAGCTTGTATGCTAATTTTTGGAACCTTATTTTTAGCTAATAATTTTATGACACAGTGTCTTATGAATTGGGTTGATCCTCGGTTACGAAAGTCGAGGGAGAAATAATGTCAAAAAGAATTTATTTTTCAAGTAGCTTACTGGTATTGTTAGTGATTAGTGCCATTTTTGCCCCTATTCTATCTAGCTTTGATCCACAATACGTAGATTTATCACAAAAATTATTGGCTCCCAATAATGTTCATTTGTTAGGGACTGACCAATTGGGTAGAGATGTATTATCTCGCTTGCTTTATGGTGCTAGATATTCACTGTTTTTAGCTATTATTATTAGCTTATTGGAATTAACGATTGGTATGTTTGTGGGTCTTATTGTTGGTTGGTATCAAGGAAAGTTAGAAAACCTCTTTTTATGGATAGCTAATATTATTTTAGCTTTTCCGAGCTTTTTGCTCTCTCTTGCAACCGTGGGGATCTTAGGTCATGGTCTAGGGAATTTAATTTTTGCAATTGTCTTTGTGGAATGGGTTTACTATGCTAAATTAATGACCAATTTAGTTAAGAGTGCAAAAAAAGAGCCTTATGTGATAAATGCGCAAATTATGGGACTTTCGGTCTGGCATATTTTAAGAAAACATATTTTTCCTTTTGTGTATCAGCCAATCCTCGTTATGGTCCTTATGAATATAGGAAATATTATTTTAATGATTTCTGGCTTTTCTTTCTTAGGGATTGGTGTGCAACCTAATGTCACAGAATGGGGAATGATGTTGCACGATGCTAGAGGATATTTTAGGACAGCTACTTGGATGATGTTATCTCCTGGAATTGCGATTTTTTTAACAGTATTTTCCTTTAATACTTTAGGCGATGCTATAGATAAAAAAGATTGGAAACGACAATGGAACAGTTAGAAATAAGGAATTTGTCATTACAGATAGGAGAGGTCCCTGTACTAAGAGATTTTAGTTGTAAAATAGATATGGGGGAATCGCTAACTATTATTGGTGAGAGTGGTTCAGGGAAAACCCTCTTGGCAAAATTATTGGTTGGTCATATTCCACAAGGTATGACAGTTAGAGGAAACATATTTTTTAAGGGAGTTGATTTAGGTAAACTAACTGTAAAGCAGTGGCAGAAATTAAGGGGACGAGATATTGCCTATTTAGTGCAAAATCCCATGTCTATGTTTAATCCTTTTCAAAAAATTGAAGCGCATATTTTGGAAACAATCCTTAGTCATGAGAAATGTTCAAAGAGAGTAGCCTTATCTAAAGCGTTAGAATGGATGAAACGTTTAAATTTAGATGATGCGATATCCCTGTTAAAAAAATACCCCTTTGAGCTTAGTGGAGGAATGCTACAAAGAATTATGTTAGCCACTATATTATCTCTTGATCCTCAGGTAATCATATTAGATGAGCCGACCTCAGCGGTTGATTGCCATAATTGTTCTACTATATCAGCTATTTTGCAGGAATTGCAAAATAATGGAAAAACCTTGATTACTGTAACGCATGATTATCAGTTAGCTAGAGACCTGGGGGGGCAATTACTAGTTATAAGTGAGGGAGAAGTTGTTGAACAGGGACAAACCCAAGCTATTTTAAGCAATCCTCAACATAACTATACGAAAGCACTGACAGTGCAAATGGAGTATGAAGGAGATATTCTTAATGTTGGTTTGTAATCATGTCGGAAAAACATTTGGACGACAAGAGGTTTTAAAGGACTGTCATTTTCATCTTAAAAGAGGAGAAATAATTGGTATAATGGGTAAAAGTGGCAGTGGAAAAAGTAGCCTTGCCCGACTCATTATAGGACTAGATAGTCCTACTTGTGGTTCGATACATTTTCAAGGAAAAAATTACACACCTAAAGATGGTAAGGCGCAGATTATCCTTGTTTTTCAAGATGCGCTTAGTTCGGTCAATCCATATTTTAGTATTGAGGAAATTTTGAATGAAGCTTTTTATGGAAAAAAAACAACTTTTGAATTATGCCAAATATTAGAAGCGGTGGGTTTAGATGGAACTTATCTAAAATATAAAGCTAGACAACTTAGTGGTGGTCAGCTACAGAGAGTTTGTATCGCTAGAGCTTTACTCTTAAAGCCTAAAATTATTATTTTTGATGAATCCTTAAGTGGATTAGACCCAGTAACTCAAATTAAAATGCTACGTTTATTACAAAAAATAAAACGCTGTTATGAATTAAGTTTTATAATGATTTCTCATGACCCTAAAATTTGTCAAGCTATCTGTAACCGGGTCTTTCTGATAAAAAATGGTTATTTAGTAGAAGATAATGAATTCTTGAAGAGAGCATGTTCTACTAACTGTTTGACCAATCTCTGAATTATTATGTTTTTCTTATTTTAGGAGTTGATAAAGAAATCAACTTACTAGTGTCATTGCTCTATTAAAATTTTGCCTTTTATGGTAAAATAATAAAGACAAAATAAGGAGAACATAGTAGTGGAACCTAAATATCAACGTATATTAATTAAGTTATCTGGTGAAGCATTGGCGGGAGATAAGGGTGTCGGTATTGACATTCCTACCGTTCAATCTATTGCAAAAGAAATTGCCGAAGTACACAATTCAGGTGTTCAAATAGCACTTGTCATTGGTGGAGGTAATCTTTGGCGTGGAGAACCTGCAGCAGAAGCAGGGATGGATCGTGTTCAAGCTGATTATACAGGGATGTTAGGGACAGTAATGAATGCTCTTGTAATGGCTGATAGCCTTCAACAATATGGGGTAGATACTAGAGTTCAAACAGCTATTCCAATGCAAACTGTTGCTGAGCCTTACGTACGTGGTCGTGCTTTACGTCATCTAGAGAAGAATCGTATTGTTGTTTTTGGAGCGGGTATTGGTTCGCCTTATTTCTCAACTGATACAACAGCAGCGCTTCGTGCTGCTGAGATTGAGGCAGAAGCAATTTTAATGGCTAAAAATGGAGTAGATGGTGTTTATAATGCTGATCCAAAGAAAGATGCCAATGCTGTCAAATTTGATGAATTAACTCACGTTGAAGTAATAAAACGAGGGTTAAAAATCATGGATGCAACCGCATCAACTATTTCAATGGATAATGATATTGACCTTGTTGTTTTCAATATGAATGAGACTGGTAATATTAAGCGTGTTGTTCTTGGAGAACAAATCGGAACAACTGTTTCAAACAAAGCATCTGAATAGGAGTGTATAAAAATATGACTAAGGAAATCGTTACAAAAGCTCAAGAGCGTTTTGAGCAATCACACCAAAGTTTATCAAGAGAATTTGCAGGGATTCGTGCAGGACGTGCTAATGCTAGCTTGCTTGATCGTATTCAAGTTGAGTATTATGGAGCGCCAACTCCACTTAACCAATTAGCCTCTATTACTGTACCAGAAGCTCGTGTTCTTTTAATATCACCATTTGATAAATCATCAATCAAAGATATTGAGCGTGCTATTAACGAATCAGATTTAGGTATTAATCCTGCAAATGATGGTTCAGTTATTCGTCTTGTTATTCCAGCTTTGACAGAAGAAACACGTCGTGATTTAGCTAAAGAAGTGAAAAAAGTCGGAGAAAATGCTAAGATTGCTATCCGTAATATTCGCCGTGATGCTATGGATGAAGCTAAGAAGCAAGAAAAGAATAAAGAAATTACAGAAGATGACTTGAAATCTCTTGAAAAAGATATTCAAAAGGCTACTGATGATGCTGTAAAACATATTGATGAGATGACTGCTAATAAAGAAAAAGAATTGTTGGAAGTTTAATAGTAACGTTTGCTATCTTTATTATGATTGGCAAGTAACAAAATGATTATGGAGGTAACTGATAGAATC
Source organism: Streptococcus sp. FDAARGOS_522 (assembly GCF_003812445.1). Taxonomy (NCBI): domain Bacteria; kingdom Bacillati; phylum Bacillota; class Bacilli; order Lactobacillales; family Streptococcaceae; genus Streptococcus; species Streptococcus sp. FDAARGOS_522. The sequence goes on from NZ_CP033808.1 coordinate 29,783, forward strand.
AAAACCAGATGGATTTGGTTTGTCGGTTACCTTTTTAAAAGGAGAAAAATGAATACATTATTGGCGACAGTCATAACAGGCTTAGTAACTGATGAAAACAAAGATTTTTACTTTATCCAAAAAGATGGCTTTACCTTTGCATTATCAAAGTCAGAAGGAGAGCATCACATTGGTGAAATGGTTAAAGGATTCGCCTATACAGATATACAACAAAAAGCACGTCTTACAACTAAAGAAACATTTGCGACTCGAGATCATTATGGTTGGGGGACAGTTACTGAGGTACGTAAAGACTTGGGAGTATTTCTTGATACTGGTCTTCCAGATAAGCAAGTGGTTGTTTCTTTGGATGTTCTTCCTGAATTGAAAGAACTTTGGCCTAAAAAAGGTGATCGCCTCTACGTTTGCTTAGATGTTGATAAAAAAGATCGTCTCTGGGCTCTCCCTGCAGATCCTGAAGTATTTCAACAAATGGCAACCCCAGCATATAACAATATGCAAAATCAAAATTGGCCAGCAATCGTTTATCGCTTAAAATTGTCAGGAACTTTTGTTTATCTACCAGAAAATAATATGCTCGGCTTTATTCACCCTAGTGAACGTTACAGTGAACCTCGTTTAGGGCAAGTGCTGGATGCACGAGTTATTGGCTTTAGAGAAGTTGATAGAACCTTAAATTTATCATTAAAGCCTCGTTCTTTTGAAATGTTAGAAAATGACGCACAAATGATTTTAACGTATTTAGAAAGTAACGGAGGATTCATGACTTTAAATGATAAATCTTCTCCAGAGGAAATTAAAGCTACTTTTGGAATTTCCAAAGGTCAGTTTAAAAAAGCACTTGGAGGACTCATGAAAGCTAAAAAGATCAAACAAGATCAGCTAGGTACAGAATTATTATAAACTTTTGAACTTTTAAAGTTTTCTCACGATGTCATTTTAGTTATAGCTAGAATTAATGGCTAATTATAGAAAAAAGCTGAGAGGAAATTTTGGCTTTTTTTGTTATAATGTATCTATTAAAAAGAATGGAGAACGATATGGAACGTGCGATTTTTGCTGGAGGTTGTTTTTGGTGTATGGTACAACCATTTGAAGAATTAGATGGTATTGAATCTGTTTTATCAGGATACACTGGAGGACATGTTGAGAATCCAACTTATAAAGAAGTTTGTAGTAAAACTACTGGACATACAGAAGCTGTTGAAATTATTTTTAATCCTGAAAAAATCTCTTATGCAGATTTAGTTGAGTTATATTGGGCACAAACAGATCCAACAGACGCTTTTGGTCAATTTGAAGATCGTGGGGATAATTATCGTCCTGTCATCTTTTATGAGAATGAAGAGCAACGTCAGATTGCTCAAAAATCAAAAGATAAGCTACAAGCTTCGGGTAGATTTGATAGACCAATTGTAACCAGTATTGAGCCTGCTGATACTTTTTACCCAGCAGAAGACTATCATCAAGCATTCTATCGGACTAACCCTGCTCGTTACGCCTTGAGTAGTGCCAGAAGACATGCATTTCTAGAGGAGAACTGGCATTGAGAAAATCATTTTACAGTTGGTTGATGACACAAAGAAATCCAAAATCAAATGAACCAGTAGCAATCCTAGCAGATTACGCTTTTGATGAAACCACTTTTCCAAAACATAGTTCGGATTTTGAAACAGTTAGTCGTTATTTAGAAGATGAGGCTAGTTTTTCCTTTAATTTAACAGATTTTGATGATATTTGGGAAGATTATCTCAATCATTAACAATAATATAGAGATTGTATTTTCAATCTCTTTTTTAGGTTATAGAAATTGGACACATTGTCTAAGACTGTCTGAAAAGCAGGTTTTTTAATGGCAATCGTTTTCACAAAGGAGTAGAATATAGTCATCTAAAATATAGCCCTAGGGAGGTTGTTTATGAGATATACAAATGGAAATTTTGAAGCCTTTGCAAGACCTCGAAAACCTGAAGGTGTGGATAAAAAATCCGCTTATATTGTTGGTTCTGGTTTAGCAGGATTAGCTGCCGCTGTCTTTTTAATACGTGATGGTCAAATGGATGGTCAACGTATTCATATTTTTGAAGAACTACCTCTTTCTGGAGGATCACTTGACGGTGTCAAACGACCTGATATCGGTTTTGTAACGCGTGGTGGTCGTGAAATGGAAAATCACTTCGAATGTATGTGGGATATGTACCGTTCCATCCCCTCTCTCGAAGTTCCAGATGCTTCTTATCTAGATGAATTTTATTGGCTTGACAAGGATGATCCCAATTCATCTAACTGTCGCCTCATTCATAAACAGGGGAATCGCTTAGAATCTGATGGTGATTTTACACTCGGAACACATTCCAAAGAGTTAGTTAAGCTAGTCATGGAGACTGAAGAGTCTTTAGGTGCTAAAACGATTGAAGAAGTCTTTTCAAAAGAATTTTTTGAAAGTAATTTTTGGACTTATTGGGCTACTATGTTTGCCTTTGAGAAATGGCATTCAGCGATTGAAATGCGTCGATATGCTATGCGCTTCATCCATCATATCGGTGGTCTGCCTGATTTCACTTCATTAAAATTTAATAAATATAATCAATATGATTCTATGGTGAAACCAATCATCAGTTATTTAGAGTCTCACAATGTGGATGTTCAATTTGATAGCAAGGTGACTAATATCTCCGTAGACTTTAAGAACGGTCAGAAGCTTGCAAAAGCTATTCATCTCACAGTTGGTGGTGAAGCAAAAATAATTGATCTTACTCCAGATGATTTTGTTTTTGTAACGAATGGTTCTATCACTGAAAGTACGAACTATGGTAGTCATGATACTGTAGCTAAACCTAATACCGATTTGGGAGGTTCTTGGAATCTTTGGGAAAACTTAGCTGCTCAATCTGATGAATTTGGACATCCTAAAGTCTTCTACAAAGATATTCCAAAAGAGTCATGGTTTGTTTCTGCTACTGCAACAATAAAAGATCCAGCTATTGAACCTTATATAGAGCGTTTAACACATCGTGACCTCCATGATGGTAAAGTAAATACAGGAGGCATTGTTACAGTTACAGATTCTAATTGGATGATGAGTTTTGCTATCCATCGCCAACCGCATTTCAAAGAGCAAAAGGAAAATGAAACAATTGTTTGGATTTATGGACTCTATTCAAATGTGGAAGGTAATTATATTAAAAAACCAATTGAAGAATGTACTGGTCGAGAAATCACAGAAGAGTGGTTGTATCACTTAGGTGTTCCTGAAATGAAGATTCATGATTTATCTGATAAACAATATGTAAGTACAGTTCCTGTTTATATGCCTTACATTACTAGTTATTTCATGCCTCGAGTTAAAGGTGACCGACCAGATGTTATCCCACAAGGTTCTGTTAACCTAGCCTTCATTGGTAATTTTGCAGAATCTCCATCCAGAGATACAGTATTTACAACGGAATATTCTATTAGAACTGCTATGGAAGCTGTTTATACTTTCTTAAATGTTGAACGTGGTGTTCCAGAAGTCTTTAATTCAGCATTTGATATTCGTGTCTTGTTGCAATCTTTATACTATCTCAATGATAAGAAATCTGTTGAAGATATGGATTTACCAATACCTGCCTTAATGCGTAAAGTAGGCATGAAAAAAATTAGAGGAACTTATTTAGAAGAATTACTTCGAGAAGCTCATCTTTTATAATGTAAAATAAAATCGAGAAAACTTGTTTTTCTCGATTTTTTAGTTTTACAACGACTAAAATCACCAAAGAAAATGAAATTTTGTTATAATGTAGTCACTTACTGTACGAAAAGGAAGAATAATTTGCAAGAATACTCTATCGAAATTACTTTACAACATCCAGATGATATGATGTCACTCTTTGGCAGCAATGAGCGCCATTTAAAATTAATCGAAGAAAATTTAGATGTTATCATTCATGCTAGAACTGAACGTGTTCAGGTATTAGGTGACTCTGAAGAAACATTAGAAACCGCTCGGCTAACTATTGAAGCATTATTAGTGCTTGTTAACCGTGGGATGACTGTGAATACTTCAGATGTTGTAACAGCCTTATCCATGGCACAAAATGGTTCAATTGATAAATTCGTTGCCCTTTATGAGGAAGAAATTATTAAGGATAGCTATGGTAAGCCTATCCGTGTTAAGACTTTAGGGCAAAAAATATACGTTGATAGCGTTAAAAATCATGATGTTGTTTTTGGTATTGGGCCTGCTGGAACGGGAAAAACTTTTTTAGCAGTCACTCTAGCAGTAACGGCACTAAAGCGTGGTCAAGTTAAACGAATAATCTTAACGAGACCAGCGGTTGAAGCTGGTGAAAGCCTTGGTTTCTTGCCTGGAGATCTCAAAGAGAAAGTTGATCCTTATTTGAGACCAGTTTATGATGCCCTATATCAAATTTTAGGTAAAGAGCAAACAAGTCGCTTAATGGAGCGTGAAATCATCGAAATTGCTCCATTGGCTTACATGCGTGGTCGTACTTTAGATGATGCATTTGTCATATTAGATGAAGCGCAAAACACCACTATAATGCAAATGAAAATGTTCCTAACACGACTTGGCTTCAATTCTAAAATGATTGTAAATGGCGATGTTAGCCAAATTGACTTACCAAAGAATGTTAAATCTGGTTTGATTGATGCTGTTGAGAAATTACGAAATATCAAAAAGATTGACTTTATTCATTTATCAGCAAAGGATGTTGTAAGACACCCTGTCGTTGCTGAAATAATAAATGCTTATTCAGATTCAGAAAGTAGTCACAAGCTACAACCTGATAATGACTGATGTTTGCCACTAGGAGACGTTGTTAGAGAGTGTGCCAATATGTAAAAAAACGCCTAATGCTTTAGGCGTTTTTATGATGGTGTACTTCAACTTAATCTATAAAGTGTTGAAAATTTTCTTTAAGCATGACGTCGAGATGCATTATTATATCGTTTAATGTTTCTTTAACAGTGTGTTCGTTGGAGTTGAGATGGCATAGTTTAATGATATTTTCTTCGAAATGTTTAGGAAGCAATGTAGCATTCTTCTTAGCATAGGAAATCATTCTTTTTTCGCCAGGATGTGTCAACTTATTAAGTGCAAAGATAATATCAAAGTAGGAATCTAAGAAAGCAGTAGTTCTATGGTGAGTACTAACAAAGTCTTGGCGTTTAAGGGCTTTTATAATTTGTTTATCGTAAGAGGGAAGCTTGCCAGTTAATAAGTTACGATTTTGAATGATAATTTGTTTTTGTAACTGACTGGGATAAGAAACTTCGAATCTCTCTTTGAGTGATTGTAATTGATCTTCAGGATCATAGAGTATTTGGCAATTGATGAGGTTATGCCAAAAACAAGTGGTGTATCCAATTCGAGAATTGTGGTGTTCAACAACATCTTCTAAGTCTGATAAAAAGTTATCTATGTTACGATAGAGAATATCAATATCAGTTCCGTCGTTTAAAGTACCATTATCTTCAAGCTCCCAGTAATGATTGTTAAGTTCAATGTAATGACAGTGCTTGTTAAGGATACGTTTACGACTAGTGATATCAGGAGTTGCTGCACAATAAACATACAAATCATAATCGGAAGATTGGTCAAAACTGTCACCAGAGCGTGAGCCTCCGAGTGCTATAGCAACAACATTTGGAAGTTTAGAGAAATCTTGCCAGAGTTTTGTGAAATGGTCCATAAATGCTCTCCTAAAAATGTAAAATATTGATGTGTCTCCATTCTACAGGGCTATCTCTTTTTAGTCAATAATTAATAGTAAGTTAATAAAAGAGGTAACAGTTCTCATATTCAAGAAGTGTATATGAGTGATTTGAAAAGGAGATGTTTTATGCTACAATACGTACATATTAGTTTAAACAAGGTGATAGAATGAAACAAGATTATATTTCCTACATTAGGTCAAAAGTTGGACATGAGACTATCTTTTTAACATATTCTGGTGGTATTTTGACAGATGGTAAGGGACGTGTCCTACTCCAATTAAGAGCTGATAAGAATTCTTGGGGAATTATTGGTGGATGTATGGAGTTAGGTGAGTCATCAGTAGATACATTGAAAAGAGAATTTTTCGAAGAAACTGGATTGAGAGTGGAACCAATCAGACTGTTAAATGTTTATACTAACTTTCAAGACTCTTATCCCAATGGCGATAAAGCACAAACCGTCGGTTTTATTTATGAAGTAAGCTGTCCAAAACCAGTTAATATAGAAGGTTTTCATAATGAGGAAACATTGCAATTGGACTATTTTTCTAAAGAAGACGTCAAAAATATTACGATCGTAAATGAACAACACCAATTAATTTTAGATGAATATTTTTCACAAACATTCCAAATGGGGCATTAAAAGGATGGGAAATACTAGGTGTGACTTTAAAGAATTTCTAACTTCTATTGATATGTTGTTAGGCATGCTTGTAGAAATAAATGTTAAGAAAATAAGGAGTTCTCATTTGTATATTTTATAATTATTAAAAAGGAAAACAGTAGCTTGCAATAATTTAGTGACTGTTTTTTTTAGAAAGCATAAGATGTACAGAAAAAGGAAATTATGGAATATCGGATGGTGGGGATATGCTTTACTTACGGTATTGGAATGATATACTTAAAGAAATCCAGTTTTAGAAATCCAAATTTCTAAGTAAAATAGCATAAAGGAGAGTAGATGAATGAAGATAACATTACACAGCGTTGCTGAAACGTTATTAATCACCTTATATATTAGAGCTAAAGATGCGATGGCTAAACATCCGATACTTAATGATCAAAAATCCTTAGCAATTGTTGAACAGATAGAATATGATTTTGATAAATTCGATAATTCAGAAGCTTCTTTTTATGCAACATTAGCTAGAATTCGCGTTATGGATAGAGAAATCAAAAAATTTATTAGAGAAAATCCAAATAGTCATATCCTTTCAATTGGCTGTGGACTTGATACAAGGTTTGAAAGAGTCGATAATGGACAAATTAGGTGGTATAACCTTGATTTGCCAGAGGTTATGGAGATAAGAAAATTATTTTTTGAAGAGCATGAAAGAGTTACTAATATAGCAAAATCAGCCCTAGATGAAACTTGGACACGGGAGGTAAATCCCCAAAATGCCCCTTTTCTAATCGTGTCAGAAGGTGTTTTAATGTTTCTAAAAGAAGATGACGTAGAGACTTTTCTTCATATCCTGACAAATTCATTTAGCCAATTTATGGCACAATTTGATTTGTGTCAGAAGGAAATGATTAATAAAGGAAAGCAACATGATACAGTAAAGTATATGGATACAGAATTTCAGTTTGGTATCACAGATGGTCATGAAATTGTGGATTTAGACCCTAAATTAAAGCAAATAAATCTGATTAACTTTACAGATGAGATGAGCAAATTTGAGTTAGGCACACTTCGCTCTTTACTTCCAACAATTCGTAAATTTAATAATTGTTTAGGTGTGTACGAATATAAAGCATCTGAGAAAAAGTAGCAAAATCTATTTATATAAAGAGACATTCTAAATGTAAATTTGTCATAATCGTTATAGCATTTGTAGCTTTGTTTATTTAGGAATTAGTTTTACGTAAGTTAGGTGCTCTAAAGTTTGTATTTTGAAGTAAATACTAATTCATAAGTCAGAATTTTATTGAAATGGATTATAAGTGTGCAATAGTGATTATTAGCTTTCTCTCCCTTTTTTAATACTCTTATGGTATAATGATGTGAAAGAATAGCTTGAAGGAAGGAAGAGAACGCACTTTTATTTTGAGAACTAGTTTTAGATAAAAGTGAAAAACTTAGGAAAGTAGATGTGTCGATTATTTAGAATTATGCATTACACTTTATCTTTTCTAAACGTTTTGGGTCGTTCTTACTATATAAGATGTACGTTGAAATGATTGATGAAACTGGACAAGTTTCAGAAGATATCAAAAAGCAAACTCTTGATTTGTTAGAGTTTGCAGCACAAAAAACAGGTAAAGAGAATAAAGAAATGGCTGTAACGTTTGTCACTAATGAACGTAGCCATGAATTGAATTTAGAGTATCGAGATACCGATCGTCCGACTGATGTTATCAGTTTAGAATATAAGCCTGAGGTTGATATTTCTTTTGATGAAGAAGATCTGACTGAAAATCCTGAACTTGCTGAGATGCTAGAAGATTTTGATTCTTATATTGGTGAACTTTTTATTTCTATTGATAAAGCTAAAGAACAAGCAGAAGAGTACGGTCACTCTTATGAACGTGAAATGGGTTTTTTAGCTGTGCATGGTTTTTTGCATATTAATGGTTATGATCATTATACACCCGAAGAAGAAAAAGAGATGTTCAGCTTACAGGAAGAAATTTTAACTGCTTATGGACTTAAACGACAATAATCAAAAAAAATGGAAAAATCGCACCTTAACATCAAGCATGGAATTTGCTGTTACAGGGATTTTTACAGCTTTTAAAGAAGAAAGAAATATGCGTAAGCATTTGGTTTCTGCCATTTTAGTAATACTTGCTGGTCTTACTTTTCAAGTATCTATGGTGGAGTGGTTATTTCTTTTATTGAGTATTTTTTTGGTAATTACTTTTGAAATTATCAATTCAGCTATTGAAAATGTAGTTGATTTGGCAAGTAATTACCATTTCTCGATGCTGGCTAAAAATGCTAAAGATATGGCAGCAGGAGCGGTTTTAGTTGTTTCCTTATTTGCCGTATTGGTGGGATTGATTATTTTTATACCCAAGATACTTGCTTTACTTTTATGATGAGAAGTATTACGAATAAATTGAATGGAGAAAGAAAAGAAATGACATTTAAGTCAGGATTTGTAGCAATTTTAGGTCGTCCAAATGTTGGAAAATCAACCTTCCTAAACCATGTTATGGGACAAAAAATTGCTATCATGAGTGATAAAGCTCAAACAACACGTAATAAAATTATGGGGATTTATACAACAGAAACTGAGCAAATTGTTTTCATTGATACCCCAGGAATTCATAAACCAAAGACCGCCCTTGGTGATTTTATGGTTGAATCTGCTTATAGTACTTTACGTGAAGTTGAAACGGTTCTTTTCATGGTTCCTGCCGATGAAAAGCGAGGTAAAGGCGATGATATGATTATTGAACGTCTTAAGGCTGCCAAGATTCCTGTTATTTTAGTAATCAATAAAATTGATAAGGTTCATCCAGACCAACTTTTGGAACAGATTGATGACTTCCGTAGCCAAATGGATTTTAAAGAAGTGGTGCCAATTTCTGCCCTTCAAGGAAATAATGTGTCAACCCTAATCAAGTTATTAACTGATAATCTTGAAGAAGGTTTCCAATATTTCCCAGAAGATCAGATTACTGATCATCCGGAACGATTTTTAGTATCAGAAATGGTTCGTGAGAAGGTACTTCATTTAACGCAACAAGAGGTTCCTCACTCAGTAGCTGTTGTTGTCGAATCCATGAAACGTGATGAAGAAACTGATAAAGTGCACATTCGTGCAACTATCATGGTTGAACGTGATAGTCAAAAAGGCATTATCATTGGAAAACAAGGTGCTATGCTCAAGAAAATAGGAAAAATGGCGCGCCGTGATATCGAACTTATGTTAGGTGATAAAGTTTACCTAGAGACTTGGGTAAAAGTCAAGAAAAACTGGCGTGATAAAAAGCTTGATTTAGCTGATTTTGGCTACAATGAAAAAGAGTATTAATGAGTTTATTTTGAGATTCGCAAGTTAGTGGGGAAGAGTTAGATAAGTTCACCGTGAGACTTGATTCGCACAGGAAAAGCAATTCACGAGGACAAAACCAACTAGTCATAACTTTATGCTTATATTCACAAATCAATCAAAGGGGGCCAAACATGCTTGTTGGCTCCTTCTTAAATAAAGGAGAGCACATGACTCAAGATTATATTTGCTACCGATAAAGTAGAGGAGGTGAGGATATGCATAATATATTAAGATTTTTAGGCATTGTTATTATTTCTGCAATGATTCTACTTAGTATAGGTAGTTTCTACGATTTATCATTAATGAAAAATATACTCCTTATCTGTTGGAGTTTTCTCCTTGATCTATTGGTTTTTGTCTTCAAACAAAGACAAACGACAGAAGTGCTCACATGGTATCAAGTTGTTAAGCAATTTTGGTTATTTATTAAGTGTACTATTCTTATTCCTTTTATTATAATGATAGGATGTTTGACAAGTATATCAGATATATCAATTTACTTTTATTTACATCTTGTCGTTGTTTATTATACGATAGGAATGATCTTATCATTAGGTCATATCATTTCTCCTGAACACTCTATGTTTAATAAACTTAGAAAGTGAAATGAATTATATTTAAAATTTGTTTTCAACAGAGCGGATTTGGCCATCTGTCGTTTGCCATGCCTTTCATAATTTTTCAGTAATTATGATAGTTGTTCTGTTCTCCCAATCATAAAACTTTAAATAAGATTCTATTAGTTCTTGCCTCACTCTCCTTAAGTCTCTGGTAAAAACCGAAAAGTTACCAGACTTTAAAGGGGAGTTTTTTATCTGTCAACAGTTAGTAGAAGAACGATATATTGCTCCATTTAGATTAATTATGGAGATAACCAAATAATAGCTTGTGATAATAAGATACCTTTGAAGTTTCAGAAACAATCTGTTTTCCATTCTGCTATATTCATCTTTGCCAAAGTTGCAACAACACAATAATAACAATTGCTTGGGCATTGGGTGATTAGTTTACTATCAATAGGGTTAGAGTGGAGTTGGAGTATATGGATTGGCATTAATCTTATAATGATGATTCTGTTGAGTTATGTGCTAACAAAAACTGAGCCAATCAGTAACTACCAAGAGTAATCATCTAAGCTCAAAAAATGGCTATTTGCAATCGGTGCTTTTAGCGTTTTATTTTGCTGGGCACTACTAGTAAAAACATTTTTCCCAATAAAGCAAAACCAGAAGGGATTAACAGCTGATATGAATTAGGTCAATCACTACTTTCGAGTTGTCTTATTATTGACTATCTGTCTTATTGCCCCAATTTAAGAAGAGATAACGTTCAGGTTGTTTGTCATGAGAACATTTGGGAAAACTCCCTGAGTGGTCCCTTGGTTGTGATCTTATCTTCTATACTATTTAGCTGGTCTCACTTACATGGTCTATCTGTCGTCGACTTTGTTGTCTATTTTGGTATGGGTTTGATTTTCGCTAGTTTGCACCACTATACAAAATCCATTCATTATTCGATTGGCGAGCATATTATTTGGAATAGTTTGCTATATATTTTTTATTTTCTAGCATTTTTGCTTGATTTACTCTAAGTAATAAGATTGAGAGACTAATCATTACTAAGACATTTTTGTCAGTTTAAAAGAGCTTTTTGGCTCTTTTGTTATTTGTTTTTTTAATGAATAAAATGTTATTATTTTATTGTTAACTAAATAAAGTTCGTAATTTTATATGATTTATATAGAATTACGAGTTTTTTGTTAGACTAATATGAGAAAATATAGTATGACGAATTCCTAAATAAAAAATAATGAAAGGAACATGATGTTAAAAGATGTTAACGTTGGAATGAGTCATTTATTAGTTAGAGGTGCTATTATTCTAGTAGTAGGGATTGTTTTTCTGTTGCAACTGATTCAATAAGTACTTCAAGTGGGAGCTTTGGAATAGGTTATCGAGAAGAAAGGACCCAGATGTTCTCTTTGGATCAGCTGTCCCAAATGCTTTTGTATTGCGGGGAGCCCAATATTGTTAGATTTACTTATACAAATAGCTTCTATATGATGAAAGATATTTATATCGCTCTGGATGGTGCTGGTAGCTCTTTGACCGCTCATGATCATGCTATTCCTAATGATTAAACCAGATTATATAAGGTATTTCAAACTCATTAACGATATGCGTGATACCATGTACCAACAGACTGTTTTTCATGTTCAACCGCAAGCTTGGAAATACACCATGAAATCGATTGATCAATTAGTTGTAGATGATTTGAATCATATCAGTAATGAGAAAACCACTTTGGTTAAATAAAAAAGAACACTGTCAAAAATGGCAGTGTTCCTTTTTATTTTAGGAGAGAGCTAAGATTGGTCATCTAATGGGATTTCCACATGTTCAACTGTCATAGTAATGACAGGTTTGATAACACAATCTCTATCTTTAGGGATAGTCTCCTGTTGCAGAGGCTCCTCATCGCTCCAAATTTTCTTGTCAGAACAATTGGAATGTAGATAATTTGAATCAGTCTTTTTAGACATTTCATATCCTTTCCAGGCTCAATACAATTTTTGAGTTATGCACCTTGATGGCGATCAGCTGGAATATCTTTAGCTAATGCATTGTATTGACTATCCAAAAGATGATCAGCATCCATTATTGTTTTACCAACAAGGAAATATTTATTGCTTTTTATATTATTATCCCATGTTGTATCAACATAATATTTAACGCCATTAATAGTAACAATGTTCCAAGCGTGATTTCCACCTCCAGCTTGACCAGTTACATACCATACTGATAAGCCAGCAGCAGCAGCCATATCTTTAAACATTACTGCAAAGGCTTGACAAACACCACGTTTATCTTTGTAGAGTGCTTCAGGAGCATGGATACTGATACCACTAGCAGTTTCACGAGTGGTTGCCAGTTCTTCAGTCGCGTAAGTGTAATTATTAACCAAGTGGTCATGAATTACTTTAGCTTTTTCATAATCACTTGTGATATTTTTGTTAGTAATATTTTCTTTGACAAAAGAATCTACAAACTGTTTATATTCTTTATGTAATCCTACCATGTCACCTTTAAGAGTATAGGTGATTGTGATATCGCTTTTTACAATAATGCGTTGGATTTGTCCACCAAGAGTATAAGTGCTAATGTTACTTTTGGCATTGAATTCAGTTGCTGTTCCAAGTGTATCTCCAATTTCCCGGATGATGCTTCCAAGATTTTTTTGGTATTCGTCAACTTGTTCTTGAGTTTTAAACTCCATTTGAACACTGATGTGTGGTACTTGGTTACTAATATTATTTCGTAAAACTTCTTTTAAACTATCGTAATCGGCAATATTAGCTGACTCAGGCTGTGATGCCTTTGCATCAGAGGTAGCCTGTTTTTCCTCACTCTTAGTTACTTCTTGTTTATTACCTGACGCTTCTGATTGAGTAGTTTTTTCTTCTACTTTGTTTGCAGGAACAGAAGTATTTTCGCTAACTTTGAGAGTAGCAAGTTTAGAAGTCTCAGTTTCAATAGCCGCTGTTGATAGGGCATCTACTTCTTGTTGAAGGGTTGCCATAGCAGCTTTGTAATTATTAACTTCAGCTACAAGAGGTTCAATTTGATTTCTGAGTGAATGAAATAAATTTTCAGCTTCTTGTATAGAATTCACAGAGTTGTAGTTTACAGTTGCTAAAATAGCTTGAATTTTGTTAACAACCTGATTACGTTGCCCCACGAGCTGAGCTGCTTTATTTTGACTTGTCTGAAGCTTATTATGATTTTGGTCAATCAGATTTTGAACAGTTTGGTTAATGACATTACGTTGATTAACGATAGCATTATAGTTACTGGGAGAGAGATGACTAGCTTTCACCTGGTTAAATAATTGCTCATCTTTTTGTTTAAATAATGTTATAGCTCTATTTAACTGTTCAATGGTTGGATTAGCATTTAGTTGAGTGAATGAGTTGACATTATCAACAACAAATTGATTGAGCAAACGATGTTGTTCCTTGATGTAACTAATAAGCTGCTCTTCATTATTTTGCTTACTGATATAGTGATACTCACTGGTGGTGTCATCAGCTTTAACCTCATAGTTAATAGTTGATAGTGAACTGATAATTAAAGCTGCGGCAAGGCCACTAATAATTTTTTTAATCTTCATTAGTTCTCCTGTTATAAACTAAATAAAATGGGATTCCATAACAACCATTTGTGGGGAGTTTTATCCACCAACGATAATTAGGATATCCATGATTAATGTGAACAACAAAGCTTTGTTAATTTTTTTCATGACTATCTCCTTTCTGATTTTCTATTTTGTACTTGTATTATATAATGGATTTAAAGGGTCTTTTAAATTGTTGTGAAAGTGGGAAAAATGGAAAAAGAATTAGGAAAAACACTAAGAAGATTACGTAAAGGAAAAAAAGTTAGTATTTCTTCTTTAGCAGATGAGCACCTATCCAAGTCACAAATCTCAAGGTTTGAGAGAGGAGAGTCAGAAATTACTTGTAGTCGTTTGCTTAATATTTTAGATAAACTCAACATCACTATTGATGAATTTGTGTCGATTCATTCTAAGGCGCACACTCATTTTTTTATCCTTTTAAATCGAGTAAGAAAATATTGTGCTGAAAAAAATGTAACTAAATTAGTGGCTCTCTTAGAGGATCATAACCATAAAGACTATGAAAAGATTATGATTAAGGCTCTTATTTTTTCAATTGATCAATCAATAGAGCCTAATCAAGAAGAATTAGCACGCTTAACAGACTATCTTTTTACGGTGGAGCAGTGGGGATATTATGAAATTATTCTCTTAGGAAATTGCTCACGTCTCATTAATTACAATACTTTATTTTTATTGACCAAAGAAATGGTTAATTCGTTTGCTTACTCAGAACAAAATAAAACCAATAAAATTCTAGTTACACAATTAGCAATTAATTGTCTAATCATCAGCATTGATCACTCTTGCTTTGAGCATAGCCACTACTTAATTGATAAGGTTAGGTCATTGTTACAGGATGAAGTTAATTTCTATGAAAAAACTGTTTTTTTATATGTAACTGGATACTATCATTTAAAACTTGGTGATACTTCTTCAGGAAAAGAAGATATGAGGAAAGCTTTACAGATTTTTAAATATTTAGGTGAAGATTCATTTTACAATACTTATAATGAACATTATTGTCAAAAAGTACTTGGCAATAATAAAGAATGCTAATGAGTGCAAGTTTATGAGTAATTTTTAAAGCTTTTGTCTCAAAATGATAATAAGAAAGGAAAATAGAAATCGAATGGTCAGGTGACACCAAGAACGTTTGGAAATTATTTTTCTAAGCAATGACTATTGATTTTTAGACTATATATTTATGCCAGAATTACCAGAAGTAGAAACCGTTAGAAAAGGACTAGAAAGACTTGTAGTTAATCAAGAAATAGCTTCTATAACGATTAAAGTCCCTAAAATGGTGAAAACTGATTTGAATGACTTTATGATAAGTCTACCAGGAAAAACAATTCAACAGGTATTGAGACGAGGGAAGTATCTTCTTTTTGATTTTGGTGAAATGGTTATGGTATCACATTTACGCATGGAAGGAAAATATCTACTCTTCCCAAATAAAGTACCAGATAACAAACATTTTCACCTTTATTTCAAATTGACTAATGGCAGCACATTGGTTTACCAAGATGTCCGTAAATTTGGGACATTTGAGTTGGTTCGTAAATCATCTCTCAAAGATTATTTTACTCAAAAAAAATTAGGTCCTGAGCCAACTGCTGACACATTTCAATTTGAGCCTTTTTCAAAAGGCTTAGCAAACTCCAAAAAGCCAATAAAACCTTTACTATTAGATCAGAGATTAGTAGCAGGACTTGGAAATATTTACGTAGATGAAGTCTTGTGGGCAGCAAAAATTCACCCACAGCGTTTGGCTAATCAATTGACCGAATCTGAAACAAGCTTATTACACAAGGAAATTATTCGCATTTTAACTTTAGGCATCGAAAAAGGTGGCTCCACGATTAGAACATATAAGAATGCTCTTGGAGAGGACGGTACGATGCAAAAGTATTTACAGGTCTATGGTAAAACTGGGCAACCGTGTCCAAGGTGTGGTTGTTTAATTAAGAAGATAAAAGTAGGAGGGAGAGGGACGCATTATTGCCCTCGGTGTCAATGCTTATGACAAAAATAATAGGACTGACAGGAGGGATAGCTTCTGGAAAGTCAACGGTAACAAAAATAATACGAGAATCAGGTTTTAAAGTCATAGATGCGGATCAAGTGGTTCATAAATTGCAAGCTAAGGGTGGGAAACTTTACCAAGCTTTATTAGAATGGTTGGGTCCCGAGATACTTGATGCTGATGGTGAGTTGGATAGACCAAAGCTTTCTCAAATGATTTTTGCTAATCCAGACAATATGAAGACATCAGCTAGGCTACAAAATAGTATCATTCGTCAAGAGTTAGCATGTCAGCGCGACCAATTAAAACAAACAGAAGAGATATTTTTCATGGATATTCCTTTATTGATTGAAGAAAAGTATATAAAATGGTTTGATGAGATTTGGTTGGTATTTGTTGATAAAGAAAAACAATTACAACGATTAATGGCCCGTAACAACTACAGTCGAGAAGAAGCGGAATTACGACTTTCACACCAAATACCTTTAACAGATAAAAAAAGTTTCGCTAGTCTTATTATTGATAATAATGGTGATTTAATAACTTTAAAAGAGCAAATGTTGGATGCTCTTCAACGTTTATAGAACTACTAAATGGATAATGTATTTATCCATTTTTTTGTTTTTATTACACTAGTTTTGGAAAACTTGCGCTTAAACTACAGTAATAGTACAATGATATAAAAGATTTACTTTCAAAGGAGTTTTTATGGAGTTAGTAATTAGAGATATTCATAAGCGGTTTCAGGAAACAGAGGTCTTGAGAGGAGCAAGTTACCGATTTTATTCAGGTAAAATAACAGGGGTCTTAGGTAGGAATGGTGCTGGGAAAACAACTTTATTTAATATACTTTATGGGGATCTTGCAGCTGACAACGGGACCATTTGTTTATTGAAGGATAATCACGAGTATCCTCTTACCGATAAGGATATTGGTATTGTTTATTCCGAAAACTACCTTCCAGAATTTTTAACAGGGTATGAATTTGTAAAATTTTACATGGATTTACATCCTTCAGATGATTTAATGACAATAGATGATTATTTAGATTTTATGGAAATAGGACAAACAGAGCGTCATAGAATTATCAAAGGATATTCTGATGGAATGAAGAGTAAGCTCTCATTAATTTGCCTGATGATTTCTAAGCCAAAAGTAATTTTACTAGATGAGCCACTGACTGCAGTTGATGTTGTATCAAGTATTGCAATAAAACGCCTTTTGTTGGAATTAAGTGAGGATCATATTATTATATTATCAACTCATATAATGGCCTTAGCAGAAGATCTATGTGATATTGTGGCTGTATTAGACAAAGGAAAACTCCAGACATTAGACATTGATCGTAAACATGAACAATTCGAAGAGCGTCTTCTTCAAGTGTTGAAGGGAGATGAATATGACAAGTAAAGCATTAATATGGTCTATATTACAGATTGATAGTGCTAGAGCTTATAATAGTTTTTTATATTACCTTCAGAAAATCCCCTGGTTGGGAAGAAAAATCCCTAACCGATGGTTTAAAACCGATGATATAAAAGGTGTAGTACTATTTATTCGTATCATTTTCTTTTTCTTAAGAGGTTTTGGTCGTTCCATAGGTTACGTACTATATTGTTATGTTTTATCATTTTTTGTTAGAAGTGGCATGAAGCAGTTAAATATTTTGCCGCAAGAAGGTTTTACCCTAACTTTAACATTGATGGTGATTACCTCTCTTTTAATTGTCATAAATTTCTATATAAAACTTATAGAACCTAATGATATGCAACAAACTCATATGATTCGCCTTTTCAGAATTGAGCCATCGAGGTATTTCCAATCCGCTGAACTTTTAGAAGCCAGTAGTGAACTATTTTTTAGAAGTTTGAGCTTTGGCATATTTTTCCATTTAAATCACTTTGCTTTTTGGCATGGTTTGACTTTTGCTTTATTTTTAGCAGGTAGTCGCCTTGGAATCAAGGTGCTCTGTTTGCCTTTATATGGTAGAGGTAAAGACCAAGAGAATCCAGAGTCTTTACTAAATATTTTATTTTACTTAGGGATTGGTATAGGAGTCTTCCTTTCTCTCTTTTTCCTTCTTCTTGGCAAACAGTTCTCTCCATATCCATTTTTTTCATGGTACACCGGTATTGCAGGACTTATCATATGGTTAGTTAGTTACTATCGATTAAAGACTTATTCTAAACTTAATCACTTGACCTACCTTACCCTAACGCATGAGACGATGAAGGAGAAAATTGCAAAGATTGATAATATAGAGCTGCTTGGGATTGAAATGAAAGATAGGGATATAAATGTCAGTGAACTTTCTCCCCTGCTATTTGAAAATTTATCAGGTATTTCATATTTAAACGCTATCTTTTTAAAACGGATGAGTAGATACTTGCAAAGAAAAATTTTGGTACGTTTAGCTATTTTAAGTGTTCTGTTTGGAATAGAACTCCTTTTCCTGCTATTTTTTAAAGAAAAGATAAATATTCCGATGAATGAGCATAGTTTTTCAAAATTCCTATTTTTGAGTGCAGTTCCAGGATATCTAATATATATCGGTGAATCCTATTCAAAATTTTGTTTCTATCATTTGGATCGTCCATTATTAAGATATAATTTCTATCATGAAAGAGAAAATATCTTAGCAACCTTAAAAATACGTTTCCTTTATAGTATAAAACTTAATTTCCCCATTTTTGTAGCTCTAAACATATGTTTTGGAACCTATTATTTTAAATTTTTCACCCCTAAGATTGATCAGATTATCATATTAGTAATTACACAAGCTATATCAATGATTTTATTTAGTTTTTACTTTTTGTATCTTTATTTCTTATTACAGCCTTTTACAGAAGGATTAAAATCAAAGAGTGCTATGTATAATATTTTAACCTTTATTATATACTATATGGGATATCAACTATTTACCTTTACTAAATCTATAACGATGCCAATATTATTAGTAAGCCTAGGAATTATAGTTGTTATTTTAATTATTGGCTATTTAGCAGTTGTAGTATTTGCTCCAAAAACTTTCCGTTTAAAAAGTTAATTTTAATTGTGGTATAATAACAGAGGCATGTGATAACATAGGTTTAGTTACATAAAGGAAATTATAATGGAAATAACATCTCAAATAGATGTTAAATCTCAATAAAACTGCTAAGATAGTTAGTGGTAGAAAAGTTTAGAAAGAAGATGATGTTTTATCTCAGTTGAAACGGTTAACTGGAAGCAAAATTTAAAAGTGGCTTGGCTCGGTAATTTTTTTACTGGGGCAAGCTTTTCACTTGTTATGCCTTTTATGGTATTATATGTAGAACAATTAGGAGCACCTAGCAACAAAGTAGAGTGGTATGCAGGCTTATCAGTATCCTTATCAGCCTTGTCTTCAGCTTTAGTTGCCCCATTATGGGGGCGCTTAGCTGATAAATATGGTAGAAAACCGATGATGGTAAGAGCAGGGTTGATGATGACTTTTACTATGGGAGGCCTTGCTTTCATTCATAGTGTTACAGGACTTCTGATTTTACGTATATTAAACGGCATTTTTGCAGGCTATGTACCTAACTCTACAGCTTTGATAGCAAGTCAAGCTCCTCAAGAGGAATCAGGATATGCCTTAGGAACCTTAGCGACAGGAGTGACTGGAGGTATGTTAATTGGTCCACTTTTAGGGGGACTTTTAGCAGAGTGGTTTGGTATTAGGGAAGTTTTTTTATTAGTGGGAACCATATTGTTAATATCTACTTTAATGACCATTTTTATGGTAAAGGAAGATTTCAAACCCATTTCTAACGAAGAAACCATGCCAACTACAGAAGTGTTCAAAAGCGTTAAAAGCTTACAAATTTTAATAGGGCTGTTTGTAACAAGCATGATTATTCAAATTTCTGCACAATCCATTGCACCTATTTTAACACTTTACATTCGTCATTTAGGACAGACTGAAAACTTGATGTTTGTTTCCGGATTAATTGTTTCTGGTATGGGATTCTCTAGTATTCTGAGTAGTCCAAAGCTAGGAAGAATCGGGGATCGCATAGGCAATCATCGTTTGCTATTATTAGCTCTACTGTATAGTTTCCTCATGTATGTCTTATGTTCATTGGCACAGACTTCATTACAGTTAGGGGTTATTAGATTCCTGTATGGTTTTGGAACAGGTGCCTTGATGCCGAGTATTAATTCAATCTTGACTAAAATTGCTCCAAGACAAGGTTTATCAAGGATTTTCAGTTATAACCAAATGTTTAGCAATTTAGGACAAGTATTAGGTCCTTTTGTCGGTTCAGCAGTTTCTATTCATTTAGGATTCCGATGGGTTTTCTTTGTGACTAGCTTCATCGTTTTAGCTAATTTTGTTTGGTGTTTTATTAATTTTAGAAAATATATTAGAGTTAAGGAAATTGTGTGAGAGTTAAAATTAATTTAAAGTGTAGCTCTTGTGGTAGTAAGAATTATTTAACCAGTAAGAATAAAAGTAATCATCCCGATAAAATCGAGGTTCCAAAGTATTGCCCAAAGGAGAGAAAAGTAACACTACATATTGAATCTTAATAAGTTTTATGTTAGAATGTACTTTGACCATAGTGGAGGAATTAACATGTATAACCTATTACTCACCATTCTACTTGTTTTATCAGTATTATTGATTATCTCAATTTTCATGCAACCACAAAAGAATCCAAGTAGTAATGTTTTTGATAGTAGCGGTTCTGAAGCCCTTTTTGAACGTAGTAAAGCTCGAGGATTTGAAGCTTTTATGCAACGTTTTACAGGTGTTTTAGTCTTTTTCTGGCTACTAATCGGCTTAGTATTATCTATTTTATCAAGTCATTAATGATAGCTAAATACAGATAAGTGAGGATGGGGGATAGCCCAACCTCACTTTTTGTTAGTAGAATGGTTGTAGAGTAATAATAAAGTGACTAAAGTTACTAGAAAAGGAAATAATGAAAGAAAAAATTATAAAATATTTGGAAGAACACGGTAAAACTAGCGTTAATGACTTAGCTGCTGCCCTAGATATGGCAGGCGCAAAAGCATTTCCAAAATTAATCAAAACAATCTCAAATTTGGAGAGCCACAGGCAATTAAGATTTGACGATAATGGAAGTCTTTCTCTTCGAAAGAAAGAAGCTAAGAAAAAGGAAATCACAGTAAGAGGTCTTTTTAGAGCAAATAAAGCAGGATTTGGTTTTCTTAGTATTGACCAAGACGAAGATGATATGTTTATCGGAAAAAACGATATTGCTTATGCTATTGATGGTGACACGGTAGAAGCTGTTGTAAAGAAACCAGCGGACCGTCTTAACGGGACTGCAGCAGAAGCGCGTGTTGTTAATATTGTTGAACGTAGTTTAAAGACGCTTGTTGGTAAGTTTGTCTTAGACGATGAGCGCCCTAAATACGCAGGATATATCAAATCGAAAAATCAAAAAATCAATCAAAAGATTTATATACGCAAAGAACCGGTCGTTTTAGACGGAACAGAAATTATCAAAGTAGATATTGATAAATATCCGACACGAGGACATGATTACTTCGTAGCAAGTGTTCGTGATATCGTTGGACATCAAGGAGATGTTGGTATTGATGTTTTAGAAGTCTTGGAAAGTATGGATATCGTCTCAGAATTTCCTGAGGACGTTATTGCAGAAGCCAATGCTATCCCAGATGCTCCAACGGAGAAAGATTTAATTGGGCGTGTTGATTTACGTCAAGAGGTCACTTTCACTATTGATGGAGCGGACGCCAAAGATTTAGACGATGCTGTGCATATTAAATTACTGGATAATGGTCATTTTGAACTTGGAGTTCATATCGCAGATGTATCATACTACGTTACTGAAGGCTCTGCCTTAAATCGTGAAGCACTTAGTCGTGGTACGTCCGTATATGTCACAGATCGCGTTGTACCAATGTTACCAGAGCGTCTATCTAACGGTATATGTTCATTAAATCCAAATCTTGATCGTTTAACGCAGTCTTGTATTATGGAAATTGACCAAAATGGGAGAGTTGTTAATCATCAAATTACACAGTCAGTGATTAATACCACTTATCGTATGACTTATACCGCTGTAAATGATATTATTGCTGGCGATGAGGAAATCTGCTCAGAATATGAGTCTATTGTGCCCTCAGTACAGCATATGGTTACTTTACACCATATTTTGGAAACTATGCGTACGCGTCGTGGAGCGCTGAATTTTGATACATCTGAAGCAAAAATTATGGTTAATGATAAGGGAATGCCAGTTGATATTGTTATTCGCAACAGAGGCATTGCTGAACGCATGATTGAGTCATTTATGTTGGCGGCAAATGAAACGGTTGCTGAACATTATGCTCGTCTAAAATTGCCATTTATTTATCGTATACACGAAGAGCCTAAAGCTGAAAAATTACAAAAATTCATCGATTATGCTTCTATTTTCGGTGTTCACATTCAAGGAACAGCAACTAAAATCACCCAACCTGCTTTACAGGACTTTATGAAAAAAGTACAAGGGCAGCCAGGAAGTGAAGTGTTATCTATGATGTTATTGCGCTCGATGCAACAAGCTAGATATTCTGAACACAACCATGGACATTATGGACTTGCTGCGGAATATTACACTCACTTTACTAGCCCCATTCGACGTTATCCAGACTTGTTAGTTCATCGTATGATTCGTGATTATGGTGATAAAGCGATGGATAAAGCTGATCATTTTGCTAACCTTATCCCAGAAATTGCAACTCAAACGTCTAGTCTTGAGAGACGTGCCATTGATGCTGAACGTATTGTAGAGGCAATGAAGAAAGCCGAATACATGGAAGAATATATTGGTGAGGAATTTGAAGGTGTGGTTGCAAGCGTTGTTAAATTTGGTATGTTTGTAGAATTACCAAATACTATTGAAGGATTGGTTCACGTAACGACCTTGCCTGAATATTATCACTTTAATGAACGTACGCTGACGCTTCAAGGTGAGAAATCTGGGAAAGTTTTCCGTGTTGGTCAACAAATTAAGGTTAAGTTGATTCGTTCTGATAAGGAAACTGGTGATATCGATTTTGATTATTTACCATCAGATTTTGATATTGTTGAAAAGGTAAGTAAAAGTTCGCGTGAGGGTCGTCCTAATCGAAGTTCTAAACGAGAACATCAGCATAGAATTTCTGATCGTGATAATAAGAACAAAAATACATCTAAGAAAAAAGCATCTCGAAAACCCCAAAGGAACTCGGATAGCAAATCACATCATCACAAAGACGATAGAACAACAGGTTCAACCAAGAAAAAAACGAAAAAACCTTTCTATAAAGGCGTTGCTAAGAAAGGTCAGAAACGGAAATCTAAGAAAGGTTAAGTATGGTTAAAGGTCAAGGAAACGTTGTAGCACAAAATAAAAAAGCGCATCACGACTATACTATCGTTGAAACAATAGAAGCAGGAATTGTTTTGACAGGAACAGAAATCAAAAGTGTCCGCGCAGCGCGTATTACATTGAAAGATGGATATGCACAAATAAAAAATGGTGAAGCGTGGTTGATTAATGTTCATATTACACCATATGATCAAGGTAACATATGGAATCAAGATCCTGATCGTACACGAAAGTTATTACTAAAAAAACGTGAGATTGAAAAAATATCAAATGAACTGAAAGGGACTGGTATGACTCTGGTACCTCTAAAAGTTTACTTAAAAGATGGTTTTGCTAAAGTTCTATTGGGTTTGGCAAAAGGAAAACATGATTATGATAAGCGAGAGTCTATCAAACGTCGTGAGCAAAACCGTGATATTGCCCGTCAGTTAAAAAACTATAATTCACGATGATTATCAAAAGGTTAGGCAATTGCCTAACCTTTTTTGGACGAAAAAAGTGAAGTTGATTGACCAACTTCACTAATAATATAGACTTAATGTGATTTATGTTTGAAGTGACTATATAAACCAAATCCAATAATCCAGATGGTTGCTCCAATAGCCCCGATGTATGTTGAATCTTGCAAGAAGAGAGAAACGAATACAAAGAGGAAGAAGAGAAGTGTGATTGGTGAAAGGATTTTGTAGGCAGGCATTTTATAACCATCTTCCATAAAATCAGGTGATTTACGATATTTCCAATGTGCAATCATAATAAGAACATAGATAGAAATGTAAACACCAGAAGATGATGCAGTAATTAAGGAGAAGGCATCTGAAATACCAGGTAAAACACTGATAAGTGCTGAAGCTCCAACGATTACAGCTGATGCAATAATAGCTCGACTTGGAACGCTTTGACGAGATAATTGGTCTAATTTTAACGCTTTTGTAAGAGCATTTGGTGATTCATTAGCCAATTGGAATAAATGACGCCCTGTTGAGTATAAAGTAGAATTAAGAGCAGATGCTGCAGACGTTAGGACAACAAAGTTAATCAAAGCGGCAGCCCACTTAATCCCAGCTAGTTTGAATACTGTAACGAAAGGTGACTCATTAACTGGTAACTGTTGCCATGGGAAGATGGCCATAATTGCTAATAATGAACCTGCGTAGAATAAAATAATACGCATCGGAATTTCTTGGATTGCTTTTGGTAAAACTTTACGTGGATTAGCTGTTTCAGAAGTTGTTACTCCGACAAATTCAATAGCTAAATAAGCAAAGAATACCATTTGGAAAGCCATGAAGAAATTCAATTTACCTTTAGGGAACCATTCAAAATGATTGGTGATATTTGAGATTGAAGCATGGTATCCGTGACCGGTGTCAAAGTTTGTTAATACCATAAAGATACCGGTTGCTATTAAACCAAGAATTGCAATAACTTTTATCATAGCAAACCAAAACTCGGTTTCTCCGAATGCTTTTACAGCAATTAAGTTGATAGAACTTAGGATAGCTAAAAAAACAATTTGGATAATCCAGGATGGCCATTCAGGGAACCAAAATTGAACATACTCTCCTACGGCTGTAATCTCTGCCATACCGATAAATATTAGGGAAATCCAATAAGAAAGTGTTGAGAAAAATCCCCAACCGGGTCCTAAATATTTGGTAATGAAATTAATAAAAGTATGCTGATTTGGATCTTGATAAAGCATCTCTCCAATAGCACGCATCATGAAGAACATGAAAGCGCCAGTGATAGCATAGACAAGAACTATTGAAGGACCCGTCAGGCTAATTGAACGACCTGCACCAAGAAAAAGCCCAGTTCCGATTGTCCCTGCAATCGCAATTAACTGTACGTGACGATTTTCTAGGCCGCGTACCATACCATTCTCAGATTTTTGAGTGTGGTCATTATTATTTTTTGACATTATAAATACTCCATCTATTTTTGGAAAACTCCTTTATTATATAATTTTTTTGCAAAATTCGCAATAATTACTATACAATATTTTTCTATGATAAAATCTCCTAGCTAAGTGAGCTAAGAGATTTCAATTCATCCCTCTTCCTTGACAATATAGACTGGGCGTTTTTTAGTTTCTAGGAAAATCTTAGAGATGTATTTGCCTATAATTCCTAGCGACAATAACTGAATACCACCCATAAAAAGCACAATGGTAACTGTGCTTGCCCAACCTGAAACGGGATCCCCAAATAGTAATTTTCGAATAATAATAAAAATGATAGCTAAAAGTGATAGTACTGAACTAAGGGTTCCAATCCAGGTAGCTATAGCTAATGGAATTTCTGAGAAGTTGATGAAACCGTCTAGAGAGTATTTTAAGAGATTAAAGAAACTCCATGAGGTCTTACCCGCAATTCGTTCTCGATTCTCATAACTAATATAAGCGACATCATATCCAATCCAGGAAAAAATCCCTTTTGAGAAGCGATTCACTTCATTTAGCTCGAGAATACTGTCAACAACTTGTTTTGTCATGAGACGAAAATCACGCGCACCATCAACCATTTTAGTATCTGACACTTGATTGATTAATTTATAAAAAAGCTTGGCAAAAAGAGAGCGTATCAACGGCTCCCCTTTACGATCTTTTCGCCTTGTAGCGACAATATCATAACCTTCTTGAAGTTTTAGGTACATTTCTGGTAATAAAGTGGGTGGATCTTGCAAGTCAACATCCATAACAGTGATAAAATCACCAGTAGTATGTTCTAAACCAGCCAATAAAGCAGCATCTTTACCAAAATGGCGTGAAAATGAAAGGTAATGAACATTGTCAAATTGTTTAGCTGCTTTCTTAAGAAGTTCGAGTGTACGATCGGTAGAACCATCGTTTACGAAAATGTATTCAAAATGGGTGTAACGAGCCATTTCGGATTCAACTTTTTTGATTTCTGTTAAAAAAGTTGAGACAGTCTCTTGTTCATTATAACAAGGGACAATAACTGATAATAAAGCCATTTGTAATTCTCCGTATCATTCTTGCTTAAATTTTAACATAATATGGGAAAAAATAGAAAGATTATAAGGTAATCATAAAAAGGACTAGGTTTTTGCCTCAGTCCTTAACTTAATATGATGAGATGTTATTAGTCAGCTTTAAATTGACTGAGTCGAATAACTTCAATTTTATAGCCATCTGGATCTTGAATAAAGTAGAACATATTAGGTTTACCTGGTAATCCAGAAATTTTTGTTACAGAGTAACCTGCTTTCTGATGGGCATCATAAGTAGTTTCCAAATCGTCTACACCAACAGCAATGTGACCATACCCATTTCCTAAATCATAAGCTTCGTGATCATAGTTATAGGTTAACTCTAATTCGTAACTAGGGTCGTCCTCTAGGGCCATATAGACTAAAGTAAATTGATTTTCAGGAAAGTCATTACGACGAACTTCCTTAAAACCAAGTGCTTCTTGATAAAAAGCAATTGAGGCGTCCAAATCTTTAACGCGAATACAAGTATGTAAAAATGGCATAGTCTCTCTCCTATTTCTTTATTAAACGTATTATGTCAAAATAAAATTGTCTTTTCAAAAATATTGATTATAAATTAGGCTGTCTATTTACTCAACCCAAGTAACGACCTCTTGACGTTCTTTCCTAGCACGGGAATGTTTAGGTTCACGCAAACGATAACCAAATGAAACCATACAAGAAATAGCTTCTTTCTTATCGTCTATTAACCCTTCTTTACTAAGAATATTATTGACCTTTTCATAGTCAAATCCTTCAATTGGGCATGAATCTACGCCGATCATAGCAGCAGCCGTCATCATATTACCAAGTGCGATATAAGTTTGTTTTGCTGTCCAATCCCAAAGAGAACGTTCAGAATCAATTTTCATATCGTTTTCTTGGAAGGATTTGTAGAGAGGTATCCTACTCTCAAGGGCGGCTGGATCACCTAGACCACGTCGAATGAGACTGTTAATCATGCTATCAGCGTTATAATAAGCACCTTTTTCAGCTAGTAGTAAAACAAAGTGACTAGCAGTATCTAGTTGATATTGTGCTCCCCAAGCAACTTCCTTAAGTTTATCTCGAAATTTTGCAATTGTTTGTCTATCTAGTACTAAAAATCGCCAGCCTTCTAAACCGACTGAAGAAGGACTCAACCAAGCAGTGTCTAAAATATACTCCATATCTTCTTTAGGAATATCATTATTATTATAAACACGAATCGCCATACGAAAATCAAAAGCTCTTCGAACTTGTTTTTTGATATCTTCTTTTGTCATTTTAGATCCTCCTGTTATTAATGCTATCATATCACAATTTAGAAAAAATCTCAGCAGGCGGTATCGTGGCAAAGTAGAGCTACAAAATTCTAATGACTGTCAGAAAAATAAAGGGAATGAACAAAATGATAGGGTTTTGATGAAGAAAGTTATATAATTTTACATAAGGAGGGGATAATACCATATATCAAACTATCATTTAGATGTTTAAAATAGATGTTTTTCACTATGAAATTCATTTTTGTCACATAGAAAAGGAGATTGTTATGGAAACATATACTCTATCGAATACTCTTAACATTCCTAAAATTGGTTTTGGGACATGGCAACTAACTGAAGGTGAAGAAGCTTATAAAGCAGTGACTCATGCTTTAAAAGTTGGTTATACTCATATTGATACTGCTCAGATTTATGGTAATGAACATAGTGTTGGACGTGCTATAAGAGACAGTGGTTTGGCGCGAGAAAGTATCTTTTTGACAACTAAGATTTGGAATGACAAACATGACTATCATTTAGCCAAAGCTTCTATTGATGAATCTCTACAGAAATTAGGTGTTGATTATATTGATCTTCTTTTGATTCATTGGCCAAATCCAAAAGCTCTTCGTGAAAATGATGCGTGGAAGGCTGGGAATGCAGGCACTTGGAAAGCGATGGAAGAAGCTTATAAAGAAGGAAAGGTAAAAGCTATTGGTGTTTCGAATTTCATGAAACATCACTTAGAGGCTTTATTTGAAACCGCCGAAATAAAACCTATGGTTAATCAAATTATCCTAGCACCAGGTTGTGCTCAAGAAGATTTGGTTCGCTTCTGTAAAGGAAATGATATCTTATTAGAAGCTTACAGTCCATTTGGAACAGGTGCTATTTTTGAAAATGAATCTATAAAAGCTATTGCTGAAAAATATGGTAAATCAGTTGCACAAGTAGCTCTTCGCTGGTCACTTGATAATGGCTTTTTACCATTACCTAAGTCAGCGACTCCCAAAAATATTGAAGCAAACCTTGATATTTTTGATTTTCAATTAAACGAAGATGATATTACTACCTTAATACAACTAGATTCAGGTATTAAACCCAAAGATCCAGATAATGTCTCATTTTAATAAGAAAAGATGGAAATGTATTTCCATCTTTTTTATGTGGGATAGTTCCTTAAAGTTAAGAAAACCATTAAGACCTCCATTGACGAGGAGAATATATTAATGATAGTATTACTAGAAAAGTAGTAATAAAGGATGAATATGGTAAAATCCTTTACAATATATCATTATCGAAAGAGGTTATAACATCTAAATGAGACTTGATAAATTTTTAGTAGAATGCGGGCTTGGTTCACGTACTCAAGTCAAATTAATATTGAAAAAAAAGCAGATTAGTGTTAATGGTAATAGCGAGACATCTCCAAAAGTACAGGTAGATGAATATAGAGATGAGATTAAATATAATGGAACTCTAGTGTCATATGAAAAGTTTGTTTATTATATGCTTCATAAACCCAAAGGTGTTATATCAGCAACGGATGATCCTTCGCATAAAACCGTGTTAGATTTGCTAGACAAAACTGCTCGAGATAAAGCTGTTTTTCCAGTGGGGCGTTTAGATATTGATACAACAGGCCTTTTGTTAATAACTAATAATGGGGAATTAGCGCATAAAATGTTATCACCTAAAAAACACGTTGATAAATGCTATGAGGCAAAAATCTCAGGGATAATGACAGAAGACGATATTTTGGCATTTGATAAAGGGATTATTCTGAAAGATTTTACTTGTTTACCAGCATTATTAGAAATTGTGGAAGTAAATCAGGTGAAGAAGCAGAGTCTTGTTAAAATCACTATTAAGGAAGGAAAATTCCATCAAGTTAAACGTATGGTTGCTGCGTGTGGTAAGGAAGTCTTAGAGCTAAAGCGTCTAAGTATGGGGAATCTACAATTAGATAAACAGCTAGAAAGTGGACAATGGAGACGGCTAACAATAAAAGAAATAGAAAAATTAGAAAAATATATGCAATAATATAAAATAACAGTTAATATTTTAGCAATTTGATAACACTTAGATTATAATGTAAACGTATACTTTTTTAGATTGGAAGATCAAATGAAACGTAAATACTTTATTCTTAATACGGTGACGGTTTTAACGTTAGCTGCTGCAATGAATACTAGCAGTATCTATGCTAATAGTACTGAGACAAGTGCTTCAGTAGCTCCTACTACAAATACTATCGTTCAAACTAATGACAGTAATCCTACCGCAAAATTTTCATCAGAATCAGGACAATCTGTAATAGGTCAAGTAAAACCAGCTAATTCTGTGGCGCTTACAACAGTTGACACGCCTCATATTTCAGCTCCAGATGCTTTAAAAACAACTCAATCAAGTCCTGTCGTTGAGAGTCCTTCTACTAAGTTAACTGAAGAGACATACAAACAAAAAGATGGTCAAGATTTAGCCAACATGGTGAGAAGTGGTCAAGTTACTAGTGAGGAACTCGTCAATATGGCATACGATATTATTGCTAAAGAAAACCCATCTTTAAATGCAGTCATTACTACTAGACGCCAAGAAGCTATTGAAGAGGCTAGAAAACTTAAAGATACCAATCAGCCGTTTTTAGGTGTTCCCTTGTTAGTCAAGGGGTTAGGGCACAGTATTAAAGGTGGTGAAACCAATAATGGCTTGATCTATGCAGGTGGAAAAATTAGCACATTTGACAGTAGCTATGTCAAAAAATATAAAGATTTAGGATTTATTATTTTAGGACAAACGAACTTTCCAGAGTATGGATGGCGCAATATAACAGATTCTAAATTATACGGTCCAACGCATAACCCTTGGAATCTTGCTCATAATGCTGGTGGCTCTTCTGGTGGAAGTGCAGCAGTTATTGCTAGCGGGATGACGCCAATTGCTAGCGGTAGTGATGCTGGTGGTTCTATCCGTATTCCATCTTCTTGGACGGGCTTGGTAGGTTTAAAACCAACAAGAGGATTGGTGAGTAATGAAAAGCCAGATTCGTATAGTACAGCAGTTCATTTTCCATTAACTAAGTCATCTAGAGACGCAGAAACATTATTAACTTATCTAAAGAAAAGCGATCAAACGCTAGTATCAGTTAATGATTTAAAATCTTTACCAATTGCTTATACTTTGAAATCACCAATGGGAACAGAAGTTAGTCAAGATGCTAAAAATGCTATTATGGACAACGTCATATTCTTAAGAAAACAAGGATTCAAAGTGACAGAGATAGACTTACCAATTGATGGTAGAGCATTAATGCGTGATTATTCAACCTTGGCTATTGGTATGGGAGGAGCTTTTTCAACAATTGAAAAAGACTTAAAAAAACATGGTTTTACTAAAGAAGACGTTGATCCCATTACTTGGGCAGTTCATGTTATTTATCAAAATTCAGATAAGGCTGAACTTAAGAAATCTATTATGGAAGCCCAAAAACATATGGATGATTATCGTAAGGCAATGGAGAAGCTTCACAAGCAATTTCCTATTTTCTTATCGCCAACGACCGCAAGTTTAGCCCCTCTAAATACAGATCCATATGTAACAGAGGAAGATAAAAGAGCGATTTATAATATGGAAAACTTGAGCCAAGAAGAAAGAATTGCTCTCTTTAATCGCCAGTGGGAGCCTATGTTGCGTAGAACACCTTTTACACAAATTGCTAATATGACAGGACTCCCAGCTATCAGTATCCCGACTTACTTATCTGAGTCTGGTTTACCCATAGGGACGATGTTAATGGCAGGTGCAAACTATGATATGGTATTAATTAAATTTGCAACTTTCTTTGAAAAATATCATGGTTTTAATGTTAAATGGCAAAGAATAATAGATAAAGAAGTGAAACCATCTACTGGCCTAATACAGCCTACTAACTCCCTCTTTAAAGCTCATTCATCATTAGTAAATTTAGAAGAAAATTCACAAGTTACTCAAGTATCTATCTCTAAAAAATGGATGAAATCGTCTGTTAAAAATAAACCATCCGTAATGGCATATCAAAAAGCACTTCCTAAAACAGGTGATACAGAATCAAGTCTATCTCCAGTTTTAGTAGTACCCCTTTTATTAGCTTGTTTTAGCTTTGTAACAAAAAAGAATCAGAAAAGTTGATTGTAATGTAAAATAATTCCTATTTTTCACTTTTTAGTATCATATTTTCGATTTTTATGTTGTAATAAATTATAATGAAGGTGTAAGGAATTATAAAATAGGAAATAATATGAAAGTGAAAAATAAGATTTTAACGATGGTAGCACTTACTGTCTTAACATGTGCTACTTATTCATCAATCGGTTATGCTGATACAAGTGATAAGAATACTGACACGAGTGTCGTGACTACGACCTTATCTGAGGAGAAAAGATTAGATGAACTAGACCAGTCTAGTACTGGTTCTTCTTCTGAAAATGAATCGAGTTCATCAAGTGAACCAGAAACAAATCCCTCAACTAATCCACCTACAACAGAACCATCGCAACCCTCACCTAGTGAAGAGAACAAGCCTGATGGTAGCACGAAGACAGAAATTGGCAATAATAAGGATATTTCTAGTGGAACAAAAGTATTAATTTCAGAAGATAGTATTAAGAATTTTAGTAAAGCAAGTAGTGATCAAGAAGAAGTGGATCGCGATGAATCATCATCTTCAAAAGCAAATGATGAGAAAAAAGGCCACAGTAAGCCTAAAAAGGAACTTCCTAAAACAGGAGATAGCCACTCAGATACTGTAATAGCATCTACGGGAGGGATTATTCTGTTATCATTAAGTCTTTACAATAAGAAAATGAAACTTTATTAAATATAAAAAAGGAGGACTAACCTCCTTTTTATATTTAAATAGCCCATTCGCCATTTCTAAAGATTGGGACAGCAGTTCCATCTGCACGAATACCATCAATATCCATTTGTTCTGAACCAATCATAAAATCAACATGTGTTGAAGAACGATTTAAACCAGCTTCATCCAATTCTTGACTTGTCATTTCTGTTCCTCCTTCTACATTGAAGGCATATGCAGATCCAATAGCGAGGTGATTAGAGGCATTTTCATCGAATAAAGTATTAAAGAAAATTAGTCCAGACAGTGAAATTGGTGTTTTATGTGGGACAAGTGCAACTTCCCCAAGCGATCTTGCCCCATCATTTTCCTCGATTAAGCGTTGGATTGTTTCTTGCCCTTTTTCTGCAGTGACATTGATAATTTTACCGTCTTTAAAAGTAAACATCATATTTTCGATAATAACGCCAGCATAACTGAGAGGTTTTGTACTTGTCACATACCCATCTGCACGACGGTAATCAGGTGCTGAAAAGATTTCTTCAGTAGGCATATTAGCGATAAAAGTCTCTCCCTGAGCGTTGAGACTACCGGCTGCCTCCCAAATATGATTTTTAGGCATACCAAGCGTTAAATCTGTACCTGGTGCGGTATAATGAAGAGCATCAAATTGTTCTTGATTTAGTCTAGTAGCTTTTTCTAATAATTTAGCTTCATGTGCGTCCCAAGCAGCAATAGGATCATCTTCATAAATACGATTTAATTTGAAAATGGTATCCCAAAGAGCATCAACTTGTTGGTCGCTTGTTTTTAATTCTGGGAAGACAAGTGCAGCCCATTCTCTACCAGCAGCTGCAGCCACGTTCCAAGATACTTTATTAGCTTGTATTGCTCTACTTTGTTCCTCTAAGGCAATAGCGGTTGCTCTAGTTGTTTCAGATAAACGTTTAGGATCAACAGTAGCGAAAGCGTTAGGGTTAGAAGATTTCACAACTAATCGACTAGCTTTCTTATTTAATAGCGCTAAAGATTTATCAACGGTATACTGTGGAACATTCGTGAGAACTTCGTCTGAAGCATGAAGTAGTCGCTGGCGCGTGATAAAATCATCTGTATAATCAACAATAACTTCACTTGCTCCCTTTTCATAAGCGGCTTCAGTTAAAAGCCTTGCTAAGTGGACTTGTTCCACATCGATTGTTAAAGCGAGAGTATGCCCTTTTTGGACATTTAAACCTTGAGAAATAATTAATTGGGCATATTTTTTTAAAAGGTTGTCGAAATCTTGTAAAACCATACTAGCTCCTTTAAATTTACTATTTTTTATAATTTATCATAAACTCTTATAAAGCACAAGGAAATATGGAAGCGATTTAATAAAGATATATTTAAGCTAACGGTTTGTAGTTTGCGAAATAAGACGTTTCGTGTTAATATAGACTTAACTATATATTCAGTAAATGAGGTGACATGAGTGGCTTTTGGAGATAACGGACAACGAAAAAAAACTGGGTTTGAAAAACTAACTCTTTTTGTTGTTATTTTGATGGTACTAGTAACAGTTGGTGGTTTGGTATTTGGTGCTATTAGTGCAATCATGTAATGAGAAACGCTGTAAAGCGTTTTTTTATACTGAATAGAATAAAGAATAGGAATTTTAGAAATGAGTATGTTTTTAGATACTGCCAAAATTAGTGTTAAGGCAGGTCGCGGTGGTGATGGCATGGTTGCTTTTCGCCGTGAGAAATATGTCCCCAATGGAGGCCCGTGGGGCGGTGATGGCGGTAAAGGCGGATCGGTCATTTTTAAAGTAAACGAAGGTTTACGAACTTTGATGGATTTTCGATATAACCGTAATTTTAAAGCAAAAGCTGGTGAAAAAGGGATGACTAAAGGTATGCACGGTCGAGGTGCAGAAGACCTTATTGTGTCATTACCACCTGGAACAACTGTTCGTGATGCTACTACAGGTAAGGTTATTACCGACCTTGTGGAGCATGATCAGGAATTCGTTGTAGCCAGAGGTGGCCGGGGTGGTCGTGGAAATATTCGCTTTGCAACCCCACGTAATCCAGCTCCTGAAATTGCTGAAAATGGGGAGCCTGGCGAAGAGCGTGAATTACAATTAGAATTAAAAATTTTGGCTGATGTTGGTCTCGTTGGTTTCCCATCGGTTGGGAAGTCGACGCTACTTAGTGTTGTTTCAGCAGCAAAGCCTAAAATTGGTGCCTATCATTTTACGACAATTGTCCCTAATTTAGGGATGGTTCGTACAAAATCAGGTGATAGCTTTGCAATGGCTGATCTCCCTGGTTTGATTGAAGGGGCTAGTCAAGGTGTCGGATTAGGAACTCAGTTTCTTAGACATATTGAGCGTACACGTGTTATTCTACATGTTATTGATATGTCGGCAAGTGAAGGACGAGACCCTTACGATGACTATGTTTCAATTAATAATGAGTTGGAAACTTACAATCTTCGATTGATGGAACGTCCGCAAATTATTGTTGCCAATAAAATGGACATGCCTGATTCAGAAGAGAATTTGGCAGCATTCAAAGAAAAATTAGCTGCAAACTATGATGAGTTTGATGACATGCCTATGATTTTTCCAATTTCAAGTTTAGCACATCAAGGACTAGAGAACCTTATGGATGCGACGGCTGAATTATTAGCCAATACAGAAGAGTTTCTTCTTTATGACGAAACTGACATGCAAGAAGATGAAGCATACTATGGATTTAACGAAGATGAACGTCCATTTGAGATTACACGTGATGATGATGCAACGTGGGTATTGTATGGTGATAAGCTAGAAAAACTCTTTGTTATGACAAATATGGAACGCGATGAATCAATAATGAAATTTGCTCGTCAGTTACGTGGTATGGGCGTTGATGAAGCCCTTCGAGAGCGCGGAGCTAAGGATGGAGATATTGTTCGTATAGGTAACTTCGAATTTGAATTTGTAGATTAATGCAGTACTTGATTGGAGGTTTTTTATGGGAGATAAACCGATATCATTTCGTGATAAAGATGGGAACTTTGTTTCAGCGGCCGATGTCTGGAATGCTGAAAAATTAGAAGAACTCTTTAACACATTAAATCCTAATCGTAAACTTCGTTTAGAACGCGAAAAATTAGCAAAAGGAAAAAGGATAGTTAAGTAACTATCCTTTTTAGTTATTTTAGGTATGAAAAAAGACTCTAAAACATAATTGATAGAGTGTTAAGGTACAGATTACTTTATTATTTTAAACGTTTTTGAGCTTTTTGATATACTGAAGAGCATTTTTTACAATGGTTGGAGTATAAGTAATAAATTTATAAGCAAAATTAAAAGCACAAACTAAAGTTATAAAAAATAGTAAGTAAATAATAGGGTTTTGCGTTAAGAATCCTTGAAAAAGAAGTACAAGGTTAAGAATTACGGTAGAGATACTTAAGATAAAAATAACTAGATAAGCAATAATAGTTGTCCAAAACCTTAAATGGATGTTACTCACCTTTTCCCATTTAATATCTAAAAAGTCATCTATAAAGTTGACATGATAAGTCATATGTTCTTTAATAAAGTGCAATATTCTGTTAATATAGTCTTTCATACTGCTATATTATCATACTGAAAGCCCTTGTGCAACATTATTCAAACATTCTAGCTGATGTTTTGCTAATTTTAGAAGAAAACTTATCCTATTATAATTTGTTTGTGATTAGGAAATAAAAAAAGATGACACGAAGTCATCTTTTTTATTAAACGTTTAAAACTTTATTAAGGAAGTCTTGGAGACGTGGGTGTTGAGGTGTATCAAAGATTTGCTCAGGTGTCCCATCTTCGAGGAAACGACCACCATCTGTAAAGATAACACGATTGGCAACTTGACGAGCAAATCCCATTTCGTGTGTCACAATTAACATAGTCATACCTTGTTCAGCTAAATCTTTCATAACATTGAGAACATCTCCAACCATTTCTGGATCAAGTGCAGAAGTTGGTTCGTCAAAAAGTAAGATATCTGGATTCATCGCTAAGCTTCTTGCGATAGCTACACGTTGTTTTTGTCCTCCAGATAAACTATCTGGTTTGGCATTAGCTTTATCGGCTAAACCAACTTTTTCAAGTAATTCCATCCCATGCTTTTCAGCTGCTTCTTTAGATTCTTTACCAAGTTCAATAGGAGCAAAAGTGATGTTTTCAAGAACTGACATATGTGGGAAAAGATTGAAGTGTTGAAATACCATTCCGATATTTTCACGTGCTTTGTCTATGTCTGTTTTTGGATTTGATAACTCAAAGCCGTCCACAACAACTTTTCCACTTGTGATTGATTCAAGTAAGTTCAATGTGCGAAGGAAAGTTGATTTTCCTGAACCAGAAGGTCCAATAATACAGACAACATCACCTTCATAAAATTTAGCATCAATACCTTTTAAAACTTCATTTTGCCCATACGACTTGTGTAAATCTTGGACATCAATTTTTAATTCTGCCATTATTTAAGCCTCTTTTCTAAACGTTTTGCTAGACGGGTGAGAAGGGTAATGATTACAAGATACATAATTGCAAGAATAGCATACATACGGAATGATTGATAGTTACGTGCAATTATGATTTTACCAGTTTGGAAGAGTTCCACAAGTCCGATTGCTGATACAATTGTTGTATCCTTTAATGAGATGACAAATTGGTTGATAAAGTTTGGTAACATAAGGCGTACTGCTTGAGGCAAGATAACCTTTTGCATAGTTTTGCCGTAAGAAATACCTAAACTACGACTTGCTTCCATTTGACCAGAAGGAACAGCTTCAATACCACCACGTACAATTTCAGCAATGTACGCACCACCATTTAAAGAAAGAGCGATAGTAGCAGCAACGAAGTCATTAATTGGACTTTGGTGACCTGTGATGCTTTCGATTAAATTAGGAATACCCCAGAAAATAAAAGCGGCCACAATCATGAGTGGAATACCACGGACAACATCAACAAAAATCATTGAAATTGTGCGGAGAGTATTACTTGGTGATACGCTCATCATACCAAAGATAATACCAATAACCATAGCAATCGCAAATGAGATAAGAGTTAAACTTAAAGTAGTTCCAATACCAGATAGCAATTGTTTGTAGTTATTAGAAATTAACCCTAAAATAGTTGATTCATCTACAGGTTTAGCAGCTTTATCGTTTGAAGAAGTGCTGGCTGTGGAAAGGTATTTTTTAACAAGTTTATCGTACTCACCTGATTTTTTGAGTGAAGCAAGACCGTTGTTAAACATTTTAATTAATTCTGGATTTGCCCCTTTTTTCACTGCAAATCCGATATCGCCTGATTTTTCACCTTTGATAGGTGTTTCAAATTTACGACCTTGATTAATAGCGTAAGCAAGAACTGCTTCGTCATCCATTAGAGCATCAATTGAACCTGAGTTCATACTATCATACATTGTAGATGCTTCATCAAATGCTTTAACATGATAGTTGTACTTATCTGCGTGGTCTGATAACCAAGTATATGAGGCAGTACCATTTTTAGCACCAACTGTTTTTCCTTTTAAATCTTGGTATGATTTGACATTGCTTCCTTTTTTTACCGCTAAGATAACGCTAGATGTGTAATAAGGGTCAGAAAAATCAAAGATTTTTTGGCGTGCTTCTGTGATTGTGGCTCCTGCAATAACACCGTCAGCTTGTCCAGATTGGACAGCATTTAAAGCGGCATCAAAACCTGGATTTGAGATATCAAGTTTAAAACCTTGCTGTTTAGCAATTTTCTTGATTAATTCCATATCAAAACCAGTATATTTCCCTTTACCGTTTTGATATTCGAATGGTGCGAATGAAGAATCAGAAACAATTTTATAACTTGGCTTTACAGGAGTTGCTTTTTCATTGGCATTACCTGTTGCTTTGCCGCTTGTTTTTGTAGCGTCTTTCCCAAGCCATTTATCCATGATGTCATTATAAGTGCCATCTGATTTCATTTGTGCAAAAGCTGTGTTAAATTCTTTAATTAGGTTATCGTGTCCACTACCTTTTTTGACAGCAAATGCAAAGCTACCAACTGCCTCGCCTTCCATGTTAATGGCGTAAGCTTTTCCTTGATTTATCGCAAATTGCACAACTGGTTGATCGTCCATAGCGGCGTAAATAGAACCAGAATCAAGGCTGTTATTCATTAGGTCACTTGTATCAAATGTTTTAACTTTATAGCCGTATTTAGATTTATTTTCCTCTAAGAAGCTTTGAGCAGCTGTTCCATTTTTTACACCGACTACTTTTCCTTTTAGTTGTTTGTAGTTTGTGACTTTATTATTATTTTTAGTATAAAGAATAACGGAAGTATCGTAATAAGTATCTGAGAAATTAAAGACTTTTTTACGTGCTTCAGTAACAGTAGTTCCGGCCATTAGCGCGTCTGCCTGTCCAGATTGAACAGCGTTAACTGCGGCATCAAAACCTGGGTACGTCATGTTAACATTCCAGCCAGCACGCTTAGCGACTTCGTTAACGATGTCAACATCGATTCCTTTATAAGTTTGATCAGAATCTTTAAATTCGAATGGAGCGTATGCTGTATCAGAAACAATATTCACAGTCTCTGCACTGACCTTTCCACCAAACACAAAGAATATTGAGAGTAAAGCAAGCGTAAAAGCTTTTAACTTGTGCTTCATGTAAATCTCCTTTTTATAAATATGTGTTTTATTATATCAAAATAAATAAGATAGAGCAACAAAATGTCATTTCTATGTTAGAAAACGTAACATGTATGTTATGTTAATTTTATATATATCTTTAGTTAGTATTATGATATAATCGTTCTAGTGTTATCACACAAAAAGGATTTAGGATTATTATGAATAAAAGGATTTTAAATAGTCAGTTCGCTGTCTATAAAAACTGGCCGTCATGGCTATTATTGTTATTTGCTTGTTTTATGGTATACCTATTTTTTTTCGTTGGTCTAACTCTAGGTGGTGTGGGAATTGTTCTAGTGTCTTCTGTACTCTATAAGTTTTCTTCCTATACTTTTTTGAGTTTATTAATTTATTTAATAATATCTATGGAGAATTAGGAACCTTTAGTTTTTCAGCATTCCTTTTGCTTATCTGGGTAAAATTCGTAGAAAAAAGACCTTTTTCAGAATTGGGGTTTTCTACAAAGTTTAAAAGAACTCTGTGGTCACTTATAAAAGGTTGGAGTATAGGTTTTATTCTATTTTCAATTTCTGTCATCACTGCTTATATATTGGGAGGACTTGACTTTCATAGCTATGATGTTTCTAAGGCAACGATTTTCTATGTTGTAACTCTCCTTCCTTTTTGGCTTATTCAAAGCGGTACGGAAGAATTGCTAACACGAGGGTGGCTTCTTCCTCTAATTAATCATCGTTTTCATTTAGCTGTTGCCATAGGGGTCTCATCCACTTTATTTGGCATTTTGCACTTGGTAAATGCCCATGTCACTTTTCTTTCTATTGTAAGTATTATATGTTCGGGAGTTTTAATGTCCTTGTATATGATTAAAAGTGGTAATATTTGGAGTGTTGCAGCCTTACATGGAGCTTGGAATTTTAGCCAAGGTAATCTCTATGGTATTGCCGTAAGTGGTCAGAAAGCAGGAGCATCTCTTTTGCATTTTACCGTTAAAGAAAACGCACCGGACTGGATATCAGGTGGTGCATTCGGAATAGAAGGAAGTTTGATTTCTATTTTTGTTCT
The DNA here is from genome assembly GCF_003812445.1 of Streptococcus sp. FDAARGOS_522. NCBI lineage: Bacteria > Bacillati > Bacillota > Bacilli > Lactobacillales > Streptococcaceae > Streptococcus > Streptococcus sp. FDAARGOS_522. Next base: position 69,885 of record NZ_CP033808.1, read on the forward strand.
CTTAGCAGCAATTATATACCTTCTATGGCTAATTAAGACTGAAGAAACAGATTGAGTGTTGCAGCTCAGTCTTTTTCTTTTTTCTATGTTAAAATAAAGTAATCGAGGTAAAGAAATGATAGATAGAAAAGATACTAACCGATTTAAATTAGTTTCCAAATATAGCCCTTCGGGAGATCAACCTCAAGCTATTGAAACGTTGGTTGACAATATTGAAGGAGGAGAAAAAGCTCAGATTTTAAAAGGTGCTACTGGTACTGGTAAAACCTACACAATGAGCCAAGTTATCGCCCAAGTTAACAAGCCAACCTTGGTGATTGCACATAATAAAACCTTAGCAGGTCAACTTTATGGAGAGTTTAAAGAATTTTTTCCTGACAATGCCGTAGAGTACTTTGTTTCATATTATGATTATTATCAACCAGAAGCTTATGTGCCTTCTTCGGATACTTATATTGAAAAAGATAGTTCAGTCAATGACGAAATTGACAAATTACGTCACTCAGCGACTTCTTCGTTATTAGAAAGAAATGACGTTATTGTTGTAGCATCTGTTTCTTGTATTTACGGTTTAGGTTCTCCTAAAGAGTATGCAGACAGTGTTGTTAGCCTTAGGCCAGGTCAAGAAATTTCACGTGATCAGTTATTGAACAATCTCGTTGATATTCAATTTGAGCGTAACGATATTGATTTTCAACGTGGAAAATTTCGCGTTCGTGGCGATGTTGTAGAAGTTTTTCCTGCGAGTCGTGATGAGCATGCCTTTCGAATTGAATTTTTTGGTGATGAAATTGATCGTATAAGAGAAATAGAATCGTTAACAGGGCGTGTGCTAGGAGAAGTGGAACATTTAGCTATTTTCCCAGCAACACACTTTATGACAAATGATGAACATATGGAAGAAGCTATTTCAAAAATACAAGCTGAAATGGAAAATCAAGTAGAACTTTTTGGAAAAGAAGGGAAATTGATTGAAGCGCAACGTATTCGACAAAGGACAGAATATGATATTGAAATGCTTCGTGAAATGGGATATACAAATGGTGTTGAGAACTACTCACGTCACATGGATGGTAGAAGTGAAGGTGAGCCACCTTTTACTTTGTTAGATTTCTTCCCAGAAGATTTTTTGATTATGATTGATGAGAGTCACATGACAATGGGGCAAATCAAAGGGATGTATAATGGAGACCGTTCGCGTAAAGAAATGTTGGTTAATTACGGTTTTCGTTTACCATCTGCCTTAGATAACCGTCCACTTCGTCGTGAAGAATTCGAAAGCCATGTCCATCAAATTGTCTATGTATCTGCAACGCCAGGAGACTATGAAATGGGGCAAACAGATACGGTTGTTGAGCAAATTATCCGGCCAACAGGACTTCTTGATCCAGAAGTTGAAGTTAGACCAAGTATGGGGCAGATGGATGACTTGCTTGGTGAAATCAATTTGAGGACTGAAAAAGGTGAGCGTACCTTTATTACAACATTGACAAAGCGCATGGCAGAAGACTTAACAGATTATCTCAAAGAAATGGGAGTTAAAGTTAAGTATATGCACAGCGATATTAAAACCTTAGAACGTACAGAGATTATTCGTGATTTACGACTTGGTGTGTTTGATGTTTTAATTGGTATTAATCTCTTACGTGAAGGAATAGATGTTCCTGAGGTTTCCCTTGTTGCAATCTTAGATGCTGATAAGGAAGGTTTCCTTCGTAATGAGCGTGGTCTTATCCAAACAATCGGACGTGCAGCACGTAACAGTAATGGTCATGTTATTATGTATGCTGATAAAATAACAGATTCTATGCAAAGAGCTATGGATGAAACCGCTCGCCGTCGTCGTTTACAAATGGATTATAATGAAAAGCATGGAATTGTGCCACAAACAATTAAAAAAGAAATCCGTGATTTAATTGCTATTACTAAAAGTAATGACAGCGATAAACCTGAAAAAGTTGTCGATTACAGTAGTTTATCTAAGAAAGAAAGGCAAGCTGAAATTAAAGCTCTTCAAAAGCAAATGCAAGAAGCAGCTGAATTATTGGACTTTGAGCTAGCTGCACAAATCCGAGATGTTATCTTAAAACTAAAAGCAATCGATTAATACGATGAACAGAATTAATAAAACGACTAGAGTAGTTAATGAAGTGCTCTAGTCGTTTTATTAATAATTGAAATCAAAAGAATACAGTAGGTGGATGTTATATTTTATCAAAGATTTTTCGATATTTTTCTTCTTTAATATTAGAAATAATAGTTTGGATATTACTGATTTGAGAGGGTGTATCGTTGTAATCAATATGAGCGACTAAACTATTTGTAGCTAATTCCTTTGTGACATATGGAACTAGTTTTTGATCGGTAATGATTAAATCAGGTTTTAGAGTTGATACTTGACTAACATTATCTCTTAATAAGTAATAGGAATGAAAGTTTATTTTCTCTAAGGAAAGAGATTGTAATAGATAGTCTTTGAAGATTTGATTATTAATGAAATCAGTTGTTAACAACACAACTCTTATAGGAGGCATATTATTTTTTATCACCCTTTCCAGATGAGCACAGAATAAGAAAAAGTGCTGTTTTTTTAAAGTTGATTCCCCAATTTCAGTTAGCCAATGTGTGACTATTGGTTCGATAATGGGTATTAGTTTAGGATTTCCAGGATAGAATGTTGAAGGAAAACTAATTGTTTCAGGAATTAATTGATTCAGACCAACTATGAAGTTTCGAGAAAAGTAAATAGTGACTTTCACTAGCTCATCGTAGTAGGTGTCAGAGTATGGAAGAGCTTCTTTCAAAGGTTGTAGTAGCATTTGGAATTTAGGAAGACTTTTAAAAATAGCTAACACTTCATCGACATGTGTTTCAGTCCACTTTTGAGCAGCAAAAGAGTTAGCGCTTGTAAGATAGATAAGAAAAATATAATCCATGTCTTCTGAATTAAAAATAACATTGAAGTAAGGTTGAACGATACTTTTTACACATGTATTCAGCTCCTCATAAATAAAGATTTTTTTAAGAGAAGAGAAAAGTTTGGAGTTTGGAATTTTAACTTTATGATGGTGACGTTTCCAGGTTAAAATGAAAAGCGTATCAAAAAAATAAAGATATCAGAAAGGTGCGTAGTAGGTCTTATATTAGTACCACTCTCAAATAAAAATTGTCGAATAATCTTAATATCTAGAGCAGACAGATCGTAAATTTTAATACCAAATTTAGTAGTGAGGTATGCGATGAGATATCTAATGCGATATTCGTCACCTACAATGGTATTTTTAGATAAAGATAATCCTAAATCTTTAATTAAAGGAATTAAATTTTCTCGCAGACGATAGACAGAAGAACGAGATAAGAAGAGATCATTTCCAAAAGCTACTAGAGATTTTTTATCAGACGAGTCATCAATTAAAAATTTAAGAAGTTGTAAAGCGTTTGACTCATTATAAACTATTTTTAAGGCATCTTCCTGAGTAAGTTTATTTAGCTTACATAAAATCCGTTCTTTTTGGATATGGATAGAAAGTTTATGACCAAATAAAACATTTAATTTATGACAATAGTTTTTAAGCTCAACTGGTGATAAGTGGAGTCGGTTACAGGCGGTATCTAAGGATAGTGAGGGGGTATCATAACATAAAGTAAGTAATTTAACTTTATTAAGAATATTTTTTTCTAAAAAATTTTCTATCATATTACACAACTCCTTTCACTCATTAATACTATAATAAGGAATAATATAAAATGTTTCAAATATTTTAACCTTATAAAATAATAATTCTCAAAAAACAAATATTTTAAATACCTTTTTGGGAAAATGAGTTATAAAAGTATATTTATTTTAGTCATAATTAGTGATAACCTCGTAAAGGTTTATTAAGCACCAGTTGAGATTCTTATGAAATCATACTAAAAATCAATTGTAAGGTTTATATCTGTATAAAAATGATGTGTCTACGTGCTTAACGGTATCATTATTTTTGTGTTTAATAAGATAGATTTCTAATCACTTAATTTTACTGTTATGTTTTTAAACCAAAACAAAATATAAAAAAATACTTAAATATGGAGGAAACATGTCCAAAAAGACTTTTGGCAAGCAGTTAACAGTTGTAGGTTCTAAGAGTAGAGTCAAGATGCATAAATCAGGAAAAAACTGGGTAAGAACAATAATGTCGCATTTTAATCTATTTAAAGCGATTAAAGGGAGAGCAACTGTTGAAGCAGATGTGTGTGTTCAAAATATTGAAAAAGAAGACCGACTATCTTCAGGAAATTTGACCTATCTCAAAGGATTACTAGCTGCTGGAGCTCTGCTAGGTGGAGCGAGTTTAACCAGTCGTGTTTATGCAGATGAGACTCCAGTTGTTCAAGAACAATCGAGTTCTGTACCAACACTTGCAGAACAAACGGAAGTGACTGTTAAAACAACTGCTGTTCAAAATTATCAAGATGGGACAGTATCGAAAAACATCATCGACTCCAATAGTGTATCTATGTCAGAGTCAGCCTCAATAAGTGTTAGTGAATCTATCAGTATGTCTATGTCAGGGTCAATATCAACAAGTGTAAGTGAATCTGTAAGTACATCTACCTCAGAAAGTACTCTATCAAGTCTTTCAGAATCAGCTTCAACAAGTGCTTTAAAATCTACAAGTGTAAGTGAGGCTTCAAATATTCTTGAAACTCAGGCTTCTTTAACTGATAAAGGAAGAGAGTCGTTTTCGGCAAACCAGATAGTAACAGAAAGTAGCTTAGTTACTGATGCTGGTAAAAATGCTTCAGTATCTAGCCTAATTGAAATTACAAAACCAAAATCGGAGTTACAGACTTCCAAAATGTCAAATGAGTCGCTTATAACTCCAGAGAAACCCCAAGTAATGATTGCAAGCGATAAAACTGGGAATGAGACTCTAACTCCGACAATTAGATTAAAATCAGTTATTCAGCCAAGGAGTATGAACTTGATAGCTTTGAGCTCGGAGATGGACTTGATACCACTAGAAGAAGTGTCTGATACTGAAATGTTAGGTAAAGACGTATCAAGTGAGTTTCAGAAAGTTAATATTGCGTTAAAAGATAACACTCTTAGTGAGCCTGGAACAGTTAAATTAGATAAATCAGAAAACCTTGTTTTGAACTTTGACTTTTCAATCGCTTCTGTTAACGAGGGAGATTTCTTTACTGTAAAGCTTTCTGATAATCTTGATACACAAGGGGTTGGTACTACTCTAAAAGTTCAAGATATAATAGATACAAGTGGTCAGTTATTAGCAACGGGATCATATAGTCCTTTAACACATAATATTACATACATCTGGACAAAATATGCTTCTACATTGAATAATATTAATGCTCAAGTCAAGCTGCCAGTTTGGCCTGATCAGAGAAAAGTTTCCAAAACGACTTCAGATAAGCAGCGCTTTACTGCAACATTGAACAATCAAGTTGCTTCAATTGAGGAACGTGTTCAGTATAATAGTCCTTCAGTGACAGAACATACTAATGTTAAGACAAATGTAAGATCTCGGATCATGAAGATTGATGATGAAAAACAGACAGAAACTTATATTACTCAAATTAATCCTGAAGGTAAGGAAATGTATTTCGCATCAGGACTTGGGAATCTATATACTATTATCGGTTCAGATGGAACATCAGGTTCACCAGTTAATTTATTAAATGCGGAAGTAAAGATTCTAAAAACTAATTCAAAAAATCTTACAGATAGTATGGATCAAAATTATGATTCGACTGAGTTTGAAGATGTGACTTCCCAGTATAGTTATACTAACGATGGTTCTAAAATTACCATAGATTGGAAAACAAATTCTATTTCTTCCTCTACATCTTATGTTGTTTTAGTCAAAATACCTAAACAAAGTGGTGTATTGTATTCGACTGTTTCTGATATAAATCAAACAAATGGTTCTAAATATTTTTACGGATATACTCAAGTAGATGGAGAATCAGATGCGAATGCTGAAAAAAAATTTTTATCCGAAAGTGCTTCTACGTCAGCTAGTACCAGTGCTTCAACTTCGGCAAGCGCTAGCGCTTCCACGTCAGCAAGTATTAGCGCTTCCACAAGTGCAAGTATTAGCGCCTCAACGAGTGCCTCCACGTCAGCCAGCACAAGCGCTTCCACAAGTGCAAGTATGAGCACCTCAACGAGTGTATCCACGTCAGCAAGTACTAGCGCTTCAATGAGTGCATCGACATCAGCAAGTACCAGTGCTTCCACAAGTGCAAGTACGAGTGCCTCCACGTCAGCCAGCACAAGCGCCTCAACCAGTGCTTCAACCAGTGCATCCACGTCAGCAAGTACTAGCGCCTCAATGAGTGCGTCGATGTCAGCTAGCACCAGCGTCTCAACCAGTGCTTCAACCAGTGCTTCAACCAGTGCTTCCACATCAGCCAGCACTAGCGCCTCAATGAGTGCGTCGATGTCAGCCAGCACCAGTGCTTCAATGAGTGCGTCGACGTCAGCCAGCACAAGCGCCTCAATGAGTGCATCCACGTCAGCAAGTACTAGCGCCTCAACCAGTGCCAGTACCAGTGCTTCCACCTCAGCAAGTATGAGCGCCTCCACAAGTGCAAGTACTAGCGCCTCAATGAGTGCATCCACGTCAGCAAGTACTAGCGCCTCAACCAGTGCCAGTACCAGTGCCTCGACGTCAACAAGTACTAGCGCATCCACGTCAGCAAGTATGAGCGCATCCACGTCAGCAAGTACCAGTGCATCCACGTCAGCAAGTATGAGCGCCTCCACAAGTGCAAGTATCAGTGCCTCCACGTCAGCAAGTATGAGCGCATCCACGTCAGCAAGTACCAGTGCCTCCACGTCAGCAAGTACTAGCGCCTCAATGAGTGCATCGACGTCAGCCAGCACCAGTGCTTCCACAAGTGCAAGTACTAGCGCCTCAATGAGTGCATCGACATCAGCAAGTACCAGCGCTTCAACAAGTGCAAGTACGAGTGCCTCCACGTCAGCAAGTACTAGCGCCTCAACATCGGCAAGTACAAGTTCTTCCACAAGTGCAAGTACCAGTGCATCGACATCAGCCAGCACTAGCGCCTCAACGAGTGCGTCAATGTCAGCCAGCACAAGTTCTTCAACAAGTGCCTCGATGTCAGCCAGCACTAGCGCTTCAATGAGTGCATCGACGTCAGCTAGCACTAGCGCCTCAACGAGTGCGTCAATGTCAGCCAGCACAAGTGCTTCAACAAGTGCCTCGATGTCAGCCAGCACTAGCGCTTCAATGAGTGCGTCGACGTCAGCCAGCACCAGCGCTTCAACGAGTGCGTCAATGTCAGCCAGCACAAGTGCTTCAACAAGTGCCTCGATGTCAGCCAGCACTAGCGCTTCAACGAGTGCGTCAATGTCAGCCAGCACAAGTTCTTCAACAAGTGCCTCGATGTCAGCCAGCACTAGCGCTTCAATGAGTGCCACGACGTCAGCCAGCACCAGCGTCTCAACGAGTGCATCGACATCAGCAAGTACCAGCGCTTCCACAAGTTCTTCAAGCTCAGTGACTTCTAATTCATCAAAAGAGAAGGTGTATTCTGCCTTACCTTCTACGGGTGACCAAGATTATTCTGTAACTGCTACTGCCTTAGGTTTAGGTTTAATGACTGGTGCAACCCTTTTGGGACGAAAAAAATCTAAAAAAGATAAAGACTAAACCTACTTTGAATTCTTAAAGTACTAAATGACATGGTAAAAGGCATATCTCTTAATATTTTTAGAGAGATATGCCTTTTTGTTGTAGAAGTTTGTAAAAAGCCTTGTAAATCTATATTTATCAAGTGACAAGCAATGTTTTTCTGCTAAAATATGATAAAATTAAGAAGTGGAATTTATTTCTGAAAATAAGTTTATCAATTACGATAAACTCAAAAATAATGTAAAAAAGCTTTGGATCATTTTAGTACAATGAGTGTTAATAAAACTATTATTTAACTGGTATGATATGGTCTGGATAAGAGAGAGTTTTAAAGAGAGATTAACTAAAATGCGAGTACATATTACAAGTATATATGGGCAGTCACCGCGTAGCATTGCCCTTATATCACAAAAACTAGTTAAGGATGTCGGACGTCAACTTGGTTATGATGAAATGGGAATCTACTTTTATAATGATCATGCTGAAACGCATGGTGAAAGAAGTACTAGGATGGATGGTATCATTGCGGGATTAGGCAGAGGGGATATTGTTGTTTTTCAAGTACCTACATGGAATTCAACAGAATTTGATGAACTTTTTCTAGATAAATTACAGGCATACGGTGCTAGAATTATAACTTTTGTACATGATATTGTTCCCTTAATATTTGAGTCTAATTTTTATTTATTAGATAGAGTAATTGACATGTATAATCGTTCGGATGTTGTTATTCTACCTACAAAAGCGATGCATGATTATCTAATTGAAAAAGGGATGACTACCTCTAAAGTTCTTTATCAAGAAGTATGGGATCATCCAGTTAATATAGACCTCCCTCGTCCAGAATGTCAAAAAGTCCTTAGTTTTGCAGGCGATATTCAACGCTTTCCCTTTGTCAATGACTGGAAGGAAAATATCCCGCTCATCTATTATGGAGACGGAAGCAGACTCAATTCTGAGGCAAATGTTCATGCTCAGGGATGGAAAGATGATGTAGAATTGATGCTAAGTCTTTCTAAGCGGGGAGGATTTGGCCTGTGTTGGAGTGAAGATAGAGAGGAGTTAGTCGAGCGTCGTTATTCGAGGATGAATGCCTCGTATAAATTATCTACTTTCTTGGCTGCTGGACTTCCAATTATTGCTAACCATGATATTTCAAGTAGAGACTTTATCAAACAACACGGATTAGGATTTACAGTTGAAACGCTAGAAGAAGCTGTTGAAAAAATTAATAATATGGAAAAAGAGACTTATGACAGCTATGTGGAAAATGTTGAGAAGATAGCAACTCTCTTGCGAAATGGTTATATCACTAAAAAATTGTTGATAGATGCTGTGCATATGCTTTATAGATAGGGGTAGCGATGAAGAAAACAATTGTTTTAGGTGCAGATTTCCAATATCGTGATCAAGTTATGACAACTATAAAATCTATTGTTAGTCATAATCAACATTTAACTATTTATATCATTAACACAGATTTTCCCGTAGAATGGTTTAATATCCTTAACCATTCTTTAGAACAGTTTGACTGTAGAGTAAAAAATATTCCCATAAGTTCAGATGTCTTTGAGGGGATACCTACCCTGAGCCATATCAGTGTGGCGGGATTTTTCAGATGGTTTATTCCAATTCACCTTGAAGAAGAGATAGTTTTATATTTAGATAGTGATGTAATAGTTAGGGGTTCTTTGGATCCTCTATTTGACATAAACCTTGAAGAGAATTTATTAGGAGCTGTAGCAGATCATTTTTCAACGCTTTACTATGGAGATACAGCACCAGTTAGTTTTAATTCAGGTGTTATGCTAATCAATAATTCATTATGGAAAAAAGAAGAAATTTATAATAGCCTTATGAGGATTGCTGATAAGGGTTCTGCTGTTGGGGTAGGAGATCAAGAATACCTTAATATTTTGACTCAGAATCGTTGGATAGATATCGGTAAACAATATAATGTTCAGATTGGTCAAGATGTCAATATTAATGCATATGGGCGACCAGATTTGTATCATTTTTATGATGATTGCGAACCTGTTATTGTTCATTATAATAGTCAAGATAAACCGTGGAATAAATATAGTCAATCGCGATACCGTTCAGAATGGTGGTATTATTTTGGTTTAGAATGGTCAGTTATTTATGCTCAACAACAAAAAAATTTGAACAGGTTAACAGGTAAAACACTGAATTTATTTACATTAACAGCCTCAGATACATTAGAACATATTGAAGTACTTGCAAAAGCTCTACCAGATTATCAGTTTCATATTGCAGCACGTAGTGATATTTCAGAGAAATTAGCTAATCTAGAAACTTATAGCAATATTAAAGTTTATAAATTAGTTATCAACCCTATCTTGGAAGAGCTTATACGTAACTGTGATGTGTACTTGGATATTAATCATTCTTACGAAGTAGAAGGTATTCTAGATAAAATAAAAGAAGAGAATAAACCGATTTTAGCCTTTGATTCTACAGCACATACGACAAAAAATATAGAAGTTATCTCAGAAACAATGCCTGAATTGATGGTTAAAAGAATAAGGGAAGTAGGTCCTCTTAGATGAAAAATAGAAAAGCTATCGCGTTAGCGGCAGATTTTGGCTATCAAGAGCAAGTTAAGACTATAATTAAATCAATATGCTTTCATAATCAATTTATTGATTTTTATATCTTAAATGACGATTTTCCAGTTGAATGGTTTCAAATGATGGAATATCATTTATCTAAAATGGATTGCACAATATCTAACACTAAAATTTTTAATGAAGAAATTAAACATTTTAAATTTCAAAAACCGATGCCCTATCCTACTTACTTTCGATACTTTATACCTGAAGTTATTCATGAAGATAAGGTACTATATTTAGACTGTGATATGATTATCACCAGTGATTTAACATCGATATTTACTCTTGATATTTCAAAATATGGTGTAGCGGCTGTTCGAGATGATTTGCTCGAAGAATATGATGGTAAAGAAGATTATTTTAATTCAGGTTTGCTATTAATTAATAATATTTTTTGGCGAGAACAAGGGTTTAGTCAGCGACTGTTAGATTATACTAGAGAAAACCAAGGGGCTCTTCAATATCATGACCAGGATGTTTTGAATGATGTACTGTGCGATAATTGGCTAGAACTTGATGAAACTTATAACTATCATACAGGAGCAGATATGTTATATAACCTATTCCAACAGTCTGAACGTCAATTAAATCGCAGGAAAGATTTACCTAAAGTTATTCATTATACAGCGACAAAACCATGGAAATACCTTGAAACATCTGTTCGTTGGCGCGATATATGGTGGGAATATAATAGACTTGAATGGCGCGATATTTTTACAAGATGGCAAGTCAATGATGGTGTAGATGTTTCATTGAAGAAAGTGTTACAACCTATCCATCGAGCTTTCATTTTTACTTACTCAGATTCAATTGAAGGAATTGAGAGGTTGGCTAAGGATTTACCAAACTGGCAATTTCATATTGCTGCCTATACTCAAATTTCAGAAAAATTGAAACAATTGGAAATGCATTCAAATATAAAACTTTATCCACTTGTTTATCGTTTCAAATTAAATGAGCTAGTTGAAAATTCAGATATTTACCTTGATATTAATCATGGTGATGCAGATACTCAGGTTCTGGAGCAAGTGAAGAAATTAGGTAAAGATATTTTATCCCTTTCTACAACTTATCATGGTCAAGGCAAACAATTTGAGAGAGTTACGGATATTATTGATTATTTAAAGAATGAACGATTTAAAGAACATATTAGAAAGGAATATTGTGAAAAATAACGTTATTTGTTTGGCAGGTGATAATAAATCTTTAAATCAGATCCAAACAGTTATAAAATCGATTTTATGTCACAATGATAGAGTAAGTATTTATATTTTAAATCAAGATATAGCTTCAGAATGGTTTAGAAATATTCAAAGACGTTTATTAAATAGTCATAGTTGTATTTTTGATATAAAACTCTTTGATGATACTTTTAAGGAATTTAAAACGCCCCGTGCCCATATTACCTATATGGCTTATGCAAGGTACTACATTCCGCAACTGATTGATGCAGAGAAAGTTCTTTATTTAGATATTGATACTTTGGTTGTTGATAACTTAGATAAGTTGTTTGAGATAGAATTAGGGGACTACCCGATAGCAGCTATCTTAGATGGAGACGGTATTCATTTTAACTCAGGTGTTATGCTAATAAACTCGCTTTACTGGATGAGATATCGAGTAACAGAAAAACTTATGGAAATAACAGAACGAGAATTGGATAATGGAATTTTTGGAGACCAAGGGGTTCTCAATCTTCTTTTTGATAATAATTGGCTTAAGTTAGAAGATAAGTATAATGCTCAAGTTGGAAATGATTTAGGTGCCTTTTATGAAAATTGGCAAGGGTATTTTGATCGTAACTTTGAATCGCCTACTATTATCCATTACTGTACTCATGATAAACCATGGAATACTTTTTCTTCTTCAAGGTTTAGGGAGACATGGTGGCAATATGAGCAACTAGATTGGAATGAGGTGTTTAATTTTGAAACGTATCTGTTACCTGAGCCAACATTTGAAAAACACTTCTTTACTTTCACAACGTCCGTGGATTTGCTTTATATTGAAGAATTGGTTGAACTATTCCCCAATAGTTGCTTCCATATAGCTGCTTGGACCTCTTTTGGCCCAAGCTTACTTAAGTTAGCCACAAACTCTAACGTTCGTCTGTATCCTTCAATAACCAGCCCACTTTTTGAACAACTAATGACTAAAGCAAATTATTACCTTGATATCTCAACTTCTTGGAAGGAAATACAATTTTGTCAAAAAGCTATTGAGAAATCAATTCCGATATTGAGTTTTAATGAAGCAGTGACATTTGAATATAGGGAGTTAAGTCATTGCTTTATTAATTTGGAGGATATGCGACAGTTTTTATGTAAAAATGGAGGCAATAGTGACTGATAAATTAGTTTCTGTTATTATTCCAGTCTATAATGCAGCACCATATTTAGAGGGGTGTGTAAATACCATTTTAGGACAAACATACCAAGTTTTTGAAATTCTACTGATAGATGACGGTTCTACAGATACATCTGCTAGTATCTGCGATCAATTATCTCTAAGAGATAACCGTATTAGAGTTTTCCATATCGAAAATGGCGGTGCTTCTAAAGCTAGAAACTTTGGATTAGCACGAATTAGTTCAGAGAGCCAATTTGTTACGTTTGTTGATTCGGACGATTGGGTAAAGGAAAATTATTTGGAAGTACTGTTAGCTCAGCAAGAAAAATATAATGCTGATATTGTTATCAGTAATTACTATATCTACAGAGAAACAGAAGATATTTTTGGTTACTACATCACTGACAAAGATTTTGTTATCGAAGAAATCTCTGCTCAAACAGCTATTGATAGACAAGTGCATTGGCATTTAAATAGTTCAGTATTCATCGTTATTTGGGGGAAATTATATCGAAGAGAACTATTTGATACCATCACCTTCCCAATAGATAAAGTATTTGAAGATGAGTTGGTAAGTGTTTTACTTTTTATAAAAAGTAAAAAAACAATTTTAGTTAATGGAAGCTATTATGGCTATAGAATTCGTCCAAATAGCATTATGACATCGGCGTTTTCATCCAAAAGAGCAGAAGATCTTATTTATATTTTTGATAGTAAATTGTCGGAGATTATACTGTCAGGATTGGATTCAACTGCAACTGTAGAGAGATATTTTTGGTTAATGCGTGACTATAAACAGCGCTTAGAACAAGAAAATTTACAGAAAACAATAATATATAAAGTGATATCAAATCGGTTATCAAGGTAACAGTAAATACCATTTTATTTGTCATAATCTTGCAAAGAGAGTTGAAAAGAACTAATAGTTATGAGAGTTATTAAAGTAAAAACAATTTCGGAAACTTTAGATTATATTTCTAAACATACTGCTTCGGTAGCGCGTTTTGGTGATGGAGAAATTGATATTATTGCGGGGAATTCTATTCCTTACCAGGTTTATGATTCTGAACTTGCTAAGCGATTAAAACGTTTATTAAATCGACAAAGTAATGAGAAGCTAGTTATCTGTGTAAGTGATGTTTTTGATAATTTAGGTAGATACAACGATTTTTCACAACAATTTTGGAGGGGGCATCTATATCAGTATAATGATTTGTACCAAAAAAATTGTCAGGCTGAATGGTATGGTTCAACTTTTATTTCTAGACCCTATATGGATTTACTAGATAAGAGTTTGTCAGTAACGTACTTTGAACAGCTAAAAGCATTATGGAAAAATAAAGATATTTTAATTGTCGAGGGTGAGACTTCTCGTTCAGGCGTTGGCAATGACTTATTTAATGATGCCAATACTATTTCGCGTATCATTTGTCCTTCGAAAGATGCATTTTCATCTTTTTATGAAATCAAGGAAACTATACTTGAACATAGTAGAGGTAAGCTAATTTTACTTATGCTTGGTCCAACTGCAAAGCTATTAGCTGAAGATTTATCGCAGCTAGGACATCAAGCTATTGATTTAGGTCATATCGATTCAGAATATGAGTGGTTTAAGATGGGAGCAGTTTCTAAGGTGAAACTTTCTCATAAACATACGGCAGAACATAATTTTGACGAAGATATTACTTTAATAGAAGACAATAGTTACGAAAATCAAATTGTATCAAAAATTGGTACATCAGATAGACAGTACGCTTTGACAGTGACATTAACAGATGATATATGGGAGCTAGAACATTTATTACAAAGATGTCCTAATACTGATTTTCATATTGCTGCCCCAGTTTATTGTTCGGATAGACTTAAGCAGTTAGTAGGTTATCCAAATTATTACCTACATGAAGCTATTACTGAAGAGCAATTCGAAGTACTCCTATTAAATAGCGATATATATTTAGATATTAATCATGGTGAAGAAGTTTGGAATGTTGTTGATAGATGTATAACTGAGGGTAAAACTATATATGGAATCAGACGGGCAAGAAAAGATAATCAATATATTTCTTTTGAGCGAACCATGGATGATTTTGAATATTTGTGTGACACTATTAAACAAAATAGATAGTCAAGAAGAGTAATGGTTACTTGAATATTGAAATCAATTTTCTTGATTTTAAAATTAACGAAGTTGACGATATAAAGTTACTTATCTTGAAGAGAACAAATTGATAGAGAAAGAGAAATTCCATTGAAATTACTATATATTTTTGGAAAAAATATTATTCTTCGTAAAATATTGATAACATTTTCATTAATAATCATTTTTTTACTTGGTCGCTATGTTCCAATACCTGGTGTCTTGATTTCTGCTTATAAGGGACAAGACAATAACTTTGCGACGCTTTATTCAACAGTAACTGGTGGTAATTTGTCTCAGGTTGGGGTCTTTTCATTGGGTATTGGTCCTATGATGACCACAATGATTTTACTAAGACTATTTACGATTGGTAAATACTCTAGTGGAGTATCTCAAAAAGTTCAACAGTTTCGCCAAAATGTGGTGATGCTTGTCATAGCAATTATTCAAGGGCTAGCCATAGCCATATCTTTTCAATATCATAATGGTTTTTCTCTGACCAAATTATTACTCGCGACAATGATACTTGTGACTGGTGCATATATTATTTCCTGGATTGGTAATCTAAATGCGGAATACGGGTTTGGTGGAATGACTATTTTAGTGGTGGTAGGTATGCTTGTTGGGCAATTTAATAATATTCCTCTTATTTTTGAATTATTCCAAGATGGTTATCAACTTGCTATCATCTTATTTCTTTTGTGGACACTAGTAGCAATGTACTTAATGATAACTTTTGAACGTTCAGAATATCGTATACCAGTAATGCGTACTTCAATCCATAATCGTCTCGTTGATGATGCCTACATGCCAATAAAAGTAAATGCTTCGGGGGGGATGGCATTTATGTATGTTTATACCTTACTAATGTTCCCCCAGTATATTATTATTTTACTAAGAAGTATTTTCCCAACTAATCCAGATATCACATCATACAATGACTATTTTAGTTTATCTTCTATTCAGGGAGTGGTTATTTATATGATTTTAATGCTTGTTTTATCAGTTGCATTTACTTTTGTGAATATCGATCCGACTAAAATTTCTGAGGCAATGCGAGAAAGTGGTGATTTTATTCCTAATTATAGACCTGGTAAAGAAACACAAAGTTATTTATCGAAAATCTGTTATTTATTTGGAACTTTTAGTGGTTTTTTCATGGCTTTCTTAGGAGGGGTACCATTATTATTTGCTCTTGGAAATGATAATCTTAGGACAGTTTCATCTATGACAGGGATTTTTATGATGATCACAGGGATGTCATTTATGATATTGGATGAATTCCAAGTTATTCGTATTCGTAAACAATACACTTCTGTATTTGAAAATGAGGAGAATTAATGTTTCATTTTATTCCATCTTGGTATAATGAAAATCGTACCTGGTATGATAATAATTACTTGTGGTATTTCAAGCCGACTAATGTCGGTTTTGATGATACTATCAACCAAATGAAGATGTTTGATTATGCTGGAAAAGAGAGTAGATTAGTTGTCTTAAACTATATGCCCAATTTACGTTATTATTTACATCGCTATGACTTGTTAGAATCAGGTTATTATTCAGTTTTTGATGATATTCAAGAAATCGGGAATGTAAGACAGCAAATGATTGACTTCCGACAACTCAATTGGCCTGAAGGGGTGGACTTTACCTATACTCCGTTTATAGTTTTGGTAAAAAAGTCAGGAGATTTAATTGCTAAGGTTCAATTTGGTGAAGAAGGAAATTTAACGCATATTGATTATTTTGCAAATGAACAAATAGCTAAGAAATACCTCTTTGATGATAGAGGATTTCTATCTAGTATTCTCTATTATGATAATGGTGGTGAAGCCTATCAAGATTATTTAGCATCATCAGGGGAAAGGATTATGAGAGAATACCTAAGAGAAGGTGACCACCATGTTGAAATTAATCCTAAGAAAGCTATTCATTTTTTAAAGTTATCTTACTCCGACATTGAAGAGTTGATTAGAGAGAAATATCTGACCTATCTCCATAAAGAAGTTAGTAAATCAGATACTATCATTGCTAGCTTTAATCAAGTTCATAACGCATTTATTGTTGGGAACACTAGTAAAGGAAATTTAATATTATCTGTTTTTTCAGAGAGGAATAATGCTCACAATGTATTGGAGGATTACTCTTCCTTATCTCGAGCAGACGCTATTATTTGTGATAGACTAGATATTGCTGCACAATTGAAAGAAAAAATAGATAAACCAGTTGTTCATGTTTCTCCCTTTGATACGCGTTTAGCTTTGGGAAAAAGTAATCAAGTTAGAGATTTAGAAATATATTTTGTCATAGATAGACTTTCCCATAAAGAATTGCAAAAGTCTTTAACGTCCTTATATAAGGTTATGCTCAAAAATAATGATATAAAAGTAACATTTGTCAGCTACGAACGAGAATTTGAAAGTCGGCAATTGACGTATGACTACCTTAAAGAAGCAACAAAAGTTTTTGATCAGAAATTCTTTAGTTTATCAGACGATGATGCCAATCAAGTTCTTATGCAATCTGATGAAGTAGAAAAGGAAAAAACACGCCTTTCTTTTACCCATCCTTTGTCAGAAACAGATATCATAAACCGGTTAGAGTATGTCCGTTTGATTATTGATATCTCGAAAATACCAGACTTATACACACAAATTGCAGGGATAAGTTCAGGTATCCCTCAGATAAATACAATATTAACAGAATTTGTTGAACACAGGAAAAACGGTTACGTTATTGAAGAGATCCAAGAATTGGAAAAGGCAATTCCTTATTATTGTGAACAATTAACTAATTGGAACCGTTCTTTAATTTATTCTGTTGATAAAATCAATGACTATACAGGTGGTCAATTGGTAGAAAGAATTATAAATAGTTATTAAATAAATATGTCAAAAATAAAACTTACAATTCTTCAAGTTGGTGAAGAGAACTGGGCAACTAAAGAGAATATCCCTAATGATATGGAATGGCTCTTTATTAAACCAGATCAAATTTCTGACTTTGTAACTACAGAAAATAATTATCTTACATCGTCAAAGTTATTACAAAAACTACCTCGAAAAATATCTGCTCTTTTGTTGACAGAGCAAACTTATGGACCAGAGTTATCTAGTTTATCGTCATTCTTTGAGGTTTATGAAGTATTTTATCCTAAAGATAAACATGCTACGGGGATAACAGAAGAGTTTTTACGCTCGAAAATGGCCCAACGATATGATAGTAGCTCTCCAGCTCAGCTAATTCGTCAATTTTATAAAGGGCTTTTTATAGGACAATACGGAGAGAAACTTCAAGTTTCACAAATACAAATTAGAAATGATTTTGAAGGTGTAGTAAACTATCAGGGAAATAACTATCTTGAATTAGAAGGGCAATTTGGTGAGGACTATAGTTTTTTACTTAATTTTGCTTACAATATTCCATTTTCATCGGATTTTTATAATGAGTTATTTTTAGAACACATTATAGAGGGTGATATAGATATTCGATTGGTTATCTCGTTGATTGTTGATGGTTCTGTTGATGATATTGCTAAAGAGTGGTACTTTGAGAAGGAAGACCTAAATCAACTTATTTCTTTAGAGTCCGATATTAGTGGTAGCCTTGCAGTTAAACTTTTTGCTAAGGGAAAGGGTATCATTAAGTTAGGTCCATTGCACCGTCGTAATGGTAGAGGAGGATTGGGCACATTTCTACTAGGAGGAGAACGTCACATAGATGCTATAGGTCATGAATTTATGACTTATTTTGATCCAGTAGATTTCAAACCACCTCTAACTGTTTATTTTTCGGGATTTCGTTCAGCTGAAGGCTTTGAGGGATTCTGGATGATGAAGAGTATGAAGACTCCATTCATGTTAATTTGTGATCCACGATTACAAGGTGGTGCCTTTTATATAGGAAGCAAAGAATATGAACAAAAAATAGTTGATGCTATTCAAGAAAAACTGGCCTTTTTAAATTTTAGTTCTGATCAGTTAATTTTATCCGGACTTTCAATGGGGACTTATGGTGCTACTTACCATGGTGCTAAGCTAAATCCTCATGCTATTATTATTGGTAAACCAATATTTAATTTAGGAACAGTTGCTCAACGTGAAAGATTAGAGAGACCAGATGGATTTGCTACTTCATTAGATATTCAACTACTCAATCAAGGTGACTTGACCAGTTCCTCTTCTGAGAAGTTAAATAACCTTTTTTGGAAATCTATAGAAGAAGGAGATTTTTCAAATACGACTTTTGCCTTAGCCTATATGAAAAACGATGACTATGATGCGACTGCCTTTTCTGATTTATTGCAATATTTTAGAGGAAAGAAGCATAAGATATTAGGCAGAGGTTGGGATGGCCGACATGGTGATTGTTCTGCAGAAGTTGGTGCATGGTTTACAAGTCAGTATAGGCGAATGCTATCTAATGATTTTGGAAGGAAAGAAGAATGAGTACGATAAGCTATATTTATTGGGATGATTTTTCAAGGTTTTCTTATAATTTTGGAACAAAATTACAATTTTTGGGGAAATCAGTATGCTTTGAAAATCCATTAGCTCCTTCTAGCACAAACTTGTATACATGGAGCTCCCAGACTAATTATCAGTCAAAAAGAATTTCTCCTAACTTACCTTTATTAAGAAAGGGAACTCGTTATAGCTTGTCATTAAATGCAGAACTCGATTTAGTTGGCTCTCTTTTTGTTCGCATTGAATTTTACAATCGCTTTAATGAGTCTATTGGTTTTGAACTGTTAAAAAAAGATAGTATTATTTTTATCTATCCTAAAGAGGCTTATACCTATACCATTAGCTTGATTAATGCAGGTTGTAGCGATTTTACTTTTCATTATTTGAAACTTGAGGAAGTTACAGATAGCGTTATTCAGGAGAAAAATCTATCGACAGAGTTTACTATTGAAGAACATCAAGACGTTTTTAATCTTCTTTTGGTCGAGAAAAAAGATAGTGTGTATATTAATAAAATAGAAAGCATTTCTCAATTGCAACAGAAAGTCGAGCTGGTCAGCAATCCCTCATTAAATTCTGATAGTTTGATATTACCTGAGTTGGAAAAGGGGTTAGAAGATGCATTAAAAGTTTTTCCTAACATTAAGATTAATGTCATTGCATATGGAACACAAGGTAATTTTGCTGCTTTATATTATGCTAAAAAATTTCCCAGAATAACTGCCTATATTAATGATTGTTTTGCTCCTTTCGGAATTTTACTTAAATCCTTACCACACTTGACTGCCAAACAACAAATATTTCTTAGAGAAGTCTGGGATACGAGAGAGACGTCTCCAAATGTAAAGCACTATGGATTGGTTTCAGAAAATTCCTCTTTAAATTTAGTATCAATGATCTTATCTGGTAATGAACATCTACCTTACCTCACACTTTTAAAAAAGCAGGACGACAATTATGACAGCCTTTAATAGTTTATTTTCGTTAGATAAGAAACGTTTAAAAAAACTTCAGCGTACTTTAAATACTATCAATAGTTTAAAGGACCAAATGGCAACACTATCAAATGAGGAGTTGCAAGCTAAGACAACTGAATTTAGAAAACGTTTAGTTAATGGGGAAACACTAGATGATATTTGCGCTGAAGCTTTTGCTGTTGTTAGGGAAGCTGATAAGCGCGTATTAGGTCTATTTCCGTATGATGTACAGGTAATCGGTGGTCTTGTTCTGCACCAAGGAAATACTGCTGAGATGAAAACTGGTGAAGGAAAAACATTAACTGCCACTATGCCTTTGTATCTCAATGCTTTAGAAGGGAAGGGGGCAATGTTGCTGACTAATAATTCCTACCTTGCTATTCGAGATGCGGAAGAAATGGGAAAAGTATATCGTTTTTTAGGATTGAGTGTCGGTGTGGGAGTTTCTGATAATGAGGAAGAGGATAGAGATGCTGCGACTAAGCGAGCTGTTTATAGTTCGGATATTGTCTATAGTACAAGTAGTGCACTAGGCTTTGATTATTTAATTGATAACCTAGCTTCATCTAAATCTCAAAAATATATGCCCAAGTTACATTATGCTATTGTAGATGAAGCTGACGCAGTTCTTTTAGATATGGCCCAGACTCCTTTGGTTATTTCAGGTTCACCCCGAGTACAATCTAATCTCTATAAAATAGCAGATGAATTAATTCTTAGTTTTGAAGAACAAGTTGATTATTATTTTGACAAAGAGCGTCAGGAAGTGTGGATAAAAAACCAGGGTGTTCGTGAAGCTGAGAGATATTTTAGAATCCCTCATTTTTATAAACAGTCTAATCGAGAACTTGTGCGACATTTGAACTTATCTTTAAAAGCACATAAATTATTTGAACGAGGAAAAGATTATGTGGTTGACGATGGTGAAATCAAGTTGTTAGATGCGACTAATGGCCGTGTTTTAGAAGGTACTAAACTTCAAGGAGGTGTTCATCAAGCTATTGAGCAAAAAGAGCATCTTAATGTCACACCAGAGTCTCGAGCAATGGCTTCCATTACCTATCAAAATCTTTTTAGAATGTTTACTAAGTTAGCTGGAATGACAGGAACTGGAAAAACTGCTGAAAAAGAGTTTATTGAGGTCTATGATATGGAAGTGGTTAGAATTCCAACTAATTCTCCTGTTAGACGAATTGACTATCCTGATAAGATTTATACAACCTTACCAGAGAAAATCTATGCAACGATTGAATTTGTTAAACAGGTTCATGATACAGGACAACCAATCCTACTAGTTGCCGGTTCTGTGAGAATGTCAGAGCTATTCTCAGAATTATTATTACTAAGTGGTATCCCTCATAGCCTGTTAAATGCTCAAAGTGCGGTTAAGGAAGCGCAGATGATTGCAGAAGCAGGGCAAAAAGGAGCGGTCACTGTTGCAACGAATATGGCTGGTCGTGGTACAGATATTAAGTTAGGTAAGGGAGTATCAGAATTAGGTGGTCTTGCGGTTATTGGAACGGAGAGAATGAAGAGTCAAAGAATGGACTTACAATTAAGGGGACGTTCGGGTCGACAAGGGGATATTGGTTTTAGTCAATTTTTTGTATCATTTGAAGATGATCTAATGATAGAATCAGGTCCTAAATGGGCGCAAGCTTACTTTAGGAAAAATCGTGACAAAGTTAATCCAGAAAAACCTAAAGCCTTAGGTCAGAGAAGATTCCAGAAGTTATTCCAGCAAACTCAGGAAGCTAGTGACGGTAAGGGAGAGTCTGCACGTAGTCAAACGATAGAGTTTGATTCGAGTGTACAGCTTCAGCGAGAGTATGTTTATCGTGAGAGAAATGCTTTGATCAATGGAGAAAGTGGACATTTTAGTCCAAGACAGATTATTGATACAGTGATTTCTTCCTTCATTGCTTATTTAGATGGTGAAGTAGAAAAAGAAGAACTCATTTTTGAAGTAAATCGTTTTATATTTGATAATATGTCTTACAATCTTCAAGGGATTTCTAAAGAGATGTCACTTGAAGAAATTAAAAACTATTTATTCAAAATAGCCGATGAGATTCTTCGAGAAAAGCATAATTTGCTTGGTGATAGTTTTGGTGACTTTGAACGTACTGCTGCTTTAAAAGCGATTGATGAAGCTTGGATTGAAGAAGTAGATTATCTACAACAATTACGTACTGTGGCAACAGCTCGTCAAACGGCACAGCGTAACCCGGTTTTCGAATATCATAAAGAAGCATATAAATCCTACAATATCATGAAAAAAGAAATTCGTGAACAAACTTTTAGAAATCTACTTTTGAGTGAAGTATCCTTCAATGAGAATGGAGATCTTCAAATTTATTTTATATAAGAGATGAAAGATAATGACAGTTTATAATATAAACCATGGAATTGGTTGGGCAAGTAGCGGTGTTGAGTACGCTCAAGCATACCGAGGTTCTGTTTTGAGAAAACTTGGAATTGATGCTAAGTTTATTTTTACAGATTTTTTTTCAGCTGATAATATTATTAGCCTCACGCGAAATATAGGTTTTCAGGATAAAGAAATTATTTGGTTATATAATTTCTTTTCAGATATTGAGCTTGCACCGACAACTTTTAGTATAGAAGATTTGCAAAAACAATATCTTGGAAAACTTGTTCGAAAAGAAGATAGAGGTCGGGTAATCAAGTTTTTCTACGAAGATGAAAATATCTATTTAACAGTTTACCTTGATAACTTTAACAAGGATAAAGTGCATCGTGTAGAAATCGTTTCAAATAACAACCTTATCAGAAAAGATTATTATAGTTATACACGTACTTTCTCAGAGTATTACTATCCTAAAGATGGTGTAGCTCACCTTTATCAACGTAGATTCTACAATGAAGATGAAAGTACAGCCTTTTTGGAGATGGTAGAAAATAGCTCAAGTCGTTTTATTATCAATGGCAGACTTTTACCATCCAAAGTAGCTTTTTTTGATTATTTTTTGGAATCAATGACTTTCACTTCAAAAGATATTATTCTTTTGGATAGAGGAACTGATACCGCTCAGAGTCTTTTGCGCCATGGTAAACCCGCTAAGCTAGGGACTGTTGTTCATGCGGAACATTTTAGTGAGAATGCTGTGACTGCTGACACTATTTTATGGAATAACTATTACGATTATCAGTTTACTAACGCTAATAGATTTGATTTTTTTATTACCTCCACTGATAAACAAACAGAACTTTTGGAACAACAATTTAAACAATTTACAAATCATAATCCTAGAATTATAACTATCCCGGTAGGCTCAATTGACAATCTTAAAATGCCAATGGATAATCGCCGTCCGTACTCTATTTTGACAGCTTCACGTCTAGCTAGTGAAAAACATGTAGATTGGTTAGTACGTGCAGTTATTAGGATAAGAGAAATTCTTCCTGAAGTGACATTTGATATCTATGGATCAGGTGGAGAAGAAGAAAAAATTAGAAATATTATAAATGCAGCCAATACAACGGAATACATTCGATTGATGGGACATAGAAATCTCTCGAATGTTTATCAAAATTATGAGTTATATTTGACAGCTTCTAAAAGTGAGGGGTTTGGCTTAACTTTACTTGAAGCTATTGGCGCAGGACTTCCTTTGATTGGGTTTGATGTTCGTTATGGTAATCAAACTTTTATCAAAGACGGAGAAAATGGTTATCTAATTCCTCGATTTGATATGGATGATGAGGAAGCTATTGTAGAAGCTTTTAAAGAGAAAGTGTTACAATTATTCCAACAGGATCAAAAGGCTTTACGAGAAGCTTCTTACGCCATTGCCGAAGGATTCTTAACAAGTGAAGTAGAAGGAAAATGGTATAACTTAGTTAAGGAGTTGGTACAAGATGATTAACTTATTTGATAGTTACACTCAATCAAGTTGGGATTTACATTTTTCCTTGATAAAATCAGGTTATATTAACCCTACTATAGCTTTGAATGATGATGGTTTTTTACCAGACGACGTAACATCACCCTATTTATATTACACTGGTTTTGCAAAGATAGGTGCTGGCCGCCCACTTTACTACAATGAACTTAGAGTTCCTGATACATGGGAAATTATTGGTTTTAGTAGTGGTGCTGATATTGTTGACTTAGGTGTCAAAAAGGGCAGAATTATTTATGCAAACCCAAATCATAGGCGTCTAATAAAAGAGGTAGACTGGTTTGATGAGCAAGGTAGAGTCATTTTAAAAGATCGCTTTAATAAGTTTGGGTTCTGTTTTGCACAAACCTTTTATAACGTGGATGGTCAAGCGATTCAGACGTCATATTATAATAAGGATGGGCAAGAGGTTATATCAGAGAACCATATGACAGGGGATTATATTTTAAATGATAATAATCAGTTTAAGGTTTTTAAATCTAAAGTTGAATTTGTCATAAATTATCTTC
Source organism: Streptococcus sp. FDAARGOS_522 (assembly GCF_003812445.1). Lineage (NCBI taxonomy): Bacteria > Bacillati > Bacillota > Bacilli > Lactobacillales > Streptococcaceae > Streptococcus > Streptococcus sp. FDAARGOS_522. The sequence goes on from NZ_CP033808.1 coordinate 94,555, forward strand.
AAGAAGCAAAATTTAACTTAGATAGGATCTTCTATAATTCTCTGTCAACACCATTTTTAGTAAGCTTTTACCTTAATCGTCTAGAGAGTAAAGATGTTCTCTTTTGGCAGGAGCCTCTCGTAGATGATATTCCAGGAAATATGCGCTTATTATTGAACAATCCTTCCCCAAACACTAAAATTGTAATTCAAAGTTATGAAGCTTATGCTAATGCTATGAGGTTATTAACTGACGAAGAACAAAAACAAGTTAGCTTTTTAGGATTTATGTATCCTCTTAAAGAGACAGAAAAATTACATAACCAAGCTCTTATTTTGACGAATTCTGATCAAATCGAAGCATTAGAAAGTTTAGTGACTTCTCTTCCTAATTTGACTTTTAACATAGGTGCTTTGACCGAGATGTCTAGTGAACTCATGAATTTTGGCAAATATGATAATGTTGTACTCTACCCAAATATCACAACAAATCAAATACAATATTTATCAAATATTTGTGCTTTTTATCTTGATATTAATCATCATAATGAGATATTATCAGCAGTTCGCTCTGCTTTTGAACATCAACAGTTAATTTTTGCTTTCGAAGAGACTAGTCATCAAATTCGTTTTGTATCACCTAAAAATATTTTTCCCAAAAAAGATATTTTTACATTTATTTCGCACTTGCAGCCACTAATTGGCAATAAATGTAATATAGAAAAAGCATTAAAACAGCAGCTTGAAGATTGTCATGTTTCAAGCTCTACTCAGTATCAATCTGTAATTAATTAAGGGGAAAATTTTGGAAAAAAAGAATTTACTTCAGGAGAGTATTAATAAACGTCTATCTGAAGAGCGATATCAAATTCCTAAAGAAAAAAGAGAGAAAAAACGATTTGACATGCAGCTTATTCTGATTATTTCTATTTTAATAGGGTTAATCATGTCTATTATCGGAATTATTCGATTTTTCTTAACTTACAGTAGTTAAGTTACTATCCTTTATTTTGTAGAAAAATTGATAAATAAATGGTATCGTAACTCTATCACTAAATTTATATACTAGAGGAAATAATGTCACGCAGTCAAAAAGTTATTTTAACTAATATGTGTCTTATTGAAGATAATAAAGGACGTATTGTGATGCAAATCCGTGATCCTAAACGTTATTCTTGGTCAGGAGCTGCTTTACCAGGCGGCCATATTGAAGAAGGAGAAAGCTTGTATGATGCTCTCGTTCGAGAAGTTCGCGAGGAGACAGGTTTAACAATAAGTAATCCCAAATTAGTTGGTATGAAGCATTGGTACACAGATGAAGGCATCCGTTATTTGGTATTCCTTTATAAAACATATGATTTTTCAGGTGAATTACAATCGTCAGATGAAGGTGATGTTATATGGATTGAACGTTCACAACTTGATAAGATTGAACTAGCATATGATATGCTTAACCTTTTGAGAGTATTTGATGAAGATGACATCTCAGAGATGTTTTATAGTAAGCGACTTGAAGATGGTTTTATAAGAAAATTTTATTAAACAAAAAAGAACTAGGTTACATTCCTAGTTCTTTTTAGATGTCTTTATTTAACTCCAGACATTAGTTTTTCAATGCGTGGAACATAAAATAAGAGGATAAATCCAAATACAACTGTTATACCACCAACAACACCATAATAAAGAATTTGAGTATCAGGTGTGTACAATTTAACGATTTGAGCGTTAATAGCTTGTGCTGCAGCATTACTTAAGAACCAGATGCTCATCATTTGAGCTTGGAATGCTTTAGGTGCGAGCTTACTAGTTGCTGATAATCCAACTGGTGAGATTAGCATTTCCCCAACGATGACAATAGCCCAACTCATTGTTAACCAAAGAGGGCTTACTTTAGCGTTAACTCCAAAGAGTAAACCTGGTAGCATCATCCATAAGAATGAAGCTCCAGCAAAGAAAAGTCCATACGCAAATTTTTTAGGTGATGAAGGTTGCTTACTTCCCCATTTAGCCCATAACCAAGCAAAGAATGGTACATAGAGCATAATGAAGAGAGGGTTCATGCTTTGGAAATAACTTGATGGGAAATTAATATGATGCCCAAAGAAGTTAAGGTAAAGTTTTGTTTGTTCATCTGCGAATAAGGCTAAGACAACTGAACCTTGTTCTTCAATTGACCAAAATAGAATTGAGGCGATAAAGAGAGGGATATATGCCCATACTCGAGAACGCTCAACAGAAGAAATCTTTTTACTACTTAAAATCTTGATAAAATAAATAATTGGAATGGCGATTGCAATAATACTAAAAATATCGATAATTACTTCAATTGTTAGCATATGCATCAAGTGAAGAAGAATAAGTACAATAACAATACCAATAAGGATAAGCCCAACTTTTTTATATAGAGAGGACTTTTCTTCAGGACTTAAAGGATCGTTTGGTCTGAGACTCTCTTCAGTCAAATATTTTTTTCCATCTAAGGTATATTGGAGGAGACCAAAGAACATACCAATAGCAGCAAGTGAGAAACCAAGATGGAAATTTACTTCTTGTCCGAGGTACCCCACTACAATGGGTGAAATAAAAGCACCAAGGTTAATACCAAAAACAAAGATACTAAAACCAGCATCACGACGAGAATCATTTTCTCCGTATAAATTACCAACCATCTCTGATACATTTGGTTTTAATAGTCCAGTACCAAGGATAATTAGAGCAATCGAAATGAATAGAGCTGTTTGACCAAATGGCGTAGCTAGAGCAATATGACCTAGCATGATTAGAATACCACCATACAGAACAGTTTTACGACTACCTAGAATACGGTCGCTGACAAAACCACCAATTACTGATGAGAGATAAACCAGTGAACCATAGACAGCCATGATTGATGCAGCGACAGTCTTGTCCATACCAAGGCCACCTTGAGAAACACTATAGTACATATAGTACAGCAAAATAGCACGCATACCATAGTATGAGAACCTTTCCCACATTTCAGTAAAGAAAAGAGTGGACAATCCACGAGGATGTCCAAAGAATGATTTTGTTTTTTCCATGAAAAACGCTCCTTTTGTAGATAACACTATTAATAATATAGTAAATAGAAGCAACTGTCAAATTACTTAGCACTATCAAGTTATTTTTTTGTAGAGGTTAACACCCTTGGTAAACCAAGTTTTTTAACTATCTAGCCTAGAAAAAGGCTTGAATTCAATAGAACTCAAGCCTTTTTTAGAAAAGAAACCACAGTGAAATAAAAATATCGTGTCTTTAAATTATCTGAAGATTATTTTACAGACCCACCTGTAATACCTTCAACATAGTATTTTTGCATGAACATGAAAAGTATTGTGATTGGAATTGCAATAATAACAGATCCTGCTGTGAATGACATGAACCACTGGTTGATGGTATCTTGTTGCAACATTGAAAAGAGACCAATAGCGACTGTGTACTTGCTCGTAGCATCACCTAAAATAACTTTTGCAAAGATGAAGTCCATCCAAGGCCCCATAAAAGCGATTAATGCAGTATAAACGATAATGGGTTTTGACAATGGTAGGGTGATTTTAAGGAAAATATCCAAACGGGTCGCCCCATCAATCATAGCAGACTCATCCAAAGAGTATGGAATAGTATCAAAGAAACCTTTTGCGATGTAGAAGGTTAATGCTGCTCCTGCAGAATAGACAAATATTAAAGCGGTTAATGTTTGGTCTAGATTTAGAGCTTTTAGGATGTAGTAAACTGCAATCATTGACATGAACCCAGGAAACATATTCAAGACTAAAGCTAGTTTTAGGAAACCATTACGGTGTTTGAATTTGATTCTGCTGAGAGAATAAGCCATTGCTACAGTGATTAAAGTTGATAGTATACAAGTACATGTAGCAACAAATAATGTATTTAAGAACCATTGACCAAATGGGAATGTGTTTTGGGTGAAGAGTTTAGCGTAGTTGTCTAATGTCCAAGTTTTAGGAATAAAGTAGTTGACAAAGGCACTTCCTTCACCACGGAAGCTTGTGAGAACGACCCAAACAATGGGAAAGAGCCACATAATTGATAGTACTATCAATAAAATATAAACAAAAGTAAGGTTAAGACGTTTTTTCTTATTCATTATTTAGCTGCCCCTTCCTTGTAAGAATTTGTTCTTGTGTAAGCTAGTAAACTAAATACTGCTGAAAGAATAAAGATTAAGATACCAACAACAGATGCTAAGTTATAATCTGCAGCAGTTACTGTCAAATTGTATAGCCAAGTGACAAGTAAATCGGTGCTACCTGCTTGGTAGTATGTTGAGTTTGTTGGTCCACCTTGAGTGAGTAGGTAGATAACGTTGAAGTTGTTAATATTTCCGATAAATTGTTGAATTAAAGTAGGAGTCATAATCAACAAAATTTGTGGGAAAGTAATTGATTGAAAGACTTGGAACTTATTCGCCCCATCAATTTCAGCAGCTTCAATTTGTTCTGCAGGTAAATTCATGATGATACCAGTAGCAACAAGCATTGTTACAGGAATACCAACCCACATATTAACAAAGATGATTGAGAATTTCGCCCAGACCGGATCAGAAAGGAATGGAAGGGGATGTGCTGAAGAAATAAGTCCCCATTTTATTAACAAGGCGTTAACCGGTCCAGCGTCACTTAAGAGGTTTCTCATGATTAAGAGAGAGATAAATTGAGGGACAGCCATGGTAATAACAAAAATAGTACGCCACATCTTTTTGAATTTCAAACCTTTTGTATTAATTAGTAAGGCAAGAATAATACCAAAGAAGAAATTCGTTACAGTAGCGAAAACAGCCCAAATTAATGTCCAAGATAGAACAGGGAAGAAAGTACTGGCCATACGCCCGCTAAAGATATTACCGAAGTTAGCAAAACCAACCCAGTCAAATAAACTTTTTGGTGGTAAGTGGTTATGATCATAGTTAGTAAATGCCAAACAAATCATATAAACTAACGGAAGGATTGTAAATAGAAGCACCCCTATTAAAGGAATAGACATTAAAGTCATATGGAAGCGTCCATCTGTCAAGCTTTTAATATCTTTTTTGAAGGATGGAATTTCTCTTCCTTCTTCTTTCAAGGTCAATAAATGTGCTGCGCTTTTAATGTTTGACCAGTAAATATAGGCAAATACGCAACAGAAGATAAGTGAAGCTAATCCAAAAATTAGCATTAACATAGAGTTATCACCTTGTGTCGCAACTTGGATTTTAATACCATCCACAGTTTTAGTTGTCATACCTTGTTCTTGGGTCCCTAAGGAAATAAGACCTTTTACAGCTGGGATAACTTGGTAAACAAAGGTAATTAAAAACAGAATTTCACTGATTAAAAATAAAAGTCCCTTGACAATTTGTTTATTTTTGAGGTTAGCAAGTCCCATAATTAAGAATGATAGTTTAGTTGCTAAATCACCTTTTTGAAAGACCTCTTTTAGGGACATACCATCAAGTGAGATCAGTTTTTTATTCATAATGGTCTCCTTTAATTGTTATTTTACAAAATAAGAGATGGGAAGCACTCTCAATTGAAAGGAAGAGTACTCACCTCATCTCATTACTCTAGACGTACTATTTTGTTTTAGCGATGTCTTTATCGAATTGTTTTAGACGTTTAAGGTAATCGCTAGATTTGATTTTACCACTGTAAGTATCGCTAAGAATAGCAGCACTTTCTGTCCAGAATGTTGACATTTGACTCAACTTAGGCATAACCGTTGTATATTTATCTGAGCTACCCATTTCGATAACTGCTTTTGCAAGTTCATCTTTTTGGACGCTATCAGAAGATTGAATTGATGAGTTAGCAGGAACGATATGACGTTTTTCGAATTGAATTTTTTGACTTTCAGCATTAGTTAGATATGCAGCGAGTTTGTAGCTAGCTGAGATTCGTTTAGTGTTTGAACCAGCAGGTGCTTGGTTAACGGCATAAAGTTTAACACCCAAGAATGCTTTTTGTTGAACTTCTTTGTCACCGATTTTCATTGTTGGGTAAACAGCAACACCGATTTTATCTTCACCGACAGCTTTTTTAGCAGCGTCGTAATCCCATGGTCCACTTTCAAAAGCATGAACAGAACCATCGCCAAATTTAGACATTGTATTTTCAGCTGTCAAGTTGACAAAACCATCATTTTTCTTTTGATCTGCAATCCATTTAAGGACAGAAACACCTGCTTCATTACCCCAGTTAGTGCCTTTAGCATCTTCACCAGATTTACCAAATAAAGTGTCGCCTACAGAAAGGAAAAGAGGGCCTGTTACATATGAGTTAGCTGCTTTAAGCTGTTGACCGAATTTCCCTTTGCTTGTAATTGTTTCGTATGATTTAACGTCGTCAGCAGTTAACTTTGTTTTATTATAATAAAGAACTTGAGATTCAATACCAAATGGGAATGCATAAGTTTTCCCTTTATATTGTGCACCAGTAAGTGATTGTTTAGTGTCGTTTTTAGCAATTTCTTTTGAGTATTGCTCTGGAATTTCTTGGATAACACCAGATTCTACTAATTGACCAAGTTGGTCATGTGGAAGTGAGAATACATCGGCTGCCTTGCTTGGGTCTTTTTTAACGTTTTCTTGAGCTTTAGAGTCATTAGACTCAATCATTTTTACAGTAACGCCTTTGTTTTCCTTCTCGAATTTTTTAACAATTGCTTTATAAGACGCTTTTGAATCTGTTGGGACCCAAAGTTTGATAGTTGTTTTTGAAGCAGCATCAACTGAGTTAGAGTGAGTAGCAGCAATTGCTCCTCCTGCAACTACTGAAAGAGCAGCAGTACTAACAAGTAATTTTTTCCAAGTATTTTTTTCCATTTTGGTTCTCCTCCTAGAGAATATTTTAATTACACCTATATTATGCAACCGTTTGCAAAAAAAGTCAAGTCTTTTTTTAAAAAAAATAAGAAAAATTAAAAAATAATATCAATTAATACTAAATGAGAAGATTATTTTAGTGAGAGTATTACATTGGCAGAGAAGGCAAACGTTTGTTTTTTTCTTAGATTAGAGTATAATAGACAAAGGACTATACCAAAAGGTATAAAATGATTAGAATGAAGAGGTCGTAGGATGGTAACTATAAAAGATGTTGCTGCCAAAGCTGGTGTTAATCCATCGACAGTAAGTCGTGTACTAAAAGATAATGCATCTATTTCAAGTAAGACGAAAGAGCGCGTGAAAAAAGCTATGGAAGAGCTGGGCTATGTTCCTAATGTTGCAGCACAAATGTTGGCTAGTGGTTTAACGCAAAATATTGGAGTTATTTTTCCTCCACTGGTTTTACCAGACCGCTTAAGTGAACCCTTTTTCATGGAGATTCTTTCTACATTAACTAATGAAGCAAAAGAGCATGGGTTTACAGTTTCTATTGCAACAAGTATGTCTTCTGAGGAGTTGTTAGAACAAGTAAAATTAATGCATCTACAAAAACGAGTGGATGGTTTTATTGTTCTCTATTCGGATCAAAAAGATCCTATCAGAGAGTATTTATTAAAATATAAACTGCCCTTTGTGGTTGTTGGTGCTGCTAATGGCTATGAAAATGAGATTACTTATATTGATAATGATAATCAACTGATGGGGAAATCTGCCATTGATTATCTCTATAAAAAAGGACATAAAAGCATCCAGTTTGTTACAGATGATTTAAATTCAGAAGTATCAGAAGAGCGCTATTTAGGGTATTTTAAAGGTGCTAGAAAGTTAGGTTTAAACCAAAAGCCAGCTCTTTTATTTGACAGAGGCAATCCGCAGGTTTTAGAGGAATTTATAAATAGAGTCAAAGAAGAAGAAACAACTGCTTTAATTGTTATTGGTGATACTGTCTCTGTTAGAGTAATACAATTTCTTTCTTTCTATAAATTAAAAGTTCCAGATGACATTTCTATCATGACCTTTAATAATTCTCTCTTCTCACATCTGATTCATCCTTACCTAAGCACATTTGATATTAATGTTAATAATCTAGGAAGGACAAGCGTTCGTCGTCTGATTGACATCATTAAATCTCCAGACAAAGTCTTTAGTGAGACTATTATTGTGCCTTTTACTTTAGAAGAGCGTGAAAGTGTCCGAGATATTTCTAAAAATAATAATTAAGCTATGATATAAAGACTTCTATCAATTTTCGATAGAAGTTTTTTTAAATTATGCTTGACTTATGCAATCGCTTGCGTTAAGATGGAGGAGTAAAGTAAGTAATCGAAAAGGAGAATCAATATGAAAAAACGTGCAAGTGGTGTCTTAATGCACATCACTTCTCTACCAGGTGATTTAGGTATTGGAACATTTGGACGAGAAGCCTACGCTTTTGTTGATTTTTTGGTCGAAACTGATCAAAAATTTTGGCAAATTCTTCCCTTAACAACAACAAGCTTCGGGGACTCTCCTTACCAGTCTTTTTCTGCAGTAGCTGGTAATACACATTTAATTGATTTTGATTTGCTAACGCTTGAAGGTTTTATTTCGAAAGATGACTACCAAAATATTAGTTTTGGACAGGATCCAGAAGTTGTTGATTATGCTGGTCTGTTTGAAAAACGTCGTCCAGTTTTAGAAAAAGCAGTTAAAAACTTCTTGAAAGAAGAGAGAGCTACGAGAATGCTATCTGATTTTTTGCAAGAAGAAAAATGGGTAACTGATTTTGCTGAATTTATGGCTATCAAAGAACATTTTGGTAATAAGGCGCTTCAAGAATGGGATGACAAGGCTATTATACGCCGTGAAGAAGAAGCCTTAGCAGGATATCGTCAAAAGCTTAGTGAAGTGATAAAATATCATGAAGTAACGCAATATTTCTTTTACAAACAATGGTTTGAGTTAAAAGAATATGCTAATGATAAAGGGATTCAAATTATCGGTGATATGCCAATCTACGTTTCTGCCGATAGTGTAGAAGTTTGGACAATGCCTGAACTGTTTAAATTAGATCGCGACAAACAACCACTTGCTATTGCTGGTGTACCAGCGGATGATTTTTCTGACGATGGTCAGCTTTGGGGCAATCCTATTTACAATTGGGATTACCACAAAGAGTCAGATTTTGACTGGTGGATTTATCGTATTCAATCTGGTGTTAAGATGTATGACTATTTGCGTATTGATCATTTTAAAGGTTTTTCAGATTATTGGGAAATTCGAGGAGATTATCAAACAGCTAATGATGGCTCATGGCAACCAGCTCCCGGTCCAGAATTATTTGCAACTATCAAAGGAAAATTAGGTGATTTACCTATTATTGCTGAGAATTTAGGCTATATTGATGAGAGAGCAGAGAGATTACTGGCTGGAACAGGGTTCCCAGGTATGAAAATCATGGAATTCGGTTTTTATGATACAACAGGAAATAGTATTGATATTCCTCATAACTACACAGAAAATACAATTGCATATGCTGGAACTCATGATAACGAAGTTATTAATGGCTGGTTTGAAAATCTTACAGTCGAACAGAAAGCTTATGCAGAAAATTACATGCGTCGTTTGCCAAATGAGCCCATTACTGAGACTGTACTACGTACCTTGTATGCAACCGTTAGTCAAACAACGATTACATGTATGCAAGATCTACTAGATAAACCTGCAGATAGCCGTATGAACATGCCAAATACCGTTGGAGGTAACTGGCAATGGCGTATGAGAAAAGAAGACTTAACAGAAAATCGCAAAGCATTCTTAAAAGAGATTACAACTATTTATAATAGAGGGAATAAATAAGGAATATTATCATGACAAGAAATTTTACAACTTACGTTGGACAACAAGGAAAAGTATTATCAGAATTAACAAATGAAGAGATTTACGTTGAATTGTTAAATTTTGTAAAAGAAGAAGCTGCCGCTAAATCAAAAAATAGCTCTCAACGTAAGGTATACTATATTTCAGCTGAGTTTCTAATTGGTAAATTACTTTCAAATAATTTGATTAACTTAGGGATTTATAAAGATGTCAAAAAAGAGTTAGAACTTGTAGGTAAATCAATTGCTGAAATAGAAGATGTAGAGCCAGAACCATCACTTGGTAATGGTGGTTTAGGGCGTTTAGCATCATGTTTTATTGACTCGATTTCTTCTTTAGGTATTAATGGAGAAGGTGTTGGTTTAAACTATCACTGTGGGCTTTTCAAACAAGTATTTCGCAACAATCAACAAGAAGCAGAAGCTAACTACTGGATTGAGAATAATTCTTGGTTAGTACCAACAGATATTTCTTATGATGTTCCTTTCCGTGACTTTACTTTAAAATCACGCCTAGATAGAATTGATGTATTAGGTTATAAGAAAGATACTAAAAATTATTTGAACCTTTTTGATATTGATGGACTTGATTATAACCTTATTGAAAAAGGTATCACTTTTGATAAGACAGAAATCAAGAAGAATTTAACCTTGTTCTTGTATCCAGATGATTCAGATAAAAATGGAGAATTATTACGTATCTATCAGCAATATTTCATGGTCTCAAATGCTGCTCAATTATTAATTGATGAAGCGATCGAGCGTGGTTCAAACCTTCATGATTTAGCTGAATATGCTTATGTTCAAATTAATGACACTCACCCATCTATGGTCATCCCTGAGTTAATTCGTTTATTGACAGAAAAGCATGGTTTTGAATTTGACGAAGCTGTGTCAGTTGTTCGCAATATGGTTGGCTATACAAACCATACCATTCTTGCAGAAGCTCTTGAAAAATGGCCTTTAGAGTATCTTAATGAAGTAGTACCGCACCTAGTAACAATCATTAAAAAATTAGATCAAATGATTCGTGAAGAGCAAACAAATCCAGAGGTTCAAATTATTGATGAAGCTGGACGTGTTCACATGGCGCATATGGATATCCACTTCTCAACAAGCGTTAATGGTGTAGCAGCATTGCATACAGAAATCCTTAAAAATAGTGAATTAAAGGTTTTCTATGATATTTACCCAGATAAGTTTAACAATAAGACAAACGGTATTACATTCCGTCGCTGGTTGGAGTTTGCTAACCAAGATTTAGCAGATTACTTGAAAGAACTAATTGGGGATAGCTATCTTACTGATGCGACTCAGCTCGAAAAATTGTTAACTTATGCTGATAGCAATGAAGTTCATGATAAATTAGCTGCTATTAAATTTAAAAACAAACTGGCTCTTAAACGTTACCTTAAGGAAAATAAAGGTATTGAATTGGATGAATACTCAATTATTGATACACAAATCAAACGATTCCATGAATATAAGCGCCAACAAATGAATGCTTTATATGTTATTCATAAATACTTAGAAATTAAACGTGGGCATTTCCCATCACGTAAATTAACAGTTATTTTTGGTGGTAAAGCTGCTCCAGCCTATACTATTGCACAGGATATCATTCACTTAATTCTCTGCTTATCAGAATTAATTAATAATGATCCAGAAGTTAATAAATACCTTAATGTCCATTTAGTAGAAAATTACAATGTGACAGTAGCGGAAAAGTTAATCCCTGCAACAGATATTTCGGAACAAATTTCATTGGCTTCCAAAGAAGCATCTGGTACAGGTAACATGAAATTTATGTTGAATGGTGCTCTTACTCTTGGTACTATGGATGGGGCAAATGTTGAGATAGCTGAATTAGCCGGCAAAGAGAACATCTACACATTTGGTAAAGACTCTGACACTATCATTAATCTTTATGAAACATCTGGTTATCGTTCAAAAGATTACTATGATAAAGACAAAGTAATTCGTGAAGCTGTTGATTTTATCATTAGTGATGATATAGTGTCACTCGGTAATGCAGAACGACTAAAGAGATTGCATGATGAATTAGTAGGTAAAGATTGGTTCATGACATTGATTGATTTGAAAGAATACATTGCTGTTAAAGAACAAGTGCTTGCTGATTATGAAGATTATGAATCATGGAATAAGAAAGTTATACACAATATTGCTAAAGCAGGGTTCTTCTCATCAGATCGTACAATCGAACAATATAATCAAGATATTTGGCATTCAAATTAAAAAGTCTCTAAAAGTAAGGTTTTCAACCTTACTTTTTTGTTGTCTAATAAAACTATAAGTATTTATTTTTGTCCGTAGACTTTAAAAATAGAACTGAGCAGAACTTATTCTAAATATTTAATTGCATGTGTATTTATATTCTTTATAATATAAAAATATGCACCTCGTGATACTTGGTGATAGGGTGTTTTAATTTTTGAAATATAAACTAAAATTTAAAAATATAATTTGATTTCAAAATACAGAAAAATCAGATAAAAGCTTTATAATATAGTATTATACACACTTTAAAGAGTATTATCCACATTTAAAAAAATAAGATAAAATGATAAAAAATTAATTATTAATTAATTGACAGTGTGAATTCATAGTTGTATAATTAAACACATCTAAAAATCGGAAAGGTAATTTGCTATGTTGAAAAAACTATTTGCACCCCCTCAGAAAAGAGAACGTTTATCAGCTGAGGAAATTAAGCATAAATATCCTCGTTATCGTGTACAAGTCCTTATTTCTATTTTTGTAGGTTATATGGGATACTATTTTGTTCGTAATACGACTTCAATTCTATCTGGTATCCTTAATATGTCTGCTACTGAGATTGGTATTATTACCTGTGCTAGCTACATTGCTTATGGTCTCTCTAAATTTATTTCTGGTTTGATTTCAGATGAATCGAATTCTAAAATTTTCCTTCCAGTTGGTTTGTTTCTTACAGGACTAGTTAATGTGTTAATCGGTGTTATTCCCTCTGTAATTACTAGTATTTGGCTCTTTACTATCATGTATCTTATTAATGGTTGGTTACAAGGGATGGGATACCCTCCTGGAGCGCGTACATTAGTCTATTGGTATGATAATAAAGAAAGAATTAAATATGCCACCATTTGGAATTTATCTCACAATTTTGGTGGAGCAATAGCGCCGATTTTAACTGGTGTAGGTCTAGCTCTTGCTGGTAATGATTCTCTTAATCAAGCGCGTGCTGCTTATTGGTTTCCAGGGGTGGTGGCTTGTCTTTTGGCTATTCTTGTTTACTTTTTACAAGAAGATACTCCAGAATCTATCGGACTTCCGCCTATAGAAGAGTATCATAAAGAGCAATATACTAATGTTGTGGATTCAAGTAACATTTTAGAAGAGCCTGAAGTTTTGGGTATGGGCGAAATTATAAAAAAATATATTCTACCAAATACTAAACTGATGTGGGCATCCTTGTATTCAATATTTGTATATATTTTACGTTACGGTATTGTCTCATGGACTCCTAAGTTTTTAGCGACGAGTGTGCAAGATGGTGGAAAAGGTATTACTGCAACAGCTGGTATGGGTGGTTTTTCACTTTTTGAAATAGGTGGTATTATTGGGATGCTAACAGCAGGATATCTATCTGCCAAAATGTTTAAAAACTCTAAACCTTTAACCAATGTAGCCTTCTTAGTTGTAGCAATCTTATTACTAGCTGCCTATTGGTTTATTCCAGCAGGACCTCAATATATGGCATTAGACTTCATTATTTTACTAGGTTTGGGGGCATCAATCTACGGCCCTGTTATGATGGTTGGCCTGTATGCTATGGAGTTGGTTCCAAAAGCAGCAGCTGGAGCAGCTTCAGGATTGACTGGCACATTTAGTTATGTCGGAGGAGCAACAATCGCTACTCTAGCTATCGGTATTATTATTGACCACTTTGGTTGGGGAGTAGCATTTATAATATTTGGTATTTCTGGATTTGCGGCTATTGTCTGTACCTTGCTTTCAAGAGATAAGAGTCTAGAGTATTGGTGATATTATTTGATAAAAGTATCATTTAATATTTAATAGTAGTTATGAAAAAAGGCCTCTTGAAAGAGACCTTTTTTGTTTTAGATAATCTATTTGTTGAAGTATTTAGTGATATCGATTGCTTTTAATAGATAGTTTCTACCTAGTTAAAATAAAACTATCCCATTAATAATGATTCAATTTTAATGTCATATTCAGGGTAGTGTATGCTTAAATGTTCGATAATCACATGATAAATTTGTGTGATTTTTGCTCTTTTTTCTGGGAAGTCATGACCAATATAGTGGAAGGAACATTCTATCGTTAAAAAGAGCTCATGGAATAAGGTATTGACTTCTTCTAAAAGTTCTAAAAGTTTTTTATCTTCAGTAATAAACGCAGGTGCAGTATTGATTTCATCAGCCCAAGCATCTACAGGTCTAAGTGGATAAGTACCGTATTCTAGACATAATTCATAAGTCATAAAAGTCCTCCTAGTCTTTTACTATTTTAACATATGTGTGTTCTTAAGAAGAATAATTTGTCTTTAAAGCAAAGAATATGTCCTAAGCGTATTTTTTGCTATGTTGTAAGGAGTCGTTATATAATGAAGTATACTAACTTATTTTGCAGATGAGGAGAAAAAATGTCAGAAAAAATCAGAGTTTTACTCTATTATAAATATGTTTCAATTGAAAATGCGGAAGAGTACGCTGCGAAACATCTAGAATTTTGTAAATCTATTGGACTTAAAGGTCGTATTTTGATTGCGGATGAGGGGATTAATGGAACTGTTTCTGGAGATTATGAAACAACTCAGAAGTATATGGATTGGGTCCACAGCGATGAGCGTTTTGCTGATCTTTGGTTCAAGATTGACGAGGAAAATCAACAAGCTTTCCGTAAAATGTTTGTTCGTTATAAGAAAGAGATTGTGCACCTTGGGTTAGAAGATAATAACTTTGATAGCGATATTAATCCTTTGGAAACAACAGGTGAGTATTTAAATCCTAAACAATTTAAAGAAGCCTTGCTTGATGAAGATACTGTTGTTTTAGATACGCGTAATGATTATGAGTATGACTTAGGTCACTTCCGTGGAGCAATTCGTCCTGATATTCGCAATTTCCGTGAGTTACCACAATGGGTACGTGACAACAAAGATAAGTTTATGGAAAAACGTGTTGTTGTGTACTGTACCGGTGGTGTTCGTTGTGAGAAATTCTCGGGTTGGATGGTTCGAGAAGGTTTTAAAGATGTTGGACAATTACACGGTGGTATTGCAACATATGGAAAAGATCCGGAAGTTCAAGGTGAACTTTGGGATGGTGCGATGTATGTTTTTGATGATCGTATCTCGGTGCCAATTAATCATGTTAATCCAACTGTCATTAGTAAAGATTATTTTGATGGAACACCTTGTGAACGTTATGTCAATTGTGCAAATCCGTTTTGTAACAAACAAATTTTTGCTTCAGAAGAAAACGAAGCGAAGTATGTTCGAGGGTGCTCGCCTGAATGTCGTGCACATGAACGTAATCGCTATGTGCAAGAAAATGGTTTATCACGTCAAGAATGGGCAGAACGTTTAGAAGCTATTGGAGAATCCTTACCTCAAGTAGCAAATGTTTAATATTAAAAAATCGCTAGCAATAAAGCTAGCGATTTTTTAGCAATCACAATTGACATCGCAACAAGCTAGGTTATCAAGGTACATTTGATTTTCTTTAAAGAATTCAAGGGTATCTTCGTCTAATATAATCCCTTCTCGTTGTGCGATATGGTTAATAATAGGGACAAAGCGTTGTCTGAATTTATAAATATAGCAGAAAATAGTATCTCTTTGTCGTAAGCTTGGACCAATTAAGAAACAGTTATTAACGATAGTAGATTCGTCATCTTCAGTAACTATTGGCAACTGATTTTTATCGTATTCAAATAAAGCGATTCCGTCAATGAGATGACAGGTATTTAGAAAACCTGTGGAAAGAATAGGTTTATGGAAAGACTCCGCAGTACTACCGTCATCAAAAGTAACTTGATATTGTTTTCCAATTTGTTTAATCTCAATGGCTTTCTTGCCTTCAGAGATACTATAATATTCTTTTTTGTGGTCTTGTATATGTTTTAAACGTTCTTTAGTTATGGGGGATAAAGAGATGCTTGGATCGGGATTGCTCTCTTTACGACCAAACGTATCTGTATATAATTCGACTTGATTTCCCAAATATACTAGATGTGTTAGTGCATCACAAGCACTTTCGTTTCCACCAATGATGATAAATGGATTGTCAGATTTGATATGGAAATTATCAACTTGACCATAGTGCATTCCTAGATCTGCACCTTTAATATCAATGGTATTTGGATTTTGAAATTCTCCTGTTGCCATAATAAGATAATCAGCAGAAAAATCTCCCTTTGAAGTTTTAATAACAAAAAGGCTATCTCGTTTATCAATAGATAGAACAGATGTTTCGTTTTGGATAGGGAGATTATAATGAGCAGCAACTAATTGTAAGTAGCGTGCATATTCCACTCCAGAAAGATGTTCTTTTTCAAATGAGAAAGCAGGAGAAGTATCTGGAATAACAGCGTTTAGATCTGGAAAACCAAAGCCGTTGGTAGTGAAGGAAGGTGTGATAAATTGTGTTGTTCTGGGCCATCTTAAAAAAGATTCTCCAATGTGCCCTTTTTCAATGATAAGAAAATTTGTAAGTCCTAATCGTTGCATGGCAGAACCAAAACCGATTCCTGCAGCGCCTGCACCGATAATTATGGTTTGATAATGTTTCATGTCTTCTCCTTGACAAAAATAAATGTGTAAGATAAAATACTTAACCAGTTAATAATAATACAGTTTAACAAATAAAAGAGTGTTTGTAAAGAAAGGACTATTTGTGTTTTTACTATTATGTATTTTATCGATGTGGCTCATGATTTTTGGGGTTGCATTCTATTACTTTGGGTCGCTACATCAATCATTGACTTCAAGGATTATTTATCAGTTTGTACTTACTGTTTTGATAACGACAATAGCTTGGTTCATGGGTGCCTATTTTTTAGGATTTGAAGGTCATTTTAAAACTGTCTTTCAATTCCAAGAAGCAGATGGTAAACAAATTGTAAATTGTTTATTTCAACTTTGTTTCGCCCTTTACGCAGTAGTAATGCTTATTGGGTCAATTATTGATAGAGTTCAGACGAAGCGACTTTTATTAGCTGTTGTTTCTTGGCTTTTCTTGGTGTATACGCCCTTAGCTTATTTAATTTGGAATTCAGAGGGTGTTTTTGCAAAGATGGGAGTACTTGATTTTTCAGGCGGAATGGTCGTTCATTTATCTGCAGGACTTTCTTCGTATATTTTAGCTCATGTTATTGGCAAGAGTGAACATCAGCACAATAAGATTAAAAATGATAATCTCTTTTTAGGAATGATACTTATTACATTTGGTTGGTTTGGATTTAATATGGGTCCAGTTGGTGAGTGGAATTCACAAGCTATTATGATACTTTTAAATACTATATTTGCTATTATAGGTGGTGGTTTGGCGTGGACATTGGCTGCTAAGTGGAATGGTGAGGAAGAGAAAACAGGAAGCTTATTGAATGGCATTATTGTTGGTCTTGTGACGAGTACAGCAGGAGTTGGGTATCTCTTAACTTGGCAATTATTAGCTGTAACATTCTTTGCATCCCTCTTCACCTACTTTGTAACGGATTACGTTGCGAAAGCTTTTGCCATTGATGATGTCGTTTCCTCCTTTGGAATGAATGGTATTGGGGGATTGTTGGGAAGTTTAGGAGTTGGTCTCTTTAAATTATCACATATGCCAGTTCAACTGTTAGCATTAGCTACCACAATTCTTTTGTCAATTATAATGACCTATATCATATCTAAAGCGATTTTTAGAAAATAATAAATAAGGTTGAGATGTACATCTCAACCTTATTTATTATTTTAGCAAGGAGAGTGACTAAATAGAATTATTATCATTTTCTTACTAGACAGCAACTGTACAAGGTTCTGAAAGTTAGTTGATTATTAATGGTAGTTAGCATTTTTTAAGAATTGGAGTACTTTTAAAAGGTGATTGTTTTAATTAGTTATAGTTGTTATTAAAAATCGTCTAACAGTAAGCATAGTTATCAATGTAATTTACTGAATTTTTATTCAAAAAAGCTTGACTTATGTATAAAGATGATTTATACTTGTTCCTATCATAATAAAAGGAAGATAGTTTATGTCAAAAAAAATAATATTAGGAATTTTATCTCTTTTATCTGTCGTTACTTTGGTGGCGTGTGGTTCATCAGACAAACAGCTACAAGATAAAGTTGAGAAAAAAGGGAAGTTAGTTTTAGCGGTGAGTCCAGATTATGCTCCCTTTGAGTTTAAAGCGCTTGTTAATGGGAAAGATAAAGTTGTCGGTGCAGATATTGAGTTAGCTCAAGCTATTGCTGATGAGCTTCATGTCAAACTAGAGGTATCTCCTATGAGTTTTGACAATGTTTTATCAAGTTTACAAACAGGTAAGGCTGATATGGCTATTTCTGGATTATCATATACTAAAGAGCGTGCTAAAGTCTATGATTTTTCCAAACCTTATTACACTACAGAAAATGCGGTTCTTGTTAGGAAGTCTGATTTAGGAAAATATACTTCAATCGAAAGCCTTAAAGGTAAAAAAATAGCAGTACAAAAAGGAAGTATTGAAGAGGGAGTTTCTAAGAAATCGTTCAAAAATTCTCACGTCGTGTCACTGACAGCGATGGGAGAAGCGATTAGTGAGTTAAAATCAGGCAAGGTAGAAGCCGTTGATTTAGAAAAACCCGTAGCTGAAGGTTACTTGGCCCAGAATCCAGACCTTGTTCTTGCTAAGTTTGCCCTTAAAACAGGAGAAGGGGATGCTAAGGCTGTAGCTCTACCTAAAGACAGTGGAAAAATGTTGAAGACTGTTAACAAAGTGATAAAGAGACTTGAAAAAGAAGATAAATATAAAGTTTATATTTCAGATGCGGCTAAATTAACTGGCAATCAAGTTGAATAATATTAAAAAGCCTAGTCATAGGCTTTTTTGGATGTTATAATATGGCTTGACTAAGAATAATAGCATAAAGGCAGAGGAATATATGGTTCAGGGTTCAATTAATATTGAAAAATATAAAGATTTGGCGCTCCAAAAACAAAGCGAGCATCGTAAATTTTTAGCAAGTTTAAAAAAGAAAGCTCCTAAAAACTTAGATAGAATAGTCCAACAAATACATCAAGAGGTTTTTCAAGAAATTGATTGTACAGCATGTGCTAATTGTTGTAAAACTTTGGGTCCTCTATTTACAGAAGCTGATATTTCTAGGATTTCTAAACATTTCCGGATGAAGTTATCGGCTTTTGAAGATTTATTTTTAGGAGTAGATGAAGATGGAGATAAAGTATTTAAAGCAATGCCTTGTCCGTTTTTAGGCGAGGATAACTTATGTAGTATATACGATGTCAGACCTAAAGCTTGTCGTGAATTTCCACATACTGATCGTAAGAAAATCTATCAAATTAATAACTTAACGATAAAAAATACTCTTACTTGTCCAGCGGCATACCTTTTTGTGGAAAAATTGAAATCACGTATAGGGAAATAATAACCCAGAGAAAGTATCATAAAAATATTGACAATCTGCTTTTATTTGGGTATCCTAGTAAGTGAACGTGAAAATGTTACAATATCTTGAGGAGGTGAAACATATGTCAAAAACAGTAGTACGTAAAAACGAATCACTTGACGATGCACTTCGTCGTTTCAAACGTTCTGTGACTAAAGCTGGTACTCTTCAAGAATCACGTAAACGTGAATTCTACGAAAAACCTTCTGTAAAACGTAAACGTAAATCAGAAGCAGCTCGCAAACGTAAAAAATTCTAATTAGATAGAATATGAAAAAACAGTTCAGAATTGAGCTGTTTTTTCATATATTATAACTATGAGTTAATAAAAAAACTCGGTAATCCGAGTCTTTTATTATTTGTTAGCGAGTAAGTCGCGGATTTCAGCAAGTAATTGCTCTTGTGTTGGTTCAACAACTTCAATAATTTCTTCTTCAGCAGGTTTCTTAGCCATAACCTTGTTAGCAGCTTTAACGATGAAGAATAAAGTAGTACCAACGATTAAGAAATTAATAACTGCACTTAAGAAATTACCGTAAGCAACACCGTTCCATGAAAGCTGCGCAATATTTGAAACGCCAGCAGCTTTTAATACTGGATTAAGGATAAGCGGTGTAATAACGTCTTTAACAAGTGAAGTGATAATAGCATTAAAAGCTGCACCTAAAATAACAGCAACAGCAAGGTCTAAAACATTACCCTTAAATAAAAATTCTTTTAGTTCTTTAATCATGTGAACAAGCTCCTTAATATTATTTAATTCACGTTCATTATAGCAGATTTCTTTTGAGAAATCCAAATAATAGGTTTCAAATTATCTGTAAATTTTTATATTAAATTAGTGAAGAAGAAATCCTTGAAAAAGCTTTTGGAAAAATTTACACAGAAAAGAAAAAATGATATAATCAAATGTAAAACTATAATGGGTTATTTCTGTGGAGGTCATGACTTGGCAATTGATAAAGAAAAAATTTCTGAAATCAAGAACAGTGTTAACATTGTTGATGTCATCGGTGAAGTTGTCGGTTTGACAAAAACAGGACGCAATCATCTTGGTTTATGCCCATTTCATAAAGAAAAAACGCCATCTTTTAATGTTATCGAAGATAGGCAGTTTTTTCATTGTTTTGGTTGTGGTCGCTCTGGTGATGTCTTTAAATTTGTGGAAGATTACCAACATATTAGTTTTTTAGATAGTGTACAAGTTCTAGCTGAACGTTCAGGAATACCTCTAGATACTAATTTTAAGGGGCAGGTTCCTAAAAAACCTAAAGCTAATCAGTCGCTTTTAGATATTCATAGAGTTGCTTCGGGATTTTACCATGCCTATTTAATGACAACTAATGATGGTGAACGCGCTAGACAATACCTTGCTGAGCGCGGAGTGACAGAGGACTTAATTAAACATTTTCAAATAGGATTATCGCCGGGAGGGCAGGATTTTCTATATCGTCGTCTGGCAAAAGAGTTTGATGAAAAAACTTTGATGTCTTCTGGTTTGTTCAATTATTCAGAAAATAGCAATCAGTTTTACGATTCATTTAATAATAGAATCATGTTTCCGTTGACTAATGATATCGGTGAAGTCATTGCGTTTTCAGGACGAGTTTGGACCCAAGAGGACATTGATAGAAAACAAGCTAAATATAAAAATTCTCGTGCTACCCCTATTTTTAATAAGTCTTACGAGCTTTACCATTTAGATAAAGCGCGTGCTGTAATTAATAAAGCACATGAAGTTTACCTAATGGAAGGCTTTATGGATGTTATTGCAGCTTATCGTGCAGGAATTGAGAATGTTGTTGCTTCTATGGGGACCGCTTTAACCAATGAACACGTTAGACACCTTAAAAGATTTACTAAGAAAGTTGTTCTGACTTATGATGGTGATAGAGCTGGTCAAAACGCAATTGACAAGTCTTTAGAACTGCTATCAGATATGACTGTTGATATCGTTAGGATACCTAATAAAATGGACCCTGATGAATTTCTACAAGCAAATTCAGCAGAAGATTTTAAACAACTCTTAGAAAAAGGGCGCATCAGTAATACAGAGTTTTATATCCACTACTTAAAGCCTGAAAACACCGATAATTTACAATCTGAAATTGCTTATGTTGAAAAAATAGCGAAATTAATTGCTAAATCTCCATCAATAACAGCACAAAATTCATATATTACAAAAGTGGCTGAACTCTTGCCAGATTTTGATTATTTTCAAGTAGAACAATCGGTTAATAATGAACGATTGCATCATAGAAGTCAACAGCAAGCTTCACCTTCAGTACAAACAAGTGCTACAGTGCAATTACCACAGACAGGTAAGTTATCAGCTATCACTAAAACAGAAATGCAATTGTTTCATAGATTATTGAATCATCCCTACCTGTTAAATGAATTCCGTAATAGGGATAATTTTTATTTTGATACAACAGAAATACAAGTTTTATATGAGTTGCTAAAAGAAAGTGGTGAGATCACGTCTTATGATTTATCACAAGAAAGTGACAAAGTTAATCGTACTTATTATATGATTTTAGAGGAACAATTACCTGTAGAAGTATCTATTGGAGAGATTGAAGCCGTCGAAAAGGCACGTGACCGTTTATTGAAAGAACGTGATTTAAGAAAACAAAGCCAGTTAATTAGACAATCTAGTAATCAAGGTGATCAAGAAGGAGCCTTGGCTGCATTAGAAAATTTAATTGCTCAAAAAAGAAATATGGAATGAGGAACCTATGGCAGAGAAAAAAGGAAATACAACTTTTAATGTTCAAGTTGCGGATTTTATTCGTAATCATAAAAAACAAGGTACTGCAATTGATGATGAGGTAACAGAAAAACTTGTTATTCCTTTTGTTTTAGATGCAGATCAAATTGATGATTTGTTAGAACGATTGACAGACGGTGGAATTTCAATTACAGACAAAGAAGGCAATCCTTCAACAAAGTATGTGGTAGAAGGGCCAAAACCTGAAGAATTGACTGATGAAGAGCTCATAGGAAGTAATTCTGCTAAAGTTAATGACCCAGTACGTATGTACTTAAAGGAAATTGGTGTTGTTCCTCTTTTAACGAATGAAGAAGAAAAAGAATTGGCTGTTGCGGTTGCCGAGGGAGATTTAATGGCTAAACAACGTTTAGCTGAAGCAAACCTTCGTCTTGTTGTCTCAATTGCAAAACGTTATGTTGGACGTGGAATGCAATTTCTTGATTTAATTCAAGAGGGTAACATGGGGCTCATGAAAGCTGTTGATAAATTTGATTATTCAAAGGGATTCAAATTTTCAACTTATGCAACATGGTGGATTCGTCAAGCTATAACACGTGCAATTGCAGATCAAGCGCGTACGATTCGTATTCCTGTTCATATGGTTGAAACGATTAATAAATTGGTCCGTGAACAACGTAATCTTCTTCAAGAACTTGGTCAAGATCCAACTCCTGAGCAAATCGCAGAACGCATGGATATGACACCAGATAAAGTACGTGAAATCCTAAAAATTGCTCAAGAGCCGGTATCGCTAGAAACGCCAATAGGTGAGGAAGATGATAGCCATTTGGGTGATTTCATTGAAGACGAAGTTATTGAAAATCCAGTAGATTATACTACACGTGTTGTTCTTCGTGAGCAATTAGATGAGGTTTTAGATACTCTTACTGACCGTGAAGAGAATGTTCTTCGTTTACGCTTTGGTCTTGACGATGGTAAAATGCGTACGTTAGAGGACGTAGGTAAAGTATTTAATGTTACCCGTGAGCGCATTCGTCAGATTGAAGCTAAAGCCCTTAGAAAACTTCGCCATCCTAGTCGTAGCAAGCAACTTAAAGATTTCATGGAAGATTGATTGCTTCTCGATAATCGTTTTTAGAATAGGAAGTTTAGTTTCTAATAAAAATGATTTGCAAAGGAGTTATCTTAAAGACGGTATTAATATTTTCAGAGAGGTATTATAATGTCAGAAGTAAAACGATATAGCGAAGAAGAAGTTGGAAAAATAAAAGATCGTATCCTAGAAGCTTTGGAGATGGTTATCGATCCTGAATTGGGAATAGATATTGTTAACCTTGGGTTAATTTATGAGATTCGCTTTGAAGATAACGGTCGAACTGAAATTGATATGACTTTAACGACCATGGGATGCCCGTTAGCAGATTTATTGACAGATCAAATCCATGATGTTATGAAAACAGTCCCAGAGGTAACTGAAACTGAGGTGAAATTGGTATGGTACCCAGCCTGGTCTGTTGATAAGATGAGTCGTTATGCTCGTATCGCTTTGGGAATTCGTTCATAAGATAAAGAGTAAAGGGGTGAAATATTCCCTTTTTTAGTGTACAATAAACGAAGAATTAAAAGTTAAACTTATTTTTAAAGGAGCAAGGAATGATTTTAATTACAGGGGCAAACGGGCAATTAGGTAGTGAATTACGTCACCTTTTAGACGAACGAACTCAAGAGTATGTTGCTGTTGATGTAGCTGAAATGGATATTACAAATGCCGAGATGGTGGACAAAGTCTTTGAAGAGGTGAAGCCATCTTTAGTTTACCATTGTGCAGCTTACACAGCTGTTGATGCGGCAGAAGATGAAGGAAAAGAGCTAGACTTTGCAATCAATGTCACTGGTACAGAGAATGTCGCTAAGGCTGCTGCTAAACATGATGCAACACTTGTTTACATTTCGACGGACTATGTGTTTGATGGTGAAAAACCAGTGGGGCAAGAATGGGAAGTAGATGATCTACCTGATCCCAAAACAGAGTACGGTCGTACAAAACGTATGGGTGAAGAGTTAGTTGAAAAATATGCTTCAAAATTCTATACCATTCGCACAGCGTGGGTATTTGGTAACTATGGTAAAAACTTTGTCTTTACGATGCAAAACCTTGCAAAAACACACAAAACTCTAACTGTTGTTAACGACCAACATGGACGACCAACATGGACACGTACTTTGGCTGAGTTTATGACTTATTTAGCTGAAAATCAAAAAGATTTTGGTTACTATCATTTATCAAATGATGCTAAAGAAGATACAACATGGTATGATTTTGCGGTTGAAATCTTAAAAGACACAGATGTGGAGGTAAAGCCTGTTGATTCTAGTCAATTCCCAGCAAAAGCAAAACGTCCTTTAAATTCAACTATGAGTTTGGAAAAAGCGAAAGCAACAGGATTTGTGATTCCTACTTGGCAAGATGCTTTAAAAGAGTTCTACAAGCAGGAAGTTAAAAAATAAGATCAAAACAAAGAGTAGTAAGGCTAGAGAATCCTTTTAGCTTACTGCTCTTTTTAGCTAACTTTTCTAATTTATGGTATAATTGTATGGATTGTTTAGCTAGAATGGAGAAGATGATGCAAGATGTTTTCATTATAGGAAGTAGAGGGTTGCCAGCTCGTTACGGTGGTTTTGAAACTTTCGTTTCAGAATTGATTAATCATCAAAAAAGTTCCGACATAAAATACCATGTTGCATGCCTTAGTGATAAAGAACATCATACTCATTTTAACTTTGCTGACGCTGATTGTTTTACTATAAATCCTCCCCAATTAGGGCCAGCACGCGTGATTGCTTATGATATTATGGCCATTAATTATGCCCTTGACTTGGTTAAGACACATGATTTAAAAGAGCCTATTTTTTATATTTTAGGAAATACAATTGGTGCATTTATTTGGCATTTTGCCAATAAAATACATAAAGTCGGTGGCTTATTGTATGTTAATCCGGATGGTTTAGAGTGGAAGCGATCAAAGTGGTCTCGTCCCATACAGCGTTATTTAAAATACGCCGAAAAATGTATGACTAAAAATGCAGACCTAATTATTTCTGATAATATTGGTATTGAAAATTACATTCAAACTACCTACTCTAATGTGAAGACAAGGTTCATTGCTTACGGTACAGAGATTAATTCTAGGAAATTATCGTCAGATGATCCACGTGTCAAACAGTTGTTTAAAAAATGGAATATTAAGTCTAAGGGTTACTATCTAATCGTTGGTCGATTTGTCCCTGAAAACAATTATGAAACGGCTATTAGGGAGTTCATGGCTTCAGATACTAAGCGTGATTTAGTTATTATCTGTAACCATCAAAATAACCCCTACTTTGAAAAGTTGTCCTTAAAGACAAACCTTCAACAAGATAAAAGGGTTAAGTTTGTAGGTACGCTCTATGAAAAAGATTTGCTGGATTATGTTCGTCAAAAAGCCTTTGCTTATATTCATGGGCATGAAGTTGGGGGTACTAATCCAGGACTGCTTGAGGCTTTAGCTAATACTGATTTGAATCTTGTTCTAGATGTTGATTTCAACAAATCAGTAGCAGGTCTTTCAAGTTTTTACTGGACTAAAAAAGAGGGGAATTTAGCTAAGCTTATTAACGATAGTGATCAACAACAGGATTTATCTACTTACGGTGATCGAGCAAAAGCCATTATTCAAGAAAACTACACTTGGAAAAAAATTGTTGAAGAATATGAGGATTTGTTTTTAAATGAAAGTTAATATTTTAATGGCCACCTACAATGGAGAGAAGTTTCTGGCGCAGCAAATCGAAAGTATCCAAAAGCAAACCTTTAAAGAGTGGAACCTCCTAATCAGAGATGATGGTTCAAGTGACAAGACATGTGATATTATTAGAAACTTTACTGCTAAAGATTCTCGAATTCGTTTCATTAATGAAAATGAGCACCATAATTTAGGAGTTATTAAATCATTTTTTACGCTAGTTAATTACGAAGTTGCAGATTTCTATTTTTTTAGTGATCAAGATGATGTATGGTTGCCAGAAAAGTTATCTGTAAGTTTAGAGGCAGCAAAGCATAAAGCATCTGATGTACCATTACTTGTTTATACTGATTTGAAAGTTGTTAATCAAGAATTAAATATTTTACAAGACAGCATGATTCGGGCTCAATCGCACCATGCCAATACGACATTATTACCAGAACTAACTGAGAATACTGTTACTGGTGGGACTATGATGATAAATCATGCATTAGCTGAGAAGTGGTTTACTCCTAATGATATCTTAATGCATGATTGGTTTTTAGCACTCTTAGCAGCAAGTTTAGGAGAAATCATTTATTTGGATTTACCAACTCAACTATACCGTCAACATGACAATAATGTTTTGGGAGCGAGGACAATGGATAAGAGGTTTAAGATACTTCGTGAAGGTCCTAAATCTATATTTACAAGGTATTGGAAACTTATCCATGACTCACAAAAGCAAGCTTCCTTAATTGTTGATAAGTATGGTGATATTATGACAGTTACTGATCTTGAGCTCATTAAATGTTTTATAAAAATTGACAAACAGCCTTTTATGACAAGATTAAGGTGGTTATGGAAATATGGTTATAGCAAAAATCAATTTAAGCATCAAGTTGTGTTTAAATGGTTGATTGCAACAAATTATTACAATAAGAGATAAGATGATGAAAAAAATTTTACTAGTGATACCTGCTTATAATGAAGAAGGTAGTATTGCAAAGACAGTCCAGACGATTGTAGATTTTAAGGCGTCTCGCTCGCTACCTTTTGAGCTGGATTATATTGTTATTAACGATGGGTCAACCGATGGTACTCCAGAGTTATTAGATAGATTGGGTTTAAATCATATTGATCTTGTTCAAAATCTAGGTATTGGTGGCTGTGTGCAGACAGGATACTTATACGCTAATCGTAATCATTACGATGTTGCCGTTCAATTTGATGGTGATGGTCAACATGATATTAGAAGCATTGAAGATGTTGTTATGCCAATCTTAAATGACGAGGCAGATTTTGTTATTGGTTCTCGCTTTGTTGATAAAAAACATCAAAATTTTCAATCGACAGCAATGAGGCGTCTTGGCATAAATTTAATATCTGCTGCTATAAAATTAACGACGGGACACAAAGTCTATGATACAACAAGTGGTTATAGGGCAGCTAACGCGGCGCTAATAGCTTATTTATCGTGTCATTATCCAGTACAATACCCAGAGCCTGAATCAACTGCTCGGATTTTGGAAAAAGGCTATCGTTTGAAGGAAGTCACAGCTAATATGTTTGAACGTGAGGCAGGTACTTCAAGTATAAGTTCCCTAAAATCGATTTTTTATATGACGGATGTTTTAACGTCAATTATTATTGCAGGGTTTATTAAGGAGGATGATAAATGAGTTTAGCATTACAAATCGAAATGTTTATTTTAGCCATTGTCCTACTTTATATGATTATAAGAATGGTTAATAAAAACACATTTTCTGTTAAACGTTCTTTACCTTGGCTATTAGTTGGTTTAATTCTAGTCTTTATTAGTGTATTTCCTGGGGTGGTCTCATTTATCGCTCATCACCTTGGATTCGCTTTAACGATGAATTTCTTGTTATTTGGCGCTATTTTATTTCTGTTTTGTTTAGAATTATTTGATACTAGCAGCAATACCAAAAGAGATGAGCAAATTAAACGCCTGATTCAAGAGGTTTCTTTGTTGAAAAAAGAGATAGAGGATAGCACTTTAGATGAGTAAAAAACATATTTTTATTTGTCTGTTTTTCATGCTTTTTTTAGTAGGTTGCCAAAATAATAAAAAAGTAAAAACAGATAAAAAAGTAGATATTACAGCTTATTATTATCATAATAATACCCCGCAATACAGTGTTCAGATTAATGCTATTCATTTACAAACAGCATTGGATAAAGTGAGGACAGGGGAGTTTGAGAGCAAAGACTTTACACACTATACTTTTGATAGTATCAAGCGGAAGTACCAAGTTAGTGGTAAAAAAGTCCTTATGGATAATAACTATAGATTTGGTTCTGGTATAAAAAATACTAGACAGGATGCTATTGCTATTGTAAGGTTACTGCTTGAAAAGAATAAAGATTATTTAATTTACATGAATGGCTTAGAAGAGCCAAGTGTTTTATATAATCCAGAAAATAAACGTTATAAGTTCACAAATAACAAAGGAAAAGCAATTGGTAATATTCCAGTTGGTTTAACTGCTTTTGAAAACAGTGCAGAAACTCAAGAATATGTGTTGAAAAATATTCAGAAAAACGAAACGATTTATCTTGGTAATACCAGAGTAGATAATCCTCGAGTAACTGTTAATAACAAAAAAAGAGATACTATAGGAGTTGAATACGGTAAACGTGTTACTTATAGGATTCCAATTTATTCAAAGCAGCTGACTGTCAGAGTTAGCCCTAATTTTGTAGTAGATAGTACTAATTACAATTACCGACTTTCTCAAGCGCCTATTATTGCGGAAGAAGGTAAAGAGGGACGTTTGTATCCAATAGATAGCAGTATTAGTGTCGATGGTGATAAAATTGTTTTAAATAGTAGTGGTGATGAAACAGAGCAAAAAGAATTATTACAAAATAGCCTGTATAAGCTTCACTCTATTGATAAGTTAGATTTTGATTTGACAAATGCTAATATTAAAGAGTTAGAGATTACAGGACATGTTGCTTCAAAAAGAGATTATAATTTGTCTGTTGCTCAGGAAAAGAAAGGCGTCATAGAGACTAAACGGAGTCTAATTTCTGTTGATAATCAAAAGCAAGATCAAGGGATTTTTGTCGAGGATTCTAAAGGCTATATAAAGACACCTAGTTTGAGCAGTTATGGTATAAATTTTGCCATGTATGACGACAATCAAAATAGATTATTGCAAGGTTCAGAGTATATTTTAGGAAGATTGAGTGCAGATAAAAAAGTATTTCTATACCAACCTAATGGCTCTTGGATAAATACTCAAAAAACGATTAAGAGTTTAAATAAAGAATATCTTAACCAAAATGCTTACCATATTAGAGGAAATAACATTATAGGTATTGATGGTTATTCAAATGACATAGACTTGAATCCTAGGTTATGGGCTTATAACTATAAAAAACAAGTGAAAAGTAACCAATCATTATTTAAATTACGAGGTTTGTCTAATAAGTATAAGTATTTCTTAATACAGACAAAATCTCCAAAAGGCTACTTACAAAGCAATAAACCATTTTATTTTACAGTAAATAAAGATAGTGTTTCTAAAGCACAGTTTGGTAACTATAATATAAATGGTTATATAATGGACATGCAGTACAACAAACAAGAATACAATGCACTTGCAAACACTCCAAAAGGTCAAAAAACAAAGAAAACTTTTAAACCCATGACCCTAGTGATTCTTTTTGCGGTAGCTTTATTTATTTTCTATATTACAGCTATAAGATTTGTATTTAAAAGAATGTGAGTTAACTGTTAGACAGAGGTAATTATGAAAGAAATGACGGTCTCAGAAATAAGAGAAGTTCAACTTGAAATGTTAGCTTATATTGATAAAGTTGCGCGTGATAATAAAATTGAATATTCTTTAGGCGGAGGCAGCCTACTGGGAGCAATGAGACATAAAGGATTCATTCCATGGGATGACGATATCGATTTGATGCTAGAAAGAAGCCAGTATGAGCGTTTGATGAAAGCATTAGCTGATGCTAATAATAGCGATTTTAAATTGCTACATCATTCTGTTGAAAAAAATCTATGGCCATTTGCCAAGCTGTATCACACAAAGTCAATGTACTTAAGTAAAACAGATAGAATTCATCCTTGGACAGGGATTTTTATTGATATCTTCCCACTTGACCGATTACCAGAGAGTGCAGAAGAACGTCAAAGATTCTTTAAAAAAGTTCACTCTGCTGCTGCAAATTTGATGTGTACGACTTACCCCAATTTTGCTAGCGGTTCCCGAAAGCTTTATGCAAATGCAAGGCTAATTTTGGGGCTACCCCGATTCATCGCTTATCACGGCCAAGCTAAAAAACGTGCTGAAATTGTTGATCAAGTGATGGAAACATATAATAATCAAGAGGTTCCTTACATGGGTTATACCGATTCAAGATATCGCTTGAAAGAATATTTTCCAAGAGAAATTTTTTCTGAGTATGAAGATGTTATGTTTGAAAACATTAAAACTCGAAAAATTAAAAATGAGCATGCTTATCTGAATCAATTATATGGGGGTAGTTATATGGAATTACCTCCAGAAAGTAAGAGAGAAAGTCATAGTTATTACACTTGGTACTGGAAAGAAGGTTAATGATGAATATTGGAGTTATTTTTGCAGGTGGTGTTGGTCGTCGCATGAATACCAAAGGTAAACCAAAGCAATTCCTAGAAGTGCATGGTAAACCCATTATTGTGCATACAATTGATATTTTCCAAAATACAGAAGCTATTGATGCTGTAGTAGTTGTCTGTGTATCAGACTGGCTAGATTATATGAATAATCTGGTAGAGCGTTTCAACCTTACGAAAGTAAAAGCAGTTGTTGCAGGTGGAGAAACTGGCCAAATGTCAATTTTTAAGGGGCTTGAAGCCGCTGAACAGCTGGCTACAGATGATGCCGTTGTTTTAATTCATGACGGAGTACGTCCATTGATTAATGAAGAAGTCATTAATGCTAATATACAGTCAGTAAAAGAAACAGGAAGTGCGGTAACTTCAGTTCGTGCTAAAGAGACAGTTGTTCTAGTCAATGATTCTTCTAAAATATCTGAAGTTGTTGATCGTACTCGTTCCTTCATTGCTAAAGCGCCACAAAGTTTTTATCTATCAGATATCCTTTCTATTGAACGTGATGCCATTAGCAAAGGGATTACTGATGCAATTGATTCTAGTACTTTGATGGGTATGTACAATCGTGAACTCACTATTGTTGAGGGACCATATGAAAATATCAAGATAACAACACCAGATGATTTTTATATGTTTAAAGCTTTGTATGATGCTAGAGAAAATGAACAAATTTATGGGATGTAATGATGATTAAATTTAGTAATAAAATTGTACAAGAAGATTTAGCACTTATTAGTGACCAAAATTATATTAATTGGGAAAGACTTGCTAATAAAGCCGTTTTAATAAGTGGTTCTAATAGTATGTTAGCGAGTTATATGGTATTTTTACTAGCCTATCTCAATGAGACAAGAAATTACCAAACGCAAATTATTGCGACAGCTAGAAACATTGAAAAAGCCCGTGATAAATTTTCAGATTTAGTTGGGAAAGATTATTTCACCTTAATTCCTTATGATGTAGAAGAACGCCTAGAGTATGATGGAAAAGTGGATTACATTATCCATGCAGCAAGCAATGCTAGTCCAACTGCTATTTTGAGTAATCCTGTTAGCATCATAAAAGCTAATACAATTGGTACATTGAATTTATTAGACTTTGCAAAGGAAAAAACAATTGAAAACTTCTTGTTCTTATCAACGCGTGAAGTATATGGAACATCTATTAAAGAAGTGATTGATGAAGAAGCTTATGGTGGATTTGATATTTTAGCTACTAGAGCTTGTTACCCAGAAAGCAAACGCATGGCTGAAACTCTACTGCAAAGTTACTATGATCAATATAAGGTACCCTTTACTATTGCTCGTATTGCACATTCATTTGGTCCTGGTATGGAGCTCGGTAACGATGGTCGTATTATGAATGATCTTTTATCGAATGTCATTGATGGCAAAGATATCGTTTTAAAAAGTAGTGGTACAGCAGAGCGTGCTTTCTGTTATTTAGCAGATGCTGTATCAGGGTTATTTACTATTTTATTAAATGGTGAAGTTGGTCAAGCTTACAATGTAGCAAATGAAGATCAACCCATTATGATTAAGGATTTGGCACAAAAGTTAGTTGATCTCTTTTCTGATAAAAATATTTCAGTAGTATTTGATATTCCTAAAACTATGAGTGCAGGTTATAGCAAAATGGGGAGAACACGTCTCACTATGGCCAAATTAGAAGCGTTGGGATGGAAGCGAGAAGTTTCTCTTGAATCTGGAATATTAAAAACAGTACAAGCATTTGAGGAGTAATATGGTAAAGACAGCAGTTTTAATGGCGACATACAATGGCGAAAAATTTATATCTGAACAACTTGATTCAATTCGCCAACAGACATTAAAACCAGATTATGTATTATTGAGGGATGATTGTTCAACGGATGAAACAGTCAATGTCGTCAATAACTATATCGCAAAATATGGGTTAGAAGGCTGGAAAATTGTTAAAAACGACAAAAACTTAGGCTGGCGTTTAAATTTTCGTCAATTACTTATTGATGTGTTAGCCTATGAGGTTGACTATGTCTTTTTTAGTGATCAAGATGATATTTGGTATCTTGATAAAAACGAACGACAGTTTGCCATTATGTCAGATAATCCTCAAATTGAGGTTTTGAGTGCAGACGTCGATATCAAAACGATGTCTACAGAAGCCAGTGTTCCACATTTTCTAACTTTTTCTTCTAGTGATAGAATCAGTCAGTATCCTAAAGTATATGATTATCAAACTTTCCGTCCTGGATGGACCATTGCTATGAAGAGAGATTTTGCGCAAGCTATCGCTGATAATTGGACTTTTGGAGCTAATATTTCGCACGATAACCTTATCGAGACAACTGCCAGTATTATTGGAAATGGTTATAACCTTAACGAAAGCGTAGGAGTTCATATTCGATATGGAGGAAACGCAAGTGGTAATAGCAAATTTGTTTTGAATTGGAAGTCGCCTAAAACACAACATATCACAGGATTAAAAACATTTGTTGATTTTTACGAAACCATGCAGAAGGTTGTCAACAAATATCAAAATGATGTCGCTTTAAATCAACGCTTAGCCTTTGAAAAAGAAAGATTGGAAGCTTCTAAATTGTCATTAATTCATAATAGTGCTTTTGTGATTAAAAATTGGCGACTCTATAACTCTAATAGTGGACGCATGAGAGATTTATTATTTGCGTTTAAAAAGTAAGGAATAATATGGTAAAAACAGCAGTTTTGATGGCAACATATAATGGTCAAGGTTTCATCCATGATCAGCTAGATTCAATTAGAAATCAAACGTTGAGACCAGACTATGTCTTAATGAGGGACGATGGCTCTACTGATGATACTGTAAAGGTGGTTGAAGACTATATAAAAGAGCACCGTTTAGATGGTTGGTCAATAACTAGTAATGATAAAAATTTAGGTTGGCGTTTGAATTTTCGTCAGTTGCTTTTAGACGCTAAGCGTCTTTCTGTAGATTATTTATTTTTTAGTGATCAAGATGACACATGGTATCATCATAAAAATAAGATGCAAGTTGATATTATGGAAGAACGCCAAGATATAAACCTTCTTAGTGCCGATATTGATATCAAAAAGTTATCAGAAGAGGCTACTATTCCCAATAATTTTAAGTTCAATGGTGAGGAAACAATTTCTAAGTATCCATTAGACTTTTCATATCATAACTATCGTCAAGGTTGGACTTTTTGTTTACGCAAGTCGTTTGTTGATCAAGTAATGACTTTTTACAGTGATAATTTAATTTTGTCACATGATAATCTTTTTGCAGGGATATCTGGTGTCATTGGTTCAGGTTACAATTTAAACAGAAGTGTTGGTGAACATAAGCGACATGCTGAGAATGCAAGTGGGAATATCTTGAATATGAGCTCAAGTTACGAAAGGCATTTACAAGAACTGTATTTTGTTTTGAGTTACTATATCATCCTTGTACCATTTTTAGAAAAAAGTAGCTCTAGTCAATTAAGGGAAGCTAAAGCTTATCTGGATTTTAATCAGCAACGTTATAAAAATGCTCAAAATAAAGATTTTGTAGCAATACTTAAACAAATGATGACTAAAAAACGGTTCTATGATAGCTTTTCAAATCGCATTCGTGACTTGGTGTTTTTATTAAAAGATATAAAAAGGAGTTAATATGAACCTCAAAAAAGTTCGTCTATTTGAAAAGGTTTTTCTAGACAAGAACTTGCATAAAACATATTTTATATTAGGCTTAACGATTACTATTGTATTGAGCCTATTAATGCCATTTTTCAATGAACCTGATGGACAATACCATTTAGCTGTGTCTGGTCGTATTTCAAATAACATTATTGATACTTCTTACTATGGAGAATATAATATTGATTCAGGTATGAGACGACAATCGACCTCCTATAGAGATGGTACTAGATTTGAAAAATACTATTTAAATAAAGCCAATTTTGTTGATGGTAATCATTTGCCTCGTGAGATAAACTATTCTAAACATAACTTTGTTTTTTGGGGTCATCTTGTGCCAGCAGTTGGCTTATTTTTAGGCAAATTTGTGTATCCTTCTATGGGGGTAATGATTACAGTAGCAAGGTTATTTAGTTCCTTTGTCTCAATCACCTTGGTTGCCCTCATTATCCGGTATGTGAAAAAAGGAAAGTTAATCTACTTTGCTATTTTCCTCAGTCCCGTAGTTCTAAATTCATTTGCTAGTCTATCTTATGACTCGACTGGATATATTGTATTTGGAGCATTTTTATCGCTTTTGATAAATCTTTTAGTTGATAAATCGTTGACTAAAAATCTTAGTATTGCTCTTATAGGATTGATTCTTTTAGTCATTGTTGCATGTAAGCAGAATTACTGGCTGTTTTTATTGCTAGTAATACCGGTATTATTGCAGGTTAACAATCCTAAATTAATGGGCTATAATCAGAAGCTATCACATTTATTTCAAGGTCTTAAATCTAAAAAGCTATTTTGGCTATGTCTAACCTTTTTGTCACTTGCTATAGTTTATGTTCTGACCGCAAGACATGGTGGTGTCCTTGCTGTTTTAAGACGTTATGTAATGACATTTGGCTATAATTATGCTGGTATCAATATTTTAAGTAATGACATTACTTCCTGGCTTGCCTCTCCATATCCAAGTCAGAATTTTATTCCCACTTGGGTATCATCAGTATGGTATCTCATGGTCTTTCTAGTATGGTTTTCTGAAGAAAAATTTGTTAAGTCAAAAAATATGGGATTTCTTTTCTTAGCTAGTTTCTTTGTGGGAATTCTTGGTGTCTTTTTTATCATGTTAGAATATCGTGGAGCGCCAACAAGCTACATTGAAGGAGTTCAAGGACGTTACTTTACTGTTACATTGCTTTTGGTACAAGTTTTTGCATCAAGTATTCCAGCGCGTCTAAATGAGGCAGGAAGGAAAGTGGTGCCGTATGCGTTAACTGGCTTGGTAATTGTATCAAATGCCTTATTGTTATTTGATACTGTTATTAGTTTAATTATGAGGAGAAACTAATGAAACTTTTGAAAAATATGTTTTATAATACCTCATACCAGTTATTGACTTTGTTGTTACCTTTAGTAACAGTTCCTTATGTTTCCCGTGTACTATCTCCTCAAGGCATCGGTATTAATGCCTATACGAGCTCCATTGTCATGTACTTTACTTTATTTGGTGCTTTAGGGATATCTTTGTACGGTAATCGTGAGATAGCTTTTGTGCAGTCAAATAAGTATAAGAGAAGTAAGATATTTTGGGAATTAGTTGTATTAAAACTTGCCTCTGTATCTATAGCAACGTTATTATTCTTTGGATTTGTCTTACTGACAAACGAATGGCAATTATTCTATTTAATTCAAGGTATTAATTTATTAGCGACTGCAACTGATATTTCGTGGTATTTTATTGGAGTTGAAGACTTTAAGATAATTGTCATTCGTAATACCATTGTTAAGCTTATTACAGTTGTTTTGACCTTCTTAGTTGTGAAGACGCCAGATGACCTAGCACTTTATATGTTTTTAATTGCATTTGCATCATTACTCGGAAATTTAACAGTCTGGCATCATTTAAAGCATGAAATCATCAAGATACCATTTAGTAGATTAGATGTCTTAGTACATCTAAGACCAACTTTAATGTTATTTTTACCCCAAATCACCATGCAGATTTATCTCTCTCTTAACAAGAGTATGCTGGGAGCAATGGATAGTGTGGTCAGTGCTGGATATTTTGATCAATCTGATAAAATTATTCGTATTTTATTTACCATTGTTTCAGCAATCGGAGGAGTTTTCTTGCCAAGGCTCTCCAGTCTATTTTCTTCAGGAAAAGAAAAGCAAGCCAAGGCTTTACTTTTGAAACTTGTTGATTTAAGCAATGCTATCTCAATGTTAATGATTGCGGGAGTGGTAGGAGTTTCGTCGACATTTGCTGTCTTCTTTTTTGGGAAAGGGTATGAAGTTGTCGGTCCGCTAATGGCTGTTGAGTCTTTGATGATCATTTGCATTTCTTATGGTAACGCTTTAGGGACACAGTATCTACTGGCTTCAAGACGTACAAAAGCTTACACAATGTCTGCAGTTATTGGACTTGTGGCAAATGTTGTGCTTAATATACTTTTAATACCAATTTTAGGTGCTATGGGAGCTATTATCTCTACAGTTATTACTGAATTTATTGTCTCTCTATATCAAGCTATCTCTTTAAGAGATGTATTTACTTTTAAAGAATTAACAAGAGGAATGCTGCGCTATTTAATTGCTGCTACTCTTAGTGGAGCTGTACTCTATTATATCAATACTCAAATGTCAGTATCATTGGTAAATTATGTCATTCAAAGTTTAGTAGCAGTAACTATCTATGTCGGTATCGTTTTTATAACCAAAGCACCAGTCATTCAGTTATTTAGAGATTTTAGAAAAGAGCATAGAACATGAAATATTTAGCGGGTATTGTCACCTTTAACCCCAATATTGAACGCTTAGATCAGAACATTCGAGCAATTTATCCTCAAGTAAGCCATATCTACATCGTAGATAATGGCTCGAAAAATAAGGAGGAAATTTCTCAATTAGTGGCCGATTATAATGAAGAGGGGCACCTAACTGTTGATTATTTAACAGAAAATAAAGGAATTGCATATGCTTTGAACTGTATTGGTCAATTTGCAGTAGCACAAGAATTTGATTGGTTCTTGACTTTAGATCAAGATTCGGTTGTCCTAGGTGATTTGATAGATAATTATGAAAATTACCTTCATTTACCTAAGGTCGGTATGTTATCTTGTTTGTATCAAGATATGAACCGTGAAAATTTAGTGATGCAAGAATTTGACTATAAAGAAATTGAAGAGTGTATTACTTCGGCTGCTTTAATGAAAACGAGCGTTTTCGAAGAAACATCTGGCTTTGCAGAAGAGATGTTTATTGATTTTGTTGACTCTGAAATGAATTATCGTCTGTCAGAGATGGGATATAAGACTTATCAGGTTAATTTTATTGGTCTGTTACACGAAATTGGACACTCTTCACGAGTTAAAAAATTTGGCCATGTTTTTCATGTATTGAATCATTCACCATTTCGAAAATATTACATGATACGCAATGCGATCTATATTATAAAAAAATATGGTAAGAAGAAGCGATACAAATATTTAGTATTTATGCGAAATGAATTTGTTCGAGTGTTGGTAGCAGAAGAGCAAAAGAGCAAAAAAATAGTTGCTATGATTAAAGGCTTAAAAGATGGCTTATTGATGAAAGTGGATAAATATGGAAAATAAGGTAAAAACAGTTGCTGTTTTCTCAGGATATTATCTACCCTTCCTCGGAGGTATTGAACGTTATACAGATAAAATGACAGCAGATTTGGTTAAGCGTGGCTACCGTGTTGTTATTGTAACAACTAATCATGGTGATTTACCGATTATAGATGAAGACAAGGGTAGAAAA
Source organism: Streptococcus sp. FDAARGOS_522 (assembly GCF_003812445.1). Classification (NCBI taxonomy): domain Bacteria; kingdom Bacillati; phylum Bacillota; class Bacilli; order Lactobacillales; family Streptococcaceae; genus Streptococcus; species Streptococcus sp. FDAARGOS_522. The sequence goes on from NZ_CP033808.1 coordinate 132,552, forward strand.
ATTTACCGTTTACCGACCAAAAATATTGTCAAGCAGCGCTATCCTATTATTAACAAAAATCGAGAATACAACACGCTGATGAAATATGTTTCAGATGAAAATATTGATTTTGTGATTTGTAATACACGTTTTCAGTTAACAACGCTAGAAGGGCTATCTTTTGCAAAGAATCACCATTTACCTAGTATTGTTTTAGACCATGGGTCAAGTCATTTTTCTGTCAATAATCGTTTTTTAGATTTCTTTGGAGCTATCTATGAACATCTTCTCACAGCGCGTGTTAAGCATTATCGTCCAGATTTTTATGCGGTATCCAAGAGAAGCGTTGAATGGTTAAAACATTTTAATATAGAAGCTAAAGGAGTTATTTATAATTCGGTATCTGAAAGTCTAGGCTCTGATTTTGCTGGTACGGCTTACCTTGAAAAATCTGCTGATGATATTTTCATCACTTATGCTGGTAGAATTATTAAAGAAAAAGGCATTGAATTGCTCTTAGAAGCATTTTCGATGTCACAGTACTCTGAAAATGTTTATTTACAGATTGCAGGAGACGGACCTGAATTAGCACATTTGAAAGAGAAATATCAGTCCAAACAGATTAACTTTTTGGGGAAATTAAACTTTGAACAGACTATGTCTTTAATGGCACAGACTGATATCTTTGTTTACCCTTCAATGTATCCAGAGGGATTACCAACCTCTATTTTAGAAGCTGGTCTACTTTCAAGTGCTATTATTGCAACAGATCGCGGTGGAACAGTTGAAGTTATTGATAGCCCTGAGTTAGGAATCATCATGGAAGAAAATACTCAGTCACTCCATGAATCTCTTGATTTATTAGTAAAAGATAAGGCATTAAGAGAGAAACTACAACAGAATATTGCTAAAAGAATTAAAGAACATTTCACATGGGAAAAAACAGTTGAAAAGTTGGATTATATTATTCAAAAAAATTAACATTAAAAAGCTAGAGCATTACACAATGCTCTAGCTTTTTAATGTTAATTTTTAAGAGTTATAGGAGCTACGATTAGTTATTTCATTAGTTTTTGCAAAAAGTTTGCAATATTTTTCTTCCTGTATTGATGAAATAATTTTTTGGATTTGATTGATTTGGTCTGAAGTATTAATCAGATCAATATATGTAATTAAACTCTCTGAAGAAATCTCATGTTTGATAAAGGGAGAAAGCTTTTTATTGGTAATAATAATGTCTGGATTAAGATTAGTAATATTGGAAAGATCATCAGTTAATAAATAGTAAGGGTGGAAATGAATCTTTTTAGAAGAAAATCTCTGTAATAAGCATTCTGTTAAAATTTGGTTATTAATAAAGTCTGTAGTTAGTACGGCTATCTGTATCGGAGGAATATGATTTTTGATGATTCTTTCTAGATGAGTACAAAGGAGAAGAAAATGTTGTTCTTTAAACGTGTATTCTCCAATTTTACTTAACCAATTTGTAATTATCGGTCGGAGAATAGTAGTTAATTTATCATGTCTATGATAGTTCCATGAAGGAAATGAAATTGTTTCAGGGATTAATTGATTTAATCCTAAAATAAATGTTCGGAAAAAAAAGATAGCAACTTTTACCAACTCATCATGATAGGAGCCAGATAAGGGAAGAGCATCTTTGAGTGGCTGTAATAATTTTTGGAATTTGGGATAATTTTCGAAAATAGCTATTACATTATCGATACGCTTCTCAGTCCAATTTGGATTAGAAAAAGAGTTATGGGAAGTAAGGTAAGCAAGAAAAATATAGTCTATATCGTCTTTTTTTAAATTAATTTTAAAGGAATCTATAATAACATTTTTGACACAATATTGTAATGTATCATAGATAAATATATTTTGTAGTTCAGTGAAAAGGGATGAGTAAGGGACAACTACATTATAATTAATACGTTTCCATGATAGAGACAACAATGTATCAAAGAAAATAAATGTATTTGGGAAGTAATGAGAAGCAGTAAAAGTAGTTGAGTGTTCTAATAACAATCGTTTGATGAGCAATTTATCCATCTTAGACATGGGATAAACTTCTATACCAAATTGAGCATTTAAAAATGCGATTAAATAGCGAATTCGATACTCGTCACCGGTAATAGTATTTTTGACAATCTGAAATCCAAGTTTTTCTAGTAATGGACTAATATGTTTTCGTATGCGATAAGCAGTTGCACAAGATAGTCCAAATTTTTCACTAAAGTAAGTTAAAGGTAACCTGCCTGAATCATTCGTGATCAAAAATTTTAAAAGTTGTAAAACGTGTGATTGATGATAAATATATTTGAAAGCTTGTTCTCTAGTTACACCATTAGATTGGTAGACTATTGTACTCTTTTCGATATTCAGAGAGAGTTGACTGTTAAATAAAGTTGTTAAATCATGACAATATTTCCTAATAAGTAGTTCAGATAAACCAAGTTGATGACATGATTTGTCTAGAGTAATGGAAGGGTAGTAATCATAGCATAAAGTTAGAAGTTTTATTTGATTAAGGATGTCTTTTTCTAAATAATTTTCAATCAATTCAGTAAACTCTCTCAAACATTATTTTTAAGCAATATTTTAAAACATAAAAAAAGGAAAATCAACTACTTAAGCTCATTGAAATATTTCTAAGATAATAAAAAATAAGATTATCAAATAAAAAGGAAAATTATTCAAAAATTGGGAAAAAACATTAAAATTCCATACCTTATAATAAGAAATTATTGATATCATAATAAGTGATAGTTTGTATATTCTAGGATATTCTGTATCTGATCTTAGATTTAGAAACGACATTTCGGCACAATAGGAGTTGTAAAATGAGAAAATACCAAAAATTTTCTAAAATATTGACGTTAAGTCTTTTTTGTTTGTCGCAAATACCGCTTAATACCAATGTTTTAGGGGAAAGTACCGTACCGGAAAATGGTGCTAAAGGAAAGTTAGTTGTTAAAAAGACAGATGACCAGAACAAACCACTTTCAAAAGCTACCTTTGTTTTAAAAACTACTGCTCATCCAGAAAGTAAAATAGAAAAAGTAACTGCTGAGCTAACAGGTGAAGCTACTTTTGATAATCTCATACCTGGAGATTATACTTTATCAGAAGAAACAGCGCCCGAAGGTTATAAAAAGACTAACCAGACTTGGCAAGTTAAGGTTGAGAGTAATGGAAAAACTACGATACAAAATAGTGGTGATAAAAATTCCACAATTGGACAAAATCAGGAAGAACTAGATAAGCAGTATCCCCCCACAGGAATTTATGAAGATACAAAGGAATCTTATAAACTTGAGCATGTTAAAGGTTCAGTTCCAAATGGAAAGTCAGAGGCAAAAGCAGTTAACCCATATTCAAGTGAAGGTGAGCATATAAGAGAAATTCCAGAGGGAACATTATCTAAACGTATTTCAGAAGTAGGTGATTTAGCTCATAATAAATATAAAATTGAGTTAACTGTCAGTGGAAAAACCATAGTAAAACCAGTGGACAAACAAAAGCCGTTAGATGTTGTCTTCGTACTCGATAATTCTAACTCAATGAATAACGATGGCCCAAATTTTCAAAGGCATAATAAAGCCAAGAAAGCTGCCGAAGCTCTTGGGACCGCAGTAAAAGATATTTTAGGAGCAAACAGTGATAATAGGGTTGCATTAGTTACCTATGGTTCAGATATTTTTGATGGTAGGAGTGTAGATGTCGTAAAAGGATTTAAAGAAGATGATAAATATTATGGCCTTCAAACTAAGTTCACAATTCAGACAGAGAATTATAGTCATAAACAATTAACAAATAATGCTGAAGAGATTATAAAAAGGATTCCGACAGAAGCTCCTAAAGCTAAGTGGGGATCTACTACCAATGGATTAACTCCAGAGCAACAAAAGGAGTACTATCTTAGTAAAGTAGGAGAAACATTTACTATGAAAGCCTTCATGGAGGCAGATGATATTTTGAGTCAAGTAAATCGAAATAGTCAAAAAATTATTGTTCATGTAACTGATGGTGTTCCTACGAGATCATATGCTATTAATAATTTTAAACTGGGTGCATCATATGAAAGCCAATTTGAACAAATGAAAAAAAATGGATATCTAAATAAAAGTAATTTTCTACTTACTGATAAGCCCGAGGATATAAAAGGAAATGGGGAGAGTTACTTTTTGTTTCCCTTAGATAGTTATCAAACACAGATAATCTCTGGAAACTTACAAAAACTTCATTATTTAGATTTAAATCTTAATTACCCTAAAGGTACATTTTATCGAAATGGACCAGTAAGAGAACATGGAACACCAACCAAACTTTATATAAATAGTTTAAAACAGAAAAATTATGACATCTTTAATTTTGGTATAGATATATCTGGTTTTAGACAAGTTTATAATGAGGATTATAAGAAAAATCAAGATGGTACTTTTCAAAAATTGAAAGAGGAAGCTTTTGAACTTTCAGATGGGGAAATAACAGAACTAATGAAGTCATTCTCTTCTAAACCTGAGTATTATACCCCGATAGTAACTTCATCCGATGCATCTAACAATGAAATTTTATCTAAAATTCAGCAACAATTTGAAAAGATTTTAACAAAAGAAAACTCAATTGTTAATGGAACTATAGAAGATCCTATGGGTGACAAAATCAATTTACAGCTTGGCAACGGACAAACATTGCAACCAAGTGATTATACTTTACAGGGAAATGATGGAAGTATAATGAAAGATAGCATTGCAACTGGTGGGCCTAATAATGATGGTGGAATACTTAAAGGGGTTAAATTAGAATACATCAAAAATAAACTCTACGTTAGAGGTTTGAACTTAGGGGAGGGACAAAAAGTAACACTCACATATGATGTGAAACTAGATGACAGTTTTATAAGTAACAAATTCTATGACACTAATGGTAGAACAACATTGAATCCTAAATCAGAGGATCCTAATACACTTAGAGATTTTCCAATCCCTAAAATTCGTGATGTGAGAGAATATCCTACAATAACGATTAAAAACGAGAAGAAGTTAGGTGAAATTGAATTTACAAAAGTTGATAAAGATAATAATAAGTTGCTTCTCAAAGGAGCTACGTTTGAACTTCAAGAATTTAATGAAGATTATAAACTTTATTTACCAATAAAAAATAATAATTCAAAAGTAGTGACGGGAGAAAACGGCAAAATTTCTTACAAAGATTTGAAAGATGGCAAATATCAGTTAATAGAAGCAGTTTCGCCGAAGGATTATCAAAAAATTACTAATAAACCAATTTTAACTTTTGAAGTTGTTAAAGGATCGATACAAAATATAATAGCTGTTAATAAACAGATTTCTGAATATCATGAGGAAGGTGACAAGCATTTAATTACCAACACGCATATTCCACCAAAAGGAATTATTCCGATGACAGGTGGGAAAGGAATTCTATCTTTCATTTTAATAGGTGGATCTATGATGTCTATTGCAGGTGGAATTTATATTTGGAAAAGATATAAGAAATCTAGTGATATATCTAGAGAAAAAGATTAAGAATCATGTGTTTTAGTATTCTTAATTAATTAAATATAATTCGAAAGGAGTGGTGCTGCGGTAATATTATAATCCGTATATTATTATCTATGTTGATTAACTAGAATAAGAAGGAGATAGAAATGAAAAAAATCAACAAATGTCTTACAATGTTCTCGACACTGCTATTGATCTTAACGTCACTATTCTCAGTTGCACCAGCGTTTGCGGACGACGCAACAACTGATACTGTGACCTTGCACAAGATTGTCATGCCACAAGCTGCATTTGATAACTTTACTGAAGGTACAAAAGGTAAGAATGATAGCGATTATGTTGGTAAACAAATTAATGACCTTAAATCTTATTTTGGCTCAACCGATGCTAAAGAAATCAAGGGTGCTTTCTTTGTTTTCAAAAATGAAACTGGTACAAAATTCATTACTGAAAATGGTAAGGAAGTCGATACTTTGGAAGCTAAAGATGCTGAAGGTGGTGCTGTTCTTTCAGGGTTAACAAAAGACAATGGTTTTGTTTTTAACACTGCTAAGTTAAAAGGAATTTACCAAATCGTTGAATTGAAAGAAAAATCAAACTACGATAACAACGGTTCTATCTTGGCTGATTCAAAAGCAGTTCCAGTTAAAATCACTCTGCCATTGGTAAACAACCAAGGTGTTGTTAAAGATGCTCACATTTATCCAAAGAATACTGAAACAAAACCACAAGTAGATAAGAACTTTGCAGATAAAGATCTTGATTATACTGACAACCGAAAAGACAAAGGTGTTGTCTCAGCGACAGTTGGTGACAAAAAAGAATACATAGTTGGAACAAAAATTCTTAAAGGCTCAGACTATAAGAAACTGGTTTGGACTGATAGCATGACTAAAGGTTTGACGTTCAACAACAACGTTAAAGTAACATTGGATGGTGAAGATTTTCCTGTTTTAAACTACAAACTCGTAACAGATGACCAAGGTTTCCGTCTTGCCTTGAATGCAACAGGTCTTGCAGCAGTAGCAGCAGCTGCAAAAGACAAAGATGTTGAAATCAAGATCACTTACTCAGCTACGGTGAACGGCTCCACTACTGTTGAAATTCCAGAAACCAATGATGTTAAATTGGACTATGGTAATAACCCAACGGAAGAAAGTGAACCACAAGAAGGTACTCCAGCTAACCAAGAAATTAAAGTCATTAAAGACTGGGCAGTAGATGGTACAATTACTGATGCTAATGTTGCAGTTAAAGCTATCTTTACCTTGCAAGAAAAACAAACGGATGGTACATGGGTGAACGTTGCTTCACACGAAGCAACAAAACCATCACGCTTTGAACATACTTTCACAGGTTTGGATAATGCTAAAACTTACCGCGTTGTCGAACGTGTTAGCGGCTACACTCCAGAATACGTATCATTTAAAAATGGTGTTGTGACTATCAAGAACAACAAAAACTCAAATGATCCAACTCCAATCAACCCATCAGAACCAAAAGTGGTGACTTATGGACGTAAATTTGTGAAAACAAATCAAGCTAACACTGAACGCTTGGCAGGAGCTACCTTCCTCGTTAAGAAAGAAGGCAAATACTTGGCACGTAAAGCAGGTGCAGCAACTGCTGAAGCAAAGGCAGCTGTAAAAACTGCTAAACTAGCATTGGATGAAGCTGTTAAAGCTTATAACGACTTGACTAAAGAAAAACAAGAAGGCCAAGAAGGTAAAACAGCATTGGCTACTGTTGATCAAAAACCAAAAGCTTACAATGACGCTTTTGTTAAAGCTAACTACTCATATGAATGGGTTGCAGATAAAAAGGCTGATAATGTTGTTAAATTGATCTCTAACGCCGGTGGTCAATTTGAAATTACTGGTTTGGATAAAGGCACTTATGGCTTGGAAGAAACTCAAGCACCAGCAGGTTATGCGACATTGTCAGGTGATGTAAACTTTGAAGTAACTGCCACATCATATAGCAAAGGGGCTACAACTGACATCGCATATGATAAAGGCTCTGTAAAAAAAGATGCCCAACAAGTTCAAAACAAAAAAGTAACCATCCCACAAACAGGTGGTATTGGTACAATTCTTTTCACAATTATTGGTTTAAGCATTATGCTTGGAGCAGTAGTTATCATGAAAAAACGTCAATCAGAGGAAGCTTAAGGCTAGTCTTTGATGATGTATAAGCACAGTTAAAGCTGTGCTTATGATCTAAGGGTATTTCAGTAGAAGTACTCTTAGATCATAAGCAAGAGCCATTATTTAGGAGATGACGTGAAGACTAAAAATATCAACAAAAAAACTAAAAAGAAGAAGTCAAATCTTCCTTTTATCATTCTTTTTCTAATAGGTCTATCTATTTTATTGTATCCAGTGGTATCACGTTTTTACTATACGATAGAATCTAATAATCAAACACAGGATTTTGAGAGAGCTGCTAAAAAACTTAGTCAGAAAGAAATCAATCGTCGTATGACTCTAGCACAAGCTTATAATGATTCTTTAAATAATGTCCATCTTGAAGATCCTTATGAGAAGAAACGAATTCAAAAGGGGGTAGCAGAGTACGCCCGTATGTTAGAGGTAAGTGAAAAAATCGGCACAATTTCAGTTCCTAAGATAGGTCAAAAACTCCCTATATTTGCAGGTTCAAGTCAAAAAGTTCTATCTAAAGGAGCAGGGCATTTAGAAGGTACTTCTCTTCCAATTGGAGGAAATAGCACACATACCGTTATAACAGCGCACTCAGGAATTCCAGATAAAGAACTCTTTTCTAACCTTAAAAAGTTAAAAAAAGGAGATAAGTTTTATATTCAAAACATAAAAGAAACGATAGCATATCAAGTAGATCAGATAAAAGTCGTTACACCCGATAACTTTTCAGATTTGTTGGTTGTTCCTGGACATGATTATGCAACCTTATTAACTTGCACCCCGATTATGGTCAATACACACAGACTTTTAGTAAGGGGACATCGTATTCCTTATAAAGGTCTTATTGATGAAAAATTAATGAAAGAAGGTCATTTAAACACGATTTATAGATATCTTTTCTATATATCTTTAGTTATTATTGCTTGGTTACTTTGGTTAATAAAACGTCAACGTCAAAAAAATCGTTTAGCAAGTGTTAGAAAAGGAATTGAATCATAATGGGAGGAAAATTTCAGAAAAACCTTAAGAAATCGGTCGTTTTAAATCGATGGATGAATGTAGGCCTGATACTATTGTTCTTAGTTGGTCTTTTGATAACCTCATATCCTTTTATTTCAAATTGGTACTATAATATTAAAGCTAATAATCAAGTAACTAACTTTGATAATCAAACCCAAAAATTAAATACTAAAGAGATTAATAGACGATTTGAGTTAGCAAAAGCTTATAATAGAACACTGGACCCAAGCCGCCTATCAGATCCCTATACTGAAAAAGGAAAAAAAGGTATTGCTGAATACGCCCACATGCTTGAGATTGCTGAAATGATTGGATATATTGATATACCGTCTATCAAGCAAAAATTACCTATCTATGCGGGGACTACCAGTAGTGTTCTTGAAAAAGGAGCAGGACACCTTGAAGGAACCTCCTTGCCAATTGGTGGAAAAAGTTCACATACTGTTATCACAGCTCATCGCGGCTTACCTAAAGCTAAGTTATTTACAGATTTAGATAAACTTAAAAAAGGAAAAATTTTTTATATTCATAATATCAAAGAAGTTTTAGCCTATAAGGTTGATCAAATAAGTGTTGTAAAGCCAGATAATTTTTCTAAATTATTGGTTGTTAAAGGTAAGGATTATGCGACTTTGCTAACATGTACACCTTATTCGATTAATTCACATCGTTTACTAGTTAGAGGGCATCGAATCAAGTATGTACCTCCTGTTAAAGAAAAGAACTATTTAATGAAAGAATTGCAAACACACTATAAACTTTATTTCCTCTTATCAATCCTAGTTATTCTTATATTAGTCGCTTTACTATTATATTTAAAACGAAAATTTAAAGAGAGAAAGAGAAAGGGAAATCAAAAATGAAAAAGATTAGAAAAAGTTTAGGACTTCTACTATGTTGCTTTTTAGGATTGGTACAATTAGCGTTTTTTTCGGTAGCCAGTGTAAATGCTGATACCCCTAATCAACTAACAATCACACAGATAGGACTTCAGCCAAATACTACAGAGGAGGGGATTTCTTATCGTTTATGGACTGTGACTGACAACTTAAAAGTTGATTTATTGAGCCAAATGACAGATAGCGAATTGAACCAGAAGTATAAGAGTATCTTGACTTCTCCTACTGATACTAATGGTCAGACAAAGATAGCACTCCCAAATGGTTCGTACTTTGGTCGTGCTTATAAAGCTGATCAAAGCGTTTCAACAATAGTACCTTTTTATATTGAATTACCAGATGATAAGTTATCAAATCAATTACAGATAAATCCTAAGCGAAAAGTTGAAACAGGCCGATTAAAACTTATTAAATATACAAAAGAAGGAAAGATAAAGAAAAGGCTATCCGGAGTAATATTTGTATTATACGATAACCAGAATCAGCCAGTTCGCTTTAAAAATGGACGATTTACGACCGATCAAGATGGGATTACTTCATTAGTAACTGATGATAAGGGAGAAATTGAGGTTGAAGGTTTATTACCTGGTAAGTATATTTTTCGAGAAGCAAAAGCACTAACTGGTTACCGTATATCTATGAAGGATGCTGTAGTTGCTGTAGTTGCTAATAAAACACAGGAAGTAGAGGTAGAAAACGAAAAAGAAACTCCTCCACCAACAAATCCTAAACCATCACAACCGCTTTTTCCACAATCATTTCTTCCTAAAACAGGAATGATTATTGGTGGAGGACTGACAATTCTTGGTTGTATTATTTTGGGAATTTTGTTTATCTTTTTAAGAAAAACTAAAAATAGCAAATCTGAAAGAAACGATACAGTATAGTAATTTGGTATTAATATGATTTTTAATCACTACTACTAATTAGTAATTAAAAAACTTGCAATTGCAAGTTTTTTTTGTTATGCTATAGGTGTCTTCAGGGCAGGGTGTAATTCCCGACCGGCGGTAATCGCTTCCAACTTATTTGTCAGTTGTGAAGCATCAGTCCGCGAGCGAAAGCTGATGTGGTGAGATTCCACAACCGACAGTAAAGTCTGGATGGGAGAAGACAAAGGTTTTTTCGCGTACATACGCTTACCTTTGGAGCTTCTTTCAATTTATTTAAATTGGAGGAATTTTTTTATGACAAATACACGTAAAATGGTGACAATCGCCATTCTTTCTGCCTTATCTTTTGTATTGATGATGGTTTCATTTCCATTAATACCAGGAGCAGAATTTTTAAAGGTTGATTTTTCAATCCTTCCGATGTTAGTTGCTTTTATTTTATTTGATTTGAAATCAAGTTATGGTGTACTCTTATTAAGATCACTTTTAAAAGTTATACTTGCTAATCGTGGTCCAGAAACGTTTATTGGTTTACCGATGAATATGGTTGCTCTAGCTTTATTTTTAGCAAGTTTCGCTATTTTCTGGAAAAATAGAGAGAGTGCAAAAGATTTTATTAAAGCTAGTCTATTTGGTACAGTTAGCTTGACCGTATCTATGGTAGCTCTCAACTATGTCTTTGCGATTCCTTTGTATGCTATATTTGCTAACTTTGATATCAGAACATTTATTGGTGTAGGCAATTACCTTTTAACAATGGTTATTCCATTTAATATCGTTGAGGGAATTTTAATTTCGATTGTTTTCTATCTAACTTACGTGGCTTGTTTGCCAATATTAGAAAGATATAAAAAGACTAATGTTATCTCGTCAAAATAGTAAACTTATTCAAGCATTTATTGCTATTATCTTATTTTTCAGTTTAGGATTGGTCATCAAATATTGGCCCGACACTGTAATTTCATTTGACCAAACTATTCAAGAAAGTGTTAGAGGACAGTTGCCAAATCTTTCTACAAGATTTTTCAAGTTAATCACTGTGATTGGTAATACTGTAAGCCAGATAGCTATTGCGATTATGAGCGTCACTTTCTGTTACCTTAAGAAGTGGTATCCTCAAGCTAGATTTATCGCAGTAAATGCTATTATCTCTGGTATATGTATACTTTCTTTAAAACTTATTTTTCAAAGAGTAAGACCAACTTTAACCCATTTAGTATTTGCAGGTGGCTATTCGTTTCCCAGTGGGCACTCGATGGGAACATTTATGATATTTGGGAGTATTATTATCTTATTGCAGTACTATATGCCTAAGAGTATATGGAAACTGTTGTACCAAGGTATTTTGGGTTTGCTCATTTTTTTAATTGGGTTATCTCGTATTTACCTAGGGGTTCATTTTCCGACAGATGTTTTAGCTGGTTTTATACTTGCTTATGGTATTTTGAATCTAACTGCGTATATCTTTTTAGCCAAGGATTGGTTAAAGAAAGTGAAGTAAATAAAAGATTGGAACGTCAGTTAGTTCCAATCTTTTTTAGTTTTATTGTAGTAGTGAGGTTATTTTAGTTAAAATTGTGATACAATTATCCTATGAAAAAACGTTATCGTGCGATTAATGATTATTATCGAGAACTCTTTGGAGAAAAAATATTTAAATTACCTATAGATGCTGGTTTTGACTGTCCTAACAGAGATGGAACAGTTGCTAGAGGAGGGTGCACTTTTTGCACAGTTTCTGGTTCAGGGGATGCTATAGTTGCTCCAGAAGCTCCTATTCGTGAACAATTCTATAAAGAAATTGATTTCATGCATAGAAAGTGGCCTGAGGTTAATAAATACTTAGTCTATTTTCAAAATTTTACCAATACCCATGCTAAGTTAGAGATAATTAAAGAGCGTTACGAACAGGCTATTAATGAGCCAGGAGTTATCGGGATCAACATCGGAACAAGGCCGGATTGCTTACCTGATGAAACTATATACTATCTCGCTGAACTTTCTGAAAGAATGCATGTGACTTTAGAATTAGGTCTTCAGACAACTTATGAAGTAACTTCTGCATTAATAAATAGAGCACATTCATATGACCTTTACAAAAAAACTGTTAAGAGAATACGAGAATTAGCTCCTAAAGTAGAAATCGTTTCTCACCTAATAAATGGTCTCCCAGGGGAGACACATGATATGATGGTGGAAAATGTTCGTCGATGTGTTACGGATAATGATATTCAGGGTATAAAATTACACCTTCTGCATCTTATGACTAATACAAGAATGCAGAGAGATTACCATGAAGGTCGTTTACGTTTGTTAAGTCAAGAAGACTATATTTCGATTATTTGTGACCAACTGGAGATTATTCCAAAACATATTGTTATTCACCGAATTACTGGTGATGCGCCACGTCATATGTTAATTGGACCGATGTGGAGCCTTAATAAATGGGAAGTGCTTAATGCCATTGACAAAGAAATGGAGAAAAGACAGTCATATCAAGGATGTAAAGTTGAGGTAAAACATGATTAAAAGACCAATTCATCTTTCTCATGATTTTTTAGCAGAAGTTATTGATAAAGAAGCAATAACGCTTGATGCAACTATGGGAAATGGGAATGATACTGTTTTTTTAGCGAAAAGTTCTAAAAAAGTTTATGCATTTGATATTCAAGAAGAAGCAATAGCAAAAACGAAAGCAAAGCTCACGGAGCAAGGGATCTCTAACGCTGAACTTATCTTGGATGGGCATGAAAATTTGGAACAGTATGTTCATACACCTTTAAGAGCAGCTATATTTAATCTGGGATACTTACCCTCAGCGGATAAAACAGTTATTACAAAACCTCACACAACTATCAAGGCAATCAAAAACGTTTTAGATATTTTAGAAGTAGGTGGACGTCTATCGCTTATGGTTTATTATGGTCATGATGGTGGAAAAAGTGAGAAAGATGCGGTGATAGCATTCGTGGAACAATTACCACAGAATAATTTCGCTACAATGCTTTATCAACCACTCAATCAAGTTAACACGCCCCCCTTTTTAATTATGGTAGAAAAGTTACAATCATATGAAAATGAGGTGTAACTATCTTTAGGCAATTAGCTAAAATGATAATTGCTATAAAATGCCGTAAACAATATTATCGACTATGCGCTCAGTGCTATTATATGATATAATGATAGCATTATCTAATAGAAGAACAGTTGGTAGAGTTAATCGCTATCAGCTAAATTCAAATAATTTTTATTTAGGAGTAATTTTCCATGGAAGACCCTGGCAGTCAGAGTTTGTTACTACAATTTGTTATTTTATTAATATTAACCCTATTTAACGCCTTCTTTTCAGCATCTGAAATGGCTTTAGTATCGCTAAACCGCTCTAAAGTAGAACAGAAAGCTGAAGAAGGGGACAAAAGGTATCGACGTCTTTTGGACGTTCTTGAAAATCCCAATAATTTTTTATCAACAATTCAAGTTGGTATTACTTTTATTAGCCTTTTGCAAGGGGCTAGTTTATCTGCCTCACTAGGACATGTGATTTCAGGGTGGCTAGGAAATTCAGCAACAGCCCGTACAGCAGGGAGTATTATTGCGCTAATCTTTTTAACATATGTCTCTATTGTTCTAGGAGAATTATATCCTAAGCGTATTGCTATGAATTTGAAAGATCGTCTAGCAATTGTTTCAGCTCCCATTATTATCTTTCTAGGAAAAATAGTAAGCCCCTTTGTATGGTTGCTCTCAGCTTCAACTAACTTATTGAGTAGAATCACTCCGATGACTTTTGATGATGCTGACGAGAAGATGACACGTGATGAAATTGAATATATGTTGACGAATAGTGAAGAAACTTTGGATGCTGAAGAAATTGAGATGCTGCAAGGGATTTTCTCGCTAGATGAAATGATGGCGCGTGAAGTTATGGTTCCGCGTACTGATGCTTTCATGATTGACATCAACAATGATGCACAATCAAATATTGAAGGAATTTTATCACAAAACTTTTCTCGTGTCCCTGTTTATGATGACGATAAAGATAGAGTTGTAGGTGTTTTACATACCAAGCGCTTATTGGAAGCGGGATTTAAAACTGGTTTTGATACTATCGACTTGCGAAAAATACTTCAGGAACCTCTTTTTGTTCCAGAAACGATTTTTGTAGATGATCTTTTAAAAGCATTGCGCAACACTCAAAATCAAATGGCCATTTTACTAGATGAATATGGTGGCGTTGCTGGTTTAGTAACTCTAGAAGATTTATTGGAAGAAATTGTCGGCGAAATTGATGATGAAACAGATACAGCTGAACAATTTGTCAGGGAAATCGATGAGAATATCTATATTGTTCTAGGAACTATGACGCTTAATGAATTTAATGATTATTTTGAGACAGAGTTAGAAAGTGATGATGTTGATACAATTGCGGGTTATTATTTAACTGGTGTGGGTAGTATTCCAAACCAAGAGGAAAAAGTAGCTTACGAAGTAGACAGTAAAGATAAACACATCACTTTGATTAATGATAAAGTTAAAGATGGTCGTATAACAAAATTGAAGGTGCTATTGTCTGATATAGAACAGAATATTGAAAAAGACTAAGATTACTTAGTCTTTTTTTCATGAAAATGATATAATAAAGTCATAAAAACGGTTACAAGGTGATGAAATGGCAGAAATAGACTATAAAAAAGTAACAGGAATGATCCATTCTACAGAAAGTTTCGGCTCTGTGGATGGGCCAGGTATTCGTTTTATCATTTTTATGCAAGGATGTAAAATGCGTTGTCAATACTGTCATAATCCTGATACTTGGGAAATGGAAACTAACAATTCAAAGGAACGTACCGTTGAGGATGTTCTAAAGGAAGCTCTCCGTTATAAACATTTTTGGGGAAAAGATGGAGGTATCACAGTTTCAGGTGGTGAAGCAATGCTGCAAATTGACTTTATTACAGCACTCTTTATTGAGGCTAAGAAACTAGGTATTCATACGACGCTAGATACTTGTGGTTTTGCTTATCGAGCAACACCAGAATACCATGTTATCCTTGAAAAATTGTTAGATGTTACTGATTTGGTACTCCTTGACTTAAAAGAAATTGATCCAGAACAACATAAAATTGTAACTCGTCAGTCTAACAAAAATATTTTACAGTTTGCTAGATATTTATCTGATAGAGGTACTCCGGTATGGATTCGTCATGTTTTAGTTCCCGGATTGACTGATATCGATGACCATTTAAAACGTTTGGGTGAATTTGTCCAAACACTTGATAATGTCGATAAATTTGAAGTATTGCCTTATCATACCATGGGAGAGTTCAAATGGCGTGAATTAGGAATTCCGTATCCATTAGCTGGTGTGAAACCACCAACTCCAGAACGTGTTAAAAACGCTAAAGATATCATGAAAACAGAATCCTATACAGAATATCTAAAAAGAATTCAAAATTAGTTTTAAGTTGAATTTTATTCAACTTTTTTAGTTGCAAAGGGCTTCCTAGTAAGATTTTTTGCTAAGTTATTCAATTTTTGCTACAATAAGGTGAATATAAAAGAAGAGGTAAAAACATGTCTAAAATTTTAGTCTTTGGTCACCAAAATCCAGATTCAGATGCTATTGGATCATCAGTTGCTTTTGCATATCTAGCTAAAGAAGCTTGGGGGCTTGACACAGAGGCCGTTGCTTTAGGAACTCCAAATGAAGAAACAGCATATGTTTTAGATTATTTTGGTGTTCAAGCACCTCGAGTAGTAGAATCTGCAAAAGCAGAGGGTGTAGAGACAGTCATTTTAACTGACCATAACGAATTCCAACAATCTATTTCTGATATTAAAGATGTGACAGTTTATGGTGTTGTTGATCATCATCGTGTTGCTAACTTTGAGACTGCCAATCCGTTATATATGCGTTTGGAACCAGTTGGCTCAGCATCATCGATTGTTTACCGTATGTTTAAGGAAAATGGAGTATCAGTACCCAAAGAGTTGGCTGGTTTATTATTATCAGGTTTGATTTCAGATACTCTTCTTTTGAAATCACCAACAACTCATGCTTCAGATATTCCAGTTGCAAAAGAACTAGCAGAGCTTGCAGGTGTAAACTTAGAAGAATATGGTTTAGAAATGCTTAAAGCAGGTACTAACCTCTCAAGTAAGACTGCAGCGGAGTTGATTGATATTGATGCTAAAACATTTGAATTAAATGGAGAAGCTGTTCGTGTTGCACAAGTTAATACTGTGGACATTAACGATATTTTAGCACGTCAAGAAGAGATTGAAGTTGCTATTCAAGAAGCAATTGTCACAGAAGGTTATTCTGATTTTGTATTGATGATTACTGACATTGTTAATTCAAATTCAGAGATTTTAGCTCTCGGTTCAAATATGGCTAAAGTTGAAGCAGCTTTTGAATTTACACTTGAAAATAACCACGCTTTTCTTGCTGGGGCAGTATCACGCAAAAAACAAGTTGTTCCTCAATTGACAGAAAGCTACAATGCTTAATTAATCATGTAAAACGGGCTGCGTCCCGTTTTTTTAGTCATACATTTAGGAGCGCTTTTATGATATTAACGTTTAATCCAGGAAAGTTAGAAAGACAAGAGTTTTTTAAGGAGCTTATTAACTATCTTTGGATACATGATGATGTAACACTAAGACAAATAAAGTCCCACTTTACAGACTATTCTAAAATTGACCGTTTGTTAGAAGAATATATTAATCATGGATATATCCTTCGCCAAAATAAACGCTACAGTCTTAACCTTCCTTTTCTGAGTTCGCTGGATGGATTAGCATTAGATGATTTGGTTTTCATAGATTCTGATAGTCAAATCTATCAGTTATTACAGAAGCGAAAATTTGTGACAAATTTAGATAACCAAACCAATCACTTGGTATTTGTAGAAGAGACAGATTTTGAAAGAAACACTTTGACTCTTTCTAATTATTTCTATAAACTAACTAACGGTTATCCACTTTCAAGAGAACAAAAAAAGCTTTATCAACTTTTAGGAGATGTTAATTCGGAATATGCTTTAAAATATATGTCAAGCTTTATATTGAAATTTCTTCGCAAGGATAGTGTTAAGCAAAAACGTACAGATATTTTTATCCAAGCTTTAGAATTACTTGGATATATTAGCTTAAACCAAGATACTACCTATCGTTTAAATGCTAAACTTGATGTTGAAGCTTTAAAGATTTACTTAACATAAAAAAGACTGGAAGTTTGTCCAGTCTTTTTTAGTCAACTTTTGTCATCAACCAGAGAAAATAGGGGGCACCAATTATTGATACAACCAATCCAGTGGGAATACCTGTACCAACTAAGAGGAGACGACCTATAGTATCTGATACCAATAGGATAATAGCACCAATAAGAAGACAGCTAGGTAGTATAATTTTATGGTTATTTCCTAATAGTCGTCTACTTAAGTGCCCAGCGAGTAAGCCTATAAAAGTAATATTACCAATTAAGACGACGCTAATAGCAGCAAGGCTACTTGCCAGCACCAAAGTATATATTCTTTCCTTTTTTAAATGAAGTCCTAGAGCGAGAGCAGTCTGCTCGTTTAAGTTCATAATATTAAGGTGGCGACTGTGACTATATGCTAATCCCCATAACAAAATGAGAATCGGGATAAAAGTGATAATGGTAGTCCAGGAACTAATTGTAATTTTTCCACTAAGCCATTCAACGATCATATCCATTTTTTGATTATTAGACTGACTAATAATAGAAATCATAATGCCTGAAATCATTGTAGATATACCGATACCAGTGACGATTAATCGTGTAGGGCTAATATTGTGATTTCTTCTGTATGACATAAGATAGACAAGAAAAATAGTTACCAACCCTCCAAACATAGCAAGTAGGGGTAAAAAGTATAAGATAGTCGGATTACTAACATTAAATGTTCCTATGGTTAGAGCGATTACTAATCCAGCTCCAGCATTGATACCAAGAATACCGGAATCAGCTAGTGGATTTTTGGTTAATGTCTGTAATAGCAACCCAGCAATTCCTAAAGAAGCTCCCCCAAAGATACAGACAATAATACGAGGTAAACGAATGTTAGTAATGATAAAAAGGAAGGCATCATCAGATTTTCCACTTATTAGTTTTAAAACGTCAATAACGGAAGTATTAGCATAGCCAAGTGAAATTGATACTAGTATTAATAATAGTAGGATAATGACAGATGATATTAAAACAAAAGGAGCTTTATTTTTTTGAATCATAGATTTTTCCCTTTTCTAATTAACCATAGGAAACATGGAAGCCCTACGATACTGATTATAGAACTAATTGGTGTCTCTGAAGGGGGATTTATAATACGAGATGATAAGTCTACCCAGATCATGAAAGTAGCCCCTGAAAATCCTATTAAAGGCAATAACAGACGATAATCTTTGGGAATAAAAAGCTTAATAAAATGTGGAATAATCAATCCAATGAAAGAAACGGTTCCTATCAAAGCGACTGATGAAGCCGATAAAAACAAAACAATAAGTAATAGAAACGCAGTCATTAATTGAGTTTTTTGTCCTAATGCTTTAGCCACAGATTCATTAAGGCTCAAGATAGTTAATTGATGTGCTAGGAGTTGTGAAATAAGTAAATCTAAAATAATGATAGGTGCTATTATGATTAGCATTTTCCAGTTAATTTGGGATAAACCACCTGCTTGCCAACCGATAACAGTTCGATTGAGTTTAAAGTATAATGTAACCACTTGTCCGACAGACGTAAAAAGTGTGGAGAACATCGCTCCGGCTAAAATGAGTCGTAGTTGGTGGTAACCCTTTTGCTTTGTATAAGAGAGTGTGAAGACTAAAAGACAAGAAATGACAGACCCTAGTAAGCAGACTATGAGAATCGTACTATAGTGCATGCTCCCTAAAAAAGCATATGCAACAACAAGGGCTAACCCAGCTCCGGCGTTAATACCTAGTAGTCCAGGATCAGCAATGGCGTTTCGAGTGACTCCCTGCATAATAGCACCTGCTTGTGACATAGCTGCACCTACTAAGATAGCTGCAATTATGCGTGGTAGTCTAATGTCAAAAATAACATCCTGAGCATTAGAGTTTTTTAAGGGATTTTTTAAAACGGTTATTAAATCACTAGTCTTGAAATTGATAGCACCAAATCGTAAGCTAGCGTAACAACCAATAAGAAATAGTATAAGTGTTATGAAAAAAACAAGCCAAAAATGATTTGACTTATTTTTTTGAACGAGTTTTTTTGAAGCTTTAAACATAAGAGGAGCTTTCTTTTAATTTGTATTTTCTTTGATAGCCTTTGTAAATGATTTTAATTGAGCTTCTAAAGATAGAGGGTCAGAGAAATAAAACACGTCGTAGTTACTTTCTATGATGTGCCCTTTTTTGACAGCTGGTAAATTCTTCCAGACATCACTTTCTTTAAGTGATGAAGCTGCTTTTTTAGTCGTTTTGTTTATATTAACAAGGGCATAATCTCCAACGTAATCACCGATTGCTTCTTGCGAAACGGTAAACCACCCTTTTTTAAAGACATCTTTTTTGACTTTTTCTGGGGCAGCATAACCTAGTGAATCATAGATTAGTTCTCCACCGCGTCCAAAATTATTACCATATAAATAGATATTTTTATCATAAAAATCCATAATGGTAAAAGTAGTGTTAGGTTTTAAGATATGGTGTAAATCTTTTTTGGCAGCGAGAGTTTTAGTTTTCCATTGGCTAACCCACTGATTAGCTTCTTTTTCTTTACCGAATACTTTCCCCAAAGCTGGCATCATATCTAAATAATTTTGTGCACCATATTTAATAACTAAAGTTGGTGCAATTTTTTTCAGAGTATTGATGTTTGGATCTTGATCAAAAACCATGATTAAATCAGGTTTTTGTGCGGCAATAGCTTCTGTATCATCAGCAGTTAATTTTTTAGCTCCTTTCAGTTGCTTACCAAAAACGGGGCTATCTTTTTCTAAGTCTAAACTGTAACTTGAAACATTAACTCCTAGTTTTAATAAATATCCAGTGTAAGAATATGTAAAATTAATTACTTTTTTCGGATTTTCAGGAATTTTTCCATAATAGGTGAAGCCTTCAATTTTAGGCATTTTAGAAATAGTTGTTTTAGTGCTTTCTTCTTTAGTTTGTTGTCCGCAAGATACCAAAAAGAAGGTCAGTAGTGTGAGGACAATAATTCCAATTTTTTTCATAAGATAACATCTCCTAAATAATATTAATTTTGATCAGTTGATAATTGATAAGATAACAAAACAGGTTGTTTACTAATAGGGTCCTGAATGATATGAGCATCAATCTTAAAAATATCTTTGATAATATCTTTAGTCATGATCTGACTAGGACTACCTTCATAGATAATTTTACCGGTTTTCATTGCAACTAGATAATCAGAATAGCGCGCAGACAGGTTTAGGTCGTGTAGGACCATAATAATTGTTTTTTGCGTTTCGTTATTAAGTTTTTTGAGCAATTCTAAGACTTCTAATTGATGATTCATGTCAAGATAAGTTGTAGGTTCGTCTAAAAAGATAGTATCTGTATCTTGTGCTAAAGCCATAGCAATCCATACTTTTTGCCTCTGACCTCCTGAAAGGTCATCAACATCTCTATTAGCAAATTGCGCTACGTTAGTCATTTCCATCGCCCAATGGATTTTACTACGATCGTCATTTGTCAAATTGCCAAGGTATTTTTGGTGTGGGAACCGTCCATAAGATATTAGTTCATAAACTGTTATCCCTTCAGTTGCTTCTAACACCTGTGGGAGAAGTGCAATCTTCTTAGCAATTTCCTTTGTGGGTAAATGTGCAATATCATGACCATCAATAGTGATAGTACCATCTTTTATTTTATGGATGCGTGTGAGAGCCTTCAAAAGAGTAGACTTTCCACATCCATTGGCACCAATAATCGTTGTTATTTTTTGGTTAAGTATACTGAGGGAAAGATTATTGATGATTTCTTTCTGATCGTAAGATACAATAATGTTTTCTGCTTTTATGTGAGACATAGAGAACCTTTCTAGCAAAAAATTAAGTTCATTATAACATAGAAAAAAGGCTTACAAAAGCCTTTTTTAGCATTAATTAAGAAAAATGTGAACAAAATGATAATTATTTAGAATGATTCAAAATAGTATCAATAATCATTATTGTTTAGCTTTTTTTATCGTTTAAGGTATTTTTTCGCAACTTCTAAATCTCCAGAGTAATTGTCATGATTTCCTTTGATAATTTGATAAGCATCTGCCCCTTTACCAGCGATAATAATTGCATCTAGTTTGCAATTAGTAAGAGTACTGGCATTAGCAATTGCTTCTTCTCGATCAATGATGATAGTAACCGGACGATTAATATGGCTTGCTATTTCTTGTGAGATAACTAAGGGATCTTCAAAATTAGGATCATCTGCAGTGAGTATCACTTGTAGATTAGGATGTTGATTAATGACATCTCCGAAGTCTTTACGACGGCTTTGACCTTTATTACCAGGAGCTCCGAGCACTAATATAATATCCCCTTTTTGGTGTTCCTCAACAACAGCTAATAATTTCTTCAAACTGTCTCCGTTGTGGGCATAGTCAACGAAAATCTTTGCGCCGTTGGTTTGTGTTAGGACTTCCATGCGGCCAGGAACGGTAGTTTGTGCAATTCCGTTTTTTATATCTTCAATTGAAACACCAAGTCGGAGACAAGCAAGTCCAGCTGCGATAGCATTTTCTTGATTGAATTTTCCAATCAGCTTGATATCGTAGGTGTTCTCCAACTTTCCTTTGACATGGAAAGAAAAGGCCTGTGATTCTGTGATAACATTTTCAGAATAATCTCCATAGAAATCATGAGGAATATATTCTACCTGTTCTTTGACAATATTAAAATGATCCATCTGACTATTTACAACAACAGCATTGCTATTCTCCATCAAGAGCCGTTTGTGGAAAAAATAATCTTCGAATGTAGGGTGCTCGATAGGACCAATATGATCGGGACTAATATTTAAGAAAACGCCAACGTCAAAGGTTAAACCATAAACACGTTTGGTTAGGTATGCTTGGCTTGATACTTCCATAACTAAGTGTGTCATTTGATTCTCAACAGCTGTAGCCATCATCCGAAATAAATCAAGACTCTCGGGGGTTGTGAGATGTGATTTAAAGAAAGATTTACCATCTAATGTTGTGTTCATAGTTGAGAGCATAGCAGGACGATGGTTTACTTTTAACATATGATAAGCAAAGTAAGCCGCAGTTGTTTTTCCTTTTGTTCCAGTAAAAGCTAGAAGTTTAAGTTTGTTTTGTGGGTTATTATAGAAAGACATAGATATCAAACTCATGGCTTTTTTGATATCATTGACTAATATCACTGGAATATCGGCGCCGTAATCTATCTCAGAAACGTAAAAAGAAAGGCCTGCTGTGATTGCAGAATCTAGATATTCTTTTTTAAAAGTAGCACCCTTAGCGAAAAATAAAGTATCAGATGAAATTTGACGACTATCATATGATAAGGCATTAAAAGTTACATTTTGTGTCCAGTTATAATAATAATGCTCATGAAACAAAATCTCTCTGAAATTATGGTCATTTTTTAAAATTTCTAAAATTTTATCTATTGTAATCATACTCCTTATTTTAGACTTTATGTTCTCGTTTTACAAGTCTAAGGTAAAAGTTTATAATAAAGTGATATTTCTGAGATTTTTGTCTTTTAAATGCTAAATAATATTGAAAATAGAAAGTTTACCATGTCACAAAAAACAACAAAAGTTAGTCAGCAAGAACAAATGGTCAAAGGGACGGCTTGGTTAACAGCAGGGAATTTCATTAGTCGCTTGCTGGGAGCCATCTATATTATCCCTTGGTATGCTTGGATGGGAAAGCATGCTGCCGAAGCAAATGCTTTATTTGGGATGGGATATGAAATCTATGCTTTATTTCTTTTGATATCAACTGTTGGAATTCCAGTAGCAGTTGCAAAACAGGTATCTAAGTATAACACTTTAGGTAAAGAAGAGATGAGCATTTACCTGGTTCGGAAAATCTTGCAGTTTATGCTGATTTTAGGTGGAGTTTTTGCATTAATTATGTATATTGGTTCACCTCTATTTGCTTCACTTAGTAAAGGAGGACAAGAACTCGTTCCAATATTGCGTAGTCTAACTCTAGCTGTTTTAGTTTTTCCTTCAATGAGTGTTTTACGTGGTTTTTTTCAAGGTTTTAATAATTTAAAACCGTATGCCATTAGTCAAGTCGCTGAGCAGATTATACGTGTCATATGGATGTTATTAACTGCTTTCTATATTATGCGTCTAGGATCAGGAGATTATATTGCCGCTGTGACACAGTCAACATTCGCCGCCTTTGTCGGTATGTTTGCTAGTATAGCTGTGCTGCTTTATTTCTTATGGCGTTATAATATGCTATCTGCCTTGATCGGTAAAACTCCAGAGCACATTAAATTAGATACTAAAGAAATACTAATTGAGACTGTTAAGGAAGCAATCCCTTTTATTATTACTGGTGCAGCAATTCAAATTTTCAAATTGATTGATCAGTTTTCATTTGGGAATACGATGGCGCTCTTTACGAATTATTCAAGTGAAGAATTACGGGTTATGTTTGCTTACTTTTCAAGCAACCCTGGTAAAGTTACGATGATTCTAATTGCTGTTGCTACCGCAATTGCTGGAGTTGGTATTCCATTGTTAACAGAGAATTTTGTTAAGAATGATAAAAAAGCCGCCGCTCGTTTGGTTGTTAATAATTTACAAATGTTACTAATGTTTTTACTGCCAGCTGTTGCAGGATCCGTTATTTTAGCAAAACCTTTGTATACAGTCTTTTATGGGTTACCGCAGGGACAAGCTTTAGGGCTTTTTGTCATATCTCTTATTCAAACAATTATTTTATCTATTTATACTGTTTTAGCACCAATGCTACAAGCATTGTTTGAAAATCGTAAAGCTATTATTTACTTCCTATATGGTCTGGCGGCAAAAGTTATTTTACAAGTTCCCTCCATTTTCCTTTTCCATGCCTATGGACCACTTTTCTCAACGACAGTAGCTCTTTGTATCCCAGTAATTCTTATGTATTTGAAAATACATGAAATTACAGGATTTAAACGCCAAGCTATTCGTCGTACAAGTGCTTTAGTCCTTATTCTAACGCTATTAATGAGCTTTATTATTTCTATGATAATATGGTTAATGAACCTGGTTATTGTACCCGATAGTAGACTGGTAAGTCTAGTTTACATTATCGTTATCGGTGCAATAGGTTTAGGGGTATATGGCTTTATGGCACTGGCCACCCATCTACTTGATAAGATGATTGGCAGTCGTGCTCAAGACTTACGCCGAAAGTTGCACCTTAACTAATGAAAAACTAGGTTAGACAGAATTGTTTAACCTAGTTTTTTGACGACCAAAATTATTTGTGAAATTTTAAGGTAGTCACAATATAGTGAGCTTATTTTTATGTTATAATTAAATGGAGAAATATGAGGTGAAAGATGTCTTACGAAAAGCTTTTAGAACGATTTTTAACATACGTCAAAATAAATACAAGAAGTAATCCTAATAGTACACAAACGCCAACAACTCAAAGTCAAGTTGACTTTGCTTTAACAGTTTTAAAACCAGAAATGGAAGCAATTGGTTTAAAAGATGTTCATTATTTACCTTCTAATGGGTATTTGGTTGGAACCTTACCTGCTACAAGCGACCGCTTACGCCATAAAATAGGTTTTATATCCCATATGGATACAGCTGATTTTAATGCTGAAAATATTACTCCACAAATTGTTGACTATAAAGGTGGAGATATTGAACTTGGAGACTCAGGTTACATTTTAAGTCCAAAAGATTTTCCAAATTTAAATAATTACCATGGGCAAACATTGATTACAACAGATGGTAAAACCTTACTGGGAGCAGACGATAAGTCTGGTATAGCAGAAATCATGACAGCTATGGAATATTTGGCTTCGCATCCAGAAATTGAGCACTGTGAAATTAGAGTTGGCTTTGGACCAGATGAAGAAATTGGTATAGGTGCAGATAAATTTGATGTTAAAGATTTTGATGTTGATTTTGCCTATACAGTGGATGGTGGACCACTAGGAGAATTACAGTATGAAACCTTTAGTGCAGCTGGTTTAGAGCTTACATTTGAAGGACGAAACGTTCACCCTGGAACTGCAAAAAATCAAATGATTAATGCTTTACAGCTTGCTATGGATTTTCATAGTCAATTACCAGAAAATGAACGTCCTGAACAAACAGATGACTATCAAGGATTTTATCACTTATATGATTTAAGTGGAACAGTTGATCAAGCTAAAAGTTCATATATCATTCGAGATTTTGAGGAAGTTGATTTCTTAAAACGTAAGCAATTGGCTCAAGATATCGCTGATAATATGAATGAAGCATTACAATCTGAACGTGTAAAGGTTAAACTATACGATCAATATTACAACATGAAGAAAGTTATTGAAAAAGACATGACACCTATCAACATTGCTAAAGAAGTAATGGAAGAGTTAGACATCAAGCCAATCATAGAACCGATTCGTGGTGGTACAGATGGCTCTAAAATTTCCTTTATGGGAATCCCTACTCCTAATCTTTTTGCAGGTAGTGAAAACATGCATGGACGCTTTGAATTTGTTAGTCTACAAACAATGGAAAAAGCAGTTGATGTTATTTTAGGCATCGTTGCTAAGGATTAGTAAAGAAATATCAGATTGGAGTGGTTAAATGATAAAATTATTTGGGAAGATACGTTATCACTGGCAACCTGAACTTTCTTGGGCTATTATTTATTGGTCAATAGCCATTGCACCAATTTTTATTGGTTTATCTCTGCTATATGAAAGAACTGAGATTCCGAGTCAGGTATTTGTTCTATTTGCCATCTTTATTGTTTTAGTGGGCATTGGATTTCATCGCTATTTTGTTATTGAAGAAGATGGATATCTTAGGATTGTATCTTTTAACTTTTTAAGACGATCTAAGTTTCCAATTGAAGATATTGCTAAAATTGAGGTCACTAAATCAAGTGTCACTATCAAATTTAATAATAACCATGAGCGTATTTTTTACATGCGAAAATGGCCTAAAAAATATTTTTTAGATGCACTAGCTATTGAACCTAAATTTAAGGGAGAAGTGGAGCTTCTCGATAATTTGATTAAAATGGATTATTTTGAATGTTATCGCTACGATAAAAAAGCTCTTACAAAATCGTAAGAGCTTTGGTGGGACATGATTTAACTGCTAAAACAGTATCTTGATCAGAATTTGGAATTTCTTTTTCTAGGTTATCTGTATCGGAAAATTTAACGATACCATCATCTTGATAATCAAAAATATTTGAATATGTTTGGCAAAGCCCGCAGGCAATACATTTTTCTGGAATTAGTGCAACTTTCATAGTATTATTGTAATACTTATTGATACGATTAACAAGGGGGAAGTCATGGCGAAAAAACCATGGGAAAAAAAAGTTGTGGAAAACAATAGTCATAGAAAAGACAAAATTACAAGAACGAGTAGAGGTGTGGTGTCAAGTACTCCTTGGATTACCGCTTTCTTGAGTGCATTCTTTGTTATTGTCGTTGCTATTTTATTTATAGTATTTTATACTTCAAATAGAGGAGAAGACAGAGCAAAAGAAACTTCTGGTTTTTATGGTGCTTCAAGTCAAAAAGTTAATAGTTCTAAAACGAAAAAAGCATCTACAAGTAAGAAAACAACCTCATCATCAAAAACTAAAACTAGTGATAAATCAACAACATCTTCTAGTACAGTAGCAAGTTCGAGTGAGACATCGACATCATCTTCAGTAAACGGTGGAACAATCGTAGTTCAACCAGGTGAGGGAGCAGCCTCCATAGCTGCTCGTGCAGGTATCTCAGTTGCTCGTTTACAAGAACTTAATCCTGGTCATATGACCTCAGGGTATTGGTATGCTAATCCAGGCGATCCTGTGGTTGTAAATTAAGGGGAGGATTATGAACTCAATTAATATTGCTATTGATGGACCAGCATCAAGTGGAAAAAGTACTGTCGCTAAGATTATTGCTAAAAATTTGAATTACACTTACCTTGATACAGGTGCTATGTATCGTTGTGCTACTTATCTGGCTTTACAGCATGGATATGAAGCACAAGATGTTTCGAAAATTTTAGGACTCCTAGCTGAAAGACCGATTTCTTTTGGTAAAGCAGAAGATGGCAGCCAGACAGTCTTTCTTGGCACAGAAGAAGTTACTTTAGCTATCCGTCAAAACGATGTTACTAACAATGTCTCGTGGGTTTCTGCTATTCCAGAGATTCGTGAAGAGTTAGTAAACCAGCAGCGTCGTATAGCCAAAGATGGTGCTATTATAATGGATGGTCGTGACATAGGAACAGTTGTTTTGCCAGATGCAGAATTAAAGATTTTTTTAGTGGCTTCTGTTGATGAAAGAGCTGAGCGTCGCTTTAAAGAAAATCAAGAAAAAGGCATTGAGAGTGATTTTGAAACACTGAAATCAGAAATTGCTGCTCGTGATTATAAAGATAGCCATCGAGAAGTTTCACCATTAGAGGCAGCAGAAGATGCTATTGAATTTGATACTACAGGAGTATCAATTGAAGGTGTTGTAACTTTTATCCAAGAAAAAGCAGAAAAAATAATTGACATGAAGAATTAGTCATGATATACTAGTTGCAATGAGAAAAGCAGAAGTGAGAACTTCTCGCCTTGCGACTTAGGTTGTCTGGCCCAACATGTCAAGATTCCATCTAGGAAGATTATATGTGCGGGCTTGATTTATCAAGTCCGCTTTCGTTTTTCTCTAAAAAAATAAAGAGGTGAAGATCATAGCTAAAAAAGATCTATTCATTAACGATGAAATTCGCGTTCGTGAAGTTCGTCTGGTTGGTCTCGAGGGTGAACAATTAGGTATTAAACCATTGTCTGAAGCTCAAGCAATTGCAGATGATGCTAATGTTGATTTGGTTTTAATTCAGCCACAAGCTACACCACCTGTTGCGAAAATTATGGACTATGGTAAGTTCAAATTTGAGTATCAAAAGAAACAAAAAGAACAACGTAAAAAACAAAGCGTTGTTACTGTTAAGGAAGTTCGTCTTAGCCCAGTTATTGATAAAGGGGATTTTGAAACAAAACTTCGTAACGGTCGTAAGTTCCTTGAAAAAGGTAACAAAGTTAAAGTTTCTATCCGATTCAAAGGACGTATGATTACTCATAAAGAAATTGGAGCAAAGGTATTGGCGGAATTTGCTGAAGCGACACAAGATATCGCTATTATTGAGCAAAGAGCTAAGATGGATGGTCGCCAAATGTTTATGCAACTTGCACCAATTCCAGACAAGAAATAATTGTCGACTTTATAGTATTATTTAAGAGGAGAATTTAAAATGCCAAAACAAAAAACACACCGCGCATCAGCTAAACGCTTTAAACGCACAGGTTCAGGTGGATTGAAACGCTTCCGCGCGTTTACTTCACACCGTTTCCACGGTAAAACTAAAAAACAACGTCGTCATCTTCGTAAAGCTACTATGGTTTCATCAGGAGATTTCAAACGTATTAAAGCAATGCTTACTCGCCTTAAATAATAAGGTCTCTGTAAACATTTACTACATATTATAAAGGATTATTTGGAGGAAATATAAATGGCTCGTGTTAAAGGTGGAGTTGTTTCACGTAAACGTCGTAAACGCGTACTTAAATTAGCTAAAGGTTACTATGGTGCAAAACATATCTTGTTCCGTACTGCAAAAGAACAAGTAATGAATTCTTACTACTATGCATACCGTGACCGTCGTCAGAAAAAACGTGACTTCCGTAAATTATGGATCACTCGTATCAATGCGGCTGCTCGTATGAATGGTTTATCATATTCACAATTGATGCACGGTTTGAAATTAGCTGAAATCGAAGTTAACCGTAAAATGCTTGCTGATTTAGCAGTTAACGATGCAGCAGCTTTCACAGCTCTTGCAGATGCAGCTAAAGCTAAACTTGGTAAATAAGAATTAAAAAAGTTGGGTTTGCCTAACTTTTTTTAATTACTAGAAAGAAAGTACCTATATTATAATTTTAGTGAAAAGTTTCGTTCTATATATGTAGAATGAAACTTTTTTGTTTTATTTCGATATCTTTATTATTGTTATAATTTTCCTTTTTGATTTTTATTGTTTTATAGTATTATTCCGTATAAAAAGCACCTCAATCGTTGGATTGAGGTGTGGATTAAACTTTAAATGGCAAGGATTATTTTTTAGATGTTTTATGTGTCTTATTAGGATCTTGCAATTCCAAGTAACTTGGAGCATGGAAGAGATCAACTGTTGATTTGTTGTTATGTTTGCTGTATATGCTTGTTGAACGATCTTTCAATTTACGTTCTTTAGCTTTGAGTGCTTTAAGAGAATGTGTGTAATTGAATTTTTCAACTTCTACAGTTTTCAAACCATTGTTTTCATCAAATCGTAGTAAATCTCCAGTTTGAATCGAATCACTTGTAGATAATTGTTTATTAGTAGCATCTCGAATAGCTTTTATTTCAGCTTTAGTTGTTTCATCAGGATTTGTGATTTCTTGTCCTGAATCAGTGTAATAGAGATGTCCACTATAGTTAGTGTATTTAGGAGTAATATACTGACCAGTTGTTCTCATAGCGACCATTTGTTTATTATCTTTAGATAATAAGTCTTGTCCTAACTGAGTATATTTAGACGTATCTATTCCTAGAATATGAAGTAAAGTTGGTAAATTATCTACCTCACCACCGTATGTATTACTGATAAAACCTTTTGAATAGCCAGGAATGTGGATCATATATGGAACACGTTGTAACATAGCGTTGTCGTATTCAGACCATGTTTCAGGGTCTTTACCTAATAATTCAGCTAAGCTAGGATTGCGTGTATTAGAAATACCGTAGTGATCCCCATACATTACAATAATAGAATTATCATACACACCAGCAGCTTTTAGATATTCAAAAAATGATTTAAGAGCTGTATCAAGGTAGTTTGCTGTGGCGAAATAACCGTTAATCGTTTCATCGTTAGTCTTTGCAAGTGGGAATCCCTCTTCGTCAGACTCTCCCTTCAAACTTGTGTAAGGGTAATGGTTACTTACTGTAATAAATTTAGTATAAAACGGTTGTTGCATGTGCTCTAGATATTTGATAGAGTCAGCAAACATATATTTATCATTCAAACCGTATTGGAATGAATTATCTTTGGTTTGTTTTGAGAAGTAGCTAGAGTCAAAGAAGTAGTCATAACCCCACTGTTTGTAAGCATTATTTCTATTCCAAAATGTTCCGACGTTTCCGTGGAAGACCGCACTACTGTAACCACCATTTTGAGCTAAGATATGTGGAGCAGCAAATTGTGTATTTTCACCACCATAATTAACCATGAATGAACCACTACTTAGACCAAAAAGTGAGTTTTCCATGAGTGTTTCAGCATCGGATGTCTTACCAGCTTTGACTTGATGGAAGAAGTTAGAGAAGGAAATAGTCTCTTTCGAATGATAAAGGCTGTTAATAAATGGAGTAACCACATGTTCTTTACCATCAACATTTAATTTATAGTCAATCAAGAATTGTTGAAAACTCTCCAAGTGAATCATGATAACGTTTCGCCCTTTTCCGATACCATAATATTCTGGATTGGGTTTGGCATAATGCTCTGCTACATATTTTTTGGCAGTCGCTAATTCTTGTGCAGTGGCACCATTTCTTTCTTTCTGTGCTTGATAAGTTTGATTACCACTATAAATCGAAAATGATGGCAAGCCAAGAGCTTTAACAATATAGGTGTTTGAAAAACCACGACTTAGTAGTTCTGGACGATCAATTTCAGCTAAGAATAAGTTAATTGAAAAGAGTAAACCAGACAAAGCTGTGATAGAAAAACTAGCACGTTTATTAAATGGACGATCATCTAAGTGGATTTTCTTGGTTGCAAACAAGAAAATAAGGATAATGAAATCGAAAACGTAGACAAGATCCCAAATTCTCAATAGATTAAGAGCAGAGTCTCCAAGGCCAGCCGAAGTTTTACTACTAGCCAAGACGGCGCTAACTGTAATGAAATCGGAAAACTCTCTATAGTAGATTGCGTTTGCAATTAGAAGGATATTTACGATAGCATAGGTGATAAAAGCGGTAATATAAAAAGCTTTGGTTCGCTTAACATATAAGGCCAAACCTATGATTAAGAGTCCTAAGGGGATGGGGTTTATAATGGTCAAAAACAACTGATAGGAATTTTCTAAACCTAAATTAAAATCAGTATGGTAAGCCCAAATTGTCTTTAACCAATATATAACTACTAACAATAAAATAAAGCCGAGTCGTGTATTGATCGCACGGCTAGCAAAATCTTTAATTTTTTTCACAGTAGGAACTTCCTTTAATTTTTTTCCTAAAGATAAAATCTCAGATTAAATTATAACATAAAATTTTGTAACATACGGTAAAGAAAGGTCGAATTCAGTATGAAAAAAGATAAAAATTTGTTATAATACTGTTTATGAATAAACTTAAAGTGAATTCTGTCGTTGAAAGAAAAATCAAATCAGGTGCTCAGTTACTGGAAAAAAAAGATTTTGATACCAGTTTAGTTAACCAGTTGGTTCAACTTTTTTCACAGTCAAATCAATTCTTAGGGATGGCCTATCTTTCACCACAAAATAAAGGTATTGGTTGGTTACTATCAAGACAAGTTTTTGATTTTAACCATGATTACTTTGTATCGCTATTCGAAAAATCTAGAGAGAAGCGTCAAAAATTTGAAAAATCCAGTCAAACAACAGCCTACCGCTTGTTTAATCAGGATGGAGATAACTTTGGTGGCCTAACTATAGATTTTTATAGTGACTATGCTCTTTTTTCGTGGTACAATGAATTTGTTTATACTAATCGACAAATGATTGTTGCAGCCTTTAAGCAGGTCTATCCTAATATTAAAGGGGCATATGAAAAAATTCGTTTCAAAGGTTTAGACTTTGAAAGTGCTCATTTGTACGGTCAAGAGGCTCCTGAATCATTTTTGATTTTAGAAAATAATATCAAATATAGTGTCTTTTTGAATGATGGATTAATGACAGGTATTTTCCTTGACCAACATGATGTCAGAAAAGCCTTAGCAACTAATCTATCAGAAGGTAAAAAAGTTCTAAATATGTTTTCATACACTGCGGCTTTTTCTGTAGCTGCAGCTGTTGGAGGAGCATTAGAGACAACTTCTGTTGATTTAGCAAAACGCTCGCGTGAACTTTCAAAAGCACACTTTGATGCTAATCAGATTGTCACAGATAACCATCGATTTATCGTTATGGATGTTTTTGAATATTATAAGTATGCCAAAAGAAAACATCTATCATATGATGTGATTGTTATTGATCCACCAAGTTTTGCTCGAAATAAAAAACAAACTTTTTCGGTTACTAAAGATTACTATAAATTAATTGAACAAGCTTTAGATATTTTAACCCCTGGTGGAACTATCATTGCATCAACTAACGCAGCTAATCTAACCGTATCACAATTTAAGAAACAATTGGAAAAGGGGTTTGGTAAAGCTTCACATAATTACATTAGCTTACAGCAGTTGCCTGAAGATTTCACTGTAAATGATAAGGACCAACAAAGTAATTATTTAAAAGTATTTACAATAAAGGTAAAATAATGAAAATAGTAGTACCAGTAATGCCTCGCAGTCTTGAAGAGGCTCAAGAAATAGATTTATCAAAATTTGATAGTGTTGATATTATTGAATGGCGAGCTGATGCCTTACCAAAGGATGACATTATTAATGTAGCTCCAGCTATTTTTGAGAAATTCGCAGGTCATGAAATTATTTTTACTCTTCGTACAACGCGTGAAGGTGGTAATATTGTCTTATCTGATGCTGAGTATGTTGAGCTAATCCAGAAAATTAATTCTATCTACAATCCAGATTATATTGATTTTGAGTATTTTTCACATAAAGAAGTTTTTCAAGAAATGCTAGAATTTCCAAATTTAGTCCTGTCTTATCACAATTTTCAAGAGACACCGGAGAATATTATGGAGATATTTTCAGAATTAACAGCCCTAGCACCACGAGTTGTGAAAATCGCAGTAATGCCAAAGAATGAACAAGATGTCTTAGACGTTATGAATTACACTCGCGGTTTCAAGACTATTAATCCTGATCAAGTTTATGCGACGGTATCTATGAGTAAAATTGGACGTATTTCTCGTTTTGCTGGTGATGTAACTGGATCTAGTTGGACATTTGCATATTTAGATTCATCTATCGCACCCGGACAAATTACTATTTCAGAGATGAAGCGTGTCAAAGCATTGCTTGACGCTGACTGATACGAGATAACAAAATGTTAAATATACTGATGAGATCCCTAGCAATTGCTTAGGGTTTTTGTCTTATTAAAACAAACATGAGAGGACATTAGAATGCAGGTTGAAGTTGACTTACCGAATCACTCTTATCATATCAAAATTGAAGAAGGATGTTTTTCTGAGGCTGGTGACTGGGTATCACATTTATGGCAGAAACAAATGATAACTATTATCACAGATAGTAACGTAGAAATATTATACGGGGAGTCGCTTGTCAACCAGTTAAAAAAACAAGGTTTTACAGTACATGTTTTTAGTTTTGCTGCGGGTGAAGCTAGTAAAACTTTGGAAGTTGCTAATCGTATTTATGGTTTTTTAGCAAAGCATCATATGACCAGAAGCGATGGGATCATTGCACTTGGTGGAGGCGTTGTCGGAGATTTAGCAGCGTTTGTTGCTTCTACTTATATGCGGGGAATCCATTTTCTTCAAATTCCAACTAGTTTAACAGCACAGGTTGATTCTTCCATTGGCGGAAAAACAGGAGTCAACACTTCATTCGCTAAAAATATGGTAGGTACTTTTGCACAACCTGATGGTGTACTGATAGATCCTGTTACTCTAAAAACATTGGGCAATCGTGAATTAGTTGAAGGTATGGGAGAAGTCATCAAATATGGCTTGATTGATGATATAAAACTCTGGCATATCTTAGAAGAGATGGATGGGTCTATTGATAGTATCCTTGATAATGCATTAGCTATTATTTATCACTCTTGTCAAGTTAAACGAAAGCATGTTTTAGCTGATCAATACGATAAAGGGTTAAGGATGCATTTAAATTTTGGCCACACTATCGGTCATGCTATCGAAGTACATGCTGGCTATGGAGAAATAATGCATGGAGAAGCTGTTGCAATTGGAATGATCCAGCTTTCCCGTGTGGCTGAGCGTAAAAATCTTATGCCAAGAGGTATCAGTCAAGATATTTATAATATGTGTTTAAAATTTGGCCTTCCGGTCCACTATGCGGAATGGGATAAGGACGTCTTATTTGACATATTGAGTCATGATAAAAAAGCAAGTGGACAATTTATTAAAATTGTTATACTGCCTCAATTAGGTAGTGCAACAGTCCACCAAATACCTTTAGAAGAAATGAGAGATTATTTGGAGAAATAGATGAGATATTTAACTGCTGGTGAGTCACATGGACCGAGTTTAACAGCTATTATCGAAGGGATTCCTGCGGGACTGAAATTATCTGCTAAAGATATTAATGAAGATTTAAAACGCCGCCAAGGTGGTTATGGTCGTGGGAATCGAATGAAAATTGAAACTGATCAAGTGATCATTAGTTCTGGTGTGCGCCATGGAAAAACCTTGGGTTCACCTATTACACTGACAGTAACTAATAAGGATCATAGCAAATGGCTGGACATCATGTCAGTCGAAGACATTGAAGAACGTCTAAAGCAAAAACGTCGTATTAAGCATCCTAGACCTGGGCACGCAGATTTAGTAGGTGGAATCAAATACCGTTTTGATGATTTGAGAAATGCTTTAGAGCGTTCTTCGGCTCGTGAGACCACAATGCGAGTAGCTATTGGTGCGATTGCTAAACGTATCTTGAAAGAAATTGGTATCGAAATTGCTAACCATATTGTAGTTTTCGGTGGCAAAGAGATTACTGTCCCTGATAAGCTAACAGTTCAACAAATCAAAGTGTTATCTAGTCAATCGCAAGTAGCTATCGTCAATCCATCATTTGAACAAGAAATTAAGGATTATATTGACAGTGTGAAAAAGGCTGGAGATACTATCGGAGGAGTGATTGAAACTATCGTTGGAGGAGTTCCCGTTGGTTTAGGCTCTTATGTACACTGGGATAGAAAGTTAGATGCTAAGATAGCGCAAGCAGTTGTATCTATCAATGCTTTTAAAGGTGTTGAATTTGGTCTAGGTTTTAAGTCAGGTTTTTTAAAAGGAAGTCAAGTAATGGACTCCATATCATGGACAAAGGACCAAGGTTATATACGTCAGTCAAATAATTTAGGCGGTTTTGAAGGCGGTATGACTAATGGAGAGCCTATTGTCGTTAGGGGAGTAATGAAGCCAATTCCTACGCTTTACAAGCCACTAATGTCAGTTGATATTGATACTCACGAGCCTTATAGAGCTACAGTGGAACGTTCTGATCCCACGGCACTTCCGGCTGCAGGTGTCGTTATGGAAGCTGTAGTAGCCACCGTCCTGGTGACAGAAGTGCTAGAAAAATTTTCTTCAGACAACATGTATGAACTAAAAGAAGCTGTAAAACTATATCGCAATTATGTTAATCATTTTTAAGTGAAAACTAGTAGCATTCAATTGCAAAAAAAGGTATAAAAGTCTACAATAGTGGTAAGTTCAAGTAGAAAAAGGAGTAACTTATGGCTAATGTATATGATTTAGCAAATGAATTAGAACGTGCTGTTCGTGCTTTACCAGAATACCAAGCAGTTTTAACTGCAAAAGCAGCTATTGAAAGTGATGCGGATGCACAAGTGCTTTGGCAAGACTTTTTGGCTACCCAATCAAAAGTTCAAGAAATGATGCAATCTGGCCAAATGCCAAGTCAAGAAGAACAAGATGAAATGTCTAAACTTGGGGAAAAAATTGAATCCAATGACCTTTTAAAAGTTTATTTTGACCAACAACAACGGTTGTCTGTCTATATGTCTGATATCGAAAAAATTGTCTTTGCACCCATGCAGGACTTAATGTAATAGTATAAAAGAGAGAGCTCCTTGAGTTTTCTCTTTTGTAATATTTCAATTTATGATAGTCTACTGAACTAGCATTGCCTACATTATATTGGTTTTGCATTCTACGTAGCAGAAAATTGTGACTGTAAACACTTTGTGATAGAGTATAGGTATCAATGATTCAAGGAGAGAGTAATGTCAAAACAATATGATTATATCGTTATTGGTGGAGGTAGTGCAGGCAGTGGTACCGCTAATAGGGCAGCCATGTATGGAGCAAAAGTCCTGTTAATTGAAGGTGGACAAGTAGGTGGAACTTGTGTTAACTTAGGTTGTGTACCGAAGAAAATCATGTGGTATGGTGCACAAGTTTCTGAGACACTCCATAAGTATAGTTCAGGTTATGGTTTTGAAGCCAATAATCTTAGTTTTAATTTTACTACTCTAAAAGCTAATCGCGATGCTTACGTGCAGCGGTCTAGACAGTCGTATGCCGCTAATTTTGAGCGTAATGGGGTCGAAAAGATTGATGGATTTGCTCGTTTTATTGATAACCATACTATTGAAGTGAATGGTCAGCAATATAAAGCTCCTCACATTACTATTGCAACAGGTGGACACCCTCTTTACCCTGATATTATTGGAAGTGAACTTGGTGAGACTTCTGATGATTTTTTTGGATGGGAGACCTTACCAAATTCTATATTGATTGTTGGGGCGGGCTATATCGCGGCGGAACTTGCTGGAGTGGTTAATGAATTAGGCGTTGAAACCCATCTTGCATTTAGAAAAGACCATATTCTACGCGGATTTGATGACATGGTAACAAGTGAGGTTATGGCTGAAATGGAGAAATCAGGTATCTCTTTGCATGCTAAACATGTACCTAAATCTCTTAAACGCGATGAAGGTGGCAAGTTGATTTTTGAAGCTGAAAATGGGAAAACGCTTGTCGTTGATCGTGTAATATGGGCTATCGGCCGTGGACCAAATGTAGACATGGGACTTGAAAATACCGATATTGTTTTAAATGATAAAGGTTATATCAAAACAGATGAATTTGAGAATACTTCTGTAGATGGCGTGTATGCTATTGGAGATGTTAATGGGAAAATTGCCTTGACACCGGTAGCAATTGCAGCAGGTCGTCGCTTATCAGAAAGACTTTTTAATCATAAAGATAACGAAAAATTAGATTACCATAACGTACCTTCAGTTATTTTTACTCACCCTGTAATTGGGACGGTAGGACTTTCAGAAGCAGCAGCTATCGAGCAATTTGGAGAAGATAATATCAAAGTCTATACATCAACTTTTACCTCTATGTATACGGCTGTTACCACTAATCGCCAAGCAGTTAAGATGAAGCTCGTAACCCTAGGAAAAGAGGAAAAAGTTATTGGGCTTCATGGTGTTGGTTATGGTATTGATGAAATGATTCAAGGTTTTTCAGTTGCTATCAAAATGGGGGCTACTAAAGCAGACTTTGATGATACCGTTGCTATTCACCCAACTGGATCTGAGGAATTTGTTACAATGCGCTAATGCTATCAAAGAATACAAAAAAAGCTAGGGAACCTAGCTTTTTTTAAGGTGTTGTTGTATTTCCAATAGTTGAGGTATCGGTAGTAGTATTATTTGTTTGATCATTGTTAGTACTAGATGATGTTTGATCATTATTGGCAGCAGAATTTGAACTGCTACTCGGAGTACTACTAGCAGAGGAATTTTCTAGTGTTTGGCTGGATGATGCCCTTGTCTCATCTTTTTCAGTAGAAACTTGGTTACTAGAATTTTGTCCACTTTCTCTTATAATGACGGTTTTTGAAGTAGAAGAATCAGTCTTACTAGAGTCTTTGTGATTATTAATCGCATTAGTAATAGTAATAGAGGCAACAATAATACTTAAAACACTACCGACTAATGCAATTGTTTTTTGAAGTGCAGAAAAACCTGTTTTTATATGCTTAGCGGGTGATTGAGTTGAATCAGTATTAGTCTTAGTAGACTTTTTCTGTTGTCTTGAATATCCTTTTGACATGACGCCCTCCTTAAATGTACATCAACTATTATATGATTTTATCCTAAAAAAAGCTAAAGAAAAAATAATTTTAAACATTTAAATAAGCAACCTAGGTTATTAAGCTATGTTAGTGTAATGGGTAGTGAGTTTTGTGATAAATTATGAGAATTATCATAAATATTATTTTGGGATGTTCACAAACTAATATAAATAGTAGGGAAATTATGCTATAATAACACTGATTGACTTTAGAAGGACAGATTTATGATTTATTTTGATAATTCGGCAACTACTATTCCCTATCCAGAAGTTTTAAGGACTTATCAAGAAGTAGCTAGTAAAATCTATGGAAACCCCTCAAGTTTACATGAGCTAGGAACAACATCTTCTCGGATTTTAGAGGCTAGCCGTAAACAAATTGCTAGTTTACTTGAGCTTAAAGTAAATGAAATTTTCTTTACATCTGGCGGTACAGAGGCCGATAATTGGGTTATTAAGGGCCTTGCGTTTGAGAAACAACATTTTGGAAATCATATTATTGTTTCTGATATCGAACACCCAGCTGTTAAAGAGTCTGCTAAATGGCTTGGAGAGTATGGGTTTGAGATTGATTATGCGCCAGTAGATGATAAAGGATTTGTAGACGTAGAAGCACTGGTCAAATTAATTAAACCAGAAACGATTCTTATTTCAATTATGGCAATAAACAATGAAATTGGTTCTATTCAGCCAATAAAAGCTATTTCAGACTTGTTGTCAGATAAACCTACTATATCGTTTCATGTTGATGCTGTTCAAGCAATAGGTAAGATACCGACTAAAGATTATTTGACTGAGCGAGTTGATTTTGCATCTTTTTCTAGTCATAAATTTCACGGCGTTCGTGGGGTTGGCTTTCTATATATTAAAGAAGGAAAACGTATTTCACCATTACTAACAGGTGGTGGACAAGAATCTGATTTACGTTCAACTACTGAGAATGTCGCAGGGATTGCAGCTACTGCTAAAGCTTTACGAATGGTTATGGACAAGGAAGTAGTAGCTATTCCTAAAATAAGTAAAATGAAAACCATTATTCATGATGAATTAGCCAAATATGAGGATATTACGTTATTTTCGGGTAAGGAAGATTTTTCACCTAACATTATCACGTTTGGTATCAAGGGTGTCCGAGGAGAAGTTCTTGTCCATGCCTTTGAGGGACATGATATTTTTATCTCGACAACTAGCGCTTGCTCTTCTAAAGCAGGTAAACCAGCAGGAACTCTTATAGCAATGGGAATTTCAACTAAGTTAGCCCAAACTGCTGTACGTATCAGCTTAGATGATGACAATGATATGGGACAAGTAGAGCAATTTTTAACTATTTTTAAACAAGTTTATGAAAAAACCAAGAAAGTTAGAGGATAAGATGCAGTATTCAGAAATTATGATTCGTTATGGAGAGCTCTCTACTAAGAAGAAAAACCGTATGCGCTTCATCAATAAGTTAAAAAATAATATGGAGCATGTACTCTCCATTTATCCAGATGTTTCAGTAAAAACAGATCGTGATAGAGGACATGTATATCTCAATGGTACAGATTATCATGAAGTTGCAGAGTCCTTAAAAGAGATTTTTGGTATCCAAGCTTTTTCTCCATCTTTTAAAGTAGAAAAAAATGTTGATACATTGGTAAAAGCTGTCCAGGAAATTATGACTTCCGTTTATAAAGATGGGATGACTTTTAAAATTACCGCAAAACGTAGTGACCACTCATTTGAATTGGATAGCCGTGCTCTAAATCATACTTTAGGAGATGCCGTTTTTTCAGTCTTGCCAAATATTAAGGCTCAGATGAAGCAACCAGATATCAATCTTAAAGTCGAGATACGAGATGAGGCTGCTTATATTTCATATGAGAATATTAGGGGTGCAGGAGGATTACCGGTAGGAACATCTGGAAAAGGGATGCTGATGTTGTCTGGTGGGATTGATTCTCCGGTGGCAGGTTACCTAGCGTTAAAACGTGGTGTAGATATAGAAGCAGTCCATTTTGCAAGTCCTCCTTATACTAGCCCAGGTGCATTGAAAAAAG
Organism: Streptococcus sp. FDAARGOS_522; assembly: GCF_003812445.1. Classification (NCBI taxonomy): domain Bacteria; kingdom Bacillati; phylum Bacillota; class Bacilli; order Lactobacillales; family Streptococcaceae; genus Streptococcus; species Streptococcus sp. FDAARGOS_522. The sequence continues at coordinate 173,292 of NZ_CP033808.1, forward strand.
CACATGATTTAACACGTAAATTGACAAAATTTGGTGGTAATATTCAATTTATTGAAGTTCCATTCACAGAAATTCAAGAGGAAATTAAGGAAAAAGCTCCTGAAGCTTACTTGATGACGTTAACACGTAGGTTTATGATGCGTATTACAGATCGTATTCGTGAGAACCGAAATGGTCTTGTTATTATTAACGGTGAAAGTTTAGGGCAGGTGGCAAGCCAAACGCTAGAAAGTATGCAAGCCATTAATGCTGTCACTGCAACACCGATTATTCGTCCTGTGGTCACGATGGATAAGCTAGAAATTATTGATATTGCTCAAAAAATAGATACTTTTGATATTTCAATTCAACCATTTGAGGATTGCTGTACGATTTTTGCACCAGATCGCCCAAAAACTAACCCTAAAATTAAGAATACAGAACAGTATGAGAAACGTATGGATGTAGAAGGTCTGGTAGAGAGAGCAGTTGCAGGGATTATGGTAACTACTATTCAACCTCAAGCAGATAGTGATGATGTTGATGACTTGATTGACGATTTATTATAATGAATTTTTAAACTACAGATTTATTCTGTAGTTTTTTATTAAAATGATTGCGCTGTCATAAGGTTATAAAAAATGCTATAATACGAATAAAGGAGGCAAGTATGGCAAGAATCCCTTATCAGAAAACACTTATTTTTTGTGTAGCCGTTATTATTGCTATTTTTATTTTGGGATTATCTAGGGATTTAGCACAATCTAAAGGGCAAAAGGTTGCAAATAACAATACTGTAAAAACAGCACGTGTGGTTGCAAACGGAGATATTTTACTACACGATGTACTATATGCCAGTGCGCGCCAACCCGACGGCACTTATAATTTTACTCCTTATTTTAAAGAGGTAAAATCTTGGATTGAGAGCGCTGATTTAGCGATTGGTGATTATGAAGGGACGATTAGTTCAGAATATCCTTTAGCGGGCTATCCTTTATTTAATGCTCCTAATGAGATTGCAACTACTATGAAAGAAACTGGATATGATGTCGTTGACTTAGCACATAATCATATTCTGGATTCACAACTGGCAGGTGCTATCAATACTGTCAAGACTTTTAATCGTCTGGGATTGGATACTATTGGGGTTTATTTAAAGGATAGAAATAAAGAAGATATCTTAATTAAGCATGTAAATGGTATTAAAATTGCTATTTTAGGTTATTCGTATGGCTACAATGGTATGGAAGCTAATGTTTCAAAGAGTGACTATGAAAAACATATGTCTGATTTAGATACTAAAAAGATTAAGCAAGATATTAAAAAGGCTGAAAAAGAAGCAGATATCACCATTGTCATGCCACAGATGGGGATAGAATATCAAAAAAAACCTACTACAGAACAAGTAATGCTTTATCACAGTATGATTAAATGGGGGGCAGACATTATATTCGGAGGACACCCTCACGTTGTTGAACCGTCTGAAGTGATAAAAAAAGATGGCCAGAAAAAATTTATTATTTACTCTATGGGAAATTTTATTTCAAATCAGCGTTTAGAAACAGTTGATGATATCTGGACAGAAAGAGGATTATTAATGGATGTAACAATAGAGAAAAAAGGTCAAAAAACAGTAATTAAAAAAGTTAAGGCGCATCCAACACTAGTAGAAGCAAAAGCAAATGGCCGTTATGTTGAAGAAGGCTTTCCAGCTTATGATTATAGGACGCTAGTTTTAGAGGATTATATTGAAGGTGGTAAGAAACGTTCTACGATTGATCAGACTATGAAAGATAAAGTTGATAAAGCATATAAGGAGATGAATGAGTTAGTTAATTTGAAGTGGTAAAGTTGATAATTTTATTTTGTTTTATCTTGCATAAAAAAAGAGTTTATGATAAAATTTGAATGTTGACTAAATGCACATCCTGTGCAACCGCGCGAAAATCGTTAGATTAAGTAGGGCAAGGCTCTCACGATTTATAGGCGAGTCTTCACAGAGGGAAACCTCACAAGAAATTTTTATAGGAGGTGCATCATGAGCACATACGCAATCATCAAAACTGGTGGTAAACAAGTTAAAGTTGAAGTAGGACAAGCTATCTACGTTGAAAAACTTGACGTTGAAGCAGGAGCAGAAGTTACATTTAACGAAGTTGTTCTTGTTGGTGGTGAAACAACTAAAGTTGGTACTCCAGTTGTTGAAGGAGCTACTGTTGTTGGTACTGTTGAAAAACAAGGCAAACAAAAGAAAGTTGTTTCTTACAAATACAAACCTAAAAAAGGTAGCCACCGTAAACAAGGTCACCGTCAACCTTATACAAAAGTTGTTATCAACGCAATCAACGCTTAATTTTTCATGATTAAAGCAACTTTTACTCGTAATCAATCAGGCTATCTTTATAGTGCTGAAATCAGCGGTCATGCTGGTAGTGGCGAGTACGGCTTTGATGTGATTTGTGCAGCTGTTAGTACTTTATCAATTAATTTTATTAATTCATTAGAGGCTTTAACGACCTGCCAAGCGCAATTGATTATCAATGACGTTGAAGGTGGTTATATGAAGATAGATTTATCTTCTATACCACAACATAAAGAGGATAAGGTTCAATTATTATTTGAGTCTTACCTTCTTGGAATGACTAATCTGTCTAAAGATTCTTCTGAATTTGTTAGTACAATAGTCATGACACACTAATTTAAGAGAGGACACAACATTATGTTAAAAATGAATCTTGCTAACTTGCAACTTTTCGCCCACAAAAAAGGTGGAGGTTCTACATCAAACGGACGTGATTCACAAGCAAAACGTCTTGGAGCTAAAGCAGCTGACGGACAAACAGTATCAGGTGGATCAATTCTTTACCGTCAACGCGGTACACACATCTATCCAGGTGCTAACGTTGGACGTGGTGGGGACGATACACTTTTTGCTAAAGTTGAAGGTGTTGTTCGTTTCGAACGTAAAGGACGCGATAAAAAACAAGTGTCTGTTTACCCAATCGCAAAATAATGCCTAGTTAAGACTTTATGACTATTCATAAGGTCTTTTATTATTGTCAGAGCTTTCATTTTGTAACAAAAGACAATATGTTAAGAGATTTATCATTAATACTCATAAACTTTGTTGTTCTTTTACAGTGAAATAGTCCTAATTCATGAAGAATTTTCCGCAAGGATAGTTATTTTTTGGTATAATGAAGGGTACTAAAATGAGGAAGTGATAAAATGAATATTCAACAACTGCGTTATGTTGTTGCTATCGCAAATAGTGGTACTTTTCGTGAAGCAGCTGCAAAACTATTTGTTAGTCAGCCAAGTTTATCTGTTGCCGTTCGTGATTTGGAAACAGAATTAGGGTTTCAGATTTTTACGCGTACAACTACTGGTGCAGTGTTGACCAATCAAGGCATGACTTTTTATGAGAATGCTTTAGAAGTTGTGAAAAGCTTTGATTCATTCGAAAAACAGTTTTCGCAATCTGAAGCTACAGAGCAAGAATTCTCAATAGCAAGTCAACATTATGATTTTCTACCTCCTTTAATCACAGCGTTTTCAAAATGTAATGATAATTTTAGCTATTTCCGTATTTTCGAATCAACAACAATACGTATCTTAGATGAAGTTGCTCAAGGGAATAGCGAAATAGGTATCATTTATATCAATAGTCAAAATAAAAAAGGTTTACTTCAGCGGTTGGACAAATTGGGGTTAGAGTTTGTAGAGCTTATTCCTTTTAAAACTCATATTTATCTTGGGAAAGACCATCCCTTGGCTAGTAAAACATCTCTGATAATGACAGATTTAGAAGGATTACCAACCGTACGTTTTACACAGGATAGAGATGATTATCGGTATTACTCGGAGAATTTTGTGGAAGTACTTGATAGTTCTGTTACCTATAATGTTACTGATAGAGCAACATTAAATGGTATTTTAGAAAGAACCCAAGCTTATGCGACGGGCTCAGGATTCTTGGATAGCCGCAGTGTGAATGGTATCACTGTTATTCCATTAGAAGATCATCTAGATAACCAAATGATTTATATCAAACGAAAAGATCGTAATTTATCTCAGATGGCTTTAAAATTTGTTGCTGTTATGGAAGAGTATTTTAAGGGATTTAATTCATAGGAGAAGTAATGAGAAAGATTATTATACCAATAATAACTATTTTGTTGATTGCTTTAGATCAACTATCTAAGTTATGGATTGTTAAACATATTGAACTAAACCAAATTAAGGAATTCATTCCAAATATCGTTAGTCTAACTTATCTGAGAAATTATGGTGCTGCATTTTCTATTTTGCAAAATCAACAATGGCTTTTTACCTTAATTACAATCTTTGTTGTTTGTGTTGCTATTATTTATTTGATGAAACATATTAATGGAAGTTATTGGTTATTAATTTCTCTAACCTTAATCATCTCTGGTGGATTAGGAAACTTTATAGATCGCTTAAGATTGGGTTATGTCGTTGATATGGTGCATTTAGATTTTATTAATTTTGCTATCTTTAATGTAGCAGACTCATATCTGACAATTGGTATTATTTGCTTAATGATTGCACTTTGGAAAGAGGAAAGTAATGGAAATCACAATTAAAATAGCAGGAGTTAGGCTAGATAAAGCTTTAGCTGATAATTCTGAACTGTCGCGTAGTCAAGCTAATGAAGAAATTAAAAAAGGGATTGTGTTAGTAAATGGACAAGTAAAAAAAGCGAAATATACTGTTCAAGAAGGAGATCGGATTACTTTTGATATTCCTAAAGAGGAAGTACTAGATTATCAAGCTGAGAATATCCCTTTAGATATTATCTATCAAGATGATGACGTTGCTGTGGTTAATAAGCCGCAAGGAATGGTTGTTCACCCTTCTGCAGGCCACAGTTCGGGCACCTTAGTTAACGCCTTGATGTATCATATTAAGGATTTATCATCAATTAATGGCGTTGTTCGCCCAGGGATCGTTCATCGTATTGATAAAGATACTTCTGGTTTATTGATGGTTGCAAAAAATGATAGAGCTCACCAAGTGTTGGCTGAAGAGTTAAAAGATAAAAAATCGCTTCGTAAATATTTAGCAATTGTGCATGGTAATTTACCAAATGATCGAGGTGTGATTGAGGCTCCGATTGGTAGAAGCGATAAAGATCGTAAGAAGCAAGCAGTGACTGCTAAAGGTAAGCCAGCAATAACTCGTTTTCATGTTTTAGAACGTTTTGGTGATTATACCTTAGTTGAATTGTCATTGGAGACAGGTCGAACACACCAAATTCGGGTTCATATGGCTTATATTGGCCATCCTCTAGCCGGTGATCCTGTCTACGGTCCCCGTAAGACTTTAGGGGGTAAAGGACAGTTTTTGCATGCACAAACACTAGGTTTTACGCACCCAAGTAACGGAGAGAATTTGATTTTTTCAGTAGAGGTTCCGGAAATTTTTCAGACAACCTTAGACAAGTTGAGAAAAAATTAAGTTTTTCTTGAAAAATACTTTTACCATTTGCTATAATATAAGCAAATCATTCCTTTAACCTTATCCAGTGAGATAGTTAAGGAGAAACTTCAGACTAAATCAATGCCTGAGCGGCTTTGTCATTCTAGAGAGTCTCCTTTTGAAGGGGCTCTTTTATCTTAGAGAGGATACTGCAATGAAAAGAAAAGAAATTATTGATGATGTGACCATGAAACGTGCTATTACACGTATTACCTACGAAATTATAGAACGTAACAAAAATTTAGATAATATTGTCTTAGCAGGCATTAAAACAAGAGGTGTTTTTTTAGCCAAACGCATTCAAGAACGCTTGAAGCAATTAGAAAATTTAGATATTCCCGTTGGAGAATTGGATACTAAACCTTTCCGTGATGATATGAAAGTTGAAGTTGACACCACAACTATGCCAGTTGACATCACTGATAAAGATATTATATTAATTGATGATGTTCTCTATACAGGTCGCACTATTCGAGCTGCTATTGATAATCTTGTTAGTTTGGGGCGTCCGAGTCGTGTCAGTTTAGCTGTATTAATTGACCGTGGGCATCGTGAACTACCCATTCGTGCAGATTATGTGGGGAAAAATATTCCAACAAGTCAATTTGAAGAAATTCTAGTTGAAGTGATGGAACATGATGGTTACGATCGTGTGAGTATTATTGATCCGAGTTAAGTAGACGACTATTATTTACGATGATTTTATAGAAGGGGAAGAACCACAATGGCAAAAAAATTGTTAATTCTAGAGGATGGTACGGTTTTTGAAGGACTATCCTTTGGTTCATCTCTTGATGTAACTGGCGAATTAGTTTTTTGTACGGGGAATACCGGCTATCAGGAAATAATAACGAATCCTTCACATAATGGAAAAATTTTAGTTTTTACCTCACCGCTAATAGGAAATTATGGTATTCATCGCAGTTACTCTGAAGCCATTATTCCCACTTGTTTAGGAGTTGTTGTTGCAGAGTATTCCAGATGTGTAAGTAGCGATACTAGCAAGATGAATCTAGATGAATTTTTGAAAATGAAAAAGGTTCCTGCAATGTCGGGGGTCGATACAAGGTATTTGATGCAAGTTATTAAAGAAAAAGGATTTGTAAAAGCTACTTTAGCAGAAGCAGGTGATGTTTTATCACATTTACAAGATCAATTAATAGCGACAGTATTACCGACAAATAATGTGGAACAAGTTTCGACAAAAACAGCTTATCCGTCGCCTGCTAGCGGCCGAAATATTGTTGTACTTGATTTTGGCCTTAAACATTCTATTTTGAGAGAATTGTCTAAACGTCAGTGTGACGTGACTGTCATTCCCTACAATACGTCTTTAGAAGGTATTAAAAATCTATACCCAGAAGGTATCATATTATCTAATGGTCCGGGGAATCCAGAAAAGCTTCAGGAAGTCTTAAACACTATTAAAGAATTACAAAAATCTGTTCCTATGTTAGGCATTGGTTTGGGGCATCAATTAATTGCCATGGCAAATGGTGCAGAAATTATGAGACTCCCAGTTGCTAAGAAGGGGCCAAATTATCCCATGAGAGATATTGCTACGGGTCGTTTAGAAACAGTTAGTCAGTTTAATCATTTTACCGTTAACCGGCTAAATCTTCCGCATGATTTACTGGTAACACACGAAGGTTTGAATGATCAAGAGATTGTTGCTCTAAGGCACCGCTCATTTCCAGTGATGTCTGTGCAATTTTACCCAGAGGCTGCTCCAGGCCCTCATGATGTGACCTATTTTTTTGATGAATTTTTAGAAATGATTGGATCACGCGCTTAAACATAAGATATTATTTAAAGTCAGTCGGTGAGCTGATTAATAAGGAGGTGCGTATATGCTAAATACAAAGGATAAACAGCCTATTTTGCTTATTATTTTCGGACAGAAAATGAAAGAATATGACGATTTAATTAGATCAACTGTTGAGAGGTTATCTAAAAGGGATAGACCTGTTAGTATTCTTATCTCGAAGGAGCTAAACCATGTGATTCACCATTATGATGCACAATTTGAAAATCTTGAGACGCTTGTGGGGTATATAAATACACATGAAGATAGTTTGATTTACCCCCTTTGCTTAGATAAAAATCATGAGCTATTTCAAGAGTTTTTAGTGTGGCAGAGTCATTATTCAAGGCAGTATATCAGTGATAATTTATCAGAAAAAAGTGTTCAGGCAATAGACAATAATCAAGACTTCGTGCAAGTAGATTGTTTAGTAATGAGAGACTCTTTGAATAATTGTTTATATGTTTCTGATTTAGAATATATTGAATCTAATAAAACAACTGGGAAGTCTCTAGCGATTGTACCAAGTCAAACTTTATCCGATGCTGCTAGGCAAACAATTCGAGATGTTGCATTTGATGTGTGTCGAAAAGCAAACATTATTGGAGTATGTTACTTTAGTTTCTTAATAGATTTGAACAGTTTGGATTATCATATAATTAGCTTATCATCTGGTTTGTCTTATCAAAGCATTTTATTTGAGACTATTACGACCTATCCTGTTTTAGAGATAGCAACTAAATTGACAGTGGGATATACTTTTAGTCAACTGAAGCATTCTTATTACCCAAATACCTCTGCCTTTTTAGAGCCACAATTAGACTATGTAGCTGCCGTATCTTTTAGTTTTGAAAAAGTTGATTATATCTTTTTTGCTCGTAATATAGAGCAATTATTTTTAAATTTACTCGAGGCTAGCAGTTATGATCATTTTCCATTTCTGAGTGATATTAGCGAGGAAGATTTGATGTTTGCTTTGATTCAGAAAAAAGAAAATCGTCTAGCTTATCTTTTAGAGGCTTTTAGACGTGGCTTTGATTTGTATGATTTATCCTCAGTTACTAAAATCAACCCTTTTTACTTAGATAAATGTTTACATATTGTAGAGTTGTATGAAAACCTGAATAAAAGCCAATATAATGTAGATATTTACAAGGAAGCTAAAAGGTATGGTTTTTCGGATGACTATATTGCTAATAGTTGGCAAATCTCTTTGATAGACATGTTAGAATATCGAAAAAAACATAGTGTTGCACCTGTTCTAAAGCAAGTCGAACAAAGTTCTGGTGTTCTAACTGGCCATCAAATTCAGTATTTTCGAAGCTATGATTGGCATTCAGACTACATTTCTAGCGGTTGTCAAAAGGCTTTGATAATGGTAGACAAGGGTTATTCCCTAGTAAAATTAAATGAGTTAATTAAGCAAATCAAACAAACTCGTTTAGAATTATTAATTGTTACCAATCAACCTCTCCTCATAGAACAATTAAATGATACATCTATAATTTTTGACACTATAGGTATTGAGACCATATTAACAATTATGGGTATAGAAGAGGTGGAAGAAGTGTATTTATTGGGAGAAAGTCAAGCAGACATGTTTTCAAAAATGAAAAATTTTTCTATCTCTTGTCAGTCTATTTAGCAATTCTTAATAAAAAATAAAAGCTGAGATATAGATCTCAGCTTTTATTTGTGGTAAAAAGTAAAGTACTTTCAATTTTGTAAGTTCTTTCTATGAGCAAAATAGTATACTTAATGAGTAAAAATATTATTTTTAAAGAATTTTCTTGACAATATTATTTAAAAATAATACACTTGTTCTATATTAATAATACAAACAGGAGATGGACATGAGTAAACGACAAAATTTAGGAATTAGTAAAAAAGGAGCAATTATATCAGGGCTCTCAGTGGCACTAATTGTAGCAGTAGGTGGCTTTTTATGGGTACAATCTCAACCTAATAAGAGTGCAGTAAAAACTAACTACAAAGTTTTTAATGTTAGAGAAGGAAGTGTTTCGTCCTCAACTCTTTTGACAGGAAAAGCTAAGGCTAATCAAGAACAGTATGTGTATTTTGATGCTAATAAAGGTAATCGAGCAACTGTTACAGTTAAAGTGGGTGATAAAATCACAGCTGGTCAGCAGTTAGTTCAATATGATACAACAACTGCACAAGCAGCCTACGACACTGCTAATCGTCAATTAAATAAAGTAGCGCGTCAGATTAATAATCTAAAGACAACAGGAAGTCTTCCAGCTATGGAATCAAGTGATCAATCTTCATCATCATCACAAGGACAAGGGGCTCAATCGACTAGTGGTGCGACGAATCGTCTACAGCAAAATTATCAAAGTCAAGCTAATGCTTCATACAACCAACAACTTCAAGATTTGAATGATGCTTATGCAGATGCACAGGCAGAAGTAAATAAAGCACAAAAAGCATTGAATGATACTGTTATTACAAGTGACGTATCAGGGACAGTTGTTGAAGTTAATAGTGATATTGATCCAGCTTCAAAAACTAGTCAAGTACTTGTCCATGTAGCAACTGAGGGTAAACTCCAAGTACAAGGAACGATGAGTGAGTATGATTTGGCTAATGTTAAAAAAGACCAGTCTGTTAAAATAAAATCTAAGGTCTATCCTGACAAGGAATGGGAAGGTAAAATTTCATATATCTCAAATTATCCAGAAGCAGAAGCAAACAACAATGACTCTAATAACGGCTCTAGTGCTGTAAATTATAAATATAAAGTAGATATTACTAGCCCTCTCGATGCATTAAAACAAGGTTTTACTGTATCAGTTGAAGTAGTTAATGGAGATAAGCACCTTATTGTTCCTACAAGTTCTGTGACAAACAAAGATAATAAACACTTTGTTTGGGTATACAATGATTCTAATCGTAAAATTTCCAAAGTTGAAGTCAAAATTGGTAAAGCTGATGCTAAGACACAAGAAATTTTATCAGGTTTGAAAGCAGGACAAATCGTGGTTACTAATCCAAGCAAAACTTTCAAGGATGGGCAAAAAATTGATAATATTGAATCAATAGATCTTAAGTCTAATAAGAAATCAGAGGTGAAATAATCGTGACAACTAATCGAAAAGAACTGATTAGATTGCATCAGATTGTTAAAAGTTATCAAAATGGGGATCAAAAACTTCAAGTCTTAAAGAACATTGATTTGACGGTTTATGAAGGTGAATTTCTTGCAATCATGGGGCCATCTGGTTCGGGGAAATCCACACTAATGAATATTATTGGCTTGTTGGATTCCCCAACTTCAGGAGATTATAGTTTAAATGGTAAACGTGTCGAAGAACTAAGTCAAACAAAATTAGCTCAAGTTCGAAATAAGGAAATCGGTTTTGTCTTTCAACAATTTTTCTTGTTATCTAAACTAACGGCTTTGCAAAATGTTGAATTACCCTTAATTTATGCGGGTGTAGCTCCTAAAAAGCGTAAAAATTTAGCAAAACAATTTTTAGATAAAGTTGAATTAAGAGAGCGTATGAACCATCTGCCAACAGAATTATCTGGGGGACAGAAGCAACGTGTAGCAATCGCGCGTGCTTTGGTGAATAGCCCATCTATTATTCTAGCAGATGAGCCGACTGGTGCCTTGGATACAAAGACGGGTGAGCAAATTATGCAGTTCCTAACGGAATTAAATCAAGAAGGTAAAACCATTATCATGGTAACTCATGAACCAGAAATCGCCGATTATGCGACACGTAAAATTGTTATTCGTGATGGCGAAATTACAGCAGATACTACTGATAGTATTAGAATTGATTAAGGGGAGATTCGATTATGGAAAATTGGAAATTTGCCCTATCATCGATTCTAGGGCACAAGATGCGTGCTTTTCTGACCATGTTAGGGATTATCATTGGGGTTGCATCAGTTGTGTTAATTATGGCCTTAGGTAAGGGCATGAAAGATTCGGTTACAAATGAGATTACAAAGTCTCAGAAGAACCTTCAGATTTATTATAAAACAAAAGAAGACCAAAAAAATGAGGATAACTTTGGAGCTCAAGGGGCTTTCATGCAAAGTAGTGATACCAACCGTAAGGAACCAATTATTCAAGAATCATGGTTAAAAAAGATTGCTAAGGAAGTAGATGGTGTTAGTGGCTACTATGTAACTAATCAAACAAATGCTCCAGTAGCTTACCTTGAAAAAAAGGCAAAGACGGTTAATATAACAGGAATTAACCGCACTTACCTTGGTATCAAAAAGTTCAAAATTAAAAGTGGTCGTCAATTCCAAGAGGAGGATTATAACCAATTCTCGAGAGTTATTTTACTAGAAGAAAAATTAGCTCAGAGATTATTTCAGACAAATGAAGCAGCGTTAAATAAAGTGGTGACTGTAAAAAATAAATCTTACTTAGTAGTGGGGGTTTATTCGGATCCAGAAGCTGGTTCAGGTTTATATGGAAGTAATTCTGATGGGAATGCTATTTTAACCAATACACAGTTAGCTTCGGAGTTTGGTGCTAAAGAAGCAGAAAACATATATTTTCATCTTAATGATGTATCGCAATCCAATCGCATTGGTAAAGAAATAGGCAAACGTTTAACAGACATTAGTCATGCTAAGGATGGGTACTATGATAATTTTGACATGACATCTATAGTTAAATCTATCAATACCCAAGTTGGTATTATGACAGGTGTTATTGGAGCGATTGCAGCAATTTCTCTCCTAGTTGGTGGTATCGGAGTGATGAATATTATGTTAGTCTCTGTAACTGAGCGCACGAGAGAAATTGGCCTTCGTAAAGCCCTTGGGGCAACTCGACGTAAAATTTTAGCTCAATTTTTAATTGAATCAATGGTCTTAACGATTTTGGGTGGGTTAATTGGGTTATTACTAGCCTATGGAGGTACGATGTTAATTGCTAATGCGCAAGATAAGATTACTCCTTCTGTGTCACTTAACGTGGCTATAGGCAGTTTAATTTTCTCAGCATTTATTGGAATTATATTTGGTTTATTACCTGCTAATAAAGCTAGCAAATTAAACCCAATTGATGCTTTACGATATGAATAAAAAAACATATGCTCTGTCAAGATTTTTTCTTGACAGAGTTTGTATTTATGTTATACTTAGTAAGGTAAAGTTGTTAGTTAAGCTATCAACGACCAAATATAAAGAAAAAGAAAAGAGACTATTTAAAAATGGCAGTAAAAATCCGTTTAACTCGTATGGGTTCTAAGAAGAAACCTTTCTACCGTATCAATGTTGCAGATTCACGTGCACCACGTGACGGACGTTTTATTGAAACTGTTGGAACATACAACCCATTAGTTGCAGAAAACCAAGTTACAATCAAAGAAGAACGTGTTCTTGAATGGTTATCAAAAGGTGCACAACCTTCAGATACAGTTCGTAACCTTCTTTCAAAAGCTGGAGTTATGACTAAATTCCACGATCAAAAATTCTCAAAATAATAAAAGCCTATGGATACCATTGAAAATCTCATTATTGCTATTGTGAAACCTTTGATTTCACAACCAGATCAGTTAACCATAAAAATTCAGGATGGCCCAGAATTTTTAGAGTACCATCTTGATTTAGATACCCAAGACATCGGTCGTGTTATCGGCAAAAAGGGTCGTACAATTACAGCGATAAGGTCGATTGTCTATTCGGTACCAACACAAGGGAAAAAAGTAAGACTCATCATTGATGAGAAAGAATAATTTATTCTAAAAGATAGGAACTTCCTGTCTTTTTTGTTATATCTACACAAAAATTGTGAGTTTTTTAGTCTTTTAGAATATAATGGATGTGAAAGGGAATTTTCTGATTTTTTATTAAGGAGGATAAGATATTGCTATTTGATTTTCTCGAAGAAAAAATAAAACTGAAAGCATACCTGATGACCGCCTTACTTGATGATGGAGAAATTAACCTTGATCACTTTAAAACAGAATATGCTTTGAGTGAAAAGATTTTACAAGGTCTTATTTCGGAACTACAAATACTTTATTCTGATTTCTACCTTGTTGTCAAAAGTAGAACAATGGTATTGTTCCATTACGAAACACTTTCTAAGCTAGAGACTTTGCATACCATTTATCGAGAGTCTAATATGTTACAGTTTTTGGCATATTTTATTGCTCCTCAAAATGTCAGTTTTTCTGAATTCACGGCTAAGAAATTCATATCCGTCGCAAGTGCCTACCGAATAAAGAAAAACTGTAAACTTTATTTGGAGAGTGTTAAGTTATCAATACAAAAAAATAAAGTGACAGGTCCAGAATATCAGATTAGACTGCTGATTGCTTTGTTACAGTATCATTTTGGTTTTATTATTTATCCTTTTGATGCTACAAGTGAGGTAATGATAAGGGATTTTATTGAATACTCGAATTTTAAAGGGTGTGACTACGACCTTAAAGACTTATCTGAAGAATATTACTATTTTTATATTTTGGTGAATTTAGTTTGGAAAAGAAAAGAATATAAAGTAGAAATTCCTCAAACAGAATCCTTTAATCAACTAAAAAAATCTATTCTCTACATGGAGTTATCCAAAGCAGCTCAAAAGAGTATTGCTATACATCTTGATATAGAGTTGAATGAAGGTTTACTTGATTATCTATATTTAGTGTTTTGTATTAGTGATGGTCCTCTATTTAGCAATCGAGATGATATCAATGTCAACGAAGAATTTATTTTTGCTTCTTATAAGATATCAAAGTCAAAAGCCTTTAAGAATTTTTGTGGTCGATTATTGGGTAGAGAATTTATTGACTCGCAGCATTTTAAAGATATTAATGCCTATTTTTTGAGACATTTTATTTGTTATTGTTATTATTTTATTCCTGATTTTTATTTTTTAAATACATCAAGGCTGAGCTATTCTAAGGATTTATATCACCTATTAGATAAAGGTCTGGCTGATATTTTTAACCTGAAGGGAGGGAATTTAACTTTTTCCAAACATGAGACAGTGCTACTAACAATGCAATTATCTAACTTAATAGAGACTTTCTTAGCTCCTCTTTCTGTATATGTAATTTCATCTAGTAATATTAGATTACAAACCTATCAAGTAATGTTAAACCAATATTTTACATCTAAGATAGCGGAATTCTTTTTTGTAAACTATCAAACGACTCAGATAGATGAAAAATTACTAAAAAAAGCAGATATCATTATTGCTGAGAGACGCTATATATCTTCTTTAAAAAATGACTCAGGTGTGGCTATACAAGATATATTAGAAATTGGGATGAATAATAAGCAGTACCATGAACTACTTTTACAAGCTATTATCGAAAAAAGGGACCAAAAAGTTTTTGAATATATTTCCAAAATGAAACATAAAATACTTTGATAGACTCTATATGAGCTTTATTAAAAGGGATAAAATCGAAATTTAAAATTTAATTCGAAAAGATATTGACAGTAATCTAGAATTTCGATATACTAGATTTTGTCTTTTGGGGTATAGCCAAGCGGTAAGGCAAGGGACTTTGACTCCCTCATGCGTTGGTTCGAATCCAGCTACCCCAGTTTCACATGGTCCGTTGGTCAAGGGGTTAAGACACCGCCTTTTCACGGCGGTAACACGGGTTCGAATCCCGTACGGACTATCGTGGCCAGTTGCATTTTAGCGGCTGGTTTTTCTTTTATTTTCAAAAATATCGGAGTTACTATGGAATACTTTAACGTTGGAAAAATTGTCAATACACAAGGATTACAAGGCGAAATGCGTGTATTAAGCGTGACTGACTTTGTAGAAGAACGCTTTAAAAAAGGTCAAGTGTTAGCTTTATTCGATGAAAAGAATCAGTTTGTTATGGATATTGAAATTGCTAGTCATTGTAAGCAGAAGAATTTTGACATTATAAAATTCAAAGGAATGTATCATATTAATGATATTGAAAAATATAAAGGTTTCACACTGAAGGTGGCAGAGGATCAACTGAGCGACCTTAAAGATGGTGAATTTTATTATCATGAAATTATTGGCTTAGATGTCTATGAAGGGGAAGAGCTGATTGGAAAAATCAAAGAAATTTTACAACCAGGAGCAAATGACGTTTGGGTTGTGGAACGTCATGGAAAACGTGATCTTTTATTACCCTATATCCCGCCAGTAGTATTAGAAGTGGACCTTTCTAATCAGCGTGTTCAAGTTGAATTGATGGAAGGTTTAGATGATGAAGATTGATATTTTAACTTTATTTCCTGAAATGTTTGCCCCTCTGGAACATTCTATAGTTGGTAAGGCAAAAGAAAGAGGACTTCTTGAAATTAATTATCACAATTTCAGAGAAAATGCTGAGAAGTCTCGACATGTTGATGATGAGCCTTACGGTGGGGGGCAAGGGATGCTTTTACGTGCTCAACCTATTTTTGATACAATTGATAAAATAGATGCTCAAAAAGCACGTGTTATTTTGCTAGACCCAGCGGGCAGAACATTTGATCAGGATTTTGCAGAAGAACTATCCAAAGAAGATGAATTAATTTTTATTTGTGGTCACTATGAAGGTTATGATGAACGTATAAAATCATTAGTAACAGACGAAGTATCTTTGGGAGATTTTGTTCTTACGGGAGGAGAATTGGCGGCTATGACAATGGTCGATGCTACCGTTCGTCTGATTCCAGAAGTTATAGGTAAAGAAACAAGTCATCAGGATGATTCATTTTCATCGGGCCTATTAGAATATCCTCAGTATACGCGCCCATATGATTATTTAGGCATGACAGTTCCTGATGTTCTCATGAGTGGTCATCATGAAAATATCCGAAAATGGCGTTTAGAACAAAGTTTGCGAAAAACACTAGAACGTCGACCAGATTTGTTAGAAAATTATGCAATGACGGATGAAGAGAGACTTATCTTAGAGAAAATTAAAACAGAAATAGAAAGAACAGATACAGTAAATGAACAAAACAATTTATGATATCACTATTGTAGGAGGCGGACCAGTAGGTCTCTTTGCTGCTTTTTATGCTGGACTACGCGGAGTATCCGTTAAAATTATTGAAAGCCTTTCGGAATTAGGAGGCCAGCCAGCTATCCTTTATCCTGAGAAAAAAATCTATGATATTCCTGGTTATCCGGTGATTACTGGACGTGAATTAATTGATAAACATATTGAACAATTAGAGAGATTTAAAGATTCTATTAAAATCTGTTTAAAAGAAGAAGTTTTATCATTTGAAAAAGTAGATGATGTTTTCACAATTCAAACAGATAAAGATCAACATTTGTCACGTGCTATTGTTTTTGCTTGTGGCAACGGTGCTTTTGCTCCGCGTTTACTAGGTTTGGAAAATGAAGAAAATTATGCAGATAATAATTTATTCTATAACGTTACAAAGTTAGAACAGTTTGCAGGTAAACATGTTGTTATTTGTGGTGGAGGCGACTCAGCTGTTGATTGGGCCAATGAATTAGATAAGATTGCAGCTAGTGTAGCGATTGTTCATCGTAGAGATGCTTTTAGAGCGCATGAGCATAGTGTGGATATACTAAAGGCATCAGGTGTTAGAATTTTAACCCCTTATGTCCCAATTTGTTTAAATGGAGATAGTCAGAGAGTTAGCAGCTTGGTCGTTCAAAAAGTTAAAGGTGATGAAGTAATTGAATTACCTTTAGACAACTTGATTGTTAGTTTTGGCTTTTCTACTTCTAATAAAAATTTACGTTATTGGAATTTGGATTATAAACGGTCTAGTATCAATGTTTCTTCACTTTTTGAGACGACTCAAGAAGGCGTGTATGCTATTGGAGATGCTGCTAATTATCCAGGAAAGGTAGAATTGATTGCAACAGGATATGGGGAAGCACCAGTCGCTATAAACCAAGCTATCAATTATATTTATCCTGATCGAGATAACCGTGTAGTCCATTCAACATCATTGATAAAATAACTATAAATAAAACTGATAAGTTTATAAAAAAGGATTATATATATTGTTAAAAAAATAACAAAGCTTCCTATTTATTTTGTGATATAATTAACTTTGTCGTTATGAATGATATTAAATAAATGAAGCGAGGTATTTTATGACAAATACGGTAACACCAAAAGAGACGGCTGGTTCTTTTATCAATAAAGTGTTAGGTGGGACAGCAACTGCAATCGTTGTAGCACTCATCCCAAATGCTATCCTAGCCACTTTTTTGAAACCATTTTTATCTTACGGACTTGCTGCAGAGTTCTTACACATCGTGCAGGTATTCCAATTTTTCACACCAATTATGGCAGGATTTTTGATTGGTCAACAGTTTAAATTCACCCCAATGCAACAGCTTGCTGTTGGAGGTGCTGCATATATTGGTTCTGGTGCGTGGGCTTACACAGAAGTTATTCAAAAAGGAGTTGCTACTGGTAGTTTCCAATTGCGTGGGATTGGTGATCTCATCAATATGATGCTAACAGCAGCTTTAGCAGTTTTAGCAGTTAAGTGGTTTGGTAATAAATTTGGTTCCCTAACCATTATCTTGTTACCTATTATCATAGGTACAGGCGTAGGCTATTTAGGATGGAAATTACTCCCTTACGTTTCATATGTGACAACACTTATTGGTCAAGGAATTAATTCTTTTACTACTTTACAACCAATTGCGATGTCAATTCTAATTGCGATGGCTTTTTCAATGCTTATTGTAAGTCCTATTTCAACAGTAGCGATTGGTCTAGCGATTGGTCTTAATGGTATGTCAGCAAGTGCAGCTTCAATGGGAGTTGCTTCAACAACAGCAGTGCTAGTTTGGGCAACGATGAAGGCTAATAAGTCTGGAGTTCCAATTGCTATTGCTTTAGGTGCAATGAAGATGATGATGCCAAATTTCCTAAAGCATCCAGTAATGGCGATTCCAATGCTTATGACTGCTACAGTAAGTTCTCTAACAGTCCCATTGTTTAAATTGGTGGGGACACCAGCTTCGTCTGGTTTTGGGCTTGTTGGTGCAGTAGGTCCGATTGCTTCATTTGAAGCAGGAGCAAGTATGTTGATTGTTATCTTATCTTGGCTCGTTATTCCTTTTGCAGTAGGTTTTGTATCACACAAAATTTGTAAAGACATTCTGAAACTTTATAAAGACGATATTTTCGTTTTTGAAGGTCAAAATTAATTTGGAGGTTGTATGTTAGTTTATATTGCTGGTTCAGGCGCTATGGGATGTCGTTTTGGATATCAAATTTCTAAAACAAATCATGATGTTATTTTACTTGATAATTGGGCAGACCATATTATGGCTATTAAAGAAAATGGCTTGAAGGTAACAGGTGATACAGAGGACCTTGTTAAACTTCCTATCATGAAGCCAACTGATGCGACAGAAGAAGCAGATTTAATTATTTTGTTTACTAAAGCAATGCAGTTGCCAAATATGCTTCAAGATATTAAAAAAATTATTGGTAAGAAAACAAAGGTCTTATGTCTTTTAAATGGATTAGGACATGAAGATGTCATTCGTCAATATATCCCTGAACACAATATTTTGATGGGAGTAACAGTTTGGACTGCAGGGTTGAAAGGACCAGGGCATGCTCATCTGGAAGGAGTTGGTTCTGTAAATCTTCAAAGTATCGATCCTAACAATCAAGAAGCAGGTCATCGCGTTACTGAATTGCTTAATGAAGCAAAATTACAGGCTACTTATGACGAAAATGTTTTGCCAAATATTTGGAGAAAAGCTTGTGTTAACGGAACGATGAATTCAACTTGCGCCTTGCTAGATTGTACAATTGGTCAACTCTTTGCTAGTGAAGACGGCGTAAATATGGTACATGAAATTATCCATGAATTTGTTACTGTTGGAAAAGCAGAAGGTGTAGAGCTTGATGAAGAAGAAATAACAAAGTACGTTATGGATACATCTGTTAAAGCAGCCCATCATTACCCTTCAATGCATCAAGACTTAGTTCAAAATCAGCGCTTAACTGAAATTGATTTCTTAAATGGCGCAGTGAATAAAAAAGGTGAAAACCTAGGCATTGATACACCTTACTGTCGATTAATCACACAATTAATTCACACTAAAGAAAATGTACTTAGCATAAAATAATAATCAACCGGGAGAATAGTGCCCGGTTTTTTGATATGCTTAATGATAATGATTTTGTTATACTAAGAATAATAAGAGTTGGGTATTTTTTTCGAGAAGTATTTACAGCATAAAATATTACATTTGTATTACAAATATTTCTAAAATATGTTGACATGTTACAAAAAGGATATTATAATAGTAGTGTAAATAAATAAGGAAGTAGGTGTTTATGATGAAAAAAGGACAAGTAAATGATACTAAGCAATCTTACTCTCTACGTAAATATAAATTTGGTTTAGCATCAGTAATTTTAGGGTCATTCATAATGGTCACAAGTCCTGTTTTTGCGGATCAAACTACATCGGTTCAAGTTAATAATCAGACAGGCACTAGTGTGGATGCTAATAATTCTTCCAATGAGACAAGTGCGTCAAGTGTGATTACTTCCAATAATGATAGTGTTCAAGCGTCTGATAAAGTTGTAAATAGTCAAAATACGGCAACAAAGGACATTACTACTCCTTTAGTAGAGACAAAGCCAATGGTGGAAAAAACATTACCTGAACAAGGGAATTATGTTTATAGCAAAGAAACCGAGGTGAAAAATACACCTTCAAAATCAGCCCCAGTAGCTTTCTATGCAAAGAAAGGTGATAAAGTTTTCTATGACCAAGTATTTAATAAAGATAATGTGAAATGGATTTCATATAAGTCTTTTTGTGGCGTACGTCGATACGCAGCTATTGAGTCACTAGATCCATCAGGAGGTTCAGAGACTAAAGCACCTACTCCTGTAACAAATTCAGGAAGCAATAATCAAGAGAAAATAGCAACGCAAGGAAATTATACATTTTCACATAAAGTAGAAGTAAAAAATGAAGCTAAGGTAGCGAGTCCAACTCAATTTACATTGGACAAAGGAGACAGAATTTTTTACGACCAAATACTAACTATTGAAGGAAATCAGTGGTTATCTTATAAATCATTCAATGGTGTTCGTCGTTTTGTTTTGCTAGGTAAAGCATCTTCAGTAGAAAAAACTGAAGATAAAGAAAAAGTGTCTCCTCAACCACAAGCCCGTATTACTAAAACTGGTAGACTGACTATTTCTAACGAAACAACTACAGGTTTTGATATTTTAATTACGAATATTAAAGATGATAACGGTATCGCTGCTGTTAAGGTACCGGTTTGGACTGAACAAGGAGGGCAAGATGATATTAAATGGTATACAGCTGTAACTACTGGGGATGGCAACTACAAAGTAGCTGTATCATTTGCTGACCATAAGAATGAGAAGGGTCTTTATAATATTCATTTATACTACCAAGAAGCTAGTGGGACACTTGTAGGTGTAACAGGAACTAAAGTGACAGTAGCTGGAACTAATTCTTCTCAAGAACCTATTGAAAATGGTTTAGCAAAGACTGGTGTTTATAATATTATCGGAAGTACTGAAGTAAAAAATGAAGCTAAAATATCAAGTCAGACCCAATTTACTTTAGAAAAAGGTGACAAAATAAATTATGATCAAGTATTGACAGCAGATGGTTACCAGTGGATTTCTTACAAATCTTATAGTGGTGTTCGTCGCTATATTCCTGTGAAAAAGCTAACTACAAGTAGTGAAAAAGCGAAAGATGAGGCGACTAAACCGACTAGTTATCCCAACTTACCTAAAACAGGTACCTATACATTTACTAAAACTGTAGATGTGAAAAGTCAACCTAAAGTATCAAGTCCAGTGGAATTTAATTTTCAAAAGGGTGAAAAAATACATTATGATCAAGTGTTAGTAGTAGATGGTCATCAGTGGATTTCATACAAGAGTTATTCCGGTATTCGTCGCTATATTGAAATTTAAAGCTAAATCTTTTTAGATTTAGCTTTACTAATATTATGTGTGTTGGAAAAAACAGTGGAGATTTACGTCAAAATTATATTATTTGGATAGTATCGAATAGATAGAATGTGGAGAAAAGTAGGAAATAGTTAAGAAAGGTATTTATGACGCTTCGAGAATTAACAATAGAAGAATTTAAAGAACATTCAGGAAATTATGATTCACAATCATTTTTACAAACACCTGAGATGGCTAAACTTTTAGAAAAACGCGGCTATGATGTTAGGTATTTGGGATATCAAGTAGAAAATAAACTAGAGATAATCAGTTTATCTTATATTATGCCAGTCACTGGTGGTTTTCAAATGAAAATTGATTCAGGACCAGTTCATTCAAATTCTAAGTATCTAAAACAATTTTATAAAGCATTGCAAGGCTATGCCAAATCCAACGGTGTTCTAGAATTAATAGTTGAGCCTTATGATGATTACCAATTATTCACTAGTTCGGGAGTTCCTAGTAATCAGGGAAATGATAATCTGATTGAAGATTTTACCAGTTCAGGTTATCACCATGATGGTTTAACAACTGGTTTTACTGGTAAATATTTATCTTGGCACTATGTTAAAAATTTAGAAGGTGTCACTTCTGAAACGTTACTATCTTCATTCTCTAAGACAGGACGAGCTTTGGTTAAGAAAGCAATGTCTTTTGGAATCAAGGTTCGCGTTCTTAAACGTGATGAGCTACATTTATTTAAAGAGATAACAACTTCTACGTCAAATAGACGTGATTATATGGATAAGTCCTTAGATTATTATCAAGATTTTTACGATAGCTTTGAAGGCAAGGCTGAATTTGTGATTGCCACTTTAAATTTTAGAGAATACGACCATAACTTGCAAATAAAAGCTGAAGCATTGGAAAATAAGCTTAAATTGCTTGATGAACGTTTTAGGGAAAATGCAGACTCTCCTAAGTATCATAGGCAACGCTCTGAAATAATTAATCAACTGGCTAGTTTTGAAACACGACGACAAGAAGTTCAGTCATTTATTCAAAAGTATGATAACCAAGACGTTGTTTTAGCTGGTAGTCTATTTGTTTATAGTCTTAAGGAGACAGTTTATTTCTTTTCAGGATCCTACACAGAATTTAATAAATTTTATGCACCAGCAGTTCTTCAGGAATATGTTATGCAAGAGGCTCTCAAAAGAGGTTCTACTTTCTATAACCTCCTAGGTATTCAGGGAACTTTTGATGGTTCAGATAGTATTCTTCGCTTTAAACAGAATTTTAATGGTTATATCATTCGTAAAATGGGAACTTTTAACTATTATCCAAGTCCTTTTAAATACAAAGGAATTCAGCTTCTTAAAAAGGTTTTGAAGAGAAATTAAAGTATTTGTAAAAGCTAATCTTTAGATTAGGCTTTTTTAGTTTATTGATAGTTTTTGGAAGAAAATGCTTGACATTGAAAGAAAAAGAGATATAATTAAATTGCAAACGATTTCAATTCAAGGAGGGACTATGCTAAAGTCAAAGAGAAAAGAAATTATCTTATCACGACTTGAGCAAAATAAGAGTGTTACTTTAGATGAATTAACGTCTATCTTAGAGACTTCTGAATCTACAGTTCGCAGGGATTTAGATGAACTTGAATCTGAAGGTTTTTTAAAAAGGGTGCATGGTGGTGCTGAATTACCATACTCACTTGGCCAGGAATTAAGTAATCAAGAAAAAGCTATCAAAAACGTTCAAAAAAAATTGGATATTGCTAGACAAACTGCAAAGCTGATAGCAAAGCAAGATGTTATATTTATTGATGCCGGAACTACGACAGAATTATTAATTGATTTTCTCCCTCACGAGCAATTAACGGTGGTGACGAATTCTATTCATCATGCTGCAAAGTTAGTTGATAGAGGGATAAAAACAATCATTATCGGAGGAGCGGTTAAACATTCAACAGATGCTAGTATTGGCCAGGTAGCCATTAATCAGATTAGGCAGATAACGGTTGACAAAGCTTTTCTGGGGATGAATGGTATAGATGAAGTTTATTTAACTACACCAGATTTAGAAGAAGCTGCTATTAAAGAAGCTATTATTAATAATAGTCAACAAACCTTTATTCTAATGGATTCATCTAAAATTGGACAAGTTACATTTGCTAAAGTGAAAGAGATAAATGACATTAATTTAGTAACTAATAAGACTGATTCAGAACTTATGACAATAATAAAAGAGAAAATGAAGGTGATTCAAGTATGATTTATACAGTAACATTAAATCCATCGATTGATTTTATTGTTCGTCTAGATACACTATTGTTGGGTAGTGTTAACCGTATGACTAGCGATGATAAATATGTAGGTGGTAAAGGAATTAATGTTAGTCGCATATTAAAACGCTTAAAAATTGACAATACTGCTACAGGTTTTATCGGTGGATTTACAGGACATTTTGTTGAAGATGGACTTGTATCAGAAGGTATCAAAACTGACTTTGTTTCTGTTAATGAAGATACACGTATCAACGTTAAAGTAAAAGCAAAAATTGAAACTGAAATCAATGGCGGGGGTCCTAGGATAACAAATGAACAACTTCATCGTCTAGAGAAACTTCTTTCGAGACTAACACCTGAGGACACAGTAGTTTTCGCAGGTTCAGCACCAGCTAGCCTTGGAAATAAGGTCTATAATACATTGATTCCAATTGCTAAAAAGACAGGAGCGGAAGTTGTTTGCGATTTTGAAGGTCAGACACTTTTAGACGCTCTTGCTTATCAGCCTCTTTTAGTAAAACCGAATAACCATGAATTAGCAGATATTTTTGGCGTAGAGCTAGAAGGTCTGCCTGATATCGAAAAATATGCACATAAGATTCTAGATAAAGGAGCTAAGAATGTTATCGTTTCTATGGCAGGGTATGGTGCATTGTTAGTAACTCCAGAAGCTTCATATTTTGCAAAACCGATTAAGGGTGAAGTGAAAAATTCCGTTGGGGCTGGTGATTCAATGGTAGCTGGCTTTACAGGAGAATTTGTTAAGTCAAAAAATCCAGTAGAAGCACTAAAATGGGGCGTAGCTTGTGGTACAGCAACCACTTTCTCAGATGATTTAGCAACAGCTGAGTTTATCCAAGATATTTATAATAAAGTTGAGGTAGAAAAATTATGAAAATCCAAGACCTACTAAAAAAAGAAGTTATGATTATGGATTTAAAAGCAACCAGTAAAGAGGCTGCAATTGATGAAATGATTACAAAATTAGTTGACACAGGTGTTGTGACAAACTTTGCTATTTTTAAAGATGGTATCATGAAGCGTGAGGCACAAACATCAACTGGATTAGGTGATGGTATCGCTATGCCACATAGTAAAAATGCTGCCGTTAAAGAAGCTACTGTCCTTTTTGCAAAATCTGCATCAGGTGTTGATTACGAAGCACTTGATGGACAGCCAACTGATTTATTCTTTATGATTGCTGCGCCAGATGGTGCTAATGATACGCATTTAGCTGCCTTGGCAGAACTATCTAAATATCTTTTAAAAGAAGGGTTCGCTGATCAATTACGTCAAGCAAAAACGCCAGATGACATTATTGCTACTTTTGATAGTAATAGCATTTCTCAAGAAACAGTAGCTCCACAAACAGTACAATCAACAAGTAAAGGTTCAGATTATATTGTTGCAGTAACAGCTTGCACTACGGGAATTGCCCACACGTATATGGCAGAAGAAGCTTTAAAGAAAAAAGCAGCTGAAATGGGTGTAGGTATTAAAGTTGAAACAAATGGCGCTTCTGGTGTAGGAAATAAGTTGACTTCAAGTGATATTGCAAGGGCTAAGGGTGTTATTATTGCAGCAGATAAGGCTGTAGAGATGGATCGTTTTGATGGCAAACCTTTGGTATCACGTCCGGTAGCTGATGGTATTAAAAAAAGTGAAGACTTAATTAACATTATTCTCGATAATAAGGCACAAACCTATCATGCAAAAAATCAAAATGATAAACAATCAGGTGAATCTGATGGAAAATCAGGCTTAGGCTCTGCTTTTTATAAACACCTTATGGGTGGTGTATCACAAATGTTACCATTCGTTATTGGTGGTGGTATTATGATTGCGATTGCTTTCCTTTTTGATAACATACTTGGTGTACCAAAAGACCAATTAAGTAATTTAGGTTCATACCATGAAATTGCAGCCTTATTCAAAAATATCGGTGGCGCAGCATTTGCATTTATGTTACCAGTATTGGCAGGTTATATCGCTTATTCAATAGCTGAAAAACCAGGACTAGTAGCTGGCTTCGTAGCTGGTTCAATTGCATCAAGTGGACTGGCATTCGGTAAAGTACCTTTTGCAGAAGGTGGGAAAGCAACCTTAGCATTAGCAGGTGTGCCATCAGGTTTCTTAGGGGCTTTAGTAGGTGGTTTCTTAGCTGGTGGAGTTATCCTACTACTTAGAAAATTACTTTCAGGTCTCCCAAAATCGCTTGAAGGTATTAAATCAATTCTTCTATACCCATTGTTAGGTGTTTTGATTACAGGTTTCTTGATGTTGCTCGTAAACATTCCAATGGCAGCTATCAACACAGCTCTTAACACTTTCTTACAAGGTTTATCTGGTAGTTCAGCAGTCTTGATGGGCTTACTAGTTGGTGGTATGATGGCTGTAGATATGGGTGGGCCTGTTAATAAAGCAGCTTATGTTTTTGGTACAGGTACTCTTGCAGCAACTGTTGCAAATGGCGGCTCTGTTGTTATGGCAGCTGTAATGGCTGGAGGAATGGTTCCACCGTTAGCAGTATTTGTGGCAACTTTATTATTTAAAGATAAATTTAATAATGAAGAACGTCAATCTGGTCTAACAAATATCGTTATGGGGTTATCTTTTATCACTGAAGGTGCTATTCCGTTTGGTGCTGCTGACCCAGCTCGTGCAATCCCTAGCTTTATTGTAGGTTCAGCCTTAACTGGAGCACTTGTTGGTTTAGCTGGTATCAAGTTGATGGCTCCTCATGGAGGGATTTTTGTCATCGCATTAACAAGTAATCCTTTACTTTATATTCTATTTATTCTAATTGGAGCGGTAGTCTCAGGTGTACTCTTTGGCTTGTTCCGTAAAACAAAATAGTTAATCTCAACTTATCCAAATTTA
This sequence comes from Streptococcus sp. FDAARGOS_522, assembly GCF_003812445.1. Lineage (NCBI taxonomy): Bacteria > Bacillati > Bacillota > Bacilli > Lactobacillales > Streptococcaceae > Streptococcus > Streptococcus sp. FDAARGOS_522. Next base: position 199,636 of record NZ_CP033808.1, read on the forward strand.
CATTGAATAAAAGGTGAATAAACTATCGTTATTGGGTCTATTCGCCTTTTTATGTTGTAAAAGAATGGTAGATTAATCATTAATAATTGCTAATCTTTTTTCAATAGGATATGATTTATTTAAGCAAAAAAATGGATAATATGATTGAGGAAAGGAGGTAAGCAATGATTAAATGGAATGAAAAAGAAACAAAACTAGTTGATACAAGTTTTTCAATTATGTTGTATCTAAAAACGCTATTTGCAGTCGGACAAGTAGTAGCTGGCGTTTTATTATATTATTTTAAACCTACACAAATAAAACATCTCCTATTTCTTTTAACTGAAGGTGAAGTTCACGGTGGGATTCATGGTTTTATTTCTGCTCATTTCTTGAAAATAAGCAGTTATATTAATGATTCGGCTAGTCATTTAGCCGCTATCTATCTATTAATTCATGGCGGTATCAAATTAGTAGCACTTATTTTATTACATAAAGAGAAATTATTTGCTTACCCTTTATCAATTTTAGTTTTCGTTGGGTTTATCATTTTCCAACTAAGGGAATATTTTTCTAGTCATAGCATTTTAATGATTTTTCTATGTGTATTTGATGTTATCATGATAATTTTAACATGGTTAGAATATCAGAAAATGAAATTGAATTTTTCAAAAAGGTGACTTCCCCCATGCCTTAGCGCTTGTTTTTATAAGCGCTTTTTTGCTACAATATGACTATGAAAACTATTGAAGAAATTTACAAAAATTATCCTAATATCCCCTATATCTCACCTGAAAGAGACTTGGCTGAAATTAATTTTAGTAAAGTTGTTCCTAGGAAAAATATGGAAGAAACTAGTGAAGGACTCTTGCCTGGAGATATTATCTTATTATGGCGTATACAGTTTGGAACTTTCACAACTGAAACAAGTTTTTCAAAATATTTTGAATACATTTATGGTATAAATGGAAAAGAACACCTAGAATTTTTAATAAAAAATGGATTTGTAAGAATGGAGTCACCGCTTGATTCTTTAGATCACTTATCTGCTCCACTTTTAAAACTATTCTTAAAAGAAAAAAACGTAAAAGGCTTGTCAAAGATGAAACGCTCTGATTTAGATCAGGCAATAGCTATTGCTTTTACAGAAGAGGAATTAGGGAAGTTGTTTGTTGTCAGAGGGTTGGCACTTACAGAAAAAGGTTTAGCAGCCTTGAGTAACAATCAAGAAGTGATTGATAGACATCCTAAGAAGAAGTTCTAGATTCCCACCTGCTTTAAGAATCTACAAATTTATGCTATAATAATACATATTGTCTATCAAGGAGAAAATACATGGAAGTCATTCGTGAACAAGAATTTGTCAATCAATACCACTATGATGCGCGCAATTTAGAATGGGAAGAGGAAAATGGTACCCCAAAAACCAATTTTGAAGTTACTTTCCAATTAGCTAATAGAGATGAAGCAGCAAAAGTAACGAGCATTGTAGCAGTGTTACAATTTGTTATTGTACGTGATGAGTTTGTTATTTCTGGTGTCATTTCACAAATGGCTCATATCCAAGGGCGCCTTATCAATGAGCCTAGTGAGTTTAGTCAAGATGAAGTTGAGAATCTAGCAGCTCCTCTTTTAGAAATCGTTAAACGTCTGACTTATGAAGTTACAGAAATTGCTTTAGATAGACCAGGAGTAACATTGGAGTTTAATAGTTAATGAAATTAGCACTTATTACGGATACCTCAGCTTACTTGCCTGAGGCTATCGAAAATCATGAAGATGTCTATGTTTTAGATATTCCAATTATCATTGATGGTAAAACTTATATTGAGGGACAAAATCTGACATTAGACCAATATTATGATAAGCTAGCGGCATCAAAAGAATTACCTAAAACAAGTCAGCCTAGCTTAGCTGAACTAGATGATCTCTTATGTCAATTGGAGAAAGAAGGGTATACACACGTCCTTGGTTTATTCATTGCAGCGGGGATATCAGGTTTCTGGCAGAATATTCAGTTTCTTATTGAAGAACATCCAAATTTGACAATTGCTTTTCCGGATACTAAAATAACTTCAGCACCACAGGGCAATTTAGTTAGAAATGCTTTGATGTGTTCACGTGAAGGGATGGATTTTGATGTCATAGTTAACAAGATACAATCACAAATTGAAAAAATTGAAGGATTTATTGTTGTTAATGATTTGAATCATCTAGTAAAAGGTGGTAGATTGTCAAACGGTTCAGCTATCATTGGTAACCTTTTAAGTATCAAGCCGGTCTTACATTTTAATGAAGAAGGTAAAATCGTTGTCTATGAGAAAGTGCGTACAGAGAAAAAAGCCTTAAAACGCTTGGCTGAGATTGTCAAAGAAATGACAGCAGATGGTGAATATGATATTGCTATTATTCACTCTAGAGCACAAGATAAGGCAGAACAATTATATAATTTGTTAGCTAAAGCTGGTCTTAAAGACGATTTAGAAATTGTATCATTTGGTGGCGTTATTGCAACTCATCTTGGTGAAGGTGCGGTTGCCTTTGGTATTACCCCAAAAAATTGATGTGTGATAAAAAGAGTTGCTTGGAGGTTGATCCTTATTGCAGATATCAAAGAAGAAGTTAGGAGATTCTTTTTTGATAATTTGAGTAGGTAGGGAGTGTCCCTTAGGCAGTTCTTTTTGTTTCTGAATCCATTTATAAGAAATAATAATGCGACTTTAGTTCGTTTAGATTTGGAATAGTATGATGAGATTAAATTATTTGCCTTCTGAGTTTCAGAAGGCTTTACCAATATTAAAAAAGATAAAAAAAGCCGGTTATGAAGCATACTTTGTAGGTGGTAGTGTTCGGGATGTTTTACTTGACCGTCCAATTCATGATGTTGATATAGCAACGTCATCTTATCCAGAAGAAACAAAGCAGATTTTTAAAAGGACAGTTGATGTTGGTATTGAACATGGAACAGTCTTAGTATTGGAAAAAGGTGGTGAATATGAGATTACCACTTTTAGGACTGAGGAGGTTTATGTTGATTATAGGCGTCCGAGTCAGGTCAATTTTGTTAGGTCGCTAGAAGAAGATCTAAAACGTCGAGATTTCACAGTTAATGCCTTTGCTTTAAATGAAGATGGAGAAGTTATTGATCTCTTTCATGGATTGGATGATTTAGATAATCACCTTCTTAGAGCAGTAGGACTCGCCAGTGAGCGTTTTAATGAAGATGCTCTTCGAATTATGCGAGGTTTGCGTTTTTCTGCTAGTCTAAATTTTGATATCGAAACAACAACTTTTGAGGCAATGAAAAAGCACGCGTCATTATTGGAGAAAATATCTGTTGAGCGTTCTTTTATTGAATTTGATAAACTTCTATTAGCACCTTATTGGCGTAAAGGAATGCTGGCACTAATAGATAGTCATGCTTTTAATTATCTACCATGCTTAAAAAATAGGGAATTACAATTAAGCGCCTTTTTGTCCCAGTTAGATAAAGATTTTTTATTTGAGACATCAGAACAAGCTTGGGCATCACTCATCTTGAGTATGGAAGTTGAACACACAAAGACTTTTTTAAAAAAATGGAAGACATCAACTCACTTTCAAAAAGATGTTGAGCATATAGTGGATGTTTATCGTATTCGTGAACAAATGGGATTGACTAAAGAACATCTTTATCGTTATGGAAAAACTATAATAAAACAAGCGGAAGGTATTCGCAAAGCAAGAGGCTTGATGGTTGATTTCGAAAAAATAGAACAACTAGATAGTGAGTTAGCAATCCATGATAGGCATGAGATAGTTGTCAATGGTGGCACCTTAATCAAGAAATTAGGAATAAAACCTGGTCCACAGATGGGAGATATTATCTCTCAAATTGAATTAGCCATTGTTTTAGGACAACTGATTAATGAAGAAGAGGCTATTTTACATTTTGTTAAGCAGTACTTGATGGATTAGAGAGGATTATATGAGCGATTTTTTAGTAGATGGATTGACTAAGTCGGTTGGTGATAAGACGGTCTTTAGTAATGTTTCATTTATCATCCATAGTTTAGACCGTATTGGGATTATTGGTGTCAATGGAACTGGAAAGACAACACTATTAGATGTTATTTCGGGTGAATTAGGTTTTGATGGTGATCGTTCCCCTTTTTCATCAGCTAATGATTATAAGATTGCTTATTTAAAACAAGAACCAGACTTTGATGATTCTCAGACAATTTTGGACACCGTACTTTCTTCTGACTTAAGAGAGATGGCTTTAATTAAAGAATATGAATTATTGCTTAATCACTACGAAGAAAGTAAGCAATCACGTCTAGAGAAAGTAATGGCAGAAATGGATTCTTTAGATGCTTGGTCTATTGAGAGCGAAGTCAAAACAGTATTATCCAAATTAGGTATTACTGATTTGCAGTTGTCGGTTGGTGAATTATCAGGAGGATTACGAAGACGTGTTCAATTAGCGCAAGTATTATTAAATGATGCAGATTTATTGCTCTTAGACGAACCTACTAACCACTTAGATATTGACACTATTGCATGGTTAACGAATTTTTTGAAAAATAGTAAAAAGACAGTGCTTTTTATAACTCATGATCGTTATTTTCTAGACAATGTTGCAACACGTATTTTTGAATTAGATAAGGCACAGATTACAGAATATCAAGGCAATTATCAGGATTATGTCCGACTTCGTGCAGAACAAGACGAGCGTGATGCTGCTAGTTTACATAAAAAGAAACAGCTTTATAAACAGGAACTAGCTTGGATGCGTACTCAGCCACAAGCTCGTGCAACGAAACAACAGGCTCGTATTAATCGTTTTCAAAATCTAAAAAACGATTTACACCAAACAAGCGATACAAGCGATTTGGAAATGACATTTGAAACAAGTCGAATTGGGAAAAAGGTTATTAATTTTGAAAATGTCTCTTTTTCTTACCCAGATAAATCTATCTTGAAAGACTTTAATTTGTTAATTCAAAATAAAGACCGTATTGGCATCGTTGGAGATAATGGTGTTGGAAAGTCAACCTTACTTAATTTAATTGTTCAAGATTTACAGCCGGATTCGGGTAATGTCTCTATTGGTGAAACGATACGTGTAGGTTACTTTTCACAACAACTTCATAATATGGATGGCTCAAAACGTGTTATTAATTATTTGCAAGAGGTTGCAGATGAGGTTAAAACTAGTGTCGGTACAACAAGTGTGACAGAACTATTGGAACAATTTCTCTTTCCACGTTCGACACATGGAACACAAATTGCAAAATTATCAGGTGGTGAGAAAAAACGACTTTACCTTTTAAAAATCCTGATTGAAAAGCCTAACGTGTTACTACTTGATGAGCCGACAAATGACTTAGATATTGCTACATTAACTGTTCTTGAAAATTTTTTACAAGGCTTTGGTGGTCCTGTGATTACAGTTAGTCACGATCGTTACTTTTTAGATAAAGTGGCTAATAAAATTATTGCGTTTGAAGATAACGATATCCGTGAATTTTTTGGTAATTATACTGATTATTTAGATGAAAAAGCATTTAATGAGCAAAATAATGAAGTTATCAGTAAAAAAGAGAGTACCAAGACAAGTCGTGAAAAGCAAAGTCGTAAAAGAATGTCTTACTTTGAAAAACAAGAATGGGCGACAATTGAAGACGATATTATGATATTGGAAAATACTATCACTCGTATAGAAAATGATATGCAAACATGTGGTAGTGATTTTACAAGGTTATCTGATTTACAAAAGGAATTAGATGCAAAAAATGAAGCACTTCTAGAAAAGTATGACCGTTATGAGTACCTTAGTGAGTTAGACACATGATTATCCGTCCGATTATTAAAAATGATGACCAAGCAGTTGCACAATTAATTCGACAAAGTTTACGCGCCTATGATTTAGATAAACCTGATACAGCATATTCAGACCCTCACTTAGATCATTTGACCTCATACTACGAAAAAATAGAGAAGTCAGGATTCTTTGTCATTGAGGAGAGAGATGAGATTATTGGCTGTGGCGGCTTTGGTCCGCTGAAAAATCTAATTGCAGAGATGCAGAAGGTGTACATTGCAGAACGTTTCCGTGGTAAGGGGCTTGCTACTGATTTAGTGAAAATGATTGAAGTAGAAGCTCGAAAAATTGGGTATAGACAACTTTATTTAGAGACAGCCAGTACTTTGAGTAGGGCAACTGCGGTTTATAAGCATATGGGATATTGTGCCTTATCGCAACCAATAGCAAATGATCAAGGTCATACAGCTATGGATATTTGGATGATTAAAGATTTATAAGTTGAAAGTGGATTAGTGAACATGGATTAATTATTTTGAGATAAGAGGAAAGAAAAGGAGACATATATGGCATATATTTGGTCTTATTTGAAAAGGTACCCCAATTGGTTATGGCTTGATTTACTAGGAGCTATGCTTTTTGTGACGGTTATCCTAGGAATGCCCACAGCCTTAGCGGGTATGATTGATAATGGCGTTACAAAAGGTGATCGGACTGGAGTTTATCTGTGGACGTTCATCATGTTTATATTTGTTGTACTAGGTATTATTGGGCGTATTACGATGGCTTACGCATCTAGTCGCTTAACGACAACAATGATTAGAGATATGCGTAATGATATGTATGCTAAGCTTCAAGAATACTCCCATCATGAATATGAACAGATAGGTGTATCTTCACTAGTGACACGTATGACAAGCGATACTTTTGTTTTGATGCAATTTGCTGAAATGTCTTTACGTTTAGGCCTAGTAACTCCTATGGTAATGATTTTTAGCGTGGTTATGATACTAATTACGAGTCCATCTTTGGCTTGGCTTGTAGCGGTTGCGATGCCTCTTTTGGTAGGAGTCGTTTTATATGTAGCTATAAAAACAAAACCTTTATCTGAAAGACAACAGACTATGCTTGATAAAATCAATCAATATGTTCGTGAAAATTTAACAGGGTTACGCGTTGTTAGAGCCTTTGCAAGAGAGAATTTTCAATCACAAAAATTTCAAGTCGCTAACCAACGTTACACAGATACTTCAACTGGTCTTTTTAAATTAACAGGGCTAACAGAACCACTTTTCGTTCAAATTATTATTGCAATGATTGTGGCTATCGTTTGGTTTGCTTTGGATCCCTTACAAAGAGGTGCTATTAAAATAGGGGATTTAGTTGCTTTTATCGAATATAGCTTCCATGCTCTCTTTTCATTTTTGCTATTTGCCAATCTTTTTACTATGTATCCTCGTATGGTGGTATCAAGCCATCGTATTAGAGAGGTGATGGATATGCCAATCTCTATCAATCCTAATGCCGAAGGTGTTACGGATACGAAACTTAAAGGGCATTTAGAATTTGATAATGTAACATTCGCTTATCCAGGAGAAACAGAGAGTCCCGTTTTGCATGATATTTCTTTTAAAGCTAAGCCTGGAGAAACAATTGCTTTTATTGGTTCAACAGGTTCAGGAAAATCTTCTCTTGTTAATTTGATTCCACGTTTTTATGATGTGACACTTGGAAAAATCTTAGTAGATGGAGTTGATGTAAGAGATTATAACCTTAAATCACTTCGCCAAAAGATTGGATTTATCCCCCAAAAAGCTCTTTTATTTACAGGGACAATAGGAGAGAATTTAAAATATGGAAAAGCTGATGCTACTATTGATGATCTTAGACAAGCGGTTGATATTTCTCAAGCTAAAGAGTTTATTGAGAGTCACCAAGAAGCCTTTGAAACGCATTTAGCTGAAGGTGGGAGCAATCTTTCTGGGGGTCAAAAACAACGGTTATCTATTGCTAGGGCTGTTGTTAAAGATCCAGATTTATATATTTTTGATGATTCATTTTCTGCTCTCGATTATAAGACAGACGCTACTTTAAGAGCGCGTCTAAAAGAAGTAACCGGTGATTCTACAGTTTTGATAGTTGCTCAAAGGGTGGGTACGATTATGGATGCTGATCAGATTATTGTCCTTGATGAAGGCGAAATTGTCGGTCGTGGTACCCACGCTCAATTAATAGAAAATAATGCTATTTATCGTGAAATCGCTGAGTCACAACTGAAGAACCAAAACTTATCAGAAGGAGAGTGATTGTATGAGAAAAAAATCTGTTTTTTTGAGATTATGGTCTTACCTAACTCGCTACAAAGCTACTCTTTTCTTAGCGATTTTTTTGAAAGTTTTATCTAGTTTTATGAGCGTTCTGGAGCCTTTTATTTTAGGGTTAGCGATAACAGAGTTGACTGCTAACCTTGTTGATATGGCTAAGGGAGTTTCTGGGGCAGAATTGAACGTTCCTTATATTGCTGGTATTTTGATTATTTATTTTTTCAGAGGTGTTTTCTATGAATTAGGTTCTTATGGCTCAAATTATTTTATGACTACTGTCGTTCAAAAAAGTATCCGTGATATCCGTCATGATTTGAATCATAAAATCAATAAAGTTCCTGTATCGTATTTTGATAAGCACCAATTTGGAGATATGTTGGGACGTTTTACAAGTGATGTTGAAACGGTCTCAAATGCTTTACAACAGAGCTTTTTACAGATTATCAATGCTTTTTTAAGTATTATTTTAGTAGTCGTTATGGTACTTTATCTAAATGTACCATTAGCCATGATTATCATTGCTTGTATTCCTGTAACTTATTTTAGTGCACAAGCGATACTAAAAAGATCCCAACCTTACTTTAAAGAACAGGCAAAGATTCTGGGAGAACTGAATGGTTTTGTACAAGAGAAATTAACTGGTTTCAATATCATAAAATTATATGGTAGAGAAGAGGCGTCTAGTCAAGAATTTCGTGATATAACGGATAATCTACGTCATGTAGGTTTCAAAGCTAGCTTCATTTCAGGAATTATGATGCCAGTATTGAATGGTATCTCTGATTTTATTTACCTTATCATTGCATTTGTTGGCGGTTTACAAGTTATTGCTGGTACCTTAACAATTGGTAACATGCAGGCATTTGTGCAGTATGTTTGGCAAATTAGTCAACCCGTTCAAACCATTACACAATTAGCAGGTGTTTTGCAAAGTGCAAAATCTTCCTTAGAACGTATTTTTGAAGTCTTAGATGAAGAAGAGGAAGCCAATCAAGTCACTGAAAAATTGAGCCATGACTTAACCGGTCAAGTCAGCTTTCATGGTGTCGATTTTCACTATTCTCCGGATAAGCCACTTATCCGCGACTTTAACTTAAACGTAGAACCAGGGCAAATGATTGCAATTGTAGGGCCAACAGGTGCAGGTAAGACAACACTTATAAACTTACTCATGAGATTCTACGATGTTAGTGAAGGTGCTATCACCGTAGATGGTCACGATATTAGACACCTATCACGCCAAGATTTCCGGCAACAATTTGGCATGGTGTTGCAAGATGCTTGGTTATATGAAGGTACAATAAAAGAAAATCTTAGATTCGGTAATCTTGAAGCCAGTGATGAGGATATAGTTGCTGCTGCCAAAGCTGCGAATGTTGACCACTTTATTCGAACGTTACCTGGTGGCTACAATATGGTGATGAATCAAGAATCAAGCAATATCTCCTTAGGACAAAAGCAACTGTTGACTATTGCACGTGCTTTATTAGCAGATCCTAAAATTTTAATTTTAGATGAAGCGACTTCATCTGTTGATACAAGGTTGGAATTGCTTATTCAAAAAGCTATGAAAAAATTGATGGAAGGAAGAACTAGTTTTGTCATTGCACACCGTCTATCAACGATTCAAGAGGCAGACAACATTTTAGTTCTAAAGGATGGTCAAATCATCGAACAAGGTAATCACCAGCACCTCCTAGCAGATAAAGGATTTTATTACGAATTATATAATAGCCAATTTTCAAATAGTAAATGACGTCATCAATAGATAAAAAAAGGACATGAAACATGTCCTTTTAATAATTAATACGAGTAAAAGTGTAAATAGCCGAAGCTCCAATTGCTATTAATATAAAGGCTACAAATCTTCCAATGATGGCTGCTGATAAGGTAGGTTGAATCAGTAAAATAATACCTAAAATGAGTGCAATATAAGCCGAACGTTTATAGGATTTGGCACCTGGGAAATTAATTTTTTGCATTTGGAAACCACCCAAAAGTCGTAAAATACCAGATACCAGTAGCCAGTATGCTAAAATAGTCATGACAGTATTTGAAAGTGACATTGCTGAGCTGGATAGTAAAATGATACCAAAAATAATAGCAAGGATACTCTGAACCAGATACCAAGGGCTACGGTGATAAGAATCAGCTTGCAAGTAGCGTACTAAATTTGAAATGCCATAAATAAAGATAAATAAAGCAATGAACCAACCCAGAGTTGCTACAACCGTTACAGGATTTATAAAGAGATAGAAGCCAGCTAATAAGGCAATTATACCTCCAACAAGTGGGAACCATTTCATATAGATACTCCAATCAAATATTTGTCTCATTATAGAACGAAAGTCAGTAAAAGTCAAAGAATTACCTTTAAAATTGCTCCTAAGAATGATACCATAGCAAATAGTTGACAAGAAAATTCTGACAATTTATAATGCTAACTATATTAAAACAATACGGAGGAAAATAAATGACAAGCGGAAAGACATATGTAGCAAGTGTTTTAGAGAAAGTGAAGAAGCAAAATGAGCATGAGGAAGAATTTCTACAAGCGGTTGAAGAGGTTTTTGAGTCACTAGTACCAGTTTTTGATAGATACCCTCAGTACATTGAAGAAAATCTTTTAGAACGTTTGGTTGAGCCTGAGCGCGTGATTTCTTTTAGAGTTCCATGGGTAGATGATAAAGGTCAGGTTCAAGTTAACCGAGGATATCGTGTACAATTTTCATCAGCTATTGGTCCTTATAAAGGTGGTTTACGTTTTCACCCTACAGTAACACAATCTATTGTCAAATTTTTAGGATTTGAACAAATTTTTAAGAATTCACTGACAGGTCTACCAATTGGTGGTGGCAAAGGAGGGTCGAACTTTGATCCAAAAGGGAAATCAGATAATGAAGTGATGCGTTTCACACAAAGTTTTATGACCGAACTTCAAAAATACATTGGACCAGATTTAGATGTGCCGGCTGGCGATATTGGAGTAGGTGGACGTGAAATTGGTTACCTTTATGGTCAATATAAGCGTTTAAATGGTTATCAAAATGGTGTTTTAACCGGAAAAGGTCTGACTTATGGTGGCTCTTTGGTTCGTACAGAAGCAACTGGTTATGGGGCAGTCTATTTTGCTAAAGAAATGCTAGCAGCGCGTGGTCAAGATTTAACTGGCAAAGTTGCACTGGTTTCGGGATCTGGTAACGTGGCTATTTATGCTACTGAAAAATTACAAGAGTTGGGTGCAACTGTTGTAGCTGTGTCAGATTCTTCAGGTTATGTTTATGATCCAGATGGTATTGACCTTGAAACTTTGAAACAGATAAAAGAGGTTGAAAGAGCACGTATTGTCAAATATACAGAGAAACATCCAAAAGCTAATTTCACACCAGCAGATCAAGGTAGTATCTGGTCTATTAAAGCAGATTTAGCTTTCCCGTGTGCTACTCAAAACGAATTAGACGAAGAAGACGCTAAGTTATTAGTTGAAAATGGTGTCTTGGCAGTAACAGAAGGAGCAAATATGCCATCTACCTTGGGTGCTATTAAAGTTTTCCAAAAGGCAGGGGTTGCTTTTGGTCCTGCTAAAGCTGCCAATGCAGGAGGAGTAGCTGTTTCAGCGCTTGAAATGGCACAAAATTCTAGTCGTAGGGCATGGACTTTTGAAGAAGTTGATCAAGAATTGCAACGTATTATGAAAACTATTTTTGTGAATGCTTCCGAAGCGACTGATGAATTTGGCGATAGTGGTAACCTGGTTCTAGGTGCTAACATTGCAGGCTTTTTAAAAGTTGCTCAAGCTATGTCTGCACAAGGTATTGTTTAATCTCTTATCATAGTCCTTAGCTAACCTATGGTATACTAGTATTATCATAATAGAGTTAGGTTAAAATAAATGATAAAACCAATTGTTAGAGATACTTTCTTTTTACAACAAAAATCACAAATGGCTAGTAGAGCAGATGTGAGCTTAGCAAAAGATTTACAGGATACTTTGCATGCTAATCAAAATTATTGTGTAGGTATGGCAGCAAATATGATTGGTAGTCTGAAGCGTGTCATTATCATCAATGTGGGTATTACAAATTTAGTAATGTTTAACCCTGTATTAGTTGCAAAATCGGATCCATATGAGACAGAAGAATCCTGCCTTTCTCTCGTAGGTTGCAGAAGTACACAACGATATCGTCACATTACGATTTCTTATCGTGATATCAATTGGAAAGAACAGCAAATCAAGTTGACAGATTTTCCAGCTCAAATTTGTCAACACGAGTTAGATCATTTGGAAGGCATATTGATATAAAAATAGGTTTGGATAAAATATCCAAACCTATTTTTATTATTTCATATGTTTTTTCTTTGTATTTAAAGCAATTCCTATAAGTCCAACACCAAAGACAGACATAAGGAATGATTGTCCATATTCAGAGTTTGTTTTTGGTAATTGTTTTGATTTTACAGTAGTGGAGTTTGATGGTTTGCCATAATTTCTCATAGGGTTAATAGCTGTAAATTGGTGTAATTGTTTTTTGTGAATTGTAGTTACAGGGTTGATTTTTGTAGATTTTGATTTTGTTTGGTTTAAAGTGTCTGATACAATCTCTTGTGCTACAATATTTCCTTGTCGATCTAAATAAAGTTTCTTAATAATGCTATGTGTACCATCATTTTGTGTAATAGTTTCATTAACCATCTTCATAGTGACATAGATTTTAGGTTTATTATTTGGAACGCTCACTTTTTTACCAGCTTTTTCTAAATCAGTGATATAGGCCATAAATACCTCTGTATCGGGATTAATGGCTCCTAGAAGTTTGGCATTTCTGAAGCTTGCAAAGCCATCACCACCACCGAATAAAAAGTCATTGATAACTAATTTGTATTTTGCATCAGGATTGATTTCTTCACCATTTGATTTATAAGCTTTTACAACTTTAAATGGTGTTTCTTCTCCGCCCTCTTTATTATCTGTGTAAGTGTATCGCAGACCAGCTATTTGAAGGAAGAAATTTTGTTTTTGGTCGTATTGTTCGTTGAGTGCTTTATAAAGATCTCTACCAGTAATTTCGACGACTTGTAAGATATTACCAAAAGGTTGAACTGCTTGTGCAGCTCCCCAGGTGATTGTTCCATCTGGTTTGATGAGTAAGTCAGCACGAATGCCACCATTATTTGTCATGGCAAAATCGATATCTGGCCAGCTTTTTCGAGCAATTGCTAGTTGAGCCTCTGTGATGAGGCTGCCTACTGGACTAACATTATCTTGATCAACAGAACGCGTAATCATGCCACTTACCTCGGCAGTACCAATTTTAGCTTCTGTTACTTGTTTAACGATAGTATTAGCTTGGTCAACAATGGCTTGAATATCGGCACTACCTGTTTTTTTACCAGGAGCAACTGCAACTACTTTAGCTGAAGGGGTTTCAATGAAATCTTGTGTATCAGTATCTAGGACACCACGTACGTCAGCATAGGCTTTTCCTTGAGAGAGCGCTTGTACAATGCGAGTTTTACCAACAAGACCATTTGTATATTGATGATTGTGTCCAGCAAAGACAATATCTACGCTATTTTCAGGGAAGAGTTGATTGACTTTTTTCATCATTTCTGCTGCTTCACCTTCAGCAATATCATCCTTGCTTGTTGCAGGTACATGAGCAAGGACTACAATAGCCTTGACATTTTTAGCTTGTAATTCTTTGGCGTATTTAACGATTGTTTCAGCTTCATCTAAAAATTCATATTGTTCATAATTTTTACGTAAGACAAGGTTTGGGATGTCTTTGGTAACGATTCCGATAAAGCCAACGTTCACACTTTTGTTATTTACAGGAATATTTTTAATAGCGTAAGGTTTCCAATTGTAAGGGATTTGTTTGTTAACTTTATCAATAACGTTTGCCACTACAATTTCTTGTTTTGCAGCTTCGTGTGGGTATGATTTCGTAATATTATTTATATTAGAATCTGGAGCAGGGGCCTTTCCAGTAACGATACGATTGTATTCTGCCAAACCTTCATCAAATTCATGGTTACCTAATGTGCCATACTCAACATTCATTGCATTAAATGTTTTAACGGTTGGTTCATCTTGAAGAAGCCCTGAGTTAGCTGGACTTGCTCCAACCATATCACCAGCTTGAACTCTAATGCTTTCACCATTAGGGTTAGTTTGTTTGAAATCTTTTTGAGCATCATCCATATAAGCATCTAATTGAGCAGCAGTGCCAGCATTAGTAACTTTTCCGTCAGGCATATTTGCTGTTCCAGTATTGTCAAGTGCACCATGAAAGTCATTGACGCCTATAACTTGGACGCCGACTTGGTCAGCGAATGCGCTTGAGAACATAATAGAAGTCCCAGCGACTAAACCAAGGACACTACTTTTCAAAATAATTTTCTTTTTCATTTAAATCTCCTGTAAATTAAATAAATATTACATTTGTATTTTACTATCATTTACATTAAAAATCAATATAAATTTATAATTAAAAATATAAAAAGCGAACATATATTTTTAATATTAAAAAGTAAGCGAAATCATTTTTTATTTGACGAATGATAGGTTTTTTTTAGAAATATTAATGTAAAAATAGTTCTCACGGTAACTTTTAATTGACAATTAATAAAGGTTGTTTTAAAATAGTTCTCACGATAACTATTAAAGGAGTATTATTATGGAGAATCCTCTTCAAAAAGCACGAATACTTGTTAATCAACTTGAAAAGTATTTAGATCGTTATGCAAAAGAGTATGATGTTGAACATTTAGCGGGTCCACAAGGACACTTAGTGATGCATCTCTATAAACATCCTGACAAGGATATGTCTATAAAAGATGCTGAAGAAATTTTACACATCTCTAAGTCTGTAGCTTCTAATTTGGTAAAACGGATGGAAAAAAATGGATTTATTGCGATTGTTCCATCTAAGACAGATAAGCGTGTGAAATACCTTTATTTGACTCATCTAGGTAAACAAAAGGCTACACAATTTGAAATTTTCTTAGAAAAATTGCACAGTACCATGTTAGCAGGTATTACTAAAGAAGAGATACGTACTACCAAAAAGGTTATTAGAACATTAGCTAAAAATATGGCGATGGAAGATTTTGATTAACTATTTTAGGATAATAGGATAAATATGAAAGTAAAAGGAGTTTGCGATGTTTAATATTTTCAAGCGACTCAATGGTAAAGAATGGTTGATGATTGTGGCGAGTACTATATTAGTGTGTCTAGCGGTTTGGATGGACCTAAAGACTCCAGAATATATGTCTGATATCACACGTATGTTGCAAACTAAAGGTACAAAGTTAGAGGCTCTTTGGGATCCTGGACTAAAAATGCTTGCCTTTTCATTTGGTAGTTTTTTAGTAGCAGTAATGGTAGGTTTTTTAGGTGCTAGGACAGCAGCTAGTTTTACTAGTCGATTACGTTCAGATATTTTTAACCATGTGATGGATTATTCTGATGCAGAAATTAAGCGATTTTCTATCCCCTCTCTATTAACGCGCACAACTAACGACTTGACTCAGCTACAGATCCTTATTGTAATGGGAATGCAGGTTGTTACCCGTGGACCAATTATGGCAATATGGGCTTTGACTAAAATTTGGGGTAAAAGCGATCAATGGACTGGGGCAGTTGGAGTAGCGGTTATTATCGTTATGATATTACTTAGCGTTCTACTCTTACTCGCTTTTCCGAGACAACGTCAAATCCAAGGTTTTACAGATGCGCTTAATGCAACTACTAGAGAGGCACTCTCTGGTGTTAGAGTTATTCGTGCCTACAATGCTGAAAAGTATCAAACAGATAAGTTCAAACGTGAAAATGACGATTTAACAAAATTGAACCTTTTTGTTTATAGATTGATGTCGCTTATGAATCCTGTGATGACAGTGGTTTCATCTGGATTGACTTTAGCTATTTATTGGATTGGCTCTTATTTGATTAATGATATCTCTGTGCCTAAAGTTACAGGAACAAGTGTATCTGTATTGGCTGCTAAATCAGCTATCACTGATCGAGTGGATCTTTTTTCAAACATGGTTGTTTTTTCATCTTATGCTATGCAAGTTGTTATGGGATTTATGATGATGGTAGCTATTTTTATCATCATGCCTCGTGCTTTAGTATCGGTTAGACGTATTAATGAGGTACTAACTTTAGCCCCAACAGTAACTTTTAAAGAAAATAGTCATATTCAAAGTGCACAAAAAGGTCAAATTGAGTTTCAAGATGTGTCATTTCATTATAGTAAAGATTCTGAAGCGGTTATTGAACATGTATCTTTCAAAGCAGATACTGGTCAGACAGTGGCATTTATTGGGTCTACAGGTTCTGGAAAATCCACTTTAGTCAATTTAGTTCCACGTTTTTATGACGCCACAGAGGGGGCAATTAAACTTGATGGCATTGATATAAAGGAATACTCTCACAATGATTTGAATAATAAAATTGGCTATATTCCACAGAAAGCTGTTCTCTTTAGTGGGACAGTACGTTCTAATATGATTTTGGGAGAGAGTGGCAGGGAGGAACTTAGTGATGAAGAAATTTGGCAAGCACTCGAATTAGCGCAAGCTAAAGAATTTATCGAGGCTAAAGAAAAAGGATTAGATACAGAAGTCGCTCAAGGTGGTAGTAACTTTTCAGGAGGACAAAAACAACGCTTGGCAATTGCACGTGCTTTAGCACGTCACCCTGAAATTCTCATTTTTGATGACTCATTTTCAGCGTTAGATTATAAAACAGATCATATTTTACGCCATGAGCTGAAAGAAAAAACAGCTGCTATGACGAAATTAATTGTCGCTCAACGCATTTCAACTATCATGGATGCTGATCTCATTTTAGTGCTAGATCAAGGTAAAGTTGTTGGGCAAGGAACACATAAGGAATTGTTATCAAATAATGAAGTGTATCAAGAGATAGCCTATTCTCAATTGTCTAAGGAGGAATTGGAAAATGAAAACTAAATCACAAAAAACGTCTTTTTTCTCTAATTTGTCTCCGTACCTCAAAGGTTACAAACTTCTTTTTGCGTTAGCAATTGTGTTAGCAACTTTATCAAGCTTGACAACAGTTATAGGACCAGACCGTCTTAAAGAGATGACGGATCTTATGGTAAAAGGCTTGGCTGGTAATATTGACTTAGCCAAAATCGGTCATATTGCAGGGCAATTGGCAGTATTATATGTTTTAGGTGCATTAGTATCCTATCTAGCAAGTTTTATTGTAACGACTATTATTCAAAAATTTGCTCAAGGCATGCGCAATGCTATTGCTGATAAAATCAATAAAATACCTTTGAGTTATTTTGATAGCCATACTCAAGGTGATACTTTATCTCGTGTTACAAATGATGTGGATTTGATGACACAGTCTTTTAACCAAAGTTTAGTTACTATGGTTGCATCTACAGTATTATTGATTGGTTCATTAATTATGATGTTCAAAACAGATTGGCATTTAGCAACAACGGCGATTATATCGGTATTTTCAGGATTCGCTCTTTCTTCAATCATTATGGTGAAGAGTCAGCCTTTATTTAAAAAGCAACAGATGAATTTGGCTAATATATCTGGATATGTAGAAGAAATTTACTCAGGACATAACATTGTTACTAGTCATAACGCAAGACAGCAGGCTAAGTCAGATTTTCAACTATTAAATGATAAAATTCACAGTTCCATGTGGAAATCACAATTTTTCTCTGGAATTATGATGCCTCTGATGCAGTTTATTGGTAATTTTGGTTATGTGATGGTGTGTGTGGTTGGTGCCATGTTAGCTATCAAAGGAACAATTACTATGGGTACAATTGTTGCTTTTATGACCTATGTTCGTATTTTTACACAGCCTATTGGTCAGATTGCTCAAGGAATTACACAATTACAGTCTGCTAGTGCAGCCATGGGACGTGTTTTTGAATTTTTAAATGAAACAAATATGCAAGAGGATAAGCACAAAGTGTTAAATCTTCCTAAGTTTAAGGGGTATGTGTCCTTTGAACATGTCAAGTTTGGTTATAGTGATAACAAGACTATTATTCATGACTTTACTTCGGAGGCACAGCCTGGTCAGAAAGTTGCTATTGTAGGACCAACTGGCGCAGGTAAAACGACAATTGTTAATTTATTGATGCGTTTTTATGATGTTAATTCAGGTAGTATTTCCATAGATGACATCAATATCCAAGACATGAAACGTAGTCAAGTTCATGATGCTTTCTCGATGGTTCTTCAAGATATATGGTTGTTTGAGGGAACTATTAAAGAAAATTTGATTTTTAATCAGACGACAATCAGTGACGATGAGGTTCAAGAAGCTGCTAAGGCAGTCGGTGTACATCATTTTATAATGACACTACCTAAAGGGTATGATACTGTCCTTGATGACGCTGTGACATTGTCAGTTGGACAAAAGCAATTATTAACCATTGCTCGAGCTCTTTTGGAAAATTCTCCCTTACTTATCTTAGATGAAGCAACTTCATCTGTTGATACACGTACAGAAGAGTTAATTCAAAAAGCTATGGACAAACTTATGGAAGGAAGAACATCATTTGTTATCGCACATCGTTTATCAACGATTAAAAACGCAGATTTGATTTTGGTCATGAAAGATGGGAATATCATTGAGCAAGGCAGTCATGATGTTTTGATGTCTCAAAGTGGTTTTTATGCTGATCTGTATAATTCTCAATTCGAATCAGCTTAACATGAACATTTTAGAAGGAAATGGGAAGAAAAAATTCTCATTCCTTTTTAGTTTGCCTTAAGTTTCTATGATATAATGGAGCTTAAGAGAGAATAGGAAGGTTTCTTATGGAAACAAATATTTATGGAGATTATGGTCGATATCTACCATTAATTTTAGAAGATTTCAGCCAGCGTATACAATTAGAAAATGATAAAGCTAAGGTTGAAACAGGCTATAAATTGTACGAACATATCATTGGTCGTATTAAGACATCAGATAGTATGATAGAGAAATGTCGTCGTAAACAGTTACCTGTAACAGTAGATTCTGCACTAAAAGCTATTAGAGATAGTATTGGAGTCCGTATTATTTGTGGTTTTGTTAACGATATTTATCAAATTGTAGAACGTATTAAGTCATTTGATGATTGTCGTATTGTAGTTGAAAAAGACTATATCCAGCATGTTAAGCCAAATGGGTATCGCTCTTACCATGTGATTTTAGAAATTGATACTCCCTATCCAGACTGTTTGGGTAATTCAGAAGGTAAATATTACATTGAGATTCAGTTGCGTACAATTGCGCAAGATTCTTGGGCTAGTTTAGAACATCAGATGAAATACAAGCATGATATTGAAAATCCCGAACGAATTGTAAGAGAATTAAAACGTTGTGCTGATGAAATGGCATCTGTTGATTTAACGATGCAAACGATTCGTCAATTGATAGAGAGTGGAACAAAGAAGGAATAAAATGAGAGTATTAATTGCAGAAGATGAAGAACAGATGTCACGTGTCCTTAGTACGGCAATTAGTCACCAAGGTTATGTTGTTGATGTCGCCTACGATGGTCAGACTGCTATTGATTTAGCTAATCAAAATGCATATGATGTCATGGTTATGGATGTCATGATGCCTGTTAAAACAGGTGTTGAGGCTGTCAAAGAAATTAGACAATCAGGAAATAAATCTCACATTATTATGCTAACAGCCATGGCAGAAATTGATGATAGAGTAACAGGTCTAGATGCTGGTGCAGATGATTATTTAACAAAACCCTTCTCTCTAAAAGAATTATTAGCAAGGCTTCGCTCTATGTCCCGAAGATTGGAAGATTTCACACCTAATGTATTGTCATTGGGAAGAGTAACCTTATCAGTCGGTGAACAAGAGTTGCAATGTGAAAACACTATTCGTCTAGCGGGTAAAGAAGCTAAAATGTTAGCATTTTTCATGTTGAACCATGATAAAGAATTATCTACACAACAACTTTTCGAACATGTCTGGGGAGCAGATAAGGACCAAGAAGATGTAGATGAGGGATACGTCTTTATCTATGTTTCTTATTTGAGACAAAAATTGCAGGCAATTAGTGCTAACTTGGAGATTATTGGTCAAGAAGGTAGTAGCTATAAATTAAGTGAAATAAATGGTGGCTAATGTTTAGAAATTTACGACTTCGTTTTATCGGAATAGCTGCGCTAGCTATTCTTGTTGTTTTATTTTCAGTAGTCGGTGTCCTCAACTCTGCTAATCACTATCAAACGAAGAATGAAATTTATCGTGTGTTAACTATCCTTGCAGACAACAATGGACGTATACCGAATAAACTTGAATTTAGTAAAGAATTAGGTGATGACCTATCAACGGACGCTATTTTCCAATTCCGTTATTTCAGTGCGCGAACAGATGCAAAAGGTAACGTGACTAGTTTTGATTCTAGAAATATCTTTGAAGTAAGCGATAGGCAAATAAAAAATTATGCCAAGCGTATCGTATCACAAAATAGTGATTCAGGTCATATTACCTATAATTTTAGTACTTATTCTTATCTACTAAAAAAGGTTGGTAAAAATGATTATTTAGTGGTATTTTTAGATACAACCAACCAATATCTTGATAATCAAAGATTATTGCAACTTTCAATATGGATGTCCTTGGCAAGTTTTATCGTCTTCATGGTAATTGTTTCAGTTTTATCAGGGAGAGTTATCTTACCATTTGTTGCTAACTATGAAAAGCAAAGGCGTTTTATTACCAATGCAGGACATGAACTAAAAACTCCACTTGCTATCATCTCCGCTAATAATGAATTGGTGGAAATGATGAGTGGTGAATCAGAGTGGACTAAATCTACAAATGATCAAATCCAACGTTTAACGGGTCTAATTAATGGCATGGTCAGTCTTGCCCGCTTTGAAGAACAGCCTGATATAAGTATGGTTGACTTAGACTTTTCACATATTACAAAAGATGCTGCAGAAGATTTTAAAGGTCCAATCATTAAAGATGGTAAAGATTTTATAATGAGTATCCAACCAGGTATTCATGTCAAAGCTGAAGAAAAATCATTATTTGAATTGGTTACATTATTGGTTGATAATGCTAATAAGTATTGTGATCCGATGGGGACTGTGACAGTTAAGTTATCACGTTCAAGTCGTTTGAGACGAGCTAAGCTTGAAGTTTCAAATACTTATAAGAATGGTAAAGACATAGACTATAGCAAGTTTTTTGAACGATTTTATCGAGAGGATGAGTCACATAATAACAAAAAATCGGGATATGGTATTGGTCTTTCTATCGTAACTAGTTTGGTGCATCTATTTAAAGGAAGTATCGATGTGAATTATAAACATGATACCATTACCTTTGTCATTTACATTTAAGATTAAAGGGACTGCAATTGTAGTTCCTTTAATTTATGTTATTATCACGTTAAAGTCGCTTTTTTTAAGGATTTATATTAAAATAGTAAGGTAATAGAATTGTAAAGAGAAAAAGATGAAAGAAAAGTTTGGTATAGGAAAGGCTCATAGCAAGATTATCTTGATGGGTGAGCACTCAGTAGTATATGGTTATCCAGCCATTGCTATTCCTTTAAAAAATATTGAAGTAACTTGCCTTATTGAAGAGGCTCCTCAATTAATAGCATTAGATATGACTGATCCTTTGTCGACAGCCATTTTTGCTGCCTTGGACTATTTAGGTAAAACTTCTTCTAAAATTGCATATCATATTGAGTCACAAGTCCCAGAAAGACGTGGTATGGGATCATCAGCTGCAGTTGCTATTGCAGCTATTCGTGCAGTTTTTGATTATTTTGATGAAGATTTGGAGGCAGATTTGTTAGAATGCCTTGTTAATCGAGCAGAAATGATAGCACATTCAAATCCGAGTGGATTAGATGCAAAAACTTGTCTTAGTGAAAATACTATTAAATTTATCCGCAATATTGGTTTTTCAACAGTACCCATGCATTTGAATGCTTATTTAGTTATTGCTGATACAGGAATTCATGGGCATACTAAAGAAGCAGTGGATAAGGTGAAATCATCTGGCGAGGCAGTACTACCCTTTTTAAAAGAATTAGGTTATTTAGCAGAGGCATCAGAGGATGCTATTCATAAAAGTGATTCCAAACAACTTGGTAGCTTGATGACTAAAGCGCATCAAAGTTTAAAACAATTGGGTGTCTCAAGTTTAGAAGCTGATCATCTGGTAGAGGTAGCTATTAGTTGTGGTGCTCTAGGCGCTAAAATGAGTGGCGGCGGATTAGGTGGTTGTATTATCGCACTTGTAAAAGAAAAAAGAGAAGCTGAGCGCTTAAGTCAGCAATTAGAAAGAGAAGGAGCTGTCAACACATGGACGGAAAAAGTATAAGTGTTAAGTCTTATGCTAACATTGCTATTATCAAATATTGGGGAAAAGCAGATGCTGAAAAAATGATTCCAGCTACCAGTAGTATTTCTCTAACACTTGAAAACATGTACACTGAAACACGTTTGACTACCCTTGGGAAGGATGCTAAGAAAGATGAATTTTACATCTCTGGTGTTCTTCAAAATGATCATGAACATGACAAAATGTCAGCTATCTTGGATCGCTTTCGACAAAATAAGTCCGGCTTTGTAAAGATTGAAACAACTAATAATATGCCAACAGCTGCAGGCTTATCATCGTCATCAAGTGGTTTATCAGCCTTAGTAAAGGCTTGCAATGATTTTTTTGGTACTAACCTTAGCCAATCACAGTTAGCTCAAGAAGCCAAGTTTGCTTCAGGCTCTTCTTCACGCTCTTTTTTTGGACCTGTTGCTGCTTGGGATAAAGATAGTGGTGATATCTATAAAGTTCACACTGATTTAGATTTAGCTATGATTATGCTGGTCTTAAATGACAAAAGAAAGCCGATTTCAAGCCGTGAAGGTATGAAAATCTGCACCGAAACCTCAACGACTTTTAATGAATGGGTAAGGCAATCTGAACAAGACTATCAAGATATGTTAGTATACCTAAAAAATAATGATTTTCAAAAGGTAGGTCAACTGACAGAGCGTAATGCACTTGCAATGCACTCAACAACTAAAACAGCAACTCCAGCCTTTTCATATTTGACAGAAGAGACATATAAAGCTATGGATGTTGTGAAGAAACTTCGCGAAAAAGGTCATGAATGTTATTATACGATGGATGCGGGTCCAAATGTTAAAGTACTTTGCTTACGTCAAGACCTTGAGGCATTAGCTGCTATCTTGGAGAAAGATTATCGTATTATTGTTTCAACGACAAAGGAATTAGCAGATGGTTAAGGTGCAAACAGGTGGCAAATTATATATTGCAGGTGAATACGCGATACTGTATCCTGGACAAGTAGCTATTTTAAAGAACATTCCTATTTATATGACTGCATTAGCTACTTTTGCAGATAACTACAGCCTTTATTCTGATATGTTTAACTATACGGCAAGCTTGCAGCCTGATAAGCAATATAGTCTCATTCAGGAAACGATATTGCTTATGGAAGAATGGTTGATTAATTTTGGCAAAAACATAAAACCGATTCACCTCGAAATTACGGGAAAATTAGAGCGCTATGGACTTAAATTTGGTATAGGCTCTAGCGGAAGTGTTGTCGTTTTGACTATTAAAGCTATGGCTGCGCTTTATGAGATAGAGATGCCAAGCGACTTGCTTTTTAAATTATCTGCCTACGTTCTCTTAAAAAGAGGTGATAATGGCTCAATGGGAGATATTGCTTGTATTGCTTATGAGCATTTAATTTCTTATTCAGCTTTTGATCGTAGGGCTGTTTCAAAAATGATTGAAACAAAACCCTTGGAACAAGTATTGGAAGCTGAATGGGGTTATCGTATTACCAAAATACAAGCTTCATTGGAGATGGATTTTTTAGTGGGATGGACAATGCAACCGTCCATTTCAAAAGAAATGATAAATATAGTTAAATCAACTATTACGCAGCGTTTTTTAGATGATACAAATTATCAAGTTGTCCAGTTACTTTCAGCCTTTAAAGAAGGAGATAAAGAAGCGATTAAGAGATGTTTAGAAGAAATTAGCTTGTTATTATTTAATCTTCATCCATCTATTTACACCGATAAACTTCAAAAGCTTAAAGAGGCAAGCAAAGGCCTAGATATAGTCACAAAATCTTCAGGATCTGGAGGAGGCGATTGTGGTATAGCCATATCCTTTAATAAAAATGATAATCAAACTCTAATCAAGCGTTGGGAGAGTGCTGGTATTGAACTACTTAGTAAGGAGACATTGTCATGACAAATCGAAAAGATGATCACATAAAATATGCTCTTAAATATCAGTCGCCTTATAATAGTTTTGACGATATTGAGTTAATACATTCATCCTTACCAAAATATAATGTCAACGATATCGATTTATCAACACATTTTGCTGGTCAAAGCTTTGAATTTCCTTTTTATATCAATGCTATGACAGGAGGTAGTGAAAAAGGGAAAGCAGTCAATCATAAATTGGCACAGGTTGCTCAAGCTACAGGGATTGTTATGGCGACAGGTTCATATTCGGCAGCTCTCAAAAACGATGAAGATGATTCCTACCCAACAACAGACTTGTATCCTGATTTAAAACTGGCGACAAATATAGGGTTAGACAAGCCTTTACCAGCAGCAGAGTCAACCGTTAAGGCTATGAACCCCATTTTTTTACAAGTTCATGTTAATGTGATGCAAGAACTTTTGATGCCTGAAGGAGAGCGTGAATTTCACATGTGGCGTTCTCACTTAAAAGAATACGTCGACAATATCCAATGCCCACTTATCTTAAAAGAGGTTGGTTTTGGGATGGATTTACAATCAATAAAGGATGCTTACGATATAGGTATCACAACTGTAGATATTTCGGGGCGTGGGGGGACTAGTTTTGCTTACATCGAAAATCAACGTGGACGCGACCGTTCGTATCTCAATACCTGGGGGCAAACAACAGCTCAATCTTTAATAAACGCTCAATCTATGATGGACAAAATGGATATCCTAGCATCTGGTGGCATTCGTCATCCTTTAGATATGGTAAAATGTTTAGTGTTGGGTGCTAAAGCTGTTGGACTTTCTAGAACAGTTTTAGAATTAGTTGAGCGTTATCCTGTAGATGATGTTATTGCAATTCTCAATTCTTGGAAAGAAGATTTAAGAATGATAATGTGTGCACTGAATTGTAAAAAAATAACTGATTTACGACAAGTCAATTATATATTGTATGGTCAATTGAAGGAAGCCAATGCTAAATGATATTATTTTTGTGAAGTAGATATAGCTTCCTGTCAAAGTTTCCTTGTAAAACGTCAGAGGTAATAAGATGATTAAACTGTATTATGAAGATGCTTACGACACTGAGCGATGCCAAGTTTTTGAAAATCCAAATGATTTTATTCGAGTTTTAATGGGATGTGTTACTGTTCCTGATAATTATCCTATTACGAAAATGACTTATAAAGATAAAAATATTGCTTATAGTGGTACTTATGGAGATCTCTTCAAGACTTTTATTGAATTTGATTGGTCCACTTTGGACTAGTATAGCTAAAAAGCTAAGGCTGTGAATTGCCTTAGCTTTTTAGCTTTATTTTTCCCATTTTACCATATTTGGACCTGTTGGTACGATGGTATGATGACGAACAGCTCTTCCAAATTTGCCTAAGTAATAGTTATTTTTTATGGATTGTGGATTGGTTAATGTTTTTAAATTAAAGTCATTGTATAAAGTTTTAGCCCAAGAAAAAATATTTGGGTAGTCTTCTAGCGCTTTCTGATTAAGTAGTAGAAGATCACGCCCAGCAATATCCCAGCGGACTAATGGTGTAAAGAAATGAATATCAACCTCACTTAGATTATCTCCGAGCAAGAAAGGACGTTGTCCTAGTAAGTGTTCTTTTTGATCTAGAAAAGTGAAGAATTCCTTACTATAAGTATCATAATCTGCTTGTTTATCAAGAAAAGCTAACTTATACATTAAGCTTTGGAAGTTATTATTAATGTCTTTAATATCATTATCAATAAGTGAAGCAGTTTCTTGGCTGAAAAGGACAGGAGCATCCTCTTGATGCAAATCAGAGAAATCTGTAGTAAAAAGTCGAAGCATATCTGCAGATTCCTTACAGACAATACGATTATCAGTCTTGTCAATTAAAATTGGGATAGTATAAGGACCTTTGTAGGTCGGGTCAGTCAAATGATAAATATCACGAAGCGACTTAGCACCAGTAACCTGTTCTGGTTGGCTAAAAATAAGTCCTATATCACTTGGAACATCATCCACAAAACTGATAGAAATATGTTTATCCAAACCAAGCAGTTGGCGTGCAATCTGCGGACGTTGTGCATAAGGACAAAATTCCCCAACAATCATATGGTAGCGACCTGATTCTACTGGGACTTCCCACTCTTGGTCAATAAATTTAGCAGTAAATGTTGTCATCGTATACTTCCTTTCAATGATATTTATTGCTTTAAGTATAACAAAAAAGAACCTAGACAGATAGTATTTACTCTAATACTTATGTCTAGGTCCTTTTATATTATGGTAATGAGTTAGGAATGATAAACTTTAAGGCTTTAGGGATGACTTCAACTTTTACAGGCAATTGGTCACCTGGATCGCCATCAATACGAACTTTAGGGATAGCTGATTTTTTACGTTTAAAAGTTGAAATAGTCAGATTATTGGTATGAAAATGTTTTATCTCCTTTGCTTGACTAAAATCTCCCTTACGAAATTGTCTTAGATGCAACAATAATTTGAAGAAGTGAATATGTTCCATAGTGTAGACTCTAAAAAGTCCATCATCAATTGTTGCTTCTGGAGAGAAGGCTGGCATACCGGCAATCGAATTGGTCATGGTAATAAGTAGTAACCGCGTGCGTAAAGACCGTACATTATTATCGTAAGCAAGAGTAATAGAATATGATCGATTACGCTTTAATATACGGTAGGCATCACCTACGAAAGCAAAAGGTCCTAATTTACGCTTCATTTCAGAAGTGACATTAGCAGCAATATCAGCAAGGAGCCCAAGTGTTAAACTGCTAATCATGTAATCGTCGTTAACTTTACAGATATCTACGGACTTTACATGACCGTTTAGAAGGTTTTCAAGAGCGAGATTCCTCTCTTGTGGGATGTTCAAAGCTTTTGAAAAGTTATTGACGGTCCCGGCAGGTACTAGTCCGATAGTAGGATAAGCACCACCAGCGTAGACACCACCACAGATTTTATTAATAGTGCCATCTCCCCCTAAAGGAATAACCAAGTCGATATGGTCTTCTGATGCTTTTTTTGCTAAGGCGACAGCTTCCTCAACAGATGAAGGTGTAATGATACGAACATAATCGTCTTGAAAATCATGTTCTATTAAATAAGATTTTACTTCTTGTGCCAATGCTTGTTCATCTTTACCAGATTTTGGATTAAAAAAGATATAAGCACTTTTCATATGTCCACGCCTTCTCTCTAAGATTTAGATGATTATTATTATATCATGTTTTAGCAAAAAAATAATCAATAAAATGTAGTTAAATTTTATAGCATGAAGTAGACAATTCCAATGTATTGTAAAATAGAAGCTAATAGAATGAAAAGGTGCCAAATCATGTGATCATAAGGACGTTTGCGAGCATAAAAGAGTGCACCGATAGTATAGCAAATACCACCAGCCAAGAGTAATCCCCAAAAAGCTGGTCCAGTTTTTGTGATAATAGCAGGGAAAATAAAGATAACCAGCCATCCCATAATGAGGTAAAGTACAAGGCTAAATTTATCATTGATTTTGGGAGCGAAGATTTTATAAAGGATACCAAATAATGTAATCCCCCATTGTAAAAAAATGATGAGATATCCTAACCAGCCGCCAATAAGTGACAATGCGACAGGAGTATAACTACCTGCAATAGCAATATAAATCATAGAGTGATCAATCATGCGTAGAACATATTTTTGGAGACTGCTATAAGTCATGGAGTGGTAAATACTTGATGATAAAAACATCAAAAATAATGAAGTGACAAATATTGAGGTACCAAGTGCTGCTTGTAATCCGAAGTGGTTGTGACTATAGACAGCGGTGATTGGTAATAGGATTAGCATAAGCAAAGCTCCTACAGCGTGAGTGATACTATTTGCAAGCTCTTCGCCAAAGGAAAGTTGAGGACTTAATTTGATAGACATTTCTTTAAGCATTTTTATTTTTTCCTCCTAGTTCTAAAACTAATTTTTGTGTTTCTTGATAAAGGTTCAACGTCTGACAGGCACTAATGACAACTGGTGGTAAATCGTGAACCTCTTCTTTGTTCATACAAGCAGCAAATCCGTTATATGCTTCCTCAGAATGATTGTCAGCTGTCAGAATTTCTAATGTTTGACTGATTTCTTGAATAGCAAAAACTTGTTTAAAAGCTGTAATAACAATCAATCGTGCTACTTGACGGCGATTGTATTTTTTTTTAATAGGTTTGGATATATAATTATGTTTGACATAATTGTTGATCATAGAAGCGGTGAGTAGTTTATCGTTAGTTATTGTTTTAGGATTAATTAATTGATTCACATAGAGAAGTACTTGGTCAAGATACAGATCTAGTTCAGGTAATTCTTCCCATTTTGGGTATTGATTTTTATTCATTTTAAAACTCCATATAATCTAGTTTTTATAACTAGATTATACACTTATGGAAATTCAAGTCAAGTAAAAAAAGAATTTGAGATGATTTTTCTCAAATTCTTTTTTTACTTTTAGTAAGTTTATTGACAATTTTCTGTGCTGTCTCTAGATTCATGTGTTTAGAGTCTAGAAGCTGTTTAACGACTTCTGAAATTTGTTCTTCTTTAGCTCCAGCAAGTAGTGCCAACGACTTTGCTTGAAGTTTCATGTGACCAGCTTGAATTCCTGTGCTAACCAATGCCTTAAGAGCCGCAAAATTTTGAGCTAGTCCAATCGAAAGAACAATACTTGCCAACTCTTTAGCATTAGGACGACCTAGTAGATCGTGAGCTAGTTGGACACTAGGGTTAATACCGATGGATCCACCTTTTGTTGCAACAGGCATCGGTAGCGTCAGAGTACCTTCTAGAAAATTATCATCAACCTTATAAGACCATTTAGATAATCCTCGATATTGTCCATCTTTGACAGCATAGGTATGCGCTCCAGCTTCAATAGCTCGCCAATCATTTCCAGTAGCTAAGACGATAGCATCAATGCCATTAAAAATACCTTTATTATGTGTGCTAGCACGATAAGGGTCTACTTGAGCTAATTGACTTGCCATCGTCATTTTTTGAGCTAACTTGATGGCCTCCTCTTTTTGGCGACTTAGAAATCTTAAATCAACTCGGCATGTAGCAGTCACTAAAGATTCAGTAGCATAGTTAGATAAAATTGACATTAAGCTTTTGCCTTTTGAAATGTCTTCTAATGGCGAAGATAATGCTTCCATCATGGTGTTAACCATATTAGCACCCATGGCTTCTTTTGTATCGACCATAAGATAAACAATCAAAAAGCCTTCTTTAATCTCAATAGTTAGATCGCAAGCACCGCCTCCACGCTTGACTATTGATGGATGAGCAGCGTTGGCTATTTCTAATAATTGCTGTTTTTGATTTAATATAGATTCTTTAGCGTGTTGACTATCTTGTACATCATAAAGGGCTACTTGTCCAATCATTTTACGATTATGGACGGTTGTCAGAAAACCACCAGATCGTTTTATAATTTTAGCAGCAAAACTTGCAGCAGCAACAACTGACGGTTCTTCAGTGACATATGGGACTTGATAGACTTTACCGTTAACCAAAACATCTGGGACAAGTGAAAACGGTAAGGCTATTCTACCGATGACATTTTCAGCCATTTGATTGGCTAGTGATAAAGAGAGTAAGTCCTGATTCGTCACTATTTCTAGGGAAGAATCAGCTAAAAAATCTTGTTCTTCAAGGTAATGAATGCGTTCTTCAGGGGAATTTTTTGAAAATCCTGTCCAGGAAATTTTTGTCATATTAATTATTAATTTTCTTGTAGATACGTTGATGTTCGCAAATAGAGTCTAGAGAAAAAGTGCCAGTACGGTAGGTGTTGAAGTTGGCATTTCCATTTTCGTCTAGGATTGTTTTTTCAAAGAAGAGTTTCTCATACTCAGTTACTGTAATTTTTTGACGTTTATTGAGTTGATCCATACGATCGCTCTGAAGTTTATTTTGGTAGCCGTCTACTAACTGACCGGTAAAAATTTCAGCAACAGCTCCGCTACCGTATGAAAAGAAGGCAATTTGATCACCTGCTTTTAAATTTTGACTATTTTCTAGTAACGATAGAAGTCCTAGATACAATGAGCCAGTATAGCAATTTCCAATTTTCTTACTATAAGTAATAGAGTGCTCAAAATTTTCTTGTAGTTCAGCTTTCTTTTGTTCATCTAGGTTATTATCTAGAATTTTATTAAAGCCCTTTAAAGCTAATTTTGGAAAAGGGATATGGAAACAAAAAGCAGCATAGTCACTTAGACTAGTATTAAAACGTTTTTGATATTCTTTCCAAGTAGTTTTTAGCATATCTAGATATTGTTTTGTTGAAAACATGCCATTAACATAAGGAACATCAGAATAATTTGGTCGCCAAAAGTCCATAATATCACGGGTTTGCGCTAGACGGTCCTCTTTTAGCTCTAGAATGGATGGGTTTTGACTAATAAGCATAGCGATACTGCCTGCACCTTGAGTGGATTCTCCAGTAGATTTAATGCCATATTTAGCAATATCTGAAGCTATCACTAATACTTTAGAATCTGGATGTTTTTCTACATGTAATTTAGCGTAATCAAGAGCAGCAGTTGCGCTATAGCATGCTTCTTTCATCTCGAATGACCTTGCGAAAGGTTGAATCTCTAAAAGTTGATGTACATAGACAGAAGCCGCCTTACTCTGATCGATACTTGATTCTGTAGCGACAATCACCATATCAATAGTTTCTTTGTCCTCATCAGATAAAATATCATTAGCTGCAGAGGCTGCAAGTGTAACGATATCTTCTGTAACTGGCGTAATACTAAGTGAATCTAACAATAATCCCTTGCTGAATTTTTCAGGGTCAACTTGGCGAGCAATAGCCAAATCAGTCATTTCAAGGACATATTGACTGGTTGCAAAACCAATCTTATCAATTCCTATTTTCATTGGTAAACCTTTCTGAATAAAAGTCATTTTTGCTAAATTCCATTTTACCATAAAGAAGCTAAAAATATGAAAAAAAGCTTTAACCTTCAAAGTCTTGTTTCTCACTAGAATATCTTTTAAAAATCTGATAAAATAAGACTTTGGAGGTATCTCATGACAAAAGCCGATTTATTATTTAAAGACAATATCACGAAAATTATGTCTGAAGGTGTATTTAGCGAGCAAGCCAGACCTAGATATAAAAATGGGGAAATGGCTAATTCTAAGTATATTACAGGTGCCTTTGCAGAGTATGATTTATCAAAGGGTGAATTTCCTATTACAACTCTACGTCCAATTCCAATAAAATCTGCTATTAAAGAAATTTTCTGGATTTATCAAGATCAGACAAATGATTTAGTAGTTTTGAATGATAAATATGGTGTGACATACTGGAATGATTGGGAAGTTGGCCATACTGGCACGATAGGTCAGCGCTACGGTGCAGTTGTTAAAAAACATAATATTATATCAAAACTCTTAAAACAGCTTGAAGATAACCCTTGGAATCGTCGTAATGTTATTTCATTATGGGACTATGAAGCATTTGAAGAAACAGAAGGCCTACTACCTTGTGCTTTTCAAACGATGTTTGATGTGAGACGCGTTAATGGTGAGCTTTATTTGGATGCCACATTAACACAACGTTCTAATGACATGTTAGTTGCACATCATATTAATGCTATGCAGTATGTAGCACTTCAGATGATGATTGCAAAGCATTTTGGTTGGAGAGTTGGGAAGTTTTTCTATTTTATCAATAATCTTCATATTTATGATAACCAGTTTGAACAAGCTCAGGAACTCTTAAAACGCCAACCGTCTGAGTGTAACCCCAAACTAGTATTGAATGTTCCAGATGGAACAGACTTTTTTGATATTAAACCAGATGATTTTGCGTTAGTTGATTATGACCCAATTAAACCTCAATTACGTTTTGATTTAGCAATCTAACTATCTCATGTTTTTTAACAAGCAATTTGAGGTAAAATTTGTTAGAATATCTAGAGATAAGTTAGTGAGGAAAAAAGTCATGACAAAGCAAATAATTGCCATTTGGGCTGAAGATGAAGACCATTTGATTGGAGTTAATGGCGGTTTACCATGGAGGCTTCCTAAAGAGTTACATCACTTCAAAGAAACGACCATGGGGCAGGCTTTGCTTATGGGACGAAAGACCTTTGATGGAATGAACCGTCGTGTTTTACCTGGTAGAGAGACAATCATCTTAACAAAAGATGAACAATTCCAAGCAGATGGAGTGACAGTCCTAAATAGTGTTGAACAAGTTATAAAATGGTTTCAGGAACATAATAAGACCTTATTTATTGTAGGTGGTGCAAGTATTTATAAAGCATTTCTGCCTTATTGTGAAGCAATCATAAAAACTAAAGTTCATGGAAAATTTAAAGGTGATACCTATTTTCCTGATGTTAATCTATCTGAGTTTAAAGTTATCTCTAGAGATTATTTTGAAAAGGATGAGCAGAATGCTCATGCTTTTACTGTGACATATTTTGAAAAATAAGGAAGGAATACTATTCAATGCAACGTAGCCTTTTTGGGGTCTTTACCGCATTTTTAGCTGTGATTTGTGTTTTATGTGCAATTCCTGCTATAAAGAAAAAAAGATATGGATTAGGAACGGTTTTTTTGATGAATGCTTTCACTAACCTTGTCAACACAATCCATGCCTTTTATGGAACCTTATTTTAAATTAAATGAATAGAAAAGTTGAGGAAAAAATGGCTGGGAATCGTAATAACGATATGAATGTCTATTGTTCATTTTGTGGCAAAAGCCAAGATGAAGTAAAAAAAATTATTGCAGGTAATGGTGTTTTCATTTGTAATGAATGTGTGGCCTTATCACAAGAAATTATTAAGGAAGAATTAGCTGAGGAAGTACTTGCTGATTTAGCAGAAGTACCAAAACCTAAGGAACTATTAGAAATATTAAATCAATATGTTGTAGGGCAAGATCGTGCTAAACGTGCTTTAGCAGTTGCTGTCTACAATCATTACAAGCGTGTTAGTTATACCGAGAGTAGTGACGATGATGTAGATTTGCAAAAATCCAACATTTTGATGATTGGTCCAACTGGCTCAGGAAAAACCTTCTTAGCACAAACACTAGCTAAAAGCCTTAATGTACCGTTTGCTATTGCAGATGCGACTTCATTGACCGAAGCAGGATACGTTGGAGAAGATGTTGAGAATATTCTTCTTAAATTGATTCAAGCTGCTGATTATAATGTCGAACGTGCTGAGCGTGGTATTATCTACGTTGATGAAATAGATAAAATTGCTAAGAAAGGCGAAAATGTTTCTATCACACGTGATGTATCTGGTGAAGGTGTACAGCAAGCCCTTCTTAAAATTATTGAGGGTACGGTAGCAAGTGTTCCCCCACAGGGTGGGCGTAAACATCCTAACCAAGAAATGATTCAAATTAATACCAAGAACATCCTTTTTATTGTCGGTGGTGCTTTTGATGGTATTGAAGACCTTGTGAAGCAACGTTTAGGCGAAAAAATTATTGGTTTTGGACAGACAAGCCGCAAAATTGATGACAACGCTTCTTATATGCAAGAGATAATTTCTGAGGATATTCAAAAGTTTGGACTGATTCCAGAGTTTATTGGCCGTTTACCAGTAGTTGCAGCGTTAGAACTTCTTACTGCAGAAGATCTGGTTCGTATTCTGACAGAACCACGCAATGCTTTGGTTAAACAATACCAAACCTTATTATCTTATGATGGTGTAGAATTGGAATTTGATCAGGATGCTCTATTGGCTATCGCTGATAAGGCTATCGAGCGCAAGACTGGTGCACGTGGTTTACGTTCTATTATTGAAGAAACGATGCTTGATATCATGTTTGAAATTCCAAGCCAAGAAGATGTAACAAAAGTTCGTATCACAAAGGCTGCTGTTGAGGGTACTGACAAGCCTGTTTTAGAGACGGCTTAGGGAGATAGAGATGGCAGAAGAATTTTTAAATACTCATAATGCGTCTATTTTATTGAGTGCAGCTAACAAGTCACATTATCCTCAGGATGATCTCCCAGAAGTTGCTCTCGCTGGTCGTTCAAATGTTGGTAAATCAAGCTTTATCAACACGCTTCTTGGTCGTAAAAACCTAGCGCGTACGTCGAGTAAGCCAGGTAAGACACAACTACTCAACTTTTATAACATTGATGACAAACTGCGTTTTGTCGATGTCCCTGGATATGGCTACGCTAAGGTGTCTAAAACTGAGCGTGCTAAGTGGGGCAAGATGATTGAAGAGTACCTTGTAACACGTGATAACCTTCGTGTTGTTGTTAGTTTAGTTGATTTTCGTCATGATCCAAGTGCGGACGATATTCAAATGTATGAATTTCTTAAGTACTATGAAATTCCAGTAATTATTGTAGCGACAAAGGCAGATAAAATACCTCGTGGCAAGTGGAATAAACATGAGTCGTCTATTAAGAAGAAATTAAACTTTGATAAAAAGGACCATTTCATCGTCTTTTCATCTGTTGACCGCACAGGTCTTGATGAATCATGGGATACTATTTTATCTGAGTTATAATTTGAGAGTTTATGACAAAAAGAGCTTTGCAGTAGCTGTTGAGACTACTGCAAAGCTCTTTTTTATTTTTTAAATGATTGATAATATCGAAGGAAACTTGAGTTAATTCTTCGATACTTGTTTGGCAGTCTTGATGAATCCACTCAATTAGAACACTGAAAATACCACCAATCGCAAATCGCTGAGCATAGGTATTGGAAGATAAATCACCACGACCTAACTCTATCAAATCAATATGTCGGAACCAGGATTGTTGAAATTGAGGGAGTAGGTCATTCTTTCTAAGAATGAGAAGAAGGGATTTATAATCAGACCAATAACTAAAAAAATTCTGGAAAACTTGGCTAAAAGTAGCTTGTTCCAATTGACCAAGTTGCTTAAAGAGATTTAATGTTAGTCTTTCGATGAAAAGGGTAAGTAGGTCATCTCGACTGTCAAAGTGTCGGTAAAGGGTCCTTCTAGCATAGCCAGATTTCTTGGCAATTTGGCTGATCTGAATTTTCTCATAGGGATACTCTTCCAAAAGTTGGCCAAAAGCTGTTAAGATATCCTCTTGTGTTTGAGTGATTTGTTTTATTCTCTTTTTATTAACTGTCACACTTTCAGTCATTTGTGCATAAAACCTCCAAAGGTATTGATATTATAGGTTCACTTGATTATACTATATGGTATCAAATGTCACAAATCTTGGAGGTCATCTTATGAAAACATTGATAACAAAATGGTACCTCTTTTGTCCCTATCTTGCCTCTCTTTTTGCCTTAGCATTATTTTTTGGAAATTGGGATTTACGAGTGCAGTCACTACTTATATCGGGACTTTTTATTTAATTACACTTTTTCGAAGAATTTGGTTTCCCTGGAGGTTTTCCGCTTATCGCTATGCTAGTTGAACTTAAATCGGTTGAAACTGATACTAGTAAGTGGGACTTAAACCATCTATTAGCCTTTTTCGGGAATCAGTGGTTTGCAGTGATTGTTTATCTTTTGCCGATTTTTTGTCCCAATATACCATTTTTAACACTTGCAGTCATGATTTTTGCATTTGCAGAACTTGCCATGCATCTTTTCTTTTTTAATCTTTCCTTGAAGAAGTGGTATAATCCAGGACTTCTTACGACCTTAGTAGGTCTTGTCCCTGTTTCTGTCTATTATTTAGCTCATGATTGGAAGTTGTATTCTGGACTTGATTGGTTTTTAGGCTGATATGGATTGTTCTTAACTACTTTATAGCCTTTCGTTCCCCAATCTATAAGCGTTTAGGTCGACATTCAAATTACGCATTTAGTGATGTTGATCTTTCACGCTCAAAACCATTTTTAACACATTTTCGTGAAACACAGTTTAAATAGGAGGTATTATCATGTCATATTTTAGAAATTACTGGTATCGTTTTGGAGCAATTTTATTTATTATTTTAGCAGTAATATTGCTTGTTTTTAGACCTGACTGGTCAATGCTTCACTATCTATTGTATTTTAACTTTATGGCACTTCTAGCGCATCAATTTGAAGAATATCAGTTTCCCGGTGGGGCATCACCTATCATTAACTATGTTGTTTATGATGAAGAAGAGCTGATGGATCGTTTTCCAGGCAATACTCAGTCTATTATGTTGGTTAATACTATTGCTTGGTTGCTTTACATTGCTAGTATTGCTTTTCCTCAAGCTTATTGGCTTGGATTAGGAGTCATGTTCTTTAGTCTAACGCAGCTCTTGGGTCATGGTTTTCAGATGAATATTAAACTTAAAACTTGGTATAATCCTGGTCTAGCAACGACAGTATTTCTCCTAGTACCAATAGCTTGCGCATACATCTATCAAGCTAGTGCAGAAGGAATGCTCACTTGGGGAGATTGGCTAGGTGGTTTTATCATGTTGATTGTCTGTGTACTAACTAGTATTATTGCACCTGTACAGCTATTGAAGGATAAGAAGACCAATTATATTATTAGTCCTTGGCAAATGGACCGTTTTCATAAGGTCATTAATTTTGTAAGGATAAAAAAATAAGGTTACCGCTATTTATGATTCGCTGATTTTTTGTAATAGTTTTTCTTTATCATATATGATAGCTAATACCTATTCCCCAATACGACTAGATTGTGGTAGGATAAAAGTATTAGTTTCTTGGAGGTTGTTATGGAAAATCATCGTTATGAAGATGAAGGTAAATTCCAGCGTAAGATGACCAGTCGTCATCTCTTTATGTTATCTCTAGGTGGTGTTATCGGGACTGGGCTTTTCTTGAGTTCAGGTTATACCATTGCACAGGCTGGTCCGCTTGGAGCTGTGCTGTCTTATTTGATTGGTGCCGTTGTGGTTTATTTGGTCATGCTATCACTTGGTGAATTGGCAGTTGCCATGCCGGTGACGGGGTCATTCCACACTTATGCCACTAAGTTTATCAGTCCTGGCACAGGTTTTACTGTTGCCTGGCTATATTGGATTTGTTGGACGGTCGCCTTGGGAACTGAATTTTTAGGTGCTGCCATGCTCATGCAGCGCTGGTTCCCAGATGTGCCGGCTTGGACATTTGCTTCTTTCTTTGCCCTTGTGATTTTTGGCTTAAATGCTCTCAGTGTGCGCTTTTTTGCAGAAGCAGAGTCTTTCTTCTCAAGTATTAAGGTTATTGCTATCATTATCTTTATTATCTTGGGCTTAGGTGCTATGTTTGGTCTAGTTTCCTTTGAAGGTCAGCACAAAGCTATTCTTTTCACTCATCTGACTGCCAATGGTGACTTTCCAAATGGTATCGTTGCAGTTGTCTCAGTCATGTTGGCTGTTAACTATGCCTTCTCTGGTACTGAGTTGATTGGTATTGCGGCAGGTGAAACGGATAATCCAAAAGAAGCTGTGCCAAGGGCTATTAAAACGACAATCGGTCGCTTGGTTGTTTTCTTTGTACTGACAATTGTTGTCCTAGCTTCGCTATTGCCAATGAAAGAGGCAGGCGTATCCACAGCACCATTCGTTGATGTCTTTGACAAGATGGGAGTCCCTTTTGCGGCGGATATCATGAACTTTGTTATCTTGACAGCCATCCTGTCTGCTGGTAACTCAGGTCTCTACGCATCAAGCCGTATGCTCTGGTCCCTTGCCAATGAAGGTATGTTGTCAAAATCTGTCGTGAAAATCAATAAATACGGTGTCCCAATGCGTGCTCTTCTCTTGTCAATGGCAGGAGCAGTGCTGTCGCTCTTTTCAAGTATTTACGCTGCAGACACAGTTTATCTAGCCTTGGTTTCAATCCCGGGCTTTGCTGTTGTTGTCGTATGGCTAGCCATTCCAGTCGCACAAATCAATTTCCGCAAGGAATTCTTGAAAGAGAATCAACTAGAAGATTTGTCTTACAAAACACCTTTTACACCAGTTCTCCCTTATATCACAATCATTTTGCTCTTGATTTCGATTGTAGGGATTGCTTGGGATAGCTCACAACGTGCTGGGCTTTACTTCGGTGTTCCATTTATTATTTTCTGCTATATTTATCACAAACTACGTTACAAGAAATGGTGATCTTATGGGAAGATTTAAAGAACTTTTAGAGAGTAAAAAAACTCTCATCCTACATGGTGCCTTGGGGACCGAGCTTGAGAGTAGAGGTTGTGATGTTTCTGGGAAACTTTGGTCAGCCAAATATCTGATTGAGGATCCAGCAGCTATTCAGACCATTCATGAAGATTATATTCGTGCTGGCGCTGATATTGTGACGACATCAACTTATCAGGCGACTTTACAAGGACTAGCTCAAGTTGGTGTCTCTGAAAGTCAGGCAGAAGATTTGATTCGCTTGACTGTTCAGTTGGCAAAAGCTGCGCGTGAGCAAGTTTGGAAAAGTTTGACAAAAGAAGAAAAATCAGAGAGAATCTATCCTTTGATTTCTGGGGATGTTGGTCCCTACGCTGCCTTTTTAGCGGATGGCTCTGAGTACACTGGACTCTACGATATTGATAAGCAAGGTCTTAAAAACTTCCATCGCCATCGTATTGAGCTTCTTTTAGATGAGGGTGTTGACATTCTGGCACTTGAAACCATTCCAAACGCTCAGGAGGCTGAGGCTCTTATTGAGCTACTTGCCGAGGATTTCCCTCAGGTTGAGGCTTATATGTCATTCACCTCTCAAGATGGTAAGACCATCTCAGATGGTAGTGCTGTTGCAGACTTGGCGAAATCTATTGATGTTAGCCCACAGGTCGTGGCGCTGGGCATTAACTGTTCAAGTCCATCGTTAGTTGCTGATTTCTTGCAAGCAATAGCAGAGCAGACTAACAAGCCTCTTGTGACCTATCCAAACTCTGGAGAGGTTTATGATGGGGCAAGCCAATCTTGGCAATCTAGCCCTGATCATTCACACACCCTACTTGAAAATACAAGTGACTGGCAAAAACTTGGCGCCCAAGTTGTCGGAGGTTGTTGCCGAACTAGACCAGCTGATATTGCTGACCTCTCTGCACATTTAAAATAAGTAAAGTATCTTGAAGAAGGTTAGGGTAAGTTTGATTTCCTTTTTCAATCCACTAGAAAACCCGCTTGGATTCTTCCAAACGGGTTTTGTTTTTATCTTTCAGAAATGACGATTTGGCCATCTTGCAAATTAGCTTTTAGGTGTTTAACGTCTGTATGATCGAGATAGTAGTCTGTGATGCGATCTCGAATTTCTTGCTCGATGACACGGCGCAATGGACGTACTCCCATTGCTTCGTCATAACCCAGTTCAATTAAGTGTGATTTAACATTTTCATCTACCACAAGGTCAATTCCTTTTTTGCCAATTGTTTGGTTAACTTCATCAAGCATCAAATCTACAATTTCGCTTAAGTCATCTTTGCTTAGGTGAGAGAATTCAATAACACCATTGAAACGATTTAGAAATTCTGGACGGAAATATGGAGAAATTCGTTCCATAATTTTCAAGTCTTTATCGCTGTCACCTGTAAATGCTTCGTTTCCAAAACCTGCATTTGAGGTTGCAATGATAACAGTATTTTTAAAGTTAATAGTGTTTCCTTGACCATCAGTTAAACGGCCATCATCTAGAACTTGAAGGAGAAGCGTGATAACTTGCGGGTCAGCTTTTTCGATTTCATCAAGAAGAACAATAGAATAAGGATTTCGACGGATACGTTCTGTTAGTGTATTACTATTGTCGTCATAACCAACGTAACCAGCAGTCGCTCCAATTAGCTTAGAAACTGCTGTACGATCATTATATTCAGACATATCAAGTCTAACGATAGCATCCTTTGATCCGAACATATCAAAAGCTAATTGCTTTGCTAGCTCAGTTTTACCAACTCCAGTTGGTCCAACAAATAGAAAGCTACCAATCGGACGATTACCATCATCGAAACCAGCACGATTTCGGCGAATAGCTCTTGCAACTGCCTCAACAGCATCATTTTGACCAATGACTTTACCTTTTAGACGATTGCCAAGTTCTTTTAAGCGTTCAATATCACTAGCACCCATATTTGATACAGGAACTCCAGTTAGACGCTCAATTGACATAGCGATATCATTGATAGTTGCAGTGACTTTTTGTCCTTCGGTATGATTATCAATCTGGTTTTGTAACTCTTCAATGCGTGTCTTGACCTTAAGAGCTTCTTCAAAATCTTCAGTATTGACAGCTTTTTCTTGCTTGTCTCTTTGCGCAGCGATTTCTTTTTCTAAGGATTTAAGGTCAGTTACGGGATGTTGCGCAGCTAGGTGTGCAGCAGTCATATCAATAAGGTCAATTGCTTTATCAGGGAGACTTCTTTGTGGTATGTATTGAATAGATAAATCTACAGCTGCTTTCAAAACAGAGTCAGGTAAAACAACATTATGATGTTGCTCATAGAGGTTTCTTATCCCCATAAGGATATTGAAAGTATCTTGTGCAGAAGGTGCATTGACTTTAACTTCGTTAAAGCGGCGTGCTAAGGCAGCATTCTTGAGAATGGTGTTACGATATTCATCTTGAGTAGTTGCACCTATAACCGTTAATTCACCACGTGAAAGTGCAGGCTTAAGTATATCTGCGAGCCCCTTAGAGCCACTATCACCACCAGTTGAACCGGCTCCTAATATTTGGTGTATTTCATCAAAGAAGAGAATAATATTTCCTGTTTCCTTAACTTCTTTTATGATATTTTGAATATTTTCTTCAAAACTACCCCTATATTGGGTGCCAGCTTCAAGGCTAGAGATATCTATCGAAATGATTTCTTTATTTTTGATAGCAGCAGGGACATCACCATTTATAATTGCTTGTGCCAAACCTTCAATAACAGCTGTTTTACCAACACCTGCATCACCAACTAGAACAGGATTATTTTTAGTACGACGAGCTAGAATTTCTGCAGTTTCCTGAATTTCTTTGTTTCGTCCAATAACTGGATCTAGCAAATGCTGACGTGCTTGATCGGTTAAATTAGTTCCTAATTTAGTCAAAACACTATCTGCAGAGACTTGGTTTGTAGGAGTATTTTGGTTATTTAGCTCTTGACCGGGGAGTTTTCCAGTTTGACGATATTGACTGAATTCTTCAGGAGTAACTTCCCGTCCATTGATTAAGTATCGTTTATTCTCACTATTATAGCCCCCCATATTTCCCATTAGAGAATTAAAAATATCATCCATATTTCCAAAAGGGTCACGATTATAAAAATTATTATTTGCCATATATTAAATACCTCAATTGATTTTAATTTTTGAAAGTTAATTATTGATTCCTATACTTTAATACATATAGAGAGGTCTAATTTAAATATTTAATTATCTTTCTGGTACTATAATACACCTTTGGTCAGCGAAGGTCAATAAATAAATACTAAAATATTAATTTTTTGATATAAAAGATAACTATTTTAGTATTTTTTGGTACTATAAAATTATTTCAGAAAAATAATAAAAATTATTGACAATGCTAGAATTATAAGTTATACTATTTAAAGTTTCTGATGAAACTGACCTAAGACAGTAGGGGAGCAGTGCTCATAATATTCCTACCGAGGCACAAAACGTCATTATAAAATAACGTATTGTACTTTCGTGTCTAGGTTTAGGTGCGATTTTTTTGTGCCTATCCCAAAAAATAAAAACGGAGGTAAAACTAATGAGTGAAGCAATTATTGCAAAAAAAGCTGAACAAGTTGAACTTATTGCTGAGAAAATGAAAGCAGCAGCAAGTATCGTTGTTGTTGATTCACGTGGTCTTACTGTTGAGCAAGATACTAATTTACGTCGTTCACTTCGTGAAAGCGATGTTGAGTTTAAAGTTATCAAAAACTCAATTTTAATTCGTGCAGCTGAAAAAGCAGGTCTTGAAGACCTTAAAGAACTTTTTGTTGGTCCATCAGCAGTTGCGTTTTCTAACGAAGATGTTATTGCACCAGCTAAAGTTATTAGCGATTTCGCTAAAGATGCAGAAGCTCTTGAAATCAAAGGTGGTTCAGTAGACGGTAAATTCACTTCAGTTGAAGAAATTAACGCTCTTGCTAAATTACCAAA
Organism: Streptococcus sp. FDAARGOS_522; assembly: GCF_003812445.1. Lineage (NCBI taxonomy): Bacteria > Bacillati > Bacillota > Bacilli > Lactobacillales > Streptococcaceae > Streptococcus > Streptococcus sp. FDAARGOS_522. The sequence continues at coordinate 242,072 of NZ_CP033808.1, forward strand.
CAAAGAAGGTATGCTTTCAATGCTCCTTTCAGTACTTCAAGCGCCAGTACGCAACGTTGCATATGCTGTCAAAGCAGTTGCAGAAAAAGACGAAGAAGTGGCATAAGCACTCTTCAAGTAGCCTAGCTACATAATTTTATATTAAAACATATTTTTGGAGGAAATAACAATGGCATTAAACATTGAAAATATTATTGCTGAAATTAAAGAAGCTACAATTCTTGAACTTAACGATCTTGTAAAAGCTATCGAAGAAGAATTTGGTGTAACTGCTGCTGCTCCTGTAGCTGCTGCCGCTGCTAGTGGTGAAGCTGCTGCTGCTAAAGACTCATTTGACGTTGAATTAACAGCTGCTGGAGACAAAAAAGTTGGCGTTATCAAAGTTGTTCGTGAAATCACAGGCGAAGGTCTTAAAGAAGCTAAAGCTATTGTTGACAACGCACCATCAGTTATTAAAGAAGGTGCTTCAGAAGCAGAAGCTAACGAAATCAAAGAAAAACTTGAAGCTGCAGGTGCTTCAGTTACTCTTAAATAATAGAGTATCGCAATTTGATTGCGGAAGCCTAGTAAATCAAGGTTTTAGAATTGCTTAGAGCGATAAAAAATCGGGAGAATGTTATCATTCCCCACCAAAACCCCACCAAGATTAAATCTTGGTGGGGTTTTATTTATGATATAATATGTATATATATCGCTAAGGGTACCCTTAGTCTATTGCTTACACAATAGACTAAGGGTACCCTTAGTCTATTGCTTACACAATAGACTAATACTATCAGTTCTTAAATAAATCTGTTTAGGAGTCTATTTCATGGCAATAAAGGGAATTACATTAAAAGAGAGTATGAATCGCTCTGTTCAAGCAATTATGCCACTTGATGAAGAAAAAGAGGTATTTAATCAAAAATTGGTTAGTTATTTGACTCATTTAAAAGACAAAGAGGATGAGTCAGAGGAATACCAGAAAAATCTTCTCAAGGTATTTTTAGAAAGTGTATTACCTTACAATTTTATAAATACTTCTAGTAGGATTGACCTTGCTATCTATAATGGTAAAGATGCCAATTCGTCACTAGGTATTCTTTTTGAATGCAAGAGTCTTTTCAATAAATCTGAAATGATGTCAACGGAAAAAATTAATTCTAAAGCATTTCAAGAAATTGTCTATTATTACCTACAAGAACGCCTATTTAATAAAAATTTAGAAATCAAAAAGTGTATTATCACAAACGGTCTATCTTGGTTTGTAATAGAGGCTAAAGAATTTGAAAAGCATTTTTTCCAAAATAAAAAGCTAGTTGACCTCGTGACAAAGTTCAGAAATAATCAACTTTCTAGCAATAAAACAGATTTCCTTTATAGTGAGGTTATTGCACCAGAAATTGACAAAGCATTTGAAAAGGGAATCGTTATTGCTCACTTTGATCTTAGTCAAGCTCTAGTTAAGACCAGTAAGTCTATTGAAATCAAGAAAAATAATCTGACTCAGCTTTATCGATTCTTCACAGCAGAGAATCTCCTCAATAAAGAGATTTTTACTGATTCAAACAAACTCAATAAGAATTTCTATGATGAATTGCTTTATTTGATGGGGCTGGAAGAAACGAAGTCAGGGACTTCAAAAATTATTTCACGCTTAAAACCCATCAAACGTCAGCGATATTCTTTTGTTGAGAATATCATTAATAAATTGGAGATGAAAGATGTTTCAAAAGAAAAGCAGGAAGATATTGCTATTCAACTAACAGTTGTCTGGACAAATAGAATTCTATTTTTGAAACTGTTAGAATCTCAGCTTGTACTCTTTAACAAAGATGAATCTTATAGGTTCTTGACGTATGAAAAACTCCCTAATTTTGAAGAAATTTACGGTCTATTCTTTGCTGTACTTGCTAAGAAAGTATCGGAAAGAAATGATCGAGTGCAAGAAAAGTTCGGTTATGTCCCTTATCTGAACTCATCACTGTTTGAAGAAACAGAAATAGAAATTTCTAGAGATGGGATTGGTATTGATAGATTACCAGAGGGAGATATTGAAATTTTCTCCAAAACAGCCCTTAAAGGCGTAGATAAAAAACGTAAAAAAGGGAACATCAATTTTATTGAATATCTCTTTGAGTTTTTGGATTCTTATGACTTCTCGACCTCCATCAGCCACCATGAAAAATCTAAGAATGACCTTATCAATGCGTCAGTTCTGGGATTAATTTTTGAGAAAATCAACGGCTACCGTGATGGCTCTTTTTATACGCCAGGTAACATTACAATGTATATGTCACGTAAAGCGATTCGTACAGCAGCAGTGGACAAAGTTAATGAATTGCTTGGTTGGAATTGTGAAACTGTTGAAGAGATTAAGTTTGCGATTGGACATAGTGTTGAAAATGCTCGTAAAGTCAGCCAAGCAATTGATGATCTTAAGGTTTGTGACCCAGCGGTTGGATCCGGTCACTTCCTTGTTTCAATCCTGAATGAAATTATTGCTCTTAAAAGTGATTTAAATATTTTGTTTGACGCTGATGGCAACTATATTGGAAACCTGATTCAATGTTATGTTATCAATGATGAGCTAGTCATTCAAGATATGTCTGGAAATAATTTTTTGTATCAGACAGGTAATCAGCAGTCAGAACAAATTCAAAAGGCAATTTTCAACCAGAAAAGGCATATTCTGGAAAATTCGCTCTTTGCAGTGGATATTAACCCAAGCTCGGTCAATATTTGCCGTTTGCGTCTTTGGATTGAACTCTTAAAATCTTCTTATTACTACCAGGATACTGATACCAACCAACCTGTTTTGACGACTTTGCCAAATATTGATATCAGTATTAAAGTAGGCGATAGTCTCTTACATAAGTTTGAATTTGACTATGAATTTGATATGAGAAAAACAGATTTCAAGGACTATCTATCTCTAGTTAAAGACTATAAGGAGACGAATAATAAACGAGTTAAAGCAGAAATCTGGGAGAAAATCGAAAGGCTCAAACATTCCTTTGATGACACAGCTTCAAGCCCTGAATTAAAGAAATTATCTCGGCTCATATCTGAACGAAATAAGGCTGGTGCCATTAGCTTATTTGAGGATGAAAATAAAAATTCTAAAGAAGTAGCGGAATTAAATAAGCAACTAGCAAAAGCTGAAAAGGAATTGGAATACAGACTGAAAAATCCATTATTCGCTAAAGGTATGGAATGGCGAATGGAATTTCCTGAGATCTTGGGAGAAGCTGGCGAATTTATCGGCTTTGACCTTGTAATTGGGAATCCGCCTTATATCTTTGCTCGTAATCAGTCCTTTACAGATGAGATGAAATCCTACTATTCAAGGACTTATCAAGTAAGTGAATACCAAGCCAATACCTATACTATATTCATGGAATTGGCTTATCAACTCTTACGTAAAGGTGGGACATTCTCTTATATCATTCCAAATAATTTTCTGACCATTCAGACCAATTCAAGAGTTCGTCAGTTTATCACGGAGCAGACGAGTGATGTTGTTCTGATTAATTCTCTGGATAAGATTTTTGCGGATGCTAGCGTGGATAACTGTATCATTTTCTTCAAGAAGAATGCGCCAAACTGGATTGAAGTAGCAGAATTGTATCACGGCGAGTTCAACACTGTTGGACGAGTTGCGCCAGATTTCTTTGGTGAAATCCCTACCTTTTCAATCTCGATGGTCAAGTATCGTCAGGCGATTGATATCTTCTGGAAAGTAAACCATTTTCCAATACTAGGACGACCAGAAATTTCGACTGTAAAATCTGGAATCAAAGCCTATGAAACTGGAAAAGGGAATCCTAAAATGACCGCTCAAGATAAGAATAATCGAATTTATCATGCAAGAGAAAGGTCAGATGATTCATACCGTCCCTATCTTGATGGCGAGAATGTATCACGCTATAAACTGACTTGGAATGGTGAATATGTCAAGTATGGTGAAAATTTAGCTGCACCAAGAGATAAAGAAATTTTTGAAAAACCACGAATTTTAGTTCGTCAGATTCCAAGTAAATCAACTTATGCTGTTGAAGCTGTTTATACTGATAGTGATGTTATTAACGACTTAAACTCCATGGTCATCACAGATATTCAGGTTAATCCTTTTTATCTTTTGGGTATTTTGAACTCTCGCTTAATCTCTCTTTGGTTTTTCATGAAGTTTGATAAATTCCAACGTCGCCTATTCCCACAGTTCAAAGTTAATGAACTAGGAGATTTTCCAATTCCAGATGCTACTGATTCCCAGCAAGAAGACATAGCACAAGTTGTTGAGCAACTGATGGAGGAGATGAAAAAAGATTCTCCTGACACTGAAAAAGTCAATCAGCTTAATCTGGAAATTGATGAACTTGTCATGGACTTGTTTGACTTGGCTGAAGAAGAAAAACAAACAGTTAGAGATTTTGAAGTATAGAAAGTAGGTGTAAATGGCAAAAAGTTTGCAAAGTCAATTCAGAGATATTGAGAGAAATTTAGTCAGAGAAACGAATAAAATGGTGAAGAGAGCTAATAAGAAGATAAAACCTGTTATCCTTCCAACACAACTAGATTCCTCTAAAACAGCACTAAACTTTAACGAATATCATCAAGATAATAGTACTCATGTTTCTGTTAATGGAGATTTGATAAACTCACAGATTGGTGGACAAAATAATGCGTTAAATATTACCTATACTGAGATAGAAATTGAGAGAGTATTTGAGAATATCAGAGAGTACTCTAGAACATTAGATGAAGAAGAACAGACAGAATTAGTGACAATTTTAAATGAGGTACAAGAAGTCGGAAAAGTTGATAACCATCAAACTTTTTTTGAAAAACACCCTATACTTGCAATGGCTCTTAGTGCTAGTGTAAGCTGGGGAGTGGAGAATGGAATTGATAGATTAGTTAGTGTCATTTCAAATACATTTAAGTGAAAAGTTTTTTATTTGATGGAAATAGAAAATGGAGAGTTTGAGGTGTAGATGATGTTGGACTTAGAGAAAATTTTGAGGGGAATGATTTCTGCAAAATTCAAGGACTTGAGGGGAAGCATTCCACCAGATATCATTTCAAATGGCCAAAGAACTGCAATCTACAACATTGAAAAAGGTAAAAATCCTAAAAGCGGAAATTTTGTAACCGATACTTTACTGGAGGATTACTCTAGCTATTTTGGAATGGATAAATCAGATCTTATCTTTGGAGATGCTCTATTATTAGAACTGACTCTTTACCATGTATTTTCTCAAATTTTTTATCAAATAGTACCAGATGATAATCGTATTGGCTTGAAGATTGATAGGAACAAAATTCAAAACAATATTGATTCAAGCATTATTGAGCCATTTTTAGAACTATTCTATATTTTTGGGGATTTTGGGCGATGGTATAATATTAGAAGGAAGGATGATGATGAATCAGATAAAGATATAGATTATACGACAATGTATGAAATCGTTTGGCGTTTGATAAAAAGTAGAGTGGTTAGTTCATTTAATCAACATGTAGTTGGAGAAATGTTTGAAAAAGACAAGGTATTTAATTTTAATCAAATCAACAATGTCTTTAATAATTGGTATCATAAGCATTTTGTAAAAATCATAATCCCTGAGGCGTTAAAAAAATTGGAGTCTGACAGTATTTTTAAGATGGGATTTATGGTTAGGAATTTGATTGAAAATTTTTTGGTTTTAGATTTACCACTATCATATTTAGAAGATGTTCCATTAGAGGAATACTACTTACCAATAACGAACTATACCATAGATATTTCAAAGATAGAATCTGAAGAAGTAGAGAATAAAGTTTTAAGAGAATATTTAAGATGGATATTAAGATATAACAGCTTAGAAACATCTGATGATGCAAAGAAATTTGCTGATGAAAATTTTTTTGAAGAATTTGATTTTGTTACTGAAGAAAGGCGTCCATTAGTTGACCAAACCACTAAAATAAATGTAAAAGAGTTGTTAGATTCTATTATAAAGTCCCCAAAACAATTTGATAATGGTCATATTTTACATGCTAGTATAAGAGAAATTCCAGGACTATTAACAGTCAATAGTCAGGTATCAAAATTATTTCAAACAAGAGTTAATGAAGTTTACTTAAAACAAATAGATGATTTAGTCATGTATCAAAACATATATATCAACTTAATCAAACCAGATGAACTAGATTCATTTTTATAACCAAATTATTAAACGGACAGTTACAGGAGTACTTGTCCGTTTTCATTTTGTCCATAAAAGAAGTAGAAACTGAGAACTAAAGTAAGAATTTAGAAGAATGTATTCTCCGATATACTAAAGACATCAAAGCACAGCAAATCTTTGGTAGTCAACGCTCAAGAGAGTTGCAAATCTGTTGAGTCACTTTTCAGGAAGTTGCTGATTCCTGAACGGGTTTTTAATGGAGGATAAAACATGAAGACAAGAAATCGTAAAGGTGGTTATTTAGCGAATACTGCAAATGAGTACATCGACTCTAAACAGGCAATTCATTGCTTGAGTGTAGAACTTGAACCGCAAATTAGGTTTGAAGAGGGTCAGCCTACTGGGGAGATTATCGCTTATAAGGCTTGGTTCTCTCAAAAAGGGCTTCCGCCTTTTATGGTGAAGTTTGAAAATGAAGTGACACTACCAGCATATATGGTAATGGTGCAATTTGAGAATCTTCAAGCTTGTGAGGTTGGGTTCAATGTTTATTTCAAGGCAGACAATCTCAAGGAGGTCAAATAATGACCAAGAAGGAATTGTCACAGTATCTGCTTCAAAGTCTCAATATGGGACTTGGAGCTCTTATGCAAGGGGAAACAAGTTATACCAATAGTTTTGACTGCAAAATTATGGAAGAAGGATTTCTCTTTCTTCCCCGCTTACCAGCGGGATATATTATTGATGATGAACTCTATCAAAAAATATTCCTAATCGCCAATGCTTCACTCTTCCCTCGTTACACACTATTGAAACAAAATTCTGCCTATTTCATGGCACTTGATACAGAAGATATTCATGTTCAACGTGGGCTATTTTTCCCATGGAAAGAAGGCGTATCTGAACGCTTAATCATTTCTGACTTGGAAGATTTCGCAAGCTCTCAAAAGGAAACTCTGATTCCTATCATGAAAAATCTATCTCTTGATTTTAACAAGGTCAATCATATTGCCATTGCAGGAAATTCAGGATCAGGTAAATCTTATGCTCTGACCTACTTTCTGAGTCTCTTAAAAGGGATTTCTTAACTGATTATCGTTGACCCTAAATATGATACTCCAAGCAGATGGGCAAGAGAAAATGGTATTGCAGTGATTCACCCTCAAAAGAATCGCTCTAAGTCTGATTTTGTATCGGAAATCAATGAGAATCTAAGTTCGTGCTTAGAGCTTATCCAACAACGCCAAGAAATTCTCTATGAAAATCCTGACCACGAATTTGACCATCTAACCATTGTCATCGATGAAGTTTTGGCACTTTCAGAAGGAGTGAACAAAGTTATCAAAGAATCCTTTTTCTCACTACTTTCTCAAATAGCTTTACTTGGTAGAGCTACTAAAATTCACTTACTACTGGTATCACAACGATTTGACCATAACACGATTCCGATTTCCGTACGTGAACAGTTAAATGTCTTGATTCAAATTGGCAACATCAATAAAAAAACGACTCAGTTCCTCTTTCCTGACTTAGACCCTGAAGGTATTGTCATTCCAATAGGAAAAGGAACTGGCTTAATTCAAATACTTGATAACGAACATCCTTATCAAGTATTGCCACTCCTTTGTCCAACCTACTATACTAAGAAAGGTATTTTATAAAATGAAAAGAAGTTTCTTCCAAAAAACGTTTAACCTGAATCTGAATTTGCTTTTCTTTGGTTTCATTGCCTTCTTAATCAGTTATGGATTCCATGTACTAGGCAATCAAATCAAGACAAGTTCTTTCTTGAGCTCTCAATCAGTCTTTGCAGATATTCAAACTAAGTTACAAGTGGTAGACCAGTATACTCAGTCAATAGCATATTTGTTTATTCTGATTGCCATTATTCTAACCTTGACTGAACTCTGTCAGCGAATTATGAAGGACTCAATATGGAACTATTTTAAGTCTGTTTATCAAACCTTATGATTGAGACAATTCTTAGACAGGAAGAACATTCTGAACCTGTTATGACAATAGAAAATCAAACGGTCACTCGCTTTAATCCTATCCTAAGAAGTTTCAATCGGGTTGTTTCTAAGTGCACGGTGGATGCCCGAAAGGATTCTGTTTCTGTCTTTCTAAAAGTCCCTAAAACGCAACAGGCACAAAAACTCTTGCGAGAAATGGAAGAACATATCAAGGAAGAAATTTCGAGCCGAAATCCTAAGTATTATTTCTCTACCCCAAATCGGGAGAAAAGTAAGCTCTGGTTTACAGGTACTAAACGGTAAGGGAAAGAGTGGTGCTTGGCTCACGAAGTGAAAGCCAAAAGCACCACTCTTTCTTATAACTGTTTTTAACATGTGTAATGGGGTTACTACGCCCCCCCATTACACCAATAATCAATAATCACGAAAGGAAGTATATGTCAAAAGACAAACGCTCGAATAAATGGGCTTTTCTGCTCTATCAGGAAAGTGTGCCTAAGAACTATTTAGAGGTGCTTGAAGAGTTACATATCCCCTTTGTTTTAAGTCCGTGGCATGATAAAGACGTAAACAAGGAAACAGGGGAATTCAAAAAAGCTCACAAACATGGGGCTCTCTTCTTTGAATCTCTCAAAAGCTATTCACAAGTCTCTGAATTATTGACGAAGCACCTAAACACACCAAGTCATGTTGAAGTTATCATGTCACCTAAAGGAATGTATGACTACTTTATTCATGCGGAGAATCCAGATAAAACACTCTATGATATCAATGACATTGAATCAGGTTGTGGATTTGAGTTAGATAAATTTCTCACCAGCAATAACAATGATAAATTTTTATCTCTGGTAATTGACATTATCGAAGAACAAAATTTCACAGAGTTTAATAATCTGGTTAGATATGCGAGAAGTGAAAATCCTCAACTGCTTGCCTTGATAATGAATAAAACCTATTTCTTTGCAAAATATCTGGATTCGAGAAGATATTCAAGGAGGAAGTAACGATTGACAAGAACAATAAATCATAAAAGATTAATGGAGCTTGGCTTTCCAGAACATACTGCAAGAAATATTATTAAACAATCAAAAGCGATAGCAGTAGCAAAGTTTGAAGAAACTAGTAATTCTACAAATAATTTGGTAAAATTGAGGAAATCGCCCTTTGAAAATTCTAGACTAGACCTTGCACCTACCTATATTGTAGAAGATTTGCTAGGCTTCGAGTTACCTTTTAAGTAAAGAAAGGAAACTTGAAAATGGCAAATAAAAAATATCGTGGTGTATCACGTGATAAACAAGGAAGAATATATTATCAAACGGAGTTCAAGGCTAATAATATAACTGGTAAACGCCAACGCAAAAAGAGTTATAAAGACCAATTTGGAAATCCTTTTCGTTCCGAAAAGCAAGCATATGATGAACTTTGTAGAGTGAGAGTTGAATTCCAAACGAAAGATAACAATGATGGTTATTATCTAAGTTTTTCTCAATACATGGAAGAAGTGTATCTACCTTATTACAAACAAACGGTTCAAGCGGTCACTTATCGGACTGCTCTAACTCATCACAAAATGTTTGTTGAAATCTTTGGTAGTAAAAGACTTTCTGAAATTGATGTTCGAGAGTGCGAAAAATTCAGGATATATCTGATTGAAAAGTATTCACCAAATTATGCTAAAGGTGTATGGATTCGATTTAAGCATTGTATTGGGTACGCAGAGAGGCTGGGATATATTGATGAATTCCCTTGCAAATCTCTTGATAATCCGAAAGGGAAAAGACCAGATACAAAGTTTTGGACTCTAGAAGACTTAAAAAAAGTAGTCGCTACCTTTGACCTACGGGATTATGAAGAAAGGCATAGATTTACTGCCATATGGCTCTATTTCTTTACGGGTCTTCGTGTATCAGAGGGTTTAAGTTTAATTTGGTCTGATATTGATTTCGACAAAAAGCTCTTACATGTTCAAAGTACACTTGAGTATGAAGGAAACGGAGTCTTTACTCGCAAAAATCCAACTAAGACTTCAGCTGGTATAAGGTGGATTGAGTTAGATGATGAAACTCTAAATGTTCTTCTAAGATGGCGTTCAATTCAAGTGGAAAATGGTGATGACAGTTATGTATTGGCTAGATTCGGAAAACCACTCAATAAATGCACATTAAGTAGAATTCTAAAACGCCAAGCTAAAAAAGCAGGAGTAGAAGTAATCACTGGAAAAGGGTTGCGACATTCTCACGACAGTTTTTTGATAAACGTACTAGGAAAAGATGTTCTGTATGTTTCTAAACGTTCTGGACGAGTTGATAAGGCAACTACCTTGAATACCTATTCTCATTTGTATGATAGCAAAAAAGCTAGTGGTGGAAGAGAGATATCCCAAGCATTACATAAGTTTGGAGTATCATCAAACCCCACCAAAACCCCACTAAACTAAATAAGAGCAAGAAAAACCCGATTATATCAATGTTTATAAGCATTGTGTAACTGTTACTCTTAAATAATCATCTATTGGTTGTTTAAAGGTGAAAGCCTAGTTTTAAAGTCTTTTCGTTAAAGTTAAGGCGATTAAAAAAGGAAAGATTCAATTGAATCTTCCCCACAAACACCCCCACAATATTTTGTGGGGGTGTTTTGTTTAATATGGATTTAGAATATCATTATAAAGTATTTCTTGAATAATTAAACGATTTTCTAATTGAAGTTTTGTGAATAAATTTCTGCCATGATTCTTATTATTAAAAGTATCTCCATATTTTTCAATTAATTTATGTACTGCATGAACTTGTTGAGATTTAATTTGTTCCCTAATATTCTCGTTATAACAACTCCAATAGAAAATTAGTACAGTGTCACTGGAATAAAGATTAATTGAGTCAAAAATTGATTGAAAATAAGAATAGTCTGCTTCACCCAGACCATGACCATAAAATTTTATAAAAGTTAATTCAGAGGGAATTGGATATTGAAATATATTTCCGTTCTGTAATATCCTGTATGATTTGGTAAATTCAACAGGCAGGGTAACATTTTTATCTTTTTGTATATCAATTAAAGAATCATAATCTATTCCAAAAATAATATTTTTATCATTCAGGGTTCCATGAATATTACGTTGTAATTTATCTATTCTAGGTAATGTATAATTAAAATTCAATATTGATGTTTCAACATTAAATTCATTATTACTTTCTAAGTCATAAATGTAGCTAAGAAATCCTTCATAGGAATTGAAACAATTTTCGTTATGAAAATCATGTAGTGCAACAAAAGAATTACATGTGAATGCACTAGAAATATTACTTTTATACAAGAGTTCAAAAATAATTCGAGATTTTAATAAGTAATTATTTCCCAAATTAGTTATATCTTTAAAATAATCATCTTTTGATTGTTCCTGGATCTCTATTTGATTAGTTAAATAAGAACAAAACTCATCTTCGACTATTTTTAAATCTTTTTGAATTAGTAATAATAAATTATCTAGTTCTGGAACAATAGGTATACCATTATGATTCCACAAAAAATTATGGAGTGCTTTTTGCGTTAGCTCCTCACTGGTAGAGTAATCATTTCTTGAGTAATCAGTGCTTAATGTTTCGATATATATACTCTCAATATCTTTGCCACTTAAAATTGTTTCGTTATTATATAGTGTTATAATGTTTTTTAGATGTACTGAAATTAATTTCTCAATATCACTCCATAAATCGCTAGACCATTTTTTATTATAACATGATCTCAAAATATAATACCAAAAACTACTAGTACTGTCTGAATCTTTAAATCTAAAATTGAAAAAATCCATATATCCTGACTTTAAATCCGAAGCTCTATCAAATCCATTTTCTAAAATTATTAATTGGTTTACCATTTCTTAAGTCTCCTAAATAATCTAAATATATTATAATTCATTATTAGATTATTTGTTATAGAAAATTTATTTAAAAAGATATTAACAGGTTTAATATCAAGTACAAAATAATATTTTTGTTTTAGATAGTTTTTTATCTTATAGTACTATTTTTAAAAATTCAATATTTTAAAAATAGTACTATAATTATATATATTAAGGTATTTTGATGATTTCAGAAGGAAATTCCTAAATTATGAATAAACACTATTTCGAATTATTAATATTTTCTTTGGGAATTGTTTCTAGATTATCAGTCTCTCTTAAAAAATACCAAATCAATATAAAATTTGGTCATTTAGAAAACTAATATATTAAAATTACATATAGTTAGTATTTGTCGTAAATATTTATATAGATATTATCGGAGGAAAAAATGAGTTTTTTTGGAAAATTATTTAGCAAGTTTAATAAAAAGACAACTAGTGATATTGTTCAATTCAATAATAATTCTCATATTAATCCATTTGGTTTTGTAGATTCCCAACAAATGGATATTAATGACAATAATATAAACTTTATAAAAAATAGATTTATTGCTTTTGATATAGAAACGACAGGTTTAAACTCACAGCAAGATAGAATTGTTGAAGTAGGTGCAGTTCTTTTTGAAAATGGTAAAGTCGTTGATTCATATGAATCATTAGTAAATGCTAAAGTTAACATTTCAGCAGATGTAACTCGAATTAATAACATTACAAATCGTATGATTAAGAATGCTCCATCTGAAAATCAAGTATATTATGAATTAGTAAATTTTTTGGGTGATGCATTAAATGGTAAAACACCGGTTTGTGCACATAATGCTAAATTTGATATGGGATTTTTATGTAATACACTAAGTAGACTTGGATATAATGGAGAAATTAAGTATTTGGATACTCTATCCCTTTCAAGAAAAAATGTAAAAGGGTTGAGGAATTATAAACAAAATACAGCTGCTGAATATTTTAATCTACAGAATAAAAATTCTCATAGAGCTAAAAGTGATGCAATCATTTGTGGTAATATATTAACAAAATTATTTTTTATTATTGAAAACCAAAAATCAAGAAAAAGTTTTTCTTCTAAAAACAACAAAATTTCTCCAGAGGAACTTGAGGTTTGTGCAGTTATACAAAATATTATTTTTGAAAGAAAAGGTGATACTGATTTAGTGGGATATTATAAAAATAGTAGTGGTTATATTGATGTGTACTATTTATACAAGATTGTAAGGTTTAAATTTACTAAAAAAGGTAAGTATATTATCGTACCTAGAGATTTGAAAGGTTCTGAAAATTTTATTCTAGAGTCTTGTACTTTATCAGAAGGTGGTCATGATTTTGTTAGACTATACTTTAATTCTCCACTTGAAGTGAAAGAAATTTCTAGTTATATTTTTGAAGAATATATAAATACTAAAAGATCTGCAACTGAGTATTTAAATTATAATAAAAACTATGTTGATGAATATAAGGCAAGTCCTCTTATGGAAAATGTACTTTCAAACACTGATGTAAAAAATATTTTAGTTAGTATAAATAATAAAGTTTATAACTCACAAAATAATATTATTGAGAAAGATCTTATTGACAGAAAAGATATAAAAATTAATCCTGTTAATAATCGAATTCCTGTTTCAGAAATACAAAATTTGACTAATTGGCATAAAGGATTTGATTTGGGTTTTCCATTCTGGGAAGAAGGGGAAAAATATAGAAAAGAAGGAAATTTAAAACGATCAATTTTGTTATATGATTTAGCTAGATCTAATGGCTATTGTTCGCCCGCACTTTTTGAGTCATATGCAATGGCTTTTCATAGATTAAAAGACTATGAAAATGAAATTGATATCTTAGATGAAGGAATAGAGCGTGAGGGCAATTTAGGTAGATTAATTACACGTAGAAATAATGCGATGAAAATGTTAATCAAATCAAGAAACGAACAAAAGAAAATAAAAGAAAATGAAAGTGCTGAAAACATCCTTTTTAGTGAAATAGAGATTTTAAAAAGAAAAAAAACTAGAAAAAATGCACGTCCAGTCTTGAAAATGGACGATGAAATGAATATATTAGAACATTTTGAGTCTATTTCAGATGCAGTAAAAAAAACAGGAATTAATTCAAAAAGTATACGTGATGCTTCAAAAGGTATTCAAAAGCATGCAGGTGGTTTTGTCTGGAGATACGAGGACGAATATAAGTAGATTCATTCACATATATAAAAGGTTTGATAAGTAATTAATGATTTCATAATAATCGTATTGAATGAAATAATTTACTAAAGTAGACAAGACAAAATAATAATATCAGTGTTTATTTTTAGTCATTATTATAGCATTGGTAAAAACCTGAAAAGGCAACACTTTATAAATGTTGTACAGAAAAGTGTTGCCTTTTCAGTCTTAAGAGCTAGTTCTTCCAGCGATTGAAAGGTTTCTTGATAAACAAATTCAATTTTGAAAGCACGATACGTACTTTCAGCTACGGCATTGTCATAAGGACAACCAGCCTGACTAAGCGAACGTGTGATTCCAAAGGCTTCCAATATTTCATCAATTAACTGATTATCAAACTCTTTGCCACGATCTGAATGGAACATCTTGACTTTGGTCAGGGCGTAAGGGATGCTTTGTATGGCTTGCTTAACGAGTTCAGCGGTCTTGTGCCAACCAAGAGACAGGCCGATGATTTCACGGTTGTATAGGTCAATGATGAGGCAAACATAAGCCCAACGATTGCCTACACGAACATAGGTTAAGTCAGTGACTAAGGCTTGTAGTGGTCTTTCTTGCTTAAATTGCCTGTCTAAGTGGTTGGGAATAGGGGCTTCATTCTTGCCTCTAGAATGTGGTTTGAAGGTGGCTTTCTGATAAACAGAAACCAAATTGAGTCGCTTCATAATGCGTCGAATCCGACGACGTGAAAGTGTGATACCTTCGTTATTCAAGCATATTTTGATTTTTCTGGATCCGTATCTAGACTCGCTATCGAGAAAAATTCTTTTAATAGTTTCTTCAAACTCCGTTTCAGATACTGACTCCACGGCTTGAATAGTAATAACTTGAGCGTGGCATATTCAGCCAGCGACACATCTTTGAAATGCTGTATTTATCCTTATTAGCAGTGATTATTTCCCTTTTTGTGCCATAATCACCGCTGCTTGCTTTAGGATATCTAATTGCATTTCGAGTTCTTTATTGTGTTTTCTGAATTCAATTAGCTCCCGCTGTTCATCTGTCAGATTATCAACAGACTTGAATGAACCAGTTGTTTTGGCTTGTCTAACCCACTTATCGAAGGTGGAAGGGGTTAGCTCATATTCCTTGATGAGACTGCTACGCTTTCTACCAACATTGTAAAGGTCAACAATTTGTTGCTTAAAATCATCGGTGAAGTGACGACGTACTTTTCTAGACATGGTTTTTCTCCAGTTTTTCTTAAGTGTAGAACACTTTATAATTTCTGTCTAGTTTAGTGTAACCTATTCACAGTCTGAACGTACGGTTGTTTTCTCTTTTGGAGAAATAACATTTAGTAGGAGTCGCTGGACAAATGGCTTTGAAACTAGAATACCAGTAGATGAGTGGTTAGGTCTTGAAAAATATAAGAGATATTCAATAGAATTCTTATATCATGTTGCAAAATTGGCTACAATGATGCCTTATCGTCAAGTTTGCAAAGTAATAGATAGCACTTTGCAAACAATCATAACAAAAGACTGTGTTTTAAAAGCAGTAAAATTTGTAGAAAAATTGTTAAAAGAAAAAGAACGCTATCGTTTTTATTTGGAAGAGCCACCCGAACGTAAAAAAGTGAAAAAACTGTATGTTGAGGGTGATGGAGTCATGATTAAAAGCACAGATTCTAGAGAGGAAAGAAGGTATTTAGATTTAACACATTTTGTTATTCATACAGGCTCAAAAAAAGTTTCTACTAAAAGATATGAATTGCAGGACAAGCACGAAATATTACAGCTTAATTATGATAAAGCTAAATATAATCTTTTAGATTATATTTATAATAACTATGAAGTAGATGACGATACTATTTTAATCACTAACTCTGATATGGGTAAAGGCTATACTAGTAGAGTTTTTAAGGAATTAGGAAAAGCACTTAAGGTAAAGAAACATGAGCATTTTTGGGATATCTATCATGTTAAAGAAAAGTTAAGTTCATACCTTAGAAAATATCCAATTGAATTAACCGATTTTGCTTTAGATGCGGTAAAAAAATATAATTCTGATAAGCTTGAATTAGTTTTTGATACTGTTGAATCACTGATTTGTGATGAACTTGAAGATCAAGAATTTCAGAAGTTTAAGAAAAAAGTATTAAATAATTTCAAATATATAAAACCAGCTCATCTTAGAAATCTTTCAAATCGTGGTATTGGTATCATGGAATCACAACACAGAAAGATAACGTATAGAATGAAGCGACGTGGCATGTATTGGTCAAAGTGGGGAATCTCCACAATGGCAAATATGATTATACTTGAAAGAGCTAACGGTTTACGAGAATTATTTTTCGGTTCTTGGAGAAAGGTATACAGTGAGTATAAAGAAGGTTCATTTAGTGCAGGGCGACTTTTTAAAAAGACAGATGAATTAGATAAATTTTCTAAGCCCCTTCTAAAAAATGGCAGAAAATGGAGTATAACAGGAATCAAAACAAAATAGAAAAAGTCTAAAAATACCTTTATTTTAGCGTTTTTTTGCATGTTTTAACTTGCATTAAATCTTCTAAAGTAGTATAATTATATTAAAGAAAAGCAAAAAATACTTGTTTTGGTCTTTTTAAGAATAATTCAAGTTTTCTTAAATTTATGAGGTATCGACTAATCTCAAAATTTCAGACACATACCTGAGTGAACATCAAGAGAGAACCGATCGGTTCTCTCTTTTATGATAGAATAATGAGATTAAGGAGGTCACAAAATAAGCAACTCTTAAAAAGCTGACCTTTACTAATAATAATCTTTGTTTTATAATAAATATGTTAGTAATATAATTAATAAATGAGATACATTTAATCATTATGACAAAAGCAAGAAAAATAGCTGTATCATATGCAAATAACCTCCTGTTTGCTCTTTAAAAAAGACGTTATCCTTATTTCTCCACGCACAGATGGATAACTAGGAGAGAATCGTTTGATTCTCTCTTTTCTTAATGGTCATAAAGACAAAGTCTCTCATCATGAAAGGACGACACATTGCGTAAAAAACAGAAACTACCATTTGATAAACTTGCCATTGCGCTTATGTCTACGAGCATCTTGCTCAATGCACAATCAGACATCAAAGCAAATACTGTGACAGAAGACACTCCTGCTACCGAACAAACCGTAGAAACTCCACAACCAACAGCGGTTTCTGAGGAAGCACCATCATCAAAGGAAACTAAAACCCCACAAACTCCTAGTGATGCAGGAGAAACAGTAGCAGATGACGCTAATGATCTAGCCCCTCAAGCTCCTGCTAAAACTGCTGATACACCAGCAACCTCAAAAGCGACTATTAGGGATTTGAACGACCCTTCTCAGGTCAAAACCCTGCAGGAAAAAGCAGGCAAGGGAGCTGGGACTGTTGTTGCAGTGATTGATGCTGGTTTTGATAAAAATCATGAAGCGTGGCGCTTAACAGACAAAGCCAAAGCACGTTACCAATCAAAAGAAGATCTTGAAAAAGCTAAAAAAGAGCACGGTATTACCTATGGCGAGTGGGTCAATGATAAGGTTGCTTACTACCATGACTATAGTAAAGATGGTAAAACCGCTGTCGATCAAGAGCACGGCACACACGTGTCAGGAATCTTGTCAGGAAATGCTCCATCTGAAACGAAAGAACCTTACCGCCTAGAAGGTGCGATGCCTGAGGCTCAATTGCTTTTGATGCGTGTCGAAATTGTAAATGGACTAGCAGACTATGCTCGTAACTACGCTCAAGCTATCAGAGATGCTATCAACTTGGGAGCTAAGGTGATTAATATGAGCTTTGGTAATGCTGCACTAGCTTACGCCAACCTTCCAGACGAAACCAAAAAAGCCTTTGACTATGCCAAATCAAAAGGTGTTAGCATTGTGACCTCAGCTGGTAATGATAGTAGCTTTGGGGGCAAGACCCGTCTACCTCTAGCAGATCATCCTGATTATGGGGTGGTTGGGACACCTGCAGCGGCAGACTCAACATTGACAGTTGCTTCTTACAGCCCAGATAAACAGCTCACTGAAACTGCTACGGTCAAAACAGCCGATCAGCAAGATAAAGAAATGCCTGTTCTTTGATAAGATTGCAAAAGCTAAAAAAGCTGGTGCTGTAGGAGTCTTGATCTATGACAATCAGGACAAGGGCTTCCCGATTGAATTGCCAAATGTTGATCAGATGCCTGCGGCCTTTATCAGTCGAAAAGATGGTCTCTTATTAAAAGACAATCCCCAAAAAACCATCACCTTCAATGCGACACCTAAGGTATTGCCAACAGCAAGTGGCACCAAACTAAGCCGCTTCTCAAGCTGGGGTCTGACAGCTGACGGTAATATTAAGCCAGATATTGCAGCACCCGGCCAAGATATTTTGTCATCAGTGGCTAACAACAAGTATGCCAAACTTTCTGGAACTAGTATGTCTGCGCCATTAGTAGCGGGTATCATGGGACTGTTGCAAAAGCAGTATGAGACACAGTATCCTGATATGACACCATCAGAGCGTCTTGATTTAGCTAAAAAAGTATTGATGAGCTCAGCAACTGCCTTATATGATGAAGATGAAAAAGCTTATTTTTCTCCTCGCCAACAAGGAGCAGGAGCAGTCGATGCTAAAAAAGCTTCAGCAGCAACGATGTATGTGACAGATAAGGATAATACCTCAAGCAAGGTTCACCTGAACAATGTTTCTGATAAATTTGAAGTAACAGTAACAGTTCACAACAAATCTGATAAACCTCAAGAGTTGTATTACCAAGCAACTGTTCAAACAGATAAAGTAGATGGAAAACACTTTGCCTTGGCTCCTAAAGCATTGTATGAGACATCATGGCAAAAAATCACAATTCCAGCCAATAGCAGCAAACAAGTCACCGTTCCAATCGATGCTAGTCGATTTAGCAAGGACTTGCTTACCCAAATGAAAAATGGCTATTTCTTAGAAGGTTTTGTTCGTTTCAAACAAGATCCTAAAAAAGAAGAGCTTATGAGCATTCCATATATTGGTTTCCGAGGTGATTTTGGCAATCTGTCAGCCTTAGAAAAACCAATCTATGATAGCAAAGACGGTAGCAGCTACTATCATGAAGCAAATAGTGATGCCAAAGACCAATTAGATGGTGATGGATTACAGTTTTACGCTCTGAAAAATAACTTTACAGCACTTACCACAGAGTCTAACCCGTGGACGATTATTAAAGCTGTCAAAGAAGGGGTTGAAAACATAGAGGATATCGAATCTTCAGAGATCACAGAAACCATTTTTGCAGGTACTTTTGCAAAACAAGACGATGATAGCCACTACTATATCCACCGTCACGCTAATGGCAAGCCATATGCTGCGATCTCTCCAAATGGGGACGGTAACAGAGATTATGTCCAATTCCAAGGTACTTTCTTGCGTAATGCTAAAAACCTTGTGGCTGAAGTCTTGGACAAAGAAGGAAATGTTGTTTGGACAAGTGAGGTAACCGAGCAAGTTGTTAAAAACTACAACAATGACTTGGCAAGCACACTTGGTTCAACCCGTTTTGAAAAAACGCGTTGGGACGGTAAAGATAAAGACGGCAAAGTTGTTGCTAACGGAACCTACACCTATCGTGTCCGCTACACTCCGATTAGCTCAGGTGCAAAAGAACAACACACTGATTTTGATGTGATTGCAGACAATACGACACCTGAAGTCGCAACATCGGCAACATTCTCAACAGAAGATCGTCGTTTGACACTTGCATCTAAACCAAAAACCAGCCAACCGGTTTACCGTGAGCGTATTGCTTATACTTACATGGATGAGGATCTGCCAACAACAGAGTATATTTCTCCAAATGAAGATGGTACCTTTACTCTTCCTGAAGAGGCTGAAACAATGGAAGGCGCTACTGTTCCATTGAAAATGTCAGACTTTACTTATGTTGTTGAAGATATGGCTGGTAACATCACTTATACACCAGTGGCTAAGCTATTGGAGGGCCACTCTAATAAGCCAGAACAAGACGGTTCAGATCAAGCACCAGACAAAAAACCAGAAGCTAAACCAGAACAAGACGGTTCAGGTCAAACACCAGATAAAAAAACAGAAACTAAACCAGAAAAAGATAGTTCAGGTCAAACACCAGGTAAAACTCCTCAAAAAGGTCAACCTTCTCGTACTCTAGAGAAACGATCTTCTAAGCGTGCTTTAGCTACAAAAGCATCAACAAGAGATCAGTTACCAACGACTAATGACAAGGATACAAATCGTTTACATCTCCTTAAGTTAGTTATGACCACTTTCTTCTTGGGATTAGTAGCTCATATATTTAAAACAAAACGCCAAAAAGAAACTAAAAAATAGTATTACTTAAACTGATAAGAGCTTATTTAATAGAGAGAACCAATTTGGTTCTCTCTATTTTTTTATATGTGCTACCTCATCAAAAAGAAGTTAGGACAAATAGCTGTCAACAATTGCCTTTTGCTTATCCCTTCAGTTGATGTGATAAAAGATGGTAGTTGCCATTGACAAAGCATTGATAAAGGAGTAAAATTAACTGGTTAATAACTGGTTAAATTATAATTGAGGAGGTACTATGAAAAAAGGGTTTTTTCTCATGGCTATGGTTGTGAGTTTAGTAATGATAGCAGGGTGTGATAAGTCAGCAAACCCCAAACAGCCTACGCAAGGCATGTCAGTTGTAACCAGCTTTTACCCAATGTATGCGATGACAAAAGAAGTATCTGGAGACCTCAATGATGTGAGGATGATCCAATCAGGTGCAGGCATTCATTCCTTTGAACCGTCTGTAAATGATGTGGCAGCTATTTATGACGCGGATTTGTTTGTTTACCATTCACATACCTTAGAAGCTTGGGCAAGGGATCTAGACCCTAATTTAAAAAAATCAAAGGTTGATGTGTTTGAAGCGTCAAAACCTTTGACACTAGATAGAGTCAAAGGGCTAGAAGATATGGAAGTCACACAAGGCATTGACCCTGCGACACTTTATGACCCACATACCTGGACGGATCCCGTTTTAGCTGGTGAGGAAGCTGTTAATATCGCTAAAGAGCTAGGACGTTTGGATCCTAAACACAAAGACAGTTACACTAAAAAGGCTAAGGCTTTCAAAAAAGAAGCAGAGCAACTAACTGAAGAATACACTCAAAAATTTAAAAAGGTGCGCTCAAAAACATTCGTGACGCAACACACGGCATTTTCTTATCTGGCTAAACGATTCGGCTTGAAACAACTTGGTATCTCGGGTATTTCTCCAGAGCAAGAGCCCTCTCCTCGCCAATTGAAAGAAATTCAAGACTTTGTCAAAGAATACAACGTCAAGACTATTTTTGCAGAAGACAACGTCAATCCCAAAATTGCTCATGCTATTGCGAAATCAACAGGAGCTAAAGTAAAGACATTAAGTCCACTTGAAGCTGCTCCAAGCGGAAACAAGACATATCTAGAAAATCTTAGAGCAAATTTGGAAGTGCTCTATCAACAGTTGAAGTAAAGGAGATTATTAGTGAAGAAAACATATGGTTATATCGGCTCAGTTGCTGCCATTTTACTAGCTACTCATATTGGAAGTTACCAACTTGGTAAGCATCATATGGGTCTAGCAACAAAGGACAATCAGATTGCCTATATTGATGACAGCAAAGGTAAGGCAAAAGCCCCTAAAACAAACAAAACGATGGATCAAATCAGTGCTGAAGAAGGCATCTCTGCTGAACAGATCGTAGTCAAAATTACTGACCAAGGCTATGTGACCTCACACGGTGACCATTATCATTTTTACAATGGGAAAGTTCCTTATGATGCGATTATTAGTGAAGAGTTGTTGATGACGGATCCTAATTACCGTTTTAAACAATCAGACGTTATCAATGAAATCTTAGACGGTTACGTTATTAAAGTCAATGGCAACTATTATGTTTACCTCAAGCCAGGTAGTAAGCGCAAAAACATTCGAACCAAACAACAAATTGCTGAGCAAGTAGCCAAAGGAACTAAAGAAGCTAAAGAAAAAGGTTTAGCTCAAGTGGCCCATCTCAGTAAAGAAGAAGTTGCGGCAGTCAATGAAGCAAAAAGACAAGGACGCTATACTACAGACGATGGCTATATTTTTAGTCCGACAGATATCATTGATGATTTAGGAGATGCTTATTTAGTACCTCATGGTAATCACTATCATTATATTCCTAAAAAGGATTTGTCTCCAAGTGAGCTAGCTGCTGCACAAGCCTACTGGAGTCAAAAACAAGGTCGAGGTGCTAGACCGTCTGATTACCGCCCGACACCAGCCCCAGGTCGTAGGAAAGCCCCAATTCCTGATGTGACGCCTAACCCTGGACAAGGTCATCAGCCAGATAACGGTGGCTATCATCCAGCGCCTCCTAGGCCAAATGATGCGTCACAAAACAAACACCAAAGAGATGAGTTTAAAGGAAAAACCTTTAAGGAACTTTTAGATCAACTACACCGTCTTGATTTGAAATACCGTCATGTGGAAGAAGATGGGTTGATTTTTGAACCGACTCAAGTGATCAAATCAAACGCTTTTGGGTATGTGGTGCCTCATGGAGATCATTATCATATTATCCCAAGAAGTCAGTTATCACCTCTTGAAATGGAATTAGCAGATCGATACTTAGCTGGCCAAACTGAGGACAATGACTCAGGTTCAGAGCACTCAAAACCATCAGATAAAGAAGTGACACATACCTTTCTTTGTCATCGCATCAAAGCTTACGGAAAAGGCTTAGATGGTAAACCATATGATACGAGTGATGCTTATGTTTTTAGTAAAGAATCCATTCATTCAGTGGATAAATCAGGAGTTACAGCTAAACACGGAGATCATTTCCACTATATAGGATTTGGAGAACTTGAACAATATGAGTTGGATGAGGTCGCTAACTGGGTGAAAGCAAAAGGTCAAGCTGATGAGCTTGCTGCTGCTTTGGATCAGGAACAAGGCAAAGAAAAACCACTCTTTGACACTAAAAAAGTGAGTCGCAAAGTAACAAAAGATGGTAAAGTGGGCTATATGATGCCAAAAGATGGTAAGGACTATTTCTATGCTCGTGATCAACTTGATTTGACTCAGATTGCCTTTGCCGAACAAGAACTAATGCTTAAAGATAAGAAGCATTACCGTTATGACATTGTTGACACAGGTATTGAGCCACGACTTGCTG
This sequence comes from Streptococcus sp. FDAARGOS_522, assembly GCF_003812445.1. NCBI lineage: Bacteria > Bacillati > Bacillota > Bacilli > Lactobacillales > Streptococcaceae > Streptococcus > Streptococcus sp. FDAARGOS_522. Next base: position 265,485 of record NZ_CP033808.1, read on the forward strand.
TAGATGTGTCAAGTCTGCCGATGCATGCTGGTAATGCTACTTACGATACTGGAAGTTCGTTTGTTATCCCACATATTGATCATATCCATGTCGTTCCGTATTCATGGTTGACGCGCGATCAGATTGCAACAGTCAAGTATGTGATGCAACACCCCGAAGTTCGTCCGGATGTATGGTCTAAGCCAGGGCATGAAGAGTCAGGTTCGGTCATTCCAAATGTTACGCCTCTTGATAAACGTGCTGGTATGCCAAACTGGCAAATTATCCATTCTGCTGAAGAAGTTCAAAAAGCCCTAGCAGAAGGTCGTTTTGCAACACCAGACGGCTATATTTTCGATCCACGAGATGTTTTGGCCAAAGAAACTTTTGTATGGAAAGATGGCTCCTTTAGCATCCCAAGAGCAGATGGCAGTTCATTGAGAACCATTAATAAATCTGATCTATCCCAAGCTGAGTGGCAACAAGCTCAAGAGTTATTGGCAAAGAAAAATACTGGTGATGCTACTGATACGGATAAACCCAAAGAAAAGCAACAGGCAGATAAGAGCAATGAAAACCAACAGCCAAGTGAAGCCAGTAAAGAAGAAAAAGAATCAGATGACTTTATAGACAGTTTACCAGACTATGGTCTAGATAGAGCAACCCTAGAAGATCATATCAATCAATTAGCACAAAAAGCTAATATCGATCCTAAGTATCTCATTTTCCAACCAGAAGGTGTCCAATTTTATAATAAAAATGGTGAATTGGTAACTTATGATATCAAGACACTTCAACAAATAAACCCTTAACCAAAAGAAGATCTCATTGTCAAAGCAAGTTACGGTGATTTTGAAGTCATTCTATGTAACGAGTAGTGATAAAAGTTGGATAATAGCGGTTTTCTTTTGCAAAGAAATGGTATCCATGTTAGAATAGTAAAAAAAGAGGAGGATTCTTGGACTAATGTCAAATAAGTAGACAGAAAACTGTGTTATTTTATTGCGTTAAAATAATTTTCTTCTTTCTGATTAGGGGTTAGTCCTAGATTAGCCGTATGTGGGTTGTAATTGTTATAAAAATTCTCAATGTATTCAAAGCAGTCTAATTGAACCTGTTTGATATTTTGATAATGTTTTCGGTTGATTTGTCTATGCTTTAAATACTTGAAAAATGCTTCAGTTACGGCATTATCATAAGGATATCCAGGATTAGAAAAAGAATGCATGATATTGGCACTGCACCCTAATAGTGAGACGCAAGAAAAACACTTTTAGGCAATCAGTTTTCTGTACTGTACAGGCGACTGGTCGTTTAATCTCTGTTGAATTCTAGTTTCATTATAAAATGTAATGTAATTTTTAACAATATTTGTTATACTATCTTTGTTGTATTTTCTCCTATTATGGAAATAAAAGGTTTCAGTCTTTAGGACGGTGTGAAACCATTCAATACAGGCATTATCTGCAGGTGTTCCTTTTCGAGACATTGAGCGGATAATGTCTTTTTCCGTGCAAGCCTGGTAGTAAGCCATAGAAGTATACACTGAGCCTTGGTCACTGTGTAAGATTGCTCCTTTATTTAGGCAATTTTAACTGATTAAGGGTGTCTAGTACAAAATCCGTGTCCTGACAATCTGAGATAGTGTAAGCTATAATTTCTCGGTTATAGAGATCCATAATTGATGAGAGATACAATTTACAGTTACCGAAATATAGGTAGGTAATATCTGTTACGAGCTTTTCCTTAGGCTTATCGGCATGGAAATCCCGACTCAATTTATTATCTGTTAAATAATAAGCTTTACCCAAATTGGGAACTTTCTTGGTACGTGTCCGACAAAGCCAGCCATTATTTTTCATGATACGATAGACTTTCTTTGTATTAACAGTCAATCCGTGGATTTTTTTGAGCAATCGTGTAATGGTACGATAGCCATAAATAAAGTGATTCTCCATACAGAGCTGTTCAATTAATTCAATAAGGTCATCTTTTTTTGCGGCTTCTCATACTCCTTTTTCCAACGGTAATAGGTCGACCGCTTGACCTTAAAACAGTCTAGAATGAAAACTATCGGGTAGTTGTTTTTATAGTCTTCCACAAGCTTGATAAGACTTACTTTATCGATTTCCTTATCAAGCCTCGATACTTTTTTAAGAGGTCAACCTGTAATTGTAATTGTTCCACTTCAGACAGATGTTCCAAGCCTTTACCGTAGGTATATTGCTTGCCAACACCTTGATGAAAACGATAAAGCTCCTCGTTTTCGTACCATTTCATCCAAGTATAGATTTGACTATTATTTTTGATGCCTAAAGTCTCCATAATAACTCTGTTAGACTTGCCTGCTTTCTTCATATCGATGCAAGCCAGCTTAGTTTCCCATGAATATGCTTTTTTAACCATAATAAAACACTCCTGTTTCTAGTTTACTAAATTTCAACAGGAGTGTTTTTCTTTTGTCTCATTTTAGGGATTCAGTGCCTATTGTTGTCATCAATTATTTTTCTAAATTCCCCGGACTTAAATTGTGACCCTTGGTCGGAATGAAAGAGAAGTGTTCCTTCAATCTTTCTTTTATTAAGTGAAAAGGCAACACTTTTCTGTACAACATTTATAAAGTGTTTTTCTAGGCAATTAATCTTTTAGTCATTGGTGTTTGGTAGTTGAGACTACCATGAATGCGGTGGTAATTCCACCAATGAACATAGTCTTTAGTCTTAAGAGCTAGTTCTTCCAGCAATTGAAAGGTTTCTTGATAAACAAATTCAATTTTGAAAGCACGATACGTACTTTCAGCTACGGCATTGTCATAAGGACAACCAGCCTGACTAAGCGAACGTGTGATTCCAAAGGCTTCCAATATTTCATCAATTAACTGATTATCAAACTCTTTGCCACGATCTGAATGGAACATCTTGACTTTGGTCAGGGCGTAAGGGATGCTTTGTATGGCTTGCTTAACGAGTTCAGCGGTCTTGTGCCAACCAAGAGACAGGCCGATGATTTCACGGTTGTATAGGTCAATGATGAGGCAAACATAAGCCCAACGATTGCCTGCACGAACATAGGTTAAGTCAGTGACTAAGGCCTGTAGTGGTCTTTCTTGCTTAAATTGCCTGTCTAAGTGGTTGGGAATAGGGGCTTCATTCTTGCCTCTAGAATGTGGTTTGAAGGTGGCTTTCTGATAAACAGAAACCAAATTGAGTCGCTTCATAATGCGTCGAATCCGACGACGTGAAAGTGTGATACCTTCGTTATTCAAGCATATTTTGATTTTTCTGGATCCGTATCTAGACTCGCTATCGAGAAAAATTCTTTTAATAGTTTCTTCAAACTCCGTTTCAGATACTGACTCCACGGCTTGAATAGTAATAACTTGAGCGTGGCATATTCAGCCAGCGACACATCTTTGAAATGCTGTATTTATCCTTATTAGCAGTGATTATTTCCCTTTTGTGCCATAATCACCGCTGCTTGCTTTAGGATATCTAATTGCATTTCGAGTTCTTTATTGTGTTTCTGAATTCAATTAGCTCCCGCTGTTCATCTGTCAGATTATCAACAGACTTGAATGAACCAGTTGTTTTGGCTTGTCTAACCCACTTATCGAAGGTGGAAGGGGTTAGCTCATATTCCTTGATGAGACTGCTACGCTTTCTACCAACATTGTAAAGGTCAACAATTTGTTGCTTAAAATCATCGGTGAAGTGACGACGTACTTTTCTAGACATGGTTTTTCTCCAGTTTTTCTTAAGTGTAGAACACTTTATAATTTCTGTCTAGTTTAGTGTAACCTATTCATATTGATAAAAACCCTCCTAAGTCTTAATGAACTTAGGAGGGTTCTTGCTATTTTACAGCTGGAATATTAGCATAAGCTATCAATTCTATTACATAAGGATAGACTATTGGTATGTCATCATTTCAAATGATCTACAGCATATTGGGCTTCATCATTTGTGAATTTATCGCCCAGCGTAGATGTCAATTGTTTATAGATTTCTTCTTTGGATAAAGAAGAACTACTTTGATAACTTTTAGCAGTCTCAAGAGCATTTTCTTTGAAATCTACTTTGAGATGGTCTATAGCATATTGGGATTCTTCTTTTGTAAATTTATCAGAGTGGGTTGCCTTATCTGGAGACTCCGAATAGAGCTGTTCAAAGATAGATTGTTTAGATAAATTCATGGTCTTTGAATAAATTTTGGCAGAAATCAAGGCATTTTTTTTGTAATCAACCTTGAGGTTATTAATCACAAAGTTGATGTCTTCTTGACGATATTTCTTAGAATCCTTTTTTAAATTTTCAATGATACTATCTTTAGACATATGGCCAGACTTAGCATATTCTCTTGCTTTTTTGACAATTTTTTTTTGAGTTTTATTAAATTTAATTTTTGCTTTCTTGGTGGCAGCATAAACGTTGTTATGATTAAAAATAGAAGTTGTTGGTGTATATAAGGCTATTCCTACTAAAAGAGTAGCGCAGATAAATAAGAATATCTTTTTGGTCATGTTTAGCTCCATCAGCTTTTTAGGTGAATCAGGTTTACACCTTGATTGATGCTTTGACATTAAGTCTAGATTAATTATAAGTATTAAGTAGAGAAAGGTCAAGAAATTACTGAGGTGGTAGTGTTCTAAATGTACTACTTTTTATAAGTGATTAGAATGTACTTTTTCTTCAAAAAAGAGTATACTAAATTATCGAAGATTTTAATCAAAAAGGAAAGAACATGATTATCGACTTTAAAACCGTTTCAACTAAAGGTTTGGAGACTTCTCCAGTGGCAGAAGCCTTGGCTGGTTTGCGTGCAAATGAAGCTCGCTATTTCTGGAATAAATTCAAAGTAGCCTACGAAACATTTCCAGTATCAGACTATCCAGAATTGATGGCAGATATTAATCACCTTCTAAAAAATGAACGTAACCTTGTTTTTGCTGCAAAGCCTTTAGAGATTTCACAGCTTTTTTTAGAGAATCGTATTTTATGGACACATGTTTTCTATGAGGATGGTTTAGCCATTAATATTTTATATGAATTAGATAATCCTAAAAAGAGAGCTGTAGGTTTAAAATTATCAGATGGAATGGATATTCCTATTGAATTAGCGGACAAGTTTAAGTTTGCTCGTCAAAAGTCAAAACTCGCAGGTATAATACGTGGTTCTTATTTTACCCTAAAAGGGGAAAATGAAACTCTGATGCAGCGTTGGTTGGATAATATGAAGTGAGGTATGGTAATGAAAGCAATTGAAATTTATATGAATATTAATGGTCGTGGGGCCGAAGCTATTACATTTTATGAAGAGGCTTTTAATACAAAAGCAGAACACGTCACAACTTTTGCACAGGGTTGGCCAGATTGTCCGCCAGAACTTGAACATTTAATTATGAACGCTCAATTTAATATTGATGGTATTCGAATGCAACTTTCTGACAATAATCCTATTTTTGATTTTCAAATTGGACAAAATATGACAGCAGCTTTAATTGTGGAATCTGTAGAAGAAGCGCAAGAGTTATTCAATAAGCTTTCTCGAGATGCAATGAACATTAAAATGCCTCTACAAGCAGTTCCGTGGAGTCCAGCTTATGGAAATGTGACTGACAAATATGGTATGACATGGCAAATCAATACTGAGCTTAGCTAAAATGGGGTTGAGGATTATTTCTCAACCTTTTTAAATAGCATTGACAGAGTATCCTAGCTAAGCTAAAATAAATTGATTAAGGTGAAAAGGAGAAAAAAGATGTATCAAACTCAGACAAATAAGGAAAAATTTGTTTTATTTTTGAAATTATTTATCCCAGTATTGATTTATCAATTTGCTAATTTTTCAGCTACTTTTATTGATTCGGTTATGACTGGACAGTATAGTCAGCTACATTTGGCAGGTGTATCAACTGCTAGTAATTTATGGACTCCGTTTTTCGCTTTATTAGTAGGTATGATTTCAGCATTAGTACCAGTAGTTGGTCAACATTTGGGTAGAGGAAATAAAGAACAAATTCGCACAGAATTTCATCAATTTCTATATTTAGGTTTGATACTGTCCTTAATATTATTTTTAATCATGCAATTTATTGCTCAACCTGTCTTGGGGAGTTTGGGTTTAGAAGATGAAGTTCTAGCAGTTGGTCGTGGTTATTTAAATTATATGTTGATTGGAATCATGCCGCTGGTGTTGTTTAGCATTTGCCGTTCATTCTTTGATGCATTGGGGTTAACAAGGTTATCTATGTATCTGATGCTTTTAATTCTACCCTTTAATTCATTTTTTAATTATATGCTTATCTACGGTAAATTTGGTATGCCTAGACTAGGAGGTGCGGGGGCAGGTCTTGGAACTTCTTTAACTTATTGGGCTATTTTTATTGTTATTATTATTGTGATGTCACTTCATCCTCAAATTAAAACATATCATATATGGACTCTGGAAAGAATAAAAGCTCCTTTGATTATTGAAGATATTCGATTGGGATTACCGATTGGTTTACAAATTTTTGCAGAAGTTGCAATTTTTGCAGTAGTAGGCTTATTCATGGCAAAATTTTCTTCAATCATTATTGCAGCACATCAGGCTGCTATGAATTTTTCATCATTAATGTATGCCTTTCCTTTAAGTATTTCCACTGCTCTAGCTATTACAATATCGTTTGAAGTAGGGGCAGAGCGCATTCAGGACGCAAACACTTATAGTAGGATAGGACGCTTAACAGCGGTAGGGATTACATCAGGAACCTTACTATTTTTATTTCTATTTCGTGAGAATGTAGCAGCAATGTATAATAGTGACCCTCACTTTGTCGCTATTACAGCTCAATTCCTAACTTATAGTCTCTTTTTCCAGTTTGCAGATGCTTATGCAGCTCCTGTACAGGGGATTTTACGAGGCTATAAGGATACAACAAAACCATTTATGATCGGTGCGGGCTCTTATTGGTTATGTGCTTTGCCATTAGCGGTTATCTTAGAAAAAAATAGCCAGTTAGGTCCGTTTGCCTATTGGATTGGTTTAATCACAGGTATTTTTGTTTGTGGTCTATTTCTAAACCAACGTCTGCAAAAGATTAAGAAGTTGTATTATTAAAGTTTGACAAGATTTATACCAAAAAGGCTTAGTTCTTTACTAAGTCTTTTTTTATCATTTACATTGACTTGCCATTAAATGTGAAGCGTATATTAGGAAATTCTTCTTTGCCGTCTTTATCACTCACGAAAGCTTTCGCATCTTTTTTGATTTGGAGAAGATTTATCCCTTGATCTTTAGCACCGAAGATACACCCACAGTAACATTGTCGGTAGATATCATAATCTTTACACATCTCAACGGAACGTTGGTAACCTTTATTTTTTTTAAGGTCGCTAGGAAGATACTGAGTATCATAAATTTTTTGGACATCAATACCAATAGTATTGATTGTTTGAGAGTTTTTGTGAGGACTAATAGTTAGGGCACTGCCAAAGTAATCAAAACCTAGTTCAACGGCTTTTTCCGCTGTCTTATCAAGACGGAAATCATAGCAAACTTTACAACGATCCCCACCTTCAGGTTCTTCTTCTAACCCATGAACAATTTTGAAAAATTCATTTGGTTCATATGGTGCTGATAAGAATTGTACAGAATATCCAGTATTTTTGTTGAAATCATGAACAAATTTTTGAGTAACATATTCGCGGCGATAATATTCATCTTTAGGATGGATATTTGAATTAGCAAAATAGATGGTAACATCTGCCCATTGTGATAAGTATTCAAGGGTATATGTACTACAAGGAGCACAGCAAACATGCATCAGAATTTTCGGACGGATATCACTAGCTTGCCACTGCTTAACCATTTGTTGCATGACCCAATCGTAATTGATTTTTTGGTTAGGTTTCATTTTTTCAAGAATATTCTCAACGTCTATCATAAAAACTCCTCAATAATTCACTTGTTTAAAGTGTAACATAAAATAATTGCTTAGACTAGGAGTATTGGGGTTTTATTCAAGTATTGGAAGATACAATAGATGTTGGGGAATAGTATTTATTTCGTAAAGATTACAGTACATTTTGTTATAATAGTTCTATGAATGAACTGATTAAACATAAGCTAGAATTGTTACCAGACAGTCCTGGTTGTTACCTTCATAAAGATAAGAATGGGACAATTATTTATGTAGGTAAGGCTAAAAATCTTAAGAATCGTGTGAAAAGTTATTTTCATGGGAGTCATAATACTAAGACAGAACTTTTGGTCTCTGAGATTGAAGACTTTGAATACATTGTGACAACATCTAATACCGAAGCTCTATTATTGGAAATTAATTTAATCCAAGAAAATATGCCGAAGTATAATATTCGATTGAAAGATGATAAGTCTTACCCATATATCAAAATAACAAATGAACGTTATCCTCGTCTTATGATTACACGTCAAGTAAAAAAATCAGATGGCACTTATTTTGGACCTTATCCGGATTCTGGGGCAGCAACTGAGATTAAGCGGTTACTAGATAGGCTCTTTCCTTTTAAGAAATGTACTAATCCAGCAAATAAAGTATGCTTTTATTATCATTTAGGGCAATGCAATGCACATACAGTTTGTCAAACTAATAAAGCTTATTGGGATAGTCTGAGAGAAGATGTAAAACAGTTTCTTAATGGTAAAGATAATAAAATTGTTAACGGATTAACTGAAAAAATGAAGAGCGCTGCTATGACTATGGAATTTGAGCGTGCGGCTGAATATCGAGATTTGATCGAAGCAATTAGTTTGTTGCGTACTAAGCAGCGTGTTATTCATCAAGATATGAAGGATAGAGATGTTTTTGGTTATTTCGTTGATAAGGGTTGGATGTGTGTACAGGTCTTTTTTGTTCGAAATGGAAAATTGATTCAGCGTGACGTGAATATGTTTCCTTATTATAATGAACCAGAGGAAGATTTTCTAACTTACATAGGGCAATTTTATCAAGATACAAAACATTTTCTACCCAAAGAAGTCTTTATTCCACAGGATATTGATGCTAAGTCGGTTGAAACAATTGTAGGCTGTAAGATTGTTAAACCACAACGTGGTGAAAAGAAACAGTTAGTAAATCTGGCAATAAAAAATGCTCGTGTCAGTTTACAACAGAAGTTTGACTTACTGGAAAAAGATATTCGTAAAACTCATGGGGCAATTGAAAATTTAGGTAATCTTCTTAATATCCCTAAACCAGTACGCATAGAAGCATTTGATAATTCCAATATTCAAGGGACAAGTCCAGTAGCTGCTATGGTGGTATTTGTGAATGGAAAGCCAAGTAAAAAAGACTATCGAAAGTTTAAAATTAAGACTGTTATCGGACCAGATGATTATGCTAGTATGAGAGAAGTCATTCATCGGCGTTATAGTAGGGTTTTAAAAGATGGCTTGACACCTCCGGACTTGATTGTAATTGATGGTGGTCAGGGGCAAGTAAATATAGCGCGTGATGTTATTGAGAACCAATTAGGTTTAGCCATACCTATTGCAGGTTTGCAAAAGAATGATAAACACCAAACACATGAATTACTTTTTGGAGATCCTTTAGAAGTAGTAGAACTACCGCGTAATTCAGAAGAATTTTTCTTACTTCACCGTATTCAAGATGAGGTACATCGTTTTGCTATTACTTTTCATCGTCAATTACGCTCCAAAAATTCCTTTTCTTCAAAATTAGATGGTATCACTGGGTTGGGACCCAAACGTAAACAATTGCTAATGAAACATTTTAAAAGCTTATCTAGTATCCAAAAAGCTGATATTGAGGACATTATTATGTGTGGTATTCCTAGGAATGTAGCAGAAAGTCTCCGAGATTCTCTTAATGATCCTCCTAAATAAAAAACTTAGTAGATACTGTTCTACTAAGCTTTTTATTTAATTTAACCCTCGCTATCAATAAGTTGGAGAGCTCTTTGATAATAATTAGGGCTATTTTTGATATCTTTATTAATGACCTTGAAAAGATTGAGTTCATCTGTGATGATTCCATTAACTGGGCTTTGTAAATAACGTATCATAAGGTTATCACGGTTAATAGTCCAAACATAGAGCTGTTTATTATATTCTTGGGCGAGATATGCAATCCAATCATTGTATGAAAATTCCTCAATCCCATAAAAGTCAACGTTATGATTTTGAAGCGTTCCCCAATGTAGTGGGATTAGGTAACCTGTATCAAGTTGTGGCAATTTTTTCTCAACCTTTTCAATGAGTGTCAAGTTGAGAGACATTACTTTATGCTTGGTTGATAGACGAAGCTCTTTAAATTCTTTGATAAATTCATCCGCATAGATATCGAGGTTTTGATTATACGGTTTCAATTCAATCATGATTTTTTGATCTAGTGACTGAGCGGTCTTCATAAATTCTGCAAATGATGGAATGTAACTAGCAAAACGCCCTTGGTGAATTGGGATTTTTGTAACTTGATCTAAAGTTAGTTTAGAAACATCTTTGTTCATACCAGAGAGTCGTTTGAGATTATCATCATGAATGACTACTAATTTATGATCTTTTGTCATGATAACATCCATCTCTGAATAATCTGCTTTTGCTTTATGGGCTGCTTTTAATGCTTCAATAGAATTTTCAACGCCATGTGATGTATCACCACGATGGGCTATTAATTCTTTTTTAATTGAAATGTTATCTTGTAAGAGAGCCAGAGCTATAGCATTTTTTAAGGCAGTGGTACCAATAGCTAGAGCTAGAATAACACAAGCAATGTGTTTAAATTTTTGCTTATGGTGGACGCCTTTCCAAGCTCTCCATTGTTGAACAATACTTTTATTTTGTTTAATATCTGCTAATAGGTGACTTATGATTAAACATTTAATAAGAAGTGTTACGGCAAAAAGTATTGATTTTAAAAGGTTATAGAAAGTGGCTTGAAGAGGAAAATTGTTTCCAGAATGATCAATGAATGAAAATGTACCAGCAACAACAGCTAGTGCAACTGTTCCAATTACAGATATAAATAAACTGGTTAAAATAATTTTACTTAGAAGACGCCACTGACGCTTTCCGCGGCTAAGTTTCCAACTCTCTAAAAGTGCTTCTTTAGCATTGTAGTCAGTTAAAATGGTCAGCGGGAGAAAATAAATTAATCGAAGGTTTAAGTAACAAATAAGCAGTAAAAGGGTAGAGTAACCTATCTTTCCAAAGACTGTCTTTGTTAACTCGCCAGAAATAAAGTCAGGGATTTTAAGATGCTCTAGTATACTTGACCTTAGACCAAGGTTAGCTAGAGGAATTGTCAAAAGTAAGTAGATTGATACCCAAATTAGCTGTGGTCCTAAAAGTGATTTTATTTTTTTAGGAAAGATTGTTAGCCATTTTTTGATACTGAGAGAAAATTCAGTTTTCAGTATGGCAATAGTATAGATAGCGAACTCAGTATAGATGAACCCAATTAGGATTACGATATAAAGTATAAAGAGTAATAAAGCTAAGGGATGATTAAAAAGCAAAGTCCAATTGTCTTTAGTCACTGCGGGAGTATTTGACAATATCAATATCCGACGAAAGATAAAACTCAGAATTCCTTTTACTAAATAAGCAACTAAAGTTTGGATTAAGATACCAGTTCCAATGTAAACCCAAAATTGATTTTTTAAAGAGGTTAAGGTTAGAAAAAAATCTTCTTTTAATGCTCGTAGCATGAATAGCTCCTTTTTTATAGTCATTAGATATTGTACCACAAGTTTGTTTGTTTTTTATGGTAGTTTTCAAAACGGTTTCACTTTTTTATCAATTTTGCCTTCAAAAGCTGAAACGCATTTTAAAAAGTGATAGAATAGTAGGGAAAATCAAATAGAATAGGAGGTTTTTATGAAATTTCTAGAATTAAATAAGAAGCGCCATGCTGTGAAACATTTTAATGATAAACCAGTCGACTTTAAAGATGTTAGAACTGCTATTGAAATTGCGACATTAGCGCCATCTGCTAATAATATTCAGCCTTGGAAGTTTGTCGTTGTCCAAGAAAAAAAATCTGCTCTAGCAGAAGGTTTACCGGAAAGTAATTGTAACCAAATTAATCAAGCGCAGTATGTTATTGCTTTATTTACAGATACAGATTTAGGACAGAGATCACGGAAAATAGCTCGTATTGGTCGTAGATCTCTTCCTGATGATTTAATTGGTTATTACATGGAAACTCTACCACCACGCTATGCTTTATATAGTGAAAAACAAACTGGAGAGTATCTCTCTTTAAATGCAGGTATCGTTGCTATGAATTTAGTACTTGCCTTGACAGATCAAGGTATTAGTTCTAATATGATTTTAGGGTTCGATAAAGCGATTACCAATGATGTCTTAGAGATAGATAAACGTTTTAGACCAGAAATATTAATTACTGTTGGTTATAGTGATGAAAAGGTTGAGCCTAGTTATCGTTTGCCGGTTGATCATATTATTGAAAAACGTTAATTTTTAAGCACAAACTACATAATATTTTATAGAAGGAGTTGCCGTAATGACAATTGATTTTAGAGCAGAAGTAGACAAACGCAAAGACGCTTTGATGGACGATTTAATAAATCTTCTTCGCATTAACTCGGAGCGTGATGATTCACAAGCTGATGCAGAGCATCCATTTGGTCCTGGACCTGTAAAAGCCTTGGAATTTTTCCTTGAGATGGCTGAGCGAGATGGCTACGAAACAAAAAACGTAGATAATTATGCGGGACACTTTACATTTGGTCAAGGCGAAGAAGAACTAGGTATTTTTGGGCATTTAGATGTTGTTCCTGCAGGCAGCGGTTGGGATACAGACCCTTATGAACCAGTTATCAAGGATAACCGTTTATATGCTCGAGGCTCATCAGACGATAAGGGACCAACAATGGCATGTTATTATGCTCTAAAAATTATTAAAGAGCTTGGGCTACCAACATCTAAGAAAGTTCGTTTTGTTGTAGGAACTGATGAAGAATCTGGATGGGGAGATATGGATTACTACTTCGAACATGTTGGTCTTCCAAAACCTGATTTTGGTTTCTCTCCAGATGCAGAATTTCCAATTATAAATGGTGAAAAAGGTAATATCACTGAATATTTACATTTTTCAGGAGAAAATAAGGGAGCTGTTAGACTGCATAGCTTTTCTGGCGGACTTCGCGAAAACATGGTTCCAGAATCAGCCACAGCACGTTTCACAAGTCATTTAGATCAGACAACACTTGGAGCTAGTCTAGCTGATTTTGCAAGTAAACATAATTTGAAAGCAGAATTATCTGTAGAAGATGGGCAGTATATAGCTACAGTTTATGGTAAATCTGCTCATGGTTCAACACCACAAGAAGGTGTTAATGGGGCGACTTATTTAGCTCTTTATCTAAGTCAATTTGATTTTGAAGGTCCTGCTCGTGCTTTCTTAGATGTCACAGCCAACATTATTCACGAAGACTTCTCAGGTGAAAAACTTGGAGTAGCTTATGAAGATGACTGTATGGGATCGTTGAGCATGAATGCAGGTGTCTTCCAGTTTGATGAAACTAATGATGATAATACTATCGCTCTTAATTTCCGTTACCCACAAGGGACAGATGCTAAAACTATCCAAACTAAGCTTGAGAAACTTAACGGAGTTGAAAAAGTGACTCTTTCTGACCATGAACACACACCACACTATGTACCTATGTACGATGAATTAGTATCAACCTTAATAGCTGTCTATGAAAAGCAAACTGGTCTTAAAGGACATGAACAGGTTATTGGTGGTGGGACATTTGGTCGCTTACTTGAACGGGGTGTTGCATACGGTGCCATGTTCCCAGGAGATGAAAACACTATGCATCAAGCTAATGAGTACATGCCTTTAGAAAATATTTTCCGTTCGGCTGCTATCTACGCAGAAGCTATCTATGAATTAATCAAATAAAATAATCCTTAAACTAAATATGTGATCAATGATAAAGGGTGGTGAAGACATGAAAGTGTCTTTGCCTCTTTTCATAAGGTTAGATTTGGAGGCTTTATGACTGACTTGGAAAAAATTATTAAAGCAATAAAAAGTGATTCACAAAATCAAAATTATACAGAAAATGGTATTGATCCTTTGTTTGCTGCTCCTAAAACAGCTAGGATCAATATTGTTGGCCAAGCACCTGGTTTAAAAACTCAAGAAGCAAGACTCTATTGGAAAGATAAATCTGGAGTTCGTCTACGCCAGTGGCTTGGAGTTGATGAAGAGACATTTTACCATTCTGGAAAATTTGCTGTTTTGCCTTTAGATTTTTATTACCCAGGCAAAGGAAAATCAGGAGATTTACCCCCTAGAAAAGGTTTTGCGGAGAAATGGCACCCTCTTATTTTAAAAGAAATGCCTAATGTTCAATTGACCTTGCTAGTTGGTCAATATGCTCAGAAATATTATCTTGGAAGCTCCGCACATAAAAATCTAACAGAAACAGTTAAAGCTTACAAAGACTATCTACCTGATTATTTACCCCTGGTTCACCCATCACCGCGAAATCAAATTTGGCTAAAGAAGAATCCATGGTTTGAAAAAGATCTAATCGTTGATTTACAAAAGATAGTAGCAGATATTTTAAAAGATTAAGGATAGGAGTTGGTATGAGAGATAATCATCTACACACGCATTTTTCCTATGATTGTCAAACGGCATTTGAGGACTATATTAATGGTTTTACAGGTGAATTTATCACAACAGAACATTTTGATTTATCAAATCCTTACACCGGTCAAGACGATGTTCCTGATTATAGTGCTTATTGTCAAAAAATAGATTATCTTAATCAGAAATATGGAAATCGATTTAAAAAAGGAATTGAAATCGGTTATTTTAAAGATAGGGAATCAGATATTTTAGATTATTTAAAAAATAAAGAATTTGATTTAAAACTATTGTCAATCCATCATAATGGTAGGTATGATTATCTGCAAGAAGAAGCTCTGAAAGTACCAACAAAGGAGCTTTTAGCAGATTACTTTAATCGTATGGAATTTGCCATAGGCCGTGTGGAAGCGCACGTTTTAGCTCACTTTGATTATGGTTTTCGTAAGTTAAACTTAGATGTAGAAGATTTAAAGCCGTTTGAAACACAATTGAAGCGCATTTTCAGAAAGATGTTATCTAAGGGGTTAGCTTTTGAACTAAATACCAAATCCCTTTATCTATATGGGAATGAAAAACTTTATCGCTATGCTTTAGAGATACTAAAACAGCTTGGTTGTAAACAATACTCTATAGGCTCTGATGGTCATATTCCTGAACATTTTTGTTATGAATTTGATAGACTTCAAGGTCTGCTAAAGGACTATCAAATTGATGAAAATCATTTGATATGAGGAAATTTTTGATAAAAAAGCTAGGCAATATTGCTTAGCCTTTTTGTAATGTCATTGATAGTTTTAGTGAAAATTTCAAAAAAATAAAGAAATCATTTACTTATTGCAAGCGCTTGCGTAAATTGTTATGATTTTATTGGTAACAATTCATTAAAAAAGGAGAATGATATGAAAAGAAAAGACTTATTTGGTGATAAACAAACTCAATACACGATTAGAAAGTTAAGTGTTGGAGTAGCTTCAGTTGCAACAGGGATATGTATTTTTCTTCATAGTCCACAGGTATTTGCTGAAGAAGTAAGTGTTTCTCCTGCAACTACAGCGATTGCAGAGTCAAATATTAATCAGGTTGACAACCAACAATCTACTAATTTAAAAGATGACATAAACTCAAACTCTGAGACGGTTGTGACACCCTCAGATATGCCGGATACCAAGCAATTAGTATCAGATGAAACTGACACTCAAAAGGGAGTGACAGAGCCGGATAAGGCAGGCGACAAGCCTGCTTGAAGAAAATAAAGGTCCTGTTTCAGATAAAAATACCTTAGATTTAAAAGTGGCACCATCTACATTGCAAAATACTCCCGACAAAACTTCTCAAGCTATAGGTGCTCCAAGTCCGACCTTGAAAGTTGCTAATCAAGCTCCACAGATTGAAAATGGTTACTTTAGGCTACATCTTAAAGAATTGCCTCAAGGTCATCCTGTAGAAAGCACTGGACTTTGGATATGGGGAGATGTTGATCAACCGTCTAGTAATTGGCCAAATGGTGCTATCCCTATGACTGATGCTAAGAAAGATGATTACGGTTATTATGTTGATTTTAAATTATCTGAAAAACAACGAAAACAAATATCTTTTTTAATTAATAACAAAGCAGGAACAAATTTAAGCGGCGATCATCATATTTCATTATTACGACCTGAGATGAACCAAGTTTGGATTGATGAAAAGTACGGTATACATACTTATCAGCCCCTCAAAGAAGGGTATGTCCGTATTAACTATTTGAGTTCCTCTGGTAACTATGACCACCTATCAGCATGGCTCTTTAAAGATGTTGCAAACCCCTCAACAACTTGGCCAGATGGTAGTAATTTTGTGAATCAAGGACTATATGGAAGGTATATTGATGTACCACTAAAAACTAACGCCAAAGAGATTGGTTTTCTAATCTTAGATGAAAGTAAGACAGGAGATGCAGTGAAAGTTCAACCCAACGACTATGTTTTTAGAGATTTAGCTAACCATAACCAAATTTTTGTAAAAGATAAGGATCCAAAGGTTTATAATAATCCTTATTACATTGATCAAGTGCAGCTAAAGGATGCCCAACAAATTGATTTAACAAGTATTCAAGCAAGTTTTACAACTCTAGATGGGGTAGATAAAACTGAAATTTTAAAAGAATTGAAAGTGACTGATAAAAATCAAAATGCTATACAAATTTCTGATATCACTCTCGATACTAGTAAATCTCTTTTAATAATCAAAGGCGACTTTAATCCTAAACAAGGTCATTTCAACATATCTTATAATGGTAACAATGTCATGACAAGGCAATCTTGGGAATTTAAAGACCAACTTTATGCTTATAGTGGAAATTTAGGTGCAGTTTTCAATCAAGATGGTTCAAAAGTTGAAGCCAGCCTCTGGTCACCGAGTGCTGATAGTGTCACTATGATTATTTATGACAAAGATAATCAAAACAGGGTTGTAGCGACTACACCCCTTGTGAAAAATAATAAAGGTGTTTGGCAGACGATACTTGATACTAAATTAGGTATTAAAAACTATACTGGTTACTATTATCTTTACGAAATAAAAAGAGGTAAGGATAAGGTTAAGATTTTAGATCCTTATGCAAAGTCATTAGCAGAGTGGGATAGTAATACTGTTAATGACGATATAAAAACGGCTAAAGCAGCTTTTGTAAATCCAAGTCAACTTGGACCTCAAAATTTAAGTTTTGCTAAAATTGCTAATTTTAAAGGAAGACAAGATGCTGTTATATACGAAGCACATGTAAGAGACTTCACTTCTGATCGATCTTTGGACGGAAAATTAAAAAATCAATTTGGTACCTTTGCAGCCTTTTCAGAGAAACTAGATTATTTACAGAAATTAGGAGTTACACACATTCAGCTTTTACCGGTATTGAGTTATTTTTATGTTAATGAAATGGATAAGTCACGCTCAACAGCTTACACTTCCTCAGACAATAATTACAATTGGGGCTATGACCCACAGAGCTATTTTGCTCTTTCTGGAATGTATTCAGAGAAACCAAAAGATCCATCAGCACGTATTGCCGAATTAAAACAATTAATACATGATATTCATAAACGTGGCATGGGTGTTATACTTGATGTCGTCTATAATCACACTGCAAAAACTTATCTCTTTGAGGATATAGAACCTAATTATTATCACTTTATGAATGAAGATGGTTCACCAAGAGAAAGTTTTGGAGGGGGACGTTTAGGAACCACTCATGCAATGAGTCGTCGTGTTTTGGTTGATTCCATTAAATATCTTACAAATGAATTTAAAGTTGATGGTTTCCGTTTTGATATGATGGGAGATCATGATGCGGCTGCGATTGAATTAGCTTATAAAGAAGCTAAAGCTATTAATCCTAATATGATTATGATTGGTGAGGGCTGGAGAACATTCCAAGGTGATCAAGGTAAGCCGGTTAAACCAGCTGACCAAGATTGGATGAAGTCAACCGATACAGTTGGCGTCTTTTCAGATGACATTCGTAATAGCTTGAAATCTGGTTTTCCAAATGAAGGTACTCCAGCTTTCATCACAGGTGGCCCACAATCTTTACAAGGTATTTTTAAAAATATCAAAGCACAACCTGGGAATTTTGAAGCAGATTCGCCAGGAGATGTGGTGCAGTATATTGCTGCACATGATAACCTTACCTTGCATGATGTGATTGCAAAATCAATTAATAAAGACCCTAAGGTAGCTGAAGAAGAGATTCATAGACGTCTGCGTTTAGGAAATGTAATGATTTTAACATCTCAAGGGACAGCATTCATTCATTCTGGTCAAGAGTATGGTCGTACGAAGCGTTTACTTAACCCTGATTACATGACAAAAGTTTCAGATGACAAATTGCCTAATAAAGCAACACTTATTGAAGCTGTTAAAGAATACCCATATTTTATTCATGATTCATATGATTCTTCAGATGCCATTAATCATTTTGATTGGGCAGCAGCCACAGATAATAACAAACACCCAATTTCAACGAAAACACAGGCCTATACAGCAGGTTTAATCACATTAAGGCGTTCAACAGATGCTTTCCGGAAATTGAGCAAAGCAAAAATTGATCTTGAGGTTAGCTTGATTACAGAGGTAGGTCAAGGTGATATCAAAGAAAAAGATTTGGTTATTGCTTACCAAACAATAGATTCTAAAGGTGATATTTACGCAGTATTTGTTAATGCTGATAGTAAAGCTAGAAACGTTTTACTAGGTGAAAAATATAAACACCTTTTAAAAGGGCAAGTAATTGTTGATGCTGATCAGGCGGGGATTAAACCAATCTCAACTCCTAGAGGTGTTCATTTTGGAAAAGATAGCTTGCTGATTGATCCATTAACAGCAATTGTGATTAAAGTTGGCAAAGTTGCCCCTAGTCCTAAGGAGGAATTGCAAGCAGATTACCCCAAAACCCAATCTTTCAAGGAATCTAAAACGGTAGAAAAAGTAAATAGAATAGCTAATAAGACCTCAATAATTCCTGTAGTTTCTAAGAAGGCCGATTCATATCTGACAAATGAAGCTAATTTGCCAAAAACTGGAGATAAGTCATCAAAAATACTAAGTGTAGTAGGAATAAGCATTCTAGCAAGTCTACTTGCTCTACTAGGTCTCTCTTTAAAGAGGAATCGTCACTTAAAATAAAAGCAAACTTTAGAAGAGCTTAAAAAAGAAGTTAGTCAATGGGCTAGCTTCTTTTCATTAAGTTAATAAAATCACTTATCAGCAAAATCTAATTGTGTTATAATAGATGTAAACGTTTTTTTATGAGGTATATGATGAAAAATTGGGAAAAACCACCATTAGTGATGGCGGGATTAGTATTGGGGCTATTAGCTTTGGGGAACCTTCTAGAGGGATATGGCACCTATTTTCGCTATTGTTTAGGGCTAGTAGCGCTTGTTTTTTGGATTTTTTTAATCAAAGGAATATTAAAAAATTAAAAAGAAAGCAGGAAGGAGTTGAGCAATCCTTTGATTGCTTCTGTCTTTACTACTTTTTTTATGGCAGGTATGATTTTATCAACCTATATCTTATTATTTAGAAGTTTAGGAATATGGGTAGCAGTTCTGTCAAAAGGTGTATGGTGGTTGTCATTTATTGCGTTAATCATTCATATGGCTGTTTTTTCATGGAAATATTTGAGACACTTTTCGATGGCTAATCTTTTTCCTTCTTGGTCTGTCCTCTATGTTGGTATAGGGGTAGCTAGCCTGACAGCACCAATTAGTGGACAATTCACTATTGGGAAAATAGTCTTTTGGTATGGTTTTATTGCAACTTTAGTATTATTACCATTTCTATTCATTAAAGCATATAAAATCGGGCTACCTTCGGCAGTTAAGCCTAATATAACTACTATTTGCGCTCCAATGTCGCTAATCACAGCGGGATATGTCAATAGTTTTGTGTCACCAAATAGAGGTTTATTATTGCTATTAATCGTAATGGCACAATTTCTTTATTTTTTCATTCTTTTTCAGGTGCCTAAATTACTGATTGGTGATTTTACACCAGGTTTCTCAGCCTTTACTTTCCCCCTTGTTATCTCAGCTACCTCACTTAAATTAAGTATTCAGCATCTATCATTATCAGTTGATATACAGGGGCTAGTCCACTTTGAAATTGGGACAACAACTCTTATTGTTATGATAGTAATGGTACGTTATATTTTCCTTTTAAGGCGAACAATTTAATATAAAATAACTCCCTTACTAGCTAGTAAGGGAGTTATTGTTTAATGAGAGACACGTTTACGTGCAGCTTTTTTACGATTTTCTTCGATAAAAGCTATTTTTTCTTCCTCAGGTTCAATAATTGTTTTTTTGATAGCAAATGCAGCACCTGCAAGAGTAGCAGCTGTTGCAACGACTCCTGTTGCTATTCCTTTAGCAAATGCGAATTTTTTAACCATAATAATTCTCCAATCTATGATGAAGACTCTGCTTCTATCTATGATATAATTATGGTAACGAAATACTAGTTAAATTTCAAGTAAAAACCTTTATAGAATTGAGAAGTATCATGAGAAAAATCAAGCTTATAGCAGTTGTTGGTCCAACTGCGGTTGGGAAGACAGCATTAGGAATTGAATTAGCTAAAACTTTCAATGGCGAAATCATTAGTGGTGATAGTCAGCAAGTTTATCAGAAGTTAGATATCGGAACGGCTAAAGCTAGTAAAGAAGAGCAAGAACAAGCTTATCATCACTTGATTGATGTTCGTGAAGTAAATGAGAACTATTCGGTTTATGATTTTGTCAAAGAGGCAAAAGTAGCTATTGATACGATTATTTCTAAGGGGAAAATCCCTATTATTGTTGGAGGTACTGGCCTATATTTACAGAGTTTGTTTGAGGGCTATCATTTAGGAGGCGAAGTCAATCAAGAAACTCTTATGGCCTATCGTGAAAAATTAGAGTCTCTAAGTGATGAAGATTTATTTGAAAAGTTGACAGAACAATCCATTGTTATACCGCAAGTTAATCGTCGACGTGCCATCCGTGCATTAGAATTGGCGAAGTTTGGGAGTGATTTGCAAAATAGTGAAAGTCCGTATGATGTTTTATTAATTGGATTGAATGATGATCGTCAGGTGCTTTATGATCGTATCAATAGACGAGTTGATTTGATGATAGACAATGGTCTCTTAGATGAAGCTAAATGGCTATACGATAACTACCCTAGTGTTCAAGCAAGTAGAGGAATTGGCTATAAAGAATTATTTCCTTACTTTTCAAAGCAAATACCATTAGAAGAAGCTGTTGATAAACTAAAACAAAATACCAGACGTTTTGCAAAACGCCAATTAACGTGGTTTAGAAACCGTATGAATGTCGAATTTATTATGGTTGGTGAGGAAAATTATCAACAAAAAATCAAGCGAAAAGTCAGTGATTTTTTATCATCAAAGTAAATAAAGCCGTTTCTCGCATTTAAAGGGCATTATGTTATAATAAAGATTACGTATTTAGAACAAGAAAAAAATATTGAAAGGAGATTATAGGTGATAGAAACTAAAGAAGAGCAAGAACGTGTTATTTTAGTTGGGGTAGAACTTCAAGATACTGAGAATTTTGAAATGTCCATGGAAGAACTTGCTAGCTTAGCTAAGACAGCAGGAGCAAATGTTGTTAATCATTATTATCAAAAAAGAGATAAATATGATAGTAAATCATTTATCGGATCTGGTAAATTAGAGGAGATAAAAGCTATTGTAGAAGCAGATGAGATTGATACCGTTGTGGTTAATAATCGTTTGACTCCGAGACAAAACTCTAATTTGGAAGCTGAACTTGGTGTTAAAGTTATTGACCGTATGCAACTTATTTTAGATATCTTTGCTATGCGTGCTAGAAGTCATGAAGGAAAATTACAGGTTCATCTAGCGCAATTGAAATATATGTTACCACGCTTAGTTGGACAAGGTATTATGCTTAGTCGTCAAGCAGGGGGAATCGGAAGCCGAGGTCCAGGAGAATCTCAGTTAGAGTTGAATCGTCGTTCCATTCGTCATCAAATTTCTGATATCGAAAGACAATTGAAGATTGTAGAAAAAAATCGCGAGACAGTTCGAGAAAGACGTGTTGATTCGACAACCTTCAAAATTGGATTAATTGGATATACAAATGCTGGCAAGTCAACTATTATGAATGTTTTGACCGATGATAAGCAATATGAAGCCAATGAATTATTTGCAACGTTAGACGCTACAACCAAGCAGATCTATTTACAAAATCAATTTCAAGTCACTTTAACAGATACTGTTGGTTTTATTCAAGATTTACCTACAGAGTTAGTTGCGGCTTTCAAGTCTACCTTAGAAGAAAGTCGACATGTCGATTTATTACTTCATGTTATTGATGCTAGTGACCCTAATCATGAAGAACACGAAAAAGTTGTTATGGAGATTCTTAAAGACTTAGATATGATAGATATTCCTCGTTTAGCGATATACAACAAGATGGATGTCACTGAGCAGCTGAATGCAACAACTTTTCCTAATGTGAGAATTGCAGCCAAAAAACAAGGGAGTAGGGATTTATTACGCCGTCTTATTGTGGATGAAATACGACATATCTTTGATGAATTTTCGATTAGAGTGCATCAAAATCAAGCATATAAGCTCTATGATCTCAATAAAATAGCATTGCTTGACACCTACACCTTTGAAGAAGAATACGAGAATATTACAGGCTATATTTCTCCTAAACAAAAATGGAAGCTGGAAGAATTTTATGATTGATTATATTGATTTAGCTTTGACTTATGGTGGTTTTACGAGCTTAGATAAAGTTTATCTAGAGAAAAAACTAGATGGCCTCTCTAAGCAACAACGACTTGATTTTATCACCCCACCTCCTAGTGTGATTAATGCTTATTTTGCTGAAATATATCAAAAGCAAGGGCCAGAAGCGGCAACTGATTACTATTTTGAACTTTCCAAAGCCTTGGGCTTGTTTCCAAAACATTTATCGTTTGATGAAGAAAAACCTTTTATTCGTTTGAATTTATCAGGAAAATCATTTGGTTTTGCTTACCTAAATGATCAAGAAGAAGCGAGTGTTTTTTCTGAAGTTAAAGAAGTCATTACACCGCAGTTACTCTTAGAAATTGCACAGATTTTTCCTCAATATAAAGTCTATCAAGATCGGTCTGGTATCAGAATGGCAAAAATAGATTTTGACGAAACAGAATCTCAAAATATTACACCAGAAACAAGTTTACTAGGGAATGTCTTACAACTTAAAAAAGATATTATTAAAATAACTAGTTTCAATCAAGAAGAGCTATTAGAGTTGGTTAAAACAAAGTCAGGTAAATACTATTATTCTAGTCAAGGACGTGAGTCAGTTATTTATATTGATACTAAATCTACTAATTAAATTTATTAAGTTATGGAAGGATTATAAAAAAGTCAACAAGTATGGAAATTCAATTTTTAGGAACTGGAGCTGGTCAACCAGCGAAAGCTCGTAATGTTTCAAGTTTAGTCTTGAAATTATTAGATGAAATTAACGAGGTTTGGATGTTTGATTGTGGAGAGGGTACACAACGTCAAATTTTAGAAACCACGATTAAACCTCGTAAAGTCAAAAAAATTTTTATCACGCACATGCACGGAGACCATGTTTTTGGTCTTCCAGGTTTTTTATCCAGTCGGGCTTTTCAAGCCAATGAAGAACAGACAGATTTAGATATTTATGGACCGGTTGGTATAAAAAGTTTTGTTATGACTGGCTTAAGGACATCAGGTTCACGTTTACCTTATCGAATCCATTTTCACGAGTTTGATGAATCATCACTCGGAAAAATTATGGAAACAGATAAATTTACCGTTTATGCAGAAAAGCTAGATCATACTATCTTTTGTATGGGATATCGTGTTGTACAAAAAGACCTTGAGGGCACTTTAGATGCTGAAGCATTGAAACTAGCAGGTGTTCCATTTGGTCCTCTTTTTGGGAAAGTCAAAAATGGTGAGAATGTTACCTTAGAAGATGGTAGAGAAATTATTGCTAAAGATTATATTTCTGAACCGAAAAAGGGTAAAGTAATCACTATTTTGGGAGATACTAGAAAAACAGATGCAAGTATTAGGTTAGCTTTGGGCGCTGATGTTTTAGTTCACGAATCCACTTATGGTAAGGGTGATGAGCGAATTGCTAAATCGCATGGGCATTCAACCAATATGCAAGCAGCTGATATCGCTAAACAAGCAAATGCTAAACGATTATTATTAAATCATGTTAGTGCTCGTTTTATGGGGCGAGATTGTTGGCAAATGGAAGAAGATGCAAAGACGATTTTTTCAAATACCCATCTTGTTAGAGATTTGGAAGAAGTAGGTATATAAAATGGCAAGAACGATACTGATTACAGGTGCTTCTGGTGGTTTAGCACAGGCAATTATTAACCAATTACCTCAAGACGACCATTTAATTGTCACAGGGAGATCAAGAGAAAAACTTGAAAAGCTTTATGGAAAGAGACCAAATACCTTATGTTTATCACTAGACATAACTAATGACAATGCTGTAACGAACACGATTGAAAAAATTTATGGTGAATTTGGTCAAATTGATATTTTAATTAATAATGCTGGATTTGGTTCTTTTAAAGAATTTTGGGATTATAGTGATGAAGAAGTCAAAGACATGTTTGCTGTGAATACATTTGCAACGATGTCTATAGCTCGTCAGATAGGACATAAGATGTCTCTTGTAAAATCTGGTCATATCGTTAATATTGCAAGCATGGCTGGCCTCATAGCAACAAGTAAAGCTAGTGTTTATGGGGCTAGTAAGTTTGCTGTCGTTGGATTTTCGAATGCTCTTCGTTTAGAATTAGCAGAAAAAAATGTTTATGTGACAAGTGTAAACCCTGGACCAATCAAAACAGGATTTTTTGCTCAGGCTGATCCAAGTGGTGATTATTTAGCAAGTATAGGTCGTTTTGCTCTAACACCAGAAAAAGTAGCTAAAAAAGTAGTTTCTATTCTTGGAAAAAATAAGAGAGAATTAAATCTTCCTTTTATATTAGCTTTTGCGCATAAATGTTATAGTTTATTTCCAAAAACAGCTGATTATTTTGCCAGAAAGGTATTCAATTATAAATGATATCTGCTAAGTATAGTTGGGTCCTCAATAACCAAAAGCCAGACGCTGGCTTTTTTGAGGCTTCAAAAAAAGAAAAGATAAGTGAAGCGGTGGCTTCCTTAATTTATTCGCGAGGTATTAAGACATCAGCGGAATTACATCATTTTTTACAAACTAATTTGGAAAATCTCCATGATCCTTATTTGTTAAATGATATGGATAAAGCTGTTAATCGTATTAGACGAGCTATTGAAAATAATGAAACTATTTTAGTTTATGGAGACTATGATGCTGATGGAATGACATCAGCATCAATCATGAAAGAAGCTTTAGATATGATGGGAGCTGAAGTCCAGGTTTATCTCCCAAATCGTTTTACAGATGGTTACGGTCCCAATGAAAGTGTTTATAAATATTTTATTGAACAACAAGATGTTTCATTAATCATTACGGTTGATAATGGTGTGGCAGGGCATGAAGCAATTGCATATGCTCAAAATCAAGGTGTGGACGTGGTAGTTACTGATCATCACAGTATGCCAGCAGATTTACCTTGTGCTTATGCTATTATTCACCCAGAACATCCTGATGCTAATTATCCATTTCCTTATTTAGCAGGGTGTGGTGTTGCTTTTAAAGTAGCTTGTGCTCTCTTAGAAACAATCCCGACAGAAATGTTGGATTTGGTTGCTATTGGGACGATTGCAGATATGGTTAGCCTAACTGATGAAAATCGTATCATGGTAAAAGCTGGACTTGAAGTTATGAAAGATAGTGAAAGAATAGGCTTACAGGAGCTAATATCTTTATCAAATATTGATTTAAAAACACTAAATGAAGAAACTATTGGATTTAAAATTGCTCCACAATTAAACGCTTTAGGAAGACTCGATGACCCTAATCCAGCTATTGAATTACTGACAGGGTTTGATGATGAAGAATCTCAAGCAATAGCCCAAATGATTGATCAAAAAAATGAAGAGCGCAAAGAAATCGTTCAAACTATCTTTGACCAAGCTATGCAAATGCTTGATCAAACAAAGCCTGTACAAGTTTTAGCAAAAGAAAATTGGCATCCAGGGGTTTTAGGTATTGTGGCGGGTCGTATTTTAGAGAGAACTGGACAACCTGTTATTGTTTTGAATATTGAAGATGGTATTGCTAAAGGAAGTGCCAGAAGTGTAGAAGCACTTGATATTTTTCAAGCTTTTGACCAGCATCGAGAATTATTCATTGCTTTTGGAGGTCACAGCGGAGCAGCAGGCATGACTTTAGAGGAAAGTAAGGTGGGTGATCTTTCTCAAGTTTTATGTGACTATATCTCTAAAAAACAATTGGACATGAGTCAGAAAAAAACTCTGACAATTGATAGTGAGCTACGTTTTGACGAACTTAGTTTAGACACTGTTAGAGATTTTGAAAAGTTAGCGCCATTTGGAATGGATAATAAAAAGCCAGTCTTTTTGTTAAAAGATTTTAAAGTGAGTCAAGCTAGAGTCATGGGGCAAAACAGTGCTCATCTGAAATTAAAACTAGAACAAGATGGACAAGCACTTGATTTGGTAGCATTTAATATGGGGAGTCAACTACAAGAGTTCCAACAAGCACAACATTTGGAGTTAGCTGTCACTTTATCTGTTAATCAATGGAATGGTGCCACAACCCTACAATTAATGTTGGAGGATGCGCGTGTAGACGGTATTCAATTATTTGATATTAGAAGCAAAGCAAGTAGCTTACCTCATGGAGTGCCAATCCTATCTCAAGAAGAGCAGAGCAAAGAAGTTATTCTTTTGACTGTTCCCGATCATCCACAAGAATTAAAACAAATGACTCAAGGTAAACAGTTTGATGCCATCTATTTTAAAAATGAGATACCAAAAAATTATTTTATATCTGGTTATGGTACACGTGATCAGTTTGCTAGTTTATATAAAACAATATATCAATTCCCAGAATTTGACGTTCGTTATAAGTTAAAAGAGCTCAGTTCCTACCTTCATATCCCTGATATTTTATTAATTAAAATGATTCAAATTTTTGAAGAACTACATTTTGTTACGATTACAGAAGGGATTATGACAGTCAATAAAGAAGCAGAAAAGCGAGATATCTCTGAGAGTCAAATTTATCAAGAATTAAAAGAGACAGTTAAGTTTCAAGAATTAATGGCTTTAGGGACACCTAAAGAAATATATGATTTTATGATGAGTTGATAATATACTAAAGAAGCCACTTTTTAAGTGGTTTTTTTGGTATATAAATAAGTTATTTCAATAATAATATTGCAAATATTATTAAAATATAATAAAATTAAGAAAATAATGGAATTTTTGATAAAGAATATTAAAGGTGAGGATAAAATCTATGAGACCTATCGTTAGAAAAAAGATGTACAAAAAAGGTAAATTTTGGGTCATTGCAGGTATCGTTACTATTTTAGGTGGTAGTGCAATTATTGGTCAAGATGTCAAGGCAGAACAGGCAGAAGCAGTAACTTCAACGATCTCAGAGAAAATTGATAGCAGTCAGACTATTTCGGATACTTCCAAGTTAACGTTACCTGTTAATTCCTCGGAGGCTATGAAAAATAGTGCAGAGCCTTTAATAAAAACAGGCTTTGCTACATCTGTTTCATCTAATCCTAGAGAGATAGCAGCTACCCCAGTCAAAACCTTTGATGCTAGCTCAAAAGTTGTTGTAAAAGCTAGTACTGCTGAGCACTCAGCAAATCAAACAAATTCTAATGTTAATCAAGTAGCTAATGATAGTGAAGTTATTACTCAACAAAATTCAACAAAGCAATTACCAACAGTGACTTACTCTGCTCATGTTCAAGATATTGGATGGCAAAAGTCGGTTGATAATGCAACAGTTTCAGGAACAGTAGGACAGGAAAAGCAGGTTGAGGCAATAAAATTGTCTATTAAAGCACCTGAAGGAATAACAGGAAAACTTAGCTATAAAACTTATGTTAAAGGACAAGGTTGGCAATCTTCAGTAGAGAGTGGTCAAGTTAGTGGTACTGTTGGTCAGAGTAAACCTATTGAAGCACTAAGCATTAACCTTACTGATAATTTACAAAAATTATATGATGTCTATTATCGTGTTCATGTTCAAGATATCGGGTGGATGGCTTGGGCTAAAAATGGAGCTTACGCTGGGACTTTGGAAATGTCAAAGCGCCTTGAAGCTTACGAAGTAAAGTTTACCCTTAAAGGACAATCTGTTTTAACACCAACTATACTTAAGGAAGAGAGACCTGTCTTAAATTATCAGGTTAAGGTAGGCCAAAATGGTTGGCAATCTAATAAACTTGAAGGACAAATGGCGGGAACTTTAGGAGAATCCAAAGCCCTAGATGGAGTAAAATTCACTCTTAGCACCTTGAAGTATGGGGACATTCTCTATCGTACTCATGTACAAGATAAAGGTTGGGGAGAAATTTTAGGTAGTCAAACAAGTAAGGATTATCAAGGAAAAAGACTAGAAGCTATTCAATTGGACTTAAGTGGGAATTTAAAACAAAATTATGATATTTATTATCGCGCTCACGTCCAAGATAAAGGTTGGATGGCTTGGCAAAAAAATAATAGTGTAGCAGGTACAGTCGGAGAATCGAAACGTTTAGAGGCTTTGGAAGTAAAACTAGTAGCTAAAGCTTCAGATTTTAGTTCCCAAACAGATCATTCATTCTTAGAAATGAAGCATCCTGGATTAAGTTATCAAACTTATCTTCAAAAAGATGGTTGGAAACCAACGGTTTTGGAAGGCCAATTAGGAGGTAGTATTGGACTTTCAAAATCTATAAAAGCCATCAAACTTAACTTAGGTAGTACAGCTCTAGGAAATATAGAATATAGAACTTTTCTTAATGGTTCAGGTTGGCAAACTGTTGTTAATTCAGGGAGAGAAAGTAATGTACCAAATGAATCTCAACAAGTAGAAGCTATTCAGATGCGATTGACAGGTCTGCTATCGAAAACCTATAGTGTGATGTATCGAGTTCACATGCAAGATTATGGTTGGCAGGATTGGACTTATAACAATGACATCGCTGGTAGTACTAACCAAGGAAAACGAATTGAAGCAATCGAAATTAAATTAGTTGAGACTGCTAAAATACCTATAACTGTCCAAACGACCTATAAGGGAACTGGAAACTATAATGTACGAGTGACAAATGTTATTAGTCCTGGGAATTTAAAAATTGCTATTTGGTCAGATAAAAACAATCAGGATGACCTTAAGTGGTATACCGTCACACCCAAAAATCATGACGCTACATTGACATTTAATGTTACAAATCATAGAGACAATGGTAAATACTTTATCCATGTTTATCAGGAAAATGCTTCTAATCAAAAACAATTATTGGTAAAAACTTCTCTACAAGTCGCACATTCAAATTATAATACTCCTTACTTTAGCCAACGTGATGGAAGGTGGGCAAGTCGAAGATATGGTATGGCAACTTTAGGAGAAACTGGTTGTGTACCAACTTCTCTAGCTATGATTTTGTCTTCTTTGAAAGGAGAAACTGTTTTACCAACGCAAATTGCAGATTACCTTTACCATAAGACAGTTGAATTTAATCGTGGTGTTCAAGGAACAACTTCTAGAGGAATTTTAAAAGCAGCCAAAGAATGGGGTGTAACTGCAACTGCATTAGGAACTCAAGCTAACCTTGTACAAGCGTTGAAGGATGGTTATCATGTCCTAGCGGCAGTACAAAATAATGTTTTTGTTCTTCATGGAAGTCATGAAATCGTTCTCAAAGGATATAATAACGGACTGACACATGTCTCTGACCCTTACACACCGTCCTTGTCTGGTTGGTATCCAATTTCACAACTTTGGAAAGAACAGAGCTATTATAGTGAGGATAGAATTGATATTGGAGCACCTTTTGTCAAGGTAACAGATGCCTAATTTTTAAAACCATATGCAAAACTAGCATATGGTTTTAAAGTTTCCAGTACTATTTTATTTAATTTTATGATATAATGAAGAGTAAAACATTTTAGGGGTTTCCCCTTAGAAAGACAAGTGAAATGGATTTAAATAATTACATCGCTTCAATTGAAAACTATCCTCAAGAAGGAATTACTTTCCGTGATATCTCCCCATTAATGGCTGATGGTAAAGCATACAGCTATGCTGTTCGTGAAATTGTACAATATGCTGCTGATAAAGATATTGATATGATTGTTGGACCAGAAGCTCGTGGCTTTATTGTTGGTTGCCCAGTTGCTTATGCTCTTGGTATTGGTTTTGCTCCAGTCCGTAAACCAGGTAAATTACCACGCGAAGTTATTTCAGCTGACTATGAAAAAGAATATGGTCTTGATACATTGACAATGCACGCAGATGCTATTAAACCAGGTCAACGTGTTTTAATTGTTGATGACCTTTTAGCTACTGGTGGAACAGTAAAAGCGACAATTGAAATGATTGAAAAACTCGGTGGCGTTGTCGCAGGCTGTGCTTTCCTAGTTGAACTTGATGGATTAAATGGTCGTAAAGCTATTGAAGGTTATGATACTAAGGTATTGATGAACTTTCCAGGATAAGGCCTATTCAAGATAGATGAATGATAAGGGCGCCTCTAAGTGCTATGATAATAGTTGAGAGGTGCTTTTTGTTACACATTTCATAATTTTAGGACGATAGAGAGGATTTGAAAGGTTATGACTTATTTGGAACAATATCAGTCAGGGCAATTGACTCTACCAAGTGCTTTATTTTTTCACTTTAAATCTATTTTTAAGACAGCAGACGATTTTTTAGTTTGGCAATTTTTCTATTTACAAAATACAACTAATTTATCCGATCTAACACCGAGCCGTATTGCGACATCACTTGATAAAACAGTGGCAGATATCAATCGTTCTATATCGAATTTAACAAGTCAAGGTTTACTAGATGTCAAAACAATTGAGTTGAATCATGAAATCGAGATTATCTTTGATACAAGCCCTGTGTTTGCTAAATTAGATAAACTTTTCGAAGAGGATAATCAAGTAATAATAGACAATAAAACCTCTGATTCGAATCGTCTGAAAGATTTAGTAGGAGACTTCGAACGTGAATTAGGTCGCTTATTAAGTCCTTTTGAATTAGAAGATTTACAAAAGACACTGCAAGAAGATCAGACAGATCCTGATATTGTTAGGGCAGCTCTTAGAGAAGCGGTTTTCAATGGGAAAACAAGTTGGAATTATATCAATGCTATCCTTCGCAACTGGCGGCGTGAAGGATTGACGACACTTCGACAAATTGAAGAGAGAAAACAAGCACGTGAAGATAACCAAATGAAAGATTTAGCGATTTCGGATGATTTTAAAAATGCAATGAATTTATGGGAATAAGTTTACTAGGAGGAGACAGAATGGTTGATACATTAGGTCTGCTCCTTTTCTTTTGATGTTAATGATGTTATACTTTTAATAGAGAAAAACTGAAGGAAATACAATGGATTTACAATTATCAAAACGATTACAAAAAGTTGCAAACTATGTTCCAAAAGGAGCTCGGTTATTAGATGTAGGAAGTGATCATGCTTACTTACCTATTTTTTTGTTGCAGATGGGATACTGTGATTTTGCCATTGCTGGTGAAGTGGTGAATGGACCGTATCAGTCTGCGTTGAAAAACGTTTCAGAACATGGTCTCACTTCAAAGATAGATGTTCGCTTAGCAAATGGTTTGTCAGCTTTTGAAGAAGCAGATAATATTGATACGATAACTATCTGTGGAATGGGTGGTCGTTTGATTGCTGATATTTTGAATAACGATATAGACAAACTTCAGCACGTTAAAACACTAGTCTTACAACCTAATAATCGGGAAGATGATTTAAGAAAATGGTTAGCTGCAAATGATTTTGAAATAGTAGCAGAAGATATCTTGACTGAAAATGACAAATGCTATGAAATTTTAGTTGTTAAGCATGGTCATATGAATTTAACTGCTAAAGAATTGCGATTTGGTCCATTTTTATTATCCAATAACACAACGGTTTTTAAAGAAAAATGGCAAAACGAGCTTAATAAATTAACTTTTGCTTTAAACTCTATTCCTAATAGTAAAATTGAAGAACGCGCTATTTTGGAAGATAAAATACAGGATATAAAGGAGGTTCTTGATGAAAGCTAGAGAACTTATTGATGTATATGAAACTTATTGTCCACAGGAATTATCTATGGAAGGAGATATTTCAGGTCTTCAAATTGGATCTTTAGATAAAGAAATAAAGACAGTCATGGTAGCTTTAGATGTTCGAGAGACCACAGTAGCTGAAGCAATTGAACGTCAAGTAGATCTTCTGATTGTAAAGCATGCTCCTATTTTTCGTCCATTAAAGGATTTGGTAGCAACACCGCAAAATAAGATTTATATAGACCTTCTTAAATCAGACATTGCTGTTTATGTGAGCCATACTAATATAGATATCGTTCCTAATGGACTTAACGACTGGTTTTGTGAATTATTAGATATTCAATATCCCGATATATTATCTGAAACAAGTAATGGTTATGGTATTGGTCGCATTGGTGATGTTAGACCCCAGAGTTTTGAATTTTTTGCATGGAAAATTAAAGATGTGTTTGGTTTAGATAGCGTTCGTTTAGTTTCATATGATAAATCTAATCCTGAAATTCAACGAGTTGCTATTTGTGGGGGTAGTGGGCAAAGTTTCTACAAAGAAGCTATTGCAAAAGGAGCAGATGTTTTTGTAACGGGAGATATTTATTATCATACTGCACAAGAAATGATCACAAATGGTTTGCTTGCGATTGACCCAGGTCATCATATTGAGGTTTTATTTGTTTCTAAAATAGCTACTATGATTGAGCAGTGGAAACTTGAAAAAGACTGGGATATTTCAGTTTTAGAGAGTAAAGCTCCAACAAATCCCTTTTACCATATGTAGGAGCTATTATGAAAAAGATAGCAATTATTGGTGCAGGAGCAGTCGGAGCGACACTAGCCTATTACTTATCAAAAGAAAAGGATATTCAGGTTACTGTTTTTGATTATGGAGTTGGACAAGCAACTAAGGCTGCTGCGGGGATTATTAGCCCATGGTTTTCAAAACGTCGTAATAAAGCCTGGTATCGTATGGCGAGGTTGGGGGCTGATTTTTATTCAAAGCTAGTCACGGATTTACAAAAAGATGGTTTTGAAACAAAATTTTATCAGCAAACTGGTGTTTTCTTATTAAAAAAGGACGAGAGTCAGTTAGAGTCATTATTTGCACTAGCAGATAAACGTCGACTAGAATCTCCTCTAATAGGCGATTTACAAATACTAAATAAAAGTGAAGCAAATACTCACTTTCCTGAGTTAGATGGCTATGAACAGTTACTTTATGCGAGCGGAGGAGCACGAGTAGAAGGGGCGGACTTAACACGAATATTGTTAGAAGCAAGTGGTGTTAATGTCATCAAGGATGAAGTTCACTTTACGATAACTGATAATGGCTTTCGTGTTCAAGGAATTGATTTTGATAAACTTGTTTTAGCGAGTGGAGCCTGGCTAGCTAAGATATTAGATGAGCACAACTATCAGGTAGATGTTCGCCCTCAAAAAGGGCAATTGCGAGACTATTATTTTAGCAATATTAATACAGGAAAATATCCTGTTGTAATGCCAGAAGGTGAGCTAGATATTATCCCATTTGATAATGGTAAAGTCTCTATAGGTGCAAGTCACGAAAATGATATGGCTTTTGATTTAAGCATTGATTTTAAAGTCTTAGACAAGTTTGAAGAGCAAGCTATTGGCTATTTTCCGCAATTAAAAAAAGCAGATACGACTTCTGAACGTGTTGGAATTCGTGCCTATACAAGTGATTTTTCTCCATTTTTTGGCCCTGTCCCTTGTATGGAGGGTGCATATGCTGCAAGTGGATTAGGATCAACTGGCTTAACAGTAGGCCCATTAATTGGTTATGAATTATGTCAATTAATCTTAAATAAAGAAAATCAGCTAAATTTAGAGGATTACGATATTACGAAATACGTGAAAAAGATTAGTAGATGATAGCGTTTAAAAAAAGTGTTATAATATGTAGGATTAATATAAATAAGGAGACCTTACTATGAAAGGTATTATTTTAGCGGGAGGTTCAGGTACTCGCTTGTACCCATTAACTCGTGCTGCATCAAAACAATTGATGCCAATTTATGATAAACCAATGATTTATTATCCATTGTCAGTTTTGATGTTGGCAGGAATAAAAGAAATACTGATTATTTCTACTCCACAAGATTTGCCTCGCTTTGAAGATATGCTTGGAGATGGTTCAGAATTAGGAATCTCTCTTTCTTATGCTGAACAACCAAGCCCAGATGGGTTAGCACAGGCCTTCATTATCGGTGAAGATTTTATTGGCGATGATCACGTTGCCTTAGTATTAGGTGATAATATTTATCATGGACCAGGTTTATCTGCAATGCTACAACGTGCAGCCAGTAAAGAAAGTGGAGCAACCGTCTTTGGCTATCAAGTAAAAGATCCAGAACGTTTTGGTGTTGTCGAGTTTGATACTGATATGAATGCCATTTCTATTGAAGAAAAACCAGCGCAACCTAAGTCTAATTATGCTGTCACAGGTCTTTATTTCTATGATAACGATGTGGTTGAAATAGCTAAAAATATTAAGCCAAGTCCTCGTGGAGAACTTGAAATTACTGATGTTAACAAAGCCTACCTTGATAGAGGTGACTTATCAGTTGAGTTAATGGGACGTGGATTTGCGTGGTTAGACACTGGAACTCACGAAAGTCTTCTTGAAGCAGCACAATATATTGAAACAGTACAACGCATGCAAAACGTTCAAGTTGCTAACCTTGAGGAAATTGCTTACCGCATGGGCTACATCACTCGTGAACAAGTCCTTGAGTTGGCACAACCACTTAAGAAAAATGAGTATGGTCAATACCTACTTCGTTTGATTGGAGAAGCCTAATGACTGAACAATTTTTTGATAAAGAATTAACTTGTCGCCCAATTGAAGCCATTCCTGGATTGTTGGAATTCGATATTCCCGTTCGTGGAGACAACCGTGGATGGTTCAAAGAGAACTTTCAAAAAGAAAAAATGATACCGCTTGGTTTCCCAGAAAGCTTCTTTGAGGCAGACAAACTACAAAATAATATTTCGTTTAACAAAAAAAATACTTTACGAGGTCTCCATGCAGAGCCTTGGGATAAATATGTTTCGATCGCTGATGAAGGACGTGTGATCGGTACTTGGGTTGACCTCCGTGAAGGTGACAGTTTTGGGAACGTTTACCAAACGATTATCGATGCCTCAAAAGGTATCTTTGTTCCACGCGGCGTTGCTAATGGTTTCCAAGTTCTTTCAGATAAAGCAGCTTATACTTATCTCGTTAACGATTATTGGGCACTTGAACTCAAACCAAAATATGCTTTCGTTAACTATGCAGATTCAAATCTAGGCATTCAGTGGGAAAACCTTGAAGAAGCAGAAGTCTCAGAAGCAGATAAGAATCACCCGCTTCTCAAAGATGTAAAACCTTTGAAGAAGGAAGATTTATAATTTTCAACTTCTTAAAAGGCATTAATCTTAGCAAGTAAAAACGAATTAGCAATGTTGTTTGACGCAAGGGTGAAAGGAAACATGCAAAAGGCCTGTTCTCTCAGAGATTTGAAATATTGATTTCTTAGGCATGATATTCCATAGAACTACTTCTAACAGAACAGTATCCTTCAAACAGCAAAAAGAAAAAATTTTTCGGAGAAAAAATGACTGAATTTAAAAACATTATCGTAACTGGTGGAGCTGGTTTCATCGGATCAAACTTTGTACACTATGTTTACAATAACCACCCAGATGTTCATGTAACTGTCCTTGATAAATTGACATATGCAGGTAACCGTGCTAACATTGAAGCCATTCTTGGTGATCGTGTTGAGTTAGTTGTTGGTGATATTGCTGACGCTGAATTGGTAGACAAATTGGCTGCCAAAGCGGATGCTATTGTTCACTATGCGGCTGAGAGTCACAACGATAACTCATTGGAAGATCCAAGTCCATTTATCCATACAAACTTTATCGGAACTTACACTTTGCTTGAAGCAGCTCGTAAATACGATATCCGTTTCCACCACGTGTCAACTGATGAAGTTTATGGAGATCTTCCACTTCGTGAAGACCTTCCAGGAAATGGTGAAGGACCAGGTGAAAAATTCACTGCTGAAACAAAATACAATCCATCATCACCTTACTCATCAACTAAGGCAGCTTCTGACCTTATCGTTAAGGCATGGGTACGTTCCTTCGGCGTAAAAGCGACCATTTCGAACTGTTCAAATAACTATGGACCATACCAACACATCGAAAAATTCATTCCACGTCAAATTACAAATATCTTGGCAGGAATCAAACCGAAACTTTATGGTGAAGGTAAAAACGTCCGTGACTGGATCCACACAAATGACCATTCAACAGGTGTCTGGGCTATTTTGACTAAGGGTCGTATTGGTGAAACATACCTTATTGGTGCCGACGGTGAGAAAAACAACAAGGAAGTTCTTGAACTTATCCTTGAGAAAATGGGTCAACCAAAAGACGCTTACGATCACGTAACTGACCGTGCTGGTCATGATCTTCGTTACGCTATCGATTCTACAAAATTGCGTGAAGAACTCGGCTGGGAACCACAATTTACAAACTTTTCAGAAGGTTTGGAAGAAACTATTAAATGGTATACAGAAAATGAGACATGGTGGAAAGCAGAAAAAGATGCTGTAGAAGCCAAGTATGCTAAAACTCAAGAAGTCATTAAGTAATTGAACCAAAAAACCTATCATTTTGATGATAGGTTTTTTATGTACGGCTAGTTAGATAGCTAATTGGTCTGTTTTTGTCATGGTTTGAGGTTGGTAATAGACATTTTGATAGTCATTACCAACTTTTTGTACTAGGTAAAGTCCCGCTTTATTCATTTTGAATTGATTGTTAATGAGACTCTCTTGATTATCGTGTTTGATAACAGTCCAAGTTTGACTGTTTTTATCATAGATAACCTGTTGTTTTGAACTATTTTCTAGTAATTCTACTTCTTTGCTGTTGGCTAATTTATCAAAACTTGTGCGATCAATGTTTGGAACCATCATGTAACCATAGCTATCATCTTTGTTGTCATGCTTTTGGCTTATAGTGATAAAAGGATTGCTAACGATTGAGGTATTTTTAGAAGTACGATTAATGCTGTTCCAAGTACCTGTTTGCTCTTTGCGTTCAATATCAATAGTGCTATTTTTAAAGAAGATATAACCAATATTGCGACCAGGTTCTTTTGATTCTAAAAAGACACTTTTTGTATCTGTAAATTGTTGAGAACTTGCTTGTTTTAAATCAATAGTTTTTCCATTGACGTATGTAGTATAAGGTGTTTTAGAATCGTCTTTTCGTTGATCAATTGTTGTAGAAACATTTCCAATGCCGTTAGTATTCTTGATGTTGCTACCTAAAAAGACAATCTTATCATTTAAGATAACCCAACCTTTTTGTGCTGTTAAGGTGCGATCCCAGTTAGTAAAATCCATAGCGGCAAGAGCAAAGTGATCATTAAGTTTGACGGAACCAACAAAGTCAGATGTTCCTGTAACTTGACCGGTTTTTTCTTTAGCGTCTTTGCTATGTTTGCTCATGAATTCCTTAGTGGTATCTTCACGCTTAGCATCTTTTTCAGTTGTTCCAGCCATTTTATAAGGATTGACGGTTGGCCAAAAATGATTACTATAATGAGATTGATCACTATTATAAAGATAGAACATACCATCTCCGGTATACCAACCACGTGTATTTTCATCATTCATTCCTTCATAGTTGAGGGTACGTTTAGAATGTAATGAAAGCGCGAAACCAAAGTCTTTCTCGGCATTATAATAAGCTAAGCGGTCCATGCTATTAAAGGTTGATAAATTACTTTTTAAAGGTTTAGTAGCGACTGTACTGTCATTAAGCAGCTTATTCATGTTGGCAATATCGGAATACGATTTGAGGTTATTGAAGACATTGTAGAATTTATTTGAAGTGATAATCGTTTTAATAGTTGATTTGAGGTCTAAGTTTCGCTCTTCATTAGATATGTTAGCCAATCTGAGGAAACCTCTGAGAACTTCAACTGCAGCCGCATGCGAAGAAGCTGCCTCTCTACTAATTGAGCGTCCACGACTCATATCCATTAACTCACCTTTTACAATTAAAGGTAAAAATGATTGATTAATCCATTTATAAACCATATCAAGTTCTTGATTAGAGATTTTATAGTCAGTTTCTTGAATGATAGGCAGCAATTGTGTCAAACCATCTATCAGAACATTACCATAGGCGCCAGTATAAGCAACATTTGTATGGTCGATGTAAGAACCGTCAGCATAGAAGCCTTCAGCTTTAGTAGCAGTAGTAAAAAGATTTTTTAGAGAATGAGAAGTTTTTTCGATAATAGTATTGTCTTTACGAAGTAAACCTTCAATGATTTTAACGCGCCCCATATCGACTAGATTACCACCAAGGGCTTTAAATGGATTGACAAGCGTTTTACGGAAATATCCTGCATCAGGAACAAAGTGTTCAATTGGGTCGGTATAAGTTTTTATTTCAGCGTCAGTGAAGTAGTTATTCATGAGAGCTAGGGTACCTGTAATTGAGCGAGGGACACCGATTTCAAAATCCCACCAATTGGCAGAGCCTTCTATATCTTTATTAACATTGTAGAAGTTTTGATGAAGCCAAGCCAGACTCTCTTTTACAGTACGAATAGCTTTTTCATTTTTGTAAATAGTAGAGTGGGGATTGGTGATTTGTTTAGCTAAATCTTCCAAACGACGATAAGTAGCAGTTAACTGTGCTGAATTATTGAGATCTTTCAAGTCTTCCCAAAGGAAAGTGCGATTAGAATCCAGTTTGATAGCTTCGATATTTTTGGCGTTAGTTTCATCTAATTTCTGATTAAGCTTTTGCATGTTCGAATCATTAGTATCGTAAACATGATTACCAATAGTCACGTCGTTCCATTTGTCGAGGAGTTTTGTAAACTTATCTTCTGTTGAAGCTGTAACTGATAACGGTACTTCTTTAATTATTTTGCCAGATTTATCAGATATTTTAACAGTTGTTGAACCAGTAGCGTTTGGATACAATATTCCACCAACAATTTTCCCAAGAGACGGATTGGTTAGAGTGTACTGGTAATCAGCTTTATTAAAAACGTAATTTTTGTTTAAAGCCGTATTAACGCTTTCTTCAATTTGTGTTGTGACGGGTTGTGGATGCTCTGCGTCTTTAGGGCCTTTTGCTTTCATTGATATATTATCAAAAGTAACAGAACCTGTTCCTTTTTCATAATAAAGTTCAAGTGTCACCTCGGAGACATCTAACTTTGGGTTATATATCTTTGTTAAGGTATGTTTGTTAGTAGTACCGCTGGTCATCTCAGAAAGCCAAAGTCGCGTATTGTTGTCTTTTTTCTCCATAATACGAAGGAAAGCTTGTCCAGCCTTGTTACTTGTTTCAATATCAAACTTGACCTCATATTTTTTAGTGGGATCAATGTTCACTTTTTGTGTTACAGCACCTCTAAAGCCTTTGTCGCTGGATAGACTTACTTGGCCTTGTTCGGTACGTTGGATAATAGGTGATTTATCAGCAGTGTTTCCTTTATCAATCCAAGCAGACCATTCCCTAGCGCTTGTATGTGACCAGCTTCCAGATACAGGGTTAGTTTGATTAAAATCTCCGTTTTTCACCAGCTCCTTATTTTGAGTTTGATTATCTACTACTTGTTTCATTGTGCTAGGAGTGGCTGTTGCAGTTGTGGTTGAAGCTGTGGGGTTAGACAGATCTTGTTGTGTGGTTGTGGTGCTAGTCTCTTTGACAGTGGTACTTTCAGTCTGGGGAACTTCAATATTATTAGTTTGAGTATCTCTTATTTGGGACGTTGAGGTAGTTTTGGTAAGCTCTTCAGCTTTAGCTTGGTAACTATTGTTAACCAATATTGTTCCTAAAATAAGGGCTGAATAAAGCATAATACGATGTTTCTTTTTAATTTCCATTTTTTACTCCTTAGGTTTTAAAATTGTAAACCGGTTTTTCCTAATTATAGCATGCTTTAAAGGTTTATGATAAAGAACCTTTAAAATGTCATCAAAGTGAAAAGTAAATAACTGGTAAACAAAATAATTTGTTTAATCATTTGTGTGCTACTTTGATAGTAAATTGCCTAAATAAAGGCTATTTTTTGTTATAATATGAGAATGAGAGGAGTTTGAAATGACTAAATTAGCAACAATTTGTTACATTGACAATGGCAAGGAATTACTTCTATTGCACCGCAACAAAAAAGAGAATGATGTTCATGAGGGAAAGTGGATCTCGGTAGGCGGTAAACTGGAGGCAGGTGAAACTCCTGATGAATGTGCTAAGCGTGAAATTCTAGAAGAAACCCATTTAACAGTAAAAAAAATGGATTTTAAAGGAGTCATCACTTTTCCTGAATTTACGCCAGGTCATGATTGGTATACCTATGTCTTTAAAGTAACAGATTATGAAGGAGAGTTAATTTCAGATGATGAATCACGAGAAGGAACTTTAGAATGGGTACCATATGATCAAGTTCTCTCTAAGCCAACGTGGCAAGGAGATTACGAAATTTTTAAATGGATTTTAGAAGATGTTCCTTTCTTTTCTGCTAAGTTTGTTTATGATGAACACCAAAATTTAATTGAAAAGACGGTTAATTTTTATGAAAAATAGAGATTTTAGGGTCAGAGAACAGCTCGAAACATTCGGAGTCAGAGTTTCTGCTTTAATCATAGGAAATCAAAAACTGCTATTAATATATGCTCCTCATCTCGATAAATACTATTTACCAGGTGGGGCGCTTCAAGTTGGAGAAGATAGCAATAAGGCTGTTGCGAGAGAAGTACTTGAGGAAATAGGTCTTCACAGCCAGGTTGGTGATTTAGCCTATATTGTTGAGAATCAGTTTAATATTAAGAGACATCATTACCACTCAGTTGAATTTTTATATTTTGTTAATCTCTTGGGTCAGGCGCCAGAATCTATCAAAGAAGGAACGCATAAGCGACATTTTGTATGGCTTCCAATAAAAGAATTAACAAAAATTGATTGTAATCCTAATTTTTTAGCACAGGATTTGATAGAATGGCCAGGTCATGTTGTGCATAAAATCGTTCAAAATTAACTTTTTACTCTCTTGTTTTGAGTTTAATTTAATTTAACGTGTTATAATAAATGAGAATTAAAATTAGAATTCATCTTGAAAGGATATGTGAATGAATCGACCATCAGAAAAAGAATTTAAAAATAGTTTGTTTTTTAAATGGATCTTAAATAATCAAGCAGTTATTGCTCTCATGATTACCTTTTTGGTATTTTTAACGATTTTTAATTTTACCAAAATCTCTTTTATGTTTAAACCTGTGTTTGATTTTCTTGCTGTGCTGATATTGCCGCTTGTAATTTCTGGCTTGCTTTATTACCTATTAAAACCTATGGTTACATTTTTAGAGAAGCGGGGAATTAAGCGTGTAACAGCGATATTATCAGTTTTTACTATTATAATCCTTCTGTTAATTTGGGCAATGTCTAGTTTTATTCCCATGATGAGTAATCAATTACGCCATTTTATGGAAGATCTCCCTTCATATGTGAATAAAGTGCAAATGGAAACAAGTTCGTTTATAGATCACAACCCTTGGTTAAAATCTTATAAAGGGGAAATATCGAGCATGTTATCTAATATCAGTAGCCAAGCGGTCTCTTATGCTGAAAAATTTTCAAAGAATGTTTTAGATTGGGCAGGAAATTTAGCTAGTACAGTTGCACGTGTGACAGTAGCAACAATTATGGCTCCCTTTATTTTGTTTTATCTTTTAAGAGATAGCCGCAAAATGAAGAATGGTTTCTTAATGGTTTTACCAACCAAACTACGCCAACCAACTGA
Source organism: Streptococcus sp. FDAARGOS_522 (assembly GCF_003812445.1). NCBI lineage: Bacteria > Bacillati > Bacillota > Bacilli > Lactobacillales > Streptococcaceae > Streptococcus > Streptococcus sp. FDAARGOS_522. The sequence continues at coordinate 307,695 of NZ_CP033808.1, forward strand.
TCGTATTTTGCGAGAAATGAATAGTCAAATGTCAGGGTATGTGCAAGGACAAATCATTGTTGCTATTACTGTTGGTGTTATTTTTTCAATAATGTATAGTATTATAGGTCTTAGATATGGCGTGACATTAGGGATTATTGCCGGTGTGTTAAATATGGTTCCCTATTTGGGAAGTTTTGTCGCCCAAATTCCAGTGTTTATCTTAGCGCTTGTCGCAGGACCTGTTATGGTTGTTAAAGTTGCGATTGTTTTTGTTATTGAGCAAACTCTAGAGGGACGCTTTGTCTCACCCTTGGTTTTAGGTAATAAACTTAGCATTCATCCAATTACAATTATGTTTATTTTATTAACCTCTGGAGCGATGTTTGGTGTTTGGGGAGTATTCCTCAGTATTCCGATTTATGCATCTATCAAAGTCGTTGTTAAAGAATTGTTTGATTGGTACAAAGCTGTCAGTGGGCTATATACAATAGATGTTGTTACTGAAGAAAGAAGTGAAGAAGTTAAAAATGTTGAATAGTGAAAAAATGATTGTTTCTATCCAAAATCAGGATTTAGAACATGCTAACAAGTATTTCGAAAAAGCGTTGAAAAATGATCCTGAGGAAATCTTATTGGAACTAGGAGCTTATTTGGAGAGTATTGGTTTTTTACCCCAAGCAAAACGTCTCTATGATCAAATCCGACCAAATTATCCAGAAGTTGCTATCAATTTAGCTCAAATTGTTGCCGAAGATGGAGATATTGAACAAGCATTCTTATACTTAGATTATATCTCAGAAGATAGTCAAGAGTATGTTTCAGCCCTCCTCGTTATGGCTGACTTATATGATATGGAAGGCTTGACTGATGTTGCGCGTGAAAAGCTTTTGCTAGCCAGCAAACTTAGCGATGACCCATTGGTTACATTTGGTTTAGCTGAAATGAACCTTAGTTTGGAACATTATCAAGAAGCGATAGAAGGATATGCATCACTTGACAATCGAGAAATCTTAGAAACGACTGGAGTTTCAACTTATCAGCGTATTGGTAAATCCTACGCTATTATAGGGAAATTTGATGCAGCTATCGAATTTTTAGAAAAAGCCGTTGACATTGAGTATGATGATTTAACAGTTTTTGAGTTAGCAACAATCCTTTATGATCAAGAAGAATATCAAAAAGCTAACCTTTATTTTAAACAGTTGGATACTATTAATCCAGACTTTGATGGCTATGAATATATCTATGGTTTATCTCTTCGTGAGGAGCATAAATCTGAAGAAGCTTTACGTCTAGTTCAGCAAGGTCTTCGTAAAAATAGTTTTGATGGTCAACTTCTCTTACTAGCTTCACAATTATCGTATGAATTACATGATGTTCCTTCGTCGGAGTCTTATTTGAAACAAGCTGAAAAAGTTTCTGAAAACCAAGATGAAATTGTTATGAGATTGTCAAATTTGTATCTTGAAGAAGAGCGGTTTGAGGAAGTCTTGGAATTAGACAATGATGATTTAGAAAATATCCTTGCAAAATGGAATATCGCTAAAGCACACAAGGCTTTAGAAATGGATGATAGTGTAGACTATTATCAATCTTTGTATAATGATTTAAAAGATAATCCAGAATTTTTACAAGATTATGCTTACATTTTGAGAGAATTTGGTTACCTTGATAAGGCACAAGAAGTAGGAAAGGCTTATTTAAAATTAGTTCCAGACGATATAGAGATGTCAGAATGGGTGAATAACATTTAAATAGGAAAACACTTACAGAAAAAAATTAAAAATTCACAAGTAAATTTTCACAATCTGATGTAAAAACTGTGATATAATTGAATCATTCTTGTGAAAAGAGGGAGATAAAATGACAGAATCACATAATCAATATGGGGCTGACTTAATTGTCGATAGCCTCATTAATCATGATGTCAAATATGTTTTTGGTATCCCAGGAGCTAAGATTGACCGCGTATTTGACACTCTAGAAGATAAAGGTCCAGAGTTAATTGTTGCTCGTCATGAGCAGAACGCGACTTTTATGGCTCAGGCTGTCGGGCGTATTACGGGAGAACCAGGAGTTGTTATTGCAACTAGTGGACCTGGGATCTCGAACTTGGCAACAGGGTTAGTTACTGCGACAGATGAAGGTGATGCTGTTCTTGCAATTGGTGGACAGGTTAAGCGAGGAGATTTATTGAAACGTGCTCATCAATCAATGAATAACGTTGCTATGCTGGAACCTATTACAAAATATTCTGCTGAGGTTCATGACCCTAATACTTTGTCAGAAACTGTTGCAAACGCCTATCGTCTTGCTAAATCTGGTAAACCAGGAGCAAGTTTTATCTCTATTCCTCAAGACGTTACAGACAGTCCAGTCTCAGTAAAAGCAATCAAACCTCTTAGTGCACCTAAATTGGGTTCGGCATCTGTTTTAGATATCAATTATTTAGCGCAGGCTATTAACAATGCTGTTTTACCGGTACTGTTATTAGGAAATGGCGCATCTTCAGAGGGAGTAACTGCTGCCGTACGTCGACTTCTTGATGCTGTTAAACTACCAGTAGTAGAAACTTTCCAAGGTGCGGGTATTGTGTCACGCGAGCTCGAGGATGAAACATTCTTTGGTCGTGTAGGTCTCTTCCGTAATCAACCTGGAGATATGCTTTTGAAGCGTGCAGACCTAGTTATTGCTATCGGGTATGACCCTATTGAATATGAAGCGCGTAACTGGAATGCTGAAATTTCTGCTCGTATTATTGTTATTGACGTTGAACAAGCAGAAATTGATACGTATTTCCAACCCGAGCGAGAACTGATTGGAGACATGGCACATACACTTGATTTACTTTTACCAGCTATTAAAGGATATGAATTGCCTGAAGGTTCAAAAGAGTATTTGAAAGGGCTTCGTAATAACATTGAAAATGTTAGCGATGTTAAATTTGATCGTGACTCAGCTCATGGACTTGTTCATCCTCTTGATCTCATTGATGTACTCCAAGAAAATACCACCGATGACATGACTGTTACAGTTGATGTGGGAAGCCATTATATTTGGATGGCTCGCTACTTTAAATCATATGAAGCGCGTCACTTGCTCTTCTCAAACGGAATGCAAACATTAGGAGTTGCTCTACCTTGGGCAATTTCTGCGGCTCTTTTGCGTCCCAACACAAAAGTTATTTCAGTTTCTGGTGATGGTGGCTTCTTATTCTCAGCTCAAGAGTTAGAAACTGCAGTTCGTCTTCATCTACCAATTGTTCACATTATTTGGAACGATGGAAAATATAACATGGTTGAATTCCAGGAAGAAATGAAGTATGGGCGTTCTTCAGGTGTTGACTTTGGACCAGTTGATTTTGTAAAATACGCTGAAAGTTTCGGTGCTAAAGGTTACCGTGTAGACAGCAAAGACAGTTTTGAAGAAACACTCAAACAAGCTCTAATCGATGCTGAAAATGGACCAGTGTTGATTGATGTGCCTATCGACTATAAAGATAATGTGACACTAGGTGAAACAATCTTACCCGACGAGTTCTACTAAGACGAGGTCTAATATGTCAGAAACAGTTAAATTATTTCAATACAGTACCTTGAGTTCACTGATGGCAGGATTGTACAAAGGCAGTCTAACTATCGGAGAATTATTAACTCACGGTGACTTAGGAATCGGTACTGTTCATATGATTGATGGTGAATTGATTGTATTGGATGGGAAAGCTTATCAAGCTATTGGTACAGATGGTAAAGCAGAGATTATCCAATTATCAGATGATGTGACAGTACCCTATGCAGCGGTTTTACCACACCATATCCAAAAACAATTTGATATCAATGCTGAGACAGATAATAAGGATTTGGAAGAGATGATTCTAAAAAACTTTGAAGGTCAAAATCTCTTTAAGTCTTTAAAAATCAAAGGAACGTTTTCAAGAATGCACGTTCGTATGATTCCAAAATCTCCACAACATAAACGTTTTGCAGATATTGCATCTAATCAGCCAGAATTTACCAAAGAGAATGTATCTGGTACGTTGGTTGGGATTTGGACGCCGGAATTATTTCATGGTGTGGGGGTAAAAGGATTCCATGTCCACTTTATTTCAGACGATTTAACTTTCGGTGGGCATGTTATGGATTACTCGCTCACACAAGGAAAAGTTGAAATTGGGAAGGTTGACCAACTTGACCAATGTTTCCCAACTCAAGATCAAGAATTTTTGGAAGCTAACTTTGACCTACAAAAGCTTAGAGAAGATATTGATTTAAGTGAATAAGAATACCTATAAATAATTAATAACACTAAAAATAGACAGGGATATGTCCCAGTCTATTTTTTTAGTTTAAGGCTATCTATTTTTTCTTGTGTGGGAGTGACTCGTAAGGTTTTTTGACCAGTGTAAGTTACAAAACCTGGTTTAGTACCACTTGGTTTATTGAGTTTTTTTACTTCAATCATGTCTACTTGAACAAGATTGGAGAGACGAGCTTTAGAGTAATAAGCAGCTAACTCGGCGGCATCTGTCTTAACCTCGTCACTTGGATTGAGGTTATCCCGAATTAACACATGACTTCCGGGGATATCCTTGGCATGAAACCACAACTCCCCTTTACGAGCCATTTTAAATGTTAACTCGTCATTTTGGAGATTATTACGTCCTACCATAATAATAGTCTTGCCATCGGATGCTAAATATTGTTCAGGTTTTTTGCGCTTATGTTGTTTATCATGTGCGCGTCGCTTAATAAATCCAGTTTCAACAAGTTCTTCACGAATATCATTGATATCTTCCATAGAAGCATGATTTAGCGATGTTTCAACAGATTCAAGGTAGGTGATTGTATTTTCCGTATCTGAAATAATTCCTTTTAAATGTTTTACAGCTTCTTTTAATTTTTGATATTTTTTAAAGTAGCGTTGGGCATTTTGGTTGGGTGTTAAAGCTCGATCAAGTGAAATCTCAATCGTTTGGTTGGTGTAATAATTATCAAGCACAACGACATCTTGATTATTTGGTACTATAGAGAGATAGGTAGTTAGAAGCTCTCCTTTTTGGCGAAATTCCTCTGCATTTTCAGTAGCTAGAAGTTCGTCTTGTTGCTTAGCTAGTTTTTTGATATTTTTCTCTAACTCACTTTGAACACGGTGAATGAGGTCACTAGCTTGCTGTGCTATGCGATCTTTTTCAGCTTTCTCTTGGTAGTAATAATCTAACAATTGTCCAAGAGACTGAAATGTTTCGTGACTGCTTGAGAATTGGACAGCGGAAAAGGATTTTTCTGTTAGGCTAGGATGATATTCTCTCGAAAAGAATTGACGAAAATCGTTAAGTTTATTGTCTTTCAAACAGTTAGATAATTCTAGCGCAGTATCGCGTCCTAAACCTTGGAAGAGTTGTTGGAGGTTTTTAGGGCTTAGATCATTGGTTTGAAGCAGCTCAAATAGAGTTTGATCAGAAATATCAAAAGGATTGATTGCTTTTGTTTTGGGTGGGGCAATGTAAGTCGAACCAGGAAGGATAGTACGGTAGGAGTTTTGCGAGAAACCAACATGCTTAATTGATTCAATAATTTTATGTTCATTTTTATCAATCAAGATAATGTTACTGTGTTTTCCCATGATTTCAACAACAAGTGTCGCTTTAATATGATCACCGATTTCGTTTTTATTAGACACGACGATTTCTAATATACGGTCATTTTCAATTTGTTGAATGGTTTCAATCACTGCACCTTGCAAATACTTTCTCATAATCATTGTAAAAGTATTTGGATTTTGAGGATTTTGGAAATTTGCTTCGGTAGTTTGGATACGTCCAAATACAGGGTGAGCAGATAGGAGTAGTTTATAGTTGCGACGATTATTGCGTATTGTTAATACCAATTCATGGTCAAAAGGTTGGTTAATTTTTTGGATACGTCCTTTTTCAATCTGTTCTTGTAATTCATTTGTGAGGTGATGTAAAAAAAATCCATCAAAAGACATGGCGTCCCCCTTATTCTAAAAATTATAGCTTATTTATTATACCATAGGCTGAGCTAAAAATATTTTTTTATAACGCAAAAGGCTTGCAATTTTCAGAATATAGTATATAATTATAGAAAAATTCATGAGAAAGGATGACTAGTAAATGACTAAAACATTATTTACCAATTGGCAAAACTGGCGTAGATAAAGTTGTGTTTATGGGTGCATAGATACGACTTTTTGGAGTACTTCAAAAAAGTATCTATGCGCTGGTCTAGTCTAACAATAGAGAGCGCAAGGTAAGTTATTTATCAGGCGCTTTTTCTTTTGCGCTAAACTCCAGAAAGTCAAGGTATTATTAAAGTGAGGAGAAAATATGAAAAATAAAGGGCTGATAGCTACGCTAATTCTATTGACTATATTAGTGGTTGGAGAATTATTTTATAACAAATCAGAAAAACGTCTTAATTTATCAGAAAAGCAAGTTGTTAAAATTGGTATTTTACAGTATGTAACCCATGATGCTTTGGATGCTATTGAAAAGGGAGTTGAAGATGGTCTAGCTCAAGAAGGATATAAAGGGAAAAAAGTTAAATTAACCGTTTTAAACGCCGAAGCTGATCAAAGTAAAATTCAAGCGATGAGTAAACAATTAGTTAATCATCACAATGATATTTTGATTGGAATTGCGACACCATCAGCACAAGGTTTAGCAGCTTCGACTAAGGACACTCCTATAATCATGGGAGCTGTTTCTGATCCTTTAGGGGCCAAGTTAGTAACGAATATGAAGAAACCAACAACTAATGTTACAGGATTATCAAACGTTGTTCCGACCAAGCAAACTGTGCAATTAATCAAGGATATAACTCCCAATGTTAAACGTATAGGAATTCTTTATGCTAGTAGCGAAGATAATTCTGTATCACAAGTAACTGAGTTTACAAAATATGCTCAAAAAGCAGGGCTAGAAGTTCTTAAATATTCTGTACCATCTACAAATGAAATTAAGACAAGTATGTCAGTCATGACCAAAAAAGTAGACGCTGTCTTTGTTCCACAAGATAATACTATTGCGAGTGCTTTTAGAACAGTTATCGTAGCAGCAAACCAAGCTAATATACCTGTGTATTCCAGTGTTGATACCATGGTTGAACAAGGAAGTATAGCATCAGTAGCGCAGAGTCAATATGGCTTAGGGTTAGAAACTGCAAAACAGGCCATTAAAGTCCTAAGAGGGAAGCCGGTTAAAGATGTACCAGTCAAAGTTATTGATACAGGGAAGCCAAGCCTCAATTTGAAAGCAGCCAAACACTTAGGAATTAAAATTCCTAAGAAGATTATGAAACAGGCAGAAATTACCGTTAAGGTTGACGATTAGAAAGAGGGTTTTATGATTATTTCATCAGTTTCACAAGGTTTATTATGGGGGATATTAGGATTAGGGATATACTTAACCTTTAGAATCTTAAAATTTCCAGACATGACAACAGAGGGCTCCTTCCCTCTAGGGGGAGCGGTTTGTGTTACCTTAATGAATCAAGGGGTTAATCCTATTTTGGCGACGATTCTAGGCATGCTATCAGGGATGTTAGCGGGATTTGTTACTGGTTTACTTTATACTAAAGGAAAGATACCGACGATTTTAGCAGGGATTTTAGTAATGACCTCATGCCACTCTATTATGCTAATGGTTATGAAAAGAGCAAATCTAGGTTTAAATGAGATTCAAACATTGAAAGATTTTCTTCCGTTTTCAAATGATTTAAATCTTCTCGTATTAGGCTTGATAGCTATTCTCTTGGTGATTTCTGCCTTAATTTATTTTCTCTATACACGCTTGGGGCAAGCTTATATTGCAACAGGAGATAACCCTGATATGGCAAAGAGCTTCGGCATTGATACCGACAAAATGGAAATGCTTGGCTTAATTGTATCAAATGGCTTAATTGCTTTATCAGGAGCTTTAGTAAGTCAACAAGATGGATATGCTGATGTATCAAAAGGTATAGGTGTTATTGTTATTGGGTTAGCTAGTATTATTATTGGAGAGGTACTTTACTCTACTGGTTTAACTCTCTTTGAACGTTTAATTGCTATAGTGGTGGGTTCTATTCTTTATCAATTTTTAATAACGGCAGTAATCGCCTTAGGATTTAATACGAATTACCTAAAATTATTTAGTGCAATAGTGCTTGGAATTTGTTTAATGATTCCTGTCCTAAAAACGAAGATTTTGAAAGGAGTACGCTTATAATGGTGATGAAAATCATAGAGTTAAAAGAAGCAACCGTACAAGTCAGTAATGGTTTAGCAGAAATGAAAACGATATTAGACCATGTTAATTTGAGTATTTATGAACATGACTTCATTACAATATTGGGTGGAAATGGAGCTGGAAAATCAACACTTTTTAATGTAATTGCAGGTACCTTGATGTTAAGTAGTGGAAATATTTACATCATGGGACAAGATGTTACTAATTTACCAGCAGAAAAACGAGCTAAATATTTATCACGAGTATTTCAAGATCCGAAAATGGGAACAGCACCTAGGATGACAGTTGCTGAAAATTTATTAGTTGCTAAATTTCGAGGTGAAAAGAGACCGTTAGTTCCTAGAAAGATTATTAACTATACCGAAGAATTTCAAAAATTGATTGCTAGAACTGGTAATGGACTTGATCGCCATTTAGAGACACCTACAGGTTTATTATCAGGTGGACAAAGACAAGCACTTAGTTTATTAATGGCAACTTTGAAAAAACCAAATCTGTTATTATTGGACGAACACACAGCAGCGCTTGATCCTAGAACAAGTGTTTCGCTTATGGGCTTGACTGATGAGTTTATCAAACAAGATTCGTTGACTGCCTTAATGATTACACATCATATGGAAGATGCTCTCAAATATGGAAATCGTGTATTAGTAATGAAAGATGGCAAGATTGTCAGAGATTTAAATCAGGCACAAAAAAACAAGATGGCTATAGCTGACTATTATCAATTATTTGATTAAAAAGAAGTGAAATGGAAGTGTTTCACTTCTTTTTCTATACACTTTGCAAGAAATTATTTTCAAAATATGATATACTAATAATGCTGTAAATCGACTTGTAGAGACAAGGACCGTAAGTACAAATGGGATGAAAATAAGGACACACTCTTTAATTCATATTCCTATTATTGATTAATAAGGTTTTTCTTCAAACCCAAGAAAAGTTACCAATAAATCAATTACTAATGATAATAATTGGACAATTTCTTGTCTGCTTTATAAAAAGAATTAACAAAATTTAAGGAGAAAACTCATTATGAGCGACATAAAAATCATGGCTCTTGGAGGTGTTCGTGAAAACGGAAAAAACCTATATGCAGTAGAAGTCAATGATTCTATCTTTGTTTTGGATGCTGGACTCAAATATCCTGAAAATGAACAACTGGGTGTTGATGTTGTTATTCCAAATCTTGATTACTTAATTGAAAATAAAAAACGTGTTCAGGGGATTTTCTTAACCCATGGACATGCGGATGCTATTGGTGCATTGCCTTATATTATCGCCGAAGTCAAAGCACCTGTGTTTGGCTCACCTCTCACAATTGAATTAGCTAAGTTATTCGTTAAAAATAGTACAGCAGTCAAGAAATTCAATAATTTCCATGTGATTGATAGTGAAACGGAAATTGAATTTCAAGATGCGGTGATTTCGTTCTTTAAAACGACTCATTCAATTCCAGAGTCAATGGGAATTGTTATAGGGACGAAAGAGGGAAATATCGTTTACACAGGTGACTTTAAATTTGATCAAGCTGCAAGGAAATATTACCAAACAGATCTGGCACGTTTAGCTGAAATTGGTCGTGATGGTGTTTTAGCACTTTTATCAGATTCTGCAAATGCTACAAGCAATGAGCAAGTTGCTAGCGAATATGAGGTCGGTGATGAAATTAAGAGCGTTATTGAAGACGCAGAAGGTAGAGTCATCGTAGCAGCAGTTGCAAGTAATCTCATTCGTATTCAACAAGTCTTTGATGCAGCGGCAGAAAACGGTCGTCGAGTAGTTTTAACGGGTTTTGATATTGAAAATATTGTTCGTACGGCCATTCGTATGAAACGCATTCATATTGCTGATGAAAATATGATTATAAAACCTAAAGATATGACACGTTACGAAGATAACGAATTATTAATCCTTGAAACTGGACGTATGGGAGAGCCGATAAATGGTCTCCAAAAAATGGCGATTGGACGTCATCGTTATGTTCAAATTAAAGATGGTGATTTAGTATTTATCGTAACAACACCAAGTATTGCAAAAGAGGCAGTTGTAGCGCGTGTTGAAAATCTGATTTATAAAGCTGGTGGCTCAGTTAAATTGATAACACAGAATTTGCGCGTATCAGGTCATGCAAATGGTCGCGAATTACAATTATTAATGAATCTATTGAAACCTAAATACCTTTTCCCAATTCAAGGAGAGTATAGGGATTTGTCAGCACATGCGGGCTTAGCTCAAGAGGTAGGAATGTCAGCAGATGATATTTATATTGTGAAGCGTGGTGACATCATGGTTCTTAAAAAAGATGGCTTCTTCCATAGTGGATCTGTTCCTGCTGGAGATGTTATGATTGATGGAAATGCTATTGGTGACGTTGGTAATATTGTACTTCGTGACCGTAAGGTATTATCTGAAGATGGAATTTTTATTGTTGTTATAACTGTCAGCAAAAAAGAAAAGAAAATCATTTCTAAAGCTCGTGTTAATACGCGTGGTTTTGTGTATGTGAAAAAAAGCAGAGATATTTTGCGTGAGAGCGCAGAATTAGTTAATACAACGGTAGAAGATTACTTAAGCAAAGATACATTTGACTGGGGTGAACTTAAAGGGAAAGTGCGTGATGAGGTCAGCAAGTTCTTATTTGACCAAACGAAACGTCGCCCAGCAATCCTTCCTGTGGTTATGGAAGTTCGTTGATAGTGTTAAGAGGTTACCAAATTTTGGTAGCCTTTCTTGCTAGAATGGAGGTTTTTATGGCATTTTTTAATATTGAATATCACTCTAAGGTACTAGGAACGGAACGTCAAGTCAATGTTATTTACCCAGATGCTTTTGAGATGCCTGATGATAAAATTGATGATTGTGACATTCCTGTTTTGTATCTTCTCCATGGAATGGGGGGAATGAGAATTCTTGGCAAAAACGCACAAATATAGAGCGTCTTTTACGTCATACTAATCTTATCGTCGTGATGCCATCAACAGACTTAGCATGGTATACCAACACAAAGTATGGGTTGGATTATTTTGATGCAATAGCTATCGAGTTACCAAAAGTTTTGAAACGTTTCTTTCCTAATATGTCTGATAAGAGAGAGAAAAATTTCATTGCTGGATTATCTATGGGGGGATATGGAGCATATAAAATAGCTCTACTGACTAATCGTTTTTCTCATGCTGCCTCTTTGTCAGGTGCACTTTCTTTTGACTTTGATTTATTATTCAATAATGGCAACGATAACATTAACTATTGGTCGGGAATTTTTGGCGATTTGAATAACACTGATAACATAGAGCGTCATTCACTAAGGCGTTACGTTGAGTCTTTTGATATGAAGACTAAATTTTATGCATGGTGTGGTTATGAAGATTTTCCTTTTGAAGCTAATGAAGTCGCAATTGATGAACTTCGTCAATTAGGTTTAACTATTGACTATTCCAATGATCATGGTAAACATGAATGGTATTACTGGAATCAACAATTAGAAAAAGTCTTAGAATGGCTCCCTGTTGATTATGTCAAAGAAGAGCGCCTTTCTTAGTATTAGCTAAATCGTTGAAATCCAAGTAAAGTCTTGTTATACTAAATCATTAAGTTTTGGGAAATTAGACACAGAAGGTGAGATAAAAAATGAGAACACTATTTAGAATGATATTTGCTATTCCAAAGTTTATCTTTAGATTGGTTTGGAATATCATTTGGGGAATATTCAAGACAGTTCTTGTTATTGCGATTATTTTATTTGGCTTGTATTACTATGCGAATCACAGTCAATCAGAATTTGCTAATCAACTTAGTGACATTATTCAGACAGGAAAAACATTTTTAAAATTTGCTGACACTAATCAGTTCAAAAATTCCTTTGCTAATCTAGCTACGGATAACGTTCACCATTCAGAAAATACCAGATGGGATAAAAATCAGGCAACTATCTATATAGCAACTAGAGATTCTGAGTTGGTCTCTGCTTACAAGCAAGCAATCTCCAATTGGAATGCAACAGGTGCTTTTGTGTTACAAACAACAGACAATCCTAATGCTGATATTATTGCTAAGGATTACTCAGATGCTAAAACACAAGCTGCGGGTGTAGCTGAAACCGAGAAAAATGCTTTAACTAATCGTATTTCAAAGGTAACAGTTAAATTAAACACATTTTACCTTAAGAATAAACAGTTTGGTTATGACCATACTAGGATTGTTAATACGGCCGAACATGAATTAGGACATGCTTTAGGTCTAGGACATAATGATCAACAACATTCCGTTATGCAGTCAAAAGGTTCGCATTATGGCATTCAAGAAGTTGATATTCAAACGCTAAAAAACTTATATGCATAAAAAGATGAGCTAAGAAACTCATCTTTTTTGTTTGAACACTTATTTTAGGTGATATAAGTGCGTTAGCAATAGATTATTAAAAATAAAGAATTTGATTATCACTACTAACTAAAATGTATAAAGAACAAAGAAAATGTTTTCCAAAATCACTTAAAAAATGGTATAATGTGTCTTGAGATAGTGTTTTGAATAGACTTATCAAAAATATTAGACAACATTAACTTAGAAGGGGAAAATATGGACGAACTAAAAAAACTTGCTGGAGTGACCGCTGCAAAATACGTTAAAAACGGTATGATTGTAGGTTTAGGGACAGGTTCTACAGCATATTTTTTTGTTGAAGAAATTGGACGCCGTGTCAAAGAAGAGGGATTGCAAGTCGTAGGCGTTACAACGTCAAACCGTACGACTGAGCAGGCAAGAGGATTAGGTATTCCGTTGAAATCAGCAGATGATATTGATGTCATTGATGTCACTGTGGATGGAGCAGATGAAGTAGACCCTGATTTTAATGGTATCAAGGGTGGCGGTGGTGCGCTGCTCATGGAAAAAATAGTAGCTACTCCAACTAAAGAATATATCTGGGTTGTCGATGAGAGCAAACTTGTTGAAACGTTAGGTGCATTTAAATTGCCTGTTGAGGTTGTTAGATATGGTTCTGAGCGTCTTTTTCGGGTTTTTAAATCAAAAGGTTACTGTCCTTCTTTCCGTGAAACAGAAGGTGACCGCTTTATCACTGATATGGGGAACTACATTATCGACCTAGATTTGAAAAAAATAGAGGATCCAAAGCAGTTAGCGAATGAACTTGACCATACAGTTGGTGTTGTTGAACATGGTTTATTTAATGGTATGGTTAATAAAGTTATAGTAGCAGGCAAAAACGGTCTTGACATACTTGAAAAATAATTATTTAAATAATCGGTTTTAGGAGCTAACCGTAACCTCCTTAGAAAGAAGATATAATGTCACAATTTGATCGCATTCACTTAGTTGTCTTAGATTCAGTGGGGATTGGAGCGGCACCAGATGCCAATGATTTTGTCAATGCAGGAGTTCCTGATGGTGCTTCAGACACGCTTGGCCACATTTCAAAAACAGTTGGACTTGCGGTGCCAAACATGGCTAAAATCGGACTTGGTAATATTCCTCGTCCCCAAGCGCTTAAGACCGTCCCTGCAGAAGAAAATCCAAGTGGCTACGCGACGAAGTTACAAGAAGTATCACTTGGTAAAGATACAATGACAGGGCATTGGGAGATCATGGGCTTAAATATTACAGAGCCATTTGATACTTTCTGGAATGGTTTTCCAGAAGATATTATTACAAAGATTGAGGATTTTTCAGGACGTAAAGTTATTCGTGAAGCGAATAAACCTTATTCAGGGACAGCTGTTATTGATGACTTCGGACCACGCCAAATGGAAACTGGTGAGCTCATCATCTATACCTCAGCTGATCCAGTCCTACAAATTGCAGCTCATGAGGATATCATTCCTCTAGAAGAACTCTACCGTATTTGTGAATATGCTCGTAGTATCACAATGGAGCGTCCAGCTCTCCTTGGTCGTATTATCGCTCGTCCATATGTAGGTGAACCAGGCAACTTTACGCGTACAGCCAACCGTCACGACTATGCAGTATCACCATTTGAAGATACCGTATTAAATAAACTAGATCAAGCTGGCATCGATACTTATGCTGTTGGTAAAATCAATGATATTTTCAATGGTTCAGGCATTAATCATGATATGGGACATAACAAATCAAATAGTCATGGTATTGATACTTTGATAAAAACAATGGGGTTATCAGAGTTTGAAAAAGGCTTCTCCTTTACTAATTTGGTTGACTTTGATGCTCTCTATGGTCACCGTCGTGATCCTCATGGTTATCGTGATTGTCTTCATGAGTTTGATGAGCGTCTTCCAGAGATCATTTCAGCGATGCGTGACAAAGACTTACTTTTGATCACTGCCGATCATGGTAATGACCCAACTTATGCAGGTACAGACCATACAAGAGAATACATTCCTCTCTTAGCCTATAGCCCATCTTTCACAGGAAACGGCCTTATCCCAGTAGGGCATTTCGCAGATATTTCAGCAACAGTTGCGGATAACTTTGGTGTTGATACTGCGATGATTGGAGAGAGCTTCTTGCAGGACTTGGTATAAATTTTTATTTCCTTAAGACACTTGTAGCATTAAAAATTGAGAGGAAGATGATGGAAAAAATTAGGATTTACCATAACCCAAATTGTGGGACATCAAGGAACGTACTTGCCATTATTCGTCATTGTGGTATTGAACCAGAAATTATTTATTATCTGAAAACACCACCTAGCAGGATGGAACTGGTTGAACTGTTGTTAGAAATGAAACTTTCTGCGAGGGAACTTCTAAGAACAGATGTTCCTGCTTATGAGAAATTCAATTTGGAATCTTCTAGCGTTACAGATGAAGAAATGATTGATGCGATGATACAAGATCCTATTCTTATCAATCGTCCCATAGTTGTTACGAGTAAAGGTGCAAAACTCTGCCGACCCTGTGAAGCAATTTTAACCATTTTACCTGTAAAGATGGAAAAAGATTTTGTTAAAGAAGATGGACAGATTATCCAAAGTTTATAGCATATTGTATAGTGAATAATGGTTTAGGAGGTAAGTAAATGACATTATTAGAAAAAATTAATGAGACTAGAGACTTTTTGCAAGCAAAAGGCGTCACAGCACCAGAATTCGGCCTTATTTTAGGCTCTGGTTTAGGAGAATTAGCTGAAGAAATCGAAAATCCCATTGTTGTGGATTATGCAGACATCCCAAATTGGGGACAGTCAACAGTAGTTGGTCATGCTGGAAAATTAGTGTATGGGGAACTATCAGGCCGTAAGGTATTAGCGCTTCAAGGTCGTTTTCACTTTTATGAAGGAAATACAATGGAAGTCGTTACTTTCCCAGTACGTATCATGAGAGCATTGGCTTGCCACAGTGTGCTTGTGACTAATGCAGCAGGTGGGATTGGATACGGACCAGGAACTTTAATGCTGATCAAAGACCACATCAATATGATTGGGACTAACCCTCTCATAGGTGAGAACCTTGAAGAATTTGGACCACGTTTCCCAGACATGTCGGATGCTTATACAGCAACATATCGACAAAAAGCTCACCAAATTGCTGAAAAACAGAATATCAAACTCGAAGAAGGTGTGTACTTGGGTGTATCAGGACCCACTTATGAAACACCTGCAGAAATTCGTGCATTCCAAACAATGGGCGCACAAGCGGTAGGTATGTCCACGGTTCCAGAGGTGATTGTTGCAGCTCACTCAGGGCTTAAAGTGTTAGGAATTTCAGCAATTACTAACTTTGCCGCTGGTTTCCAATCTGAGCTCAATCATGAGGAGGTCGTTGAAGTTACTCAGCGTATTAAAGAAGATTTCAAGGGATTAGTTAAATCATTAGTTGCTGAACTTTAAAATGGTTTCTCGATTATACTATGCTGTCAAGTTTATGATAGCCGTTCTATTTATGACAGTTATGGCAGGAGTTGGAGCTATCTTAATGCACTATGTATTAATGTTTACAGAGTGGTTAGCATTTGGTGATAGTAGAGAAAATACTCTGTCTTTGTTAAATAGTGTCACACCAATTAAAAGAGTGTTATCACTTACTTTAGTCTCCTTTTTAGCATCCCTTAGTTGGTATTACTTACAAATCAAACCAAAGCAAATAACTAGTATTAAACAACAGGTTGTTTTTAAGGATTCTTCTGTAAAAAAATCACCTTACTGGCTACATATAGGTCACGCATTTTTGCAATTGATTTATGTAGGAGCTGGTGGTCCTATTGGAAAAGAAGGAGCGCCACGAGAGTTTGGAGCCATAAATGCTGGGAAAATATCGGATTTATTAGCACTTAAAGTGCTGGATAAACGTTTATTAATCATTAGTGGTGCAGCTGCAGGTTTGTCAGCAGTTTATCAAGTACCCCTAGCTAGTGTATTTTTTGCTTTTGAAACTTTAGCTTTAGGAATCTCACTGAAAAATATTGTGACATTGCTAGCCTCTACTTTTGGTGCAGCTAGTATTGCTCAATTAGTTATTTCGACAGCCCCTCTTTATCATATTTCAAAGATGAGTCTGAATTCACAGTCATTAGCTTTTATGTTCTTGATCGTTTTATGTGTAACTCCGATTGCGATTAGCTTTAGATATTTAAATCAAAAAGTGACAGAGAGACGTATTAAAAATATAAAAATATTGTTAAGTTTACCAGTAGTATCATTGATAGTATCTGTTTTATCAATAGTCTATCCCCAGATTTTAGGAAATGGTAATGCACTAGTCCAAGAAGTCTTTAAAGGGACCTCAGTTAGCTTAATCGCTATTTTAGTTGTTCTCAAGATGATAGCAACATTATCCACTCTTTACGCTGGTGCTTATGGCGGTATACTGACACCATCTTTTTCCATTGGTGCTTGTTTAGGTTTTTTGTTAGCTAGTATTTCTATTCCTTTACTTCCCCACATATCGATAGTAACCAGTATGTTGGTTGGTGCAGCTATTTTTTTAGCTATTACAATGAGAGCGCCACTGACAGCTGTCGGTTTAGTCATATCTTTTACTGGTCAATCCGTTATAACTATTGTTCCCTTAACTATAGCAGTACTTTTTGCTACTGCCTATGATTATTTTATAAGAAAAATGAGGAGTTTATATGTCAATCCATATTGAAGCAAAACAAGGTGAAATTGCAGATAAAATTTTACTTCCAGGAGATCCACTCCGTGCGAAATTTATTGCCGAGAATTTTTTAGAAGATGCGGTGTGTTTTAATACAGTTCGCAATATGTTTGGTTATACAGGTACCTATAAAGGACATCGTGTTTCTGTTATGGGAACTGGTATGGGTATGCCTTCAATTTCAATTTATGCTCGCGAACTAATTGTTGATTATGGGGTTAAAACATTGATTCGCGTAGGAACGGCAGGTGCTATTAATCCTGATATCCATGTTCGTGAACTTGTTTTAGCACAAGCAGCAGCAACAAATTCTAATATTATCCGTAATGATTGGCCTGAATTTGATTTTCCGCAAATTGCTGATTTTAAACTTTTGGATAAAGCTTATCACATCGCAAAGGAAATGGATATTACAACTCATGTAGGCAGTGTATTATCTTCAGACGTGTTTTATTCAAACCAACCAGATCGTAATATGGCCTTGGGTAAACTAGGTGTTCATGCTATTGAGATGGAAGCAGCAGCTCTCTACTATCTTGCAGCTCAACATAATGTTAATGCTCTTGCTATGATGACGATTTCAGATAACTTGAATAATCCAGAAGAAGATACAAGTGCAGAAGAGCGTCAAACAACATTTACTGATATGATGAAAGTTGGGCTCGAAACACTTATTTCTGAATGAGGATAGAAATGACAGATTTTTCAACTGCTCTTAAAGTATTAGTGGATCAGTATTCTTATCATAATGCTTTCTTATTATTACAAAAACATGGTCCTTTAAACTCAGATTTATTATTTTTATTGGAAATGATGAAAGAGCGTCGAGAGTTAAACATTGATTTTCTTTTTGCTCATCAAGAACAAGTTGTTATATTACAAGAAAAATACAATATAAAGCTTTTGCATAACCCGTATGATTTAGAGTTGCTGGCAAATTACATCATGGATTTAGAAGCAAAAGTAAAAAATGGATTAATCATAGATTTTGTCCGTAGTGTTAGTCCTATTTTATATCGTCTATTTATGATTTTACTTGCACAAGAAGTACCTCACTTGCATGATTACATTCATAATGCAAGAGATGATCACTACGATACTTGGAAGTTTAAAGAATTAAAGGAGTCAAACCACCCAGTCCTTTTGGCATTCTCTGAAAGGTGGCACGATAGTCGCTTGACTTCTAAAAGCCTTGCAGAATGTTTACAATTAACCGACCTGGATGAAGAAGTGAAATCGACCATCATTCAATTAAGACAGTTCGAAAAATCAGTCAGAAATCCTTTGGCTCACCTGATTAAACCTTTTGATGAGCAAGAACTATATCGTACAACTCAATTTTCTTCTCAAGCATTTTTAGACCAGATTATCTTCTTGGCAAAGGTAATTGGTGTTGAGTATGATACTGTTAATTTTCACTACGATACGGTTAACAAGCTTATTATAAAGATACTTGAGTAATTTAAAAACAGTTCTGAGACAATCTCAGGACTGTTTGTTTTTATGATTAAACGAAACTTCCTCTAATAAATAGTCAATAAATTTTTGTCCCATTTTTGAAAGGTTTGCTTTGTCGTGTCGGATATAGACAATATCAATAATATCATCCACGTCAAGAGGGATTGCGACAATTTCGTCACCGTTCAATTTTGAGTTGAGGATACCAGTTGCCACTGTATAACCATCTAATCCAATCATTAAATTAAACAGAGTTGCTCTATCACTGACAACAATGGATTTTGGGTGAGTAATTTGAGACATCATTTCCTCAGAAAAGTAGAAAGAATTATGCAGGCCTTGATCATAACTCAGATAAGGATAATCTTCTAAATCTTTCATACTTAATTTTTTTCTATTAGCTAAGGGATTGGATTTGCTCACGAAAATATGAGGTGTAGTAGTAAAAAGAGTTGTGGCAATTAAGGAATTATCGTCGAATAATTTGGTTAATACATCTCTATTATAGCTATTAAGAAACAGAACACCAATCTCTGAACGGAAATTTTTAACATCATCAATAATTTCCCAAGTCCTAGTTTCACGTAAAAAAAGTTCGTATTGGGTCATGTCTGTGCCATTAAAGAGAGCTACAAAAGCGTTAACCACAAATGCATAGTGTTGTGAAGAAACGCTGAACAGCTCACGACTTGTATTATCACCCTTATAACGCTCTTCAAGAAGTGCTGTTTGTTCTAGAATTTGTCGCGCATATGACAGAAATTCCATACCATCTTTTGTTAACGTTATTCCTTTTGGATTTCGAATAAAAATTTGGATACCCATCTCAGTCTCAAGGTTCCTAACAGCGTTTGAAAGTGAAGGTTGGGTAATGTAGAGTTGTTTAGCGGCTTCATTCATGCTACCAGTTTCTACAATCTTAATAACATATTGTAATTGTTGAATTCTCATAACTCTAGTTTAAACTAGAATGTAAATAAATTCAATTAGATCAGCTAAATTATCAATATAGATCAATTGAAAATGTTATTTAGCTAATATAATCAGATTATTCCAATATTACTTTCGTTGAATATTGTATTGAAAAATGATATAATATCCAAGTAAAATTAAGGTTTTTTTAAGTATTGGAGAATTACAATGTCTAATCATTCGCGCCGTCAACAAAAGAAACACTCACATACACCTCTACGGGTGATTAATTTATTTCTTTTGGTGATTTTTATTTTGTTAAGTGTAGTCTCATTATTTCTTATGTATCGTCACCATTTTTTGGCATTTAGACACCTGAACGTCATTTATGGAGTTGTAATTGTTTTAATCATTTTAGCAAGTTTATTTCTTTGTATTAAGAATAAAGCTAGAATTTTTACAACTATAATTTTAGTATTAGCTTCTATTTTCGTTGCTACTACTTTATATGGATTTAAGTCAACCATTGATTTGACAAATAATCTAAATAAAACTGCTTCATACTCTGAAATTGAGATGAGTGTAGTTGTACCAAAAGATTCTAAAATAACCAATATAGAAGCTATCAGCAAATTAGCCGCACCAGTTAAAAACGATACTTCAAATATTACTGATTTGATAGAACATATAAAATCAGAAGAAGGAATCTCTATTACACCACAAAAAACAGATTCTTACCAGGATGCATACAATAGAATTAAAAATGGTAATAGTCAGGCTATGGTTTTAAATAATGCTTATGTTAGCTTAATTGAACTTAGCACCCCTGATTTTAAATCGCAGATAAAAACGATTTATACTTACAAAATTAAGAAAAAAATTAATCGTAAAAATACTAATCATAAAGAAGGGGTATTTAATATCTATATTAGCGGTATTGATACTTTTGGCTCTATATCAACAGTATCAAGATCTGATGTAAATATTATTATGACGGTTAATACCAATACCCACAAAGTATTGTTAACGACAACACCACGAGATGCCTATGTAAAAATTCCAGATGGTGGGGGCAATCAATATGATAAATTAACCCATGCAGGTTTGTATGGCGTTGAGACATCAATGAAAACACTTGAAAACCTTTACGACATCAACCTTGATTATTATGCTAGAATTAATTTTTCATCATTTTTAAAATTAATAGACCTCTTGGGAGGAGTGACAGTTTATAACGATCAAGCTTTTACAAGTAAACATGGTAATTTTGACTTCCCTGTTGGTCAAGTAACATTGAATTCTGAGCAGGCTTTGGGCTTTGTTAGAGAACGTTATTCTCTACAAGGAGGCGATAACGATAGAGGTAGAAATCAAGAAAAAGTGATTGCAGCTATTATAAATAAGTTAGCTTCTAGTCAGTCAGTAACAAAATTAAATAGCATTACCTCACAGCTCCAAACGTCCGTTCAAACTAATATGACTATTGATAATATTAATGATTTGATTAACAATCAATTGTCAACTGGACAACGCTTCACTGTCGAGTCACAAGCATTAACTGGTCATGGTTCAACGGGTGAACTCCCTTCATATGCAATGCCAGGAGCTCAACTTTATATGATGTCAATTGATCAATCTAGCTTATCTAATGCAAAATCAAAAATTAAGAACACAATGGAGGAATAACAAGAATGATTGATATTCATTCTCATATCGTTTTTGATGTAGATGATGGGCCTAAAACGCTTGAAGAGAGTTTATCTTTGATAGAAGAAAGTTATCGACAAGGTGTTAGAATAATTGTTTCGACATCACATAGAAGAAAAGGTATGTTTGAAACACCTGAAGATATTATCTTCAAAAACTTTTCTATAGTTAAACACGAAGCGGAAAAAAGATTTGAACATCTTCAAATCTTATATGGTGGAGAATTGTACTATACAAGTGATATGTTAGAAAAACTGAAGTTAAAGCAAATTCCAACTTTAAACAATACGAAATTTGCTTTAATTGAATTTTCTATGCAAACTTCTTGGAAAGATATTCATACAGCTTTGTCAAATGTTTTAATGCTTGGTATTACACCAGTCGTTGCGCATATAGAGAGGTATAACGCTTTAGAGAATCAAAAAGAACGGGTGAAGGAAATTATTAATATAGGGTGTTACACACAAATAAATAGTTCTCATATTTTGAAACAAAAACTTTTTAATGATAAGCATAAACGCTTTAAGAAAAGAGCCCGTTATTTTTTAGAGGAAAATTTAGTGCATTTTGTAGCGAGTGATATGCATAACCTTGATGTTAGACCGCCATTTTTAGCAGAAGCTTATAAGATTATCTGTAGAGATTTCGGTAAAGAACGTGCTAACCAACTTTTTATTGAAAATGCTCAATCTATATTAAAAAACCATTACATTTAGGAGATTTCATGAATAAAATAGCTAATACAGAAGTTGAAATAAATATATTCAACCTTTTTAAAAAATTGTGGAAAAAGAAATTTTTAATCACATTTGTTGCCATTGCGTTTGCAACAGCTGGACTTTTCTATAGTCTTTTTATTGTTACGCCACAATATACTTCTTCAACAAGGATATATGTCATTAACCCTAATACCCCTAATAATAGTATTACTGCACAAGATCTACAAGCGGGGAGTTTTCTTGCAAATGACTATAAGGAGATTATTACGTCTACTGACGTTCTAGAAAAAGTTATTTCTTCTGAAAAATTGAATTATCCTTCGTCTCAGTTGCTGCAAAAAATAACAGTTTCTATTTTAAAAGATACACGTGTTATTTCAATATCGGTCGAAGATGCTAATCCAAAAATGTCTCAAAAATTAGCAAATTCAGTTAGAGAAGCAGCAGTTTCAAAAATCAAGGCAGTTACTCAAGTAGAGGATATCACTACTGTTGAGAAGGGAAATTTACCTAAAGCACCATCTTCTCCTAATATTAAAAAGAATGTACTAATCGGGTTTATTGTTGGTGCAGGATTATCAACTATTGTTTTAGTTATTATGGGTATTTTGGATGATCGTGTTAATACTGAAGAAGATATTGAAAAGGTCCTAGGACTTACTTCTTTAGGTATAGTACCAGATTTGAATAAACTTTAAGGAGAATATAATGACTCGTTTAGAAATAGTTGATAGCAAGTTAAGACAAGCAAAAAAAACAGAAGAATACTTCAATGCGATCCGTACAAACATACAGTTTAGTGGAAAGGAAAATAAAATTCTTGCAATTACCTCTTTTAGGGAAGGGGAAGGAAAATCCACTACTTCAACAAGTTTAGCTTTATCTTTAGCTCAAGCAGGATTTAAAACATTATTAATTGATGCGGATACTAGGAACTCTGTTATGTCTGGAACCTTTAAAGCAACTGGAACTATTAAAGGCTTGACGAATTATTTATCAGGTAATGCAGATCTTGGAGATATTATCTGTGAAACCAATGTTCCTAGACTGATGGTCGTTCCTTCAGGGAAAGTACCACCAAATCCAACAGCATTACTTCAGAACGCTTATTTTAATAAGATGATTGAAGCTATTAAAAATATATTTGATTATATTATCATCGATACTCCACCTATTGGTTTAGTTGTTGATGCCGCAATAATCGCTAATGCTTGCGATGGTTTTATTTTAGTAACCCAAGCAGGTAGAATAAAACGTAATTATGTTGAAAAAGCAAAAGAACAGATGGAACAAAGTGGTTCAAAGTTCTTAGGTATTATTCTTAATAAAGTTAATGAATCTGTTGCTACTTACGGCGATTACGGCGATTATGGAAATTACGGAAAAAGGGATAGAAAAAGGAAGTAAGGAGCTCTTGTATTGAAAGAAAAAGAAAATATACAAAAGATTATTATAGCGATGATTCAAACCGTTGTGGTTTATTTTTCTGCAAGTTTGACATTAACATTAATTACTCCCAACTTTAAAAGCAATAAAGATTTATTGTTTGTTCTATTGATACATTATATTGTCTTTTATCTTTCTGATTTTTACAGAGACTTTTGGAGTCGTGGCTATCTTGAAGAGTTTAAAATGGTATTGAAATACAGCTTTTACTATATTTTCATATCAAGTTCATTATTTTTTATTTTTAAAAACTCTTTTACAACGACACGACTTTCCTTTTTTACTTTTATTGCTATGAATTCGATTTTATTATATCTATTGAATTCATTTTTAAAATATTATCGAAAATATTCTTACGCTAAGTTTTCACGAGATACCAAAGTTGTTTTGATAACGAATAAGGATTCTTTATCAAAAATGACCTTTAGGAATAAATACGACCATAATTATATCGCTGTCTGTATCTTGGATTCCTCTGAAAAGGATTGTTATGATTTGAAACATAACTCGTTAAGGATAATAAACAAAGATGCTCTTACTTCAGAGTTAACCTGCTTAACTGTTGATCAAGCTTTTATTAACATACCCATTGAATTATTTGGTAAATACCAAATACAAGATATTATTAATGACATTGAAGCAATGGGAGTGATTGTCAATGTTAATGTAGAGGCACTTAGCTTTGATAATATAGGAGAAAAGCGAATCCAAACTTTTGAAGGATATAGTGTTATTACATATTCTATGAAATTCTATAAATATAGTCACCTTATAGCAAAACGATTTTTGGATATCACGGGTGCTATTATAGGTTTGCTCATATGTGGCATTGTGGCAATTTTTCTAGTTCCACAAATCAGAAAAGATGGTGGACCGGCTATCTTTTCTCAAAATAGAGTAGGTCGTAATGGTAGGATTTTTAGATTCTATAAATTCAGATCAATGCGAGTAGATGCAGAACAAATTAAGAAAGATTTATTAGTTCACAATCAAATGACAGGGCTAATGTTTAAGTTAGACGATGATCCTAGAATTACTAAAATAGGAAAATTTATTCGAAAAACAAGCATAGATGAGTTGCCTCAATTCTATAATGTTTTAAAGGGTGATATGAGTTTAGTAGGAACACGCCCTCCCACAGTTGATGAATATGAAAAGTATAATTCAACGCAGAAGCGACGCCTTAGTTTTAAGCCAGGAATCACTGGTTTGTGGCAAATATCTGGTAGAAATAATATTACTGATTTTGATGAAATCGTAAAGTTAGATGTTCAATATATCAATGAATGGTCTATTTGGTCAGATATTAAGATTATTCTCCTAACACTAAAGGTAGTTTTACTCGGGACAGGAGCTAAGTAAAGGTAAGGTTTGAAAGGAATATAATGAAAATTTGTCTGGTTGGTTCAAGTGGTGGTCATCTAGCACACTTGAACCTTTTGAAACCCATTTGGGAAAAAGAAGATAGGTTTTGGGTAACCTTTGATAAAGAAGATGCTAGGAGTATTCTAAGAGAAGAGATTGTATATCATTGCTTCTTTCCAACAAACCGTAATGTCAAAAACTTGGTAAAAAATACTATTCTAGCTTTTAAGGTCCTTAGAAAAGAAAGACCAGATGTTATCATATCATCTGGTGCCGCTGTAGCAGTACCATTCTTTTATATTGGTAAGTTATTTGGTTGTAAGACCGTTTACATAGAGGTTTTCGACAGGATGGATAAACCAACTTTGACAGGAAAATTAGTGTATCCTGTAACAGATAAATTTATTGTTCAGTGGGAAGAAATGAAAAAAGTTTATCCTAAGGCAATTAATTTAGGAGGAATTTTTTAATGATTTTTGTCACAGTGGGGACACATGAACAGCAGTTCAACCGTCTTATTAAAGAAGTTGATAGATTAAAAGGGACAGGTGCTATTGATCAAGAAGTGTTCATTCAAACGGGTTACTCAGACTTTGAACCTCAGAATTGTCAGTGGTCAAAATTTCTCTCATATGATGATATGAACTCTTACATGAAAGAAGCTGAGATTGTTATCACACATGGCGGCCCAGCGACGTTTATGAATGCAGTTTCTAAAGGAAAAAAAACTATTGTGGTTCCTAGACAAGAACAGTTTGGAGAGCATGTGAATAATCATCAGGTGGACTTTGTTAATAAGGTAAAAACAATGTATAATTTTGATATCGTTGTAGATATTGAAAGGTTACAAAATGTAGTCTATGAGGGAATGATGAATCGTCCGTTTTTAGAAACTAATAGTAGTAATTTTATTGAAGAATTTAAGGTAATATTAAAGGAGTTGTGCGATGAAAATCAATAAAAACTCTTTATTTTATATTGCAATATTTTTAGTTAATTTTTTTAAATCACTGGGTTTAGGCGAGGGAAACTCAGCTTACAAAATAGTGATGTTAGTTGCAATTTTACTGTGTGGAATAAAATTTTTATTAGATAGCCTTTATTTTGAAAGAAGAAAACTCGTGATCATCTTTTTATTATTTATCGCGACCATTTTGAATTTATTCTTTGTTCATAAGGTTACTTTTATATTAACTTTAATTTTTTTTCTAGCATTAAAGGACATCTCTCTAAAAAAAGCTTTCTCTATAATAATAGGATCGCGTATTTTGGGAGTTCTATTAAATCAAATTTTTGTGAAATTAGATTTAATAGAAATTAAGTATGTCAATTTTTATAGGGATGGACAATTTATTCTGAGAAGTGACTTAGGTTTTGGTCATCCTAACTTTATTCATAATTTTTTTGCTCTAACTATTTTCTTGTATATTGTACTCAATTATAAACGACTAAAGCCTGTTGTGATGGTTTTATTTTTAACATTAAATTATTTATTGTACCAATATACTTTTTCAAGGACAGGGTATTATATCGTAATTTTATTTATTGTACTCATTTATGTGACAAAGAATAGCTTAATAAAAAGAGTATTTATGAAATTAGCACCCTATGTACAATTTTTTTTATTAGTATTTACCTTTTTGAGTTCTACAATTTTTTTTAATTCAAATTTTGTTCAAAAATTAGATGTTCTTTTAACAGGTAGATTACACTATGCTCATTTACAACTTGTAGATGGTTTAACTCCTTTTGGAAATAGTTTTAAGGAAACAAGTGTCCTATTTGATAATAGCTACTCTATGTTATTGAGTATGTATGGTGTAGTACTTACCATGTTTTGTATGATAATCTATTATATCTATAGTAAAAAGATAATCATAATTGAACTTCAACTACTCCTATTTATAATGTCTATAATATTATTTACTGAAAGTTTTTATCCCAGTGTGGTAATGAATATTAGTTGGCTAGTTTTTGGTAAAATATTTTGTGATGGTATCGAACCTATAAAAAAGGAATTTACTATTGTGAATAATATATGACATATTTGCTCTGATATGGCAGGAGGTAAGGAAGGAAAATGATACCTAAAGTTATACATTATTGTTGGTTTGGAGGAAATCCCTTACCAGATAATTTAAAGAAATATATAAAAACTTGGAGAGAACAATGTCCGGATTATGAAATTATTGAATGGAATGAGCATAATTATGATGTTAGTAAAAATGTTTTTATGAGAGAAGCATATACTAAGAAGAATTTTGCTTATGTTTCTGACTATGCAAGATTGGATATTATTTATACTTATGGGGGGTTCTATCTAGATACTGATGTGGAGCTTTTAAAAAGTTTAGATCCTTTGAGGATTCATGAGTGTTTTCTAGCAAGGGAGATTAGTTGTGATGTGAATACAGGATTAATAATTGGCGCTGTTAAAGGACATCACTTTTTAAAATCAAATATGTCTATATATGACAAAAGTGATTTAACTTCTCTTAATAAGACATGTGTAGAGGTTACAACTAATTTATTGATAAACAGAGGGCTTAAGAATAAGAATATTATTCAAAAGATTGATGATATAACAATATATCCGAGAAATTATTTTAATCCAAAGAATTTATTAACAGGTAAGGTTGATTGTCTGACTAGTGTTACCTATTCTATACATCATTACGAAGGAAGTTGGAAAAGTTCTTCATTTATTTCAGATTCTCTAAAGATTAGAGTAAGGCTCATAATTGATTTTTTATTTGGATATGGTACTTATAGAATGCTTCTAAGGTTTCTAAAGTTAAAGAAATAGTTATTATTGTAATAGAAAGGACGAAATGTTATATATTTTTACTCCTACATTTAACAGAGGCTACCGATTATCCTATCTGTATGATTCTCTATGTAATCAGACAAATAAAAATTTTATATGGTTGATTGTTGATGATGGTTCTGAGGACAGTACTAAGGAAATTGTAAGTAATTATATAAAAGAGAATAAAGTTAGTATTGTATATCTGTATAAACGTAATGGCGGTAAGCATTCAGCCTATAATCTAGCAATGAGATATATGCAACCAAGTGATTATCATGTATGTGTAGATAGTGATGATTGGTTATTAGAAGATGCAGTTGAAATTATTTTTAAAGATTTAGAGAGCCTAACGTTGTCTAATAGATATGTAGGCCTTGTTTATCCTCGATATTCATTAAACCAAGGTAATAATTGGTTGAATCCCAAAATATTAGAAGTTAATATTCCTGATTTAAAATATAAATATCACTTAAAAATTGAAACTTGTATTGTTATTAATAATGCTTATTTAGTAGATTTCGAATTTCCTTGTTTCGAAGGGGAGAATTTCTTATCAGAAGAAATAATGTATATATATTTATCAAAAAAGGGATACTTTTGTCCCCAAAATAGGAAAATCTATTGTTTTGACTACTTAGAAGATGGTTTGACTTCTAATATTTTTAAATTATGGAGAAAAAATTTCAAAGGGACTATTTTTTCATTAGAAAATTCATATATGTATGTAATGTCTTTTCCTAATATATTTGATCGCTGGTGGTCAGCTATAAAGATAAAAATGAACATACAGGCTTTGAAAATGACTACTTTAGGGGTAATACCTACACTAAAGAGTGAAGAGGCTGGGTGGAAAATTTTGTTGGGTTTTAGCTATCTTTGGAAGGTAGCAAGGTTTAAAAAGAGCGAGTAAAGAATGGAATTAATTTCAATAATAGTGCCTGTATATAATGGAGAAATATATATTGGGAGATGTCTAGATAGTATTCTTGAGCAAACTTATCAGAATTTAGAGATTATCATAATTGATGATGG
This sequence comes from Streptococcus sp. FDAARGOS_522, assembly GCF_003812445.1. Taxonomy (NCBI): domain Bacteria; kingdom Bacillati; phylum Bacillota; class Bacilli; order Lactobacillales; family Streptococcaceae; genus Streptococcus; species Streptococcus sp. FDAARGOS_522. The sequence continues at coordinate 336,464 of NZ_CP033808.1, forward strand.
CTCTAGTGATCGCACAGGGGATATTTGCGAAAAGTATTTATTGGAAGACAGGCGAATAAAATATTTCTATCAAGAAAACAGAGGCCAATCAGTTGCACGTAACAACGGAGTACTTAGGTGTACAGGAGATTGGATTGCTTTTTTAGACAGTGATGATGTTTATCTTCCTTATTCAATTGAGGTTATGTACAACATACAGAAAGCTACCAATGCCGATATTGTTTTAACTAGTATTGGTAACTTCAACAATACTTACAATACTAGTATTAATTCACAGTATTTAAAAGAGATTAAACTTTATACTTTAGAGGTGGCGTTGGAAGAAATGTATTATGGGAAAACTTATGGAGTTTCCCCGTTAGCAAAATTATATCCGAGAAGTAATTTATTGAGTAATCCATATCCAGAAGGAAAAATTCATGAAGATATGGATACAACTTTTAAGCTTATATCTTGCGCTTCAAAAATAGCAGTTTGTGATATTGTCACTGCAGTGGTGTATTTTAGCGATAATAGTACTACTAGGACAAAATTCAATGAGAGAATGTTGTATTTTTTTGAGGCAATTCAAAATAATATTGTATTTATAAATCTAAATTTTCCACATAATACATCTTTAATCTCTGCTGTAATATATAATGAAGTATTTGGTGGAATAGATATATGTGGGAAGATGATTGATTTTAAATTATATGATACAGTTGATTATTACAGAAAAAAATATAGAAAATATTTTAAGACTATTCTCTTTAATAATAGGATTAGTGTGAAGGAGAAGGTTAAATATATATTATTTATTTCCTCTATAAGATATTTCACTATTGTAAGAAAAATATATAATTTGAGGTTATCAAGGAATGGATAAAGTTAGTATCATTATCCCAGTTTATAACGTTCAATCTTTCCTAAACGAGTGTATAGAAAGTGTTTTAGCTCAAACTTATTCAAATTTAGAAATTATTCTAGTTAACGATGGCTCTACAGATAATTCCGGGGATATCTGTGATTATTATTCAGAAATAGATGGGCGTATATTCGTTTTTCACAAAAATAATGGTGGTTTATCAGATGCTCGTAATTATGGAATTAGTAGAGCTACTGGCGATTATATTTATTTACTTGATTCGGATGATTATCTATATAAAGAAGATGCAATCGAGAGAATGGTTGAATTTAGCGAGAAATATAATTCAGAAATTGTTTTAGGGTGTTATGTTGAAAAAAGAGAACAACATATTATAAATATCGTTTTAGAAGATGAAATGATAGAAACTATTAGTCCAGTACAAGCAATACAAAATATTTATAATTATGATGCCTATAGAGCTATTTTTACTGTAGCACATAATAAATTATATAAGAGAGAATTATTTTCTACGCTGTGCTATCCAGTAGGGAAGTTACACGAAGATGAATTTTTAACCTATAAATTATATTTGAAAGCCAAAAATATAATTTTCTTTAGATATAATACTTATGCATATCGTATTAGAGAAAATAGCATAATGACTGGTTCCTACAATATTAAAAGGCTACATGCTGTAGAAGCACTTAAGGAAAGAATTTATTTATTAGAAAAGTATCCAGACTTAGTATTTCAAAGTGAGAGAGCTTTAATTAAAACTATGGAAGTAAATTTGATAGAGTTATATAAAAATAATTTTTATAAGGAATTTCATACTCTGAAAACTGAATATAAAAAAACTATTTTTGATTTTATAAAAAAACAACGTATGCTACTAAAAATAAAGTATTATTTAAAGTATTGTGTAGTGCATTTTAAAATATTAAATTGTAAAAGAAAGAAAAAGATAAATAAATGAATAATTTTGTGTGTCATACTTTATACCATCTACTGATTACTATAATAAAGTTAAAAGATAAAGAAAATACTAGAATATTTATTTGTGACACTATCACGAATTATGAAACTTGGGTAAAAACATTAAATGAACAGGGAATAAGGACGGAAGCAGTTAAAGAGTTTGCTTATCGGGAGCAGTTACAAAGTAAAAATATTGAAGAAGTGATGGAGCTTGTAGATTCAGACTTAAATCACTACTTTGAGAGAGTAGATACACAAGTCTATCTATTTAATGATGATACTTTAATAGGTCGCTATATGGTGTATTTGGGTAAAAATTATCATCTAATTGAAGATGGTTATAACTGTTTTCAAGCCAAGTTATTCTTGGGTGGTTCTGTCGTAAAACGAGTAATTAAAACTTACTTATTTAAAAAGTATGTTCCGTATGGTTTTTCAAAATATTGTCTCTCAATTGAGGTTAATTCTTTAGTGGGGCTACCTCATGACATAAGGAGTAAGAAATATAAAGAACTACCGAGAAAAAAATTATTTGATAGTCTTAACAAAGAGCAAAAATCACTGATTTTCAAAATATTTAAAACAAAACCATTAACTATAACTCCAAAGTCAGTATTATTGTTGACACAGCCACTTGCACAAGATAAATGTTATAAAACACCTACAGAGAGGTTTCAAAGTATTCAAGAGCAATACGATTATTTTGACGATATTGTCCAGGAATATAGAACGTTAGGGTACAATGTTTATTTAAAAGTTCATCCTAGAGATGTAGTAGATTATTCCAAATTGCCGGTAGAGCTATTACCATCAAATATCCCTATGGAAATTATAGAGTTGATGTTAACAGGACGGTTCGAATTTGGGATAACACATTCGTCCACCGCGCTGGATTTTTTAACTTGTGTTGATAAAAAAATAACTTTAGTAGATCTGAAGGATATTAAATGAATACTAAGAAATTACTTCAATCTGGTTTTATTTATACACTCGGGAATTTATTGGTGCAAGGATTAGCCTTTATCACACTTCCCATCTACACTCGAGTCATCTCAACAGAAGTTTATGGCCAATATAGTTTATATGTTGCTTGGATGGGAATTATTACTCTGTTTATTGGTCTTCAGACGAGCGGTTCTTTAAGTTCGGCTCGAGTCAAATATGGAGAAGAGTTTAAAAGCTACTCTGGGAGTGCCTTTTCTGTAGGTAATATATGGTTTCTTATTGTACTTTTGATAGCTTTTCTATTTAGAAGTTTTCTTGCACCATTAGTTGGTTTTTCTGAATCTATTTTTTTATTAATGGTGTGTCAAAGTTACGCTAACTATGTGGTGACTTTCTTTGGTCAGTATTTTATACAACAACAGAGGAGCTTGGCTAATTTAATACTATCCTTAGCCAATGCAGTTTCATCTGTTGCACTATCTCTATTTTTAATTTTTCATTGGTCCGATGACTTTTTATCTAGGGTTTTTGGAGCTTTTGTTCCTACTATAATAACTGGAATAGTTGCCTTTGCTTATATTTATTATCATAGCAAATCTTTTTACAATCCTAAGTATTTTCGGTTCATTGTCACTGTGTCTATTCCTTTGATTTTTCATTTGTTAGGACATCAGTTATTAAATCAATTAGATAGGATTATGCTAGCTCGCTTATATAGTACTAAAGAAGTTGCAATGTATAGTTTCGGTTATTCGCTTGGAATGATTATTCAGATTGTTTTGAATAGTATTAATATGGCTTGGATTCCATGGTTTTTTGATGCTAGAAAAGAAAAATTACTGCAACTTTCAACTTATATTAGCCGTTATCTCTATTTAGGAGTTTTCTTAACATTAGGTTATTTGACTGTTTTTCCTGAGTTAGCTCAAATAATGGGAGGAGACAAGTATAGTAGTAGTGTTCAATTTATTTCTTTAATTATTGTCAGCTATTTTTTAGTCTTTCTCTATACATTTCCTGTAAATATCCAATTCTTCTATGCTAATACGACATGGATTCCTATTGGGACATTATTAGCTGCTGGTGTAAATTGGTTACTAAACCTTGTATTAATTCCTCATTATGCAGCCTATGGCGCTGCTATGGCTACAATAATATCTTATTTAGCCTTGTTGATTTTTCATCATATTGTTTCGAAAGTTAAATACCATTATTCAGATGTCTCAGTTAGGCAGTACATTATTTTAAGTGGTATAGTATTTAGTTATGCTATGTTAATGAACATGTTCCTAGGTAATATCGTTATTAGATGGAGTTTAGGAATAATTATTCTTATAGTATATAGCGTTGTTTTTCAAAAAGTCATTTTAGACTTATTGGGTAAAAAAAGAAGGAGAAGATAATGGTTTATATTATTGCAGAGATTGGTTGCAATCATAATGGAGATATTAATCTTGCGAAAAAAATGGTAGATGTTGCCGTGTCTTGTGGTGTTGATGCTGTTAAATTTCAGACTTTTAAAGCTGAGAAACTTATTTCTAAATTTGCTCCCAAAGCTGAATATCAAAAAGCAACTACAGGAACAGCAGACAGTCAACTTGAGATGACGAAACGTTTAGAGTTAAGCTTTGAAGAATACTTAGAAATGCGTGATTATGCAATTTCAAAAGGTGTGGAGACCTTTTCAACACCTTTTGATGAAGAGTCATTAGAGTTCTTAATTTCTACAGATATGCCAATTTACAAAATTCCATCAGGAGAAATCACTAATTTACCTTACTTAGAAAAGATTGGCAAGCAACAAAAGAAAGTTATTCTTTCGACGGGTATGGCGGTAATGGAAGAGATCCATCAAGCGGTGAATATTTTACGTCAGAATGGTACAACCGACATTTCTATTTTACATTGTACAACAGAGTACCCAACACCTTACCCCTCTCTAAATTTAAACGTTATTCATACTTTGAAAGATGAATTTAAAGATTTAACGATAGGTTATTCGGATCATTCAATTGGATCAGAAGTACCTATCGCAGCAGCAGCAATGGGTGCAGAAGTTATTGAAAAACACTTTACTTTAGATACTAATATGGAAGGTCCGGATCATAAAGCCAGTGCAACACCTGATATTTTAGCTGCTTTAGTTAAAGGGGTTCGCATTGTTGAACAAGCCTTAGGTAGATTTGAAAAAATCCCAGATCCAGTAGAAGAAAAAAATAAGATTGTTGCTCGTAAATCAGTCGTTGCTTTAAAACCAATTAAAAAAGGCGATATTTATTCAATAGAAAATATTACGGTGAAGCGCCCAGGTAATGGTATTTCTCCTATGAACTGGTATGACATCTTGGGACAAGAAGCGCAAGATGATTTCGAAGAGGATGAAGTTATTCGTGATTCACGCTTTGAAAATCAATTGCCCGAGTTATAATAACACCTAATTATAATCGGCAACAGATGTATTACACGGCTAAGATTATGTAATTACTATATATAGAAGGGATACGATGAAAAAAATTTGTTTAGTAACCGGATCGCGTGCTGAATACGGAATAATGAAGCCATTGATTCAAAGATTGTCAAAAGATAAAGAAGTCAACTTACAAATTATTGCAACAGCAATGCATCTGGAAGAAAAGTACGGCTATACTTATCGTCAAATTGAAGAAGACGGTTTTGATATTGCTTATAAAGTTCCCTTACATCTTTATGATACTGACAGAAGAACTGTATCTACTGCAATGGCGCATTTACAACTAGGATTGACCAAAATTTTTGACAAGGAAGACTATGATCTAGTCATCATTTTAGGGGATCGTTATGAAATGTTACCAGTTGTGAATGTAGCGTTGATTTATAATGTCCCAGTATGCCACCTTCATGGAGGGGAGACCTCATTAGGCAATTTTGATGAGTATATTCGCCATGCAATTACTAAGATGAGTCACCTACACTTAGTCTCTACAGAGGACTTTCGTCAACGTGTGATTCAGATGGGAGAACAACCTCAATTTGTAATTAACACAGGAGCTCTCGGAGTGGAAAATGCTCTATCAATCCCTTCTCTAACCAAAGAAGCAATAGAAAAGCAATTAGGTATTGCACTAGAGGAATCCTATTTTGTTGTTCTCTATCATCCTGTTACTTTTGAACAAGGAAAAAGTGCTGGAGAGCAGATGAAAGCGGTACTATCAGCCCTTTCTAAGTTTGGTGTCCAGTGTCTATTTATAGGATCCAATTCAGATACTGGTTCTGATGATATTGCAAAGGCTATCAATACTTATTTGACAAATCATGAAAATAGTCATTGCTTTGCTTCTTTATCAACCCAACTTTATCATTCCTTAATTCGTCATTCACTAGGACTGATTGGTAATTCGTCTTCTGGTTTAATAGAAGTTCCTTCTTTGATGAAACCTACTCTTAATATTGGTGATCGCCAAAAAGGTAGGCTACATGGAGAAAGTGTAGTAAGTGTACCAGTCGAAACCTCCTCTGTATTGGAGGGATTATCAAAATTGAATGAAGTGACCAACTTTGACAATCCCTACTACAAAGAGAATGCTTCATCTATTGCATATGAAGCAATAAAGCTGTATTTGAAAGATGAACCTTCAATTTCCCAACCATTTTATGATTTAAAGGAGAATAATCTAAAATGAAAAAAAAGTTGGCATTTTTAGGCGCAGGAAGTCATGCTGATGCGATTGCTCCGGTTATTGATCCTCTTGTGTATGATTTCGTAGGTTTTTTTGATGATAAAGATATTACGGAGCATGATGGTTATCCTGTTCTTGGAAAACTTTATGATGTGCTACCTTACCTTGAAGATGGCTCAATAGATGCAGTATTTATTACAATAGGTGATAATGCTAAAAGGAAAGAACTATTTGAATATGTAGCAAAGGATTATTATGACTTTATTATTAACATCATTAGTCCCAATGCTTTAGTATTGACACCAGATAGTATTTGTGGACGTGGTATCTTTATTGGTTTTGGGGCTTTTATAGGTTCTAAAGTGAAGCTGTTTGATAACAACGTTGTTAATACAGGAGCGCTCATTGAACATCATACTGTTGTAGAATCACACTGTAATATAGCACCTAATGCTACCATAAATGGTCTTTGTTATATTAGAGAAGAAGTTTATGTAGGTAGTGCCAGTGTTATTATTCAAACCTTGGATATTTCATCGTGTACGACAATTGGAGCAGGAGCTGTTGTTGTAAAAGATATTATAGAACCTGGAACCTATGTAGGGGTTCCAGCCAAAAAAATTAAATAAAGGATATGTTATGAAGCCAATTTGTATTATTCCTGCGCGATCAGGGTCAAAAGGATTACCAGATAAGAATATGTTATTCCTAGCAGGTAAACCCATGATTTTCCATACTATAGATGCTGCAATTGAATCTGGAATGTTTGATAAGAAAGATATTTTTGTTAGTACAGATTCAGAATTGTACAGAGAGATTTGTTTAGAACGCGGTATTTCAGTGGTGATGAGAAAACCGGAACTTTCAACTGATCAGGCAACTTCGTATGATATGTTAAAAGATTTTTTATCTGACTATGAAGATAATCAGGAGTTTGTGTTACTTCAAGTAACTTCTCCACTAAGAAAATCATGGCATATAAAGGAAGCAATGGAGTATTATTCTTCACATGATGTTGACAATGTTGTAAGTTTTTCTGAAGTTGAGAAACACCCTAGTCTGTTTACAACATTATCTGATGAAGGCTATGCTATAGATATGGTGGGAGCAGATAAAGGTTATCGTCGCCAAGATTTACAACCTTTATACTATCCGAACGGCGCTATTTTTATTTCTAATAAAGAAACTTACTTAAGGGAAAAAAGGTTTTTCACCTCTAAGACATATGCTTATCAAATGGCAAAGGAATTTTCATTAGATGTTGATACGAGAGATGATTTTATCCACGTCATCGGTCACCTCTTTTTCGATTATGCCATTAGGGAAAAAGAGAATAAAGTTTTTTATAAAGAAGGCTATAGTCGTTTGTTCAATAGAGAAGCTTCAAAGATAATTTTAGGTGATTCAAAAACGATATCTATCTCACTAGAAAGTTACCATAATTATTCCCAAGGTGGTGTAACATTAGCAACGATGTTGGAAAACTTACCTAACTTTTTGACAGCTAATGTAACAGAGGCTTTTGTTTCTATAGGGGTAAATGATCTCATTACAGGTTATAGTGTGGAAGAAATATTCAGCAATTTCCAAAAACTCTACTCATTATTAGCTGAGAATAAAATAAAGATGAGATTGACAACTATTGCTTACACCCTTTTTAGAGAAACTGTCAATAATGCAGATATTGAGAAAATCAATCAATGGCTAACAGAATTTTGTTATCAAAATCAGATTCCATTGTTAGATATTAATAGATTTTTATCAAAGGATGGTAATCTAAATTATCATTTAACTAGTGATGGATTGCATTTTACTCAAGAGGCTAATGATTTGTTACAAAGTCAATATCAATTATTTGTAGACGAAGTTAAAACCTTATAATATTTATTTTATAAAATTATTCATCTTATTTTTGCGATTTCAATAGTGATATGGTATATTTAAAGTAAGCTACGTATAGTTTTACCAGTCAGAAATAGTAAGGATGGTTGAGTATGAGAGAAACTGAAACACACGATCACCAAGCGCTAATTCAAAAATTGTTAGTCAGTATTCATTATTTAACCTTGTTTCGTGATGAAATTATATTAGTAGAAAAAACCCCATCTTTACTGGGGAAACATTTTTCTATTGCTATTGTGCAGAATGAACTAGGTGAGATACTTTCTAAAATAGAAGCTTTGAGTAAGCAAAAAAAACTGATTCGTTCTATTTATTGGTATGATGAATCGTCATTTAAAGTCATGAATAAGGCTCTGGCTATTGTAGAAGAATGGATTAAGGGCTTAGATAATCTTTTAGAATTCTGTCAATCACAGACGGTTTTTCAAGCAATTTTAGGTGATGAACGTGCACATGTATTTGGAATCCTTATTGATGTTTATACTTCTTTAAACATTATAAATACTTCTTTGAAAGAAGAAAATTCTAGACCAGTGTCCTTATCTGATTTGGCTCTAGGTCTTAAGGACGAAGATTAATAAAAAAACGTTACTGCTTTGAATGAATAAAGCAGTAACGTTTTTTATAAAATATTGCTATACTAGTAATACAGATATCTAAAAGTAAGGAGTTATAAATGAAACATTCTAGTTGGCATGATTTAATAAAAAGAGAACTACCCAATCATTACTACAATAAAATTAATACATTTATGGATGCAGTTTACGAAAGCGGAATCGTTTATCCTCCAAGAGATAAGGTATTCAATGCCATACAGATAACACCACTAGAAAACGTAAAAGTAGTGATTATTGGCCAAGATCCTTACCATGGACCTCAACAAGCTCAAGGACTCTCATTTTCTGTTCCAGACAATTTACCAGCTCCTCCTTCACTTCAAAATATTCTAAAAGAATTAGCAGAAGATATCGGGTCACGTTCACATCATGACTTAACATCATGGGCGCAACAAGGAGTGCTGCTATTAAATGCTTGTTTAACAGTTCCAGAACACCAAGCTAATGGTCATGCTGGGCTTATATGGGAACCCTTTACTGATGCTGTTATCAAAGTGGTTAACCAAAAGGAAACACCCGTAGTCTTTATTCTGTGGGGTGGCTATGCTCGAAAGAAAAAGTCGCTAATTGATAATCCTATTCATCACATTATTGAGAGTCCTCATCCGAGTCCCCTATCTGCTTATCGTGGTTTCTTTGGTAGCAGACCTTTTTCTAGAACAAATCATTTCTTAGAAGAAAAAGGAATAAATGAGATTGATTGGTTAAATTAGAAGGGAAATCTACTCTCGAAACATTGTTAGTCTTATAATAAAAAACCGCTACTAGCGGTTTTTTATTATTTATTTCTTTGTTTACTTAGGTTTAAGCCAAACGGAACCAAATTTTCTTGCCTTTTTCGAATACGTTTGATATTATCCTGATGTCGGATAATAATCGTGAGGGCCATTAAGATAACCACAGTGGTAAATATCCAGTCGTAGTCCGTTAATATAAAACCTACTAATGGAAAAATTAAGACACTCAGGATACCTACGACAGCTACTGTAATACTGGATAGCGAAATCATGCTAAAAAGATAAAGCGTTAATAAAAAGATAACTAATAAGTAAAGGAAAAAAGAAGGTGCAAATCCTAGCAAAACCCCAGCGCTTGTAGCAACGGCTTTCCCACCTTTGAATTGTGCAAAAATAGGGAAAGTGTGACCTATAATAGCAAAAAAACCGATAAAAAATGGAGATACTGTCGTTACACCTAACATGATAGGAATAAGTGTTGCTAGAGTCCCTTTTAAAATGTCAATAGTCAAAGTGACAATGCCAGCTTTTACACCTAAAATACGGAAGGTATTCGTGGTGCCAGTATTACCACTACCGTGTTGACGAAGATTGACTTGGTAAAAATATTTACCAATCCAAAGTCCAGTTTGGATAGAGCCTAACAGATAGGCAATGATAATCATAATTATAATACTCATACCCTTATTATAACATAAGCATAAAAGTCTTTTTGCTATTTTTAAAAAAATAATTTTGCAAAAACAGCAAAAAACTTGTAATATAAAAAAGATGAAAAAATTTGGAGGTCACTTTGGCTAAACAAGATATAACAGTGACGAATTATGGCGACGATGCTATTCAAGTCTTAGAAGGATTAGATGCTGTTCGTAAGCGTCCAGGGATGTATATAGGTTCCACAGATGGAACTGGTTTACATCATTTAGTGTGGGAAATTGTAGATAATGCAGTTGATGAAGCTCTATCAGGTTTTGGAAATCGCATTGATGTTATTATTAACAAAGATGGGAGTATAACTGTTACAGACCATGGACGCGGTATGCCAACTGGAATGCATGCTATGGGAAAACCTACTGTTGAAGTCATCTTCACGGTGCTTCATGCAGGTGGAAAATTTGGACAAGGTGGTTATAAAACATCAGGTGGTCTCCATGGTGTTGGATCATCTGTAGTTAATGCTTTGTCTTCTTGGTTAGAAGTTGAAATCATTCGCGACGGAGCTATTTACAGACAACGTTTTGAAAATGGTGGTAAGCCCGTTACAACCCTGAAAAAAATCGGCACGGCACCAAAATCAAAATCTGGGACATCTGTCAGCTTTATGCCAGATCAGTCAGTATTTTCAACGATAGATTTTAAGTTTAATACAATTGCAGAGCGCTTAAAGGAATCTGCCTTTCTCTTAAAAAATGTTACTTTAACCTTAACAGATAATCGTTCAGAAGAAGCAGAGCATCTAGAATTTCATTATGAAAACGGTGTTCAAGATTTTGTAGAGTATTTAAATGAAGATAAAGAAACGTTGACACCAATCATGTTTTTCGAAGGTGAAGAACAAGAATTTCATATCGAAGTTGCTTTGCAGTATAATGATGGTTTTTCAGATAATATTCTTTCTTTTGTCAATAATGTTCGTACTAAAGATGGTGGAACACATGAAACTGGCTTGAAATCAGCTATTACAAAGTCTATGAATGACTATGCACGTAAAACAGGACTTCTTAAAGAAAAAGATAAAAACCTTGAAGGTTCTGATTATCGTGAGGGGCTATCAGCCATTTTATCTATTCTTGTACCTGAGGAGCACTTGCAATTTGAAGGCCAAACTAAAGATAAACTAGGAAGTCCCTTAGCACGACCAATTGTTGATGGTATTGTTTCTGAAAAGTTAACTTACTTTCTTATGGAAAATGGAGATTTAGCATCTAATTTAATCCGTAAGGCAATAAAAGCACGTGATGCGCGTGAAGCTGCACGTAAAGCTCGTGATGAAAGTAGAAATGGGAAAAAGTCGAAAAAAGATAAAGGTCTACTTTCTGGAAAATTAACCCCTGCACAATCAAAAAATGCTAAGAAAAATGAACTCTATTTAGTCGAAGGAGACTCTGCAGGTGGCTCTGCTAAGCAAGGTCGTGATAGAAAGTTTCAAGCTATTTTACCGTTGCGAGGAAAAGTATTGAATACAGCTAAGGCAAAGATGGCTGATATTATAAAAAACGAAGAAATTAATACAATGATCCATACCATTGGTGCAGGTGTTGGTCCTGATTTTAATATTGACGATATTAATTATGATAAAGTTATCATTATGACCGATGCTGATACTGACGGAGCTCATATTCAGACACTATTATTAACTTTCTTTTATCGCTATATGAGACCTCTTGTTGAAGAGGGACATGTCTATATTGCTTTGCCACCTTTGTATAAAATGTCAAAAGGAAAAGGTAAGAAAGAAATTGTTGAGTATGCTTGGACGGATATAGAGTTAGAAGAATTACGACAAAAATTTGGTAAAGGCTCACTATTACAACGATATAAAGGGCTTGGGGAAATGAATGCCGATCAATTGTGGGAAACCACTATGAACCCTGAGACAAGGACATTAATTCGTGTAACAATTGAAGATTTAGCAAGAGCAGAACGTCGAGTTAATGTCTTGATGGGTGATAAAGTTCCTCCAAGACGCCAATGGATTGAAGATAATGTCAAGTTTACTTTAGAAGAGAATACAGTATTTTAATAAAGAGTCTTGGTTATTCATGTTTTATAGTGTACAAGTAATATTGTATGCGTTAGACAAGAGAGCCAATCATTCATTTCAAATAAGTGGAAAAATAATACTAAGCCACTCCAACTAGGAGAAAATTAAAAATATGTCTAATATTCAAAATATGTCCCTTGAGGACATTATGGGAGAGCGTTTTGGGCGCTATTCTAAGTATATCATTCAAGAACGGGCGTTGCCGGATATTCGTGATGGCTTAAAACCTGTTCAACGTCGAATCCTTTATTCAATGAATAAAGATGGTAATACTTTTGAAAAGGGATTTCGCAAATCTGCAAAATCAGTCGGTAATGTTATGGGGAATTTCCATCCTCATGGGGATTCCTCTATCTATGACGCGATGGTTCGTATGTCTCAAGATTGGAAAAATCGTGAGACATTGATTGAAATGCACGGAAATAATGGTTCTATGGATGGAGATCCTGCGGCGGCTATGCGTTATACGGAAGCCCGTCTATCAGAAATTGCTGGTTATCTTCTTCAAGATATTGATAAGAATACCGTACCCTTTGCCTGGAATTTCGATGATACAGAGAAAGAACCAACTGTTTTACCAGCTGCCTTTCCCAATCTTTTAGTCAACGGAGCAACAGGAATATCTGCAGGCTATGCAACAGATATTCCACCACATAATTTAGCAGAAGTCATTGATGCTGTCGTGTACATGATTGATCACCCTAAAGCTAAATTAGATAAATTAATGGAATTTCTACCTGGTCCAGATTTTCCAACTGGCGCTATCATTCAAGGAAAAGATGAAATTCGTAAGGCATATGAGACTGGTAAGGGGAGAGTAGCGGTTCGCTCGCGAACTGCTATTGAAACCTTAAAAGGTGGTAAGAAACAAATTATTGTTACTGAAATTCCTTATGAAGTTAATAAGTCAGTTTTAGTAAAACGAATCGATGATGTTCGTGTTAATAATAAAGTTCCAGGAATAGCAGAGGTGCGTGATGAGTCTGATAGAGATGGTCTTCGTATCGCTATTGAGCTCAAAAAAGAAGCCGATGAAACAATTGTCTTAAATTATCTTTTTAAATATACAGACCTACAAGTGAATTATAATTTCAATATGGTTGCTATTGATGACTACACCCCTAAGCAGGTGGGTCTATCAAGAATATTAACTAGCTATATCGCTCACCGAAGAGAAATTATTATTGCTCGTTCAAAATTTGATAAAGAAAAAGCCGAAAAACGTCTCCATATTGTTGAGGGACTGATTAGGGTTCTTTCTATTTTGGATGAAGTGATTGCATTAATTCGTGCTTCTGAGAATAAAGCTGATGCGAAAGAGAATTTGAAGGTCAGCTATGAGTTTTCAGAAGCCCAAGCAGAGGCTATCGTCACATTGCAATTATATCGTCTCACAAATACTGATATTGTGACGTTGAGAGAAGAAGAAGAAGAACTTCGTCAACAAATCACAATGCTTAAGGCAATTATTAGTGATGAACGTACGATGTATAACGTAATGAAACGTGAGTTACGTGAGGTCAAAAAGAAATTTGCCAATACTAGACGTTCTGAACTTCAAGAATTAGCTGAAACTATTGAAATCGATACTGCAAGTTTAATTATCGAAGAGGACACATACGTCAGTGTTACTAGAGGCGGATATGTAAAACGCACCAGTCCTCGCTCTTTCAATGCATCAACTGTTGATGAACTTGGTAAGCGAGAAGATGACGAATTGATATTTGTGAGCAATGCAAAGACTACCCAACATTTATTGATGTTTACTAACCTTGGTAATCTTGCTTATCGTCCAGTTCATGAATTAGCTGATATTCGATGGAAAGACGTTGGTGAACATTTATCACAAAATCTTGTTAACTTTGCTTCAAATGAAGAAATTATTTATGCTGAATTAGTAGATGATTTTACTAAAGAAACTTATTTTGCTGTCACTAGCTTAGGGCAAATAAAGCGTTTTGAACGTCAAGAAATCAGTCCATGGCGGACATATAAGTCAAAAACAGCTAAATATGCTAAGTTAAAAAATGTAGATGATTACGTTGTGACTGTTGCTCCTATCCAATTAGAGGATGTTATACTTGTCACTTATAATGGTTATGCGTTGAGATTTAGTATAAATGATGTACCAGTCGTTGGTAGTAAAGCCGCAGGTGTAAAAGCGATGAATTTAAAAGATAGTGATCACATCGTATCTGCATTTATAGCTAACACCACAAGTTTATATTTATTAACTCATAGAGGAAGTCTTAAACGAATGGCCATTGATGTTATCCCCACAACTAGTCGTGCTAATCGAGGACTTCAAGTTCTTCGTGAATTGAAATCCAAACCGCATCGCGTTTTTAAAGCAGGACCTGTATATTTAGAGGATTCATCTTTTGAATTTGATTTATTTAGTTCAGTATCGAATCATGAAGGAGATACTTTCGTACTTGAGATTATGTCTAAAACAGGAAAAGTTTACGATGTTGATTTAAGTCAATGGAGTTTTTCTGAACGTACAAGTAATGGCTCTTTTGTATCTGATAAGATTTCTGACGAAGGAGTATTCTCAGTTAAAATTAAGTAAAACACATTTGTGTTTTTACTAGTTTGGTAATTTTTCTGAATTTTACAAATAATATTGAAAAAATAATGATAATAGCGTACAATAGTTAGAAACCCAAAGAAAGAGGTACCTTATGACAGTAAATTTAGATTGGGATAATTTAGGTTTTGCTTACAGAAAATTACCATTCCGATACATTTCGCATTTTAAAGATGGGAAATGGGATGATGGCAAGTTGACAGATGATGCAACGCTACATATTTCAGAAAGTTCTCCTGCCCTCCACTATGGGCAACAAGCTTTTGAAGGATTGAAAGCTTATAGAACTAAAGATGGCTCTATTCAGTTATTTCGTCCAGATCAAAATGCAGAACGACTTCAAAGAACAGCAGATCGTCTTTTAATGCCACATGTTCCGACAGACAAATTTATTGCAGCGGTTAAATCTGTTGTACGCGCTAATGAGGAGTTTGTTCCACCGTATGGTACAGGGGCAACATTATACATTCGTCCCTTATTAATTGGTGTGGGAGATATTATTGGAGTTAAACCTGCTGAAGAATATATTTTTACGGTATTTGCAATGCCAGTAGGTAGTTATTTTAAAGGTGGTTTAACACCAACTAACTTTATTGTTTCCAAAGAATATGATAGAGCAGCACCGAATGGTACAGGAGCTGCAAAAGTTGGTGGTAACTATGCTGCTAGTCTTCTTCCTGGGAAATACGCTCATGAGAAACAATTTTCAGATGTTATCTATCTTGATCCAGCGACACATACTAAAATTGAAGAGGTTGGAGCAGCTAATTTCTTTGGAATTACTAAAGATAATCAGTTTATCACCCCTTTGAGTCCTTCAATTTTACCTTCAATTACTAAATATTCATTGCTTTACCTTGCTAAAGAAAGGTTTGGTATGGAAGCGATTGAAGGAGATGTCTTTGTCGACGAATTAGATAAATTCACAGAAGCTGGCGCATGTGGTACAGCCGCAGTTATTTCACCAATTGGAGGAATTCAAAACGGAGATGACTTCCATGTCTTCTACAGTGAGACAGAAGTTGGTCCAGCGACACGTAAACTATATGATGAGTTAGTAGGGATCCAGTTTGGTGATGTTGAAGCACCAGAAGGGTGGATTTATAAAGTAGATTAAGTCTATACTAAAAGCTTGCTCTTGCAAGCTTTTAGTATTTTGTGTACAATAAAAAACAATAAAAGAGATATTGGAGTTAATAGTGAGTAAAAAAGATAAGAAAATTGAAATTCAAATTTCAGACGCTCAAGTAACAGTTAATGGAACTAAGGTTGATGGATACCAACTCGTTATTGGAAAAAAAATTGTAGGTCAAATTGCAGAGCTAGATTCTAAATTTGCTGTGATTAAAGGTGAGCAAGTGAGTGGATTCTATAAAAATTTAGATCAAGCTATGGGAAATATTATTGAAGAATATAATCTTAATCGCTAATATTTATTTAAAAAGCTTGCGTGCTAACAACATCTGTGGTAGAATAGTCAGTGTTGTTACGGAAAGATAGCGAAGAGGCTAAACGCGGCGGACTGTAAATCCGCTCCTTCGGGTTCGGGGGTTCGAATCCCTCTCTTTCCATTATTTGGGGTATAGCCAAGCGGTAAGGCAAGGGACTTTGACTCCCTCATGCGTTGGTTCGAATCCAGCTACCCCAGTCAAAGGTATCAAACTTTTGTTTGACACCGTCAAAGAGATATTTGTTGTCCTTGCGGGTTACCTTGAGAAAATATATTGTTATCAAAAGCTAGCTCGGCTAGCTTTTGTTGGAGGATTTTTTAGAATGAATGAATTTGAAGATTTGCTAAACAGTGTTAGCGAAGTGAACCCTGGTGACGTTGTCACTGCGGAAGTTTTAACAGTTGATAACGGTCAAGCAAACGTTGTTATCGATGGTACTGGTGTTGAAGGTGTCTTGACACTTCGTGAATTGACTAACGATCGTGATGCTGATATCAATGATTTTGTTAAAGCTGGCGACACAGTTGAAGTACTTGTTCTTCGTCAAGTTGTAGGTAAAGATACTGATACAGTAACTTTCCTTGTATCTAAAAAACGCTTGGAAGCTCGTAAAGCATGGGACAAACTTGTTGGTCGTGAAGGTGAAGTTGTTACTGTTAAAGGTACACGTGCTGTTAAAGGCGGACTTTCAGTTGAATTTGAAGGACTTCGTGGTTTCATCCCAGCTTCAATGATTGATACTCGTTTTGTACGTAACACTGAAAAATTTGTTGGACAAGAATTTGATGCTAAAATCAAAGAAGTTGATGCAGCAGAAAATCGCTTCATCCTTTCACGGCGTGAAGTTGTTGAAGAATCTGCAGCTGCAGCACGTAAAGAAGTTTTCTCAAACATTGAAGTAGGTTCAGTTGTAACTGGTAAAGTTGCTCGTTTAACAAGCTTTGGTGCTTTCATTGACCTTGGTGGTGTTGATGGACTTGTACACGTAACTGAATTATCACATGAGCGCAATGTTTCACCTAAATCAGTTGTAACTGTTGGTGAAGAAGTTGAAGTTAAAGTACTTTCAATTGATGAAGAAGCTGGTCGTGTATCACTTTCACTTAAAGCAACTACACCTGGCCCATGGGATGGCGTTGAACAAAAACTTGCTGCTGGTGATGTTATTGAAGGTAAAGTAAAACGCTTGACTGACTTTGGTGCTTTTGTTGAAGTGTTACCTGGCATTGATGGACTCGTACACATTTCACAAATTTCACACAAACGTGTTGAAAATCCTAAAGACGTATTATCTGCAGGACAAGAAGTTACTGTTAAAGTTCTTGAAGTTAATTCAGATGCAGAACGTGTATCACTTTCAATGAAAGCTCTTGAAGAGCGTCCAGCGCAAGCAGAAGGTGAAAAAGAAGAAAAACGTCAATCACGTCCACGTCGTCCACGTCGTCAAGAAAAACGCGACTACGAGCTTCCAGAAACACAAACTGGATTCTCTATGGCTGACTTATTCGGTGATATTGAATTATAATAATTAAAAGACTTGCTTTAGCAAGTCTTTTTGTTTTTGTTGATAAAGTATGCTATAATGTAACATGTACTACCATCTTTAGTGTAATGGATATCACACAAGATTCCGGTTCTTGGGATAGGGGTTCGATTCCCTTAAGATGGATAATAGATGCTCCGTAAAGCTTTATGTTATAGGGTTTATATTAGTTTATGCCCCAAATAATTCCCTAATAATTTCATTGTTCTTGTTTTTTGTATCTTCCAGCAAATGAGCATACGTGCTTAGTGTGATATTTAAATCTTTGTGTCCAACTATCTTGGAAATAGCAAACAAGTCGATTCCTTCTGATATTAAATGAGACACATAAGTATGTCTTAGGGAATGAATGTGTATATTTCTGCCAACTAATTTTTTTAGTGTCTTGTTGACAGCTGTATTTGATATTCCTTCAAATATCCTTGTTTCTGTTTTGAATAACAACCTATATTGATCTAGCAATTTGATAGTTGTGTTATTTATTGGTACATATCTAATTGAGTGTTTATTTTTAGTTGGTTGAAATCCTTTATCACTTCCAAACACTTTGTAAGTCTTGTTGACATGTAGTAGCAACTCATCTCTATCTATATCGCTCCAAGTCAATCCCATAGCCTCTGAAAATCTTAATCCAGTTGTTGCTATTAAATAAATACAAAAATGTGACTTATATTTCACTTCTTTACTAGTCTCTGAAATTAATTTTTGATATTCTGATAGCTCTAAAAGTTTACTATCTACATTACTATCATCTGGTTTCGGAAGGATGACGAAAGCAGTGAAATCTTTAGTAATATAACCTTCATGGATAGCTATTTTTATTGATTGTCTGATGTGAGTATTTATCATTTTAATAGTTTGCCAGTTATACTGGTTTAAATAATCACTAATAAATTTTTGGTAATGACTTGGTTTAATTGATGATAATTTGGCTTTATCGAAATACCCTTTTATCTTAGACAAAGTATAGTTGTACTTATCCCAAGTAGTAGCAGTTACATTTGGCTTTTTATAAAGTTCAGACCAATTTTTAAAGTAAGTACAAAATTCTATATTATTATTTATTTGAAATCTTTTAGATAATTCTATCTCTATCTTATTTGCTTCAAGTTCAGCTTGTTTTTTTTGTTTTAAAACCGCTCTTTGATTTTTGTCGGTACTTACCAGTTACATCTTTATACGATATCCGATACTCCCACCTGTTGTCGCGTTTACGGAAATACGCCATTGCTAAACCTTTCTAAATTTGCTAAAATAGGTACAAGAAAACAAGCCATTTAATGCTTATTTCTTATATTATCTTGCCTCACGCTTTCCTTGACCAAAATTTGAGCGTGGGGCTTTTTGTTTATCATTTATTTTAATCCGTTGCTTGATTTAGAATCAATAACTAGTACGCCATTTTTTTGAATAAAATGAATAGATACGTTTGCATAGTACGAACCATCATTCAAGTCCCAACCACAATCTTTTGAAGGTACCTCAGCATCTGTTTCGATATCGTAGTCCGTGCTGTCAGATACGCTATTAGGTTTCCCAACTTTTGCAACAACTTCGTCGTAAGTTGTCTGACCTTTGACTAACGAATTAAAATAAGATTCTGACCATTTGAATTTAGTGTCCGCATTTTTAACTTTTGCTCTAGAAGAAGAAGCTTCGATAGAAGAAGACTTGCTATAAGAGGTTTCGTATGATTTAGATGTTTTATCGAATGATTTGCTTGCGGTATCAATCACTTTACCATACATTGATTGTGTAACTAGAACAATTATCATTGCTAAAATTGAAATAATGATACTAACATAAGTTAGTGTTTTTTTGCGTTTTCTATTAAAAAATAACGCAAAAACTCCAATGATTAACGCAATTATAGCGATAACAAACGAGCCGTTATTAATGAATGGCATCCATGAGCTAATTAACGCAATTGCGCCAATTACAATTGCAATAATAGCCAAAACTTTCTTTTCAGATTGTTCCATAAAAATCTCCCTACCAGCTTTTTACGTGGATCAGGCATTGCACATTATTTAATACTAATATTCTTCTGGTGTAAAGTGTCCAACAATCTTTCCAATAATTCTTGGATTTTCACTCCAACTAGCAAATTTATCTTTGTACTTCTTATTTATAGATACCAATCTTAAACCGTCTTCTTCTTTATATACTTTTTGATCTAAGTTTGTCCATTCCACTCGATAGCGTATATAGCTCCATCGTAATCAAAACCTGTTTGCTTTATTAGTGCAACTTCGCCATTAAGATAAGCCGGTTCCATTGAATCACCGAAGAACCAAGAAGCAAAATCATAGTCTAATTGCTCATCATACAGAGAGTTTTTCATATACCTTATATTCGTACAACTTTTCTTCTATGGAGGTTATTTTATTTTTTGCTCTTTTAGTTGCTCTGTAGCATAATCTAGTACTTGTTGTTTGCGTGAACATTTAATTCTACAACCGCCTTAGTAATTTTGTTAACGAGCGGAGAAGTAGGAATTTTGAGTTCATGATTTTTCTTACGAGGAGCAAATCTTGGGTCTATATCAGACTTCATTAATTCAAAATAATCTGCTATTTTTTGTACGTTACCTGGAATAGGTAAAGGTGTTCCTTTAACATAACCTGTAAGAGTGCTTGGTGGTATTCCTGTAGCCTTTGAGAGTTCGACTTGCTTTGTACTTGTTTCATTGAGCAAATCATTTAGGTTGCTCGAAAAGAACCTTAATGTCTCTATTTCTTGAGGATCTTCCTCCTGTCATAATTTTTTCCTTTCGAATTTTTATACTTATATAATACCGTTTTAAATCGTATTTGCAAATAATATTTTTGAGAAATACGATTTTTATCGAAAATTATTTATAAATACGATTTAAGTCATAGTATAATATAATCAAGTTTAAGGAATTAAGCAAAACAAAAACTCCCGAGTGGGAGTAGGGAAGAAAGATATGGAGTTTATTTATTCACTAATTATACCATCAATAGTTTCATTTGTTGTATCTATCTTTTGCTCAAAACTAGTCTTCAAAAAAGTAGTAGAAATTATGACAAAAATCGATATTGATTAACAAGAACTGAATGAAACAATGAGAGCTCAAATTTTAGAAGAAATCAAAATATTACGAAACGTCAGGTAAACAAGTTTTTGAAAATCTAACACCAAATAAAGTAAGAGTTATCATTCCTAGATTTGTTAATACTCTTTTGTTTTGTTCTTTTAATTCATTGTTCTTTTTAATGATAAAACTGTTATTAAGAATGTTGTAATATTCTTTCTTATTTACATGTGCTTTGTAATTAATTTGAATTAGTCCTAGTCTTTCTAAGTTAGTTAATGATGAACTTTGAATTGTTATATCATTTTTTTCTAAATTATCTACAAATACATGACTAGCAATATGCTCTTAATATGTATAATAGATGCTCCATAAAGCTTTATGTTATAGGCTTTATATTAGTTTATCTCCAATCTTGCCTCACAAACTGATTCTCCTCATTTCTGATAAGTAAAACCAGGGTTGACAAATAAGGAAGAATTAGTTTGAAATCTGTGTAAGTTAGTATCATAATTAGTTAGTATGACCATTAAGGGGCTAAGTTAAGGTACTAAGATTAAACCATTGTGTAATAAAATATTTCTAATAAGTAATTAAGGTATTAATAAAAAGGCGTTAATGCCTTTTTATTTTAAACCATGCTGTTGTTTGTTAGTGAGTTTATCATTTTCAAATGTAAGGTTAATTCCCGGATCACTGTCTGACGACTGGATGCCACTAATCCATGCAGCCTGTAGTTCCTCTTTATCTGAAGAAACTGCTTGAGAAATATCATCAGGTTCTCCTAGAAGTTCTTTTACTTTATTGTATGACATGCCATTTTTTAAACTATTATAATCTTTTGTTGTGATGTTGGCATCACGAATAAACTTAAAATTACTAATTGAACGAACAATGCTACTATCGTTTAATAATTGTATAGTGATGGAGATATCATCGACATTCCAACGATAGCCTTTAAGAGTGACATTTCCCGCTGGTGTATCAAATTTTTCATTTGGTTCGCCACCAAATAATTGTTTTAATTCAGCGAGACTAGTGCCTCCTTTAAAGTTATTTGCTTTAACCCCTAACTTTACTTTATTAAATTTCAAACGTAATTCTTCGTGGTCAGCTTTGATATTTTTATGTTGTGATACATTTGATTTTGAAGTAGAGGTTTGCTGAGTATTTGAAGAAGAGCATGCTGTTAAACCCAAAAATGAGAGACAGACAATCGTTCCAACAGTTATTTTTTTTAACGGTATCATAATTATTTATCCTAAATTCTATTTTTAAATATTATAACATAATTATTTTGGGTTTACTTTCCTTATCCTCATTTCAATATTAAGCCTGCAACTAAAGGACTGACAATAACATAGCAAATCCCTGTGATACCAATTGCTAGTCCAGCCATGGCGCCTTGAACTTGGCCATATTTTAAGGCTTGTCCAGTTCCTATAGCATGCCCAGTTCCTCCTAGCGCGAGCCCTATAGCAACAGGATCTTCTATCCTTAATAATTTTAGAAAAATAGGACCCAAAACGCTTGTTAAGATGCCTGTAATAACAACTACGACCAGAGTGATAGTAGCTAATCCACCTGCTTTACTTGTAATTCCAACGGCCATAGCTGTAGTTACGGACTTTGGGAAAAGTGAGATTGCTAAGAAATATTTCATACCAAAAAACTTAGCAACTATTGCGGTAAAAACTGTGTTGATAACAGAAGCTAAGATGATGCTAATGCTAATACTTTTAATGTGATGCTTCATTAAATGAAAGGTTCTATAGAGAGGAATAGCCAATACAACCGTTGAAGGCGTAATTAACATCGTTAGAAATGAACCGCCATTGTAGTAATCTTTATAGGAGATATGTGTTAATTTTAAAAAAGCAATTAATAAAATAGTCGCCAAAAGAAGTGGAGTTGTTGCAGGGGAAGGATATTTTCTAAAAATCCTTATGCCAATGTAATACGCCCATACGGTTAACATAATACCAAAGATAGGGTTATTCGTTAAAGTTGCCATTTTTACCTCCAATTTCTGGATAATCTCCTTCATATCTCTTTTTGATCCATTGGGATACCAGTCCAATAGTTAGAATATTGAGAAATAGCGCTCCTAAGATAATGATAGCTATTCCAAAAAGATAGGGCTTTATGTCTTGAAAGTGCTCCATCAGTCCAACTGCTGGTGGTAAAAATAAAATGGTCATATTTGCTAATAGAAAATTCCCCACGGCATCAATATGCCTGAGCCTGATGATTTTGTATTTTAACGCTAGGAATAGTAATATTAATCCAATAATACTACCTGGTACAGGTAAGTTGAATATAGTAGATAGAACCTCACCAGCGAATGAAAAGGTTAAAATAACCATTAATTGAACGTATAATTTCATGAAAAACTCCTTCCATTATAGTCTACTACTCTGAAAGTAATTTTCAAGGCTATGAAACGTTTACATAAAAACAAATTAAAAAGACCGAGATCCTTCTCAATCTTTTTAATTTATTTTTGTAAGCTATTTTTATCAAGAGTAACTGATTAAATAGTATATTAATCAAGGGAAGTGATTTGATATCGTCTCGTTTTATACGGACTTGACTTGGCAGTTATTTGATGGTAGATTAAGAACCATTTTTCATTACGGCGCCAAATACTAGTATGTCGTTTACCTTCCAATTCATAAGACACAAGTTTTGGTTTTTGACTAATTGATTTTACATTGAAATATTTAAAGTTGCTTGCCAATGAATGATTTGTAGCATTAGTAAGCATGTCAGAAGTGATAATATTTCCCTTTTCATTAATCATATAAAAGTCAGGGCTAATAAAGGTCTCATAACCGGGAATTTTTGCTAGGATGATTTTTTCATTTTTGTATAATTTTTGGTAAACATTATCGAAAATTTCGTCTTCTGGAATAGAAGCGGGTTCTACATGAATATCTATGTCATATACAGAAAATTTATCACTGAGTAGTTTTTCCACTCTTTCGGTAATGGCATGACTTTCAAAGACTGAGAGATCAGGGTTCATTTCGAGAACAATATCAAGGTAAATATTACTACCGTAAGTACGTCCACGTTGAGATTTTACAGCGGATATTTTAGGAATTGTTAATATAGCTTTTTCGTATTGTTTTAATTGATAATCATCGAAACCATCCGATAAGCTGAAAGCAGATTCTATAAAAATATCATAAGCTGTTTTAAGAATAAAATAAGTAATAATGATAGCAGCTAAACGATCAATAATAGGAAAATTTAGAGAAGCTGCAATGATAGCAATAGATGTGCCGATAGATGTCACAGCATCAGAAAGGTTATCTTTAGAAGCTGCAACCAGAGCGCTAGACTTTACTCTTTGAGATAATTGTTTATTATAGAGATAAACGCCAAGCATAACAAGAGCAGATATAGCACCTACTATAGCACCTAGAGGATCAATGTTAGTATCAGTATTATTAATAATCTTAGTGACAGTTTGAATAAAAACTTGAATACCTACAACAAACATGATAAAAGAGGTGATCAGGCTTGCTAAATCTTCAATTTTCCAGTGACCAAAACGATGGTTTGAGTCGGCTGGTTGACTAGCCAAGTGTAAACCAATTAAGAGTGCTACATTTCCTAAGATATCAGATAAGTTATTAAATCCATCTGCTACAAGTGAAGTAGCATCAAACCAATAACCTGCAGCTAATTTAGCGACTGCCAGTGTTATATAGGCAATGATACTAATAATAGGCCCTCTTTTTGCAAGTTGTAAGTTTTCAGTAGAAGTTGCCATTTTCCTAATTTCCTTTCATCTACACATTATATCACTTAGGAGCAGACTATAAAACTAGTAAGTTCAAGGCTTAGTGATATTTTTAGTCTCTGAAAAATATTTCTGTGTTTCTTTAACAATAATTGGTGACAAAACTAGGAGAGCTATTAGATTTGGTAAAGCCATTAAACCATTAACGATATCAGCGATAACCCAAATAAGATCGAGCTGTAAGAAACCACCTAAGCCAACCATAATGACAAAAATAATACGATAAGCGTTAATAAATTTAGTCCCAAATAGATATTCAAAGCAACGCTCTCCGTAGTAGCTCCATCCTAAAATAGTAGTAAAAGCAAATAAGACAAGGCAGAAGGTTAGAGCAAAACTACCTAGTGAGCCAAATACGGTATTAAAAGATGCTTGTGTTAATGGAGCACCCTGTAAATCAAATTCTAGCCATTTTCCTGTAACTAAAATTGCAATCCCTGTCAAAGTACAAATAACAATAGTGTCAATGAAGGTTCCTGTCATTGAAATAAGCCCTTGTTCAACAGGTTCTTTTGTTTTAGCTGCTGCTGCAGCTATTGGAGCAGAACCCAATCCAGATTCATTTGAGAAAACTCCTCTAGCAATTCCCTTTTGAATTGCTTCTTTAACGATAGCTCCAGAAAAACCACCAATGGCTGCTGTCCCAGAAAAAGCACCGCTAAAGATGAGTTGGAAAGTATGTGGAATCTTATTGTAATTAACTGCAATAATAATCAGAGTTGCTAAAATATAGCTTATAGCCATAAAAGGCACTATTTTTTCTGAAACTTTTGAAATAGATTTTATACCTCCAAATATAATAAATAATACTATAACAGCAAGAATGAGGCTGGTAAATCTAGTTGATATTTTGAAAGTATGCTCAAGAGAAGAGGTAATTGCATTGACTTGAGTGAATGTCCCTATTCCTAAAAGAGCTACTAAGATACCTGCTGCAGAAAAAAAGACTGCTAATGGTTTCCATTTTTGTCCCATTCCATTGACAATGTAGTACATTGGTCCCCCAGAAATTTCTCCATTAGTATCTTTTGTGCGATATTTGATAGCTAATAATCCTTCTGCGTATTTTGTTGCCATTCCAAAAAAGGCGGCTACCCACATCCAAAACAAAGCTCCTGGTCCTCCAGATTTAATAGCCGTAGCCACACCAACGATATTACCTGTCCCTACCGTTGCAGCAAGAGCAGTTGCAAGGGCAGCATAACTTGAAATATCTCCTTGCCCGTTATCCTCTCGGAAAATCAATTTGAAAGCTCTAGAAAGTTGTCTCAATTGAATAAAACCTAAGCGAAATGATAGGTAAATACCTGTTCCGACTAATAAAGCAAGTAAAGGTGGACCCCAAACGAAGCTATTGATATGAGTAAAAAGTGTTAGCATATGTTCTCCTTTGATACATGACATACCTATGGATTCTGTAATGAAACGAAAAAAGTTATCTCTAAAAGAGATAACTTCTGAAAGATGCTAGCTAAAAAGCGCACAAATAAAGGTAGTAGTAAACTTAATAAGCTTACTACTCATTATTAATATTGGCTTTTAGCTTCTGTCCTTTTGCCTGAGAGATTGGAGGAGTTGTTTTACTCTTCTTGCCCCTTCGGCGCCTAGAGCACATCTTGATGTCAATATAAAGATGTTGCTACTTATAGGTCTCTCCAGAAGTCCGTCTGTCAATCAGTCCTGTCTTAAGACACCTGAGAGTGTAATTCCTTCGGCGAAAGTCTAACTTTCTTCTCCTGAATGACGTCATTCGGTATATTTTATTATGTTAACTATCATAATGAAAAAGCATAGTTTTGTCAATATAGTTTCAAAAAAGTCTTGTTTTCTAAAATGTCTTATGCTATAATTCTTTCAGCGTAGGTTTTTAAACTCATCCCGTGAGGTGAGAAAAACATCAGGAAAAAAATAAAGCCTATGACTATATTGCTATAGAAAGTGGGCTTTTTTGTATGCCCAAGAGGACTAGTTTAGATATGACTTTAAATGCTAAAGGTGAAAGTAATCAAATTCTAGTAGATAAGGAAGTACATTCTACTAACTTATTACTAGATATCGATGAAAAACCAGAATTATTTCAAGGTTTGTTGTTAAGTTTTCAACATGTTTTTGCCATGTTTGGAGCTACGATATTAGTTCCGCTTATTTTAGGGATGCCTGTATCAGTGGCTTTATTTGCTTCTGGTTGCGGAACGCTCATTTATCAAGTTGCGACAAAATTTAAAGTCCCTGTTTACCTAGGCTCATCATTTGCTTATATTACAGCTATGGCATTAGCCATGAAACAAATGCATGGCGATATTTCGGCTGCTCAAACAGGTATTCTTTTTGTAGGTCTAATCTATGTCGTTGTGGCGACGGTTATTAAGTTCGTAGGAAATTCATGGGTTGATAAGATTTTGCCACCAATAATCATTGGACCTATGATTATTGTTATTGGTTTAGGTTTGGCAAACTCTGCTGTAACTAATGCAGGTTTTGTCGCTAAAGGTGATTGGCGTAAAATGCTAGTTGCTGTTGTTACATTCTTGATTGCAGCTTTTATCAATACTAAAGGGAAAGGTTTTATCAAGATTATTCCATTTTTATTTGCAATTATTGGAGGTTATATTTTATCAATCATTCTTGGCTTGGTAGATTTATCTCCAGTTGAAAAAGCTGCCTGGTTTGAATTACCAAAATTCTATTTACCGTTTAAGACAGGTTTATTTCACAGTTATAAACTTTACTTTGGACCAGAAATGCTTGCAATCCTTCCAATCTCAATTGTAACGATTGCTGAAAATATCGGTGATCATACAGTTTTAGGTCAGATTTGTGGGCGTAACTTTCTAAAAAAACCAGGTTTAAATCGTCTTTTAATTGGAGATGGTTTAGCAACCGCATTTTCTGCTCTTATAGGAGGACCAGCTGAAACTACTTATGGTGAAAATACAGGTGTTATTGGTATGACGCGTATAGCTTCTGTAACGGTTATTCGTAATGCAGCTTTTATTGCAATCGCTTTTTCATTCTTTGGTAAATTTACAGCTTTGATCTCTACAATTCCTAGTGCAGTACTTGGTGGAATGGCTATATTACTTTATGGTGTTATTGCAAGTAATGGATTAAAAGTGTTGATTGAAAATCGTGTCAATTTTGCTGAGGTTCGTAATCTAATTATTGCCAGTTCCATGTTAGTTTTAGGCCTCGGTGGAGCAGTCCTTGATCTAGGTGCTCTAACTTTATCAGGAACAGCATTAAGTGCTATAGTGGGTATTATATTAAATTTAATATTGCCAAAAGAAAGCATGAAATCATAACAAAAGAGCTCAGAGTATCTGAGCTCTTTTGTTATGATAGGTCAGTTAAAAAGTTTAAAATAAAAACGTTTACAGTTATGGTTTCCTTATTTTCTGCTATAATGGTCATAGAAAAAGTGAGGTTATAGTAGAATGAAATTCAATTTAGAACAAGTAAAAGTATTTGAGAATTACGAAATTGAGAACTGGGAAGAAGGTCAAGTTACCTTAACAACGAAGGTCGTTGACTCTTCGCTCAACTATTATGGTAATGCTCATGGTGGTTATTTGTTTACACTGTGTGATCAAGTCAGTGGTTTAGTTGCTATTTCAACAGGATATGAAGCGGTAACTCTACAATCAAATATCAACTATTTGAGGGCAGGCCGATTAGATGATCTGCTTACTGTCATCGGTACTTGTGTTCATAATGGTCGTACTACAAAAGTCGTTGATGTTCACATTAAAAATCAGAAAGGCGAAATGGTTACAACTGCTATTTTTACAATGTTTGTAACTGGAGAAAGAAAAGAGAAGTAAAAAAGGTAGGAGTTAGACAGCGTCTGTTTAACTCCTTTTTCTATTGGGAAAAAGATGAAAAAATGATATACTAGAGAAGCAATTTTGACAAAATTAGGAGTAGAAATGAATCCTTTAATAATTGGAATGAATGATAAACAAGCAAAAGCGGTACAAACGACAGACGGACCGCTTTTGATTATGGCAGGAGCTGGCTCTGGAAAAACACGTGTCCTGACTCATCGTATTGCTTATTTAATAGATGAAAAATATGTTAATCCTTGGAATATTTTAGCGATTACTTTTACTAATAAAGCAGCGCGTGAAATGCGTGAACGTGCTATCGCCTTGAATCCAGCTACCCAAGATACTTTGATTGCAACTTTTCATAGTATGTGTGTTCGTATTTTACGTCGTGAAGCTGATTATATTGGATATAATCGTAACTTTACAATCGTTGATCCAGGTGAGCAGCGTACTTTAATGAAGCGAATCATTAAGCAATTAAATTTGGACACAAAAAAGTGGAATGAACGTTCAATTTTAGGTACAATCTCTAATGCTAAAAATGACCTTCTTAATGAAATTGCATATGAGAAGCAAGCCGGAGATATGTATACACAGGTAATTGCTAAATGCTATAAAGCTTATCAAGAGGAATTACGTAGAAGTGAGGCCATGGATTTCGATGACTTGATTATGATGACACTTCGACTATTTGATCAGAATAAAGATGTTTTGGCCTATTACCAACAGAGGTATCAATATATCCATGTAGACGAGTATCAAGATACTAACCACGCTCAATACCAATTAGTTAAGTTATTAGCTTCGCGTTTCAAAAATATTTGTGTTGTTGGTGATGCCGATCAATCTATTTATGGATGGCGTGGAGCTGATATGCAAAATATTCTTGATTTTGAAAAGGACTATCCGCAAGCAAAAGTTGTATTATTAGAAGAAAATTATCGCTCAACTAAGAAAATACTTCAAGCTGCTAATAATGTGATCAATCATAATAAAAATCGCCGTCCTAAAAAATTATGGACTCAAAATGATGAAGGTGAGCAAATTGTATATCATAGAGCTAACAATGAGCAAGAAGAAGCCGTTTTTGTAGCATCAACTATTGATAACATCGTTCGAGAACAAGGAAAAAATTTCAAAGATTTTGCCGTTCTTTATCGTACGAATGCGCAATCTCGTACTATTGAGGAAGCACTTTTAAAATCAAATATTCCATATACAATGGTTGGTGGAACGAAATTCTATAGTCGCAAAGAAATTCGAGATGTTATTGCTTATCTCAATATCCTTGCAAATACTTCTGATAATATTTCTTTTGAGCGGATTGTAAATGAACCTAAAAGAGGGGTGGGGCCAGGAACTTTAGAAAAAATACGGTCATTTGCCTATGAACAGAGCATGTCTCTTCTTGATGCCTCTTCAAATGTCATGATGTCGCCCTTAAAAGGGAAGGCTGCTCAAGCTGTTTGGGATTTAGCTAATCTGATTTTGACTCTACGTAGTAAGCTAGATAGTTTAACTGTGACGGAGATTACAGAAAACCTACTGGATAAGACAGGATATCTAGAAGCACTTCAAGTTCAAAATACATTAGAAAGTCAAGCGCGTATTGAAAATATTGAAGAATTCTTGTCAGTGACTAAAAATTTTGACGATAACCCTGAGATTACAGTAGAGGGTGAAACTGGTTTAGATCGTCTATCGCGTTTTTTAAATGATTTAGCTTTAATAGCAGATACTGATGATAGCGCCACTGAAACGGCTGAGGTCACTTTAATGACATTACATGCTGCCAAGGGTCTAGAATTTCCAGTTGTTTTCTTAATCGGTATGGAAGAAGGAGTATTTCCTTTATCGCGTGCAATAGAGGATGCTGATGAATTAGAAGAAGAGCGTCGTTTAGCTTATGTCGGGATTACGAGAGCAGAACAAATACTTTTCCTTACCAATGCTAATACCCGTACTTTATTTGGTAAAACTAGTTATAATAGACCAACCCGTTTTATACGTGAGATTGATGATGAGCTGATACAATATCAAGGGTTAGCTCGACCAGTTAATTCTTCATTTGGTGTGAAATATTCAAAAGAACAGCCTACACAATTTGGTCAAGGAATGAGTCTTCAACAAGCGCTTCAAGCACGTAAAAGTAATTCACAACCTCAAGTAACTGCCCAACTCCAGGCTCTTAACACGAACAATAGCCATGAGACATCATGGGAGATTGGTGATGTTGCAACTCATAAAAAATTGGGGGACGGTACGGTGCTTGAAGTTTCAGGTAGCGGAAAGACTCAAGAGTTAAAAATAAATTTTCCAGGTATTGGGTTAAAGAAATTATTAGCGAGTGTCGCTCCTATTAGCAAAAAGAAAAACTAACTTTCTTCTATTATATGCTTAAATAATCAGAGACTAAGAATTGTATTCTTAGTCTTTTTGCATCATTTGAATAGAAAAAATAAGTTATCATTTGGTTTTTACTTACTAAAAAGGTTGATATTAAAGCGTTTTCTAAAAGTGACCATACTATTTTAAAAAAAGAAGCGTTTCTCTTGCATTATTCTCTAAAAAGAGTATAATAACAATATCGATTAAATATCAAGTGGTCACTTAAAAAAAAGCATTTACCAAGCTTTTTACTTGGCAGTCACTTTATAAAGTTGTATAATATTAGTATAGTTAACAACTTAATTAATTGCCGAGTGGTCACTTAAGAAACTCTTGTTATTTAGTTAAGAACAAAATAAGTTTGTACACTGAGATGTACTTAGGAAGAAAGGTATTTATCATGGGTTTAATTTGGTCATTAATCGTTGGTGCTATTATTGGTGCTATTGCAGGGGCTGTTACTAACAAAGGTGGATCAATGGGTTGGATAGCTAACATCTTAGCTGGTTTAGTTGGTTCATTTGTTGGTCAAAGTTTACTAGGAACATGGGGGCCTAAGTTAGCAGATATGGCTTTGATTCCTTCAATCGTAGGTGCGATTATCGTTATCATTGTTACTTCATTTGTATTAGGCAAAAAATCATAACTACATAACTAGTGGAATGATTAGTCAAGAAAGAGAAGGTATTTATCATGAGTTTAATTTGGTCATTAATCGTAGGTGCTATTATCGGTGCTATTGCAGGGGCTGTTACTAACAAAGGTGGATCAATGGGTTGGATAGCTAACATCTTAGCTGGTTTAGTTGGTTCATTTGTTGGTCAAAGTTTACTAGGAACATGGGGGCCTAAATTAGCAGGTATGGCTTTGATTCCTTCAATCGTAGGTGCGATTATTGTTGTCATTGTTACTTCATTTGTACTAGGTAAAATGAATAACTAGAAAAGGAGTTACCTATGTCAAAAGGACTAAAAAGTTTATATACTTTACTAGGTCTAATCTCCCTTACCCTACTAGGATTTGTAGCTGTTATCAGTAAACAACACATTTATCTACCATCTTTTAATTGGTTAGATTGGGATTTTAATTTGCCATCACCGATTGACGTTGGTATGTATCATTATTTCTTTTGGGGAGCATTAGTGCTGTTTGTAATCGTTTTACTGGCTATATTGGTAGTTCTGTTTTATCCAAGACGATACACAGAGTATAAACTAGCTGATAAAACTGGTAAATTGATGTTAAAAAAATCTGCAATAGAGGGATTTGTTAAAACAGAAGTATTAAAAACTGGTTTGATGAAATCTCCTAGTGTGACAGCTCATTTATATAAGAAAAAAGTGAAAGTTGATGTTAAAGGTCTTTTAACTTCTCGTACAAATGTACCGGAACAACTTGAACATATTCAAAGTGATGTTGAACTTGGCTTAAAAGAATTCTTTGGGTTGGAAAAGAAAATGAACACTAGAGTATTTGTTAAGCAAGTTGAAGAAGAAAATGTTGGAAATGCTAAGACGAATAAAAGTCGTGTAGAATAGGAGTCTAATATGTCAGAATTCGTGAGGAAATACAGATATCCACTAGGAGGTGCAGTTATTGGGCTCGTTTTAGCTGCTATGATTGTAACCATTGGATTCTTTAAAACAATTCTTGCTCTTGTTATCATTGTGCTAGGTGCTTATGCTGGACTTTATGTGCAAAGAACAGGTATGCTTGACCAATTCTTTAATAAGAGAAAATAAAATTTTTCGTTTATATTTATTCTACATTATTTAAATAAAAGAAAGAGGAACTATTATGACTGAAACTTACATCAAAAACACAACTAACAATTCTGGCACGACAGCTGTTCGTGGAGAATTAACTTTTGAAGATAAAGTGATTGAAAAAATTGTTGGAATTGCGATTGAGCATGTAGATGGTCTTTTGGCTGTAAATGGTGGTTTTTTCTCAAATTTAAAAAATAGCGTTGTAAATTCTGATTCAGTTACAGATGGCGTAAATGTTGAAGTGGGTAAAAAGCAAGTTGCAGTTGATTTGGATATTGTTGCTGAATACCAAAAACATGTTCCAACTATCTTTGCCGATATCAAAAAAGTTGTTGAAGCTGAAGTGAAACGTATGACAGACCTTGAAGTGGTTGAAGTTAATGTTAATGTTGTTGATATTAAAACTCGTGCTCAACATGAAGAAGATTCAGTAACTCTTCAAGATCGTGTAACAAATGCAGCACAAGCAACAGGTGAATTTGCTTCGAATCAAGTTTCAAACGTTAAAAGTGCCGTAGGTAGCGGTGTTGATAAAGTGGAAGACATGAAGTCTGAACCACGTGTACAATAATTGATTTAAGTGTAGTTTAAAGTATTGTTATTAGTAGGAGGCTATTATGTCTGAAGAAAAATTTGATGCAAAAGTTGATAAGGTTTCTGGTTCAGTAAAAGAATCTGTTGGGAAACTTACTGGCGATAAAGAAGTTGAATCTGAAGGTAAAGTTGATAAATTGAAAGGTCATGCAAAAGAAAAACTTGCTGACATTAAAGATACCATTAAGGGTGCTTCAGAGAGCTTTAAGAAAAAGGACTAGAAGGTTTGAGGTCATTTATTTATGGAAAATCAAAAACAAGATATTAAAACTTCAGTAACTTATGAAGAAAAGGTAATTGCTAAAATTGTTGGACATGCTTTAGAATCAGTAGACGGACTCTTAGCTGTGAGTGGAGGTTTCTTCTCTAATCTAAAAAATAGCGTTGTAAATTCTGACTCAGTAACTGATGGTGTAAATGTTGAAGTTGGTACTAAAGAAGTTGCAGTTGATTTAGACATCGTTGTTGAATACGGCAAGGACATCCCAGCTATCGTTGAAAGCATTAAAGCGATTGTCAGTCAAAACGTTGAAGTGATGACCCACCTTAAAGTTGTTGAATTGAACGCAAATGTCGTAGATATTAAGACTAAAGCTGAACATGAAGCTGACTCAGTGACAGTACAAGATCGTGTATCTGATGCAGCACAAGCAACAGGAAACTTTGCTTCTGAACAGGCTGGCAAAGCTAAAGCAGCAATTTCCTCTGGAGCAGAGAAAACAAAAGAAGCAGTATCAAATGGTACTGAGGCTGCAAAAGAAAAAATCTCAGAAGCTCGTACTAGTGAATCTTAATTCAGTAAACTACTTTTTATGATAAGACACTAGGAGCTGGGAGACCAGCTCCTTTTATATGATATTTACTAAAGACATTAGATATTAACAAAAAAGATATATTTGCAATATTTTGCTAATTGTGGTTTAATATGTATGTTTTTATTAGGATAAGGAGGGTTGGATGGTTTCTGAACAATCTGAAATTGTAACATCTAAATATCAAAAAATAGCAGTAGCGGTTGCACAAAGAATCGCAAATGGAGATTATGAAGTTGGAGAGAAGTTGAAATCTAGAACAACTATTGCTTCAACATTCAACGTATCACCAGAAACAGCACGTAAGGGTCTTAATATTTTAGCAGATTTACAGATTTTAACTTTAAAGCATGGCAGTGGAGCCATTATTCTCTCTAAAGAAAAAGCAATTGAATTCTTAAACCAATATGAAACCTCTCATTCAGTTGCTATTTTGAAAGGTAAAATCCGTGATAATATCAAGGCTCAGCAACAAGAAATGGAAGAGTTAGCTACTTTAGTTGATGATTTTTTGCTCCAAACACGTGCGGTTAGTAAACAATACCCACTAGCACCATATGAAATTATTGTCAGTGAAGATTCTGAACACCTTGGTAAGTCAATAGGAGAATTAAATGTATGGCATCAAACTGGTGCGACTATTGTGGCTATTGAACACGAAGGGAAATTTATTGTTTCTCCGGGGCCTTTCTCAGTTATAGAGCAAGGAGATCATATTTTTTTTGTTGGTGATGAAGATGTTTATGCACGTATGAAAACCTATTTTAACTTAAGGATGGGACTTTGAGAGAATGGATTTTGTCTTTGATATAGATGGAACTCTTTGTTTTGATGGTATGAGTCTATCTAAAGAAATACAAGGAATACTAGAGAGAGCCCAGATTGATTATGGTCATAGAGTCACTTTTGCTACAGCGCGATCTTATAGAGACACTATAGGTATCCTTGGCGACAAGCTATCTTTATCAAAAATTATTGGTTTAAATGGTGCGACTTTACATGAAAATGGTCACTTAGTGGATAGTTACTATTTACAAAGTGACTTTTTTAGTACTATTATTTCATATTGTCATCGCCATCAGATTCCATATTTTGTTGATGAGGTCTTTAATTACGCTACTTATCAGGCTTCTAAAATTCCCTTTATTGCTTATGTTGATCCTCAAAAAAGGGGAGAGCTTCTAGAAGTTTCTAAAATTGAGAAACCGATAAAAATGGTGTTGTATTTTGGTGATCAGCTGGGAAGGGCAGACCAAATGTTAGCGGAATTAAATCGTTTTGGACTTAGTAGTCACTTTTTCCACGAATTTGAAAAATGTTTGTACATAAATCCCATTGCAGTTGACAAGGGAAAAGCCACTAAGAAATTATTTGGGAATCGTTTTATAGCTTTTGGCAATGATAAAAATGATATTTCTATGTTTGATGCTGCGCATTATAGTGTTCAAGTAGGGGATTTTGATGAACTGACTCCTTACGCTAATTTACGTGTATCAAGAGAATCTGTACATGAAGGAATTACAACGCTTTTTGGAAAATACAAGGGGATTACGTAATGGATTTATTCCTAAGTTTAGAGAGGAAATTTAAAGCTGCAAGTGACAAAGAAGTTTCTAAGCAACAGGAGGCTTATTTACGCCATCATTTTAAGTGCTATGGTATTAAATCACCTGAGCGACGTATGCTCTACAAAGAGCTTATAAAGGCCGCTAAAAGACAAGCAAAAATTGATTGGCAATTGCTTGATAAATGTTGGCAAAGTGACTATCGTGAATATCATCATTTTGTACTTGATTATCTATTAGCTATGAGTCAATTTCTCACCTATAATGATTGCTCTAGACTAGAGTTTTACGCTCGTCATCAACAGTGGTGGGATAGTATTGATGTTCTGACTAAGATTTTTGGGAACTTATCCTTAAAAGATGACAAGGTTATGAATTTACTATCAGAATGGTCACTTGATCAAGATTTTTGGATGAGGCGACTAGCTATTGAGCATCAACTAGGATTTAAAGAAAAAACAAATACTGATATTTTGTCACTTTTTATTTTAAGAAATACAGGAAGTCAAGAATTTTTTATCAATAAGGCGATTGGCTGGGCGCTTAGGGGTTATTCAAAATATAATAAAGTATGGGTAAAGGACTTTATCAGTAATTATTATGATGAGTTGTCGACTTTGAGCATACGCGAAGGAAGTAAGTACCTCTAATTATCAGTTCAATTATTCGAAAAAGAAGAAGCTTCATAGTAAAATAAAGGTAATTGATAAGGAGGTAAACTTATGACAACATTTCTTGGAAATCCTGTTACTTTTACAGGAAAACAGCTACAAGTTGGGGATATTGCAAAAGATTTTTTACTAATAGCTACAGACTTATCTCAAAAATCTTTAAAAGATTTTGAAGGGAAAAAGAAAGTTATTAGCGTTGTTCCTTCTATTGATACAGGTATTTGTTCAAAACAAACACGTACTTTTAATGAGGAATTATCAGAGCTAGATAACACAGTGGTTATTACTGTTTCTATGGACCTTCCATTTGCTCAGAAGCGTTGGTGCAGTGCTGAAGGCCTTGATAACGTAATTTTATTATCAGATTTTTATGATCATTCGTTTGGTCAAGAGTACGCTCTTTTGATGAATGAGTGGCATTTGTTAACACGTGCAGTTCTTATTTTGGATGAGCATAATAAGGTGACTTACACCGAATACGTTGACAATGTTAATTCAGATGTTGACTACGAAGCGGCGATTAATGCTGCAAAGATATTACCATAAATAATAAGGCTGGAAAATTTTCCAGCCTTATTATTTATATAGACAGTGAGAACAATTAGAGATGAAATGTTGTCATTATTCATCTTTTTCAATATCAACATTGTTTTTAAATATTAGATACATAACTCCATTGTAAGCTACACCGGACATAATACTAGCCAAAATAACTTTTAAAGAAAATAGCGATACAATCAGCGGAGTGTTATTGTTAGTTGTTAAACCCAAGATAAGCCACTGGATGACAGTATAAAATATCCCGATTTTGATAAATTTTTGTTTGTTTTTCTTTATTGCTACTGGATAGTCATTTTTTGAGACTTCTAGTGGCGTTATTAAATCATGACTGTTGAGATAAGAGGGAATAACAATTAGAAAAATACAAAAATATAGAAAGAATGTTAAAGCTAGGAGAGTATATGCAGTCTCTGTGGGATATTTACTTACCGTGAACCAGGCGATGATAGAGGATAAAATGTGATAGAGGCTAGTGGTTGCAAATAATAGATTTCCAAGATAATTGATTTTTTGTTCTCTGTATTCATCGAATGGGCCATTAATACCATATAGGGATTTTATTAATTTTATCCCCAAATTTTTCCTTTCTTTCATAATATTCTCCTATCCTTGAACTATTTAATAAAGTTTGAGATTGAAATAATAACACGACCTAACCTCCCGAGTTTTCATAGATTTAGAGAGTCTAATCTGTTATAGATGTCTACTATCCCAAAAAAGAGTATTGAGGTCTGTTTGTAGGCATTCCGCTAGTCTTATACAAAGATCTAGCGAAGGATTGTATTTATTATTTTCAATAAGGTTTATTGTTTGTCTGGCGACACCAACTGATTTTGCTAAAGCTAATTGAGATATGCTAGCTTTAATTCTGTATTCTCTAAGACGATTCACGATTATTAGCTCCTTTAGTAAAGAATCTAAGAAGAGTGTCATATATAGATGACATTTTGAGTATATATCATTTTTCGAAGACTGTCAATTATATGTGACAAATAAATATAAAAAACTTGTTTCCAGTCAAAATGGAAACAAGTTTAATGATTTTAATCAGTATAAGATAATGAGAGATTAACCCTATCGGTTATAACTATTTTTCTAAATAGCTATAGTTGTATTTAGAGTCAGTATTTTCGCAAGCAAATTGTTTGTTTGGATAACAAGCTGCTTGTGGTTTATTACCCAAAAATTCAGTTGAATCTTCTTCAGTATAGATGTTAGGCTGATTTTCAAGTGATCCTGAAGCGCCTGAGTGATAATCCCAATCAACAGGTCTTGCATCATAAGAAATTACGGGAGCGT
Organism: Streptococcus sp. FDAARGOS_522; assembly: GCF_003812445.1. Taxonomy (NCBI): domain Bacteria; kingdom Bacillati; phylum Bacillota; class Bacilli; order Lactobacillales; family Streptococcaceae; genus Streptococcus; species Streptococcus sp. FDAARGOS_522. The sequence goes on from NZ_CP033808.1 coordinate 374,849, forward strand.
TCTCTTCAGAATAAGGTGTTTCTGAAAGGTAAACAGTATATTCTTGTTCAGCTGTTTTTTTCATATTTTGAATAAAATATTTTTCTCCTGATTTTGTAGTTGGGATAAGATTTTCTTCAAAGAGTCTGTTATAGACATTGGAAACAGTTGACAATTGATAACCCGTTAATGTGTGGTTAAATAGCGCTTGTTCAGTTTTGGCATCAACCATTTTAATCGAAATGGTTGATTCTGTACGTGCTAAACTTTTAGCATTTTTAGAAACATAGTAGCGTTCTGTAATGATGTCAGATTCTACTTCAGCTGATGAGCGACTTAATAGTGGACGGATATTCCCGATTTGGTAGTGAATATTTTCCTCATTAAAGTCATAATTGAAAATCAATTTATCAATTTGAAGGTTTTGTCGTACATTCGTGCTAATACGATGTTGAAGTTTGTAACCTTCTTTATCTAAACGAGAGTTTAAAAAAGCTTCGTAAGCAGACTTAGAAAGTGCATAGTCTGTGATATAATCTCCAACACGATAACCGTTAAATTCCGAATAAGCAGTGTGTAGATTTGTGTATTCATCTAAAACTTTTCCAGAAGATTCTTCAACAAAGTAAATACGGTGTGATATATCGACTGGAGTCCCCCATCGAACTTCATGTGTTTCTGTTACGATAGGAGTAACAGTACAAGTTACTGGAACGTCAATCCAAAATTTGTTTGGACCGTCTTTAGGTACAGTAACACCGTCGTTATCAATTGCTATTTCTTCTGTCTTGCCATCATCTAATTGACGCTTCAGATAAGCACTTTCCTTAAACTCGATGTTGCTGTATTGAACGTTTTTACTTTCTCCTCCAACACTAGAGTTTAAATTTCGAGCAATATAATCTAGAATTTCTTTTTTACTTAAAGTTTGTCCCATATTTACATTGACTTCGATATAATGCGGTAAAATGCTATTTCCGTTTTGATCAGTACCTGTAACATTTACAATAATGTGAGGATTTGGGTTTTCTACGTATTGGCGGTCACTAGGACCAGCAATAGCGTGGGCTTTTTCAGTGTAATAAAGACTCATCGATAGTACGAGCGTGCAAACTCCAATCGATAGTATACGTTTAAATGTTTTCCTAGACATTCATAAATCCTTTCGTTTTAAACAATAAATTGTTTAGTTATCCTAAAATAAAGCGGTGAATGATAGGAATTAATCTCTACGACACTAAGTTATACTGAGATAAAAATCAATAAATATAGAAATGTATATATTAATTTAAAATCTATATTTATTTTATATTACCATAAAAAAGCGACAAATAATATAATAATTCGAAAAAATATTTAAATATACAAATGAAAACCTTTACTGAGATTAATTGTTTTATAATTATTATGTAGTAAAATTAAATGTTTTAGATTATGTCATTTTTGCAAATAATAGGTTTTATTAAAATGGATAAAAATACAAACTTTTATATAATTATTTTACTATTTTAATTGAAGGAGTTGTGATATTATGTTATGATTAATGTAGTTTATCATAAGGAGTTTTTATCATGAAAAAGTTTTTAAAAGTTTTTTTAACTGTACTAGTACTTATTTTAATTGTAGGTGCAGGCGGTCTCTATTTCTGGAATAATCATCAGTCACTAGAGGGGAAATGGCGTACAGTTTCTTTAGAGAAGCAAGTTGAGAAAGAAATAGAACAACAACTTGGAAGTCAAGCAGCGGATATGGGGATTAGTGCAGCTGATTTGGTTAAGGGTGCTAATATGCATATGAACGTCAAAAACGATGAGGCAAAGATAACAGTCACTGCTCAAATTGATGAGGTAAAATTCCATCAAGCTATAAAAACTTTTATTGATAAAGCTCTTGAAAAACAATTAAAAGATCAAGGTTTGACTTACAATGATTTAAGTGAAGCAGGTAAAAAGATTTTTGATGAAACAAAAATCACTGACCAACAAATTGACCAACAAATTGATAGAAGTTTCCAAAGTGCTGCACAAGCTGCCGGAGGAAAATATAATACTAATACTGGTGAAATGACATTGCCAGTTATGGATGGTAAAGTACATCGCTTAACAAGTGTTATTAAAGTATCGCATATCAATAAAAAGGCAAATGCGTTCTATGGTAATATTGTGAAAAATGGTGAAAAAACAGCCTATAAAAAAGAGGGCTCTAAATTGATTTTAGGTAATGAAAAATCATATCCATTTATGAAAGTAACTAAATAATTGTGAATTAGTAATGAAAGAGGATCAGAGCATATTCTGGTCCTCTTTCGGTTTTCCTGCCACGTTTTAAAGCTTGTGATATAATAGTCAATGTGAGGAGGACTATCATGTTATTTAAGGAAAAAATTCCTGGACTAATATTATGCTTTATTATTGCTATACCATCTTGGTTGCTTGGGCTTTATCTCCCTTTAATAGGAGCACCAGTCTTTGCTATCTTGATTGGAATAATTGTTGGATCCTTTTATCAAAATCGACAATTGTTTAATAAGGGTATTGCTTTTACGTCTAAATATATTTTACAAACAGCAGCTGTCTTATTGGGTTTTGGACTAAACCTCATGCAAGTGATGAAAGTTGGTATATCATCGTTACCCATCATTATTATGACGATTTCCATTTCATTGATTATTGCTTATGTTTTGCAAAAGTTATTTAAGTTAGATAAAACGATTGCTACTTTAATAGGTGTTGGTTCATCTATTTGTGGTGGATCCGCAATTGCAGCGACTGCACCAGTTATTAATGCTAAAGATGATGAAGTAGCACAAGCTATTTCGGTTATTTTTTTATTCAATATCTTAGCGGCTTTAATTTTTCCAACGCTGGGGAATTTTATTGGTCTCTCTGATCACGGTTTTGCATTATTTGCAGGGACTGCTGTCAATGATACCTCGTCAGTTACAGCAACTGCTACTGCATGGGATGCTATCAATCACAGCAATACTTTGGGCGGAGCTACTATTGTTAAATTGACACGAACATTAGCCATCATTCCAATTACGATTGTATTATCTATTTATCATATGAAACAAACGCAGAAAGAACAATCTGTAAGTGTTACTAAGATATTTCCGAAGTTTGTGCTTTATTTTATCTTAGCTTCTTTGCTAACAACGATAGTTGCTTCATTAGGTTTTTCGTTACGTATCTTTGAGCCACTTAAGGTTTTATCTAAATTTTTTATTGTTATGGCAATGGGGGCAATTGGTATAAATACTAATGTCAGCAAACTAATTAAAACTGGAGGAAAATCAATTCTTTTAGGTGCAGCGTGTTGGTTAGGCATTATTATAGTTAGTTTAACAATGCAAGCTATCCTTGGAACTTGGTGATCTTGTCTAAAGCTAAATATTTGTAATCGATTTCATAAATGTTATAATGAGGATATCAAAAGGAGGGAACATTATGGCATATAAAACAATTTATCCGTACACTAACGAAGTATTGCATGAATTCGATAATATCAGTGACAGTGATCTCGAACAGTCATTAGACATAGCGCATGCCCTCTACAAGACATGGCGCAAAGAAGATAATGTTGAAGAACGCCAAAATCAATTGCATAAAGTAGCAGATTTATTACGTAAGGATCGTGATAAGTACGCTGAAGTTATGACTAAAGATATGGGAAAACTTTTCACTGAAGCACAAGGAGAAGTGGACTTGTGTGCAGACATAGCTGACTATTATGCTGATAATGGGCAAAAGTTTTTAAAACCTGTTCCGTTAGAAAGTCCAAATGGAGAGGCTTACTATTTGAAGCAAGCTGTCGGTGTTTTACTTGCTGTTGAGCCATGGAATTTCCCATTTTATCAGATTATGCGTGTATTTGCCCCTAACTTTATAGTGGGTAATACTATGCTTTTAAAACATGCTTCTATTTGTCCTGCCTCAGCTCAAGCGTTTGAGGATTTAGTCCGAGAAGCAGGAGCTCCAGAAGGAGCGTTTAAAAATATTTTTGCTTCGTATGATCAAGTTTCAAACCTTATATCAGATCCTCGTGTTGCAGGTGTGTGTTTAACTGGTTCTGAGCGTGGTGGGGCATCAATAGCAGCTGAGGCTGGTAAAAATTTGAAAAAATCGTCTATGGAATTAGGTGGGAACGATGCTTTTCTTATTTTAGATGATGCTGACTTTGATTTACTTAGTAAAACAATATTCTTTGCGCGTTTATATAATGCAGGTCAAGTATGTACATCTTCAAAACGTTTCATTGTCATGGCTGATAAGTATGACGAATTTGTAAATATGGTAGTTGAGACCTTTAAGTCTGCTAAATGGGGTGACCCAATGGATTCGGAAACAACCTTGGCTCCACTGTCATCTGCAGGTGCAAAGGATGATGTTTTAAAACAAATTAAATTGGCGGTAGACCACGGTGCTGAGGTAGTTTTTGGAAATGACACTATAGATCATCCAGGAAACTTCGTCATGCCAACTGTTTTAACGAATATCACTAAAGCAAATCCAATCTATAATCAAGAAATTTTCGGCCCCGTAGCCTCTATCTATAAAGTGGATACTGAAGAAGAAGCTATTGCTTTAGCTAATGATTCTAGTTATGGTTTAGGAAGCACTGTTTTTTCTTCTGATCCAGAACATGCTAAAAAAGTGGCGGCTCAGATTGAAACAGGGATGACATTTATTAATTCAGGGTGGACATCATTACCGGAATTACCGTTTGGAGGTATTAAAAATTCAGGATATGGTCGTGAGTTGAGCCAACTTGGATTTGATGCCTTTGTCAACGAACATTTGGTATTTACACCAAATAGTGATTAATCACTAAGTCAAACACAAGAACCAGATAATGTTATTTGGTTCTTTTTTGTTGAGGAGACAAGGAGAGGTCTTGATACAGGTGGTTAAAATGAGAGGAGTATTTATTAAAGTATGCTATACTATTTTAGTATAGGAGGAAATTTTGAGTAAAAAACATATTACGCCTGTATTTACAGGTTCACTAATTGTATCACTTATTTTAGTCTTATTAGGAATTATTGTTCCTCGTGGTTTTCAATCTTGGACACAAATCTTGCGTGAACAGGTATCTACCAATTTCGGTTGGTTGTACTTGTTGTTAGTTACTTCAATTCTTGCTTTGTGTGTCTTTTTTATTATGAGTCCTCTTGGACAAATACGTTTAGGGCAACCTCATTCACGTCCTGAATATTCAACTGTATCATGGATAGCAATGATGTTTTCAGCAGGTATGGGGATTGGTTTGGTCTTCTACGGAGCAGCTGAACCCTTATCGCATTTTGCTATTTCGACACCTGGTGCACCTAAGGAATCGCAAACAGCATTAGCTGATGCATTTCGTTTTACATTTTTTCACTGGGGGATACATGCTTGGGCAGTATATGCATTGGTTGCTTTGGCTCTAGCTTATTTTGGATTTCGAAAGCAAGAGAAATACCTCTTGTCTGTCACTTTAAAGCCTCTTTTCGGTGATAAGACAGATGGTTGGCTAGGAAAAATTGTTGATATCACCACAGTTGTTGCTACAGTTATTGGAGTTGCTACGACACTTGGATTTGGAGCTGCTCAAATCAACGGAGGGTTAAGTTTTTTATTGGGTGTTCCCAATAATGCATTTGTTCAAATTGTTATTATCCTTATTACAACAGCTTTATTTGTTATGTCAGCTTTATCAGGTTTAGGAAAAGGTGTTAAAATTTTATCGAACTTAAATTTGATTTTAGCGGTAGCCCTCTTAGCTTTAGTTATTGTATTGGGACCAACGGTTCGTATTTTTGATACCCTAACAGAGTCTTTAGGCTCTTATTTACAAAATTTCTTTGGAATGAGCTTTCGTGCAGCTGCTTTTGACAATACTAAACGTTCTTGGATTGATAATTGGACGATTTTTTATTGGGCGTGGTGGATTTCCTGGTCTCCTTTTGTTGGAGTTTTCATCGCTCGTATTTCTAAAGGGCGTAGTATTCGTGAGTTTTTAACGGTAGTTCTTTTAATACCGACATTATTGAGTTTTGTATGGTTTGCAGCATTTGGCACATTATCAACTCAGGTACAACAACTGGGTACTAATTTGACAAAGTTTGCAACAGAGGAAGTATTGTTTGCTACTTTTAATCACTACACTTTAGGTTGGCTTTTATCCATTATTGCTATCATTTTAATTTTTTCATTTTTTATTACATCAGCAGATTCTGCAACGTACGTTTTGGCTATGTTGACAGAAGATGGTAATTTAAATCCAAAAAATCGAACTAAAGTAATTTGGGGGCTAGTGTTGGCAGTGATTGCTATTGTCTTACTCTTGTCTGGTGGTCTGTTAGCGCTGCAGAACGTTTTAATTATTGTCGCTCTGCCATTTTCATTCGTAATGATTTTGATGATGCTAGCGCTATTAGTGGAACTTTTCCATGAGAAAAAAGAAATGGGCTTATCAATTTCTCCAGATCGTTATCCACGTAAAAATGAACCATTTAAATCTTATGAAGAATAAAAAGAAGCCAAAAGGCTTCTTTTTATTGGTTAATCGTCTTGATCAAATCATCATCGCTAGTAGTTGGTAAGATACGAACTCGATTAAGAGAAAGCAAACCGTTATCTTTTGTTGCAACTCCTTCGTTTGTTGTAAGGCCTAGTTTATAATATTGACTAGCAATATCCAAGGTTGTAGGATTGTAGCGCCCTGATGGATAAGCAATCGCAAGAGTATCTTGAGAGAGTTTTTGATCTAAAAACTGTTTTGATAGTGTCATTTCTTGGGTTTGTAGTTCTGGAGTTAAGAGAGAAAGATTGGGGTGAGTAACCGTATGTCCTTGGAATGACATGCCGTTTTGCTTCATTTCTAGCATTTGTTGAACGTTGAGGTTAGATTCTCGTCCCTCTTGAACAAAGCCAGTGATGATATTATTAGTGGCTTTAACCTTGTACTTTTTGAGTATAGGGTATGCCTTAGTGTAGAAATCAGCATTTCCATCATCAAAAGTAATCCAAATGACTTTTTTGTCAGGTAAGGCATTTTCGTTTAGTGCACGATATGCCTCGTTAGGGGCTAAGAAGTAATATCCTTCCTTTTTGAGACGTTTTATATGACTTTCAAAAATGTCAGGTGCCACAATTAAGTTAGCACTGGCGGCTTCAGAAGGGTCCATAACATGAACAGCATGGTACATTAAAATGGGTATTTTGACAGGAGTCTTTTGCTTAATCCATTTCTTTTTTTTGATAGATGTGACAATTTTTCGATGACTAGAGGCGTTCGTTTTTGTTTTTATTTCTTGCTTTGAACGATTGTTGAAGAATAGAAATATGCCTATTAAAGCTATTAACAAAAAAAAGACAGAAGCAATAGCTAACCATGGGGAACGTTTTCGTGGTTTACGATGACTAGTAGGTGTGTGTGCCATTTATTTCTCCTTAACTTTTAAAGTACTTTTATTGTATCATCTTTTCTGAAATAATATTCTCTTTTTAAGAATTTTCATAGGACAAGACGCGTTTGCCCTATAAAAAATATTGGTAATTTGTTATAATATAGCCAATGTTTGTCTTGAAGTTAGAGACAATTTCTAAGGAGAAATTCATGACTATTAAAATAGCTTTATTAGGTTTTGGAACGGTTGCTAAGGGTATTCCATATTTGCTAAAAGAAAATCAACATAAGCTACTTTCTTTAGAAGGCGAAGATATTGTGATTGATAAAGTATTAGTAAGAGATAATGAAAGCCGCCAGCGCTTCATCAATCAGGGATTTACTTATAACTTTGTGACAGAGATAAATACTATTCTCCAAGATCCACAAATTGATATTGTAGTGGAATTAATGGGGGGGATTGAGCCAGCTAAAACTTATTTGAGTCAAGCATTAGGATTTGGTAAACATATTGTGACAGCCAATAAAGATCTCATTGCTTTACACGGAAAAGAGTTGATGGATTTAGCAGACGCTAGAGGTCTAGCTTTATTCTATGAGGGAGCAGTTGCTGGAGGCATTCCTATTTTAAGGACCCTATCGCATTCGTTTGCCTCAGATAAAATGACACGTTTATTAGGAATTCTCAACGGTACCTCCAACTTCATGTTAACAAAAATGTTTGAAGAGGGATGGTCTTATGAACAAGCTCTAAAAAAGGCACAAGAGTTAGGTTATGCTGAAAGTGATCCCACAAATGATGTTGAAGGTATTGATACTGCCTACAAAGCCACTATCTTAAGCCAATTTGGATTTGGTATGCCTATTGATTTTGATGATGTTAATTATAAGGGGATTTCTAGTATTCGCTCAGAGGATGTTGAAGTAGCTCAGGAGATGGGCTTTGCCATTAAGTTGGTAGCTGATCTTCGTGAAACTCCAACTGGTATAAGTGTAGACGTTTCTCCGACACTAATTTCTCAAAAGCATCCCTTAGCTGCAGTTAATCATGTGATGAATGCAGTATTCATTGAATCAATAGGGATTGGTCAGTCTCTTTTTTATGGACCAGGTGCGGGACAAAATCCAACAGCAACCTCTGTTTTAGCGGATATCATCGATATTAGTCGTAGTATTCGATCACAGATAAAAATTAAGCCTATGAATACTTATCATTGTCCGTGTAGGTTGTCAATGCAGTCTGATATCTTCAATGAGTACTATCTAGCTATTTCTTTGAGAAATGCTGAAGATAGTGATACACTTGGAAGGTACTTTGAGCAAGAAAATATAGGTTTGAAAAATGTTATCGAAAAAGCATTGGGTGATAAACAACAAGAGATCTATGTATTAACAGATGAAGTTAGCCAAGAGAAAATAACTCAATTTATTGAGGAGTTTCCTGAGAGTGGTGTCATTCAGTTAATCAATGTTTTCAAAGTAATAGGAGGGTGAAATGAGGATAATTGTACCTGCAACTAGTGCGAATATTGGTCCGGGCTTTGATTCAATAGGAGTTGCGTTATCAAAGTATTTAATCATTGAAGTATTAGAAGAAAGTACAGAGTGGTTAGTTGAACACAATTTAGTAAATATTCCAAAAGATCATACTAACCTCCTTATTCAAACAGCTTTGCATGTTAAGTCGGATTTGGCACCACACCGCTTAAAAATGTTTTCAGATATTCCTTTGGCCAGAGGTTTAGGCTCTTCTTCCTCTGTAATTGTTGCAGGAATAGAATTAGCCAATCAATTAGGAAATTTGGCTCTTTCTCAAAAAGAAAAATTAGAGATAGCTACCCGATTAGAAGGACATCCTGATAATGTAGCACCGGCCATTTTTGGTGATTTAGTTATTTCATCAATAGTGAAAAATGATATTAAAAGCTTGGAAGTGATGTTTCCAGATAGTTCCTTTATTGCTTTTATTCCAAATTATGAATTAAAAACAAGTGATAGTCGAAATGTACTACCTCAAAAATTGAGTTATGAGGATGCAGTTGCTTCAAGCAGCGTCGCTAATGTGATGGTTGCGTCGTTGTTGAAAGGTGATTTGGTAACTGCTGGATGGGCTATAGAAAGGGACCTCTTTCATGAAAGATATCGTCAACCTTTGGTGAAGGAATTTGAAGTTATAAAACAAATCAGCACTCAAAATGGTGCGTATGCTACTTATTTGTCTGGAGCAGGACCGACGGTAATGGTTCTGTGTTCGAAAGAAAAAGAACAACCAATTGTCACAGAGTTAAGTAAATTATGTTTAGATGGACAGATTCAAGTGCTTAATATTGAGCGAAAAGGAGTGAGAGTTGAGAAAAGATAATTTAGGAATTATCCTTGGCTTGTCAGCCTATGTTTTATGGGGGCTGTTATCTCTTTATTGGAAATTATTATCTGGAATTGAAGCATATAGTACGTTTGCTTATAGGATTATATTCACTGTTTTAACTATGCTTATTTATATGCTCGTTTCGGGTAGAAAAACAGTCTATTTAAAAGACTTAAAAGGCTTAGTTAACAATAAAAAGTCATTTTGGACAATGTTTGTAGCCAGTATTTTAATTTCAATTAATTGGTTGGTCTATATTTTTGCAGTCACGCATGGTCACGCTACTGAGGCAAGTCTTGGTTATTATATGATGCCGATTATTTCAATTTTGTTGTCGGTCCTTGTTTTACGTGAACATCTGGCAAGAGTAGTTAGCCTTGCAATTTTGATTGCAATCATGGGAGTTGGAGTTTTAGTTTATCAAACTGGTCATTTTCCTTTAATTTCACTAACTCTAGCGCTTTCTTTTGGTTTTTATGGGTTATTAAAAAAATCAATTTCTTTATCTAGCGATTTTTCGATGCTGGTAGAAAGTAGTTTTATTGCTCCGTTTGCACTCATTTATATAGTGTTTTTCGCCAAAGATTTTCTAACTGATTATAATATATTACAATTAGTTTTACTCTCACTTTCAGGAATCATTACAGCAGTTCCTCTTTTATTATTTGCAGAAGCCATTAAGAGGGCTCCTCTAAATATTATCGGTTTTATCCAATACATCAATCCAACCATCCAATTATTGCTAGCATTGTTTATTTTTAAAGAAACTATCGTTAGTGGGGAGATAATAGGTTTTATTTTTATCTGGCTTGCTATTTTAGTTTTTAGTATTGGACAAGTACATACGATGTTAAAGAAAGGTAAATAAGATGACTTATCAAGAAGCGCTAGAATGGATTCATAGCAAATTAGCTTTTGGTATTAAACCAGGTTTGGAACGTATGAGATGGATGCTAGAGCAGTTGGGAAACCCTCAAAACAACCTATCTGCCATTCATGTTGTTGGAACGAATGGTAAAGGATCAACAACTAGTTATTTACAACATATTTTTACCAATTCTGGTTATCAAGTTGGAACATTTACATCACCGTATATTGTTGACTTTAGAGAGCGTATTAGCATTGATGGTCAAATGATTCCAGAGTCTGATTTTATCAAACTTGTTGAAACTGTTCGTCCAGTTGTTGAACGGTTGCACCTTGAGACCAACCTAGAACCAGCTACAGAATTTGAAGTTATAACAGTTTTGATGTTCTATTACTTTGGCAATAGCTGTCCGGTTGATATCGTCATTATTGAGGCTGGAATGGGCGGTTATTATGATTCTACCAACATGTTCAAGGCTTTAGCGGTTACTTGTCCGTCAATTGGATTAGATCATCAGGAGGTTTTAGGACGAACTTATGTAGATATAGCTGAGCAAAAAGTAGGTGTTTTAAAAAAAGGAGTTCCATTCGTATATGCTAATGATCGTCAGGATGTTGAAGAAGTCTTTCAAATAAAAGCCAAGGAAACACACAGCCAGACTTATCGTTTACACAATGACTTTTATATAAAAGAAGAGGAAAATTATTTTAACTATATAGGTCCTCAAGCAAATATTGATCATATTCAGTTGCAAATGCCAGGACATCACCAAGTTTCCAATGCTAGCATAGCTATAACTACCAGTTTATTATTAAGAGACAAATATCCAAAGTTAACCCTACAGACCATTAAAGATGGGCTTGAAATGACAAAATGGGTAGGCCGTACAGAATTAATCTTTCCAAATGTAATGATTGATGGTGCTCATAATAATGAAAGTGTCGATGCTCTCGTTCAAGTTATAAAAAAATATCAGCAGAAAAACGTGCATATTCTATTTGCTGCAATTAATACTAAACCGATAGAGAGTATGTTAGAATCATTGTCTAGTATCGCTCCGGTTTCGGTTACTAGCTTTGATTACCCTAAATCAATAAGCCTAGACAAATATCCTAAAGCGTACACTAGAGTTAGTGATTGGAAGAAATGGCTACATGATATAAATCTGACATCAGATAAAGATTTCTATGTGATTACTGGCTCCCTTTATTTTATTTCTCAAGTTCGTCGGGAACTACTATTAATCAAAACTACAACAACTTAAAAAGGATAGGATAAATTAATGCCCAATCAAGAAAAAATGGAAAAAGCTATTTATCAATTTTTAGAGGCTTTAGGAGAAAATCCTAATCGAGAAGGATTGAAAGATACACCGAAGCGTGTGGCAAAAATGTATATAGAAATGTTCTCAGGACTTAATCAAGATCCAAAGGAGCAATTCACTGCAGTCTTTTCTGAAAATCATGAAGAGGTTGTGATTGTCAAGGATATTCCATTCTATTCCATGTGTGAACATCATTTGGTTCCTTTTTATGGTAAAGCTCATATTGCTTATTTACCGAACGATGGACGTGTTACTGGACTTAGTAAGCTTGCACGTGCAGTTGAAGTGGCGAGTAAGCGTCCTCAACTTCAGGAACGTTTAACAGCACAAGTTGCACAAGCTTTAGAGGATGCTTTGGCGCCTAAAGGTATTTTTGTTATGATAGAAGCAGAGCATATGTGCATGACAATGCGTGGCATTAAAAAACCAGGAAGTAAGACGATTACAACGGTAGCTCGTGGTTTATACAAGGACGATCGATATGAAAGACAAGAAATTCTATCGCTAATACAAAAAGGATAAAAGATGAAAATAGGACAATATGATATTACAGGTAAAGCTTGTATCATGGGGATTTTAAATGTAACGCCTGATTCCTTCTCAGATGGTGGTTCTTATACCACAATTGATTCAGCTTTAAATCAAGTTGGTGAGATGCTTGAACAAGGGGTGGCAATTGTAGATATTGGGGGAGAATCAACGCGGCCAGGTGCAGTATTTGTGACTGCTGAAGAAGAAATTAAACGTGTAGTTCCAATGATTAAAGCTATTAGAGAGGTCTACCCTGATCTTTTGTTATCAATAGATACTTATAAAACAGAGGTAGCTCAAGCAGCCCTTGATGCAGGTGTACATATTTTAAATGACGTTTGGTCAGGTTTATATGATGGTAAAATGCTATCTTTAGCAGCAGAACGAAATGTTCCAATTATTTTGATGCATAACCAGGAAGAAGCTGTTTATCAAGATATCAAAAAAGAAGTTTGTGAATTCTTACTTGAAAGAGCAGAGCGTGCTTTAGAAGCAGGTGTTTCAAAGGATAATATTTGGATAGATCCTGGCTTTGGTTTTGCTAAAACAGAGGAGCAAAATTTAGAACTATTAAAAGGTTTGGAACAAGTGTGTGATTTAGGTTATCCTGTGTTATTTGGGATCTCTCGAAAACGTACTGTTAATTATCTTCTAGGTGGTAATAGGGAAGTAACTGAACGTGATATGGGGACTGCTGCTTTATCGGCATGGGCAATAGCAAAGGGGTGTCAGATTGTACGTGTTCACAATGTTGAAGTAAATAAGGACATTGTGACAGTAATTAGTCAGTTGGTGTAATATGGATAAGATTTATTTAAATAAATGTCGGTTTTATGGTTATCATGGTGCTTTTTCGGAAGAACAAACATTGGGGCAAGTTTTTCAAGTTGATGCTGTTCTATCACTTGATTTGGCAAAAGCATCACAAACTGATGATTTAATTGATACGGTTCATTATGGTGAAGTTTTTGACTGTATTAAAAATCATGTTGAAAACGAACAGTATCAATTAATAGAGAAATTAGCAGGTGTTATTGTTGAAGATATTTTCTTACAGTTTCATCCAGTACAAGCTATTACATTAAAGATTACAAAAGACAATCCACCAATTAATGGGCACTATGAATCAGTTGGAATTGAATTGGAGCGCAAGCGAGCATGACAACCGTTTACTTGAGTTTAGGTAGTAATATTGGTGATAGAGAAACTTTTCTGAAGCAGGCTCTCTTTTCAATTGATCATTTGCAAAAGACAAAAGTCGCGCAAATTTCCGCTATTTATGAAACAGCTGCTTGGGGGAATACTAACCAAGAAGATTTTTTTAATATATGTTGTCAGGTAGAGACAGACTTAGCACCTTTTGAATTATTGGATTATTGTCAAGAAATCGAAAAACGCTTAAAGCGCGTGAGACATGAGCACTGGGGTCCAAGGACAATAGATATTGATATCTTACTTTTTGGTAATCAAGTGATTAACCAAGAAGATTTAGTAGTACCCCATCCGTATATGACGAAGCGAGCATTTGTTTTAGTTCCGTTACTCGAAATAGCACCTCAACTAAGTTTACCTAATGGTTCTAAGCTAGAAGACTATCTCGAAAAATTGAATTTAGGAGAAGTTCATTATTTCAAGCCAGTCGAATAGTCAGTTAGGATTTTAAAATTAAAATACACAGAAATTGTGATAATGTATCGTCAACAACCTATATTTTTGGTATAATAGAAATCGGTTTTATGCCGATTTTTTGTGTCTATAAAACACAATAAAACAGAATTGAGATAAAGGTTATGATTAAAACAATACAAAAAGAATTAGAAGGTCTCGATATTCGCTTTGATGAGCCTTTAAAGAAATATACTTATACTAAAGTAGGAGGACCTGCTGATTATCTTGCATTCCCAAGGAATCGCCTTGAACTATCGCGTATTGTTAAGTTTGCTAACAGTCAAAATATTCCTTGGATGGTTTTAGGAAATGCGAGTAATATTATCGTTAGAGATGGTGGTATCCGTGGTTTTGTTATCATGTTTGATAAACTGTCAACTGTTACAGTCAACGGTTATGTTATTGAAGCAGAAGCAGGAGCTAATCTCATTGAAACAACTCGTATTGCACGTTATCATAGTTTAACTGGCTTTGAGTTTGCTTGCGGAATTCCTGGAAGTGTAGGTGGAGCAGTCTTTATGAATGCTGGCGCTTACGGTGGTGAAATTGCTCATATTTTATTGTCTGCACAAGTTTTGACACCACAGGGTGAACTCAAAACGATTGAAGCTAGGAATATGCAATTTGGTTATCGTCATTCTGTCATTCAAGAGAGTGGAGATATTGTTATATCAGCTAAGTTTGCCTTAAAACCAGGAGATCATCTCATGATTACTCAGGAAATGGATCGTTTAACCTATCTCCGTGAGCTGAAACAACCTTTAGAATACCCTTCTTGTGGTTCTGTGTTCAAACGTCCTCCAGGACATTTTGCAGGGCAACTCATTAGCGAAGCACATCTTAAAGGTCAACGTATTGGTGGAGTAGAGGTTAGTCAAAAACATGCTGGTTTTATGGTTAACATTGCAGAAGGTTCAGCTCAAGATTATGAAAATCTTATTGAACATGTTATTAACACCGTTGAATCAACTTCAGGTGTCCATTTGGAACCAGAAGTTCGTATTATCGGTGAGTCGCTATTATAAAGTAGTTTAGTACTTACTTTAGTCAGAAAAATGGAGGATTTATGAGAATTGACTAACCCAATCATTGCATTTAAAAATGTATCAAAGGTATTCGAAGACAGCAACACGGTTGTCTTAAAAGATATTAATTTTGAACTTGAAGAAGGTAAATTTTACACCTTATTAGGGGCCTCAGGAAGTGGTAAATCAACTATCTTAAATATTATTGCAGGTTTGCTAGAGGCGAGTACAGGCGATATTTACTTAGATGGGAAACGCATCAATGATGTTCCCACTAATAAACGGGATGTTCATACCGTTTTCCAAAACTATGCTTTGTTTCCACATATGACGGTTTTTGAAAACGTTGCTTTTCCATTAAAGTTGAAAAAAATGGATAAGAAAGAAATTCAAAAACGTGTTCAAGAAACTCTAAAAATGGTTCGTTTAGAAGGGTTTGAAAAGCGAGCTATTCAAAAATTATCAGGAGGACAACGCCAGCGTGTTGCGATAGCGCGTGCTATCATCAATCAACCTAAAGTAGTCTTACTAGATGAACCCTTATCAGCATTGGATTTGAAATTGCGTACAGAGATGCAATATGAATTGCGCGAACTGCAACAACGTTTAGGAATTACCTTTGTTTTTGTCACACATGATCAAGAAGAAGCGTTGGCAATGAGTGATTGGATTTTCGTCATGAATGAAGGTGAAATTGTTCAATCAGGAACACCAGTAGATATCTACGATGAACCTATCAATCATTTTGTAGCAACTTTTATAGGTGAATCAAATATCTTATCTGGCAAGATGATTGAGGATTATTTGGTTGAATTTAACGGTAAGCGCTTTGAGGCTGTTGATGGCGGTATGCGCCCTAATGAATCAGTCCAAGTAGTTATTCGTCCAGAAGATCTTCAAATTACCCTACCCGATGAAGGAAAACTTCAAGTTAAAGTGGACACACAACTTTTTCGAGGTGTCCACTATGAAATTATTGCTTATGATGATTTAGGTAATGAATGGATGATTCATTCAACTCGTAAAGCTATTGAGGGTGAAGTTATTGGGTTAGATTTCACTCCAGAAGATATACATATTATGCGTCTTAATGAAACAGAAGAAGAATTTGATGCGCGCATTGAAGAATATGTAGACACTGACGATCATGAAGATGGTTTAATCAATGCTATCGAGGAGGAGAGAAATGAAGAAAACCTCTAGTCTATTTTCAATTCCTTATATGGCTTGGTTATTCTTATTTGTATTAGCACCTGTTGCTTTGATTGCTTGGAACTCGTTCTTTGATATTAATGGGCACTTTACTTTAGCTAATTACCAGACGTTTTTTAGCTCAGGAACCTATCTTAAAATGAGCTTTAACTCGGTCCTATATGCAGGCATCGTTAGTTTCATAACGCTTTTGATTAGCTATCCAGCTGCTTATTTGCTTACAAAATTAAAACACAAGCAATTATGGCTAATGCTAGTTATTTTGCCAACATGGATTAATCTTTTGTTAAAAGCCTATGCTTTTATGGGGATATTTGGTCAACAAGGGGGAATTAACGCCTTCTTAACCTTTATAGGTATCGGCCCAAAACAGATTCTATTTACAGATTTTTCATTTCTTTTTGTAGCAGCTTACATTGAATTACCGTTTATGTTATTACCCATTTTTAATGCCTTGGATGATATTGATCAAAATCTCATTTATGCAAGTGATGACTTGGGTGCAAATGCATGGCAAACTTTTCAGAAGGTTATATTTCCTCTATCTCTGAATGGTGTAAGAGCAGGTGTACAATCTGTCTTTATTCCTAGTTTAAGTCTCTTTATGCTTACGCGTCTTATTGGTGGTAATCGAGTTATTACTTTAGGGACAGCCATAGAACAACATTTTTTAATCACACAAAATAAAGGTATGGGCTCAACCATAGGGGTTATTTTAATTTTAGTGATGGTTGCTATTATGTGGTTAACAAAGGAGAGGAAAGCATGAAAAAATTCGCAAATATCTATTTAGCACTTGTTTTTATTATCCTTTATATTCCTATTATTTATTTGATTTTTTATTCTTTCAATAAAGGTGGGGATATGAATTCTTTTACTGGATTCACCTTTAGTCACTATGGAGAACTGTTTCAGGATAGCCGCTTAATGCTAATTTTAGTGCAAACATTCTTTTTGGCTTTTCTTAGCGCCTTATTAGCTACAATTATTGGTACCTTTGGAGCTATTTGGATTTATCAGGTAAGACGTAGACATCAAACCTCTATTTTATCGCTTAATAATATCCTTTTAGTAGCACCAGATGTTATGATTGGTGCAAGTTTTCTCTTAGTATTTACTGTTATTGGTTTACAGTTAGGTTTCACTTCTGTATTATTGAGCCATGTTGCATTCTCTATTCCTATTGTTGTTTTAATGGTCTTACCTCGTTTAAAAGAAATGAATGATGATATGATTAATGCTTCCTATGATTTAGGAGCTTCAACTTGGCAAATGCTTAAAGAAGTTATGTTACCCTATTTGTCGTCGGGTATTATTTCAGGTTTCTTTATGGCTTTCACTTACTCGCTAGATGATTTTGCGGTTACTTTCTTTGTTACAGGTAATGGCTTTTCAACGCTTTCAGTAGAAATCTATTCACGCGCACGTCGCGGTATATCATTGGAAATTAATGCCTTGTCAACTATTGTCTTTTTATTTAGTATTTTATTGGTAATTGGTTATTACTATATTTCGAAAGAGAAGGGAGAAAAGAATGCGTAGAGTTTATTCCTTTTTAGGCGGTATTATTCTTGTTATCCTGATCCTCTTTGGTTTAACCACTTACTTAGAAAAGAAGAGTAGTTCAACACCTAACTCAGATAAGTTAGTTATTTATAACTGGGGAGACTATATTGATCCAGCCTTATTAAAAAAATTTACAAAAGAAACTGGAATTGAAGTACAATACGAAACGTTTGACTCTAATGAGGCTATGCACACCAAAATTAAGCAGGGTGGGACGACATATGATATTGCTGTACCTAGTGATTATATGATTGACAAAATGATAAAAGAAAACCTTCTGGTTAAACTTGATCATTCAAAGATAGCTAATTGGGATGCTATTGGAGCTAGGTTTAAAAATTTGAGTTTCGATCCTAAAAATAAATATTCGATTCCTTATTTTTGGGGAACTGTTGGGATTGTTTATAATGATCAATTAGTTAAAACTCCTCCTAAACATTGGGATGATTTATGGCGTCCAGAGTTTCGAAATAAAATCATGCTAGTTGATAGTGCACGTGAGGTTATTGGAGTTGGTTTAAATTCCTTGGGATATGGATTGAATACAAAGAACATATCAGAATTAAAAGCCGCTTCTAAAAAGTTAGATGCTCTAACACCAAACGTTAAGGCTATTGTTGCTGATGAGATGAAAGGCTATATGATTCAGGGAGATGCAGCGATTGGTGTTACATTCTCTGGAGAAGCACGAGAAATGCTTGATGGGAACAAGCATTTGCATTACGTTGTTCCTAGTGAAGGATCGAACCTTTGGTTTGATAATATTGTAATCCCCAAAACAGTAAAGCATCGCAAAGAAGCTTATGCCTTTATTAATTTCATGATGGAACCTAAAAATGCGGCACAAAATGCAGAATATATTGGTTATGCGACCCCTAATCTCAAAGCAAAAGCGCTGTTACCAGCAGATATCAAAAATGATAAAGCATTTTATCCTCCTGATAAAACAATTGATCATTTAGAAGTTTATAATAACTTGGGTCAAAAATGGCTTGGTATTTATAATGATTTGTACTTACAATTTAAAATGTATCGTAAGTAATCTATTAACTAAAAGTACTTCTCTGATGAGAGGTATTTTTAGTTACCAAGAGTTCCTAGAAAGTTTGTGATATTTTTGTTAAAATAATTGTAAGAAAAGGAGGAAAATATGGAAAATCATAAAAATGAATTTCAGTTTTCACTTGAATCAATTCTGGGATTTGTTTGGAGAGGAATAGTAGTAGGCTTAATATCAGGATTTGTTGTCAGCATATTTCGATTAGCGATTGAAAAAATTTTTTTAGTTGTTATGGAACTTTATAAAAGTGCCCATTATCAACCAATTATTTTATTGAGCATTACGGTTACTAGTATTATCGCTGCAGTGATAATAGGTTTTTTTATCAAATCTGATCCTGATATTAAAGGTTCAGGTATCCCGCATGTTGAAGGTGAACTTAAAGGAATGCTATCGCCAGACTGGTTTAGTATTGTATGGAAGAAATTCATTGCGGGTATTTTAGCTATTTCTTCGGGACTTATGCTTGGTCGCGAAGGTCCCAGTATTCAGTTAGGAGCTATGACAGGTAAGGGAATTGCACAGTATCTCAATGCTAGTCGAATGGAAAAACGTGTTTTAATTGCTAGTGGTGCAGCAGCAGGTCTTTCAGCAGCCTTCAATGCTCCTATTGCAGGCCTTTTATTTGTAGTTGAAGAAATTTACCATCATTTTTCTCGCTTAGTTTGGATAACAGCTTTGGTAGCAAGTTTAGTGGCAAACTTTGTCTCACTTAATATCTTTGGTTTAACCCCAGTTTTAGCTTTACCATCAGAATTACCATCTTTAAATCTCAACTTTTATTGGATTTTTTTACTCATGGGTCTCTTTTTGGGTATCTTAGGCTTTATCTATGAGTGGGTAATTTTGAGATTTCATGTGATCTATGATTATTTAGGTAAACTATTTCATCTACCATCTCACCTATATGGTATATTAGCGGTAATTTTTATTCTTCCTATTGGTTACTATTTCCCACAATTATTGGGGGGTGGAAATGGCTTAATTGTATCACTGCCTAGGAGTAATCTTAGTCTGATGATGTTAGGATTATTTTTCCTCATTCGTTTTTTATGGAGTATGTTGAGTTACAGTAGTGGCTTGCCAGGAGGAATTTTTTTACCAATTCTAGCTTTAGGATCTTTAGCAGGTGCTTTTTTTGCAGTAGGTATGCAGTACTTTGGTATAATATCTCATCAGCAGATATCTTTATTTGTTGTTCTAGGAATGGCGGGCTATTTTGGTGCAATCTCAAAAGCACCACTAACAGCTATGATTTTGGTTACAGAAATGGTTGGCGATTTAAAACAATTAATGGCTATTGGAATTGTAACAATGGTATCTTATATTGTCATGGATTTATTAAAGGGAGAACCTATTTATGAAGCGATGTTGGCTAAAATGACCTTCAATCCAAAAGATAAAGTAATGACACCTACATTGATTGAATTAACTGTTTCAGATAAAATATCAGGAAAGTATGTCCGAGATTTAGAATTACCAGAAAATGTGCTAATAACGACTCAAATTCATCATAAGACATCGGCTGTAGTATCAGGAAATACTATCTTGAATGCTGGTGACACCATTTTTTTAGTTGTGAATGAATCGGAAATTAAAGAAGTACGTGAGCAGCTGATGTAAACTAATTAACGCTTAAATAATAAAAAATAGAAACTAGTCATGGATTTAACTAGTTTCTATTTTTTTGTATTTATATTTCTATAGACAAGCGTACTACCGTCTTTTTTGTTGGTAAATTGTTTGCGGTACTGGCGAGGAGTTGTATGATAATAGCGTTTAAATTGGCGATTAAAATTTGATAGATTATTAAAACCAACGCTGTTGGCAATATCAATAATGGCCGTAGTGGAGTTAATAAGATGCTCACTAGCTTTATTAAGACGAACTTGTATGATAAATTCTGTACAGGATGTTCCAGTATGCTGTTTAAATACGGTCATAAAATGTGTCTTACTATACCCCATATAATCAGCTAAAAATTCAATGGTAAGATTTTGCTGGTAATTATTATTAATATAATCAATCAGATCACGAATTCTCTCATTTTTTCTGTAGGTATCATCAGTATGTTTTTTAATGACATATTGATGATAATAGAGTAAATACAAGAGTTCGTTTAATTTAGCTTTTAGGAGTAGCTCAAAATGTCGATTTTCTTCTTTTGAAATATTAAAAATATCAAACAAACAATTTTTGATATCATTATATCCTGTCATACTAGGTTTGATACATTGAATAAACTTAAAAGAGCTAGTCTGCAACGGTTGTAAATAACGAAGGCTAACTTGGTCTACAATAGAATATCCTATTAAATCTAAGTGAAATTTAATGCTATCTGTGATATGCTCTTTATTTTCAATCGGATGAATAGAATGCATACCATTTGGACGGATCAAGATAATATCACCAGATTGGCTATTAAAAAAATCATAATCGATGTGATAACGTGCGGTCCCCTCGTGGACATATGAAATTTCAAGTTCCGGATGCCAGTGAAATAAAATGTCAGGGTAACCATTTCTAACCTCAGTATGCATGTGTTCATAGGGTAATAAATGCCGGTTATCTTCTAAATTATGTGATAGTAAATTATCAAGTGAGTTCATCATTTTTCTTTCTAAAATCGTAGGATAGTATTATTATAACAGAAAACTATCAAAAAATGGGTTTCGTAGGATAGTATTATTTTTTGAAAGGATAGTGTAAGTTTTGTATAGGAACATGACATATAATATAAGTCATAGAGAAAACGCTTTAAAATTTTTGCTTAGAGTGTTTCTAATAACTTCAAAATCCTTACAGGGTCGTTTAATCTCCTTATCTCATGTAAGGATTTTTTGTTGTATTAATATGACCAAATTTATTAATATACTCAATTATTTATTTTTTCCAAACAGAATAACTATGTGAAAAAAAATAATGTTAGGTCTCTCAAAAACACGTATAGCAATTTCGAATCTCAAATATTTTATTATGACTATTGTAATAGTTACGAATCTATTATTCAACTCAACAATAAGAAAACTCTTCAGTAAATCATTATGTTAAACAAGCTCTGATAGTATGGAGATAAGTATAGGTAAAAGTCGATTTAATCTCTGAAACAAAATTTAACTTAATTAATAGAACCGTTGACGTATCAGGTATCAAATCTTTTTGGTTTATATGTGATATAATGAAAGAACATATTGAGATATTTGGCACCCTCTTGAAAGGCAAAGGTTACTTGTATGATTAAAGTAATAGCAACAGATATGGATGGAACTTTTCTACGCTCAGATAAAACTTATGATAAAGCACGGTTTTCTTCTTTATTAACGTTGATGGAGAAGTATGATATTAAATTTGTAGCTGCTAGTGGTAATTTATACGATCAATTGTTGTTAAACTTTTTGGAATACCCTAATCGTATCGCCTACGTCGCTGAAAATGGTGGTCGTGTCATTGACCAAGATGGCACATTACTAAAAGAAACTTATTTATCTAATGATACAGTTGCAGCTGTTTTATCCTATTTATATCAGAACTATCCTGAGACACTCATCAGCTTATCTGGTGAAAAACGTTCATACCTTGAGCGAAGAACTCCTATTAATAGGCGGACTGAATTAGAATACTATATGCCTAATTTTATCTATAAAGACCATTTGCTGCCCTTAGATGATGACCGATATTTTCAAATGACACTTTGGGTAAATGAAAATCTTGTTTCTGAGATGTTGTTAGATATTAGTGAACACTTTAAAAATCATCATATCAGATTGACCTCTAGTGGTTTTGGTTGTATCGATGTCTTACCAGCTGATGTCAATAAAGCGGATGGTATCGCTATTCTCCTTGAAAAGTGGGGATTGAAACAGGATCAAGTGATGGTTTTTGGTGATGGGGGCAATGATGTGGAAATGTTGAGAGCAGCAAATATTTCTTACGCTATGTCAAATGCGCCAGAAGAAATTAAAGCTATTGCTAAATATCAAACAGTTAGTAACGATCAAGATGGTGTGTTAGAAACGATAGAGAACTTTCTTCACAAGATGAGTGATAATGAATAGAACCACGTAGCTTTTCACGAAGCATACTATTCAATTCTCAGGTGAAATTTTGTTATAATACAAGAAAGCCTAGAGAAATATTTAAGAATGAAGGAGAACGATGTTAGAAGTTATTGACAAAGCTTTAAGAGATTATCAAATGAAACGAGAACAGTTTTTTGAGATTAACAATCAGACAGTACAAGAAGGTGCCATTGTTTTCACAGGAGATTCTATCGTTGAGTTTTTTCCTTTAAAAAAACATTTAGGACGTGACTATCCTTTAGTTAATAGAGGAGTAGCAGGATCAGATACTTATTGGCTTTTAGAAAACTTGAGAACCCAAGTATGGGAACTATTACCATCCAAAGTATTTATTTTAATTGGAACAAATGATATTGGTTTAGGGCATTCACAGTCAGAAATCATAGCTAATATCACGGATATAATTGCAGAAATTCGTGCGGAATCTTATATGACAGAGATTAATATACTGAGTGTTTTACCTGTTAGTGAAGAAGATGACTATATAGAGCGTGTCAAGGTAAGAAATAATCAAGCAATAAAAGCTTTAAACAAAACCTTATCAGTAATTTCTGGCATTAATTATATTGAATTGTATGATTTATTAGTTGACGAAAAAGGTCAGCTTGCTAGCAGTTTTACAAAAGATGGTTTGCACCTAACAGATCAAGCCTATGCTAAAATTTCTGAAACGATAAAACTCCACCTTTAAAAGTGTTTAGATACTATTTTTAAGTATTTAAATACACAGAATTAGTGAAAAGACCTTCTAAGTAGAAAGTTCATGTCACGGATAGTACCAGTATTTGGCGAATCAATGTCAGTAACTGGTCTTTTTTAATATTATGATAAGAAAAAACAAGAGGGGTAAATGATGGTAAAACAAGTATTTCCAAAAGGTTTTTTATGGGGCGGGGCAACTGCTGCCAATCAATGTGAAGGAGCTTACAATGTTGATGGACGTGGCCTAGCAAATGTAGATGTTGTTCCTACTGGAGAAGATCGATTTGCAATTATTTCAGGACAAAAGAAAATGTTTGATTTTGAGGAAGGATACTTTTATCCAGCAAAAGAATCAATAGATTTTTATCATCATTATAAAGAAGACCTTGCATTACTTGCAGAAATGGGTTTCAAAACCTATCGTATGTCAATAGCATGGACGCGTATTTTTCCAAAGGGTGATGAGCTATATCCAAATGAAGCTGGTCTTCGGTTTTATGAAAATATTTTTAAAGAGTGTCGTAAGTATGGTATTGAACCTTTGGTAACCATCACACATTTTGACTGTCCTATCTACCTTATTAAACATTACGGTGGGTGGCGGAGCCGTAAAATGATTGGTTTTTATGAGCGCCTTGTACGAGCTTTATTTACTCGTTTTAAGGGGTTAGTTAAATATTGGTTGACCTTTAACGAAATCAATATGATTTTACACGCTCCTTTTATGGGCGCTGGCTTATATTTTGAAGATGGTGAAAATCAAGAGCAAATTAAATATCAAGCAGCTCACCATGAGTTAGTGGCTTCGGCTATTGCAGTAAAAATTGCTCATGAAGTTGATCCAAATAATCAAATCGGATGTATGTTAGCTGCAGGTCAATACTATCCAAATACGTGTCATCCACAAGATTATTGGGCTTCGATGCAAAAAAATAGAGAAAATTATTTTTTTATTGATGTGCAAACGCGTGGCAAATACCCTAATTATGCTAAAAAATATTTTGAGCATTTAGGTATTTCAATTCAAATGACAGCAGAAGATCTTGCTTTGTTAAGAGACTATACGGTTGATTTTATTTCATTTTCTTACTATTCAAGCCGAGTAGCTTCAGGTAATCCAACTGTCAGTGAACAGGTTCAAGAAAATATTTTCGCATCTCTTAAGAATCCTTACTTGAAATCTTCTGAATGGGGATGGCAAATTGATCCGCTTGGATTACGCATTACCTTAAATGCTATCTGGGATCGTTATCAAAAACCGATGTTTATTGTTGAAAATGGACTTGGAGCAGTAGATATTCCTGATGAGAATGGTTACGTAGAAGATGATTATCGTATTGATTACCTCCGTCAGCACATTGCTGCAATGAGAGATGCTATATATGTAGATGGTGTTAATCTAATTGGCTATACTACATGGGGATGTATTGATTTAGTATCTGCAGGAACTGGTGAAATGGAAAAACGCTATGGTTTCATTTATGTTGATCGCAATAATAAAGGAGAGGGAACACTCAAGCGTTACAAGAAAAAATCGTTTTATTGGTACAAGAAGGTTATTGCAAGTAATGGCAGTCAAATAGAATAAAGAGCAGACTAATAACTGTTAACTCTCTTTTTCTCTTTCATAAAATAGTGTATAATAATTGAAAGAAATTAAGATTAATAAGGAGATTTCATGAAATTTGAAAAACGGCAGGTCTATTATGTTGTCATAACATTTGCTATTTGCTATGCTATACAGGCTTATTGGGGAGCTGTTTCTAATATTTTAACTACGCTTCATAAGGCAATATTTCCTTTTTTGATGGGAGCTGGAATTGCCTATATTATTAATATTGTAATGTCAGTCTATGAGCGATTATATATAAAGCTTTTTAAAGGATCTAGACTATTAATGGCAATCAAGCGTAGTGTTTCTATGATTTTATCCTATGCAACTTTTATTGGTTTAATTGTCTGGCTATTTTCAATTGTCATTCCAGATTTGATTTCTAGTTTGAGTTCTTTATTGGTTATTGATACCGGAGCACTTGCTAAATTGGTTAATAATCTCAATGAAAATAAACAAATTTCTGAGGCTTTAAATTATATGGGAACAGATAAAGACTTAGTTTCTACTTTAAGTGGTTATAGCCAGCAGATTTTGAAGCAAGTTTTATCTGTTTTAACAAATTTACTAACCTCAGTTTCCTCTATTGCGGCAACACTTCTGAATGTTTTTGTTAGTTTTATTTTTTCAATTTACGTTTTGGCAAACAAGGAGCAGTTGGGACGTCAATTTAATTTGTTAATTGATACCTATTTAGGTTCAACAGGCAAAACATTCCATTACGTTCGTCATATCCTTCATCAACGTTTCCATGGTTTTTTTGTAAGCCAAACTTTAGAAGCTATGATTTTAGGAAGTTTGACGGTTATTGGTATGTTGATTTTCCAATTTCCTTATGCTTTAACAGTTGGGGTTTTAGTTGCTTTTACAGCTCTAATACCGGTTGTGGGAGCCTACATTGGTGTTACAATCGGTTTCATCTTAATTGCTACTGAATCGCTTACTGAAGCATTCTTGTTTGTTCTTTTCTTGATCCTTTTACAACAATTTGAGGGAAATGTCATTTATCCGAAAGTTGTCGGTGGATCGATTGGACTGCCTTCTATGTGGGTTTTAACGGCTATTACTATCGGAGGTGCTTTATGGGGGATCTTAGGCATGTTACTTGCTGTTCCTGTTGCAGCTACTATCTATCAGATTGTAAAAGATCATATTATCAAGCGACAAACGCTTAGAAATCGTGCACGAACCTATCGTTAAATAAAAAATACTTAGATTTTTCATCTAAGTATTTTTTATTGATTTAAAACATGAGTTTTTGATTGGTTTACGAATATTATGACTGGAGGTGTTTTATGTACCATATTGAATTAAAAAAGGAAGCTTTACTACCAAGAGAACGCCTAGTTGATTTAGGCGCAGATAGATTGAGTAATCAGGAGTTATTAGCCATTCTCTTACGTACAGGTATTAAAGAAAAACCTGTTCTTGAAATTTCAACGCAAATTTTAGAAAACATAAGCAGTTTAGCAGATTTTGGTCAATTATCCTTACAGGAGTTGCAATCCATTAAAGGAATCGGTCAGGTTAAATCCGTCGAAATAAAAGCTATGCTAGAACTAGCAAAACGGATTCACAAAGCTGAATATGATCGTAAAGAGCAAATTTTAAGTAGTGAACAATTAGCGAGGAAAATGATGCTCGAATTAGGGGATAAAAAACAAGAACATTTAGTAGCTATTTATATGGATACACAAAATCGTATTATCGAACAGAGAACTATTTTTATTGGTACTGTACGTCGTTCAGTAGCAGAGCCAAGAGAAATTCTACATTATGCTTGTAAAAACATGGCAACTTCTTTGATTATTATACATAATCATCCCTCAGGTTCTCCAAATCCCAGTGAAAGTGATTTAAGTTTCACTAAAAAAATAAAACGATCATGTGATCATCTGGGAATTGTCTGCCTAGATCACATCATCGTTGGAAAAAATAAATATTATAGTTTTCGAGAAGAAGCAGATATTTTATAAATAATGAACTATTTATCGCTGCTGGTTCATGAAATAAAGTAAAGTTTGTAATTCGCTTGTTAAATCTACATACTGAACAATGATATCTTTTGGTAATGTTAAATGAACTGGAGAAAAACTCAAGATGCCTTTTATACCTGCTTTGACTAAGATGTCAGCAACTTCTTGGGCTTCTGTACTAGGTACTGTTAGGATAGCAGTTTCAATATCACTATCTATTAAATGGTCATTGATAGTCGAAATACCGTAGACAGGAATGCCATCCTCGGTTGTTTTACCAACTAAATCATTGCTATCTAAATCAAAAGCCATTGAAATTTGCATTTTATTGCGATCGTGGAAACGATAATGCAAGAGAGCTCTACCGATATTTCCACATCCCACCAACATAACATTTGTTGTAGAGTGATCGTTCAATATTTCTGCAAAGAAGTTCATAAGTTTTTTGACATCATAACCAAAACCACGGCGTCCTAGTTCACCAAAATAAGAAAAATCACGTCGAACAGTAGCAGAATCGATACCTAGGGCATCTGCAATTTGTTTGGAACTAGCTTTTTCGATGCCATCAGTATTAAAACGTTTAAAAATACGGTAGTACAGTGATAAACGTTTAGCAGTTGCTTTAGGAATAGACTTATCCATAATCACAAAATTATCTCCTTGTTAAAAATTTTATTATTCGATTTAGAATTAGTTATATAACTTAATTCTTCACATCTCTATTGTACAAAAAGATTGTGAAAGTGACAACAAAATGGTTCGCAAAAAGACCACTAAAATGTTAAAAATAGTGGTCGATAAATTATTTTGCAGTTTTCGTAAAGATATCACGCTCAACAAGGCTGTCCATTAAGAAATAAAATTTGTCTTGAAGAATTTTATGATCGGTAGATTTAAAGATATTTACTATTCTAAGGCCAGATTTATCAGTAATTAAGAGCTTAAAACCAGAAAGTTCTTTATTGATTGTAATCTTTAGAGGAAAGCCATCGCCAGAATTAGGTACTGTTTCTAGGAGACGCTCTAATTCATAATTACCTAAGCGATTTTGAGTGAATGTAGTATCGCGTAAGGTATATTTTTTAATGTTCGGGCTGATAGTATAAATGTAATTGCAGTCTGGAAGATTTATTTCTTTTTCAAATGCCATATTAATCTCCTATAATTTTTCTTAAGGTTTTAGCTAATTTAAGAATTTCTTCTTGGGTATTTAGTTCTGAAAAACTAATACGTATTGATTCATTTAGACGTGGTGAGTTGGCTCCGTACAAGCTTGTTAAGACATGGCTAGGTTCGACTGTTCCTGCAGTACATGCAGAACCTGTTGAAACTGCGAATCCAGCTAAATCTAATTGTGTCAATAACAAGCCATTATTCTGTCCAGGAAAACCTATATTAAGTACATGAGGTAAGCAGTCTTGACCGTTATTAAGATAGAAGTCAAGGTCTGAAATAGCATCTAAAAAGGTCGTTCTCAGCTGACTAATGTGAGTCCAATTTTTAAGGGTGTTAGTCGTAGCATCAGTAAGAGCTTGAGACATTCCAGCAATACCAATTATATTTTCAGTTGAAGCACGCCTTTTTTCCTCTTGGTCTCCACCATGAAGTAGACTATCAAAGTGATGGGGAGCACAGTAAAGTATCCCAACACCTTTTGGACCGTGAAATTTATGGGCAGAAGCAGCTAAAAAGTCAATTCCTAAAGAATGAGGATCAAGTTCCATTTTGCTAAAGACTTGAACGGCATCAACGTGAAAAACAGCTTGGTGGTTCCTGAGAAGCTGACCAATCTCTTGAATTGGTAAAAAGTCCCCGGTTTCATTATTAGCAAACATGAGAGATACCATAATAGTATCATCTCGTAAAGCTTCTTGAACGTCTTTTGCAGTAATTTGTCCATGGTTTGGTTTTAAGTAAGTAATATCAAAACCAAATCGCTCTGATAAGTAAGTCATAGTATGTAGGACTGAATGATGTTCAATTTCAGAGGTAATAATATGTTTACCTTTTAGCTGATTTGCAAGAGCATACCCTTTGATAGCTGTATTGTTGCTCTCAGTTCCCCCAGAAGTGAAAATAATTTCACGTGAATTAACATTTAGATATTCAGCAATAATTTGTCGACATTCACGTAAAAGTTGATTTGCTTGACGCCCAAAGGTATGTATACTAGATGGATTACCATAGTTACTTGTCATGACATTGGTCATTTTCTCAATAACAGATGGGGTTAGAGCGGTAGTAGCAGCATTGTCTAAATAAATCATCAATTAATCCTTCTTATCTGAACGATATGAAAATAATGGACTTAAAGGTTTTCTTTCATGGATACGGATAATAGCATCTGCAATGAGATGGCTAGCTGTCAGATATTTAATATTGCTAGGAATACGCTCTTTAGATAAAACAGAGTCTGTTACGATAATTTCTCTAATTGGTGCAGACTCTAAAATATCAGCTGCGCCGCCAGCAAAAAGCCCATGACTAGCAACAGCATAAATCTCAGTTGCTCCACCACGTTCTAAAATTTTTGCAGCTTCGGCAAAGGTTTTTCCTGTATTTAAAATATCATCAATAATAATAGCTTTCTTACCTTCTACCTCACCAATAATATAGCCTTCTTCACGTTCAGAATCATCTTGTGCATAATCAATGATAGCAATTGGAGAGTCAAGGTATTCTGCCAAACTACGAGCACGCTTGATTCCAGAATTTTTAGGACTAACAACGACGACATCTTCACCAGAGAGACCGAGTTGATTATAGTGTTCAGCAAATAGTGGGACAGTAAAAAGATTGTCAACTGGGATATCGAAGAACCCTTGTACTTGTACTGCATGTAAGTCGAGGGTAAGAACTCGATCAACTCCAGCTTTAACTAACATATTAGCGACCAATTTTGCAGTAATAGGTTCACGAGATGCAGCGATGCGGTCCTGACGAGAGTAACCAAAATAAGGGACTACGATGTTAACAGTATTAGCACTTGCACGTTTGCAAGCGTCAATCATAATGAGTAATTCCCAGAGATTATCATTGACTGGGAAGCTTGTAGATTGGATGATATAGATATCGTCACCGCGCACCGTTTCCTCAATATTAATCATAATTTCGCCATCAGAGAATTGACGTGATGACATCTTACCCAAAGGAATTCCTGAAGCTTGGGAAATTTTTTCAGCAATTTCTCTATTAGCGGTTAATGAGAAAAGTTTGATTTGTTTATCGGCGTATTGTTCTGCCATGAGATAGATGACTCCTTTAGATTGATACTAATAGTTTACCAAAAAAATAGAAAAAATTCACGATAAGAAACATGAAAATGCTTGCAATAACAATGTTGAGGAGAGATAGTATGAG
Organism: Streptococcus sp. FDAARGOS_522; assembly: GCF_003812445.1. Lineage (NCBI taxonomy): Bacteria > Bacillati > Bacillota > Bacilli > Lactobacillales > Streptococcaceae > Streptococcus > Streptococcus sp. FDAARGOS_522. The sequence goes on from NZ_CP033808.1 coordinate 405,571, forward strand.
ATTTTAAGTTCTTGCTTAAATGAGAATTATAAAAGAGATTGGAAAATCCAATCTCTCAACGTTAGTTATTCTTTAAAGTAGCAGAGAATCTAGCCACCTTACTTTTGGCGTATTTAAAATTAATATTATTTTCCTTTAAAAACTGGTCGAAATCTCTTTTCCCTTGTTTAGGTTGTTTGACTTCTAACTCAAGTTCATAATCTTTAATATCAGCATATATATTGCTGTCTAGAGCCATTAAGCCGATTGAAGTTTCCATCTCTCGTCTTGTTGTTGTAAGTTGTCCAAAGACAACTAATTTGGTTGGATCAACTCCCTTTTCAAGGATTAAAGAAGCAATCTCAGTATCTTCAGGGAACTGGCCATTTTTAACGATATATTTAGCTTCTTCTAAAGTAAGGCCATGATTGTGCTCTAAATTTCCCACTTCTCTAGGGATTTTTAGTGTTAGTTCGGCACGGTTAGGTAACGTTCTAATACGAAGTGACATTCGGTGTGCTTTCATTTCAAATGTTTCTGTGTCAAAATAGTAATTGGTTTGAGTAATAGGTTGAACATGAGAAAATAAGCTTGTTAGACGATTAAATTCGTCTTTATTCAATAGAGTTTTGTATTCAATTTCTAGGTGTGTCATCTTATCACTTCCTTTTCCTAAATATGGTATAATATTAATTGTTGTGTTAATTTTATAGAAAAAAAGTTTATTTTACAAGAGAGTACATTAAATATTTTGGAGGATTAGAATGTCAATGGATTGGGAAACATTTCTAGACCCTTATATTCAAACGGTTGGTGAATTAAAAATAAAGCTTCGTGGTATTCGTAAACAATTTAGAAAGCAAAATCGTCACTCTCCAATAGAATTTGTTACTGGACGCGTAAAGTCGGTTGAAAGTATTCAAGAAAAGATGGTTTTACGTGGTATTTCAGAAGAAAATCTTGCTCAGGACTTGCAAGATATTGCAGGTCTTCGTATCATGGTACAATTTGTAGATGACGTTGATGAAGTCCTTGCCTTATTGAGAAAACGTCATGACATGACAGTGGTTCAGGAGCGAGACTATATTACCCATATGAAATCTAGTGGATATCGTTCATATCATGTCGTTGTAGAGTATCCTGTAGACACAATAGATGGACAAAAGAAAGTTTTAGCAGAAATACAAATTAGAACTCTGGCTATGAATTTTTGGGCAACCATCGAACATTCATTAAATTACAAGTATCAGGGGGACTTCCCTGAAGAAATTAAACAAAGACTGGAGAAAACAGCAAAAATCGCTTTAGAATTGGATGAAGAAATGCGTAAGATTCGCGAAGATATTCGTGAAGCACAGCTTTTATTTGATCCTTTAAATCGAAAATTGAGCGATGGTGTAGGAAATAGTGATGACACAGATGAATTTTACAGATAGAGCAACACGTGTTGCTATAATTGCTAACGGAAAATATCAAAGCAAGCGTGTAGCCTCAAAGCTCTTTGCTGCTTTTAAACATGATCCTGATTTTTATTTATCAAAAAAGGATCCTGATATTGTCATTTCTATTGGTGGAGATGGTATGCTTTTGTCAGCCTTCCATATGTACGAAAAACAACTGGATAAAGTAAGGTTTGTCGGTGTTCATACAGGACATTTAGGGTTTTATACAGACTATCGAGATTTTGAAGTTGACACATTAATTAATAATTTGAAAAATGATGAAGGTGAACAAATCTCCTATCCCATTTTGAAAGTAACTATTACCCTTGAAGATGGTCGAGTTATTCGTGCGCGTGCTTTAAATGAGTCTACTATTAAGCGTATTGAAAAAACAATGGTAGCGGATGTTGTTATTAATCAAGTGGTATTTGAAAGGTTTAGGGGAGATGGCATTTTAGTTTCTACACCAACCGGTAGTACTGCTTACAATAAATCACTAGGGGGGGCAGTACTCCACCCAACGATAGAAGCCTTGCAACTAACAGAAATTTCTAGTCTTAATAATCGCGTCTATCGTACCTTGGGGTCATCGGTTATCATCCCCAAAAAAGATGCTATAGAGATAGTTCCTAAACGAGTTGGTGTCTATACAATTTCTATAGATAACAAAACGGTCCATTACAAAAATGTTACCAAAATAGAATATAGTATTGACGAAAAAAGTATTAACTTTGTTTCAACTCCAAGTCACACTAGCTTTTGGGAACGTGTTAACGATGCTTTTATCGGAGAACCTGAACATTGAAATTTGAATACATAGCAGAAGAAAGGTGCAAAGTTAAAACACTTTTGAAAAGTCATGATGTTTCAAGGGGGTTATTAGCAAAGATTAAGTACAGAGGTGGTAAGATTTTTGTCAATGGTGAAGAGCAGAACGCTATTTTCTTATTAGAGATTGGCGATGTTGTTACGATAGATATTCCTGACGAGCCTTCTCACGAAACTTTGGAACCAGTACCTCACGATTTAGATATTGTTTATGAGGATGATCATTTTTTGATTTTAAATAAACCTTTTGGTTTCGCTAGTATTCCTAGCTCTATTCATTCAAATACAATTGCTAATTTTATAAAACACTATTATGTGTCTAATAACTATGCCAATCAGCAGGTCCATATTGTGACCCGGTTGGATCGAGATACAAGTGGATTAATGTTATTCGCCAAGCATGGTTATGCCCATGCTCGTCTAGATAAACAACTTCAGGCTAAAGCAATTGAAAAAAGGTATTATGCATTAGTATCAGGGAGTGGTGATTTAGCAGATAGTGGTGATATTATAGCTCCTATTGCACGAGATGTTGATAGTATTATTACGAGGCGAGTCCATGAATCAGGCAAATATGCACATACTAGTTATCAAGTAGTTGCTCGTTATGGTGATGTTAGATTAGTGGATATCAAATTACATACAGGGCGTACTCATCAAATTAGAGTTCACTTTGCTCATATCGGCTTTCCTCTTTTGGGAGATGATTTGTACGGAGGACGTATGGATCTAGGAATAAACAGGCAAGCATTGCATTGTCATTCTTTGTCTTTTTACGACCCTTTTATGGGAAAAATAAATAAACAGACGCTAGACTTGACAGATGACTTTGACAGCGTTATCATGGAATTACATTAATTTAGAAATAGAAGGTTTTATATATATGCGTTCCTTATTTGGTGGTTTAAGAGAAAAAGTTGCAAGTGATTATGTTAAGATTGTTTTCCCTGAGGGAAGCGATGAACGTGTATTACGTGCAGCAGCTCGTTTGAAATTTGAAGGTCTTGTGGATCCTGTTATTTTAGGTAAGGCTGACGAAGTTCACGATTCTTTGGCAAGACTTGGTTTTGTTGATCAAGATTATAGCGTTATTGACCCTGAACAATACGAAAAATTTGAAGAGATGAAAGAAGCTTTTGTTGAGATTCGTAAAGGCAAAGCTACTATGGAAGATGCAGATCGTCTTTTGAAGGATGTTAACTATTTTGGGGTTATGTTAGTAAAACTTGGTTTGGCAGATGGTATGGTATCAGGGGCCATTCATTCAACAGCTGATACTGTACGTCCTGCTCTTCAAATTATTAAAACAAAACCAGGAATTTCACGCACTTCAGGTGTATTCTTGATGAACCGTGAAAGTACACAAGAACGTTATATTTTTGCTGACTGTGCTATTAACATTGATCCTAATGCACAAGAGCTAGCAGAAATTGCAGTAAATACTGCGGATACAGCCAAAATATTTGATATTAATCCCAAGATTGCTATGCTTAGTTTTTCAACAAAAGGAAGTGCAAAAGCGCCTCAAGCTGAAAAAGTTCAAGAAGCAGCTAAAATTGCCAAAGATTTATCTCCCGAATTAGCTGTTGATGGAGAATTACAATTTGATGCAGCTTTTGTTCCGGAAACTGCAGAAATTAAAGCTCCTAATAGTGATGTTGCTGGAAAAGCAAATGTTTTTATTTTCCCAGACCTTCAATCAGGAAATATTGGCTATAAAATTGCACAACGTTTGGGTATGTTTGAAGCAATCGGACCGATCTTACAAGGATTGAATGCTCCAGTAAATGATTTATCACGTGGATCAAGTGCTGAAGATATTTACAAACTTGCTATCATTACAGCTGCTCAAGCTATTGATGAGAAATCAAAATAAGTTATAAAACGAGAAGGATTTTTCCTAGCTCGTTTTTCTATATACTAGAGGAGGAGTATTTATGATATCACGTAAAGTTGCGCTTGTGACGGGGGCATCTGCTGGTTTTGGTGCAGCTATTGTTACTAAATTAGTTTCAGATGGTTATAGCGTTATTGGTTGTGCTCGTCGAATGGATAAATTAAAATGCCTTGGAGAAAAGTTTTCAGAGGGTTACTTTTATCCACTTCAAATGGATATTACAAGTAGAGAATCGGTTGACAAAGCTTTAGAAAGTCTGCCTAAAAATTTGCAATCAATTGATTTGTTGGTTAATAATGCAGGTTTAGCACTTGGATTGGATAAATCATATGAAGCTGATTTTGAAGATTGGATGACTATGATTAATACTAACGTTGTAGGATTAATTTACTTGACACGATGCATTTTACCGAAAATGGTAGAAGTTAATAGAGGGTTAATTATCAATTTGGGATCAACCGCAGGAACAATTCCTTATCCAGGAGCTAATGTCTATGGCGCATCAAAAGCTTTTGTAAAACAATTTTCTCTCAACTTGCGTGCCGATTTAGCTGGAACTAAAATCAGAGTTACTAACCTAGAACCCGGTTTATGTGAAGGGACAGAATTTTCAACTGTACGTTTCAAAGGAGATCATAAAAGAGTTGAAAAACTTTATGAAGGTGCGCATGCAATTCAAGCAGAGGATATTGCTAATACCGTGTCATGGGTTGCTAGCCAACCAGAACACATTAATATTAATCGCATAGAAATAATGCCAGTCAGTCAAACTTATGGACCTCAACCTGTTTATCGTTATTAAAATAGTAAAGACCAGGAAACGCTTTAATAATTTCTGGTCTTTTTATAGATAAGTGTTGTTTTTTTAACTTAATCTGCTATAATGAGTTCAGCCATTTTTTTGACTAATATTATTTAATCGGAGGGTTGGCAGAAATGCAACATGTCAATCATTCTTCTTTTGATAAAGCATCAAAAGCAGGATTTATTATTGCTTTAGGCATTGTTTATGGAGATATTGGTACAAGCCCACTCTATACGATGCAATCATTGGTTGAAAACCAAGGTGGTATTTCTAGTGTCACAGAATCGTTTATCTTAGGTTCTATATCTTTAATCATATGGACCTTGACACTTATTACAACTATCAAGTATGTGCTTGTAGCTTTAAAGGCGGATAATCACCACGAAGGTGGTATTTTTTCTTTATATACCCTTGTTAGAAAAATGACACCTTGGTTAATTGTTCCGGCTGTTATTGGAGGTGCAACCTTGTTGTCAGATGGAGCTTTGACGCCAGCTGTAACCGTAACTTCAGCCGTTGAAGGATTAAAAGTAGTTCCTAGTTTGCAGCATATTTTCCAGAATCAGAGTAATGTTATTTTTGCGACCTTGTTTATTTTACTGTTACTTTTTGCCATCCAAAGGTTTGGAACGGGTGTTATTGGGAAATTATTTGGGCCAATTATGTTTATATGGTTTGCCTTTTTAGGTATTAGCGGTCTCCTTAATAGTTTTGCCCATCCAGAAGTTTTCAAAGCAATTAATCCATACTACGGTTTGAAATTGTTATTTAGTCCAGAGAATCATAAAGGTATTTTTATTTTAGGATCTATTTTCCTGGCGACAACGGGGGCAGAAGCACTATACTCTGACTTAGGTCATGTTGGGCGTGGAAATATACATGTTTCATGGCCGTTCGTTAAGGTTGCCATTATACTTTCTTATTGTGGGCAAGGGGCATGGATTTTAGCTAATAAGAACGCAGGAAATGAATTGAATCCCTTTTTTGCTAGTATTCCTTCGCAATTTACAATGCATGTCGTTATTTTAGCTACTTTGGCAGCTATCATCGCTTCACAGGCACTGATTTCTGGATCATTTACCTTAGTTTCTGAAGCTATGCGACTAAAAATATTCCCACAATTTCGTTCAACTTATCCTGGTGACAATATTGGTCAAACCTACATACCTGTTATTAATTGGTTCTTATTTGCCATTACAACCTCTATTGTTTTGCTTTTTAAGACTTCAGCGCACATGGAAGCAGCATATGGATTAGCGATAACAATTACGATGCTAATGACAACTATTTTACTGTCTTTCTTTTTAATTCAAAAAGGAGTAAAAAGAGGTTTAGTCTTATTGATGATGATTTTCTTTGGTATTTTAGAGGGAATCTTCTTCCTTGCTTCAGCTGTTAAATTTATGCATGGAGGCTATGTTGTTGTTATTATAGCAGTAGCAATTATATTCATCATGACTATCTGGTATAAAGGTAGTAAAATTGTTTCGCGTTATGTTAAGTTGTTGGATTTAAAAGATTACATCGGACAATTAGATAAACTTAGACATGATCATCGTTATCCGATTTATCATACTAACGTTGTTTATTTGACAAATCGTATGGAGGGAGACATGATTGATAAGTCTATCATGTATTCTATCCTTGATAAGCGCCCTAAAAAAGCACAAGTTTATTGGTTTGTAAACATTAAGGTCACTGATGAACCTTATACAGCTGAGTATAAAGTTGACATGATGGGAACCGACTTCATTGTGAAGGTAGAACTTTACCTTGGATTTAAGATGCGTCAGACTGTGTCACGCTATCTTCGTACGATTGTAGAAGAATTACTTGAAAGTGGACGTCTGCCTAAACAAGGAAAGACATACAGCGTTAGACCTGATAGTAAAGTAGGAGATTTTAGGTTTATTGTCCTTGATGAACGTTTTTCAAGCAGTCAAAACCTAAAACCTGGTGAACGATTTGTTATGCTAATGAAATCATCTGTAAAGCATTGGACAGCAACACCAATACGATGGTTTGGTCTACAATTTTCCGAAGTTACAACAGAAGTAGTTCCTTTGATTTTTACAGCTAATCGAGGTCTACCAATTAAAGAAAAAATTGAACTTACAACAACTGGAGATTGATTAATAAAAGGCGCTGGAATTAAACCAGTGCCTTTTAGTTATTAGTTTTCTTTTTAGAGTGACGAGTGGATTATAGTTCAAAATCATCGTTAGAGATAGAAGCACCAGACGTGACATCAGACCATCCAACGATAGCTTGACCGGATTCTTTTAAATACCCCTCTAATAGTGGTTTAATATTATGGACATGTTCAATATAACCAACTAGTTGCCCACTATCATTTTCTAAGCGTTTATAAGATTGTACTAGAATATAATCTTGTGATGCGCCAGGTAAGAGTAAATGTAGCTCTTTCGCTTTTTTCTCTATTAGACTGTTTTGAACCCATTTGTCTATAGGATATTCTTCTTCAGGATAAATATCAAAAGGATCTTCAGGTTTATGGTTCGAATAAATTGTTTGACCGTCCTTATTATGCAATCTAAAACGATATGGGAGATGGTTAAATAAGTCAAAATTTAGCATATAGTGAAACTCGGTCATTGTTTTGGAGAGTTCCGAGAACGTTTTAATATCGTTAGCCTCTGTTTTTGAGTTAGTCTGACTAATCGCTAAGTAGTTGGAGTCAATTACCAGATGAGGTATGCTAGTTTCTATATCATGGAATGCAAAGCTACCGTCAAAATCTGCATGATTGAGAGTTGAAATATCTGTAATGATTTGAATAGAAAACAAATAATTAAAGTAAGTCTTTAACGTAATAAAGAAATTATTTTCAGATTCATTTGAGGCAAAAGCCACTATTTTCTTGGGTATTAGCATATGAACATGATAACGGTATTAAGAGTAAATTGCAATTGTTATGTTCTCTGAAGTGGTGATTGATGGGTAGAGAATAGATAAGAAAGTGAAGGCATTAATATTCAAAAAACTCTTTGTTTTTCTTAGCTTTATTTGATATAATAAGAACTGTTGATTGTCCTTTGACAACTAATATAAACAATTTAATTTTAATTCTAATGAATTAAATGGAGCACCTTGATTTAGCGGGGTGCTCTATTTTATGATAATAATCAAAGTAAGGAGATTTTAATGACTAAAAAGGGATGGCGTATTATGCCTGCCATAATTACAACGGCTATATTAGGTTTTTCAGGGATTCTTATTGAAACATCTATGAATGTCACTTTTCCGCTTTTGATGAAAGAATTTGGGGTTAACCCCGCTGTTATTCAATGGGTGACAACAGGAAATTTGTTAGCTGTTGCTGTGACTGTGCCTTTGTCAGCATTTATGATTAAAAATTTATCAGAGAGACAAATTTTTACATTGGCAAATGTGCTTTTTTTATCTGGTGTTTTAATTGATAGCTTTGCCCCTAATTTAGCTATATTGTTAGTAGGGAGAGTCTTGCAAGGTGTTGGGACAGGATTAGCCCTCCCTTTATTGTTTCATATCATTCTTACACAAATCCCGATGGAGCGTAGAGGACTAATGATGGGAGTAGCTGCTATGGTCACACTTTTAGCACCGGCAGTTGGACCTACTTATGGTGGTGTCATTTCAGGAATGTTAGGATGGAAGATGATTTTTATGCTTCTGGCACCAATACTTATCATATCTACCTTTATAGGTTTGGCTTCTATTCCCAAACGTCAAGTAAGAATTAATGATAAACTCAATTTTCCTGCCTTTGTCAGTTTAGGTATTGGCTTGGCAACCCTTCTTTTAGCTATTGAAAAGATGTCTATTTTTTACTTATTAGTAGCTATTGTTAGTTTTGTTATTTTTTACTATTTAAATAAACAGCTAGAATTTTTGAATTTGAATGTTTTTAAAGATAAAGATTTCTCAATCTTATTGTATGGCGTCCTGGCTTTTCAAATGATTCCTCTAGCACTTTCGTTCTTATTACCTAACCTCTTGCAACTTGTTTTACATCAAACTTCAACCAAAGCTGGTTTGTTTATGTTTCCAGGTGCAATAGCAGTAGTTTTTTTATCCCCTTTTGCAGGTTATCTCCTGGATAAAATTGGTGCATTTAAGCCAATTATGATAGGTATCTCCCTTTCTTTGATAGGTTTAATTGGTACAGCTATATTCATTCCTGCGAAGTTTGTTGTAGTACTTTTAGCCTTTGATATTCTTACTAAAATTGGTATGGGGATTGGAGCAAGTAATATGGTTACGACAGCTTTAACAAAACTAAAGCCAGCACAGTCAGCGGATGGTAATAGTATCTTAAATACACTACAACAATTTGCGGGAGCTTTTGCAACCGCAGTAGCCTCACAAATTTTTACCATCGGACAAGTAGCTATTCCGAAAAATGGAGCTATAATCGGTAGTCAATTTGCAGTTCTATTCGTTATCATTGTTGTTATCTTAGCTATTGTAGGATTAACTTATCTTCGAAAAAGAAAAGCAATATAATAAATGTAAAATCCTATAGAGTACTGCTCTATAGGATTTTACATTTATTTTGAAAAAACGAACATTATTCAAATAAATTGATCAAAAATTGACTAAAAATAAATAAAGTCTATAATTTAAAAAGGAAAGGTATGTTTTTACCTAGCGATGCTTTGTTATACAAAGTTATAGGAAGGTCATTTTACTCATTAGGAGAACCATTATGTTTAACGATATTCCTGTTTTTGATTATGAAGATATTCAATTAATACCAAACAAGTGTATTATATCTAGCCGCTCACAAGCTGACACAAGTGTCAAACTTGGAAACTATACCTTTAAACTTCCAGTAATCCCTGCTAATATGCAGACTATTATTGATGAAGAGGTAGCTGAAACATTAGCGTGTGAAGGTTATTTTTATATTATGCACCGTTTTAATGAAGAAGAAAGAAAACCTTTTATCAAGCGTATGCATGATAAAGGTTTAATTGCATCGATTTCGGTTGGGGTCAAAGACTATGAATATGACTTCGTGACAAGTCTGAAAGAAGATGCTCCTGAGTTTATCACTATTGATATTGCACATGGCCATTCTAACAGTGTTATAGAGATGATCCAACACATTAAACAAGAGCTTCCAGAAACTTTCGTTATTGCTGGAAATGTAGGAACGCCTGAAGCTGTTAGAGAATTGGAAAATGCAGGTGCAGATGCAACTAAAGTTGGTATTGGACCTGGTAAAGTTTGTATTACTAAAGTCAAGACAGGTTTTGGTACTGGAGGTTGGCAATTAGCTGCCTTACGTTGGTGTTCTAAAGCTGCTCGTAAGCCAATTATTGCTGATGGTGGTATTCGAACACATGGGGATATTGCAAAATCTATCCGCTTTGGTGCTAGTATGGTAATGATTGGTTCGCTGTTTGCTGGTCACCTTGAAAGTCCTGGAAAACTTGTGGAAGTAGATGGACAGCAATTTAAAGAATACTATGGCTCAGCTTCTGAATATCAAAAGGGAGAACATAAAAATGTTGAAGGTAAGAAAATTCTATTACCTGTTAAAGGGCGACTAGAGGATACTTTGACAGAAATGCAACAAGATTTGCAAAGTTCTATTTCTTACGCAGGAGGAAAAGAATTGGATAGCTTGAGACACGTTGATTACGTTATTGTTAAAAATTCTATTTGGAATGGTGATTCCATTTAAATTAAATCTTGAAATCTTAATTAAAAATGTTACAATAGTTATCTATCATACATAACAATTAAATATATGATTTACTTATTTATGCTGAGGATTGGCTTAGCGTCTCTACAAGACACCGTAATGTCTAACAATAAGTAAGCTAATAAATAGCTTGCCTGTTGGTTCATGTTAATGAAGCGATAAATTAGAGGAGATTTGTGTCCTCTGATTGAGGTAAGTTATTTTTTATTTTCTAAAGAGTGAAGGGGTTATTATGAAGTTATTGGAAGAACGTATTCTTAAAGATGGTGATGTTTTAGGTGAGAACATTTTAAAGGTTGATTCTTTTTTGACTCATCAGGTAGATTTTGAGTTAATGCAGGAAATAGGTAAAGTTTTTGCTGATAAATATAAAGAAGCCGGCATTACGAAGGTTGTTACGATTGAAGCATCTGGAATTGCACCAGCAGTGTACGCAGCTCAAGCATTGGGCGTACCAATGATATTTGCTAAAAAAGCTAAGAACATTACTATGACTGAAGGTATCTTAACTGCTGAAGTGTATTCTTTTACAAAGCAAGTTACGAGTCAAGTTTCTATTGTGAGTCGCTTTTTATCTAACGATGATACTGTACTCATCATTGATGACTTTTTAGCAAACGGTCAAGCGGCTAAAGGATTACTTGAAATTATTGGTCAAGCTGGAGCTAAGGTTGCTGGTATCGGAATCGTTATTGAAAAATCTTTCCAAGATGGGCGTGATTTGTTAGAAAAAACAGGTGTTCCAGTTACTTCTCTTGCTCGTATTAAAGCGTTTGAAAATGGTCGAGTTGTTTTTGCGGAGGCTGATGCTTAATGAAATTTAATGAGCAAAGTAACTCGCAAGCAGCACTTCTAGGCTTGCAACACCTGTTAGCTATGTATGCAGGATCCATTCTTGTACCTATCATGATTGCTAGTGCTCTTGGTTATAATGCTGAGCAACTAACTTATCTTATTGCGACAGATATTTTTATGTGTGGGATTGCCACCTTATTACAATTACAATTAAGTAAGCACTTTGGAGTGGGTCTTCCAGTTGTATTAGGGTGTGCCTTTCAGTCTGTAGCTCCTTTATCAATTATTGGTGCACAACAAGGTTCCGGCTATATGTTTGGAGCTTTAATTGCTTCAGGAATATATGTCGTTTTAGTTGCTGGCATTTTTTCTAAAGTTGCAAATTTCTTTCCTCCAATTGTAACAGGATCAGTTATTACTACAATTGGTTTGACATTAATACCAGTTGCGATGGGAAATATGGGTGATAATGCAAAAGAACCGAGCTTACAATCTTTAACTTTATCACTGGTAACGATTGGTGTTGTTTTATTAATTAATATTTTCGCAAAAGGCTTTTTGAAGTCAATTTCAATCCTTATTGGACTCATATCAGGTACAATTCTTGCAGCATTTATGGGCTTAGTTGATGCTTCTGTGGTAGCAGAAGCACCACTTGTACATATTCCGAAGCCATTTTATTTTGGAGCTCCTAGATTTGAATTTACTTCTATTTTAATGATGTGTATTATTGCAACAGTTTCTATGGTAGAATCAACAGGTGTTTACCTTGCGCTTTCAGATATTACAAACGATAAATTAGACAGTAAGAGACTTCGTAATGGTTACCGTTCAGAAGGATTGGCAGTATTACTTGGCGGCTTATTTAATACCTTTCCATATACCGGTTTTTCTCAAAATGTGGGACTGGTACAGATATCTGGGATACGTACGCGTAAGCCGATATATTTTACAGCTCTCTTCTTAGTTATACTTGGCTTGTTACCTAAATTTGGCGCAATGGCTCAAATGATTCCAAGTCCAGTTCTTGGTGGTGCTATGTTAGTTTTATTTGGTATGGTAGCACTTCAAGGGATGAAAATGCTTAATCAGGTTGATTTTGAGCATAATGAGCATAACTTTATCATTGCAGCCGTATCAATTGCAGCAGGAGTAGGTTTTAATGGGACAAATCTCTTCATTAGTCTTCCTAATACTTTACAAATGTTTTTGACAAATGGTATTGTTATCTCAACCCTGACAGCTGTTGTTTTAAATATCATTTTGAATGGATTGCCTAAAAAATTAATATGATACTTTTCTTTATTTATCAAAAAAGTTAATTTTTAGTTATTGATTTCATGATGAGAATATAAAAGAAAAACTGAGTAATAAATTACTCAGTTTTTCCTTTATTCATGGTGAGAAGTTTTTGTTTTATTTAACCAAGCATAGGCTAGGCCGATGAAAACGCCCCCTCCTATCCAGTTACCAAAAAATACAAGTGTCCATTGGCGGATAACGTTTAAAAGAGTAAAACCTTTAATATGTTCGATATGGCTAAAAGCAGCTAACATAAAGGATGCAAAATTAGCAATTAAGTGTTCGTTTGATAGAAAAACAAACATAAAAATAGCAGATAAAATAACCGTCATTTTTGCCGATTCTTCTTTTAATAACATGTAAGCAAGGATAGCTAAATTCACAAACATATTAGCAATAATACCTTCTAGGAAAGCTCCTGAACTAGGTTTTCCTAACTTTTTAGCAACGACATGCCCTAAAAAGCTATCATTTGTTAAATGCTGGAATGAGTACGATTGATTAAACAACCAAGCTAATATACAAGCACCAACGAGGTTGAAAAAAGTACAATAAATTAAAATTGTTATGGCTTTTTTCCAAGAGATATTTTTATTATAGGCTCCTGCAGTGAGATAAAGCATATTAGATGTCGCCAATTCACCATTAAATATTAAAACATAAATAAGTCCAAAACTAAAGATGAAAGCAAATACAAAACCTGATAGAGCAGGAGAAATTTTACCAATAGTATCAGCTGCGACGATACCGGCAGCAGTACTCATTGTCAAATAAGCCCCTGCTAGCATTGATCTCAAGGCGTAGCGTCCTAAACTCTCTTTATAAAGCGCTTCCTTTTTAGCGCAATTGTAAGCAATTTTTTCTTGAAAAAGTGACATAGTATATTCCTTTTATGTGATTTTATTAACTTGATTAAATCTTAAAAAGGAGGATCTTGATATCTTTTTAAGGTATCAGATCCTCAAAAGCGAGGAGATTAATGTTCAGAGGCACCAGAAGTGGCATCTGTGGCTTGATCAACGGGAGCATCCTCTGTGCTAGTTGAAGCGCTAGAAGTAGCGTCAACTGCTGAAGCTCCAGGAGCAGCAGTAGTTCCACCGACCAAACGTTGTCCAGTAGTTTGGAGGTACCAATCTAACCACGGTTTAAAGTTAAAGATAATTTCATTAATACCAGCATAAGATCCGTCTGGGTAGTACATAGCTTGATAGTTGTGAGTATTGATAACTTCTGGAGGTGTACCAGGAACGACTGTACGTACATATTCTTGATTTCCATTACGAAGAGTACCGATAACCCATTCAACATTTTTCATTCGTGCCGGTGGTAAACTACCATGAACTGTGGCCATACGGTTTCCTACTTGTTCACGAACACGTTTTCCTAACATTGTATCTGGATCTGGATGATTATTATTGTAATATAGAAATTGATTATTATCATCTGCATATGTTAGCTCAAATGGCATAGCATTTAAAAACATATTAAGTTGGTTAACAGTAAGTAAACCATTGTCTAGTTTAACGTAAGCATCCCCTTCAACGGCGTTAACTTTCTCGGCTGCCTTGTCTAACCAATCAGGATCATCTGGATCGATACCAGTAATGGTTGTATCGATTTGTCCCTGACAGTAGAGGTCTTCAGATTCAATAGCTTTAGGTTTTCTCAATGATGATACAACTCCTACATATTTGATAAAATTATCAAGACAAGTTTCTAAAAATTGAACAGTCCCAGGATTGATAATGTTTCCATTATCATCAAAGGCTTCTTTAGCTTTTCCTAATAAGAATTCATTTCCTGGAAGTGTGTAAGCATTAACGCCAGGAGCATCAAGGATTTTACGAAGGTGTATTTGAGCACGTGATGTGCCTTGATCATAATATGAAGCACCGACAATCATAACAGGTTTATTTTCGAGTGGATGCACAGCAAATGAGAGCCACTCAAGCACACTTTTAAGAGCGGCCGTAATAGTATGATTATGTTCAGGAGTGGCAATAATAACGCCATCAGCTCGTGTGATCTTATTATTAAGAAGACGAAGTTGGAAACTTTCTTCCCAATTTTGGACTTGATTAAACATTGGAATATCATCGATTTCAAGGACTTCCAATTCAAATTTGGTTTTAAAATTCTTGCGAATAAATTCAAGCAACATACGATTATATGATTGCTCTGCATTTGAGCCAACAATACCTACAAATTTCATCTTAGTTATTCCCTTCTATACTCTTATAAACTTTCCCAGTCAAAATTTTCTGCTTCTTTTTGAAGTAAATCACGAGCATTTGATAATTTACCAGTAATCTTAACAAAAAGACGAAAATCATCAAAGATAGCATCTAGCTTCTGACTTGTTTCGATATCGTGTAGGTTGCCATCTTTATCAAAGGCTTGGAGAGAGTGTGATAACAAGAATTCGTCAGGTAAAACACTTGCTTTTAGTTCAGGAGCGTTAAGTATTTGACGTAATTGTAATTGTGCACGTGATGATCCAAGTGTTCCATATGAAGCACCAGTAATCATAACGGGTTTGTTGAGAAGTGGGTAAATACCATATGATAGCCAAGCTAAAACACTCATTAAGGCCGAAGGTATAGAATGATCATATTCTGGCGTACCAATAATAACACCATCAGCTTCTTCAATTTTAGCAGCAATATCTAAAATTACTTGGGGAACATTTTTATCAGCAGGTTTATTAAATAACGGAAGGTCTTTAACTTCGATGAGTTCAATTTCTGCTTTGTCAGCAAAGTGTTGTTGCATGTATTGTAATAATTGACGATTTGTTGATTTATTTGAGTTAGTTCCAACGATGCCAATAAGTTTCATATTAGAAATCCTCTTTCTTAATGATAAAATAGTTGAAAATGATGTTTTAAGCCATCAGATAAATAGATACGATCATCTTTAGTGATGATAATGCCTTCAATGTAGGAAACAGCGTTTAAAATATCAAGAGCCTCTTTAATGGATAAGCCAAACAACCTTGTGGTCCAGATTTCACAGTCGACGGATTGTTTAGAAACAATAGAAATGCTAGCCATCTCTGTTTGTATCGGATAACCAGTCTGTCGATCAAAAATATGATGGTATTCCTTATCGTCAATAATTAGACGGCGTTCATAAGTACCTGAGGTTACAACAGATTGGTTTTTAATTTTGACAGCTCCAATATTTTGTCCCCGTTTCTTTTTCGGATGTTGAATACCGATAACCCAATACCCTTCTGAACGATTAGGATTATCTCCGTGAACTAAAACGTTTCCGCCTAAGTTAATGATAGCAGAATCAATCATCTCATTTTTGAGATAGATTATAATTTTGTCAGCGATATATCCTTTTGCAAGTGCACCCAAATCAATTTTCATTCCTATCTGATTTAAAAAAACAGATTGATTTTTTGAATCTAGAAGTATATGAGTTGGGTCAGATAAAATCATAGCTTCTGATATTTCACTAGGGCTAGGTAGTTTAGCATCTGAAAATCCAATTCTCCAAGTTTGCACTAAAGGACCAATAGCAATATTTAGGTTACCAGGCCTAGCTAAGCTGTGCTCTTTCCCAATTGTGATTAATTCAAAGAGGTCTGGATGTACTTGAATAGGCTTGATACCAGCGTTATTATTTATAGCCATTAACTCTGAATTAAAGTCATTTGCACTAAAGCGATTTTTGTAGAGCTCCAAGAGTTCTATGACCTCTTGGATTTGTTTTTGAGCATTTTTAGAATTAATTTGAATATCGATAGTCGTTCCCATGAGTCTTAAACTATGAGAAAGTTGCAAATTTTCCACCCCCAAAGCAATATATTCTAATGATACCGTTTTCTAACTTGAAAATCAATACTTATTTTCAAATATTTTCAATTTGTCAAGAAATATGCTTGCAAAGACTATCAAAAGAGGTTACCTGGGTAACCTCTTTTACTATTTCTTATTTTTTCTTAAGTTCACCTTGAGGATAGTAGGTTCCTTCAGGCATATCGTTGATAAAAACATGGATATTTTCTTTAGGTGCTTTTGCAATGCGTGATACTACTTCAGTAACCTCGCGAGCTAATTCATTTTTTTGTTCTTGTGAGCGTCCCTCAAACAAGTCAATTTTTACAAATGGCATAATGTTACTCCTTTATGTTATTGGGCATCATTGTAACATAATGTTGTGAAAAAGTACACACTGTTTTCAATGGCTGGGAAAACTTCAGCCTTTGTGGTAAAATAGGTAGAATACTATAGAAAGTAGGATTTTCCGCTTTGGCTCAACTCTATTATAAATATGGGACAATGAATTCTGGTAAAACCATTGAAATTTTAAAAGTTGCTCATAACTATGAAGAACAAGGAAAACCTGTGGTTATTATGACAAGCTCCTTGGATACTCGAGATGAATTTGGAGTCGTTTCAAGTCGTATTGGAATGCGTCGTGAAGCAGTTCCAATTTCAGATGATATGGACATTTTCTCCTATATTCAGAATTTACCACAAAAGCCTTATTGTATTTTAATTGATGAATGTCAATTTTTGAGTAAGAAAAACGTCTACGATTTAGCTAGAGTAGTAGATGACTTAGATGTACCAGTCATGGCTTTTGGTTTGAAAAATGATTTCCAAAACAATCTTTTTGAAGGTTCAAAACATTTGCTATTATTGGCCGATAAGATTGATGAAATCAAAACAATTTGCCAATACTGTAGTAAGAAAGCAACCATGGTTTTAAGGACAGAAAACGGAAAACCTGTCTATGAAGGTGATCAGATACAAATTGGTGGTAATGAAACATATATCCCAGTTTGTCGAAAACATTATTTTAATCCAGATATTTAAAAGATAATCGGTTTTAAAGGAGATACAAAGAAAAATGAATATTTATGATCAATTGCAGGCAGTTGAAGATCGTTATGAAGAGTTAGGTGAGTTACTTAGTGATCCAGATGTTGTTTCAGATACAAAGCGATTTATGGAATTATCACGTGAAGAAGCTAATACTCGAGAAACTGTCACAGCTTATAGAGAATATAAGCAAGTCATTCAAAATATTTCAGATGCTGAAGAAATGATCAAGGATGCTTCTGGTGATGCTGAATTGGAAGAAATGGCTAAAGAAGAACTTAAAGAATCAAAAGCAGCTAAAGAAGAGTATGAAGAAAGATTAAAAATCCTTCTATTACCTAAAGATCCTAACGATGATAAAAACATTATTTTAGAAATTCGTGGTGCTGCTGGTGGCGATGAAGCAGCGCTTTTTGCTGGTGATCTTTTAACAATGTATCAAAAATATGCTGAAACTCAAGGATGGCGTTTTGAAGTTATGGAATCATCCGTTAATGGTGTTGGTGGTATTAAAGAAGTGGTTGCTATGGTTTCTGGTCAGTCAGTTTATTCTAAGCTTAAATATGAATCAGGAGCTCATCGTGTTCAACGTGTCCCGGTGACAGAGAGTCAGGGTCGTGTTCATACTTCAACTGCAACTGTTTTGGTAATGCCAGAAGTTGAAGAAGTAGAATACGAAATTGATCAAAAAGACCTTCGCGTCGATATTTACCACGCGTCTGGTGCTGGTGGTCAGAACGTCAATAAAGTTGCTACTGCAGTTCGTATGGTACACATTCCTACAGGAATCAAAGTTGAAATGCAAGAAGAACGTACTCAGCAAAAAAACCGTGATAAAGCGATGAAAATCATTCGTGCTCGTGTTGCTGACCATTTTGCGCAAATTGCTCAAGATGAACAAGATGCTGAACGTAAATCAACAGTTGGTACTGGTGATCGTTCAGAACGTATTCGCACTTATAATTTCCCACAAAATCGTGTAACAGATCATCGTATTGGTTTGACACTTCAAAAATTAGATACTATTTTATCTGGAAAAATGGATGAAGTTATTGATGCACTTGTTATGTATGATCAGACTCAAAAGTTAGAAGCCTTAAATAAATAATGAATTATGCGCAGTTAATCAAGCATTACGGACAGTTATTAGAAGCTTGTGGTGAAGAAGTCGAAAATTTTATTTATGTATTAAAAGACCTAAAACAATGGTCAACAACTGATTACCTTTTAAATCAAAATAGTAGTGTGAGTGATACTGATCAGCAATTAATGGAAAATATTTTTCAACAGCTTAAAAAACATAGATCACCGCAGTATATTACAGGTAAAGCTTACTTTAGAGACCTTATTTTCTTTGTTGATGAACGAGTTTTAATTCCGAGGCCTGAAACAGAGGAGTTGGTTGATCTAATCTTATCAGAGAATAAAGTAGAAGATTGTTCTGTTTTAGATATTGGTACAGGTAGTGGAGCAATTGCCATTTCTCTAAAAAAAGAACGCCCCTCTTGGGATGTTCTAGCTAGTGACATTTCTGTATCTGCATTAGACTTGGCAAAGGAAAATGCTAATAATTGTGATGCGGAAGTGACTTTTATAGAATCAGATGTCTTTAGTAACATTTCAGGTAAATTTGATATTATTGTGTCTAATCCTCCCTATATTTCTTACAATGACAAAGACGAGGTGGGGAAGAATGTGCTAGCTTCAGAGCCTCATAGTGCCCTTTTTGCAGACGAAGAAGGATTAGCTATTTATCGTAAAATCATTGAAAACTCAAGAGAATATTTGCAACCTAGAGGTAAATTATATTTTGAAATAGGTTACAAACAAGGTGATGATTTACGAAGTTTATTGAAAAGATATTTTCCAAACAATCGTTGCAGAGTTTTGAAAGATATATTTGGTAAAGATAGAATGGTGGTATTAGATAATGAATGATTTGGGACAGATTTTAGAGGATCATGGCGCAGTTATTATGCCAACAGAAACAGTCTACGGAATTTTTGCCAAAGCTTTGAGTGAAGAAGCTGTGAACCACGTCTATGAGCTTAAAAAAAGGCCTCGTGATAAGGCTATGAACTTAAATATATGTGATTTTGAGACTATTTTAAAATATTCTAAAAATCAACCGACCTATTTAAAGCAATTGTACGATGCTTTTTTACCAGGACCGCTAACCATTATTTTGGAAGCTTCACAAGAAGTTCCGCATTGGATCAATTCTGGGTTATTAAGCGTAGGATTTCGGATGCCTAAGCACCCTGTAACCCTTGATATGATTGCTAACCATGGTCCACTGATTGGTCCTTCTGCTAATATTTCTGGATGTGATAGTGGTCGTGTGTTCTCAGAAATTCAAAAACAGTTTAATCATCAAGTTTTAGGTATTGAAGATGATAAAGCATTGACAGGTGTGGATTCTACTATTATTGATTTGTCTGGTGATAGAGTTAAGATTTTAAGGCAAGGTGCAATCACGCAAGAGGTACTAACGGCTACGATACCTGAATTAATTTTTGAAAATTAATTTAATCATCTTGCAACTAATAGTAAAAATGTGATAAATATAATGATTGAAACCATTATTTAAAAGTTATAACGAGCTTAAGGAGTAAAAAATGATTTTTGATAAAGACAATTTTAAAGAAATTGACCAAGAACTTTGGCAGGCTATTCATGATGAGGAAATTCGCCAACAAAATAATATTGAATTAATTGCATCAGAAAACGTTGTTTCAAAAGCTGTTATGGCAGCACAAGGTTCTGTTTTGACAAATAAATATGCCGAAGGGTATCCTAGTCATCGTTATTATGGAGGAACAGATTGTGTTGATGTAGTTGAAAGTTTAGCTATAGAACGAGCTAAGACGTTATTTAATGCTGAGTTTGCTAATGTTCAACCACATTCTGGTAGTCAGGCTAATGCAGCAGCTTACATGGCTTTAATCGAGCCGGGAGATACTGTCTTAGGGATGGACTTAGCAGCAGGTGGGCACTTAACACATGGCGCTTCAGTTAGCTTCTCAGGAAAAACTTATCATTTTGTTTCTTATTCTGTTGATCCTAAGACGGAGATGCTAGACTATGATAACATTTTGAAAATAGCACAGGAAACGCAGCCTAAATTAATTGTTGCAGGGGCATCGGCTTATTCTCGCATTATTGATTTTGAAAAATTTCGTCAAATAGCAGACGCAGTAGATGCTTACTTAATGGTTGATATGGCTCACATTGCAGGTTTAGTTGCTTCTGGTCATCACCCTAGTCCTATTCCTTATGCTCATGTAACGACAACGACAACACATAAGACTCTACGTGGACCTAGAGGTGGTTTGATTTTAACCAATGATGAAGCAATTGCTAAAAAAATTAATTCTGCAGTCTTTCCAGGACTCCAAGGTGGACCATTAGAACATGTAATTGCTGCAAAAGCTGTAGCTTTGAAAGAAGCCCTAGATCCTTCCTTTAAAATATACGGTGAGGATATTATTAAAAATGCTCAAGCCATGGCTAAAGTTTTTAAAGAAGATGATGACTTTCATTTGATTTCTGATGGTACTGATAATCATTTGTTCTTAGTAGACGTCACAAAAGTTATTGAGAATGGCAAAAAGGCACAAAATGTTCTTGAAGAAGTCAATATCACTCTTAACAAGAACTCTATACCGTTTGAGCGACTATCACCATTTAAAACATCAGGTATTCGAATTGGTACTCCAGCAATTACTAGTCGAGGAATGGGAGTTGAAGAATCTCGAAGAATCGCTGAATTAATGATTAAGGCACTCAAAAATCATGAAAATCAAGATATCCTCACAGAAGTTCGTCAAGAAATTAAATCATTAACGGACGCTTTCCCCTTGTATGAGAATTAATGTTATGATGGATTTTTATATCAAACAGATTATTATACATCAGTTTTCTCCTAACGACACAGAGTTAGTGCTATCAGATACTCCGTTAACCCTAACTCCAAGGATTGATGACTACTTTCGTAAAAAATTAAGTAAAGTTTTTTCTGATGAAGCTAAGCGTGGCTATTTTGGAGAGGATAATGTATTTATGAGTCATTTACAAGATGATTTATATGTTTCTTCCTGTCAAATTGCGCAACTTTGGAAAGAAGAGTTTGTCATATCGGAAGATCAAAAAACGAATGACTTAGTTTTTATTCAATTTGACAAGGATGGAATGGAACATTTTGCTTTTCTTCGAATCTCATTAAAGGAACAATTTGCTCATGTTTCTGAAAATCAAGAGCAGCCAATTACAATAACACAGAATAACCTTCCAAGTGCTGCTCAAACTCCAGATGAAGCTTTGGTTGTTAACAAGTCATCAAAGCAATACTATTTAATTGAAAAGCGTATCAAACACAATGGTTCATTTGCTAATTATTTTTCTGAAAATTTATTACAAGTACAACCAGAACAGTCGGTTAAAAAATCTATCAAAATGGTTGAACAGACTGCTCAAAAAATTGCTGAAAATTTCAACAAAGATGATTTTTCTTTCCAATCAAAAATGAAATCGGCTATTTATAAGAATTTAGAAGAAGAGCAAGAATTGTCTCCAGAAAAATTAGCAGATCAATTATTTGATGATAATTTAACAGCCAGGCTGACTTTTGTTGATGAATTGAAAGATGCAATACCTGGACCTGTTCAAGTAAGTGATATTGATCATTCCCGTCAAATTAAGAAGTTAGAGAATCAGAAGCTATCTCTTTCAAATGGTATTGAATTGATTGTACCCAACAATGTCTACCAAGATGCCGAATCAGTTGAATTTATCCAAAACCCTGATGGTACATACTCAATACTAATCAAAAACATACAGGATATTCAAAATAAATAATATGTTTAAATTTTTAAAACGTTTGATAGCATTAATTATTATTATTTTCATTGGGTACCGTCTGGTTATCATCCATGAAAATGTTAAAAAAGTGCTTCAATATCATGATTTAGTGCAGAATACTCTTGCAGAGAATGGTTCAGAGGCTAATGTGCACTTAGTATTATCTATGATTTATACTGAAACTAAGGGAGATGCTATAGATGTGATGCAATCAAGTGAAAGTATCAGTGGAACTACGAACAGTATTACGGATAGCCACACCAGTATTAAACATGGCGTCACTCTGTTGTCACAAAATATAAGTCAAGCTAAAAAAGCTAAGGTTGATGTATGGACTGCTGTCCAAGCATACAATTTTGGTTCTTCTTATATTGATTATGTAGCGGATCATGGGGGTGAAAATTCCATTGAGTTGGCCAAAAATTACTCTAAAAATGTTGTAGCTCCCAGCCTAGGAAATTATAACGGGGACACTTACTTTTACTATCATCCTCTCGCCTTAATTTCAGGAGGGAAGCTCTATAAAAATGGTGGTAATATTTACTACTCACGTGAAGTTCAATTCAACCTTTATTTGATAAAAATAATGGAGTTGTTTTAAGAAGGGTAAGTATGAAAAGACTAACTTATTATTTTAAGGGGTATATCAAAGAAACTATCTTTGGACCCCTTTTCAAATTATTAGAAGCCTCTTTTGAACTTTTGGTACCAATCGTTATTGCAAAAATGATTGACGAGACCATTCCACGAGGGGATAGAAGTAGTTTACTGTTGCAAATTGGATTGATTTTCTTTTTGGCTGCGGTGGGTGTTGTAGTAGCGATAACTGCTCAATATTATTCTTCAAAAGCCGCAGTTGGTTATACGAGACAATTGACAGAGGATCTCTACCAAAAAGTCATGTCACTGGGGAAAAAAGACAGAGATGAATTGGGAACTGCTAGTTTGATTACTCGTTTGACTGCTGATACATTTCAAATCCAAACTGGTTTAAATCAATTTTTACGTTTATTTTTGAGGGCTCCGATTATTGTTTTTGGTGCCATAATTATGGCTTTTTCCATTAGCCCCTCATTGACTATTTGGTTCTTGGTAATGGTTGTCACGTTATTTATCATTGTTTTTGTAATGTCTCGACTATTAAATCCTATTTACCTTAAAATCAGAACTTCAACCGATTATTTGGTAAAGTTGACTAGGCAACAACTTCAAGGTGTACGAGTTATCCGTGCCTTTAATCAAGTAGATAGAGAGAGTGAAGCATTTAATGATATCAATTATCATTATACGAATTTACAATTAAAAGCAGGTAGGCTTTCTAGTTTAGTAACGCCTCTAACATTTCTAGTTGTTAATATCACTTTGGTTGTGATTATTTGGCGTGGTAATTTAAATATAGCTAATCATCTTTTATCACAAGGAATGTTGGTTGCTTTAATTAATTACTTATTGCAAATTCTTGTTGAATTGTTAAAAATGACAATGTTGGTGACATCACTGAACCAAAGTTATATCAGTGCTAAGCGAATTATAGCCGTTTTTGAAAGACCGTCTGAAATAATTGATGACAAACTTGAGCCAAAATATTCGAATAAGGCTTTAGAAGTACAAGAAATGGCATTTTCTTATCCAAATTCTTCTGAAAAAGCTTTATCTGATATTACTTTTTCTATGAATGTAGGAGAAACTTTAGGGATAATTGGTGGAACTGGCTCTGGGAAATCAACCTTGGTTAATTTACTGCTTCATATTTATAAAGTGCAAGAAGGGGATATTGATATATATCATCAGGGAAAAAGTCCAGATACAATTTCAAATTGGCGTACCCTGGTAAGAGTTGTTCCTCAAAATGCTCAGTTGTTTAAAGGAACTATTCGTTCTAACCTTTCTTTGGGACTTGGTAAAGTTAGTGAGGAAAAACTTTGGACTGCTTTAGAAATAGCACAAGCTAGTGATTTTGTAAAAGAAAAAGATGGTCAACTTGATGCCCCTGTAGAGAGTTTTGGTAGAAATTTCTCTGGTGGTCAAAGGCAAAGGTTGACGATTGCAAGAGCTTTAGTTCAAGATAAGATACCATTTTTGATTTTAGACGATGCAACATCTGCATTGGATTATTTAACAGAAACTCGTTTATTTAAAGCCATAACTAAACATTTCAACCAAACTAATCTTATTATTGTATCACAGAGAATTAATAGTATACAAAATGCAGATAGAATCTTACTCCTTGATAAGGGGAAACAAGTTGGTTTTGATAATCATCAATCTTTATTAGCTCATAACAAAGTTTATAAGTCCATTTACCATTCACAAAATTTTAAGGAGGAGGAGTAAATGAAAGCAAGTCATCCTAAAAAGATACAAAAAAAGCTTGTTCAAGATCTTCTTTCTAAAAAAAGCTTAGTAGGAATGGCATTATTAGGGACGGTTGTACAAGTTTGCCTCACTGTTTATTTGCCTGTTCTAATTGGACAAGCGGTAGACGTTGTATTATCGCCTCATTCTATGATATTATTGTTACCTATAATGTGGAAGATGATTGCAGTCATTTTAGCAAATGCTATTATTCAATGGATTAATCCTCTGCTCTATAACCGCTTAATTTTTCATTATGTTGCTTCTTTAAGAAAGGCTGTAATGGAAAAGTTGAATCTATTGCCTATAGCTTACCTTGATAAACGTGGCATAGGTGACTTGATTAGTCGTGTGACTACCGATACGGAGCAATTATCAAATGGTTTATTAATGGTTTTTAACCAGTTCTTTGTTGGTTTATTAACTATTCTAGTTACTATTTTTAGTATGGCAAAGATTGATTTATTAATGCTTTTTTTGGTATTATTTCTGACGCCTTTATCACTCTTTCTAGCCCGCTTTATTGCTAAAAAGAGTTATCACTTATATCAAAATCAAACGGCATCACGAGGACGACAAACTCAATTCATTGAAGAGATGGTGAGTCAAGAAAGCCTTATTCAAGCATTCAGTGCGCAAGAAGAAAGTAGTAATCATTTTAGGACTATTAATCAAGAGTATGCTAACTTTTCTCAATCAGCAATTTTTTATTCTTCAACTGTCAATCCATCAACCCGATTTATCAATAGTTTGATTTATGGCTTCTTAGCTGGGATTGGTGCCCTTCGTATTATGTCAGGGGCTTTTAGTGTTGGTCAATTAATCACTTTCTTAAATTATGTCAATCAATATACTAAGCCATTTAATGACATCTCTTCCGTCCTGTCTGAGATGCAAAGTGCTCTGGCTTGTGCAGAACGCCTTTACTCTATTTTAGAAGAATCGTCACCAAATATAACAGGGACAGAAAAACTTGATTCATCAACGGTCAAGGGTCAAATCGATTTTAAAAATGTTGTTTTTGGTTATAATAAATCAAAACCACTATTGAATGGTATTAATTTACACATTCCAGCAGGAGCTAAGGTCGCTATTGTAGGACCAACAGGTGCTGGGAAGTCTACTTTAATCAATTTATTAATGCGTTTCTATGAAGTTGACGGGGGAAATATCCTTTTAGATGGTAAGCCTATTACTGATTATGAGCCATCACAATTAAGGCAAGAAATTGGAATGGTATTACAAGAAACGTGGTTAAAAAGTGCTACGATTCACGATAACATTGCATATGCCAATCCTAAAGCTAGCCGTGACGAAGTGATAGAGGCTGCAAAAGCAGCTAATGCAGATTTCTTTATCAAACAATTACCGAATGGATATGATACGTATTTAGAAGATGCTGGAGACTCGTTATCACAGGGGCAATGTCAGCTATTGACAATTGCTCGTATTTTTCTTAAATTACCTAGAATATTGATATTAGATGAGGCAACATCGTCTATAGATACTCGTACTGAAGTTCTTGTTCAAGAAGCATTCCAAATGTTGATGAAGGGGAGAACAAGCTTTATTATTGCACATCGCTTATCTACCATTCAAACAGCAGATATTATTTTAGTTATGGTATCTGGTGAAATTGTAGAAGTGGGTAACCACTCTGAATTAATAGCTCAAAAAGGTATTTATTATCAAATGCAAAATGCACAAAAGTAGTAAGAGGAATTATATGAAAAAAAGGCTTCAACTATTATTACTGATATTTATTTCTGCAGTTTCATGGTTTATCAGTAACCAACTAGCAACTAAGAATACGGTATTATCTGTTTTAATAGGTTTAGTTGCAGTTATTGGGATAACGTGGTTAATTGTAAGTCTGCTCTATTATTTGATCGTGAAGTTAATTGCAGTTATATTTCATATAATTGAAAATAATAGAACATCGTTAGATAGATATAAAAAAAGCTAGGAGTAAGTTCCTAGCTTTTTTATTAATTTACAAATGTTGTAATCTCTTTTTCAATATTGGCGATTTTTGTTTCTGCATCTGCTAAATCATTACCGACCGTAGCAATATAGAACTTGATTTTTGGTTCAGTTCCTGAAGGGCGAACTGCAATCCATGAATCATCAGCTAACGTGTACTTCAAAACATTACTTGGAGGAGTTGTTAAGTTAGATATTATTCCATCATTTTTAGTAGCGGTTTGTTTTTGGAAATCTTCTAATAATACAATATCAGTATTGTTAAATTGTTTTGGACCATTTTCACGGAATTTGTCCATAATCTTCTTAATTTCAGCAGCTCCATCCACTCCTGAAAGTGTTACTGAAATCGTTTTTTCAGCAAAATAACCATATTCTTTGTAAATTTCATCAATACCATCTGCAAGTGTTAAACCACGCGAACGGTAATAAGCTGCAATCTCAGCAACCAAAAGAACTGCTTGAATAGCGTCTTTATCACGGACAAATGGTTTAATAAGATATCCGAAGCTTTCTTCAAAACCAAACATATAGGTGTGGTTATGTTTTTCTTCAAACTCTTGAATTTTCTCAGCGATGAATTTAAATCCAGTTAAAACGTTAAACATTGTAGCGCCATAACTTTCGGCAATTTTTGTTACTAATTCTGTTGATACGATTGATTTAGCGAGAGCAGCATTTTCTGGAAGTGTTCCTGCTGTTTTATGAGCTTCCAGGATGTATTTCGCAATAATCGCTCCAATTTGATTTCCAGAAAGGTTTTTATAAGAACCATCTGGTTGGCGAATTTCAACGCCTAGGCGGTCTGCATCAGGATCAGTAGCTACTAAGACATCTGCATCAACTTCTCGTCCGAGTTCTTCAGCAAGAGCAAAGGCAGCTTGGCTTTCAGGGTTAGGAGATTTGACAGTAGAAAAGTCTGGATCTGCCTTAGCTTGTGATTCTACTACAACAACAGATTCAAAACCGGCTTGAGCAAGGGCACGGCGTGTCAACATCTCACCAGTTCCGTGGAGAGGAGTATAGACAATTTTCATGTCTTTTCCAAAGTTATTGATTAAATCTTGATTGATATTAACATCTTTAACCTCTCTAAGATATTCAATATCAACATCTTCACCGATAACTTGAATAAGACCCGCTGATTTGCTTTCATCTAAATCAGCAAGTTCAACTGCAAATGGATTTTCAATAGCACGGATAAAGTCTGTTAGTGCATCAGCATCAGCTGGTGGTAGTTGACCTCCGTCTTGTCCGTAGACTTTATAACCATTGAAAGGTGCTGGATTGTGGCTTGCAGTAACCATAATACCAGCATAGGCATTTAAATGGCGAACAGCAAAAGAGAGTTCTGGTGTTGGACGAAGAGCTTCAAATACGTAAGATTTAATTCCATGCTGTGCCAAGACCTGTGCAGACTCAAAAGCAAATTCTGGAGAGAAGTGGCGCGAATCATAAGCGATAGCTACACCACGTTTTTTAGCTTCCTCTCCCTTAGTTTCGATTAATTTTGCCAATCCTTCGGTTGCTTGACGGACAACATAAATATTAATACGATTTGTACCAGCACCAATATAACCACGCATACCAGCAGTACCAAATTCTAAGTTTGTGTAAAAAGCATCTTCTTTTGTTTTTTCATCCATTGATAGTAATTCTTGACGAAGATAGTCAGGAAGCTGCTCAAAATCTAACCATTTTTGAAAATTTTCTGTGTAAGTCATTGAAATACTCCTTCAATATTTATAAACGCTTTCATTATAACATGTTTTTTTCAATATGACTATAAAATATAAGTAAGAAAAGCCAGGAAGATTTCTTCCTGGCCAGTTTTTAATGTTTAATATTGAGAATACGAGGAACAGTTAGATATACAATGATAGCTGCAATGACCATCTCAGCTAATGAATTAGATGAAATAATCCCAGCGAGCATTAGCTTGATATTCCCATTATAAGTACTTGAAAAAAAGATAAAAATTCCAGATAAAACAAATACTGTGTTTGTTAGAGAGCCTATAGCACCTGAGATAGCCAAACCAAAGCGGTTGTGTAGTAATTTGTAAACGAAATAAGGAATAATCCCGATTAGAATACGTGGTACAAGTGCAATAATTAGCGAATAAAAATTACCATTTTCAACAAAAGGTGAGAAGAGGTAACTCGTTGGTAATAGAACAATGCTGCTGTTAGCTACGCTGATCCCACCCATTAAGGCGCCTAGAGTTGCACCAATACGAGGTCCATAGGCTATAGATGCAATAATAACTGGGATATGCATCAAAGTAGGTTTAATGGGGACTAACCAAAAACTAAAAATAAATGATGACAAAAAATGAATGACAAGCATAATAGCAAAAAAGATTGCAATTATAGCAATGTTAGAGGATTTGTTTTTCCTTTTCATTATAACTCCTTAAATTAAACTAGAAATAGTATACAAATTTACAGCCTAATTTGCAACTTCTTGTATACATTTAAGTATAGTAGAGATATCAGCTAGGGCTCCTTGACCGGTATCACCACAGGCAAGCAAACTAATACGAGGTTCAATTTCCTGATAACCTATTTTTTTCCAAATATCAATGTTACGTTGGGTGATTGTATTATGATACATCTTTGTATTCATTGCTGGTGCGATAAGTTTTGGAGTTTCATCAGGCATAGCAAGAGCAACGCTTGTTACGATGTTATCAGCGAAGCCATATGCTAGATGAGCAATAGTATTAGCAGAGGCAGGTGCAACGATAAATAAATCTGTGCGTTTTGCTAATTCGATATGGTTGATGATTTTTGGGTTATGCTCATCCATAACATCTAAATGAATAGGATTTTTTGATAATACTTGCAGAGTTAACGGTGTAATAAATTCTGTGGCAGCTTGTGTCATTATGATATGAACATCATAGCCAATTTTAGTTAATTGACTTGTAAGGTCTGCTGCTTTATAGGCCGAAATTGAACCGGTGACGGCTAGTGTAATACGTTTAATCATATTTTTTTACCTTTTCGTAAATTAATTGAGCAATGTCTTCTTTGGTGGTAGCTTTATACACATTATCATGATCAAGTAGGTAGGCTATGTGATGTTTTGAGGTAATATCAATGAGGTCATTAGCTAAAATAAACGTAGCTTTATTTTTGATTAAGCTATGACGAGCAACTTTAAAAAGATTTTCTTTAGTAACGTTCACAAGTAGTTTAAAACCTACTAGAATAATTTGAGGATTCCATTTTTTTACAAGGCTGATAACTTTTGGTGTTTTTTTGAGAAAAAGGACTTGATATTCTGATTCAGATGATATTTTCCCTTCGTGGTTATCTTTGCGCAAAAAAGTATCTAAATCATCGCTTGATTTAACCTTTTCGAAATCAGCCATGTAGACGGGGGTATAGTCAGACACTGCCATGCTATGAATTAAAATATCATGCTCTTTCACTAATGGCTTCAAGGTTTTTATTAATGAGTCAACGTCCTCAATCTCAAATATGGATAAGTTGGTAGCAGATTCTGGTTTGATTGCATTTTTAGTAGTCACGAGTGTCACCTGATGTCCTTCTCGTAAATATTTTTCTGCAATTATTTTTCCTAAAGCTCCTGTTGCGTGATTCGTGATACTCCTAACGGTATCAATTTTCTCGGTAGTTCCACCTGATGTAATCAAAATTTTCATAGCCATATTGTACATAAAAAAATGCTTTTCGTAAATAAAAGATATATTTCTTCTTGATAGTAATGGAATTTGAGGGAAACTTACTGGAAAATTTCAAGCGATTGCGATAAAATAAATCTTGCAGAGTTTTCTAGAGAAAGGAGGTCAGATTTATTGGAATGGCAAGATCTAGCGCAGTTACCTGTATCTATTTTTAAAGACTATGTTACAGATGCTCAAGACGCGGAAAAACCTTTTATATGGACAGAAGTATTTTTAAGGGAGATTAATCGCTCAAATCAAGAAATTATTTTGCATATTTGGCCGATGACTAAGACAGTCATTCTGGGGATGTTAGATCGAGAATTACCACATTTAGAATTAGCTAAAAAAGAAATCATCAGTCGTGGCTATGAACCAGTTGTTCGGAATTTTGGTGGTCTCGCAGTTGTAGCTGATGAAGGAATTTTAAATTTTTCATTGATTATTCCAGATGTTTTTGAGAGAAAATTGTCTATCTCAGATGGGTATCTTATAATGGTCGATTTTATTAGAAGTATATTTTCAGATTTTTATCAACCTATTGAGCACTTTGAAGTAGAGACCTCCTATTGTCCTGGTAAGTTTGATCTTAGTATAAATGGCAAAAAATTTGCTGGCTTGGCTCAGCGCCGTATAAAGAATGGTATTGCGGTATCGATTTACCTTAGCGTTTGTGGCGATCAAAAAGAGCGGAGTCGAATGATTTCAGATTTTTATAAGATTGGTCTAGGTGATACGGGTAGTCCAATTGCTTATCCAAATGTAGATCCTGAAATTATGGCTAATCTATCTGATCTATTAGATTGTCCTATGACAGTAGAAGATGTTATTGATCGTATGTTGATTAGCCTTAAACAAGTAGGTTTTAATGATCGTTTACTGATGATTAGGCCCGATTTAGTTGCAGAGTTTGATAGATTTCAGGCTAAGTCTATGGCTAATAAGGGGACGGTGAGCAGAGATGAATAATGTCCAAGGTAATTTATTTCGTCCATTAATACTTCCCAATGGATTGAGCTTAGAAAATCGTTTTGTTCTATCACCTATGGTAACTAATTCTTCTACATCAGAAGGTTTTGTAACTGATGACGACATAGCATATGCTGTTCGTCGTGCTAAATCCGCTCCATTACAAATTACTGGAGCAGCATATGTTACAGAATATGGTCAGTTATTTGAATATGGTTTTAGCGTTTCAAAGGATGAGGACATTCCTGGTTTGACTAAATTGGCTAAAGCAATGAAGTCTAAGGGAGCGAAAGCTGTTTTGCAGCTGACGCATGCTGGACGTTTCTCAAGTCACACTTTGGCAAGACACGGATATGTATATGGTCCCAGCCCTATGCAATTGCAATCGCCATACCCACATCAGGTTAAAGAACTAACACACAAAGATATACTAATGATTATCGATGAATATGTCCAGGCTACAAGACGAGCTATACAAGCTGGATTTGATGGTGTTGAAATATCTTCTGCACAACGATTACTAATTCAAACTTTTTTCTCAACCTTCTCAAATCAAAGAAAAGATGAGTATGGTCCTCAAACTTTGACTAATCGCTGTCGTTTAGGCTTAGAAGTTTTTAAAGCGGTACAAAAAGTTATCAGAGAAGAAGCAGAGTCAGATTTTATCCTTGGTTTTAGAGCGACGCCTGAAGAAACTCGCGGTTCACAAATTGGATATAGCATTGAAGAGTTTATGGAATTTCTTGAAAAAATTTTAGCGATTGCTCAGGTAGATTATCTTGCTATTGCAAGCTGGGGGCATGATGTCTTTAGAAATACTATACGTTCTGAGGGAGTTTACAAAGGGCAGCTGGTTAATCAAGTTATATTTGAACATTTTGGTGATAGAGTTCCAATTATGGCAACTGGAGGTATTAATAGTGCTTCAAAGGTGTTTGAAGCCTTACAACATGCTCATATGGTAGGAGCTTCCACGCCCTTAGTAGTTGATCCGGAATTTTTACAAAAAATAAAAGCTAAGCGTTCTGATCAGATTAATTTAAGGATTAAAGTGAGTGATTTAGAAGGTTTGGCGATTCCAAAAGCCTCCTTTAAAGATATTGTTCCTTTGATGGATTATGGAGAATCTTTACCAAAGGAAGCTCGAGAAGTTTTTAGAGAACTTCGAAGCAATTATAGGGAGGAAAGATGAAATTAAGTGTCCTTGATTATGGGCTTATTGATTATGGAAAAACTGCAAGTGATGCAATACAAGAAACGATTCTTTTATCACAAGAGGCGGAGCGACTAGGATATCATCAATTTTGGGTGGCTGAACATCACGGTGTTAAGGCATTCAGTATTAGCAATCCAGAATTAATGATAATGCATTTGGCTAACCAGACTAAATCTATCAAAATTGGCTCTGGAGGTATAATGCCTCTGCACTATAGTAGTTTTAAACTCGCGGAGACTCTCAAGACATTAGAGACATGTCATCCGAATCGAGTAAGTATTGGTTTAGGAAATTCACTAGGGACAGTTAAAGTTTCAAATGCACTTCGTAGCTTACATAAAGCACATGATTACGAAGAGGTACTGGAGGAATTGAAGTCATGGCTTATTGATGAATCATCCAGTAAGGAACCATTAGTTCAACCGACTCTTTCTAGCTTCCCAGACTTATATGTGTTGGGGAGTGGTCAAAAATCAGCTTATTTAGCGGCTAAACTTGGCTTAGGCTTTACCTTCGGTGTTTTTCCTTTTATGGACAAAGACCCATTGACAGAAGCTAAAAAGCTTTCATCTCTTTATTATCATCAGTTTGAAGAATATTATCCTAATAAGTCTCCTAATTTGATGGTAGCTGCATTTGTAGTTATAGCTGATACTTCAGAAGAAGCTGAAAACATAGCAAAGACTTTAGATATCTGGATGCTAGGAAATAAAGACTTCAATGAATTTGCAACATTTCCTACTATTGAAGAAGCTAATCATTACCAATTGACTCCTGAACAAAAAGCAAAAATTAAATCAAATCGCCACCGTATGATTGTAGGTGATCCAAAACAAGTTAAAGACAGCCTTGACGCTTTAGTTAATGCTAGTCAAGCAGAAGAACTACTTTTGATTCCTCTTGTTCCAGGACTTGATCAACGAATCAAATCCTTAAAATTATTATCACAGTTATATTAATCACGTTTTCTCAGAAAGGAAAATACTCATGAAAAAAATTGCGAACTACTTATTAATTGAAAAAAATGAAGAACGTTATACTATCAGCTTAACTCCCGAACTTCAAGATGACTTGGGAACTGTTGGATATGTAGAATTCACAGATGATACAAATTTAGAAGTTGATGATGTTATTTTAAATATTGAAGCTTCAAAGACGGTTATGGCAATTTTATCTCCTCTTACAGGTAAAGTTGTTAAAGTTAATACAGCTGCAAGTCAAGAACCAACTTTGTTAAATTCTGAAAAAGCTGACGAAAATTGGTTGGTTGTGTTAACAGACGTTGATTATGCTGCTTTTGAAGCTTTAGAAAATGCCTAATCAAAAACAACTATTGCTAGCCATGATTGAGTATCTTCGGTCAGAAAAATTAACAGACGTTGATGACTTGAGGACCACCGATTTGCAAACGGTTTGGCGTGCTCTAGTTAATCAACAAGATCCTCAAAACATTAGTCAAGAGTACCTGTCTTTAGAAGATAGGTATTTGTCACATTGGTGGAATACTCAAAAAGTAAAAACGATAGACGTCTGTCATCAAACGGTATATTCAAATGTATTTACCTACCATGGGGATATTTGCTTATTACAAGTGGATGCTATTGTTAATGCAGCAAATGGTAAGTTGTTAGGTTGTTTTATTCCTAATCACCATTGTATTGACAATCATATTCATACGTTTGCAGGTTCACGATTACGTTTAGCATGTCATCAATTGATGACACAACAAGGACGAATGGAAGCCGTAGGACAAGCTAAACTTACCGAATCCTATCATCTTCCTTGTAAGTATGTTATTCATACAGTCGGACCTTACGTAAAAGTTGATCAAAAGCCATCTCGTATAAGAGAGGATTTATTAAAGTCTTCTTATAAATCCTGCTTACAGTTGGCAGTTCGAGCTAATCTTAAAACAATTGTCTTCCCTTGTATATCAACGGGAGAATTTGGTTTTCCTAATCAAAGAGCTGCTGAATTGGCTGTTCAAGCGATATTAGAGTGGCAACGCGAAAATCAGCACAAACTCTATATTATTTTCAATACATTCACACCTAAAGACCAAGAGATTTATCAAAAATTATTATTAAAAGAGGAAATAGATGACAGTGTGGAAGACTCTAGAAAAAACTAATCATTCTCAATCAGAAATACTAAGTCAGTTAATAGAAGAATCAGATGCTATTGTAGTTGGTATTGGTGCAGGCATGTCTGCAGCGGATGGATTCACCTATATTGGCCCCAGATTTGAAGAAGCTTTTCCGGATTTTATTGCTAAATATCAACTATTAGATATGTTGCAAGCAAGTCTTTATGACTTTGAAGATTGGGAAGAATATTGGGCCTTCCAAAGTCGTTTTGTGGCACTTAATTATTTAGATCAACCGGTAGGACAAGCTTATCTTGATTTAAAGGATATTTTAGCGAAAAAAGAATATCATATTATTACAACTAATGCTGATAATGCCTTCGCTGTGGCTGATTATAATTTAGAAAAAGGTTTTCATATTCAAGGTGAATATGGCTTATGGCAGTGTAGTCAACATTGTCATCAACAAACTTATCGAAATGATCAGGCAATTCGTCAAATGATTGCACAACAAAAGGATATGAAGATTCCTAGTAACTTAATCCCCAAATGCCCAAAGTGTGATCAACCGTTTGAAATTAATAAACGTAACGAAGAAAAAGGTATGGTGGAAGATGCTGACTTTCATGCTCAACGACAACGTTATGAAAATTTCTTATCACAACATCAAAATGACAAAGTTCTTTATCTAGAGATTGGAGTTGGACATACCACGCCACAATTTATTAAGCATCCGTTTTGGCGATTCGTCTCTTTAAATGAAAACTCTTTATTTGTTACTCTTAATCACAAGCATTATCGCATTCCTCAAAAGATTCGCTCAAGGAGTGTGCAACTGACACAGCATATCGCTGAATTAATTGCTGAAGCGAAAAAAGAAATTATTGGATAACTAAATTGCTATAAAAGGAGACCTAAATGTATCTTATTGAACCAATTAGAAATGGTAAGCGTATCACAGACGGTGCGATTGCACTTGCCATGCAAGTTTATATTTTACAAAATGTTTTTTTAGATGATGATATTTTATTTCCATACTATTGTGATCCTAAAGTTGAAATCGGAAAATTTCAGAATGCAGTTATAGAGACTAATCAAGAATATTTGAAAGAACATGATATTCCTGTTGTTCGTCGAGATACTGGTGGAGGGGCTGTTTACGTTGACTCAGGTGCTGTAAATATTTGCTATCTAATGAAAGATCATGGACAATTTGGTGATTTCAAACGAGCTTATGAGCCAGCTATTAAGGCCCTAAAAACTTTAGGTGCTTCTAGTGTTGAAATGAGGGGACGAAATGACTTAGTTATTGATGGTAAAAAAGTATCAGGTGCAGCAATGACGATAGTAAACGGTCGTATTTACGGTGGTTACTCTCTTTTATTAGATGTTGATTTTGATGCTATGGAAAAAGTGTTAAATCCTAATCGGAAAAAAATTGAATCTAAAGGGATAAAATCTGTCCGAAGTCGAGTAGGAGATATTCGTAGCCACTTGTCAGAAGATTATCGTCATATCACAACCGATCAATTTAAAGATTTAATGGTTTGTCAATTATTACATATTGATCATATTGATCAGGCAAAACGCTATCATCTAACCGAAAAAGATTGGGCTGCGATTGACGCTCTAGCTGATGAAAAATATAAGAATTGGGATTGGAATTATGGTAACTCACCACAGTATTCGTATCACAGAGATGCTCGTTTTCCGTCAGGAACTTACGATTTTCACTTAGAAATTGAGAAAGGTATTATTACGAATTGCCGTATTTATGGTGACTTTTTCAGTTCTAAAGATATTTCAGATATTGAAAACCTTCTCATTGGTTGCCCTATGAAAGAAGAATTAGTCTTGGAAAAATTAAGTACTGTATCACTAGAAGATTATTTTGGTCAGACTAGCCCAGAAGAAATAAAAGCAGTTTTATTTCCATAAGACGAACATTTTAAATTTTTTTGCAAAAAAATATGTTTTTATAGGGAATATTGCTATACTATTTTTATTATTTAGAAGGAGAATATCATGAAAACAGATATTGAAATAGCGCAAAGCGTCGCCCTAAAGCCTATTGCTGAGATTGTTGAGCAAGTAGGAATTGGTTTTGATGATATAGAATTGTATGGTAAATACAAAGCAAAATTATCTTTTGATAAGATTGAAGCTGTAAGATCTCAAAAAGTAGGAAAGTTAATTTTAGTAACTGCTATTAATCCGACACCAGCAGGTGAGGGAAAATCCACTATGAGCATTGGATTAGCTGATGCTTTAAATAAAATTGGTAAAAAAACGATGATTGCGCTTCGCGAACCTTCTTTAGGTCCTGTAATGGGTATTAAAGGAGGAGCTGCTGGAGGTGGATACGCACAAGTACTACCAATGGAAGATATTAATTTGCATTTTACTGGTGATATGCACGCAATCACAACTGCTAATAATGCTTTATCAGCTCTACTTGATAATCATATTCATCAAGGCAATGAATTAGATATTGACCAACGTCGAGTGATTTGGAAGCGTGTAGTTGATCTTAACGATCGTGCTCTTCGTCAGGTGATCGTTGGCTTAGGAAGCCCTGTCAATGGGATACCACGTGAAGATGGCTTTGATATTACTGTTGCTTCTGAAATAATGGCTATTCTATGTTTAGCTACTGACCTATCAGATTTAAAGAAACGCCTGTCAAATATTGTTGTGGCTTACTCAAGGGACCGTAAACCAATCTATGTTAAAGATTTGAAGATTGAAGGAGCTCTCACACTTATCCTAAAAGATGCTATCAAACCTAATTTGGTTCAAACCATTTATGGGACACCGGCTCTTGTCCATGGGGGACCATTTGCTAATATTGCACATGGATGTAATTCTGTCTTAGCGACTTCAACAGCTCTACGCTTAGCAGATTACGTTGTTACTGAAGCTGGTTTTGGAGCAGACTTGGGCGCTGAAAAGTTTCTTGATATAAAAACGCCAAACCTTCCGACTTCTCCCGATGCGATTGTTATTGTTGCTACATTGCGTGCATTGAAAATGCATGGAGGTGTTTCAAAAGAAGATCTTTCACAAGAGAACGTCAAAGCAGTTAAAAGAGGTTTTACAAATCTCGAGCGTCACGTTAACAATATGCGTCAATATGGTGTTCCGGTAGTTGTAGCTATCAATCAGTTTACTGCAGATACAGAAAGTGAAATTGCAACTCTTAAAACCTTATGTAGTAATATTGATGTGGCAGTTGAATTAGCAAGTGTGTGGGAAGATGGAGCAGACGGTGGCCTTGAACTTGCACAGACTGTTGCTAATGTGATTGAAACACAATCATCCAATTACAAACGCTTATATAATGATGAAGACACTATTGAAGAAAAAATTTAAAAAATTGTTACTAAAATATATGGTGGTAATAAAGTTCATTTTGGACCTAAGGCACAAATACAATTAAAAGAGTTTAGTGACAATGGCTGGGACAAGATGCCTATTTGTATGGCAAAGACACAATATAGCTTTTCTGATAATCCAAATTTACTTGGTGCTCCAACTGACTTTGATATAACTGTTCGTGAATTTGTTCCAAAAACAGGAGCTGGTTTTATAGTTGCTCTTACTGGAGACGTATTGACAATGCCTGGTTTACCTAAAAAACCTGCAGCTCTCAATATGGATGTTTTAGAAGACGGTACAGCCATTGGATTATTTTAAATAATAAAGAGGTAGGGCTTGTGATGCTAGCCTCTTTTTATTGGGGATTAGATTTTAACTAGAGATAATTTAGAATAATAGAATGCTATTCAAGTGACAGTATGCTATAATAAAATGATTGATTTGCAGGGGGGAAAAACTTATCAGTAATAAAGTCAAAATTGTTCGTTTACTTAATAAGAGTAAGAAAAGTTTACTAAGGGGTATATTTAGTCGAACAACCGTTATCGCTATTTTATTGATTTTACAATTATTGTTTTTACTAGCCTCTTACTCATGGCTAGAGCAGTATCGTGTTTGGTTAGCAACCGTTGAGCATATCTTAACAATTGGAGCGGTCTTATATTTAGTTAATAGTGAAATGGATGCTTTGTCCCGAGTAACTTGGTTAATATTGGTAATGATTGCCCCTTTACTAGGGGCGATGTTCCTAATGTACACCAAATTTGACTGGGGTTATCGTGGTTTGAAACAAAGATTGGAGACATTGATTGATGAGAGTCAGATTTATCTAGAGGATGATCCTGAAACTTTGAATCAGCTTAAGTCAAGTACATCCACAACATATCATTTGGTTCAATATTTTGAAAAAGCACATGGAAATTTCCCAGTTTATCGAAATACTGATGTGACATTTCTACCAACGGGAGAAGCATTCTTTGAAAAAATGAAAGAAGAACTACTAAAAGCTAAAAAGTATATCTTTTTAGAATTCTTTATCATTGACGAAGGAATAATGTGGGGAGAAATACTTAGTATTTTAGAACAAAAGGTGGAAGAAGGTGTTGAAGTCCGTATCTTATATGATGGTATGATAGAAATTACAAAATTATCCTTTGATTATACGAAACGACTTGAGAAAATAGGAATAAAAGCAAAAGCATTTTCTCCGATTTCTCCTTTTATTTCAACTTATTATAACTATCGTGACCATCGAAAAATTGTTGTTATTGATGGAGTAGTAGGCATGACTGGTGGTGTAAACTTAGCCGATGAGTATATTAATCACATTGAGTTATTTGGGCATTGGAAAGATTCAGGTATTATGTTAAAGGGGAAAGCAGTGGATAGTTTCCTCCTACTTTTCTTACAGATGTGGTCCATTACTGAGGAAAAAATGTTAGTAGCGCCTTACCTCGGTGTACACGATGATTTAGTTGAAAATGAAGGCTATGTTATTCCTTATGGAGATTCTCCTTTAGACACTGATAAAGTAGGGGAAAATGTTTATATAGATATTCTTAATCATGCTAGAGAATATGTTTACATCATGACACCTTATTTAATATTAGACAGTGAATTGGAACATGCCATTCAGTTTGCTGCGGAACGTAGTGTAGATGTACGTATTATTATGCCGGGTATCCCAGATAAGCCAATCCCTTATGCTCTTGCTAAAACTTACTATCAAGCTTTAACAAAATCAGGTGTTAAAATATATGAATACACCCCTGGATTTGTTCATTCAAAAATATTCCTTAGTGATAATACAAAGGCTGTTGTAGGTACGATAAATCTTGATTACCGTAGCCTGTATCACCATTTTGAATGTGCTGTTTATCTTTATAAGGTAGATGCAATCCAAGACATTTATCGAGATTATATGGATACATTAAATAAATCAAGGTTAGTTAGCTTGAAAGATATAAATAATATTCCAAAATTCCAAAAAGTAATTGGCATAGTGACAAAAACTATTGCTCCCCTGCTTTAGAAATAATTTATTTTTAATTTAATATTAAAAGTAAACTGAAGAATCTAGTTATATTTAAAAAGTAAAGGTTGCATTTTAACTAAATTATGTTAAACTACTGTTATGCGATGAGTCGATATGTGGTTTTACCACTATTGCGCAGGGAGATTATAAACGCAGGAGCGGATCTTGATAAGTTGTGTGAACCTTCTTGTCACACTTGAAAAGGTGCCCTTAGCTTACTACTACTTGTAATTTCTTACAAATTGTGGTAAGTAGCTGAAAAGCAAAAAAGAAAGAACCAAACTGGTTCTTTCTTTTTTGCATAAATAAGTCACAATTTCCTTCTTAAAATTATGTCTTTACTTAACTTTAATTGAATATGCTACCATCACATTCTTTGTAAAATTTTTAAATAATCTAGTTTCTGATGGTTTAGATGAAGTATTAAAAATATACTATTACCTCATTGTAAATCTTAATGTTAGTATGACTATCTATCATGCTTTATAATATTAAAGGAAAATTTTAAAATATCATGTTTTAGATATCAACTATTTAATTTTAAACATACAAATTAATAATAAATTGCAACTAAATAATAAATTATCTTGACATAAC
This sequence comes from Streptococcus sp. FDAARGOS_522, assembly GCF_003812445.1. Classification (NCBI taxonomy): domain Bacteria; kingdom Bacillati; phylum Bacillota; class Bacilli; order Lactobacillales; family Streptococcaceae; genus Streptococcus; species Streptococcus sp. FDAARGOS_522. The sequence goes on from NZ_CP033808.1 coordinate 446,343, forward strand.
TTATAAAATGTTTTAATATATAATCTAAATAAAAGTAATAATAAAATGACTTTTAAAATTTTAAAAAAGTAAGGAGAAAATTAATTGTTCAATAAAATAGGTTTTAGAACTTGGAAATCAGGAAAGCTTTGGCTTTATATGGGAGTGCTAGGATCAACTATTATTTTAGGATCAAGTCCTGTATCTGCTATGGATAGTGTTGGAAATCAAAGTCAGGGCAATGTTTTAGAGCGTCGTCAACGCGATGTTGAGAACAAGAGCCAAGGTAATGTTTTAGAGCGTCGCCAACGCGATGCGGATAACAAAAGTCAGGGCAATGTTTTAGAGCGTCGCCAACGTGACGTTGAGAACAAGAGCCAAGGCAATGTTTTAGAGCGTCGTCAACGCGATGTTGAGAACAAGAGCCAAGGTAATGTTCTAGAGCGTCGTCAACGTGATGCGGAAAACAAGAGCCAAGGCAATGTTCTAGAGCGTCGTCAACGCGATGCAGAAAACAGAAGCCAAGGTAATGTTTTAGAACGTCGTCAACGCGATGTTGAGAACAAGAGCCAAGGTAACGTTCTAGAGCGTCGCCAACGTGACGTTGAGAACAAGAGCCAAGGTAACGTTCTAGAGCGTCGTCAACGTGATGCAGATAACAAGAGCCAGGGCAATGTTTTAGAGCGTCGCCAACGTGATGTTGAGAACAAGAGCCAAGGTAATGTTCTAGAGCGTCGCCAAAATAATGTCCTTATTAAGAGTCAAGATAATGTTCTAGAGCGCCGCCAACGTGATGCGGATAACAAGAGCCAGGGCAATGTTTTAGAGCGTCGCCAACGTGATGCGGATAACAAGAGCCAGGGTAACGTTCTAGAGCGTCGCCAACGTGATGTTGAGAACAAGAGCCAAGGTAATGTTCTAGAGCGTCGCCAAAATAATGTCCTTATTAAGAGTCAAGATAATGTTCTAGAGCGCCGCCAACGTGATGCGGATAACAAGAGCCAGGGCAATGTTTTAGAGCGTCGCCAACGTGATGCGGATAACAAGAGCCAGGGTAACGTTCTAGAGCGTCGTCAACGCGATGTTGAGAATAAGAGCCAAGGTAATGTTTTAGAGCGTCGCCAACATGATGTTGAGAATAAGAGTCAAGTAGGTCAACTTATAGGGAAAAATCCACTTTTTTCAAAGTCAACTGTATCTAGAGAAAATAATCACTCTAGTCAAGGTGACTCTAACAAACAGTCATTCTCTAAAAAAGTATCTCAGGTTACTAATGTAGCTAATAGACCGATGTTAACTAATAATTCTAGAACAATTTCAGTGATAAATAAATTACCTAAAACAGGTGATGATCAAAATGTCATTTTTAAACTTGTAGGTTTTGGTTTAATTTTATTAACAAGTCTCTGCGGTTTGAGACGCAATGAAAATTAAGTATAATCAACCATTTAGTAACTATTATAATGATATATGCAATCAATAAAAAAGGAATCGAATACGAGATTCCTTTTTATAATTAGGTTGGTTAGGGTGACTTTTTTCATTTGGCTATTCTTGAAAGTTTATAAAAATGTAGTATAATAGTCACATTAAAATGTTTTGGAAATATTGATGAACAACATCATCAAATAGAGGTCATTATATGGGATATACCGTTGCTATCGTGGGCGCTACAGGTGCCGTAGGAACACAAATGATTCGTCAATTAGAACAATCGAATTTACCAATAGAACAAGTGAAACTTTTATCATCAAGTCGCTCAGCAGGTAAGATTTTACATTTTAAAGATGAGGCTATACGTGTTGAAGAGACAACTAAAGAATCATTTTACGATGTTGATATTGCCTTGTTTTCAGCTGGTGGATCTATTTCAGCAAAATTCGCTCCTTATGCAGTAAAGTCTGGAGCAGTTGTAGTAGATAACACGTCATATTTTCGTCAGAATCCTGATGTTCCACTAGTTGTTCCTGAAGTAAATGCTCATGCCATGACTGGTCATAATGGTATCATAGCTTGCCCCAATTGTTCTACTATTCAAATGATGATTGCTTTAGAGCCCATTCGTCAAAAATGGGGGATAGAGCGTGTTATAGTTTCCACCTATCAAGCTGTTTCGGGTTCAGGTGCACGTGCTGTTGAAGAAACTAAGGAACAGTTGAGACAAGTTTTAAATGATAACCTTTCACCTGATCAATTAATTGCAACAGTCTTGCCATGTTCTAGCGATCAAAAACATTATCCTATCGCATTCAATGCATTACCTCAAATTGATACTTTTACTGATAATGATTATACGTACGAAGAAATGAAGATGACTTTGGAGACAAAGAAAATTATGGAAGATGCTACTATTAAGGTTTCAGCTACCTGCGTCCGTATTCCCGTTTTATCGGGTCATTCTGAGTCCATTTATATTGAGACGAAAGAATTAGCCTCAATCTCTGAAATTAAAAAGGCTATTGCTAATTTTCCTGGTGCCGTCCTACAAGACCTTCCATCTCAGCAAATTTACCCTCAAGCGATTAATGCTGTAGGTCATAGGGAGACCTTTGTTGGTCGTATTCGAAAAGACCTTGATCAAGAAAATGGTGTTCATATGTGGGTAGTTTCAGATAATCTATTGAAGGGGGCAGCTTGGAATTCTGTTCAAATCGCAGAAACATTGCATAAGAATGGGCTGGTTAAACCAGCGAAAGAGTTAAAATTTGAATTAATATAGAAGAATATGACATTGCTTAATACTTATGCTGACTGCTAGTGATATTGATTAAAAATCAATATCAGGTAAAATACTTGACAAATTATGAAAACATTTGCATAATGAAATTAACAAATGAAAATGATTGCAAATCGTTTTAACATTGTTTCCACATTAAGGAGGGGCTCTTATGCAAATCATCAAACGTGATGGACAGATTGTTGAATTTGATCCTGAAAAAATCTACCAAGCTATCTTGAAAGCTGCTCAAACAGTTTATGTGCTTGATGAGTCACTTCGTCAAGACCTTGCTCAAGTGACTAAAAAAGTAATCTTAGATTTAGAGGATGCTCAGGTTGAACGACCAACGATCAATATGATTCAGTCTTTGGTTGAAAATCGTTTATTGGATGCAGGATACATTCATATTGCTGAACACTATATTTCATACCGTTTGCAACGTGATTTAGAGCGAAATGGTTATGATGATCAAATCACTGTTCATTTACACTTTGAAAAAATTAAGTAAGGTTTGACTTTTAAGTTTAAACTCTCTATACTTGTATATGGAACTTACTATGTAATGTACTAATTTAAAAACTTGTAGAGTGTCTCTATGAGTTTTTTAATAACCTCTATTATCAATCAAAGGATTTTAAATGAGTATTTTAGAAGTAAAAAACTTAAGTCACGGTTTTGGTGATCGTGCTATTTTTGAGAATGTTTCTTTTCGCCTTTTAAAAGGTGAACATATAGGACTTATTGGTGCTAATGGTGAAGGAAAATCAACATTCATGTCAATTGTTACAGGTCATCTTCAACCTGATGAAGGAAAAATTGAATGGTCAAAATATGTAACTGCTGGTTACCTTGATCAACATACTGTGTTAGAAGAAGGTCAAACAGTTCGTGATGTTTTGCGAACAGCATTTGATGAACTTTTTAAAACAGAGGCACGTATCAATGATATATATATATCCATGGCAGATGATGGCGCAGATGTAGATAGCCTTATGGAAGAAGTTGGAGAACTACAAGATCGTTTAGAATCACGTGATTTTTATACACTTGATGCTAAAATTGATGAAGTCGCACGGGCATTAGGAGTTATGGATTTTGGTATGGATTCTGATGTTACTGAATTATCTGGTGGTCAAAGGACAAAGGTCCTTTTAGCAAAACTGTTATTAGAAAAGCCAGATATCCTCCTGCTTGATGAGCCTACAAACTACCTTGATGCTGAACACATTGATTGGTTAAAACGCTATTTACAAAATTATGAAAATGCTTTTGTTTTAATCTCACACGATATTCCATTTTTGAACGATGTTATCAATATTGTCTATCATGTTGAAAATCAAGATTTAGTAAGATATTCCGGTGATTATACTAATTTTGAATCAGTCTATGCAATGAAAAAGGCTCAATTAGAAGCAGCCTATGAACGTCAACAAAAGGAAATAGCTGATCTACAAGATTTTGTTAATCGTAATAAAGCACGCGTTGCAACACGTAATATGGCAATGTCTCGTCAAAAGAAACTAGACAAAATGGATATTATTGAGTTACAAGCAGAGAAACCAAAGCCAAGTTTTGAATTTAAAGAATCACGCACACCAGGACGTTTTATTTTCCAAGCTAAAGATCTTCAAATTGGATATGATCGTGCTTTAACAAAACCTCTAAACCTAACATTTGAACGTAATCAAAAAATAGCCATTGTTGGAGCAAATGGGATAGGAAAAACAACATTACTTAAGAGTTTACTAGGTATTATCCCCCCTATTTCTGGTAATGTTGAACGAGGTGATTTTATTGATTTAGGTTATTTTGAACAAGAAGTACCCGGAGGAAATCGCCAAACTCCACTTGAAGCAGTATGGGATGCTTTTCCTGCTTTGAACCAAGCAGAGGTTAGGGCAGCTCTTGCTCGTTGTGGTTTAACTTCAAAGCATATTGAAAGTCAGATTCAGGTGTTATCTGGTGGGGAGCAATCAAAGGTCAGATTTTGCTTATTAATGAATCGCGAAAATAATGTCCTTGTACTTGATGAACCAACCAATCATTTAGATGTAGATGCTAAAGATGAGTTAAAACGTGCTTTAAAAGCTTATAAGGGATCAATCTTGATGGTATGTCATGAACCGGACTTTTATGAAGGATGGATGGATGATGTTTGGGACTTTAACCAACTTAGTTAAGTGGCTAGGGTAATAAAGTAGAAGGCAGGGCCAAATAAGATGCAAAATGATATGAGCGTTGTTCTTAGAGCAGGTAAATTACTGATTGAAAGCGGAGCAGAAGTCTATCGTGTCGAAGACACGATGAAGCATTTTGCTAAGGCTCTTCAGATAGAAAATTTTGAAGCTTATGTGGTTAGTAGCAGTATTATCGCTTCCGGGATTAACCGCTATGGTAAACAAGAAGCTAAAGTATGCAATACAGATGGTGTAACAGCAAATTTAGGTAGACTTGAAGCTGTTAATAACCTTTCTAGGCAAATTGCTAAACAAGACTTAGTATCTCCAGAAGAAATTGTAAAGCAGTTAGACTTAATTGAACATCAAAAAGATTATAGTTTACTTGTTACTTTAATTTCTTATTTTTGTGGAGCGGGTAGTTTTTCTTTAGCCTTGGGTAGTTCCTTATTAGATTCATTTTCCGCTGCTGTAACAGGCTTAATTTTAGGATATTTTCTGAATTTGATGGAAAGTCGTATACATACAGGATTTCTTTTGACCATTCTAGGTAGTTCTGTAGTGGCTTTAAGTGCTAATTTATTATATTTTTCAGGATTAGGTGAGCATCGTAGCATTATCATATTAGGGGCACTAATGGTGATGGTGCCAGGGGCTGCCTTTGTTAATTCGGTGAGAGAATTTTCACAGAATAATTTTTCAACAGGTTTAGCTTTGATTATGTCTGCTTTACTCATTTGTATTTCTATATCAGCAGGCGTGGCTATTACAATTGAAATTATTCCGTTTGCAGAACAAATGACAGGTTCTTTTTCTGGTGTTCCTAACACCATCCTTGAGATTACCATCAGAACACTGATGGCCGGTTTAGGGACGATAGCCTTCTCTATCCTCTACCATGTTCCAAAACGTTATTTCCTTGACTTAGGTATACTAGGATCAATATCTTGGATGCTCTACCTGATCTTATGGCAACAATTTCATATGGATGCTATAGCCGTATTTTTTCCAGGGCTTTTCATCACTTATTTTTCACGGCTATTAGCTGCTAAACGTAAGTGTCCTGCCACTGTCTTTTTAGCGACAAGTATGTTTCCTCTTATTCCAGGACTTAGCTTCTATAGAGCTGTTTACTTTTTATTGACGGGAGCAGATGCCTTAGCAATGGAATATTTTAGATCCTGTTTTGTAACAGCTTTTACAATTGCTATAGCAATTAGTATTGTACAGCAGATTCCTCTATCGTTCTTTATTAGACGTAAAATGATAAAATAATTTAGTATTTATTTGACAAAATGATTGTAAACTTGTAGAATACCTACAAATGTATCTTTAAGTGAGTCCAGAGAGGCGAACAAGGTCACCATCATAAGTCAAATAGCGAGTGCTTTTTCGCTAACTTTTTATGAAACCTTGCCCTCAGGCAAGGTTTTTTGTGTCATACTGGTACATTTCCAACAATTATTATTTCTATAGAGAGGAATTATATGTTAGAAAAATGCCCTATCATTGCCTTAGATTTTTCTGATTTGGCTTCTGTAATAACTTTTTTAGAACATTTTCCAAAAGAAGAATTGCTTTTTGTCAAAATAGGAATGGAGCTTTATTATTCCGAAGGTCCCTCAATTATTAGATATATTAAATCCTTAGGACATCGCATTTTTTTGGATTTAAAATTACATGATATCCCTAATACAGTTCGATCATCTATGTCTGTCTTAGCCAAATTAGGCATTGATATGACTAATGTCCATGCTGCAGGAGGAGTCGAAATGATGAAAGCAGCTAGAGAAGGTTTGGGGGAGGGTCCAATACTATTAGCAGTGACACAATTAACCTCGACTTCACAAGAACAAATGCAGGTGGATCAACATATTAACTTAAGTGTAGTTGATTCGGTTTGCCATTATGCTCAAAAAGCTCAAGAAGCAGGCTTAGATGGAGTAGTCACATCGGCTCAAGAGGTAAAGCAAATCAAGAAACAGACTAACGAACATTTCATTTGCTTAACGCCTGGTATCAGACCTCCACAAACCAATCAGTTAGATGATCAAAAAAGAACGATGACTCCTGAGCAAGCACGTATAGTTGGGGCTGATTATATCGTTGTGGGAAGACCTATAACGAAAGCAGAAAATCCATATCAAGCATATCTAGACATAAAAGAAGAATGGAATCGTATTAAATAAAGGAGTACTGAGATGGATTTAGCAAGACAGATTGCCATGGAACTATTAGATATTCAAGCTGTTTACTTAAGACCCAAACAACCCTTTACTTGGGCTTCGGGGGTCAAATCGCCAATTTACACTGATAATCGTGTAACCTTATCGTATCCTGAGACAAGGACACTGATTGAAAATGGTTTTGTTAAACAAATACAGGAACATTTCCCAAACGTTGATATCATCGCAGGGACAGCGACTGCAGGCATACCACATGGCGCTATTATAGCTGATAAGATGAACTTGCCCTTTGCCTATATACGCTCGAAGGCAAAGGATCATGGTGTGGGGAATCAAATCGAGGGACGTGTTTACTCAGGCCAAAAAATGGTTATCATTGAAGATTTGATTTCAACAGGAGGATCTGTTTTAGAGGCTGTTACGGCTGCGCAGAGTCAAGGTATTGAGGTTTTAGGGGTAGTAGCGATATTTACATATCAATTAGCTAAGGCTGAACAAGCATTTCGTGAAGCTGATATTCCTTTGGTGACTTTGACGGATTACAATCAATTAATTAAAGTTGCTAAAGTTAATGGATATATTACAGCTGACCAACTGGTATTACTGAAAAAATTTAAAGAAGATCAAATGAATTGGCAAAGTTAGAGAGGACAGATATGTATATCATTAAAAACGGATTGATTATCGACCCTCAAAGTGGTTTTAATCAAGTATCAGACATGCTGATTGATCAAGGAAAAATTAAACAAATATCGAAAGAAATTGATATTAAAGGCATTCCAATCATTGATGCAAGCAATAAAATTGTAGCTCCAGGATTAGTCGATATTCATGTACATTTTCGTGAGCCTGGACAGACACATAAAGAAAATATCCATACAGGAGCCTTATCAGCTGCAGCAGGTGGTTTTACGACAGTTCTTATGATGGCCAATACTAACCCAACGATTTCTAGCCCAGAAATTGTAAAACAAGTTAAGGAGAGTGCAGCAAAAGAAGCAATTAAGATTGAAACAGTTGCTACAATTACTAAATCCCTGAATGGTAAAGATTTAGTTAATTTCGAAGAACTATTAGAAGCTGGAGCTGCTGGATTCTCAGACGATGGTATCCCTTTGACAGATACTAAGGTTTTGCAAGAAGCTATGAACTTAGCTAGAAAACATGATGTTGTCCTATCGTTACATGAAGAGGATCCATCGTTAAATGGTGTTCTTGGTATCAACGAACATATTGCTCAGAAAATTTATCATGTCTGTGGAGCTAGTGGTCTTGCTGAATATTCAATGATTGCGCGAGATGCTATGATTGCTTACCAAACACAGGCGAAAGTCCATATCCAGCATTTGTCAAGTTCAGAATCAGTAGAAGTAGTTGATTTTGCGCAGAAGCTTGGTGCTAACTTAACAGCAGAAGTAACCCCCCAACATTTTTCAAAGACAGAGGACTTACTTTTAACTAAGGGTGCTAATGCAAAATTAAATCCACCACTGCGACTTGAAAAGGATAGACAAGCCCTCATTGATGGTCTTAAAAGTGGTGTTATTTCAATTATTGCAAGTGACCACGCTCCCCATCATATTATGGAGAAAGCAGCAGATAATATTAGTCAAGCGCCCTCTGGTATGACTGGCTTAGAGACATCATTAGCCTTAGGGATTACTTATTTAGTATCTACTAAAGAACTCTCAATGATTGACTTTTTGGCAAAAATGACATGTAATCCTGCACAGTTATATGGATTTGATGCAGGTTATCTCAGAGAAGGTGGACCTGCAGATATCGTTATTTTTGATCAAGCTGAAGAGAGAATAATAAAGGCAGAATTTGCCTCCAAATCCAGCAACTCTCCTTTTATCGGTGATAAATTGAAGGGAGTTGTTCACTACACAATTTGCAATGGTGAAATAGTCTATCAAAAAGATAGCCACGCAGCGACATTGGTATAGGTAAAACATTTCTTATTAATATCCTTTAAGGTATTGTCCAGAGAGGCAAACAAGGAATTGCGTTAACAAATAGTAAGTTAGTTCTCTATCTAGCTTACTATTTTGCAGAGCCTCCTTGTTTTAGGAGGCTTTTTTCTAGCTAAAATTTATAGAAAGAAATTATCATGAATCATCAAACACAAACACTTTCATTAGAACATTTTGTCAGTTTAGAAGAATTATCAAATCAAGAAGTTATGTCTTTGATAAAGAGAAGTATCGAAGTTAAAGAAAATCCTAGCAACATTGGTTTTGATAAAGATTACTATGTGTCAAATCTCTTTTTTGAGAATTCAACAAGAACACATAAGTCATTTGAAATGGCAGAACTCAAATTAGGATTAAAAACAATTGAATTTAATGCTGATACAAGTTCTGTTAATAAAGGAGAAACTCTTTATGACACTATCTTAACAATGAGTGCTCTAGGATTGGACGTTTGTGTCATTAGGCATCCTGATATTGACTATTATAAAGAATTGATTGCTAGTCCGAACATTCATTCAGCTATTGTCAATGGGGGTGATGGCTCAGGCCAACATCCAAGCCAATCACTTTTGGATTTGGTAACTATTTACGAAGAATTTGGATACTTCAAAGGGCTAAAAATTGCGATTGTAGGAGATTTAACTCACTCACGGGTAGCTAAATCTAACATGCAAGTGCTAAAACGATTAGGAGCTGAAATTTTCTTTTCTGGACCCAAAGAATGGTATAGTAGCCAGTTCGATGAATATGGGCAATATTTACCAATAGATCAGTTAGTTGATCAAATTGATGTCCTTATGCTTTTACGTGTTCAACACGAACGTCATGATGGTAAAGGGGCGTTTTCAAAAGAAAGCTATCATCAACAATTTGGTCTTACAAAAGAACGCTATAAACATTTAAGGGATACAGCAATTATTATGCACCCAGCACCCGTCAATAGGGATGTAGAGATTGCTAGCGATTTAGTAGAAGCAGATAAGGCTCGAATAGTGAAACAGATGAGTAATGGCGTCTATGCAAGGATAGCTATCTTAGAAGCAGTGCTCAATAGCAGATAATAAAGGAGATAAAATGAAGCGTCTATTATTACTGGAAGATGGTAGTGTGTTTGAGGGTGAGGCTTTCGGAGCGGATGTAGAAACAAGTGGTGAAATCGTTTTTAGTACAGGAATGACAGGGTATCAAGAATCTATAACAGATCAATCTTACAACGGTCAAATCATCACTTTTACTTATCCTCTTATTGGAAATTATGGGATAAATCGAGACGATTACGAATCTATTAGACCAACATGTAAGGGAGTAGTTGTTTATGAATGGGCAGAGTATCCAAGTAACTGGCGTCAACAGATGACACTTGATGAATTTTTAAAATTAAAAGGAATACCTGGAATTTCAGGTATAGATACTCGAGCATTAACAAAAATTATTCGAAAACATGGAACAATGAAAGCTTGTTTAATAAACGAGGGAAATTCTATTCATGAAGCACTAGAAAACCTTCAAAAAAGTGTTCTTTTAAATAATCAAATTGAACAAGTATCAACCAAATTAGCTTATGCTTCGCCTGGAGTTGGCAAAAATATTGTATTAGTTGACTTTGGTTTAAAACATTCTATTCTAAGAGAACTGTCACAACGTCAATGTCATATTACAGTGGTCCCTCATACTACGACAGCGCAAGAAATCTTAAATCTCAATCCAGATGGAGTACTCTTATCTAACGGCCCTGGGAACCCAGAACAATTACCGAATGCTTTACAAATGATCCAAGAAATTCAAAGCAAAATTCCAATTTTTGGTATTTGTATGGGACATCAACTATTTGCTAAAGCCAATGGTGCAAAGACTTATAAAATGACTTTTGGTCATCGAGGTTTTAATCATGCTGTTCGTCATTTGCAAACAGGACGGGTTGATTTTACAAGTCAAAATCATGGTTATGCTGTCTCGAGAGAAGATTTCCCTGAGGATCTCTTCATTACACATGAAGAGATTAATGATAAAACCGTCGAAGGTGTTCGACATAAATACTATCCTGCCTTTTCAGTGCAGTTTCACCCAGATGCAGCACCAGGGCCGCATGATACATCTTATCTTTTTGATGAATTTATTAATATGATTGATGATTTCCAGCAAAAAAGCTAGCTTTAAAATATAGAATTAGAGGAGTTTGATATGCCAAAGCGCACAGACATACGTAAAATTATGGTTATCGGTTCTGGCCCGATTGTGATTGGACAAGCAGCAGAGTTTGACTATTCTGGTACACAAGCCTGTCTCTCTTTAAAAGAGGAGGGATACCAAGTTGTTTTGGTCAATTCGAATCCAGCTACTATCATGACAGATAAAGATATTGCTGATAAAGTTTATATTGAACCTATTACCTTGGAGTTTGTCACAAGAATTCTCAGGAAGGAAAGACCTGATGCTCTCCTTCCAACTCTTGGAGGTCAAACTGGATTGAATATGGCTATGGCTCTATCAAAAAATGGTATCCTAGAAGAATTAAATGTTGAACTATTAGGGACCAAATTATCAGCCATTGATAAAGCTGAAGATCGTGATTTATTTAAACAGTTGATGGAAGAACTCAATCAACCTATTCCAGAATCCGAGATTGTTAATTCGGTAGAAGAAGCTATTCAATTTGCAGAGCAAATCGGGTATCCATTAATTGTTCGTCCTGCCTTTACTTTAGGAGGTACAGGTGGAGGCATGTGCGATAATCAAGAACAATTGGTTGACATCACGACGAAGGGGTTAAAGTTATCGCCTGTGACACAGTGCCTTATTGAACGTTCAATTGCTGGCTTTAAAGAGATTGAATACGAAGTTATGCGTGATGCAGCAGATAACGCTCTTGTTGTTTGTAATATGGAGAATTTTGATCCTGTTGGTATCCATACAGGGGACTCTATAGTTTTTGCACCCGCACAAACGTTATCTGATGTAGAAAATCAGTTATTACGAGATGCGAGTTTAGATATTATAAGAGCTTTGAAAATTGAAGGAGGATGCAATGTTCAACTAGCCCTTGATCCGAATAGTTTTAAATACTATGTCATTGAAGTTAATCCAAGAGTATCAAGATCTTCTGCTTTAGCTTCAAAAGCTACTGGATATCCAATTGCTAAATTAGCAGCTAAGATAGCTGTTGGTTTGACACTAGATGAGGTAATTAATCCTATTACAAAAACGACTTACGCTATGTTTGAACCTGCTTTAGATTACGTAGTCGCAAAAATGCCGAGATTTCCTTTTGATAAATTTGAAAGTGGCGATAGAAAATTGGGAACACAGATGAAAGCTACAGGCGAAGTCATGGCAATAGGACGGAATATAGAAGAATCTTTGTTGAAAGCTTGTCGTTCACTAGAAATAGGTGTCGATCACATTAAAATAGCAGATTTAGATAATGTATCAGATGATGTTTTATTAGAAAAAATAAGAAATGCAGAAGATGATCGCTTATTTTATCTAGCAGAAACTTTACGTAGACATTATAGTATTGAAAAATTAGCAAGTTTGACTAGCATTGATTCTTTCTTCCTTGATAAGTTAAGAGTGATTGTAGAGTTAGAAGATTTATTATCTAAAAACAGACTGGATATCAATATTCTCAAAAAGGTTAAAAATAAAGGTTTTTCAGATAAAGCTATAGCGAGTTTATGGCAAATAAACGAAGATCAAGTTCGTAACATGCGAAAAGAAGCAGGAATTCTTCCAGTTTATAAGATGGTTGATACATGTGCGGCTGAGTTTGATTCAGCAACACCCTACTTTTATTCAACTTATGCCGTAGAAAACGAGTCATTGATATCAGATAAAGCCTCTATTTTGGGTTTAGGATCGGGCCCAATCCGAATTGGACAGGGCGTTGAATTTGATTATGCAACGGTTCATTCTGTTAAAGCTATCAGAGAGTCTGGTTTTGAAGCGATTATCATGAACTCTAATCCAGAGACTGTCTCAACAGATTTTTCTATTTCAGATAAGCTTTACTTTGAACCTTTGACTTTTGAAGATGTTATGAATGTTATTGACTTAGAAAAACCTGAAGGGGTCATCTTACAATTCGGTGGTCAGACTGCTATTAATCTAGCAAAAGATTTAAACAAGGCAGGGGTTAAAATACTAGGCACACAATTAGAAGATTTGGATCGTGCTGAAAATAGAAAACAATTTGAAGCCACTTTGCAAGCCCTAAATATCCCTCAACCACCAGGTTTTACCGCCACTACGGAGGAAGAGGCAGTTAATGCAGCGCAAAAGATTGGTTATCCCGTGTTGGTTAGACCATCATATGTTCTTGGTGGACGAGCTATGAAGATAGTTGAAAACGAAGAAGATTTACGTCATTATATGACAACCGCGGTAAAGGCAAGCCCAGATCATCCAGTGCTTATAGATGCATACCTTATAGGTAAAGAGTGTGAGGTTGATGCTATATCCGATGGTCAGAATATACTGATTCCTGGAATAATGGAACATATAGAGCGAGCTGGTGTTCATTCAGGAGATTCCATGGCTGTATACCCTCCTCAAACATTGTCTGAGACCATTATCGAAACTATTGTAGATTATACAAAACGCTTAGCAATTGGATTAAACTGTATCGGTATGATGAATATTCAGTTTGTAATCAAGGATCAGAAAGTATACGTTATTGAAGTTAATCCTCGTGCTAGTAGAACACTTCCATTCTTATCAAAAGTAACTCACATTCCTATGGCCCAAGTAGCAACAAAAGTTATCTTAGGAGATAAACTCTGCAATTTTACATATGGTTATGATCTCTATCCAGCTTCAGATATGGTCCACATTAAAGCCCCTGTCTTTAGTTTTACCAAACTTGCTAAAGTAGATAGTTTATTAGGTCCTGAAATGAAATCAACAGGCGAAGTGATGGGATCAGATATTAATCTTCAGAAAGCCTTGTATAAAGCCTTTGAAGCAGCATATCTCCATATGCCAGACTATGGTAACATTGTTTTTACAGTAGATGATACAGACAAAGAAGAAGCTTTAGAACTTGCAAAAGTCTATCAAAGTATTGGTTATCGTATTTATGCTACCCAAGGGACTGCAATTTATTTTGATGCTAATGGTTTAGAGACAGTTTTAGTAGGTAAGTTAGGAGAGAACGATCGAAATCATATTCCTGATTTAATTAAAAATGGTAAGATTCAAGCAGTTATCAACACAGTTGGGCAAAATAACATTGATAACCATGATGCTCTCATCATCAGACGTTCTGCAATTGAACAAGGAGTTCCTCTATTTACATCTTTAGATACTGCACATGCAATGTTCAAAGTTCTTGAAAGCAGAGCATTTACATTAAAAGTACTAGATTAATCAAACGGTCAAGGTAAAATTAACTTCCAGCAAAACAGAATCGGACTAGATTAAATATAGTTTGTTCTGTTTTTATAAAAAAGCCTAATTGTGATAAAATAGGGAACAAACTTAAGGAGTTAATTATGTTAAAAACACGAACACATATTAATGAATTAGAAACAAAAATCGCCCTTGATTTAGTACACAGATATCTAGGTATTCAACAACTTGTTTTTTCAAAGTGGAGACATTCTTTAGAAACTGGTTCATGGTCTTCTATTATAACAATAAATGGCGCTAATATTATCAATTACATTGTTGATGATATTAGTGACAGTGATAGTATTTCAGGTATTATTTGTCATTCTAAAAGTTTTCATCTCAGACCTAGAGAAAAAAAGGAACCTATTCAGTCTATTGATGAGTTAGATATCATCTGGTCTTTGAATAGAGAGGAAAATGAATGATTCCAGATAGTAGTTTTAAAGTGCTATCAGACATGGCATATAATATTGAAGAATCCAAAGCAAAAAGTAATGGACACCTTAAAATTATAGAAGGTAGTCAAATTATTGATTTCCATCAAAAACGCTCTTTTATGGTATTAGAGGTTAATGATGATATCGATAATGGTATGCAGGCTATGGCATGTCAGTCTTTGGATGAGAGTAATCATATTGTTATAGCATATTCAGGAACGAACGCTTTTAATAAGAAAGATATCTTAACAGATATCGATTCAGTTGTATTGGGGAAGAACAATAAATTGCTAACTTGTCCTTCAAGTATTACCCTGAGAGAGGATGGCATTTCTCTGTCTTGTAAAAATCCAAGTCAAATTACAACATCTAAACTATTTGCACAAAAAATTAAGATGAACTATCCTGATGCAACCCTCTGGTTAACAGGGCATTCTCTAGGTGGTTATTTGGCCATGATTGTGGCTTCAGAAATGAGATTATCAGCGCGTGTTTTTAATTCCCCTAGTCCCATTAACAATATGTCTGAAGCAGCCGCATCCTATGTAATTTCACATCCAGAGAAGTATCGTAGTTACCGTATTAATAAAGATTACATTGGTAATTTTGGTATTAATAGTTCAGATGATAAATTAGGTATTTCTAAAAGAGTCAATGCTAAGAAGCAACATGGTTTTTATAAAAAGATTTTCTTTCACGAATTGACACGATTTCGATTAAATCAACAAGGACAGATTGTTGATATAGATGAAAATAAACAGGATTAAACAATAACATTAAAAATAATTTTAAATAATGCAGTAAATTTGAATATATTTTAAAAAATATGTTATAATAATTATGCAGTTGTTGCAAAAGTGTTTATAGAAAAAGGAGAAAATTTATGGCACAAATTAAATTAACACCAGAAGAACTTCGCGCATCAGCACAAAAATATACTGCTGGTTCTCAACAAGTAACAGAAGTCCTTAACTCACTTACTCAAGAACAAGCTGTTATTGATGAAAACTGGGATGGTAGCGCTTTTGATTCTTTCGAAGCACAATTCAATGAGTTGTCACCTAAAATCACAGAATTTGCTCAATTACTTGAAGACATTAATCAACAATTGCTTAAAGTTGCTGATATTGTTGAGCAAACAGACTCTGATATCGCTTCACAAATTGGTGGATAATTTTTTAAAAGATTGTAAATAAAAAAAGTCTCTGGTTTTACTTAAATGATATTCCAGAGATTTTTTTTATACTTTTTTGTATTAAATAAGGTAAATATTAGGTATTTTCTCATTTTTATGATATAATATTTATACGTGATAGCGCTATATTTAAGAAGGGGTATTCAATGGCACAAATTAAATTAACACCAGAAGAACTTCGCTCATCAGCACAAAAGTACACAGCTGGTTCTCAACAAGTAACAGAAGTTCTTAATTTGCTTACTCAAGAGCAAGCAGTTATTGACGAAAATTGGGATGGATCTGCTTTTGATTCTTTTGAAGCACAATTCAATGAATTATCTCCAAAAATTACAGAATTTGCTCAATTACTCGAAGATATTAACCAGCAATTATTAAAAGTTGCAGATATCATTGAGCAGACGGATGCAGATATTGCTTCTCAAATTAGTGGATAGTATCGTATCATAGTCTATAAGTGAATAGGAAGGCAAAGCCTTCCTATTTTGTTGAAAATAAAATATATTTTAGGAAGAATTATGAAAAGAAATAACTTTAGAATACTTTGGTATATTATAGCTGTTGCTCTCTTTTTAGTAGCTATTGCTGGCCTTAATCTTAAGCTTCAAGGCGATCATGCAAAAGAGAATAAAACAACACAGTCAGCTACTAACACTAAACTAAATATAGCATTAGTTAACGAAGATCAAAATGTATCTAATGGTAAAGAAAGTTATAATTTAGGAGCTAGTTATATTAAGTCTATCGAACGTGATAATAGTCAAAATTGGTCAGTTGTTAGTCGAGGTACTGCTCAAAATGGATTAAACAAAGGTGATTATCAATTAATGGTTATCATCCCTAATAACTTTTCTCAAAAACTCCTTGATGTCAATAAAGCAAATGCAGAGCAAACAACTATCTCTTATAAGGTTAATGCCAAGGGGAATTTAGCATTAGAGAAAAAGGCAACTGAAAAAGGGAAAGATATTGTTTCAGAGTTAAATAGCCACTTAGTAAATATGTATATGGCAAGTATTTTAAGTAACTTATATACAGCTCAAGAAAATGTACAGGCCATGGTAAATGTTCAGTCAGGTAATATCTCAAATTACCAAAAAAATCTTTTAGATTCTGCAACTAATTTCCAAAATATCTTTCCAGCCCTTGTTAACCAGTCTAGTAGTTCCATTACTGCTAACGAATCACTGAAAAAATCTTTAGAAGCTTCTGATAACATGTTTAATGATTTGGTGACAACCCAGACAAATACTGGAAAAGATTTATCAAGGTTAATAGAACAGCGCCATCAAGATAGCATTTCGTATGAAGCGTTTTCGGCCTCATTACTAGAAATGAATAACGAGTTATTAGAGAAGCAATTGTCTGATATTATCACACAAGCACAAAAAGACCAAGAAACATTATCATCACAACTCAATAGTATTATGGGTGATGATAACGATAACGATCATAATCATAAAGAAAACTCATCAGCTTATCTAAATGTTGCAAGGCAAAAAATCCAAGAACTATCTGAAGCACTCAAGTCACAAGATAACGTCGCTAAAGATCAAAGTGAACAACTAGATAAAATTGTTAGAGAGGGACTAGCAAGTTACTTTGCTAAGAATAATAAAGATAATATTACTTTATTAGAATTATTGAAGAGTCATTCTACTAATGAGAAGACTTTGAAAGATTTTAAAGCTAAGGTAGCAGATTTCACAAATTCTCTCATTTCAAGCATTCCTTCACTAAACCTTTCGGAGTTGCACTTAACCCAAGAAGAAGAAAAAGCCATTCAGTTTACATCTTCTGATTCGGAAATCATTAAAAAAGTAAGCAACGAAAGAACTCTGTATTTAAATACTAATTTATTAAATCGTCTTTTTGAAGCTAGGAAAAATAGAGATGAAGCTAAAAATAAAGTTAATCAATTAAAATTGCCATCTAGTTCTACTCGAACTGGTGAGCAGATAGTTTCTGTTGAATCAAATAATCCAGATTACAGGGTAGATACCTGGACGGTTAATGGTAAGCAAACAAGAACCTTGGACCCCAGCCAAAACAATAATATTATTATCAATAGCAGTTATCAAGGGGAATCATCTAACTCTAGTATTACAAAACCAAGCTATACAATCACTATCGGGAATCATAAACAAATTGTACAAAATGATGACGGTAAAACCCAACGGTCTTACTTGGAGGCAGAAGCAACGTATCAACGAACTCTACAAGAAGTAATTGATGCATATAACACCACTCACGGCTTAGTAGCTAAATACTACATTATTTCTGATGGCGAAGAACCGCAAAATTTATTTGATCAATTTTTAAATCAAAGTGTTAACGATACGATGGTTGATCTGGTCAAAAATGGTATAACTAAGTATTTGATGGATGAAAACACTGCTGATGCGCAACAGAAAGTTAAAGATGTCATGGAGGAAGTTGAAAATAGTCAAGATGAATTGGCGGATCAAATGGCAAAAGTAACTGAGACAAATGTACGACTAACAGATGCAATCAAAAAACAGCTTGAGACCCTTCAATCAATTAACATGAAGGTCCAAAACATCACACAGGATCAATCTAAAGTAAACGACTCACAGAAAACAACTGATCAACAATTATCTGATTTGAAGAACCAGCTAGATGGGCTAATGACCTCTGCAGCTGGCGTAAAAGATATGTCCAAATCTAATAGTCAAGAGGCGGACCAAGTTAATCAAATATTCACATCATTCAATAAAGATGTTCAAGATGCTAAAAATTCGGGCAACAAACTTTCGACGGATGCAACAGATTTAATGGCTAACTTCCAAAAAGAATTGGCCAATAACGGTGATTTCGTAGCTTCTTTCTCTAAAGTCTTTAATACTGCTTATAAAAATGGAGTGCCAAATGATATTCTCCTTAATTTCTTATCACGACCTGTCGCTGAATCAGCGTCTGCAGTTAGGGCAACTGAAAATACTTATCGCCCATTCACTTGGATACTATTATTAGAAGTTGTTAGCCTATTTACAGCATATATCTTTGCGACTCAAAACCTTATTAAGAAATTGACAGATAGGTATAATGTCAATCGCTGGCTTCAAACAGACTTTTTAAATGTCATTGTCATTTCAGGCCTCTCTCTTGTGATTGGTTTAGCACTGGGAGTTATCTCAAGCAGAAGTCTTCATGTCATGCCTGAATATGTACCATCTTGGTTCCTAGTTATGACTCTGTTTAGTTTTTTATTAATTCATAGTCAGTATTTCTTTGTTAAAAATTTTAAAGCAGTTGGTATGGGTTTAGCTTTGTTTATGATTATTAGTTTTGTCTATCTATCAAATGCCGTAGGCACAGTAGCGACTGTTAGTGGACTTCCAAAATTACTAAAAGCTATTAATCCACTATCTATCCTTGAAAATCAATTATCGTCTTATTTTGATAATGTGACAACTGGATTTATTTTCCTTATCTTAGTACTTCTTGTGGATGTTGCTTTTATTATCATGAATATTTTTATCACCTTAAATTTTGAAGCTAAAGTAAAAGAGTGAGGTTGTTGATGAAGTTGAAACGATTTTTAGCCTGTCTACTAATATTATCCTGTATGAGTCAAACATCAGTATTTTCTGATGGGTTAAAGAATAATGATATTCATTTTGATACAAAACGTTTAGAATCAGATTCACAAAAAAATTCTGGTTTTCAAACTGAATTAACTAAAGATTTATTTAAAAAAGAAGACCTTAAAAAATTGGATAAAAACCGTCAATCTAAAGTCTCACTCCAGAAAAAGCAGTCTAAGCAACTGTTTCAATATTCAAATAAAGGACAATCTGATAGGAAAAAACGTATCAAACAATTATTTTCTGAAGAAAGTAATCAATTTAAATTTGTTACAAGAACAGAAGAAGCGACTGTTTCGGCTGATATTGGTCATATGATTATGTACCTGGTTCTCATTAGTTTGGTACTAATATTAGCTTCTATAATGACTTTTAAAATAAAGGACAAAAAGGATGAATACACATATTAACATTACTCTAGATATGGGGGAAACCTCAAAAGATTTACGTATCCCTTTGAAAATTAGCGTTAAGCAATTAGTAATGGAATTAGATAGTATTTTTAGCCGTACTGAAAGGCGTACCAAATATCAACTAAGAGTTATAAATAAAGGTATTTTATTGGGAGAGAACGATATATTAGCTCACCATCCAGTAACAACTGGTGATCGTATAAGGATAGAGGAGTTTTATTAATGGAAACAGATTCGTTTGTATTTGAAGAACAAGACTTTCAATTTGAAAAAGGACCAGATTTTTGGCAGTTATCTCTTAAGCGTTCAAAAGTAGGAACTCAAAATCTGCAACAACTGCAATTGTTAGAAATTCACCATTCTTTGTTGATGCCTATGACAACTGCAATTGATGCAGATACCATTCAATTTCAATTCCAGACAGAAGCGCATGCTCTATCTTTTGAAAGCTTTAAAAAAGAAACTTTATCTGAAAAATTACGATTAGCCTTGAATGTCTTGGATTTAGATAAGGCTTTGTCTTTGCCAGTAAATTTCATTTTGCATCCCTCTAATCTATTTTTAACAAAAAATGCAACTGCTAAAATAGCTTATCGTAGCCTTCCTGGGATTATGACACCTGAGAAGTTTGGTCCAGAAGAGTTTTTATATCAATTCAAATGTTTTGTCTTTGCATTATTGACGCAACATGACTATATAGAGTTGTATAATGGTGCTATTTCTGTTATTGAAGTATCAGATTTCCTAAAAAGCATTTATCATGCAGAAACTATTCAGGCTGTTAGAGACATCATTACTACTGATTATGAGCAGCAAGTAGAAGTAGAAACTCATACGTTAGCAAAAGTATCAAAGGCAAAATATAAGCTTTATAAATACATAAGTGTCTGGCTAGGAGCTTTATCTACAATACTCTTGATTCCGCTAGTATATCTGGTTTTTATTCACAATCCATTCAAAGAAAAAATGTTGGCAGCGGATACTTCATTTATTAAAGTTGATTATAATCAAGTGATTAATCGACTAGAACATGTAAAAGTAAGTAAGTTACCTTATACACAGAAGTACGAGTTGGCCTATTCCTATATTAATGGAATGTCATTTTCTGAAGAACAGCGTGAAGTTATTTTAAACAATGTTACGCTCAAGACTGATGAGCTCTATCTTGATTATTGGATTAATATTGGCCGTGGTTTAGATGATGATGCTATTGATGCTGCCAAACGTTTAGACGATTCTGACCTTGTTATTTATGCTATTGTTCAGAAAATGGATCAGGTTAGAAAAGACAATAGTTTATCTGGTAAAGATCGTGAACAAAAACTTTCTGAGCTACAAACAGACTATGATAAATATTGGAAAGACCGTAAGACAGCTTTAACAGATGAGGAATCCAAATCGAAAAATAGCAATAATCATTCGACAAATTCCAACAAAGAGTTATCATCTGAACCATCAAGTACTACAACAAGTACATCTTCTAAAACTAAAAGTAGGTAGGTGGATATGTTAGTTATTTGTTATTATCAATCACTCCGCTACGAATTTAATATTGAAGAGGAGAAATCCTTTCTAATATCATCAAACGGCAAGTCGCCAATACCAGTATCAGAATTAGAAAATGACATCACGCTAAAAAATATGCAAGGTCAATTGGTATATATTATTGACCAAAAAGGAAAAGAGTTAACTAATGGTGTAGAGATTTCAGGAATTGTCTTCTATTTAGCGAATAATCAAAAAGAAATCTATACTCCCTTAGATTACGAAGATATATTAATCGGTGATAAAGAAGGGTATCATGTCCGTTTTAAAGAAGGAGCCCCTAATTTATTACTGAAAAAAATAGAAAGCAATTGGCAGCTTAATTTATTTGAAGGTGATATTTATCTGAATAATCATCTTCAAAAAGTAGTGCAGCAGTTACCTTTAAGTTTAGGTGATGAGATTAGCTTCCAAGGAACAATTGTTAAGCTTTTCCCAGATGAAATTCAAATCTGGGGGGGAACTGATTATGAAACATCATTAACTAAGAAAGTTATGTCAGCTTATCAATTTTACGCAGGCTATCCTGATTTTCACCGCTCACCTCGTATTATTTATCGTTCCAGTGAAGATAAAATTACAGTTAATGCGCCTGGTAATGAACCTAATAAGTCTAAAGATGAACTGTTAAAATTAATTGTTCCTCCTCTAGTGATGATTGGAGTCAGCATTCTTATTTCTATTTTTCGTCCTCGTGGTATCTATATCATTGCAACAATGTCAATGGCTCTAGTGACGATGATTTTCTCTATCACTGGTTACTTTAAAAATCGTAAACAGTATAAGCAGGACTTACAAGAACGCATTGATTCCTATCATGACTATTTATCTGATAAGTCAATTGAACTTCAGAAGTTAGCTAAAGAGCAAAAGCGTGGGCAACACTATCATTACCCAACGATTGAAGGTTTACAGGAAATGGCTGATACTTATCACCATCGTATTTATGAAAAGACACCACTTCATTTTGACTTCTTGTATTATCGCCTAGGTTTGGGAGAAGTACCAACGAGCTATAATATTCATTATTCTCAACCAGAACGTTCTGGGAAAAAAGATCCTTTAGAGAACGAAGGCTATAACCTCTACTTTAACAATCGTTATATTAAAAATATGCCGATTGTTGCGAATTTATCACATGGACCAGTTGGCTATATAGGACCACGAGGTTTAGTATTGGAGCAACTCCAATTGATGGTTAATCAATTAGCTTTTTTCCATTCTTACCATGATGTTCAATTTATTACTATTGTTCCAGAGGAAGAGATGGATAAGTGGTCTTGGATGCGTTGGTTGCCACATGCAACCTTACAAGATGTCAATGTTCGTGGCTTTGTTTATAATCAAAGAAGCCGTGATCAAGTGCTCAACAGTCTTAACCAAATTTTAAAATTACGTCGCACACAACGCGAAGATAAATCTGCCAAAGAAGGGACTTTATTTTCTCCGCATTATGTCGTTATTGTAACTGATGAAAAGTTAATTTTAGATCACGTCATCATGGAATTCTTTACGGAAGATCCTACAGAATTGGGATGTTCTCTCATCTTTGTTCAAGATGTTATGAGTTCACTTTCAGAAAATATCAAAACCATTATTAATATTAAAGACCGTAATACTGGTCAGTTAGTTATAGAAGAAGGAGAGCTTAAAGAAACAGATTTTGAATTAGATCATTTCTTAGAGGATTATGACAAGGAAAATATTTCACGTCGCCTAGCTCCGTTAAATCACCTACAAAATCTTAAATCTTCAATACCAGAAGCAGTTACTTTTATGGAAATGTATCAAGCAGAAGAATTTGAAGATTTGCATGTTCAAGAGCGTTGGATAAGCCATGCTCCGTATAAAAGCTTAGCTGTTCCACTTGGCTTACGTGGTCAGGATGATATTGTTTATCTAAACCTACATGAAAAAGCTCATGGTCCTCATGGATTAGTTGCAGGAACAACGGGATCAGGGAAGTCAGAAATTATACAGTCCTATATCCTTTCTTTAGCTGTTAATTTCCATCCACACGATGTAGCTTTCCTTCTCATAGACTACAAAGGTGGGGGGATGGCAAATCTCTTTAAGGACCTGCCACACTTACTTGGCACCATCACCAACTTAGATGGTGCCCAATCGATGCGTGCTTTGGTTTCTATTAATGCTGAATTGAAACGTCGTCAACGTTTATTTGCTAAAGCTGATGTTAATCATATTAACCAGTATCAGAAGAAATACAAACTTGGAGAAGTTTCAGAACCAATGCCTCATCTCTTCTTAATCTCCGATGAGTTTGCCGAATTGAAATCCAACCAACCTGAGTTTATGAAAGAGCTTGTCTCAACAGCGCGAATTGGTCGTTCCCTAGGGATTCACTTAATCCTAGCGACCCAAAAACCATCTGGTGTGGTAGATGACCAAATCTGGTCAAACTCACGCTTCAAACTAGCTCTTAAAGTAGCAGACCGCGGCGACTCCATGGAAATGCTCCATACCCCAGATGCCGCCGAGATTACACAAGCAGGACGTGCCTACCTCCAAGTTGGTAATAATGAAGTCTATGAACTCTTCCAATCAGCATGGTCAGGAGCAGATTACCAACCTGAAAAAGACGACCAAGGGATTGAAGACCATACCATTTATTCCATCAACGACCTTGGCCAATACGAAATCCTAAATGATGATCTTTCAGGCTTAGACCAAGCCGAAAATATTAAAGAAGTACCTACGGAATTAGATGCCATCGTTGAAAACATTCAAGCTTTAACCAAAGAAATGGGCATCTCAGACTTACCTCAACCGTGGCTACCGCCTCTAAGCAATCAGATTTCAGTAACCGATCTCCGTAAGGAAGAATCAGTAGACCTCTGGAGCAAGGCCCCATCTTACAAAGCTGTTCTTGGCTTTATGGATATACCAAGCCAACAAGCACAAGAAGTAGCTTACCACGATTTTGAAGATGATGGGCATTTGTCAATTTTTGCAGGACCAAGTATGGGGAAATCCACAGCCCTTCAAACTGTAACAATGGACTTAGCACGTCACAATAGTCCAGAATTTTTAAACCTTTATCTCTTTGATTTTGGTACCAATGGTCTCCTACCTCTAAGACGTTTGCCACATGTAGCAGATTTCTTTACCATTGATGATGACGAAAAAATAGCCAAGTTTATTGCCCGTATCAAAGTTGAAATGTCTGATCGTAAAAAAGCCCTCAGTCGCTACAATGTCGCGACAGCAAAACTTTACCGTCAGGTATCTGGGGAAACCATGCCTCAAATCCTGATTGTTATCGACAGTTATGAAGGGCTACGGGAAGCTCAGACACTGACTAACTTAGAAGCTTGTTTCCAAAATATTTCGCGTGATGGGTCGTCACTTGGCATTTCCTTAGTTATCTCAGCTGGTCGTATGGCAGCTTTGAGGTCGTCCTTAATGGCAAACCTTAAAGAACGTATCGCTCTTAAATTAACAGATGACTCTGAATCACGGACACTTGTCGGTCGTCACCAACACATCATGGAAGATATTCCAGGACGTGGATTAATCAAACGTGATGACATTGAAGTGTTACAAGTGGCCCTCCCAACAGAAGGCACTGAAACCTTTGACATCATCAGTAACATCCAAACCGAATCTGACGCCATGAACGACAAATGGACTGGACCAAGACCAAAAGCAATACCAATTGTTCCAGAAGAATTAACCTTTGACGACTTTATGGCTACAGATAGTGTTCAAGCAGATCTATCAGCTAATCGTTTACCACTTGGGCTTGAAATGGTTGACGTTGAAAGCTTTAGCCTACCATTAACGAAATTTAAGCACCTCTTATTCCTATCAGATTCAGATGAAGGTTTAGAAAATCTAGGCAGTCATTTACTTAAAACGTTGATTAAAGTGCCAGAATACAGCACCATGATCATTGATTCCTTAGGCGAACATGAAGCCTACCAAGGACAAGTGAGAACCTATGTCGGTGCTGATATGATTAGTGATATGGCAGAACAACTCAATTATGAGCTAGGAAAACGTCAAGAACAAAACGCTTTCGATAGATGGTTTATCTTAATTCCAGATTTTGAAAGTTTCGTCAGCAAAACAAACCTTAGCCTAGAGCAAATCCAAAATCTCTTAGATAATGGACCCAAAGTCGGCTTACACCTGATCATTGGCTCAGCCTTTAGCTTTGTTGGTTCAAAACTTGACCCCGTTAACAAATACGTCAAAACCAATAGCCAATATGTTATGCTAGGCATGCGCCTAATGGACCAAACATTCCTAGAGAAAGTGTATAATAGTAAAGAAGCACGTCTGGAACGCGACGAAGCCTACATTCACGATAGAAAAAACTATCAAAAACTAAAACTCAGCATAGACTAGAGAGGAGAGAGAATGGCAAAAATACAAAGTGATGCATCACTGGCATCAAGCTGTGCCACTAGCATTCAAACTGGAGCAAATGGTATTACTTCAGTTGGTAAAGCAACAAAAGATAGCGACAGTCAATATTCAGGTCAGACGAGTGCCTCATTATACATTGATAATGAGGCCAGTAAAAGTGGATCAATTGCAGGTAAATTAACAGAATTTATTGGTCTGATTCATTCTACTGCTAGCGAATTTGAAGCTGTCGATCAAAAATTGAGTCAGTCTATTTCTACACCTAAGCAATACACGACTCCATCTGGCAATTCAACGACATTTCAACCAAAACCGTATTTTAACTAGGAGTCTTTATGAATGATAAACAGTTAAAAGAAGTCGAAAGAAATGAAGCCATTCTTAGAAAAGAACTGGAACGGATTGAAGATAAGAAAATAGTCTTAAAAAAATCCTATGACAAAACTATTAACATGCAACTTGATATTCAACAGTCTCTGAGAGATAGTTCTCAAAGTCTTTCACCAGAAGAAGTTATGGAACAAGAAGAGATCATGTTAATTTTTAATCGACAGTCAAGAATCGTTGAAGATTATTTTCAAGAAGAAATGGCTAAACTCAACAAACAAGAAACAGATGCTAAAGACACATTAGAAGGACTTGTCCAAGAGCGACAGAAACTATATGTGTCTCAATCTGAGAAGGGAGAATGATGGTAAAAGTTAATGCAGGTTCACTTGCTGCACAGGCGTCATCCGTATCAACAGTAGTTGCTTCACGTGTTACAGCTTTAAATAGTGCAAAGCAAAGTCTGACTAGTTTTGCTAATCAAGCAGGCTTGGAAGGTACTGCCTATCAAAATGCAAAATCCTATGCCACAGGTGTATTAGGAACATTAATAGATGGTATGATCCTTTTATCTGAAGAGACAGAGGAAGGTGTTAGTAAACTACAAAGTTTATATAGCGATAAATGTGGAGGTGAAAGTCTAGATTCTGACGTCCTAACCAAAAAAATCGAAAAAGATGAAGAATTATTAGCTAAAATTCATGATTTGCAAGCACACTTAGACAAACATGCCACTTTTTTGTCGCATGCCTTTGATGGATTAGAAGCGACAATAAAAGCACGGCTCAAAAAGAATAAGAAAAAATTTAAATATCTCATGGAATTCAATGCGGCATCCTCAACAGTCTTTGATGGACTAACAGAAGTTCAGGATGCCGTTTCGGCAGGCCTTAACTATGTCTCAGAAGGTTTTGGAAATTTCAATGGTACATTTGATACCTCAGGTAAAGGTCTTGATTGGACAAAAACAATCAAGACTGGGATGGAAAAGAGGAGAGATAAGGTTTCAATTGATAAAAATTCATTATTGAAAGAAGTAAAAAAAGCTTATAAAGCTGGTAAAATTAATAAACAAACTTATCAATCAATAAAAAGTGGGTTAGTAAATAGTTCCACTGCTTTTCTGAAAGAATTAGCTAAAGCAAAATTAACCGATAAAGCAGTGGAAACATTCACTAAGGAATCATGGGAAGCATTGTCCAAGAATTTCCAAACGATGCAGTTCTCTGGTGTTTTAGCTGCTGTAAATGGAGCTGAATTATCAACTGCAATTGATGTCAATCCTGCTTATGCAGAGATGATTCGTGGAGGTAGTCAATTTGTGAAAAAAGGAGTTCCTGTTATTGGTGCTGCAGTTGACTTTGGACTACAACTTAAAGATGGTGAAGATGTTGGTGATGCAGCAGTCAAGACAGGTGGTCATGTTGCAATTGGTATTGGAGCTGCAAAAGCAGGAGCTATAATAGGGAGTGCATTTCCGGTAGTCGGAACTGCTGGTGGTGCCGTTGTTGGTTTTGCTATTGGGGTTGCTGGTTCAATGGCTTTCGATTGGTTGTATGATAATAAAGAACAAGTTTATAATACTACTAAGAAAGTAATTTCCACTCGTAAGACTATTGATTCAGTAGTTTATGAAGGTTTTTGGAGGTGAAATTAATGAATAATAAAATTTTAGCACTAGGAACTTATTACTCAAATGATATTTTATATGATAAGCAAACAAATATTTTGTATAAGGATGTTAATATAAATACTAATTCAAATAAAAATTATCTAGTTGTTTCACTAACTTTATTTAGTCTACCTATCGTAAGATGGTTGACTCAATTTCTTCATTTTGAAAATAGTTTTATCAATAGTTTTATCCTTTTTATAGTAATTTTCTTAACTTTTATACTTACTCATAGTTTAGTAAAGCAAAAATTCAATAAATTACAACTAGAAGTTATCTCTTTAACTGATTATGAAAAAAAAGAGTTCTTAATAAAGGAGAAAAAAAATACTGAAATTGCAATCACAATTTTCTTTATTTCGTTAATGTTAAGTATTATCTGTATGTTTATATATTTGCTAATTTCGTCTATTATTTTGATTTTTATCATTTTTGGTTGCTCGTTTCTTGTATTTTTAACTTTAGAATTGTCAACATTTGAGCGAAAAAGAATTATTAACAAATTAATAAAAGAAGTTGAAATTAAATAAAATTTTTAAAATAATGATAGGAAGAATTATGGAAAAAATATTACCAATTGGTTCAGTTATCACATTAAAAAATGGTTCATTAAAAGTAATGATTATTGCCCGTTATCCTTTATATAAATATAAGAATAGAATTGGCTATTTTGACTATTCTGGTTGTATATTTCCTAGTGGAGTTACTGACAATCAGACATATTTTTTTAATAACGATGATATTGAAAAGGTGTGGTTTACAGGTTATATTGATGAGAATGAGTTAAAAGCTCAAAAAGGTTTTAAGGAACAAATTGATAAAATTGAATATCCACATTTTACAATTGAAGAAGTTAACAAGATTGAAGAGTGATATTGTCGTTATTAATATATTTTAGATAGTTGTTTTTATAAAACTATCTATTTAAGAACAGAGATGAAAGTTAAGGTACTTCTTTGTTCTTAAGTAGATAGTTTCAATTGAGCTAATTCCATTCTTTATTAACTTTAGAAAAGTTAATGACTCACTTCACTTTTGTTATTAGCTTGTGATCACTTATAAAGCGACAGGTAGTTCATGAAATCTCTTAGGAGTTTTCTGGCTTTAAAGGTAACCTATGTTTTAAAAAACATCTCATGGAATTCAACGCGGAATCCTCAACAGTCTTTGGTGGACTAACAGAAGTTCAGGATGCCGTTTCGGCAGGACTTAACTATGTCTCGACAGGTTTTGGAAATTTCAATGGTACATTTGATACCTCAGGTAAAGGTCTTGATTGGATAAAAACAATCAAGACTGGGATGGAAGTTCGAAAAGAAGCTAGAGACAAGGAACTGAAGAAGAAAAAGCCAAATGAATCTTATGATGGAAAAGATGCTCTTGCAGATTTTCAAACAGAAACTACAGATTATGTGAATTATGGTACTGAGGCTGCAGGTCAACAATTTGATAAATTTGGGAAAATTATTATTAAAGATGGCAAAAATATAGGTAAAGTTTATGGTGCAAAATTACAACCAAGAGATGCTAACGGACGGTTCGTAAAGGATACTAATCCTTTGCGTAAAAGTGCAACAAGCAAACTTAAAGATATTACAAATGCTGAGAGTAGAGTTATAGGGAGGGCTGCACGTGTTGGTGGTACTGCTTTAGTAGCATATAATTTTTATTCAGATGCAAAAGAACATTATGATAGACATCATAATGTTGGAAGAGCAATGTCATATAGCGGATTAACAACGACAACCGGTGTGGCTGCTGGAGCAATAGGAGCTAGTGTAGGTACTGGATTAGCTACATCTGCTGGATTTGCAGCACCATTGGTGGGAGCAGTTGTTATAGGAGCAATTGCGGTGATTGGTGCAAAAGCAATTTATGAAAATGTTAAACCTGTGCGAAGAGCAATTGACAGTGTTGGAGACGCTCTTAACAATATAGGTAAGTCTTTCAGTTCTGCATTAAAATGGGGGTAGACTAATTGGAAAAACAACAATTAAATCGTGTTGAAAAAATTACAAAATTAAATAGTAGATATTATTTAGTAAGTATCTGTGGACGTTATTACATTCTAGATTATGCTAACCCAAAAAACTACAAAGATTATTTAGTAGGTTTATTCCCTGAGAGATTGAATTCTTATGATATCTTTGATGTAACAGATGATAAGAATATATTCTTAAAAAAAGGGAAAAATTCCAAAGTTACTACTAAAGGTGCTACTATCTTTTTATTCTTATATTTAATACATATTACTATCTTTCCAAATAATATTAATTTGGCTTATCTTACCAGAAGTGAATATATATATAATCATATAAGTTTATTTTTAATTTTAAATATCATAATATTTATTGGTATTTTATTATATTTGAATATGACAACAAAAGAAATAGAATTATCAAAATATGAATCTAGAAAATTATTTAATTCAAAACCACGAAATCGGAAGTGGTTAACTTATATTAGTTCATTAATAATTTCATACCTCGCTTTATGGATTTTAGCAATTTTTGGAACAAATTATTGTAATTTAATATTATTTGGATTTATTTTCTCTAATTGTTTGTTACTAATCAAATTTATCGAATTTCAACCATCATTTAATGGGAAAATTTATTACATTAAATAGGAGAAAAAATATGTTATTACCAGTTGGAAGTATTGTATATTTAGTTGATGGAAACCAGAAATTGGTGATTTTAAACCGTGCTTCAATAGTAGATCAAAGTGGGCAAGAAGTTTATTTTGATTATCTGGGCGGGATATTCCCAGAAGGCTTAAATATGGAACAAGTGTATTATTTTAATGAGGAAGATATTGATGAGGTCATTTTTGAGGGATATCATGATGAGGAAGAAGAAAGAGTATCAAAACTTATTGAAAAATGGAAACAAAAAGAAGGAAAAAATATACCCAAAGGTAAAACTGAATAGCTATTCAATGATTAGTTCGAATTTTTAGAAAATACTAAACTCAATATATATATAGATAGTTGTTTTTAAGCAACTATCTATTTAGGAACAAAGATGAAAGTTAAGTATCTTCTTTGTTCTTAAGTAGGTAGTTTTAATCAAAGATGGTGAAGATGTAGGAAATGCAGCTGTTAAGACGGGTCATGTTGCAATTGGAATGGGAGCAACTAAAGGAGGTGCATTGATTAGTGGACTGCCAGGAATGATAATTGGTGGAGCAATTGGTTTTGTTGGAAGAGTTGCAGGTTCGATAGCATTTGATGCCATTGAGATAATAAAGAGGAAATTGCTGATACCATAAATGATACTATAAGTGATACATGGGATAGTTTAGGAAATCTCTTAGGAGTTTTCTGACTTTAAAGGTAACCTATGTTTAAAAAAACGTCTCATGGAATTCAATGCGGAATCCTCGACAGTCTTTGGTGGACTAACAGAAGTTCAGGGTGCCGTTTCTGCAGGCCTTAATTATGTCTCAGAACGTTTTGGAAGTTTCAATGGGACATTTGATACCTCAGGAAAAGGATTGGATTGGACAAAAACAATCCAAACAGGAATGAAAAAAAGAGAAGTTGCCAAAGCAGAAGAACTGAAAAAGGAAAAAGCTGAAGAAAGTAAGAGAAAATATCAACAATAACGAAGTTTCATATGAAAACCTATATAATGAGTTCAAAAATATTATGGAAAGTGATACTGCTAGTAGAATTAGCCAAGTATTTGCTTTATTACCACGGAACTTCTCAAAAAAAGTACTAAAATCTGATGGCCTATGGGATATTTTAGCGAATATGGAATCAAAAGGAGCTTCAGGCAAGAAAAATGTAGATTCAATTTTAAATTTTCTTGCAAAATATGAAGGTTATAGTAATTTTGGTAAATCTGCTACTAAAGCAAGAACGTATTTGGAAAATTTAGCAAGTCCCATAAAAGCAGGTGTAAAATTCGGTTTAGAAAAAATAGCTGGTTATGAAAATTTGTCAGAAATGGTATTAAAAGGTGGATCTAAGGCTGAATCTGTAGGTAAATTTTTAGGCAAGTCAGTTAAGATAATAGGTAAAGGAGCAACAGTTCTAACTATAGCAGACATTAGCATTACGGGATTATCAAAGGGAATAGATGAGTATTCAAAAACCAAAGATATTGGCAAGGCCGTAAAAAAGGGTGCCTTATCTGCGGTCGCGAGTGTCGGTCCCTTAGAAGGAGCAACATTGGGTGCGACTGTTGGAGGAGTACCAGGAGCAATTATTGGTGGTGGAATAGGCTTTGCTATTCAAGGAGTAAAAGCTTTAGATCCTAAGTTTTTTGATCACCCAGTTAAAAGTTCACAGAAAATTGCTGATAACATAGGTAAATCTGTAAATGGGGTGAAAAATTCAGTTTCCAAATATATAGGTGGTTTTGGTAAGGTAATAGGTTTTGGGTGAGGATAATGCAAAAAACTAGAACAATTTATTCTGCAAATTTTGAAGAAAGTCTTAATCTTTATGACAATGGAATGAGTAGTCTTAACAATGAAGAGCACTTGAAAATTGAGAAACAGACAAAGAATGGAGTTCCATCGGTTTGGTTTACTTTAAAATCCATAATTTTAACTATTTTATTTCCTATATTATTGAATTTCTTTATTGTCACTATTTCCATTACTATTCATGCGGAAAAACCTAGTGACTTAACAATACCTATTTCTGACGTTAAACTATTAACAATGAATTTATATTTAATAATGTTAGTTTTTTGGTTTCTCTTAGTGTTATTAGGAAAACGTTTTAAACAAGCATTTATTTTACCATATAGGTATCAGTTTCACGTTTATTCATATATGGTATGGTTTGTATTTGAACTTGATTTAATTGCAGTCGAATGGATTACACCCTCACTGTCAGTAATCGGTACTATTTCAACTCTATTATTTTTAGTATTAATTACAATAACTATTTCTTTGGGTTCAATTAATGATATAAAAGCCATGATATTTGAAAAATCTGAAGAAAAATCTTCCAATAAAACTTACGACTTTTTAAAGACTTATGGTTTAGGTTTTTTAAGCATAGGTATCATTATAAAGTTAATTTTATCATCCTTAGATTTAGGTTTATCTGGAACCGTTAAATTATCGATTTTATTTATCGGGTGGATTATTTTTAATATTATTGTAGTTTATGCTGTATTTAAAGTTGCCATGCCATATTTTTTACAAGGTTTTTATAAGCTTAAGTATCCTGAAGAATATAGAGACTGGGAAAATAAATCTGTTGAAGAATGGTATGGAAAAAAATATTTGAAAAAACATAAGGAGTTAATAAAAAATGATTAAAAAAGAAGAGTTACTACCATTAGGAAGTATTGTCTATTTAGAAGAGGGAACAGTTAAATTAATGATTGTAGGTAGGGGAGTCATATATGATGATCCAGAAGGTACTGGCCAATTGTTTGCTGACTATATGGGGGGGTTATATCCGGCTGGCCTTCAAACAGAATCAACTTTATTTTTCCAACATGAGAACATTGACGAAGTGATTTTTGAAGGCTATAGAGACGAGGAAGAAGAAAGGTTTTTAAAAATATATCATGAATGGGAAAAAAGTATCTATCCCTAAAAGTAGATAAAATAACCTTAAAATAATAAATAATAACAATAAATATATAAAGGCAAAACAATACCTTAAAATATATTATTTTCTAAAAATACTTGTTTTATTTTGTCACTTGATTATGTGGATATAAAAACCTTGAAAAACAAGAGCAAGAATTATTGAGTTTTTGAATTTTTAAGAAGATAGAGAGAAAAGCTAAATGTTTAAAAATAAAAAGCAAAAAATCTTAGGGCTATTTATAATTTTAGTTGTAGCTTTTGTTGTTATTAGTAACTTGCTTACACCAATTCAAAGAACATCGAAAACAGATGGTACCTTTTATAAGACAGAAACTATAAATTCAGATAAGACGGTTTCACTTGATAAAACAGAGAAATTAAAAATCATGAATAAACAGTTATATTGGACAAAAAATAGTCAAACTCAAAAGTTTAAAATTAATAAAGAAAAAAGATATGTCTATAATGGATCCTCACAATATCACTATAATTTTCCTGGCAACTTTATTACTATGATTAGAAAAGTTAATGGAAAAGTTGAGTCAACAGAATTCGTAAAAAGTGGTACTCAAGATTACAATGATATTTTAAAAGGAAAACTCAAATATGGTAAATAAGTGCAAAGTAATTTTTGAGCAATAACATTGATATGTAGATAAAAATATAAAGAATTTGAAAAGTTTATCTTCGTAATTATATTTTATAGATTCAGCACAAATTATTTCACAAAATTGAAGACAACATTGATTCATCGAAAATAAACGAAACTCCACAGGAACTTTTGCTTCATAACTATAGACTTTACATGCATTCAATAGGTCCACATTTAATAAAGAAAAACGTTTTGAAAAAAGATAAATATATTGTAATGAGTTTATTTTGAGCAATTACCACGCTATACTTTTAAGTTGCTACAAACCTATCGTTTGGGGTGTTTTTTGGTAAAATAGAATGAAAAGAGTTATGGAGATAAAAAAATGGCACAACCATTAATGCTTTAGGAGGAAAAACTTCAGTAGGAGTTATGAATCCCTTTTCAACAAGTAAACATAAAGGTAAAACAAAAAACAAAGTTTCTTGGAGCCGAAGCAAATGCTGCAGTTGGACAGTTCACTAATGAAGACGGAAAATCAGTGAAAGGGATTCAAGCTGAAGCTGGCGTAGATGCTTATATTATAGAGGGTGAAGCAAAAGCTGGATTTAAAGTATTTGGTTTAAATATTGATGCGCGTGCAATCATTGCCATTGCTATCGCAGAAAGTTCGCTTGGTACACAAGGTGTTGCCACAGCACCAGGTGCTAATATGTTTGGTTTTGGGGCATTTGACAACAATACAACTAATGCTCAAAACTTTAGTGATGACAAGGCTGTCATTAAAATGACACAGGAAACCATCATCCAAAACCAAAACACCAGCTTTGCCATTCAAGACCAAAAAGCACAACTCTTGTCAACTGGCAACTTGAATGTAGCGGCTCGAGGTGGGGTTTACTGCACGGATGCTAGCGGTTCTGGTAAACGTCGTGCGGCCATTATGGAGAGCATTGACAAGTGGATTGACGCGCATGGCGGAATTTCTGAGATTTCAAAGGAACTGCTCAACACGTCGTCCGTCGCTATGATGGCAGTCCCAACGAGTTACTCTGTTTCAAGAGCTAATCAAGCGGGCAACTATGTGGCAGGCACTTACCCTTGGGGCCAATGCACTTGGTACGTCTTTAACCGCACCAAAGAACTTGGCTACCAGTTTGGACCATTTATGGGTAATGGTGGCGATTGGAAAAATAAGCCGGGCTATCAAACCACACACGAGGCAAAAACAGGCTACGCCATCTCATTTAGCTCCGGCCAAGCTGGTGCTGATAGAACTTACGGCCACGTGGCCATCGTCGAAGACGTTAAGGAAGACGGATCTATCCTGATCTCCGAATCAAATGTCCTAGGACTTGGCACCATCTCCTACCGCACCTTCAGTGCAGCAGAAGCAGCACAATTGACTTATATAGTTGGGGAGAAGTAGATAATTATTCTTTGAAAAACAAAAGGTTCTTAGCTTGTCAAAATCTAAGACCCTTTTATCTTTCATAAGAACTTTAAAATCAACAGATTTTTATCACCAAATGAACTGGACCAAGACCAATAGCCATTCCAATTGTTCCAGAAACACTTACCTTTGAGGAGTTTAAGGCATATGAGGATGTTAAAAAAGCAAGTGAGACTAATCAGATTTCACTTGGTATTAGCTTAAAAGAAGTTGATAATTGTAGCATTCCACTTTCGAAATTCAAACAGTTACTTTTTACTTCTGACAATCCAGATAATTTGTCTAACTTGACGCGCTTCTTAGTTAAATCTGTTTCATTGATTAAAGATAGTAAGGTTTATCTTTTAGACACTGCTTCTGATTATGATGATTTGACAGAACAACAAATTGAATATATCAATAATCGAAGTGAAATAGCAGGACATTTAGAAGCTATTGTTTCAGAAATCTATTTAAGAGAAGAATCTGGTAAAATAGAATCATGGTTTGTTATTATTCCTGATATGAATAGTTTTGTGGCAGAAACAAATATGGATAGAGAACAGATTTTATTCTTACTTGACTCGGCTCACAAATATCATATTTATTTCTTATTTGGTGGTTTAGCATCATACCTTATGACTAATATCTCAGATGTTCCAAAAGCTATTAGAACACAGGCACAGTATGTTCTCTTAGGAATGAGAGTTATGGATCAGTCAGTATTACCGAAATCATATAATTCAAAAGAACCTTATTTGAAACCAGATATGATTTATATTCATGATAGAAGACAAGAAAGAATGCTTAAAATCACTCAAGAAATAGAAATGGAGCATTGAGCATATGAAAAAACAAAGACTATTACTGCTTTTTGGAGGCTTATTAATAATGATAATGATGACAGCATGTAAGGATTCAAAAATCCCAGAAAACCGCACGAAAAAGGAATACCAGGCAGAACAGAATTTTAAGTCATACTTTAAATATATATCAGATAAAAATAACTATTTAGATAATATAAAAGTTTATTACTTTTCTATAAGTATTTCTAAAGATGTACAAGATAAAGTCAGTGAAACAACAACTTGTTCATATAGACTAGAAAAGCAAAAGAATCAAGAGTTCATTGGTAATTTTGAACATGAAGTTAGTGAATCTAGTCAATATTCAACCGAAGTTAAAAATCAAATACAGTATCCAATCCAGTATAAAGATAATTCAATTCGTTTTACTGAAAAAACACCGTCAGAACGTTATGATGAGTTTGTTTTTAGTTCATTTGATTCTTCATTATTAAAAAAATATAAAATATATTATTACTTACTAAAACATCCCGAAACTGAATTAAAAGGTGTTTCCTATAAGATTCCTATAAATTCTGAAATTGTAGCCCCTTTTATAAAGCAATTAAATATTAAAAATCCTAAAAAATCATCTATTTCGGTTACAAAAACGGGAAGTAAAGAATATTATTATACAATCAGTATTGATACTGATTCTGAGATATATTCTATATTCGAAGGTATTACATTAGAGGATGTAAAGGAGTTTTCTAAATGAGTCCAAGTGAGAAATTAGATAGAAGAATTGATTCTTCATCAGACCTCTCCCAGTATGTATATGATTTTGAAAAGCAATATACAGAATATATGAAGAAGGGGTATTCTGAAAAAAATGCGAGTATACAAGCACGACGAACCCTGAATGAAATACTACAAGAAAATAATCCAGGATTGAGATCTAGCGACGCCATGTATGATAAAGAAACAGGTATTGCAGCTATTGCTGTAAAAGATAAAAATACTGGTGAGACTTATATAGCTTATGCGGGTACTAATAAGGATGCTGATGGGGCAACCGACTTTATTTCAGATGCAAATATCGGTGCCAATAACTCTGCTTATTTAAAACGATTAGGAGACAAAGCTACTAGCTTTTATGATCGTGTTCAAAGTAATGGCGATAATATTACTGTCACAACAGATCATTCTTATGGTGACTTTCTCGCTTCTAGAGTGGCAATTGAGCTAATTCCATTCTTTATTAACTTTAGAAAAGTTAATGATTCATTTCACTTTTGTTATTAGCTTGTGATCACTTATAAAGTGACAGCTAGTTCATGAAATCTCTTAGGAGTTTTCTGGCTTTAAAGGTAACCTATGATTTAAAAAACATCTCATGAAATTAAGGGAAATGGTAAAAATATTTTTTGATTTTTTATCGTTATGTTTTATAAATACTCTGGTGATATTGATTTTTTTAATAGATAATAGAATTCATATTCAGTTTCTAATACCAAAACCTATGCCATGCTTCAAGCGCGATGATGCCATTAATTGATGGAATGACCCTCTGTAGGATTTAAAGTACTTTGTTTAACTATTGATGCGTGCGCATCATCAGGAATAGGAGTATCGGCGATATCAATAGTTGGTATAACAAGCGAAATTGCACAAGTAAAATTAAAACCAGGACCAGTTGAAATAAAATTATCCGTTGGTTTGTAGGAAGGAGATTGGTTTTGGGATTATTACTAAAATTGACTGGAAACTCTGAGAGTTTAGTTCTTCAAATATATGATATTGATACGAAGGAGTGGGAAGAAAGAATCAGTCTAGAAAAAGTAGAAGAAGGTTTTTTTGTGAAATCAAAAATAGCTAATCCTGAATATCATACAAATAATATGAATTTAAAAATCTTGATTCTTACATTGATATGTATACCATAACTATATTGCATTGAGTTGGTTGTTTGCGATAGCAACGTCAAGACAGCAATAAAATTGAAAAAATCAATAAGATAAGAGGAAAAGTGATGTTTAAAGGATTTAAAAAATTGATTATTATTATTATGGGAGGGATAAGCTTAATGATGATTTTAACAGCATGTGGCTTAGTAAAAAAAGATCACCAATGGGTTCAAGAACATTGAAAATACTTAGAAGCTGGATCAAAAGTTATCAAAGAAGTCAGCCAAAACATTCAACCAGTTATTTCTGATCTGAATAGCTATCTCAATGGAGCGACAAGTGCTTTTGAGCAATCGGATTCGAGTGCAGCTACTCATATTAAAAATAACACCATCGTCCAATTTTAAAAAAGCAGTACCAAATCGTGTGAGAAATTACCGGGCTAATTG
Organism: Streptococcus sp. FDAARGOS_522; assembly: GCF_003812445.1. NCBI lineage: Bacteria > Bacillati > Bacillota > Bacilli > Lactobacillales > Streptococcaceae > Streptococcus > Streptococcus sp. FDAARGOS_522. Next base: position 485,087 of record NZ_CP033808.1, read on the forward strand.
TGAGTGAGAATCTATTGTTCTCACTTTTTTATTATCAAAACGCTTAAATTCTTTACTTAGACCTCACCTACACACTTCAGATAATGGGTGTTACCATATTAATTAATAAATATGTAAAAAATAATATTTGATATGCTATAATAATAATATATTTGATTAATCAAAATTTTTTAGTGAAAGTATCTATCATCCTTAAGTAGTTGTTTTCATAATAGTTGTTGACGGATATCCCCTTAATTGTCTTGAGAATACTTGATAGAGAGACATTTTAAATGAGTAATGAAATGAATCATTTTATACCTATGTTATAACGGACTAATTAATACTTTGGAGAGATTTAATGACACTCTTTTTAATTATGATGGAGCGAGCGGGGTTAATCATATTATTAGCCTATGCCTTTGTGCATATCCCCTTTATAAAACAAACTTTGAAGCAACCCGAATTAAAAAAACACCAGTATATTCTGCTTATCTTATTTAGCTTATTTGCTATTATTTCTAATTTTACAGGGGTAGAAATTCAGTCAGATTTATCTATCATTCCACAAACTCTTAATCATATAGCAGATCAATCATCGGTTGCCAACACACGTGTTTTAACCATTGGTGTATCAGGTCTAATCGGTGGCCCCATAGTCGGTATTATAGTTGGTCTCTTATCTGTATTCGTTAGGTACTTGCAAGGAGGATTAGCCCCTCATATTTATGTCATTTCTTCCTTACTAATTGGTTTATGCTCTGGGTTATCAGGCAATTATCTTCGTAGAAATTATAATAAAATTCGTGTTTTAGATGCAATGGTTGTTGGTTTCGGTATGGAAATTCTACAAATGATCTGTATCCTCATTTTTAGTGTTGACTTTAATCAGGCGCTTCGATTAGTATCTTTTATCAGCATGCCAATGATTTTAAGTAATACTTTAGGTTTAGGTATATTTATATCCATTATTTCATCTACTCAAAAATTAGAAGAACATGCTAAAGCATTTCAAACCCATCAAGTACTTGAATTAGCAAATTTAACCCTTCCTTACCTTAGAAAGGGACTGACAACAGAATCTTGTCAACCAGTAGCTGAAATTATTCATAAACATATGGATGTGAGTGCTGTTAGCCTGACTAGTCAATCAGCCATTTTAGCCTATGTAGGAGATGGAGCTGACCATCATCTTCCTAATACTCAAATATTAACAAAGCTTGCTAAAAGAGCAATAGATACTGGTAAAGTTAGTGTCGCAACTGATAAAAGTGAAATCGAATGCGACCATAAGAATTGCCCACTTAGTTCAGCAATTGTTATTCCATTACACATCCACGATGTTATAGTGGGTACTTTGAAATTATATTTTTCAGACGCACAACATATGACTTACGTTGACCGTCAATTAGCTGAAGGATTAGGCAATATCTTTTCCACTCAGTTAGCTTTGGGACAAGCTGAGGAAGCAACAAGGTTACTACAGGATGCGGAAATGAAGTCTCTCCAAGCGCAGGTTAATCCGCATTTTCTTTTTAATGCACTTAATACTATTTATGGTTTAATTCGCATGGATAGCGAAAAAGCAAGAAAGCTCGTCCAAGATTTTAGCAAGGTTATTCGTGCTAATCTTCAACGGGCAAAGCAAAATTTAATTCCTCTTCATGATGAATTGGAACAGGTTAACGCCTATTTAGCCCTTGAAGAAGCAAGATTTCCCAACATGGTGGCCTTTAATTTAGACAACCAAACAAATTCAGATGACAACTTAATGATTCCTCCCTTTACATTGCAGGTCTTGATTGAAAACTCTTATAAACACGCTTTTAAGCATGTTAATAAAAATAACCAGCTAAAGGTTACTATTGCAAGAAATAATGATAGGCTTCATATCATTGTCCAAGACAATGGTATTGGGATTCCAAAAGAAAAATTAATAACGCTTGGAAAAAAAACTCAAATTTCAAAACAAGGTTCTGGTACAGCTATTGAGAATCTCGTTCGTCGCTTGAATATTATTTATGATGGACAAGCAAGTTTAAAATTTGAATCAAATGATTCAGGAACTTGTGCTATTGTTAATATCCCCATTAAAAATTAGAAAGGTATTGTATGAAAGTTTTAGTAGTTGATGATGAACCAGTTGCACGTAACGAATTAATTTACCTTCTTAATAAGTATGATTCTAACCTCGTTATAGCAGAGGCGCATGATATGGCTACTGCATTAGCTATTTTACTTAGAGAAACTTTTGATGTAGCACTGTTAGATATCCATCTCAGAGATGATTCTGGGTTGCAATTAGCAGAGTATATCAATAAAATGCCCAAACCACCATTATTGATATTTGCGACTGCTTATGATCAATATGCTATTCAGGCTTTTGAGCATGATGCGCGTGATTATTTGTTAAAACCCTATGATTTTGATAGGCTAAAGCAAGCTATGGATAGAGTAAAAGGAGCGCTAAGTACATCTACAATTATAGAGAGCGTAACTTCCGGTCCTCTCTTCAAGCAACAGTATCCATTGACAGTAGAAGATCGAATCTATCTGGTGTCGGCGGATGATATCCTTTTGATTGAAGCTATGCAAGGAAAACTGATTATACAAACACCTGATAAAAATTATGAAATTGATGGCTCTCTACAACAATGGCAAGATAAACTACCATCATCTCAATTTGTACGGGTACATCGCTCTTACATTGTGAACATTAATGCTATTAAAACGATTGAACCTTGGTTTAACCAAACACTTCAGTTACACCTTTGTAATAAAATAACAGTTCCTGTTAGCAGAGCAAATGTAAAACCCCTAAAACAAATGTTAGGCATATCTACCTAACTAATGAAAAGTTATTCATCATAAAACTTAGACTATTCATTTCTAAAAAACAACCATTCATCTTGAAAATAGGAAATTTCAATTTTTCAATGCTATACTAAAGTCATGAAAACGCTTAATAAAATTAAGCAAAAAAATTTTTAGGAGGCAGTGATATGGTAACATTTTTAGGAGGGGTAGCCCTTTTAATTGTTGGTTATTTCACGTACGGTAGATACATTGAAAAGAATTTTCAAATTGATGAAAATCGCCAAACACCTGCAGAAGCATTAAGGGATGGATATGATTTTGTTCCTATGCCAAAATGGAAGAATGGGATGATTGAGTTATTGAACATCGCAGGAACCGGACCTATCTTTGGACCTATTTTAGGAGCACTCTATGGTCCAGTTGCTTATATCTGGATAGTCTTAGGATGTATTTTTGCAGGGGCTGTTCATGATTATATGATTGGAATGATTTCTCTTAGAAATAATGGTGCATATCTTCCTGAATTAGCTAGTCGCTATCTTGGAAAGTCAATGAAGCATGTGATCAACATTTTTTCAATGCTATTACTTATTTTAGTTGCAACCGTATTTGTGGTAACTCCAGCTAATCTTATCCTAAGTATTTTACCAGCTGGGACACTATCTTTACCTTGGATAATCGGTCTTATTTTCGTTTATTACCTTATTTCTACAGTCTTACCTATTGATAAAGCACTTGGTAAAGTTTATCCTGTATTCTGCGTCATCTTAATGGTTAGTACGGCAGCAGTTGGCTTCCGTTTATTAACTGGTGGCTTTGATATGCCAAACTTAACTTTTGAAACCTTTAAAAATATGCATCCAGCTGGGCTTGGGATATTCCCTGCTTTATTCTTTACCATTTCATGTGGAGCCATCTCTGGTTTCCATGCTACCCAAGCACCTATGGTCTCAAGAACAACTGTTAATGAGAGAGAAGGGCGTTTCACTTTCTACGGCATGATGATTGCAGAAGGAGTAATTGCGATGATTTGGGCAGGTGCTTCAATGAGCTTGTTCAAAGGTCAAAATCTCTATGAAATGATTGCTGCTGGGACACCTTCTGCAGTTGTCAATCAAGTAATGTTAATGTTACTCGGTAGTGTAATTGGAACTATCGCTATCATTGGTGTTATTGTTCTCCCTGTTTCATCTGGTTTATCAGCTTTCCGTAGCTTACGTACTATCGTTGCTGATTATATCCATGTCAAACAAGATACTCTTCCAAAAATCTTTGCTGTAACTATCCCATTATATGTTATTTCATTTGTCCTTACACACGTTGATTTTAATCTCCTATGGCGTTACTTTAACTGGGCAAATCAAGTAACTGCTGTTATTGGTTTATTAGTTGCTACAAGATATCTCATCCTAAAAAGACGAAATTATTGGGTAACATTTGTACCAGCTATGTTCATGTTGTATGCAGTAGTTGTTTATATTTTATCTCAACCAATTGGATTTAATATGGGCTTAGGCATCTTAACTTATTCACTTGCTTTAGTGTTAACAGGTATTCTTGTTGGACTTTTCTGGAAATCTGGTCAAAAACAATTAAAAACTGTTCATCCTGAAGCATTCCTGTTTAACGATCATAGACCAATTAATTATTACAGTAGTTTAGATTCTTAATATTATTTTGAAGCCATGTTATTAAGACTTACAGTTATCACAATAACCTCGAATGAAGTATCATTCGAGGTTATTTTTCTACTAAAAATTCCAGTAAATATTTCTGTTTGATTACAAATATTACAAAAATATTTGACAACCTTCTTTCAGAAACTTATAATAGATTTGTCCATAACAGAGCAAAAGAGAGAGGATAGTACATGAGAAAACGTTCAATTTTGCCAATATTAGCTGTCTTATTTGTTTTCATGAGTATCTTTAGCGTATATTCTATTTTTCGTGGTGATAAAGCCAAAGAAAAAGCAAGTGTCATAAAACAAGCATCTCAAACAAGTCAAACTTCAAAAAAAGAGGTCTTACAAAAGAAGACTTATCCAAATCTAAATAAATATTCAAATCTAGAAATTCATGTTTCATCTACGAGGCAAACAATGACAATAACCTCGAATGACAAGGTCATCTTTAAAACGATTGTTTCAACAGGAGCAAAAGAGAGCCCTACCCCAAAAGGAACTTTTGTCATAGAACCGGAACGAGGAGATTTTTTCTATAACGCCTCATCAAAAGAAGGAGCCTATTATTGGGTCTCCTTTAAAGAACATGGTATTTATCTCTTTCATAGCGTTCCGACTGATCAACAAGGAAATGAGATTCCAGAAGAAGCAAAGCAATTAGGAAAAGCCGCCTCACATGGCTGTGTGCGTATGTCAAGGGCGGATGCAAAATGGTTCTATGAAAATATTCCTCAAGGAACGACTGTTACCATCAAATAGTCTTAATGTGGTAAAAATCATGTTATTAAAAGCTCGGAGTAAACTTCCAGAGCTTTTTCGTATATCCCTTAAACTCAATTAGTAAACGAAACCTATCAGCGGAATAAATGTATAAAGTATTTCGATATCATTAAAAAAATGATAGAATAATAGTGTTAATCGAATATTTTATCGACCTTTATATGCGGTTGAAAAAGAATAAAACTAAAAAATTAGACCTCTAACAAATAGATGTAGACTTTTAAGGTAGTCTATACATAAGGAGAATTTATTTCATGGCTACTATTCAATGGTTCCCAGGACACATGTCCAAAGCTCGCCGTCAAGTTCAAGAAAATATTAAGCATGTTGATTTTGTTACAATTTTAGTGGATGCAAGGTTACCTCTTTCTAGTCAAAATCCAATGCTAACCAAAATCGTCGGAGACAAACCCAAACTAATGATCCTCAATAAAGCTGATCTAGCAGATCCTATTCGAACTAAAGAATGGAGAGATTTTTATGAATCTCAAGGTTTAAAGACATTAGCTATTAATTCTAAAGAACAATCAACAGTTAAAAAAGTAACCGACATCGCTAAAATATTAATGTCCGATAAAATTGCTAAGCTACGGGGACGTGGTATTCAAAAAGAGACACTTCGTACGATGATTATTGGAATTCCGAATGCAGGTAAATCGACTCTAATGAATCGCCTAGCAGGTAAAAAAATTGCAGTGGTTGGTAATAAACCAGGTGTCACAAAAGGTCAGCAATGGCTCAAATCTAATAAGGAACTGGAAATTTTGGACACTCCTGGTATCTTGTGGCCCAAATTTGAAGATGAATTAGTTGGATTAAAGCTAGCATTAACAGGGGCAATCAAAGATCAATTATTGCCTATGGATGAGGTAACAATATTTGGATTGAATTACTTTAAAACCTATTATCCTGATCGTCTCAAAGAGCGTTTTAAAAGCATTAATTTAGAGGATGAAGCTCCTGAAATCATCATGGCCTTAACACAAAAATTAGGTTATCGTGACGATTACGATCGCTTTTATAATTTATTTGTCAAAGAAGTTCGCGATGGTAAATTAGGACGCTATACGTTAGATATCGTCGGAGAACATGATGGCAACAATTAAAGAAATCAAAGCAATTTTAGAGACTATTGTTGATTTAAAAGACAAACGTTGGCAAGAATATCAAACAGATTCACGCGCAGGTGTTCAAAAAGCAATCCTTCAACGAAAAAAAAATATTCAGTCAGATTTAGACGAAGAAGCGCGCTTAGAACAAATGTTGGTCTACGAAAAAAAACTTTACATTGAACATATAAACCTTATTGCAGGAATCGATGAAGTAGGTAGAGGTCCTTTAGCGGGACCAGTAGTAGCTGCTGCTGTTATTCTTCCACCAAACTGTAAAATAAAACATCTCAATGACTCCAAAAAAATTCCAAAGAAAAAGCATCAAGAAATCTATCAAAATATTTTAGATCAAGCGTTAGCAGTTGGTATTGGTATTCAAGACAGCCAATGTATTGATGATATCAACATTTATGAAGCTACAAAACATGCTATGATTGATGCAGTTTCTCATTTATCTGTGGCTCCTGAACATCTTTTAATTGATGCTATGGTTTTAGATCTATCAATTCCACAAACTAAAATTATCAAAGGTGATGCTAATTCACTCTCTATTGCAGCAGCTTCAATCGTAGCTAAAGTGACCAGAGATAAAATAATGTCTGATTATGATAGCACATATCCTGGATATGCATTTTCTAAAAATGCTGGCTATGGTACTAAAGAGCATTTAGAAGGTTTGCAAAAATACGGTATTACTCCGATACATCGTAAAAGTTTTGAACCTATAAAATCAATGTTGTAAATAATACGGAAGAGGAAAAGATGACCGAAAAAGAAAAAATGTTAGCAGGACAATATTATCGTCCATCAGCACCTGAACTACGCAAGGATAGAGAAGTTGCACTAAAAAATATGCAAGCCTTTAACAATGAAGATAATAGTAGCAAACGTAACGTCATTTTACAAAAATGGTTTGGTGCTACTGGGAAGAGTATCCATATGGAACAACGTTTTGTCTGCGATTATGGTTGTAATATTTATGTTGGTGAAAACTTCTACGCCAATTTTAACCAAACTTTCTTAGATGTTTGTGAAATTCGTATTGGCGATAACTGTATGTTTGCCCCAAACTGTCAACTCCTCACCCCACTCCATCCTCTAGATCCAATAGAAAGAAATTCAGGATTAGAATACGGTGCCCCAATCCAAATCGGGAATAATGTCTGGCTAGGTGGAGGAGTGACTATTTTACCAGGTGTTGTATTAGGAGATAATGTCGTCGTTGGCGCTGGAAGTGTCGTTACGAAATCATTTGAAAATAACGTTGTTATAGCAGGAAACCCTGCTAAGATAATCAAAAAATTAGCTTAAAATTAGAAAAACCTTTAATTATAACGAAGGTTTTTTCTAATTTCAAAAATAGGTAAAGTAAATATTCTGCTAATTTAATCTATCTTATTTATAATGATTTTAAATAGAAAAACCTTGATATAATAATGTTTTCTTAAGTATAAAATTCTTTAAAAAGTAGATATTTTTCCCAAAAATTATGTTATTATAGTTTTGTGCTCATTTTTGAACACTTTATCTTTCATTTTAAGGAGTTTTATGAAAAAGCTATTAACCACTCCTGTAATGGGTTGTACTTTGGTTATACTTTCTCTAACGTCCCTATTTGTTGGTGTGAAATCTATCCCACTGGAGCAAATAACACACCTTGATCAATCACAGGTAGATATTTTTTTAACGAGTCGCTTACCAAGAACCATTAGTATCCTAATATCTGGTGCAAGTTTGTCAGTCTGTGGCCTGCTGATGCAACAACTAACCCAAAACAAGTTCGTTTCACCGACAACTTCAGGGACTATGGATTGGGCGAAATTAGGAGTAGTTGTTACGCTGATTTTCTTTAAAAATACCTCTATTTTTATTCAACTATGTATAGCTTCAGGTTTTGCCATTTTAGGATCGCTTCTTTTTGTAACCATTTTAAAAATGATTACTTTTAAGGATAATATTTTTATACCTCTTATCGGACTGATGCTTGGACAAATTGTAGCAGCAGCAACAGTATTTTTAGGAACACATTTTCAAGTACTACAATCTGTCAACAGTTGGCTTCAAGGTAATTTTTCCATCATGACTAGCCATCGCTACGAAATTCTTTACTTAGCATTGCCATGTTTGTTTTTAGTATATTTTTTTGCTCATCAGTTTACCATTGTTGGGCTTGGAGAAAGCTTCGCTAAGAATTTAGGGGTTGCTTATGAAAAGATGATTTACTTTGGTTTAGTTTTGGTTTCAATTATGACATCCCTAGTCATTATTATCGTAGGAGCTTTACCTTTCTTAGGTTTAATCGTACCTAATCTAATTAGCATAACTAAAGGAGATCATATGTCCTCAACTATCTTAGAGACATCGCTTTTAGGGGCTTGTATCGTCATGATATGTGATCTTTTTGGTCGCTTAGTTATTTTTCCTTATGAAGTCTCAATAGGAGTTACGCTAGGAGTATTAGGTAGTGCCTTTTTCCTGATTTCAATTATAAGAAATGAGGGAAAATCATGATTAAGGATTTAGAGATACCAAAATTACTTATTTTACTGATACTACTAATTGCTGCTATTATTTTGTTTTTAATTTATGGTATTCCAACTGACGCAAATGAATTTTTGATTATCTATATCCTAAAAACACGTTATCAAAAACTGATTGCATTAATTTTGGTTGGTATCTGCATTGGTAGTTCTAGTCTTATTTTTCAAACTCTAACCAATAACCGACTTTTAACTCCGTCCATTATTGGTTTAGATAGCTTATATATCCTTATCCAAACAGGATTAATGTATTTAATCGGAGCTCAGCGTGTCATAAAATTTTCATCTTTTAGTAGCTTCCTCCTTTCATTATTATTAATGGTTGGATTTGCTTACTTATTATTTACGATACTTTTTCGAAATAAAAAACAGTCTTTGTATTTTGTTCTATTAGCTGGACTCATATTTAATACATTATTTTCTTCTATCTCATCCTTTATTCAAGCCATTATGGACCCCAACGATTTTATGATTTTACAAAATCAGCTCTTTGCTAGTTTCAATGCTATTAACACCAAGATCCTTTGGATTTCTTTCATTATCATTGTCGTTAGCTTTGTCATTAATTGGCCTTTTATAAAGGAATTGGATGTCTTACTATTGGGTAAAGAAAATGCGATATCACTCGGCATCTCATATCAAAAGCTTACTACTAGATTTTTTTTATGGTTAGCATTGATGGTAGCTATAGCAACAGCATTAGTTGGGCCGATTACTTTTTTAGGCTTACTTGTAGCACATATTACCTATCACAGTTTTCATACCTTTAGACATCAAATATTAGTTCCTATAGCCATTGTTATCTGTATCTTTACACTTGTCTTAGGGCAGCATCTCGTTCAAAATCTATTACACCTCACTGTTCAACTAAGTGTTCTCCTCAACCTTATCGGGGGAAGTTATTTTATATTCACCTTAATCAAAGGAAGGAAAAACTTATGATTCAAATAAACAATTTACATAAGTTCTATGGCCAAAAGGAAATATTAAAAGACATTAATATTTCGATTCCTAAAGGAAAAGTAACAGCTATTTTAGGTCCAAATGGATCTGGAAAGAGTACATTGCTGAGTTGTATCAGTCGACTTGAACCTTATGATAATGGTGAAATTTTCCTTGATAAAGTACCATTAGCCCACTACAGTTCAAATGACTTAGCCAAAACATTAGCCATATTAAGACAATCTAATCACTTAACACTCAAGATAAAGGTGAGAGACTTGATAGGATTCGGTAGATTTCCTTATAGTAAAGGACGGTTAAGTCAAAAAGATAAAGCTGTCATAGAATCAGTTATATCTTATATGGATTTAAACGATATAGCTGACGAGTTCATTAATAACCTCAGCGGAGGTCAAATTCAAAGAGCTTTTATCGCAATGACAATGGCACAAGATACTCAATATATTTGCTTAGATGAGCCACTCAACAATTTAGATATGAAATATGCTGTTCAAATGATGGATCTTATCAAACGATATGCGTATGAGTTTAATAAAACTATAGTGATTATTATTCACGACATCAATTTTGCAACTCACTACGCTGACAATGTTGTCGCTTTAAAAGAAGGACAAGTGGTGACTTGTGGGACTGTCGAAGATGTTATGCAAGAAAAAATCCTTTCTCATTTATTTGATATGCCTATCCGTATCGAAACTGTTGATGGTAAACCAATTATCCTTTTTTGTACAACGTAAATAAAGAGATTTATGTAGGATAACATTTTTAGTTTTTATCTATTTTAGGAGATTTTATTTAATGACAAAAAAACTTATTATTGCTATATTAGCACTATGCACTATCTTAACCACTTCTCAAGCTGTTTTAGCTAAAGAAAAATCACAAACTGTTACCATAAAAAACAACTATTCGGTCTATATTAAAAAAGGAAAAAGAGACAAGCCGGATAATAAAAAGCAAATCAGCGAGACACTTAAAGTTCCTTTAAAACCCAAAAAAGTAGTTGTTTTTGATATGGGAGCTTTGGATACTATCACAGCTTTAGGAGCTGAAAAATCTGTTATTGGTATCCCGAAGGCTAAAAATGCTCTAAGTTTATTGCCCAATAACGTCAAATCTGTTTATAAAGCTAAGAGATACCAAGACGTAGGAAGTCTCTTCGAACCAAACTTTGAAGCTATTGCTCGTATGCAACCTGATGTGGTTTTCCTAGGAGCACGTATGGCTTCTGTTGATAATATTGAAAAATTAAAGGAGGCTGCACCTAAAGCAGCATTAGTATATGCTGGAGTCGACTCAAAAAAAGTATTTGACAAAGGAGTTGCTGAGCGTGTCACAATGTTAGGGAAAATCTTCGACCAAAATAAAAAGGCAAAAACCTTTAATAAAGATATCGCACAAGCTGTTCTTAAATTGCAGAAAACTATTGAGAAAAAAGGTAAACCTACAGCTCTATTTGTAATGGCAAACAGCGGTGAACTTTTAACTCAATCACCTTCTGGTCGTTTTGGTTGGATTTTCTCTGTAGGTGGATTTAAAGCAGTCAATGAAAATGAAAAACTAAGTTCACATGGTACTCCCGTATCTTATGAATACATCGCTGAAAAAAATCCTAACTATCTCTTTGTTTTAGATCGTGGAGCGACTATTGGACAAGGAGCTTCATCAAAAGAACTTTTTAATAACGATGTTATTAAAGCAACTGATGCTGTCAAAAACAAACGTGTTCATGAGGTAGATGGAAAAGATTGGTATATCAATTCAGGCGGAAGCCGAGTAACACTCCGTATGATTAAAGATGTACAGAACTTTGTTGATAATCGTTAATTTTTTGTCAAAGGCTAGGAAAAATCCTAGTCTTATTTTTTTGGAAAAATAGCTATTATCAATGCTTCAGAGTATAGATTGATCTTATCACTTTATTTTGTCTATTATTTTCGAATATAGTCAATGGAGGTAACCTTATGAATCATTTTGAACTATTTAAGCTTAAAAAAGCTGGATTAACAAATCTTAATATCAACAATATTATCAACTATCTCAAAAAGAATAGTTTAACTTCTCTATCTGTTCGCAATATGGCCGTAGTATCAAAATGTAAAAATCCTACTTTCTTTATAGAAAATTATAAACAGCTAGACCTTAAAAAACTTCGACAAGAATTCAAAAAATTTCCAGTTCTATCGATTTTGGATTCTAACTATCCTTTAGAGTTAAAAGAAATATATAATCCACCAGTTCTACTTTTTTATCAGGGTAATATTGAACTTCTATCTAAACCTAAATTAGCTGTAGTGGGGGCAAGACAGGCATCTCAGATAGGTTGTCAGTCTGTTAAAAAGATTATCAAGGAGACTAACAATCAATTTGTTATCGTAAGTGGTTTAGCGCGTGGCATTGATACAGCAGCACATGTTAGTGCTTTAAAAAATGGCGGCAGTAGTATAGCTGTTATCGGGAGTGGTTTAGATGTTTATTATCCAACGGAGAATAAGAAACTTCAAGAATATATGTCATATAATCATCTCGTATTATCAGAATATTTTACCGGAGAACAACCCTTGAAATTTCATTTCCCCGAACGTAACCGTATTATTGCAGGGCTGTGTCAAGGTATTGTGGTTGCCGAAGCTAAGATGAGATCTGGAAGTTTAATTACCTGTGAAAGAGCATTAGAAGAGGGACGAGAAGTTTTTGCCATTCCCGGAAATATTATCGATGGCAAATCAGATGGATGCCACCATCTTATCCAAGAAGGAGCTAAATGCATTATTTCAGGAAAAGATATCCTTTCTGAATATCAGTAGTGTTTTGCTTTCTACTATAGGAGAAGTTTTCTATTGACAGTTTAAGAAAAGTGAGTTATTATGCTATAAGTTTACGATATAGAAAGTGATACCTATGGCAACTACGACAAAAACGTCGACCAAAAAAACAAGTAAAAAAAAATCAGCTACTGCTAAAAAAAATCTAGTTATTGTGGAGTCTCCTGCAAAAGCAAAGACTATCGAAAAATACTTAGGACGTAACTATAAAGTTGTAGCCTCAGTAGGTCATATCCGTGATTTAAAAAAGTCAAGTATGTCCATTGATTTTGAGAATAATTACGAACCACAATATATTAATATTCGTGGTAAAGGACCTCTCATTAATGATTTAAAAAAAGAAGCTAAAAAGGCTAAAAAAGTTTACCTCGCGAGTGACCCGGACCGTGAAGGAGAAGCTATTTCCTGGCATTTAGCGCATATTTTAGATTTAGACAAAGAAGACAGAAACCGTGTTGTTTTCAATGAAATCACAAAAGATGCTGTTAAAAATGCTTTTGTGGAACCTCGTCAGATTAACATGGATCTCGTTGATGCTCAGCAAGCACGACGTGTTTTAGATCGCATTGTTGGTTATTCTATCTCACCTATTTTATGGAAAAAAGTAAAAAAAGGGCTATCAGCTGGACGTGTACAATCAGTTGCTCTTAAACTAATCATTGATCGTGAAAATGAGATTAAGGCTTTCCAACCGGAGGAGTATTGGACTATTGACGGTTCCTTTAAAAAAGGAACACGTAAATTCAATGCCACTTTCTACGGTTTAGACGGAAAGAAATTCAAATTATCGAATAATGAAGACGTCAAAACAGTTCTAAAACGTATTAAAACTGATGAATTCTTAGTTGAAAAAGTTGAAAAAAAAGAGCGTCGTCGTAATGCACCATTACCGTATACAACTTCTTCATTGCAACAAGATGCAGCTAATAAAATCAATTTTCGAACTCGTAAAACCATGATGATTGCGCAACAGCTGTACGAAGGACTTAGCTTAGGCACAGCAGGTCATCAAGGTCTGATTACCTATATGCGTACTGATTCTACACGTATTAGTCCGTTAGCACAAAATGAAGCAACAGAATTTATTACTAACCGTTTTGGTGCAAATTATTCTAAACATGGGAATAAAGTTAAAAATGCTTCTGGAGCACAAGACGCTCACGAAGCTATTCGCCCATCTAGTGTTAATCATACACCCGAAAGTATTGCTAAGTATTTAGACAAAGATCAACTAAAACTTTACACTCTTATCTGGAACCGTTTTATTGCAAGCCAAATGACAGCAGCAGTCTTTGACACAATGAAAGTTAATTTAACGCAAAATGGTGTTACTTTTATTGCTAATGGTAGCCAAGTCAAGTTTGATGGTTACATGGCTGTTTATAACGATACTGACAAAAATAAAATGTTACCAGATATGGAGGAAGGAGAAAGTGTTAAAAAGGTTAATACGAATCCTGAACAACACTTCACTCAACCTCCTGCAAGGTTTTCAGAAGCAAGTCTCATTAAAACACTTGAAGAAAACGGTGTAGGTCGTCCTTCAACTTATGCCCCAACGCTTGAGACTATTCAAAAACGTTATTATGTTAAGCTTGCAGCTAAACGCTTCGAACCAACTGAACTTGGTGAAATTGTTAATAGCCTTATTGTAGAATTTTTCCCAGATATTGTTGATGTTACCTTCACTGCCGAAATGGAAGGGAAACTAGACGAAGTTGAGATTGGTAAAGAGCAGTGGCAAAAGATTATCGATGAATTTTATAAACCATTTGAAAAAGAACTTGCAAAAGCAGAAACTGAAATGGAGAAAATTCAAATAAAGGATGAACCTGCTGGATTTGATTGCGAGCTATGTGGATCACCAATGGTAATAAAACTAGGACGTTATGGAAAGTTTTATGCGTGTAGCAATTTCCCTGAATGTCATAACACAAAAGCTATCACTAAGGAAATAGGTGTTATTTGTCCTATCTGTCAAAAAGGACAAGTTATTGAGCGAAAAACAAAACGCAATCGTATCTTTTATGGCTGTGACCGCTACCCAGAATGTGAGTTTACATCTTGGGACAAACCTATTGGACGAACTTGCCCCAAATCAAATGATTTCTTAGTGGAGAAAAAAGTACGCGGTGGTGGTAAACAAGTTGTTTGCTCAAATGAAAAATGCGACTACCAAGAAGAGAAAATTAAATAAAGTGGAATCTGAGTGTTTAGCTCAGATTTTTAAAAAAATTATTATTTTACATAACTTAATTTATGTATTTATTTTTATGGGAGAATTAATAAAAAAGTGCTATAATATAGGTGTATTCATAGTGTGAGGTGCCGTTATGTCCTATATTGAAATGAAGCATTCCTATAAGCGTTATCAAACAGGTGAAACCGAAATTGTTGCTAACAATGATATTAGTTTCAGTATTGAAAGAGGTGAGTTGGTGGTTATTCTTGGTGCATCCGGCGCTGGCAAATCTACTGTTCTCAATATACTAGGAGGGATGGATAGTAATAGTGAAGGTGAAGTTTTAATTGATGGTAAGAATATTGCTAATTATACCATCAGGGAATTGACTCGTTACCGTAGATATGATGTCGGGTTTGTTTTTCAATTCTATAACTTAGTCCCTAATCTAACAGCACTAGAGAATGTAGAATTGGCTTCAGAAATTGTTCCAAAGGCATTAGATGCCCAACAGGCATTAGAAAACGTAGGTTTGGGACACCGTATCAATCATTTTCCAGCACAGCTTTCCGGTGGCGAACAGCAACGCGTTGCAATAGCACGAGCTATTGCCAAAAAACCTAAACTGTTACTTTGTGATGAACCTACTGGTGCTTTAGATTACCAAACTGGAAAACAAGTACTAGCCATCCTGCAAAAGATGGCGCAATCAAAAGAAACAACTGTGATCATTGTTACTCATAATACTGCCTTAGCGCCAATTGCAAATCGCGTGATCCATATGCATGATTCAAAAATCAGTGATATTGTAATAAACGAGAATCCAAGTGATATTCAGAACATAGAATATTAGAGGTTATACAGATGGGAAAGACATTTTGGAAAGATATCTATCGATCAATTACGACTTCAAAAGGTAGATTTTCATCAATCCTCTTACTTATGATGTTAGGCTCATTTGCTTTTATAGGACTGAAGGTCTCAGCACCTAATATGCAAAGAACAGCACAAAATTACCTTGCTCATCATCATGTTATGGATATTACCGTTTTCAATTCTTGGGGACTTGACAAACATGATCAAACTGTTTTAGAAAGCTTAAAAGGATCACAAGTTGAATTTTCTTACTTTGTAGATACAACCCCTCAACAGAATAGTAAATCTTATCGATTGTATTCCAATACCAAAACGATATCAACCTTTGATCTTGTTAAGGGACGTCTCCCTTTAAATAAATCAGAAATTGCTCTCTCATTTCAGGAACGAAAAAAATATGCAATAGGTGATAAAATTAATTTTAAACAAGATAAAAACAAACTGTTTTCAAATACAGGTCCTCTAACTATTGTAGGTTTTGTTAATTCTACCGAGATTTGGTCTAAGACAAACCTTGGTAGTTCTCAAACAGGGGACGGCGACTTAGATAGTTATGGCGTATTAGATAAGACAGCATTTCACTCTCCAGTATATACAATGGCAAGGGTAACTTTTAAAGATCTTAGGTTGATTAACCCTTTCTCAATAAGTTACAAAGAAAAAGTAGCGAAATACCAAGAAAAGGTATCGCGAAAATTAAATATTCACAATAAAATAAGATATACCAAAACCAAAAAAGAGAGCCTACGTAAAATCGATGAGGAGGAAAAAAGCCTACTAAAAGCTCAAAAACAAATCAATCGGTTAGATAATGATAGCCTAGCGATGCCACTATCTCAAAGACAAGCTATTCAAATGAAAATTAAACAAGACCGACTATCTCTTTTGAAACGAACAAAAGAGCTTCTAAAATTGAGACATAACACCCAAATAATGGAATCGCCTCAAATTATTGTCTACAACCGTACTACCTTTCCTGGAGGACAAGGATATAACACTTTTGACTCCAGTACAAATAGCACTTCTAAAATCAGTAATCTTTTCCCCATTATTTTATATTTAGTCGCAGCATTAGTAACCTTAACAACAATGACTAGGTTCGTCGAGGAAGAAAGAACCAACGCAGGCATATTAAAAGCACTAGGCTATAGTGACCGCCAAGTTATCTTTAAATTTATTATTTATGGTTTTATAGCAGGAACATTAGGGACTACTTTGGGTATCATTGGAGGGCATTATCTTTTACCTCGTATTATTTCTGATATCATTTCCAAAGACCTGACTATTCCAAACACACAGTATCATCTTTTCTTAAATTACAGTTTACTAGCCTTTGTTTTTTCATTATTAAGCATTGTTCTTCCAGTTTTTGTTATCACTCGACGTGAGTTGAAAGAAAAAGCAGCATTTTTATTATTACCAAAACCACCAGCTAAAGGATCTAAAATAGCTTTAGAGTATATCAATTGGATTTGGAAAAAACTGTCCTTCACACAAAAAGTAACTGCTAGAAATATTTTTCGTTACAAACAAAGGATGATTATGACCATATTTGGAGTTGCTGGATCAGTAGCGCTCTTATTTTCAGGTCTAGGAATACAATCCTCCTTAAAGCAAACCGTCAATGAACATTTCGGTCGTATTATGCCCTATGATATATTGCTAACATATAACACAAATGCTTCTCCCCCAAAAATACTTGAACTACTTTCAAAAGATTCAAAAATAGACAAATACCAACCAATACACCTTGAAAATCTTGACGAATCCATTCCTGGACAAATTAATAAACAGTCAATTTCCCTATTCATAACAGACAAAAAACAATTACTACCTTTTATTTATTTACAAGAAGCAACAACTAATAAGTCATTGCACTTGAATAATAAAGGGATTATTATTTCTAAAAAATTAGCTCAATTTTATCATGTTAATACCGGTGATTTTATCCATTTATCTCATTCACAAACACTTCCTTCTAGAAAATTAAAAATAACAGGAGTTGTCAATGCGAATGTTGGTCACTATATTTTTATGACAAAACAATACTATCGAACTATTTTTAAGAAAGAAGCTAAAGATAACGCTTTTTTGGTTAAGTTAACCAAACATAAAATCGCAAATAACTTAGCAGAAAAACTTTTAGAAATTAATGGAGTTGAGTCTCTTACGCAAAATGCTCTTCAGCTGGCTAGTGTAGAAGCCGTTGTGCGTTCTTTAGATGGCTCTATGACTATTTTAGTTGTCGTATCTTTATTGTTAGCCATTGTAATTCTCTATAATCTCACTAATATTAATTTAGCAGAACGTAAGCGGGAGCTATCAACTATAAAGGTATTAGGTTTTTATAATGAAGAAGTAACTTTATACATTTACCGCGAAACCATTATTTTATCAACCATCGGTGTGATTCTAGGCACCATTAGCGGTACTTATTTACACCGTCAAATGATGTTGCTAATTGGTTCAGATCAAATACTTTTTGGTGAAAAAGTATCACCAACTACATTTATAATACCAATAAGCGTAGTAGTCATCATTCTAATAAGTCTAGGTTTTATAGTTAACCATCAATTAAAAAAACTCAATATGTTAGATGCCTTGAAATCAGTAGATTAGTTTATAATAAAGATTATCTTTTCTAATCTTTTCGATAACGATTGACAGCAAGTAATCTTAATTGTATAATATAACAGTATAAAGTTAGATAAAAGTGAGATATTTATGAGAGAGTCTATTTTTGAGGAAACTGCAAAAGGTAAAGTATCAAGGCATGTCCTTTTAACTATATTATTGGCTTTGATATTACTATTTACAGCAGATTTCCTTACCTATATTATTATTGAATTGATTATCTCGCTTGATTTTTGGAAACTAGAGTGGGATAGCGATATCGTCCAGTTAATCATTTTACTAGCAACTTCAATTAGTACGGTAATGTTATTTATGTGGGTGAAATTTAAAGAGAAGCGTCCAATTAGTTCTCTAGGGCTATTTAAAGAAGGAGCCCTAACAGAATTATCTAGAGGATGGTTAGTCGGGAGCGTTCTCTTTGGAGCCTGCTTAATATTAACAATAATTTCAGGCTCTGGAGTTATCGAAACTGTTCGTTTTACAGCTGATAAATTGATTTGGTTTCTTATTTTTGCTGTTGGATGGCAGGTACAAAGCGCATCTGTTGAAATATTGTGTCGTGGATGGTTACTTCCGGTGAGTGCCACAAAGTATAGTAAGATAGTTTCTGTCAGTATCAGTTCAATCTTTTTCGGTCTTCTGCATAGCGCTAATAATCATGTAAGCCTTATCTCGATTTTCAATCTGTGTCTCTTTGGACTATTTCTATCGCTCTATGTTATTTTAAAAGGTAACATCTGGGGGGCGTGTGGTATTCATGGCGCCTGGAACTGTGTACAAGGGAGTGTCTTTGGAATCGAAGTTAGTGGAGAGCCAATGTTGTCTAACTCCCTAGTCCATGTTAAAACCTATGGTGCTGACTGGATTAGCGGTGGAAAATTTGGTGTGGAAGGAAGCATGATTACCAGTATTGTTCTTATCGTAGCATGTTATTGGCTTTATCAAAAATCGAATTTTCCTTACGACTAATAGATTTAATCTAAATAAGCTTCTCTTACTGAAAGCTTATTTTTTAATTTAGTATTAAAAAACTATGTTTTGTGATATAATATTTTAAAGACGAAAGGAGTCTATTGTGCCACAAAATCCAACAAGTAACCCAGAGAAAAAAACTTATTTATTATCTGAATTGGTAGACTGCTTTAAAGGTAAAGCTGTGCCTTCAAAAGCAGAAGCAGGTGATATCCGTATTATTAATTTGAGTGATATGTCTCCTTTAGGAATTGACTACCATAACTTAAGAACATTCCAAGATGAACAACGATCGCTTTTAAAATATCTACTTCAGGAAGGCGATGTTTTAATCGCTTCAAAAGGAACTGTCAAGAAAGTTGCTATTTTTGAAGAGCAAGATTACCCTGTCGTTGCCTCTGCTAATATTACAATACTAAGGCCTACACAACACATTAGAGGGTACTACTTAAAGCTTTTTTTTGATTCAGAAGAAGGTCAACAGGCACTTGAGAATGCTAACAAAGGAAAAGCTGTGATGAATATTAGCACAAAGGAACTGTTAAATATTGCAATACCAAGTATCCCGCTTTTTAGACAGGATTATCTTATCCAACGTTATAAACAGGGGCTCAACGATTACAAACGTAAGATAGCACGTGCAGAGCAGGAGTGGGAACGTATCCAAAATGACATCAGACAACAACTTAGCTAGAACCAAATACAAAACATCATAGGAAGAGTTATCATGAACGAAATCAAATGCCCTCATTGTGGAACAGCTTTTGCCATCAACGAGTCTGAATACCATCAATTACTAGAACAAATTCGCGGAGATGCTTTTGACAAAGAAGTAAGTGAACGGTTGGAAAAAGAACGTCTAATATTAGGGGAGCAAGCAAAAAATCAATTACAGGAAGTTGTTGTAGAAAAAGACAAGGAGATAGCTAAACTTCAGTACAAAGTCAAACAATTTCTTATAGAAAAAGACAATCTTCTCAAAGACAATGAGTACCAACTCGCTGAGCAATTAAATCAAAAAGACATGATGCTTCGCGACCTTGAAAACCAAATCGATAGACTACGTTTAGAGCATGAAAATAGCTTGCAAGAGGCGCTAAC
Organism: Streptococcus sp. FDAARGOS_522; assembly: GCF_003812445.1. Lineage (NCBI taxonomy): Bacteria > Bacillati > Bacillota > Bacilli > Lactobacillales > Streptococcaceae > Streptococcus > Streptococcus sp. FDAARGOS_522. The sequence continues at coordinate 505,552 of NZ_CP033808.1, forward strand.
AAAAGTCGAACGAGAAAGAGATGCAATACAAAATCAGTTGCACATTCAAGAAAAAGAAAAAGATTTAGCTTTAGCTTCAGTAAAAAGTGATTATGAAGTACAACTAAAGGCAGCCAATGAACAAGTAGAATTCTATAAAAACTTCAAAGCTCAACAGTCTACTAAAGCAGTAGGAGAAAGTTTAGAACATTATGCTGAAACAGAATTTAATAAAGTGCGACATTTGGCCTTTCCTAATGCTTATTTTGAGAAGGACAATACATTATCAAGTCGTGGCTCAAAGGGGGACTTTATCTATCGAGAAAAGGATGAAAATGACCTTGAGTTTTTAAGTATCATGTTTGAAATGAAAAATGAGTCTGATGATACTATCAAGAAGCATAAAAATGAAGATTTTTTCAAAGAATTAGATAAAGATCGTCGTGAAAAATCTTGCGAATACGCAGTTTTAGTAACTATGCTTGAAGCAGACAATGACTATTATAATACTGGAATTGTTGATGTTAGTCACAAATACCCTAAAATGTACGTTATACGTCCACAATTTTTTATCCAATTAATTGGTATTCTAAGAAATGCAGCACTCAATACCTTAAAATATAAACAAGAGCTTGCTTTGATGAAAGAACAAAATATTGACATCACACATTTTGAAGAAGATTTAGATATTTTCCAAAATGCATTTGCTAAAAATTATAATTCTGCAAGCAAAAATTTCCAGAAAGCAATCGATGAAATAGATAAATCTATTAAACGTATGGAAGCTGTTAAGGCTGCTTTAACAACGTCTGAAAATCAACTACGTCTTGCAAATAATAAATTAGACGATGTTTCTGTCAAGAAATTAACAAGAAAAAATCCAACAATGAAAGCAAAATTCGATGCTCTAAAAGACTAAGAGGTTATGATTATGAAGATTAGAACTGCTACACTAGACGATAGTGAAAAATTAGTCCCTTTGTATCAAGAATTAGGATACGCAATATCATTATCAGAGATTCAATCTATTTTAAAGGTTATTCTTACTCATTCAGATTATGGCTTTTTGATAGCTGAGGATAATGGCAAACTCCTCGCCTTCGTTGGATATCATAAACTTTACTTTTTTGGAAAAAGTGGGACTTACTATCGTATTTTAGCACTAGTAGTTAATGAAAAGCACCGTCGTAAAGGCATCGCTAGTCAACTTATTAATCACGTTAAACAGCTAGCTAAAACAGATGGAAGTGAAGTACTGGCTTTAAATAGCAGTTTAAAAGAATATCGTCAGGAAGCTTATCATTTTTATGAAAACCTAGGGTTCAAGAAGGTTAGTACAGGCTTTTCATACTATTTAGATTAGGTATAAATCCTTATAGCACTATACCAAAAGAGCGTAAGTTTTTACGCTCCTTTCTTTGTGTTACCGCTTATTTACTGATATAATATAAAACATGATTACAGGAATAATTAATTTAAAGAAAGAAGCTGGAATGACATCACACGATGCTGTATTCAAGCTTCGAAAGATATTACATACAAAAAAAATAGGACACGGCGGAACTCTTGATCCAGATGTTGTTGGGGTTTTACCAATTGCGGTTGGAAAAGCCACTCGTGTTATTGAATATATGACAGAAAGTGGCAAAATTTATGAAGGAGAAATCACTTTAGGATATGCCACAAGTACAGAAGATTCTAGTGGAGAGGTCATTTCAAGAACTCCACTAACTCAATCCGATCTTAGCGAGGATGTTGTGGATCATGCGATGAAAAGTTTTACCGGTCCAATTACACAAGTTCCTCCTATGTATTCAGCAGTTAAAGTAAATGGTAAAAAACTCTATGAATATGCTCGTTCAGGAGAAGAAGTAGAGCGACCTAAACGACAAATAACAATTTCTGAATTTAGACGCACAAGCCCATTGTACTTCGAAAAAGGCATCTGCCGTTTTAGTTTCTATGTCTCATGCAGTAAAGGTACCTATGTTAGGACGTTAGCTGTTGATCTAGGAATAAAACTAGGATATGCTAGCCATATGTCTTTCCTAAAAAGAACCTCATCTGCAGGATTATCTATTACACAATCATTAACGCTTGAAGAAATTAATGAAAAATATAAGCAAGAAGATTTTTCATTTTTACTTCCAATTGAATATGGTGTTTTAGATCTCCCAAAAGTTAACCTAACTGAGGAAGATAAAGTTGAAATCTCATACGGACGTCGTATCTTATTAGAAAATGAAGCAGATACCTTAGCAGCTTTTTATGAAAATAGAGTTATCGCTATACTAGAAAAACGTGGCAATGAATTTAAACCACACAAAGTATTGTTATAAAGAAAGTCAATCATGAAAATCCATTACATTAATGATTATAAAGATATTCAAGCTAAAGAAGATTGCGTCTTAGTTTTGGGCTATTTTGATGGCTTACATCTGGGACATAAAGCCCTCTTTGATAAAGCTAAAAAAATCGCGACCGAAAAAAATTTGAAAATTGTCGTCTTAACGTTTAATGAGACACCTCGTCTAACCTTCGCTCGCTTCCAACCTGAATTATTGCTACATCTTACCTCTCCAGAAAAACGTTCTGAAAAATTTCAAGAGTATGGCGTCGATGAGTTATATTTAATGAATTTTACCAGTCATTTTTCAAAAGTATCTTCTGACCTTTTTATTAAGAAATATATTTATGGTCTCAGAGCAAAAGCTGCTGTTGTCGGTTTTGATTATAAGTTCGGTCATAATCGTACCAGTGGTGATTATCTAGCGCGTAATTTCAAGGGACCAGTCTATATTATTGATGAAATTTCTGAAGGTGGTGAAAAAATCTCTTCTACACGTATTCGTCAATTGATTACAGAGGGTAATGTTGAGAAAGCTAACCAACTTTTGGGTTATGAGTTTTCAACCTGTGGCATGGTAGTACATGGAGATGCTAGAGGACGAACTATAGGGTTCCCAACTGCTAATCTAGCTCCTATTAATCGCACTTACTTACCTGCAGACGGTGTTTATATTTCCAATGTTCTGATTAATGGAAAATATTATAGAGCAATGACGAGCATTGGAAAAAATATCACTTTTGGTGGTACAGAACTTCGTTTAGAAGCTAATATCTTTGATTTTGATGGCGACATTTATGGAGAAACTATTGAAATTTTCTGGTTAAAAAGAATCAGAGAAATGGTAAAGTTTAATGGTATTGACGATCTTGTAAAACAACTTAAAAAAGATAAAGAAATTGCTTTAAATTGGAAAAAAGATAGTCAAACTCTTTAATTTTTTGTATAATAGTCTCTAGTAAATACAAGAGGCGGTTATATGATTACCTTATTTTTATCACCCAGCTGTACTAGTTGTCGAAAAGCGCGTGCTTGGCTAAGTAAGCATGAGGTTGCTTTTGAAGAGCATAACATTATTACAAGTCCACTCAATAAAGAAGAACTATTACAAATTCTATCGTTTACAGAAAATGGTACAGAAGACATTATTTCCACACGTTCAAAAGTCTTTCAAAAACTTGCTATTGATGTAGACGAATTATCAACGTCTTCATTAATGGAATTAATTTCAGAAAATCCAAGTCTTTTACGACGCCCAATTATTTTAGACAAAAAACGTATGCAGATTGGTTTTAATGAGGATGAAATTCGTGCCTTCTTACCGCGTGACTATCGTAAACAAGAACTGAAACAGGCCACTATTCGTGCTGAAATTGAGGGAAAACATGATTAGTAGTAATTATAGTTATCCTCTTGATCCTTCATGGAATACGGAAGATATTACTAAGGTACTTCGCTTTTTAAATCAAGTTGAACACGCCTATGAAAATAGTATTAAAGTTGATGATTTGCTAGATAGCTATAAAGAATTTAAAAAAGTTGTTAAATCCAAGGCGCAGGAAAAACAAATTGACCGTGAATTCCAGAGAACTAGCGGTTATTCCACTTATCAAGCTGTTAAAGCAGCACAACAACAAGCGAAAGGATTTATTTCACTTGGACGCTAAATTTGATTTCGCTAAACAATTAGTGTATAAAGCTGGTCAATTCATTAAATCTGAGATGCAAAATACTTTTGATGTTGAGGAAAAGTCTCGATTTGATGATTTAGTGACAAGTCTTGATAAAAAAACACAAAAATTATTAATTCAAGAAATTATTCAACATTACCCAGATGATAATATACTTGCCGAAGAAGATGATGTGCGCTCACCCATTGCACAAGGTAATGTTTGGGTTTTAGACCCTATTGATGGAACTGTTAATTTTATTGTTCAAAAAGATAACTTTGCTGTTATGTTAGCTTATTACGAAGAAGGCGTTGGACAATTTGGTATCATCTACGACGTTATGGCTGATATTCTTTACAGCGGGGGAGGACATTTTGATGTCTATGCTAACGATAAAAAAATTGTTCCTTTTTAAGAGCATCCTTTAGAACGTTGCTTACTTGGAGTAAATTCTGCTATGTATGCAGAAAATGATTGCGGTATTGCCCATTTAGCTTCTGAAACCTTAGGTGTTCGTATCTATGGTGGTGCTGGAATTAGCATGGCAAAAGTCATGCAGGGCAAATTATTAGCTTATTTTTCGTATATTCAACCTTGGGATTATGCTGCAGCAAAAATCATGGGGGAGACATTAGGATTTACCTTATTAACGCTTGACGGGGAAGAACCCAACTATTCAACAAGACAAAAAGTAATGTTCCTACCAAAGTCGAAATTAAATCTTATCCAATCCTACCTTACCAAAAAATAAACTTAAAACCTTCTAATTAAATAGAAGGTTTTTTTGCACGCCCGTGATTATGTAGTATAATAGAAACATGAAATTACCGAATGAATTTATTGAAAAATATCAGACTATACTTAAAGATGAAGCAGAAGCTTTTTTTGACAGTTTTGAACAAAAACCCATATCGGCATATCGCACCAATCCTCTCAAAGAAAAGCAACTTGATTTTCCAAATGCCATCCCAAGTACCCCTTGGGGGCATTATGGGAAAATATCAGGAAAATCAATAGAACACACAACTGGCCTTGTTTATTCTCAAGAACCTGCTGCTCAGATAGTGGCTCAGATTGCTGAACCACAAGAAGGAATGAAAGTGCTAGATTTAGCAGCTGCACCTGGTGGAAAAACAACACACCTTCTATCATATTTAAACAATACTGGTCTATTAGTTAGTAATGAAATTTCAAATAAACGTAGTAAAATTTTAGTCGAAAATGTCGAACGTTTTGGTGCTAGAAATGTTATCGTGACTAATGAAAGCTCCCAACGACTAGCCAAATGTTTTAATTCTTTTTTTGATCTTATTGTTTTTGACGGTCCGTGTTCTGGTGAGGGAATGTTCCGCAAAGATCCTCAAGCAATACAATATTGGCACAAAGATTACCCCACTGAATGTGCACAGTTACAAAGAGATATTTTAAAAGAAGCAATCAAAATGCTAGCTCATGGTGGTATACTTGTATACTCTACTTGTACATGGTCACCAGAAGAGAACGAAGAAGTGGTTAATTGGCTCCTTCAAGAGTATGATTACTTAGAACTTGTTGATATTCCTAAACTAAATGGGATGGTTGAAGGGATTAATGTACCACAAGTTGCAAGGATGTACCCTCATCATTTTCAAGGTGAAGGACAATTCGTTGCAAAACTGAGAGATACTAGATCTAAGGAAGCACAGAAAATTAAGCCAAAAGCACAGAAAATAAATAAAATGCAGTTACAATTGTGGCAACAATTTGCACAAGACCATTTAAAGATAGACTTGAACGGTGTTTTAGATGTTTTCGGCGACCAACTCTATCTTCTACCTAATGGTCTCCCCGATTTGTCTAAATTAAAAATAGCACGCAATGGTCTCCATCTAGGCACTTTCAAGAAGAATCGTTTTGAGCCATCGTTTGCTTTAGGAATGGCACTTAGCGAACATGACCTAGTACAGTCTATTGAAATTGATATAGAACAGTTTGAGGTGTACGTATCTGGAAATGTAGTCAAACTAGACAAGACTGTTCCAAACGGTTGGTATCAAATTCTTGTAAAAGGCAATGGATTAGGTTTTGCAAAAGTGACAAATAATACTCTTAAAAATTATTACCCTAAAGGACTACGATTTCAGACATAACTGTTATTGAATACTTTTAATAAAAAAGGGAAAAGAAATACTTTTCAAACCCTAGAAACTTATGGTACTATGGGACAGTGATGTGTGTTTTTACTATTTGTAAATCATTAAACACTCAATGATTTTAGTAATATATATCAACTACTAAATATCAAAATTTATTCAAAAGAATAGGAAAATGAAAATGAAAAAAAACATTTTTTTGTTAACCTTGCTAGCCACCGTCTTATTGACGCTGTCTGGTTGTGCTAATTGGATTGATAAAGGTCAATCAATCACCAGCGTTGGTTCAACCGCCTTACAGCCACTTGTAGAAGCTGCAGCAGATGAGTTTGGTAAGACAAACCTCGGTAAGACTATCAATGTCCAAGGAGGAGGCTCAGGAACAGGCTTATCACAAGTACAGTCTGGAGCTGTTCAAATTGGTAATAGCGACTTATTTGCAGAAGAAAAAGATGGTATTGATGCTAAGAAATTGAAAGACCATCAAGTCGCAGTAGCTGGATTAGCTGTTATTGTTAATAAAAAAGTTAATGTTAAAAATCTAACCACCCACCAACTTCGTGATATTTTTGCAGGAAAAATCAAGAATTGGAAAGAAGTGGGAGGACAAGATTTAGATATTTCCATCATCAATCGAGCAGCAAGTTCTGGATCCCGTGCAACCTTCGATAATACTATTATGGGAAATGTTGCTCCTATTCAAAGCCAAGAACAAGATTCAAATGGTATGGTGAAATCAATTGTTTCTCAAACACCTGGTGCGATTTCATACCTCGCTTTTGCATACGTTGATAAATCTGTCGGAACATTAAAACTAAATGGTTTTGCGCCAACAGCTAAAAATGTTACTACCGACAACTGGAAACTTTGGTCATATGAACATATGTATACAAAAGGTAATGAAACAGGTCTAACAAAAGAATTCTTAGACTACATGAAAAGTGATAAAGTTCAAAGTAGTATCGTACAACATATGGGATATATCTCTATTAACGACATGAAAGTTGTTAAAGATGCTGAAGGTAAAGTAACCCCAAAATAAAACTTAATCACATCTAGATAAAGCATCTTGATCCTAGGAGGAATTATGAAAAATCAAGAATTAGCTAAAAAATTAACATCTCCTTCAAAAAACTCTCGATTAGAAAAATTTGGTAAAGGAATAACTTTTCTTTCGCTTGCCCTAATCGTCTTCATTGTTGCGATGATTTTGATTTTTGTTGCTCAAAAAGGACTATCTACATTTTTTGTTGATGGCGTTAAATTAACAGACTTCTTATTTAATACAAAATGGGAACCAAGTGCTAAGTCATTTGGTGCTTTTCCAATGATAGCTGGATCATTTATTGTTACTATTCTATCAGCTATCATTGCTACACCATTTGCTATCGGTGCTGCCGTATTTATGACTGAAATCTCACCTAAATATGGTTCTAAAATTTTACAACCTGCAGTTGAATTACTAGTTGGGATTCCTTCTGTTGTTTACGGTTTTATTGGTTTACAGATTATTGTTCCCTTCGTTCGCTCTATTTTTGGGGGAACAGGTTTTGGCATTTTATCTGGGGTCTGTGTCCTCTTCGTCATGATTCTACCAACTGTTACTTTCATGACAGTAGATAGCCTTAGAGCTGTGCCACGTCACTATAAAGAAGCAAGTTTAGCCATGGGGGCAACTCGTTGGCAAACAATTTGGCGTGTTATATTAAACGCTGCACGTCCAGGAATTTTCACTGCAATTGTTTTTGGTATGGCACGTGCATTTGGTGAAGCTCTAGCAATTCAGATGGTTGTCGGAAACTCTGCAATTTTACCAACGTCATTGACAACACCAGCAGCAACATTAACGTCTGTTCTAACAATGGGTATTGGTAATACTGTAATGGGAACTGTACAAAACAATGTCCTCTGGTCGCTAGCCTTAGTACTTTTAATTATGAGTTTAGCATTTAATACAGTTATTAAGTTAATTACAAGGGAAGGAAAGAAAAACTATGAACGCTAAAAAGGCTGACAAATTAGCAACTACAATACTCTATAGTATTGCAGCTATCATCGTTACAATCCTCGCCTCTCTTTTAATTTTTATTCTTGTTCGCGGATTGCCACACGTATCTTGGTCATTTTTAACTGGGAAATCATCATCATATGAAGCAGGAGGCGGTATTGGAATACAATTATACAATTCCTTTTTCCTACTTATTGTTACTCTGATTATTTCTATTCCTCTATCTTTAGGAGCTGGAATATACCTCTCAGAATATGCTAAAAAAGGACGTTTAACAAACTTTGTTAGAACATGTATCGAAATTTTGTCATCTCTTCCTTCTGTTGTAGTTGGTCTGTTTGGTTACCTAATCTTCGTTGTTCAATTTCAATATGGCTTCTCAATTATCTCAGGTGCCTTAGCACTTACTGTTTTTAACTTACCCCAAATGACACGTAGTGTTGAAGATAGCCTTCAAAATGTACACCACACACAGCGTGAAGCAGGATTGGCCCTAGGTATTTCTCGTTGGGAAACGGTCATTTACGTCGTTGTCCCTGAAGCTCTGCCAAGTATTGTAACTGGTGTTGTGCTAGCTTCAGGACGTATTTTCGGTGAGGCAGCAGCACTTATTTATACAGCTGGTCAATCTGCTCCAGCACTTGATTGGTCAAATTGGAACGTCCTTAGTGTTACAAGTCCAATCTCAATTTTCCGTCAAGCAGAAACTTTAGCTGTTCATATTTGGAAAGTTAATAGCGAAGGGACAATCCCTGATGCAACACAAGTATCTGCCGGTAGCGCCGCAGTCTTATTGGTTGTTATTCTTATTTTCAACCTTTCAGCTCGCTCGATCGGTAAGAAACTTCATTCGAAATTAACCTCGTCTAATTAAAAGGAGTAGTAATGGCAGAATATAATTGGGACGAACGCCATATCATTACCTTCCCTGAAGAAAATTCAGCTCTCACCACAAAAGATTTACACGTTTACTACGGTGAGAAAGAAGCTATCAAGGGAATTGATATGCAATTTGAAAAAAATAAAATTACAGCCTTAATCGGCCCATCTGGATGTGGAAAATCAACATATCTTCGTAGCTTAAATCGTATGAATGATACGATTGATATTGCACGCGTGACTGGACAAATCATGTATGAAGGAATTGATGTTAACGCTCAAGATATCAATGTTTACGAGATGCGAAAACATATCGGAATGGTTTTCCAACGTCCAAACCCGTTTGCAAAATCAATTTATAAAAACATTACCTTTGCATATGAGCGTGCTGGTGTAAAAGATAAAAAATTCTTAGATGAAGTTGTCGAAACCTCACTAAAACAAGCTGCTCTATGGGATCAAGTAAAAGATGACCTTCATAAATCAGCATTCACTTTATCTGGCGGTCAACAGCAGCGATTATGTATTGCACGTGCTATCGCAGTTAAACCAGAAATTCTCTTAATGGATGAACCTGCTTCAGCACTCGATCCGATTGCAACTATGCAACTAGAAGAGACAATGTTTGAACTCAAGAAAAATTACACTATAATTATCGTAACACATAATATGCAACAAGCAGCACGTGCTAGTGATTATACTGCATTTTTCTATCTTGGAGACTTAATCGAATACGATAAAACGAATAACATTTTCCAAAATGCTAAATGTCAATCTACTAGCGATTATGTTTCTGGTCGATTTGGATAGTGAGGTAAAAGATGACACAACCTATTTTACAAGTCAGTGATTTGTCTGTTTACTATAATAAGAAAAAAGCTTTAAAAGAAGTCTCAATGGACTTCTATCCTAATGAAATTACAGCCTTAATTGGTCCGTCTGGTTCTGGAAAGTCAACACTCTTACGAGCTATTAACCGTATGGGAGACTTAAATCCTGAAGTCACTCTAACAGGAGCAGTGATGTATAACGGACATAATGTTTATAGCCCGCGCACTGATACCGTAGAACTTCGTAAAGAAATTGGGATGGTTTTTCAGCAGCCTAATCCATTTCCTATGTCAGTATTTGAAAATGTTGTTTATGGTCTTAGACTCAAAGGAATAAAAGACAAAGCTACGTTAGATGAAGCCGTAGAGACTTCATTGAAGGGCGCGTCTATCTGGGACGAGGTCAAAGATAGATTACACGACTCTGCTCTTGGTTTATCTGGTGGTCAACAACAACGTGTTTGTATTGCCAGAACCCTTGCTACCAAGCCTAAAATTATCCTTCTAGATGAGCCAACCTCTGCACTTGACCCAATTTCTGCTGGTAAAATTGAAGAGACTTTACATGGTCTAAAAGATCAATATACCATGTTACTTGTTACACGTTCTATGCAGCAAGCCTCACGTATTTCTGATCGTACAGGTTTCTTCTTAGACGGTAACTTAATTGAATATGGCAATACAAAAGAAATGTTTATGAATCCTAAACATAAAGAAACTGAAGATTACATTACAGGTAAATTCGGTTAATACCATATAATAAGATCAGAAAGAGAATACAATATGTTAAGATCAAAATTTGATGAAGAATTAGATAAACTGCATAACCAATTCTATGCAATGGGAATTGAAGCTATCGGACAAATCAAAAAAACAGTTCGTGCTTTTGTCAGTCATGATCGAGAGTTAGCTAAAGAAGTGATAGAAGATGATGTAACGCTTAACAACTTTGAAACGAAGTTAGAGAAAAAATCATTGGAAATTATTGCACTCCAGCAGCCTGTATCACAAGACTTACGCACCGTTATTACCGTTTTAAAAGCTACTAGTGATGTTGAGCGTATGGGAGACCATGCAGCAGCAGTTGCAAAAGCAACCATCCGTATGAAGGGCGAGGAAAGAATCCCAGCAGTAGAATTAGAAATCAATAATATGGGAAAAGCAGTTAAAAACATGCTTGAAGAAGCCTTAACAGCTTATATCAATGGTGATGATGAAAAAGCTTACGAAGTAGCAGCAATGGATGAAATAGTTGATGATTACTTCCGTGATATCCAAAAAATGGTAGTTGAAACAATTCAAAAGCATCCTGACGTAGCATTTGCCGCCAAAGAATACTTCCAAGTATTGATGCACTTGGAGCGAATTGGAGATTATGGCAAAAATATCTGTGAATGGATTGTTTATTTAAAAACTGGAAAAATTATCGAGTTATGATATAATTATTGCTTGTAGAGTGGTAATTGTAAGTATAGTTCGTGCGATAGAAAAGCTGTAACTATCTTGTTACAGCTTTTCTATCTTTTCTAGCCCATACAGGACTAGTAATGTTTCAAATGTTTCTGAATTAGTTAGGAGTTATATGAAAACTGTAGAACATTTTGTTACCAAATTTGTCCCTGAAAACTATAACCTTTTCTTGGATATTAATCGTCAAACTAAAACCTTTTCAGGTAACGTTGCTGTGTCTGGCGAAGCCTTAGATAACAATATCTCTTTTCACCAAAAAGGGTTAACCATTAAATCTGTCTTATTAGATAATCAACCATTAGATTTCCAACTAGATGAAGACAATGAAGCTATGCATATTCAATTGCATGAAACTGGTAGCATGGTATTAGTCTTTGAATTCAGCGGTCACATTACCGATAATATGACAGGTATGTATCCATCTTACTATACAGTTAATGGCATCAAAAAAGAGGTTATCTCCACACAATTTGAAAGTCATTTTGCTCGTGAAGTATTCCCAAGTATTGACGAACCAGAAGCAAAAGCAACCTTTGATTTGAGCCTAAAATTCGATCAAAAAGAAGGAGAGATTGCTCTTTCAAATATGCCGGAAATCAATGCTGAACAACGTCAAGAAACAGGTTTATGGACATTTGACACCACACCTAAAATGTCCTCATATTTATTAGCTTTTGCCTTGGGGGAATTGCATGGTAAAACAACACATACCAAAAACGGCACTCTTGTTGGCTCATATGCCACAAAAGCCCATCAGTTAAATGAATTAGATTTTTCTTTAGATATCGTTGTGCGTGTTATTGAGTTTTATGAGGACTACTTTGGTGTACGTTATCCTATTCCTCAGTCACTCCACGTTGCTCTACCTGATTTTTCTGCTGGAGCTATGGAAAATTGGGGATTAGTAACATATCGTGAAGTCTATCTTTTAGTAGATGAGAACTCTAGTGTTTCCAGCCGTCAGCAAGTAGCATTAGTTGTAGCACATGAAATAGCTCACCAGTGGTTTGGTAACCTCGTTACTATGAAATGGTGGGATGATTTATGGTTAAATGAATCATTTGCTAATATGATGGAATATGTATCAATTGATTATATTGAACCAAAACTTAATATATTTGAAGACTTTCAAACAGGTGGTCTACCATTAGCTCTTAAGCGTGATGCCACAGATGGCGTCCAATCTGTTCACGTTGAGGTCAATCATCCTGATGAAATTAACACACTTTTTGATCCAGCTATCGTTTATGCAAAAGGTAGCCGCCTCATGCACATGTTACGTCGCTGGTTAGGCGATACAGATTTTGCCGCAGGACTAAAAATTTATTTTGAAAAACATCAATATCAAAATACTATTGGTCGTGACCTTTGGAATGCACTTTCTCAAACCTCAGGAAAAGATGTTGCAGCTTTCATGGATTCTTGGTTAGAGCAACCAGGATACCCTGTGATGGCAGCCAAAATAGAAGAAGATGAGCTCATTTTAACTCAAAAACAATTCTTTATTGGTGAACACGAAGATAAGTCTCGCTTGTGGCAAATTCCTCTTAATAGTAATTGGGAAGGAATCCCAGAGATATTAACCGAGGAAACGGTAGTAATCCCCAATTTTAGTCAGTTAGCTGAAAAGAACAAAGAAAATGGTGCACTGCGTTTCAATACTGAAAATACTGCACATTACATTACTAACTATCAAGGTCAACTCTTAGAGCATATCATTTCTGATCTTCCTCTTATGGATAACATTTCTAAACTACAAATTGTACAAGAACGTCATTTACTTGCTGAAAGTGGTATGATTTCATATAGTAGTTTAATACCTTTAGTCTCTCTTTTGAGCCAAGAGACATCATATCTTGTTAACTCTGCTATTAAGAGTGTTATTGATGGTTTATCCTTATTCGTCCAGGAAGATAGCCAAGATGAATTCGACTTTAAAGAATTTGTTAATAAATTATCAGCATTTAATTTTAATAGACTTGGCTTTGAAAAAAGAGAAGGAGAAGGAGATGATAGCGAAATGGTCCGTCATCTATCCCTAAGCCTTGCTCTCTACTCAGATAATGAACATGCTATTGAAGAAGCTCACCATATTTTTAAAGCCCACGAAAATAATATCGCTGCTATACCAGCTGCAATTCGCCTGTTAGTTCTTACCAATGAAATGAAGCATTTCGAATCCAAAGAACTTAGCCACTTGTTATTAGAGACTTATAGTACTACTACCGATGGGAATTTCAAACGACAACTAGCGAGTGCTTTATCTCATACTACAGATAGCAAGACACTCAAGAAATTATTGTCAGATTGGAAAAATAAAGATATTGTGAAACCACAAGACTTAGCTATGAGTTGGTATGCTACTTTCCTTAAAAATTCTTTTACACAAGAAAGTGTCTGGGAGTGGGCCCAAGAAAACTGGGAATGGATCAAAGCAACTCTAGGTGGTGATATGAGTTTTGATAAATTTGTGATTTATCCCTCAAGTAGTTTCAAAACAGAAGAACGCCTTGAACAATATAAAAACTTTTTCGAGCCTCAATTAAGCGATATGGCGATTAGCCGTAATATTTCAATGGGAATTAAAGAAATTTCTGCTCGTGTCCTTTTAATCACGAAGCAAAAAGAAGAAGTTATCAATACTATCAAAAAATATATCTAATAAACTCAAATAGAGATTGATGGATTATTCAATCTCTATTTCTTTGTCTGTGTCATGAAATTAGTTGACATAAAACATACTTTATTTAGGATTTATTAAGCAAAGTTTGGTATTCTAATATTAATAGTTCAGATAAAATATGTACATCGAAAGGATATACTATGATAAAAATTTTATTAATTGAAGATGACTTGAGTCTTTCCAATTCCGTTTTTGATTTCCTTGATGACTTTGCCGATGTCATGCAAATTTTTGATGGAGAAGAGGGTCTTTACGAAGCCGAAAGTGGAGTCTATGATCTGATTCTTCTAGATCTCATGTTACCTGAAAAAAACGGCTTCCAAGTGTTGAAAGAGCTACGTGAAAAAGGTATTACAACCCCTGTATTAATAATGACCGCTAAAGAAAGCATTGATGATAAGGGACAAGGTTTCGACTTAGGTGCTGATGATTATCTAACAAAACCTTTTTACCTAGAAGAACTAAAAATGCGAATTCAGGCTCTTTTAAAGCGTTCTGGAAAATTTAATGATAACAGCCTAATTTATGGTGATATTCGCGTAGACATGTCTACTAACTCAACCTTTGTTAATCAAACAGAAGTTGAGCTCTTAGGTAAAGAGTTTGATCTTTTAGTCTATTTCCTTCAAAATCAAAATGTTATCTTACCGAAATCTCAAATCTTTGATCGTATTTGGGGATTTGATAGTGATACAACGATTTCAGTTGTAGAAGTCTATGTCTCTAAGGTTCGGAAAAAATTAAAAGGAACACTTTTTTCAGAAAACCTTCAAACTTTGCGTAGTGTAGGATATATTTTAAAGCATGTCGAAACCGATTAAGATAAGTAAATTCAAAAAAAATGTCTCAGATAGTCATTTTATCCATTTTTTCACAGTTTTTAGTGGTATTTTTCTGGTTATGACTGTTATCATCCTCCAAGTCATGCGCTATGGTGTTTATTCTTCTGTTGATAGTAGTTTAAAGTATATCAGTACCCATCCTAAAAATTACATCAATATGGTTATGTCACGTACTGCTGCCTACCTAGATAACTCCAATATCGCAAGTGTCAAGTTAAAACCCGGCGGTCAGACAGTAGCTAATACTGATATTATTCTTTTTACATCAGAAGAAGAAGTCATTAACTATTTTGACGCATTTTCAAACTATCAGTTTTTAAAACCTAATAAAAAAAATCTAGGTGGCATTAGTGAATTAACTTTAACCAACATCTTTGGTCAAGATGAGACATATCATGCTGTCACCGTAAAAGTTAATAACCCTGCTTATCCTAATGTGACTTACATGACAGCTATTGTTAATATTGATCAATTAGTAAATGCTAAAGAACGCTATGAAAAAATTATTATATTTGTCATGACTACTTTTTGGATTATTTCAATTGGAGCAAGTATCTACTTAGCTAAATGGGCACAAAAACCGATTATAGAAAACTACGAAAGACAGAAGGCTTTTGTCGAAAATGCTAGCCACGAGCTGCGTACTCCCCTAGCTGTCTTACAAAATCGCCTAGAAACGCTATTCAGAAAACCGAATGCCACCATTTTAGAAAATAGTGAAAATATCGCTTCAAGTCTAGATGAAGTACGAAATATGCGTATTTTAACCACTAATCTTTTAAACTTAGCAAGACGTGATGATGGAATCAAACCAGAATTAGCTGTTATTAAGCCTACACTTTTTGATAGTATCTTTGAGAATTATGATCTAATCGCCCAAGAGAATGGTAAAAATTTTACTGGACATAATATGATCCAAGATAGTTTCAAAACAGATAAGACACTGCTAAAACAACTCATGACTATTTTATTTGATAATGCTATAAAATATACTGACAATGATGGTAGCATTGACTTTACCATATCTGAAACTGATAAGTATCTCTTTTTAGAAATCGCTGATAATGGACCAGGAATTTCAGAGGAGGATAAAGTCAGAATTTTTGATCGTTTTTACCGTGTTGACAAAGCAAGAACACGACAACAAGGAGGGTTTGGCCTCGGCCTTTCTTTAGCTCAACAAATCGTTAACTCACTGCGAGGTAATATTACAGTAATTGATAATAAACCTAGAGGCAGTATTTTTAAGATAAAACTACCAAATTTAAAAGGTTAGGCCATGTTAGTCCTAACCTTTTAAATTTTAAAGTGGTCTTGCATACTTGATATAGCAAGCTGATAGGAAATTTGGTATAATAAAAGCTATGGAAATTGAAAAAACAAATCGTATGAATGCCCTTTTTGAGTTTTATGCGGCATTATTAACAGATAAACAAATGAATTATATCGAGTTATACTACGCCGATGACTACAGCCTTGCTGAAATAGCTGAAGAATCCGGTGTTAGCCGACAAGCTGTCTATGATAATATCAAACGAACTGAAAAAATTCTTGAGGCGTACGAAATGAAACTACATATGTATTCAGATTATATTGTCCGTAGTCAGATTTTTGATGACATTCTAGAAAAATATACCGATGATGCCTTTTTACAAGAAAAAATTTCCATTCTAAGTAGCATTGATAATAGAGATTAAATGAGGAGAAATAATTTATGGCTTTCGAAAGTTTAACAGAGCGCCTGCAAGGAGTTTTTAAAAATATTCGTGGTAAGAAAAAGTTATCTGAAAAAGATGTGCAAGAAGTCACCAAGGAGATTCGTCTAGCTCTTTTAGAAGCTGACGTTGCTCTTCCAGTTGTTAAAACCTTTATTAAACATGTTCGTGAACGTGCTGTTGGACATGAAATCATTGATACACTAGATCCTACGCAACAAATTGTTAAGATTGTCAATGAAGAGCTAACAGATTTATTAGGGGCTGAGACCTCTGAAATTGAAAAATCCCCTAAAATTCCAACCATCATTATGATGGTTGGTCTACAAGGTGCTGGTAAAACAACTTTTGCCGGTAAGTTAGCAAACAAACTAATCAAAGAAGACAATGCTCGTCCTATGATGATAGCAGCTGATATTTATCGACCAGCTGCTATTGATCAGTTAAAAACCCTTGGTAGCCAGATTAATGTTCCTGTCTTTGATATGGGAACTAACCATTCAGCAGTTGAGATTGTCACTAAAGGTTTAGAACAGGCTCGTGAAAATCGTAATGACTATGTTCTTATTGATACAGCCGGACGCCTACAAATTGATGCAACCCTTATGCAGGAATTGCATGATGTCAAAGCCATAGCTCAACCTAATGAAATACTCCTTGTCGTTGACAGCATGATTGGACAGGAAGCTGCAAATGTCGCTGAAGAATTTAACCGTCAGCTCAGCATTAGTGGTGTTGTTCTGACAAAGATTGACGGTGATACACGCGGTGGTGCTGCCCTTTCAGTACGCGAAATTACTGGAAAACCAATTAAATTTACAGGGACAGGGGAAAAAATCACTGATATTGAAACTTTCCATCCCGATCGTATGGCAAGCCGTATATTGGGGATGGGAGACCTGCTAACACTTATTGAGCGCGCTAGTCAAGAATACGACGAAAAACGTTCAATGGAATTAGCGGAGAAAATGCGTGAAAACACCTTTGACTTCAACGATTTTATTGATCAATTAGATCAAGTTCAAAATATGGGGCCAATGGAAGATCTCCTTAAAATGCTTCCAGGAATGGCTAACAATCCAGCAATGAAAAACTTCAAAGTGGATGAAAACGAAATTGCTCGCAAAAGAGCCATTGTGTCATCAATGACTCCAGAAGAGAGAGAAAATCCAGATCTCCTCAATCCAAGTCGTAGACGTCGTATTGCTGCTGGATCAGGTAATACTTTCGTTGATGTTAATAAATTCATTAAAGATTTTAACCAGGCAAAACAAATGATGCAAGGCGTGATGTCCGGTGATATGAATAAAATGATGAAAAAAATGGGAATTGATCCTAATAACCTCCCTAAAGATATGCCTGGAATGGACGGAATGGATATGTCTAATTTAGAAGGTATGATGGGGCAAAATGGCATGCCTGACTTATCTAGTTTAGGTGGCGATATGGACTTCAGCCAAATGTTTGGTGGTGGCTTAAAAGGAAAAGTAGGAGCCTTTGCAGCTAAACAATCAATGAAACGTATGGCTAATAAAATGAAGAAAGCTAAGAAGAAACGCAAATAAAAATGTCTATTTAAATAGACATTTTTATTTTTGTCTGCTATAATAGACAAAAAGGTGGTGATATTTATGTATTTAGCATTAATCGGTGATATCATTAATTCAAAACAGATACTTGAACGTGAAACTTTCCAACAGTCTTTTCAGCAACTAATGACCGAACTATCTGATGTATATGGTGAAGAGCTGATTTCTCCATTCACTATTACAGCTGGTGATGAATTTCAAGCTTTATTGAAACCATCAAAAAAGGTATTTCAAATTATTGACCATATTCAACTAGCTCTAAAACCTGTTAATGTAAGGTTCGGCCTCGGTACAGGAAACATTATAACATCCATCAATTCAAATGAAAGTATCGGTGCTGATGGTCCTGCCTACTGGCATGCTCGCTCAGCTATTAATCATATACATGATAAAAATGATTATGGAACAGTTCAAGTAGCTATTTGCCTTGATGATGAAGACCAAAACCTTGAATTAACACTAAATAGTCTCATTTCAGCTGGTGATTTTATCAAGTCAAAATGGACTACAAACCATTTTCAAATGCTTGAGCACTTAATACTTCAAGATAATTATCAAGAACAATTTCAACATCAAAAGTTAGCCCAACTGGAAAATATTGAACCTAGTGCGCTGACTAAACGCCTTAAAGCAAGCGGTCTGAAGATTTACTTAAGAACGAGAACACAGGCAGCCGATCTATTAGTTAAAAGTTGCACTCAAACTAAAGGGGGAAGCTATGATTTCTGATTTTTTAAGGGATAATCCAATCCTAACTTTATTATTTTGTGCACATTTTTTAGCTGACTTTCAGTGGCAAAGTCAATCCTTAGCAGATAGTAAATCACATAGTTGGAGGGGACTCTGGAGACATCTCTTGATTGTTTTCCTCCCCCTAGCAGCTTTAATGATATTGATACCAGAAACTACTTTGTTAAATTTAAGCATATGGGGAAGTCATATTGTTATTGATAGTATAAAGAAATTGAGTTACCCTTGGGTAGAGGAAGGGCATTTCCAAAAAGCAGCTTTTATTATAGACCAACTAGCCCACTATACTTGCATTATCGTTTTTTACCATGCGCTTCCTACATATTTACCGCCTAATCATTGGCTTTTGCCTATCAAGCACTTTATTGTCATAGCTCTGGTTTTTATCATTATCACCAAACCCATTAATATTGTGTTTAAAATTTTCTTTAATAAATTTCAAGCTAAAGAATTATCATCATTATTAACACAAGAAAAAACCAAAATAATGAAAGAAAAATCTGAAGATCATGAAGAAACAATTGAAGGAGCAGGAGCTATGATTGGTAATTTAGAGCGTCTAATTATGGCTATATTACTAATCTCAGGACAGTATGCTGCTATAGGTCTTGTTTTTACTGCAAAATCCATTGCACGTTACGATAAAATTTCTAAAAGTCAGGTTTTTGCCGAATATTATTTAATTGGATCATTGTTCTCAATTATAAGTGTTTTGATAACTCATTGGTTACTTTTGGTATAGAAAAGCGCTAGAAATATCCTAACGCTTTTCTTTTATTCTGTCTTATAAGCATAAGTAAAATCAACATTCAAACCAGTTGAATTTCTTACCAACCCCTTTAATTTAGAATTTTGGAGTCCTTTTTTCCCTAGGTAATAAACTGGGTTATAATATGATTGATCAAATAAAGCTTTTTCAGCAGTTTTGTAATCATTAGCGGCATCTCCTGGTTTCAAGGCGTCAGTAGTAATTGCCTTTTGATAGGCATTGTCATACTCTTTAGAAGAAAATTTACCATAATTATACGCAGAATTAGTCGTGAATAACCCATAGAAAGTTGATCCTTCTGGATAATCTCCTCCCCATGAGAAGAGCACGACATCAAAATTTTCATTTTTTGCATCTTCAAGGCGTTGCTTGAAAGTAACAAATTTTTCTTCAACAGTTAGACCAGGCAAAGCACTCTCCCATGTAGATTTCACATAGTCAACAGCATTTTTAGCTGCTGGAGAGTCCGAATCAGCTGTGATTGTTAACTTGAGAGATGACTGACCAACCTCAGCAAGACCTTCTTTAAAAAGTTTTTGAGCTTTACTTGTATTATACGTATAACCTGGGGCAGTATACTTGGAAAGATCCTCACCATTAGGTAATTTGGCTAATTTTTTAGGGACCAGAGATTCAGCAGGAGTTGAACCTGTATCAACTGCCGCTTTAACAACACCTTTACGATCAGTCGCTAAATTCAAAGCTTGCCTAATTTTCTGATTTGTCAATGCTTTAACCGAACCAGTTTGGTTATAAATAATATATGTAGTACGTGCATCAGACGCATCTACTACATCTTTATTATTTTTATTAGCTTGATAAATAGCAGAAGTTCCTGATATTTCAGCAAAATCAATCTGACCTTGCTTGTACATTTGAACTGCAGTATCTGGTTTTTTGATAGTTTGAACTATGACACTATTTGTTTTAACATGTTTAGAATCCCAATAATATTTATTTTTGACTAATTTAAATTTACCATTTGAACCATTCCAATCCTTAACAAGGTAAGGACCTGAGTAAATTTGATTTTTTGATGTTGTACCATAATCTTTACCAACTTTTTCAACATACGATTGTTTTTGAGGCATAAAATTAGAGAAGGCTAAATAATATTTAAATTGAGGGCATGGACTTGTCAATTTAAAGGTCACTTGATTGCCTTTAGCTGTTACACCAAGTTTATTTAAATCTTTAATATCTCCAGAATTAATCTTATCAGCATTTAAAAGGTGCGATTCTGTCGCCAAGTAAGCATATTCAGATGCAGTTTTAGGATCAACTATTCTCCGCCATGTGTAAACAAAATCTTCAGCGCTTAGTTTGCTTCCATCTGACCATTTTAAATTATCACGAAGTGTAGCAGTATAAGTAAGACCATCAGAAGAAACGGATACTTTTTTAGCTAAATCGGGTTTTGGTTTGCCCTCTTTATCAATTCTAAGTAAATTGCTGCCTGAATTACCTATAGCTAAGTTTGAATAAGCATCTGTATTCTTTGAAATGTCCAATGTACTGATTTCAGTAGGAATATACCAATTAATAACTTTATTATCTCCAGAGTTCTTTGACTCATTACCACAGGCAACCAGGGTAACTGTGGTGGCTGTTAGAGTCGCCAAAGATATACCCAAAAACTTAAGTTTTTTTCTATTAAAACTAGACATAATACCAGTCCTCCTAAACCTTCTATAAAGATATAGGACATATTATATCATAAAATTTCAAGAAAGAAAGAAATATTTCAAATTTTCTGATTTTTATAAGACATAGTAGATCTAATATTGAGAAAACTAGTATATTTTAAAGTAGAATTTAACTTTGGTTATTAACTTGCAAATATAATTAAAAATAATTGAGTACACTTTATTACCTTTTCAGATACCGATAAAATCAATGAAATTATGAATCAGTTTTCTCAAAATACTCTGTCTTTACTATAACAAACATGTTAAACGATAATAAGTAATACTGATCATCATAAAGAATGGATATTTGATATACTTACCGAATGAATTCCTGTTTTTAACTTTTAAACTTTCCGAAAAACTATAATTTTCTTGAAAGTTATGATAGAGTATGATATACTTCTATTTATAGATATAATGGAGATTTTATTATGAAACGTGAATTACTACTCGAAAAAATCGATGAACTAAAAGAAATTATGCCTTGGTATGTTCTAGAATATTATCAATCAAAGCTTTCTGTTCCTTATAGTTTCACAACACTCTACGAATATTTAAAAGAATATAGACGTTTTCTTGAATGGTTATTGGATTCTGGTGTTGCTAATTGTCATCACATTGCAGAAATTGAGCTTTCAGTTTTAGAAAACCTTACTAAAAAAGATATGGAAGCTTTTATACTATATTTACGAGAACGCCCTTTATTAAATGCTAACACAAGGCAAAATGGGGTGTCTCAAACCACCATTAACAGAACTCTATCTGCCTTATCTAGTCTTTTCAAATACCTTACTGAAGAGGTTGAGAATGCTGACGGGGAGCCTTACTTTTATCGCAATGTCATGAAAAAAGTCTCAACCAAAAAGAAAAAGGAAACTTTAGCTTCTCGGGCAGAAAATATTAAACAAAAGTTATTTTTGGGCAATGAAACGATAGAATTCTTAGAGTATATAAATTGTGAATATCAAAACAAACTTTCCAAACGTGCTTTAGCTTTTTTCAACAAAAATAAAGAGAGAGATTTAGCTATTATTGCTTTGCTACTAGCTTCAGGAGTGCGTCTATCTGAGGCAGTAAACTTAGATTTAAAGGATATTAACCTTAATGTAATGGTTATTGATGTCACACGAAAAGGGGGGAAAAGGGACTCTGTCAATGTCGCTAGCTTTGCGAAGCCCTACCTTGCTAATTATTTAGACATCCGTAAAAATAGATACAAAGCAGAAAATCAGGACATTGCTCTATTTTTATCAGAATACCGTGGGGTGCCAAATCGTATTGATGCTTCAAGTGTAGAGAAAATGGTTGCTAAGTATTCCCAGGATTTTAAGGTTCGTGTAACACCTCATAAACTAAGGCATACTCTTGCTACTAGGCTATATGATGCTACAAAATCTCAAGTATTAGTTAGCCACCAACTAGGTCATGCTTCCACTCAAGTTACTGACCTATATACCCATATTGTTAACGATGAACAAAAGAACGCTTTAGATAAACTATAGTAACATAAATAAAGTTATGTAAATATTTTATTTTACATAACTTTATTTATGTATAGAAACAGCAGTCCCATAATTAATTTTGCTATCCACCGAAATGGACAAATTCAGACTAGATAAGACTTCTTTTGTCATATATAACCCCATGCCTGTTGCCTTTTGGTGCTCATGACCGTTGTAACCCGTAAAGCCATCTTCAAAAAGTCTAGGGATATCTTCTTCGAGTATGCCGATACCGTAGTCTTGTATTCTAATACTCTCTTCTCCTATGCTTATTATTATCTTTGACTCAGGATTAGAATATTTTATGGCATTATCTAGCACCTGTGAAAGAGCAAAAGTTAACCACTTTTTGTCTGTTTTCCAGATATTATCGCCTTCAATTATGATAGATAAGCTTTTGGATAGACAAATAACCTTATACGATTTTATAATTTCTACTACTACTTCTCTAAGGCTAACAGCTTCAAAACGAAAATCGTCACGATATTGTCTAAATTTCAAAAATGCTAACAACGTTTCAAGATAATGTTGCAATTTCAATAATTGTTGTTCAACTTCCTTAGGATCGAGATGATTTGTCTGGGCCATTAATGAAATAGCTGCCAATGGAACTTTCATTTGGTGCGACCACATCTTTATCATAAGTGCAACATGATTGGTTTGTTCAATTGTTTCAGAAACTTTTTGCGCTTCTCTAGCTTCTAATTGTGTAATAATATTAAAATAAGCGTAATCACTCGGTTGAAGTTCGAAAGAGGGGTCCTGACTACTATTAAAATATTTGAGATGTAACATTTTTTTCCTGTAACGACTGTATTGCCAAATACTAATTCCTAGTAAAACAATAACATTTAAACCTAAGGAATTAAACAAATAGGGCATTGGTAAATGATATAGATAGAAACTAATAAAAAATAGGACAAACATCATGATATATAAAATATACCAAATCAAGTGTTCTCTTAAAAACTGGCGTATCATTGTAGTAAATACCCAACTCCTCTCACTGTATGAATGTAATCAAAACCTATTGGGACAATTTTTTTACGTAAGCGTGTCATATTAACATTAAGTGTATTTTGATCAATAAAACTATCATTTTCCCAAAGTTTCTCTAATAGAGACTCTTTTGAGACTACTTGTTTAGGATGCATGAGCAAGATAGATAGGATTTTATTTTCTGTTGGCGATAAAATAACCTCTTTATCTTGGCTAGACAATAACCCTTCTCTTGTCAACGTAAATCCCCCAAAAGTTAATTCCTGTTGGATAAATTGTTGACTTCTCCTTAAAATAGCAGTTAGCTTAGCATCTAATACAGCTAGAGAGAATGGTTTTGAAATAAAGTCATCACCCCCCATATTTAATGCCATAACCATATCCATTTCATCATTACTAGATGAAATGAAAATAATAGGAATTGTTAAAAACTTACGCAATTCTGCAGTCCAGTAAAAACCATTAAAATAGGGTAACGTAATATCCATTAGTATCAAATCGGGTTGAAATGCGATAATTTCTTGTTTCACATCACGAAAATTGCTGACACTAGAGACATGATAGCTAGCTGATAAATGATCTTTTAAAAGTGACACAATCGTCATATCATCTTCTACAATATAAATTTTTCCTTGCTCTTGTGACATATCCCCTCCTAAAATAGTACGAAATCTCTTTCTTTCATTTAGTATAACAAATTTTTTAGTCTATCGGTTTCTATTAATGCAAAAGGATTGGTAAAATAACCAATCCTTTTTAGCGTTCAATAATATGATAATAAGTTCGACTAGTTATACGGTAAATGATAAAGTAAATTATAGAAATCGCAAGTACTGTCAAACCACTTACTACATATACGATTGTTGAGTTAAGCACCCCAAATACCAAAAGCATCTGTTTTAGCATTGGAATAGCAACTCCAAAGTGAATAACTGCTACCACTAAAGGTTGGAAGAAGAAAATCATAATTTGAGAATTAATAGTCCGTTTAACTAATTTTTTGCTCATACCTACTTCTTGTAAGATACGATAAGATCTCTTATCTTCATGACCTTCTGAGTATTGCTTATAGTAAACAATTAGAGCTATACCTAGCAAAAAGCTTATACCTAACAGAAATCCAGTAAATAATAACCCACCAAACATTTGATAACCTTCTTTTAGAAAACTCTGTTTAGTGCTAATATTTCCAACATACTTACCATCTACCTCTATTATGTCGTTTTTAGAAATTGAATTTATCTCTTGACTATTCAAATCCAAATATGCCTTAAAGGTTTTTGGAAAAGTATTGATGTTCTTAGTATAAGGTAAATATGCTTTTCTAATATTGTCAATTTGTTTGTTGTTTGCAAATATAATCAAACCCGGGTTGTAAGTATTTGTAGTCTCTGGGACATAAGCCTCTTTTAAATTTTTTACAACGTCAAATTTATTTCCCAATAGATTTATTTTTTTCAAACGGCTATCACCTTTTTGAACAAAGTAAGCCACTTGGTTATCTTTTAATTTTGGTAATTGGTGACCTAAACGACGGAAATCATTCTGAGTAATTAGGTACATAAAACCCGTTTTTGTGATATCAACATGTTTGACGTTTTTAGATGTGATATTAAGTTCACTTGATTGACTAACTGGCATCGAAATCATTGTCTGATTATAAGTGATAGCTTCCTTAGATGACTTACCTAGTTTCTTCAAAATCTTTTCTTCAAATATATTTTTCGCGTCACCTTTTGAATTATCTATTGATAAACTTACTGATTTTGGAAATAGTCCGGTAACAACATTTTGTGTATTTGAATAAAGTGAGACTGTTGTAGCAATAGTAACTAGAGCCATAACAGCTAATAAAGTGATACTTGCTAACCCTACTGCATTTTGCTTCATTCGAAAAATCATTTGCGAAGTTGATACAAAATGCTCAGATTTATAATAATAATGCTTGTTTTGACGCAACCTTTTTAAGTACCATGTCATAAAACTAATATAAAAAAGATAAGTACCAGCAATAACTAAAAGTACTGCAAAGAAGAAACGATAGATAACAGCTAATGCAGGTGCTTTACCTGAAGTAAGAGCCATTGTATAAGCGATGGCGATAGCTACTAACGCTAAAATTGCAAGTATAAGATTACCTTTTGGTTCTTTTTCTCCCTGTTGTTTCTTTCTAAAAAGACTTAATGGGGATGATAAATGAACATGTCGAATAACTGGAACTTCTAAAGTCAGAAAAATACCTGTAAATATAACGATACAAATAATAAATGGCCATAAACTTAAACTAAGATTTAGTGCATGATAGTTAATAATGTTGACAAAAATTAAATAAATAAATTTAGCAAAAAAAGCACTAAACAGACTTCCTATAGAAATAAGAAATATATAAATAATAAACAGCTCTAGACTAGCTACACGCGCAACTTGACGTTTATTCATCCCCAAAATGTTATACAGTCCAAATTCACTACTACGCTGTTTCATCAAGATATTGTAGCTATAATGTTCCATGACTACCGCAAAGATTGACAAAACAATCACTCCAAGAAAAAGAACCGTTGCCGCTGTCCCCATATCTCTTCCAACAGCACTCATTAAGATTAGTAGCGTAGAACAAGTCAATGAATAAAGTAATAAACTGGCTAAGAGGAATGGTATGTACTGGTCTATAGAATGTTTTAAATTATGCCAGGCTATTTTGAGATAAAACATATTATTCACCCCCTAATATGGCAGACATTGTTAAAGAAATATCTTTATTGAATTCGCTATTATTCTTATTACCACGATAAAGTTGGTGAAAAATACGTCCATCTTTGATAAATAAAACGCGTTTGGCATGACTAGCAGCATTTGCTGAATGGGTTACCATCAAAATAGTTTGTCCATCCAAGTTAATAGTTTCAAATAAATTCAGCAAGTCTTCTGAATTACGGTAATCTAACGCTGCTGTTGGTTCATCTGCTAATAAAATTTGAGGGTTGGTTATCAAACTACGAGCAATCGCTACACGTTGCTTTTGCCCACCAGAGAGCTCGAAAGGTCTCTTATCTAATAAGTCATCAATTCTCAGATGAGAAGATAATTCTGACAAACGATGATCCATTTCTTTGTAACGTTTACGATCAAGAACTAAAGGAAGATAGATATTATCTCTTACAGAGAGAGTATCCAAAAGGTTGAAGTCCTGAAAGACGAAACCAAGATTTTTCAAACGAAAACTCGCTAATTTTGCCTCTTTAATTTTCGTAATATCTTCCCCATTTAAAATCACTTGTCCATTTGTCGGTTTTTCTAAAGTAGCTAAAATATTTAGCAGAGTTGTTTTTCCCGAACCAGACTCTCCCATAATAGCAATGAATTCCCCTTGTTCAACTTTAAAATCGACGTCTTGTAGAGCCCTTGTCTCTTCTTTTGAAAAACGTGTACGAAAAACCTTTTCTAAGTGATTGATTTCTAATAACATATAATTCTCCTTTATTTATTATACCCTAATTTTGATTGATTCTACTCTTTAACCAAGACTGTGACTCTTGTAAAGGAAGGCTGGTTACTTGATCTGGTAAGATAGGGGTGTTCTCGTATTTATATCCTTGTCGATCACTAACTATTCCTGTAGTTAAAGCTAATCTAGCACCGTCGTAAAGCATGAAAGTTTCATTAACAGTCGTATATCCTGCTGTAGCTTGACCAAAGCTTTTAACATTAGGTAATCCTTTAAATGATAAAAAAGTCATTTCTGCCGAACTAGCAGTTTTATGATTAGTTATAATAGCGATTGGAACATGCTTAGTATTGATTGTTTTCCTAGATATTTTTAATGCTTCTAGCGGTATATTTTTCATCGTGATTGTTTTCTTATTTCCATACTTATCAGTATAATGAAATAGGGTATCATTTGGTAAAATAGAGGCTACCCCCCAATCATAGGGATCATATTGCCGCCAGTATTATTCGATAAGTCTAAAATGAGTCCCTTATAACTTTTTTCCATCAATATATTTTGTAATTTACCACTATAATGGCTAATAGATCGTTTATCTAACTTACTTATAGAAGGAATAGTAATTAAGAGAATGTCTTCGTTTAATCTTCGATATTCTGGATATCGACTATCTAGGGTATCTCTTCGTACAGTCTCTTTGGATAATATTTGACTATGTTTACCGCCTCCATACCGTACTGCTTCCTGTACAATGTTGCGACTCTCTTGGTAAGATTTTGACGTTTTCAACTTTTTTTCTGATCGTTGTCTTATAATTTGCCATTGACGACCTTGCGAATACAAACCACGCTGTTCAACACGATCTAAAATAACACGTCCATAACGTTCGCTACTAGGAGGTAATAGATAAATATTTAATGCTGAACCATAATAATGAACTACCACTCCTAAAATTCCTAAAACTATAAGCATTGGAACTACAAAAAGTAAAACTATTTTTCGCCGCATCTCTTGCTCCCCCTTTCTCTTTAAGTCTATTATATGGCAAAATGGTTTACTATAACCTTACATCTTAAGACCTATTTCTTACAAATTTGAAAGTTTTAAAAGCTTTATAAACTATAATTTTGATATAATATCTTACATAACAAATGGAAAGTACGGTGAAAACATATGGCCAAGACAAGTAAAAAATTGACAAAATCTTTAGGGCCTATTGGTAAATTAATTTCAATAATCCCTGACACAACTGAACTTATTGGAAAAGCAATTGATAATTCTCGTCCAATTATTGAAAAAGAACTTGACCGTCGTCATGAAAAAAAACAGACTTATACTCAGCTTGATAATGTAGTACACCTTGATATCAATGATGCGCAAGTTTACTTAGAGCAACGCCATTTTAATGTATCAAGGATTGTTGCTGAACCAAATTCAAAGTGGGCAACCCTACATCCTAATCAAGTTGTGAATATGTCGCCTAAAGCTGGTAGGGTCAGAATCGGTTCATTAGTGAAGTTGTACTATATTACAGAGGATATCCTTGAAGAAAGTAAGACACTACTTTTATCTAAATCCGAAAAAAGTAAAGCACGACAACAACGGTTAACAGAAGTATTGAGTACCCCTAGTCAATTACTCAAAAAAAATCGAAATAAATAAGCATGATCGAATTGACCATGCTTATTTATTTTTACCAAACAGGTTGATCTAAACCTTGAGATGTTTTTTCGATAACTTTTTTAACCGCATCTGTATGGTAAGCTTTCACAACTTCTTTAATGGCTTTAGCTTTTGATTTGTCTTGCCAACCTTTTTGAGCAACTAAAAGGTTGTACCATTGTTTTGCATTTTTACTTTTTGGTTCAATAAAAATAGCTGATTTAGGATTTATTCCTGCTTCTGTCACAAAATCATTATTAATAACTGCTGCATCTGTGGAATCCAAAGAACGTGCGGTCTGTGCTGCATCTACTTCTTTTAAATCTAAAGATTTAGGATTGGAAACAACATCTGACATTGTTGCTAATGCATCACCTGATACTTTCAATTTTAGCAAGCCTGCTGATTGTAACAAGTAGAGAGAGCGACTTTCGTTAACTGCATCGTTTGGGATAGTAATAGTTGCTTTATTTGGAATTTCAGAAACTGTTTGGTATTTACCTTTACCGTTCTTAGTACCAGAGTATAATCTAAAGGAAGTAAAGTATGTCTCAGCAACGGAAACAAGATTGGTCTTATTTGCTTTATTCCAATTGTTTAAGTAATTATAATGCTGGAAAGCATTAATATCAATCTCATCACTTTCTAAAGCTTTATTAGGTTGTGTATAATCTGTGAATTCCGTAAATTTTAGCTTAACGCCTTTTTTCTTAACTAATTCTTCGATTTTATCCCAACGAGCTTTTTCAGTTTTACTCTTTACCATTGTTCCAACTCTAACGACTTTGGCGTCTTCATTTTTAGACTGACCACAGGCTCCTAAAATAAGTGCTGAAATTACTACTGTTGTCGTTAACCCTAATAGCTTTTTGATTTTCATAATTTATTTCTCCTTTGATATGGTTGTATGATTAATCAACTGATACTAGTGTAACAAAAAGCTAATGGATTAAAAAATACTTATTATCAATCAAGAGATATAGCTTTTAACTATATCATTTCTTTTATAATTTTACTTTCGAGGGCTCCGTAAAGCGGTCCAATAATAGGCGACTTCCTCATAACCTTGGTGCTCATACATTTTTCTGTTTTCTTCTTCTGAAATTAAGATAACTTTCTTAAACCCCCTACTTGCATCAAATTGTAGGCGCGTACCAATTCCTTGTCCTCTGTAGGACTCTTGGACATAAAAATCATCTATTTCCACGTATTCACCATAGTCCCAAGCTGTTACATCTCCAATAATTTGATTATCTTTAATAGCTAGGTAAACTTTAGCATTATTATTTAAAAGATTAACACGATTATCATTATACATTTGCTTAGCGTAAATTTCTCCGTAAACTATACTTTGTTTATATTTGAACTTTAGGTATTTTTCTAGGTAATTTTCATTAAGTTTAGTAAATGTGATGTCATCAAATTCTTTTTCCAAAAGTTTAAGATGATTTAATGAATTTGTAAATATGATATGTTTCTCTGATTCAAAGCCTTGTTGTGATAAAGTTCTCTGTAATTCACTGCTCAATTCAGCATTTTCCTCAAAAAATACAAAAGCAAAATCAGACTGATAATCTTTTTGTTCATCTGCTAAATAGATCATATCCTGTAAAAACTCACTTACTGTAGGCATTATTTTGTAGCTAATATAGTTTGAAAAATAACGCTCTGAAATGATTATATTCTTAAAATGTTTATACCGATTAGTTTCCAAATAAGCTTTTTCGGATGACTCAAGTAATTCTTTATAGTGCATATTTACTCCATTCATACATTTTTAAAAATCAATATAGAAAATTTGACCTTGCTTGTTGGCAAAGTCAAATGAATATATCAATAGTTGAGAAATTTTTCTAAATCTTTCAAAGCTCGTGTAGCAATAGCTTCATAACGCTCTTTCTTATCACGAATTCGTGGACCTTCTAATTCTTTGATGATACCAAAGTTAACATTCATTGGTTGGAAATGTTTGCTGTCTGTATGTGTAATATAATGTGGCAGTGCACCAATAGCAGTAGTTTGTGGGAAAACTACTTCACTCTCCCCATTGAAGCGACGGACAGCATTGATTCCCGCTACAAGACCACTTGCTGCCGATTCTACATAACCTTCAACACCGGTCATTTGTCCAGCAAAGAAAAGATTTGGGTTCTTACGTGTAGCAAAGGTTTGGTTTAAAAGATTTGGTGAATCCATATAAGAATTGCGATGCATAACACCATACCGGACAAATTCAGCATTTTCAAGACCAGGAATCATTTGAAATACACGTTTTTGTTCTCCCCACTTAAGATGAGTTTGGAAACCAACTATGTTATAAAGAGAGCCTGCAGCATTATCTTGACGTAATTGAACAACAGCATATGGTGTTTTAAATTCACCATCTCGCGGTCCTTTGTAGTCCTCAGGATACTCCAAACCAACTGGTTTCATTGGACCATAAAGCATCGTTTTAATACCACGCTTAGCCATCACTTCGATAGGCATACAACCTTCGAAGTATTTTTCTTTCTCAAAAGAATTTAGTGGTGCTTCCTCAGCTGTAGTTAAAGCTTCATGAAAAGCCATAAATTCTTCTTTGGTCATTGGACAATTTAGATAAGCTGCTTCACCTTTGTCATACCTAGACTTAAGGTAAACTTTATTTATGTCAATCGTATTTTTATCGACAATTGGAGCGGCGGCATCGTAAAAATAAAAACCATCACCACCATTAAGTTCATGGATTTTAGCTGCCAGACTATCACTTGTTAATGGTCCTGTAGCGATAACTGTAATAGCATCTCCAGGGATATCTGTGATTTCATCACGAATTACTTCGATTAATGGATGTTTATGGATTTCCTCAGTAACAGCTTCAGAATAACCTTCTCTATCAACGGCCATGGCTCCACCTGCTGGAACTCGATGTGCCTCCCCATTTCTCATAATGATAGAATCCAAACGACGCATTTCTTCTTTTAAAAGACCAACTGCATTTGTTAGAGAATCACCGCGGAATGAATTGGAACATACTAATTCTGCAAAATTATCTGTTTTATGTTGAGGGGTTGATTTAACCCCACGCATTTCATAAAGCTTAACTGGTATTCCACGTTTAGCAATTTGATAAGCTGCTTCAGAACCAGCCAAACCAGCGCCGATAACATTAATGTAAGATTGAGACATGAACTAATACCTCTTGAAAGTAGTCAACTACTTCCTCAAATCTTTCTATATAATTTATTTTTCCATTATAACATACATAGCTACTTCTTCAAAAAACGTTATTCATTAAACTACTAGTTATTCTCTAAATAAAACTCAAAACGATCTCCAACATATTGCCCATGAACATATTCAAAAGGCTTACCATCAGTAAAGTATGAAACTTGTGTCAATGCCAAAATAGCATGGCCTGCGTTAACTTCTAAATGCGAAGCAACACGTTCACTAGCATTTCTAGCATATATAGTTTGTTGGCTTTTCCCAATTTCGTAGCCATTCTCTGTTAAGGTTTTAAAGAAATGTTCTGTAACCTCTGATTGTTCAAAACCTTTAATTAAATTCTCTGGTATAGAGGCTACCTCATAAACCAACGGTACCTTATCAGCATAACGTACCCTTTCCATACGAACCACATAATCTGACTGTGATAAATTTAATTTTTGAATTTCGGTTTCATTTGCTAGTTTTCTTTGAAATGAGATTAGTTTACTGGATGGCTTACGCCCTTGAGAATTGACAATTTCTGTAAAACTAGTTGTTCCCCGCATTTTTTCTTGAACACGATGACTAGCAACATAGGTGCCACTACCAACTCGTCTCTCCAAAATACCTTCTTCAACTAACAATGTAATTGATTGGCGAAGTGTCATACGACTTACACTATAATCATCCGCTAAATCTCTTTCGCTAGGTAACCGCTGCCCAATCTTCCAAGTCCCTTTATCGATTTCCTTTTTAATAGCGTCGTGAATTTTAATATATGCTGGTAACAATATTCTCTCCTCCTAGAATCTACACTTCATTTTACCATACTTCTATATATTTCTAACTCTAAAATCGTGAAATAATTCAGAAAAATCATAAACAATATTTCTTGATAAGAAAGCGTTTAATCAATTATTTTAATGATGTTAATTTATATAAAATATGCTAAAATGGTATAGGTACAGCTGTTTTTAAAATTAGCTACAAAGAAAGGGAAACAATGACTGATATTTCTATATTGAATGATATCCAAAAAATTATCGTTCTAGATTACGGTAGTCAATATAACCAGCTTATCGCACGTCGTATCCGTGAATTTGGTGTATTTTCTGAGTTAAAATCACATAAAATTACGGCTGATGAAATTCGCGATATTAATCCTATTGGTATCGTACTTTCAGGTGGTCCAAATTCCGTATACGCTGATGGCGCTTTTGGAATCGATGAAGAAATTTTTGAATTAGGAATTCCAATCTTAGGAATTTGTTATGGCATGCAACTGATTACCCATAAACTCGGTGGTAAGGTTCTTCCTGCGGGAGAAGCTGGTCATCGTGAGTATGGTCAATCAGCACTTCGCCTACGCTCAGAATCAGCACTCTTTGCTGGCACTCCTCAAGAACAACTTGTTTTGATGAGCCATGGTGATGCTGTCACTGAAATTCCTGAGGGTTTCCATCTCGTTGGTGACTCTGTTGACTGTCCATTTGCTGCAATGGAAAATACTGAAAAACAATTTTATGGTATCCAATTCCACCCCGAAGTTCGTCACTCAGTATATGGCAATGATATCCTTAAAAATTTTGCTGTTAATATCTGTGGCGCACGTGGTGATTGGTCAATGGATAACTTCATTGATATGGAAATTGCAAAAATACGTGAAACTGTAGGCGATCGTAAAGTACTTCTTGGACTATCTGGCGGTGTTGATTCATCTGTTGTCGGAGTACTCCTACAACGTGCTATCGGTGATCAATTAACATGTATTTTTGTAGATCATGGTTTATTACGTAAAAATGAAGGTGACCAAGTTATGGATATGCTTGGTGGTAAATTTGGACTTAATATTATCCGTGTTGATGCTTCAAAACGCTTCCTAGATCTTCTTTCTGGTGTTGAAGATCCCGAGAGAAAACGAAAAATCATCGGAAATGAGTTCGTGTACGTTTTTGATGATGAGGCAAGTAAACTTAAAGGCGTTGATTTCCTTGCTCAAGGTACCCTCTACACAGATATTATTGAATCTGGGACAGAAACAGCCCAAACAATCAAGTCACACCATAATGTTGGTGGATTGCCAGAAGATATGCAATTTGAATTGATTGAGCCACTTAACACATTATTCAAAGATGAGGTTCGCGCTCTTGGTACTGCACTTGGAATGCCTGATGAAGTTGTATGGCGTCAACCATTCCCTGGGCCTGGTCTTGCTATTCGCGTTATGGGTGAAATTACCGAAGAAAAACTTGAAACAGTCCGCGAATCAGATGCTATTCTTCGTGAAGAAATCGCTAAAGCTGGTCTAGATCGTGACGTATGGCAGTATTTCACAGTTAATACTGGCGTACGTTCTGTCGGTGTTATGGGAGATGGTCGTACTTATGACTATACAATTGCTATCCGTGCAATTACTTCAATTGATGGCATGACAGCTGACTTTGCGCAACTTCCTTGGGATGTACTTAAGAAAATTTCGACACGTATTGTTAACGAAGTTGATCACGTTAACCGTATTGTTTATGATATTACAAGTAAACCACCTGCAACTGTTGAGTGGGAATAATATAGAAAGTAAAAATAAAAGTTTTACACTGATTTTATAAGGTTTTTCGAAACTAGAATGGTATAAATTCTATCTTTTTAGATAAGGTACCCCGCCAATTTCCCCGCCAAAAAAATTGGCATATAATTACAAAAACTCTCTTAGTTTTCCACTAGGAGAGTTTTTGTAATTTAGCTTATAATTCAATATTAAACTTTTTAAGTAAAATAATAAATTCATCAATATATTTCGAATCAAGGATTTTACTATCATTATTTATACTATAATCAATTGCATTTATATCAGGGAGGTTTTCATATTTATTATCAATATATTCTTGATTTTTTAGTGTAGCAGAAAGAAGGACTTGTTTATTTAATGTTTTAAAATGTTTAATCATTAACTCTTCTTTTCCAGTAGAGATTTCACCTTCTCTGAAAGAATCATTAATAATTGGATACGAATGTTTTAATAAGTTATTTAGAGAAATTAATCTGCAAAAATAATATACTTGACCATCACTTCCAGAATAAGTAGCATCTTTTTTGGTAAATAAATCATCAAAAATCAATTTCCCACTAGGGTCAATTTCTTTATAAAGAGTATTCATTTTTGTAACGATATCCTCTTTAATTAATTTTATCGCTTCCTTATTGTTTAAACCTCTTTGTTCTAAAATTGATTTATCAAATTGTAAACTGTGTAATTTTTTATTTAGCTCTAACAACTTATCATCATAATCTATATCTGTATTGATAATCTCAGAATACAATAAACTTTTTTTAAAATCCTTTGGAGTATCTTTTAAAAGTGTTTTAAATTCATCTTGAACTTCATTGAGTTCTTCGGTCAACTCAGTAATTTCATTTTTACTCATTAAAATTTGAAAATCAATCGAATTTAAAACTTGTTTTCTTACTTCTACGTTACTTAAATCAAAATTAACATCACGATTTTTAAAGCTGATGTTAGAACTGCCACAATCTGTACAATATACATTCCCACTTTTTATTTCTCTGTTAAGCGAGTTTAACTCCTTTAATAGTTGATTTAATTTATCCTGTCTAACTTGTTCTCTATTTCGTTCTCGTTGTATTTCGCTAATTTTGTCATTTAGTTGCTTTGAGCGACTTTGAAATTTTTCAAATTCTTCATTACTAGTAAATTTATCTAAATAGCTAGAAACATTTTTGTCTGTTTTGAGTAATTTTAGATATTCTTTATTGGCTTTGATTTCGTTCTGAACTACCTTAATTTCTTCTTTTATTTCATCTAATTCTTTGCTATGACTAATATTAGAATATCCTTTCAATGCGATTATCATACTGAAAAAATCACTTTTATTATAATATCCTTTATTAACAATATTTGAAGGATTTCTACTATCTTGTCCAACGAAAAACAACTCATAAAAAAGTTCTAAATCGGCTACTTTTTCCCTACCGTTTTTTTCAATCACTGGAATATCGAAAATATTTTGTTGCTTTAAAAAATACTTCAACTCAGAAAGAGTTTCAAAGATATGAAATTCTTGAAGATATCTAACTAAAAATGTATTTTTCTTTCGTAAGAATTCATAATCAACTCCAGCACAATTAATCATTGAATAAAAATAATAATCATCTTTTTTAAAATTTCCAGGGAAAATAGGTGTATTTCCAATTGAATACATAAATGCTTGAAATAGTAATGTTTTTCCTTTATTATTTTCATCACTATAAATTATATTAACCCCATCTGTTAATCGTTTTTCAATAAAGGCTTCTTCTAAGTTACCAAATGCAATTTTTTTAATCAACATTTTCTTCAATCCCTTCTTTAACCATTGATATTAAGTACAATAAAGTAAAATCTTCATCTATCATTTTAGGAATTCTATTTTGCTTGATTATATCCAAAATTTCGTAAATATCTTCTTTTTCTTCTACTAAAATTAATATACGCTCAAGAAGCTCCCAAAACAATCGTTTATTACTATTTTTGTTAAAAAGCAATCGAGATAAATTAGTATTACAATTTTGTACTATATCTTTTCTTTCTGATTTTGGTTCGTCCTTTATAACATCAATAAAATCATTGGGAATACGTCGTTTGAACAATTCAACTCCAATTATTCTGTTAACGACTAAAGTTTCTAATTGTTTCCTAGTAAGATGTTTTTTTAGATTCAAAGCGTCTGCAACATTATTAATAGAAATATTATGTATGGAAATATTTTTTAATTCCGTTTGTTTACTTCTAACTTCATCAAAAATAGATTCAAAGAAAGTATCATCTCTGATATTACTTTTAAACTGAATTATGTTTTTAATGTAAATAGCTTTAGAACTATCTCCTGTAACAAAATATATCTGATTTAAAAATTCAGAAATTTGTGAGGAGTATTTTGAATCTAGCGATTCCAAATTTTTCCTACGTTTAAATTCTGCTACTAGCCCTTCTCTTATTTTAACTATATCTTTAAAATTATCAATTTTAAATTCAGTTAACGTAATATCATTTAGATAATTTTCTTTTAACTTCGGGATAAATAAAATATATTCATAAAACTCAAGTGGTGATATAAAATTTTGAAATAATGTTATCAAATGTCTCCCAATAGTTCTTGGTGTCAGTGAGGCAACATTTTTGGATTGAACATCCCAAAGTTTTAATAAATCATTGCTGACTCCAGTGATATCATTAAAACAATCGACAAAGAATGAATCTATATCAGTACTATCAGATTTAAAACTCATTAAATATAGTAATGACTTTGTTTCAAAATCGTTCGCCTTAGCATTATTCTGTTCAGTTGTTTCAAAAATATACATCTATTCTGCTCACTTACTTTTATTACAAATATTATACCATTATTTCCGAAGACAAATTAAATACCCTATTTTATTCTTATAAACTAAAATAAAAAAACTCTTAATTTGAAGTAAAGAGTTTTTTTATCTAAAATTTTTACAAGAGACTAGAAAAATGTTTAGCCTTTTCCTTTGATATTCCAAAATTCAGATTACGGTGACCTTGAAATAAGGTATCAAAAGTAATGATTGAAAGAAAATTATTTAGCAAGTAACTAAAAGGCGATTCTCCTACAGCTATTAATTCAACTTTTCGTCCATTATCTAAATCTGTTATAGTCACTAGAACTTGCCAACATGTATATCTACTTAAACCTGGATGTTTAATATAGTCTAAAAAATTTCCTTGACCAGAATATGAGATTTCTTTAGAATTTTGCCTCTCAATACTACCACTCAGCCTTTTGGTGGCATTATATAGTATTTCTTCTATCTCAAACTTACTTAATTCACTATAAACTTGAATTGTTTGGAAATTAAATTTTGCCATTATAGTTTGCTCCTTTTTATTAATATCTATCCAACTCTCTTCTCTCTTTTTCTAATTCAAGCTCCGTAACTCTATCTTGTAAAATTTTATTTGAATGATGTAAATTATAAATCTGTTCTTCCATCATTTTTGTATTATACTCATTTGAATAATAATGAATTGCTTGTTCTAAATTTGAAGCAATATTAGCATTTAAATAGTATCTTATTCTCGAAATATGATTATGCTTCCTGAATTCTGTTGGAATAGAAAAATATTCTTTCCTCAAAGTAGATAATAATTTCTTCTTTTCCTCTGTATGCTCTTTTTGATTCTCTCTAATTAATTTATTATACTTAATTTTCTCTTTAAAAATTCTAACTTTATCACTTAAATATAGTATTATAGATAAAATCCAAGCGAAAAAAAGGATTTCTGAATTACTAAAAATTTAAAAGATGATAAGCAATAAAATAACAAAACCACCATATATTTTTTTCTTTGTAAATTCTAATTTCAACTGACTTAAATTAGAATTTTTTTGATTAAAATGTTCGTCTAATTTAAAAATTTTATCTACCTCTTCTTCAGCAATTTTAAGTGCTTCATAGGCTAATTCTTCAGAAGTAGGTTTTGATGATAATTGTGGCTCGTCATTAAATTGTTGTACTGATAAATTATTATTGTTAGTATACCTTGACTGAAGATAGTTAAGGATAGCAATTCCCCTTGTATAAATGATTTGGTTGCTCATTCTTACATATTCTTCAAAACTGTCAATTTCAGATAAACGAATTAAGTATCCCTCATCATCAAAGAATACTGTTAAAAAATTTTCAGATAAAAACGTTTCAAAGTCTTCAAATTGGTTAAAATATTCTTTTTCATCTAAAATGGCTTTTTTAAACTCGTCATCCGGAGTCAATGTACCATCATATAACTCCCATATGACTGATAAAGCAAGGTCAAAATAATCATTGTATGGAGACTGAGCTCTTTTTGGATTAATTCTTCCTTTTGGAAAAATCCCAAAATTTCCTATTTGATAATTATTACAAATCTGATAAACGGGATTTTCTTTATCCTCAAGTTCAAATTCGAAAGGAAAATCTTCATCACAATGAGTATATGATTTTATGACATTAAGAATTTCATTTTGCTTATCTCTAGATAAGTTGCGATATGATTTTCCATAATACTTTCTAAAAATAGCTGTACGATATGTTATAAGTGTGTCTCCACTATGTTCATTCTCGTTATACCATTCAAAAATCTCACTATATATTAATTTGGTCAATTCAGAGCGGTCGGGTTCATCTCCCTGTAGTAAAAAACTAAATTTTACTGCTCTGTCTTTGTCTGAAATATATTCTTGCAGACTTTTGAATGGATATGTCTGAAAATCTTCGAGTTTCATTGTAATATCTCCTATCTTATTCTCCGTACTTAATTATAGTCAATTTATTGAGTATAGTCAATAAATTGACGGATGTAGAATGAAATTATCAATATACGGAAATGAGATAACAGATGATTTCATATAAACCTTTTTACGAAACTTTATTTAACCAAGGTAAGACTGAATATGAGTTAATTTTTCACCACGGCTTATCAAGCAATACGCTACATAGAATGAAAAAAGGAAAACCAATAACTACAGCTACATTAGATACTTTGTGTTTTATTTTAGACTGTAACGTATCTGATGTAATTACTTATATTCCAGATGAAGGGGAGGAATAATATTCTTATGCCAATAACAAAATTTAAAAACTCGTGTCATATAATTTTTAAAAACTGTTCAGAACGAATTCAAAAAGTGTATGAAGATTATGGCTATCAATCTAATATATCTTTTTATCCAAATGATGAGAAACTAATAGGAAATATTTTAAGTTATTCTAGTCTAGACAAATTACGTGCAGAATATTTGATAACTCCCGGTGTGATAAATTTTCTAGTCAAACAAGAGCATTATTTTCATGATGAAAACGAATTACTTTGGGGTGACAATATAGATGATTATTTAGAAGATTTTTTTATCGCAATGATACTTGATATTCAAGAAATACCGGAATATGCCAAGCATCTATTGAATTTATCTTTACTAGATACAAATTCTATCAAAGAGTATTTTCAAGTAAATTTTTCTTTTGGTAGTTCCAATTATGATGAACTGAAAGATAAATTTATTGATTTTACATACAATCAATTTGATACAATAGAAATTTTAGAGGAAGATTCAATATTTTCATTTATAGAAAAAGATTCTGTTCTTCTATCTTCGAAAAACAAAGATACTTTTCTTACTTTCAAGTATCTTCCTGATAAGTTAGAGTTGCTAGCAAAGTATGTTTTATTACCAATAATAGATAAAATAACACTTGAAAATTTGATAAACAAAAATGATTAAACCTTTATTATAACATTTTTTCCCTCACTTCGTGTGGGGATTTTTTTATTGTCATAAAAATTTTATCCCCACACCTCTATTTATCAAAAATGCGAAAATAAGGTTGTCAAGGAGGTCATGAACTTCTTGATAAATTTATCAAGTGTGCACACAATAAAAACAACTGAGGTATAGGTATGTCTATAAATATTGAAAATGTGAGTTTCAGCTCACCTAGCTTAAAAAATCTACTTATTGGAACTTCTAATGTCGAACATATTCCTACTACTGCTTTTGTTATTGAATGCAGAGATATTCCTAAGCGTAATGAAAAAAATGAAGTCATTGATGGAACCATAAGTAAAAAAGTTTTATCTGCTCTCCAGCCAGAAATTGTAAAAGCTATTCAAGAAGTAGGAGGAGATTTAAGCACTATAAAACCCTTTACGATTGAAGTACAAAACGATGAAGCATCTTTAAAGAAACTCAATAACGAAGCTATTATAGCTAAAACCATCGACTTAGATGAAGCACTTTTAGCATTGAAATGGGTGTCTGATGGTCGGAATAGCGGTGCTTACAGAGAATTCAAACTCATAATTTCAGAAGTAAAGTTATTGGGCGGTAAATCATGATACTAAATAAAATAAAACGAAATTTTAGTAGATATGATTTTCGTGAGGATTCCCCTACTTATTTATCTATATCAGAAACCATAGAAGTTCGTAAAGGAAAGCAATCTGCTATTCTCAAGAAACTATTTAAGGTTCTCCTACTATCTCTTCCTATTACCTTTCTTTCATCAATGTTGCCTATATTAAACGTTGTTTACAAGATAGGTATTATTGTATCTTCTGCTCTTGTCGCTCTTTTTATCGGTCATATTGGTATGAGACTCTTATTTTCAGTTTATTCTCCTATCTGGAAATACAGATTTTTAAGCATTCTTGAGCTTGCAACAGAACGACTAGATTTAATACAACTCCCTTCTAATAAAACCCAGATAAAAACAGTTGAATGGAAATTTTATAAAGAAGCTGACAGGATTGTAATTAAGCTCAATCCGTCTGGGACTATACCTAGTATTCAGCAAGTAAAAGAAATATCTAGAAGGTTGACCGAATTTCTTATCCAGGCTACCCACGAAGAATGGAATCTTTTGGAATCCACTATAGATAGTAATATTGTTGTCCTTAAATACGGCGAAAATCCAATAAGATATTCCGTAAGTGAATTGTTTGAGATTACTGATGATGATTACTGTGTAAATCACAATCCAATAAAACTTTATGACAATATTTTCTTCGATATAGCTAGTGAGGCTAGTCATCAGATTATAATAGCCCCTAGTGGAGCTGGAAAATCACTTTACTTAGCCACACTAGCTGGCTTATTAATCAAACAAGGGCACTCTGTAAGTTTAATTGATGCAAAACAAACCTCTTTAGGTGCTACTTTTGAAAATCTAGGTATTCCTGTCGCACGCAATGCAGAAGAGATTGTTCTACTTCTAGAACAAATGGTATTTGAAATGGAAGATATATATAAACGCTACTTCTCCTTTTCTTCAGTTGATTTTTCAACTACATATAAAGATTTCTCTCTACCAGCCCATTATCTTATATTTGATGAGGTACTGGCAGCATTAGAATCTGGAACTCCAGCTCAACAAAAGGAAATGGTTAGATTATTAAAAATACTCGCCTTAAAATCAAGAGCTTCTGGAAGAGGATTGCTTATTCTAGCAAGCCAAAAACTCCTCGCCTCTGATTTACCTAGGGCAATCACCGAACAATGTCAAACTAGAATAATACTTGCAAGCGACGCTAGTATATCCGAGGAAACTTTTTATAGTATCATGGGCAAAGAGAAAAAAGACCTTTTGGTTGATTACAGAGGAGGAGTTGGAAAAGGATATATTCTAACTCCGAAAACAAACGGAATAAAATATTTTGAGACTCCATATTTTGATTTGAATTCAAGAGATTTCAAAGATAAAATAAGAGACTTTCAAACTATTCCAAGAAAGCAGATAGAATGAATTAACTATCTAGTGAGCTGGCTTGCCCAAGCAAGCCAGAGCTCGCTAGATGTGTGTATTAGCCTGCTACTTGACATGCAGGCATGATAAGCGGAGGATAAATGACAAGAGAAGTATATAACACAAAAATAGTTCAATATAGCTCGAATACTTTTGAAATAATTCATTATAGAAATCCCAAGATTAGACG
Organism: Streptococcus sp. FDAARGOS_522; assembly: GCF_003812445.1. Lineage (NCBI taxonomy): Bacteria > Bacillati > Bacillota > Bacilli > Lactobacillales > Streptococcaceae > Streptococcus > Streptococcus sp. FDAARGOS_522. The sequence continues at coordinate 548,189 of NZ_CP033808.1, forward strand.
ATTAGGAGAAAATGGTATTAAAGATACTACTCCTTCTTGCAAAAAGCCAAGCTATGATGAGTTATATCAACAATCTCATCGAATCAAAAGACGAATCCGTCACTATCTATTATGTAATGATTTCGATTTATTTTGGACATTAACTTTTGACGATGCGAAAATCAATTCTCATGATTATTTAATAGTAAAAAAGAAAATACGTACTTGGCTCAAAGCTCAGCGTGAAAAATATGGAAAATTTCGTTACATTTTCATACCAGAATTACACAAGAATGGACGGCTTCATTTTCATGGAGTAACAGGCGGTTTTAGTCCAAAATTAACAAAAGCAAGAAATACTAAAACTGGTCGATTGATAAAAAAGAATGGCAAGCAAGTCTATAATGTTGATTCGTATCAATTAGGATTTAGTACCGTTACAAAAATCGATTCTTCTAAAAAAGTTGCTAACTACATTACAAAATATATCACAAAAGATTTACTAGCTATTCCAAGTGGATATAAACAGCCAAAATATTTTTCATCTCGTGGTTTAATAAAACCGATAGTAAGTTATGAAAATCTAGAAAGAAACTATTTTGAGGGATTAACCCCTAGTTTTTCCTTAGGTCATTTAGATAATCTTGAATATAAAGAAGATATTGCTATTTACAACCTATCAATAGATGAGAATGGAGATATTACCGCAAATTCAACTGGCACAAAAATAAGAATAAGAAAGGAACTGTGAGCGTATGAAACCATTGATTAGCAAAGACGACTTAATAAAACTAGGTTATAAAAAACATACTGCGATTAGTATTATTCAGGCGGTAAAGCAAGATTTGGTGTATAATAAAGGCATACCATTCTACAATAACCGTAGGCTCGGATTAGTGCCACGTAAAAATGTAGAAAACCTTATCGGTGTAGAACTGGATGAGGACTGACAAATGGCAAAAACACGTTATAGTGGTGTGTTTATAGACACGAAAGGAAAATATTTCTATGAAACAGAGCTAGGAATTGACAAAATCAGCGGTAAGCGAATTCGTAAGAAAAGCAGAAAAGATAGCAATGGGAAACCTTTTTCTACTGCCAGAGAAGCCTATTTAGAGCTTACTAGAATAAAACGAGAATATCATAAGGCTCACGCCTACGCTAACTACAATATGAACGTAAAGCAATTTATTTTAGATTGTTATATTCCATATTATAAATCGTATGTAGAAGAAAGCACCTATGCTGTTAGAATCAAAAACCTTGAAAAAATTGCAGAACGCTTTGAAAATAGGACGTTACGTAATTTAACTATTGAAGATATTCAGAATTATAGAATATGGTTACTATCAAGGAAGGAAGAAAACGGCTCTGGTTATTCTCAAGCCTATGCTAGTCTTATCTTTGGTATGTTTAGAAAATCCCTAGATTATGCTGTAGAAATGGGGTATTTGGAAAATAATATTTCTAAAAAGGCTAAAGCTATTCCAAAAGGAAAAGCTATCGTTCCCTACTGGACTAAAGTCGAATTTGAGCGTGTCATTGCTCAAATCTGTATTGATGATTTTTACGAACATCTGAATTTCGTTATGCTCTGGACTTATTTTACAACAGGCATACGCATCAACGAAGGCATGGGGCTGTTCTGGAACGATATTGACTTCGCTAAGAAACGAATGCGTGTACATCATATGCTTATTCTAAAATCAAGGAAAAACTGGCAAAGAAACGCCTACACTAAAACAAGTGATGGCAAACGAATTATTTCCCTAGATGATGATACTATTGCTATTCTAAAGCATTGGAAGAAAAGACAAAAAGAAATCGGCTTAGGTAATGAAACTGATTTTGTCTTTACCTATGATAGCTTTCCGATGATAAAATCTACACTAGCTAGAATTATTAAACGATACTCTGAACTTGCTGGCGTAAAGCGAATACAAGGTAAAGGGCTTCGCCATAGTAACGCTTCTTATTTGATAAACGAATTTAATGTATCTGTCTTGATTTTATCGAAAAGGTTAGGTCATTCTAGCCCAGAAATTACTTTGAAACATTACTCACACCTTTGGAGTGGAGCTGATGAATCTATTGCTGAAATAATGAGTGGGAATATATCCATACATACGGCTCCAAAAACAAAAATTCAATTTAACGGGAATCAAAACCTAAAAAGATAACCCCGCCAGAAATCCCGCCAAATAGATTTAAAAGGCATTACAACCCTTAATAAATCAAGGTTTTCTGGCACTCAACCTATGAAATTTTTAATTGAGTGGGAATAAAAACTTAGCTACTTTAAGTAGCTAAGTTTTTTTACTCTTATTTCTTGAATAGACTTCCTGCGAAACTAAAATCCTAGTTCACGGTTGATCATTCCAGCAATCAAATTCATTCGTAATCCAAACCGTTTGCGTCGATTTCGATAGGTTGTTGAAAATATTTTAAACGTTTTACTTTGGCAAAATATTCTCAACCTTGATTCTCTCTTTGGATAGCGTATGGTTATAGGTTTTATCTTCAAGAGTTAGTGGCTTAAGTTTGCTTGATTTCCTCGGAGTTTGCGCTTGTGAATACATCTTCATGATCCCTTGATAACCACTGTCTGCCAAGATTTTAGCAGCTTGTCCGATGTTTCTGCGACTCATTAGTTAATTGTTTGCTTGCTTCATAATTCATAGAACTATTGTACCATATTTTGTTTCGCAGGAAGTCTAATAAGAGATACTTACACTTAAAATATCATTTTTATGTAGTTCGATAGTTACAAGTTCATTATTCTTAAATTGAATATTTTTCAGTATATTTTTCCATTTTCTTGATAATAATATGAAAAAGACAGAAAAGAAATATTCCTAGATTTTAGGCTTAAAAAATGGTATTCTAAATATTCAGTACAATATGATTGATATCATTTTATTAATATTAGGAGGAAAAAATGCATATTATCATTCAAATTACAATCATTTTGTTGGCAAGCGTTCTTGCAACTCTTATTTCAAAAAGAATTGGAATACCGGCTGTTGTTGGACAACTACTTGTAGGTATCATCATCGGACCTGCAATGCTAGGACTTGTTCATCAAAATCAGGTATTACATGTCTTGTCAGAAATTGGTGTTATCTTACTCATGTTTTTAGCGGGTCTTGAAGCTAATTTTGATCTTTTAAAGAAGTATCTTAAGCCCAGTCTACTGGTCGCAATTACTGGTGTTATTGTTCCTATGGCTCTCTTCTACTTCTTGACACGCTTGTTTGGGTTCCAAATCAATACTGCTATCTTTTACGGGCTCGTATTTGCTGCAACTAGTATTTCTATCACAGTTGAAGTTTTACAAGAATACAATCGTGTAAAAACAGATACTGGTGCTATTATTTTAGGTGCTGCTGTTGCTGATGATGTCTTAGCTGTTTTGCTTCTGAGTGTCTTTATTGCAACAAATGGAAGCTCTTCTAATATCGGATTACAAATTATCATTCAATTGTTATTCTTTGTTTTCTTATTTATTTGTATGAAATACCTTGTACCTGCTCTTTTCAAATTAATCGAAAAGGTTCATTTCTTTGAGAAATATACTATTCTTGCTATCCTTATCTGTTTTTCTCTATCAATTTTAGCCGATAAAGTTGGAATGAGTTCTATCATTGGTTCGTTTTTTGCAGGATTAGCTATTGGACAAACTTCTTTTGTTGATAAGGTAGAACATAAAATTTCACTTCTTAGTTACACCTTCTTTATCCCAATTTTCTTCGCTTCAATTGCACTACCTCTTAAATTCGATGGAATGATGTCTCACCTTCACACGATATTAATCTTTACTGCTTTGGCTGTTTTATCAAAATTAATTCCAGGGTACTTTGTCGGTCGAGGCTTTAATTTTTCCAAATTAGAATCTTTAACAATTGGTGGTGGAATGGTCAGTCGTGGCGAGATGGCTCTCATTATAGTTCAAGTTGGATTAGCTGCTAAAATTATTTCAAGCACTACTTATTCCGAGCTTGTTATTGTTGTTATACTATCAACTATTATTGCGCCATTTATTCTTAAATATTCATTTAAAGATTAGTAAAAAAACACAAACATTTATTTAGGGTAAAAAAAGTCTAGCTTATAAGCTAGACTTTTTTATTAACTACCAAACTGCTGGAAAAAATTAACAATTTGTTGCCAAATATTAGCTAAAAATCCCTTACCTGATTCAACAGCTTTATTAGCATTAAAATTGACATTGATATTTTTAAATTTAGATCCTGCTTTCGAAACAATGTTGTCTTTCAAATTATTCAAGGTGTTCGTGAAATCACTATTTTTGATGACATTACTTTGTGAAAGATTAACTGCAAAATTAACAATTAAATTTATTTGATTTTCCGTTACAGCGTTATCAAGATGATAATTTTTCAATGTTTCCTCAACAATTTTTCGAATATCATCTTTTGAAAGATCAGATCCTCCTTTAGCTACGGCTGACTTAATATCCGTTAAAGCTACATTAAGCTTGTCGGCGTCATAACCTTCCTTACCCTTATTCTCAGCATTAATACCAGATAAAGTACTTAACTCTTCTTGTGCTAGTTGTTTATTTTCTGATGATACACTTGCTCCATTTTTCTCTAATGAATAATAGATACCTGCAAGAGCACTCTCCCCAGTTACTTTTATTGGAGCAGCCACTGATATCGTTGCATGCTCAATACCTAATGTAACTGCAGCATTGCGATACATATCTTCTGTAACTTTAGTAATATTCTCAGGTGTAACAATGTTTACTGCTAAGGTATCGTTAGACCCTAATTTTTTTATTTTAACAGATGAATATAATTGGATGCTTGCATCATCAGCTATATTCATTATTTTAGCATATGAGCTAGTATTTAGCGTTTTAACTTTCGTGTCTCTAGATTCATCATAATTCAGAAGTTGTAATGTCTGTGCACGCTGTTCTTGATTTAGCGAATAACCTAAGACATAATCAGGTTGAACATAAGTTTCATCAATAACTTTCTGAACATCTGATGCAGCATATGCTGGACTCGCTAGGGTAAATAAAATAAAAGCAAGGCCTGCAAACAATAGCTTTTTAATACTCATTTTAGTATCCTCATTTCAAAATAATTCCTTTTCAATTCTTTTCATACCTTACATTATACCATGATTAACTTACTTATTTCTTTAAAAAACTTCTTGAATATAAAATTATTCAGTAAATTAAACAAAGTTGCGTATCCACGCAACTTTGTTTATTATTCATGTAATTCTAAAGGTAAACCATCTGGATCAAAGAAAAAGGTCATCTTTTTGCCAGTATAGTCATCGTAACGAATAGGCTCTACAAAAATTCCTAAATTCTCCAGTTCTACCTTGTACGCTTCCACATCTGGAACGTAAAAGGCAAGGTGTCGTAAACCACATGCTTCACGTGGCCAATTCGGCCTACCTATTCTCTGAGGAGGAGTTTCATATTCTGGATCATCAAGACGATTTCCAAATATTTCAAGCTCAATATCACCGCACCGTAAATCTAATTTATAATCATGACGCTCCGGACGATGGTTTTCACGAATAATTTCAAATCCTAGCTTATTAACATAGAAGTCTTTTGACTTTTCATAGTCAGAAACAATTATCGCAATATGATGAACAGTCTTTAATTTCATAATTCTAACTACCTTCTAGAGATTAATTTGATTATATTTTTTCGAAAATGCTTTTAATATCGACTCATCTGCTGTTGAAAATTCACCTGTTTTTTCTAATTCAGCATGCACAATAATACGTTCTGTGGCTTCTGGATCCGTACAGGTCACTAAAGTGAGTTGGCTCTTGCCAGGTGTATCATCAATAACCTCAACATGTTCTGGTGTTACCTTTGAAATTTCAGTAATAGTGTAAGTGTATACTTTGCTTTTATCAGTGAGGTAAACTTTCATACCTTTCTTAGCATGTTCTAAAGGTGAAAAGAGCATCTTAGAAGAACCTGTCAAACCAAAGACATGGTGACTAGCTAAGGCATAGTTATTTGGGCCTCCCATAATCTGGTTTTCTTTCATCGTTCCTGCACCATAACTCAACTCTGTATTGCCCAGTCCTTTGAAAATTGGGAGATTGATTTCGACATCTGGTATAGCAATCCCTCCTATTACAGGCAAATTATGTGATTTCGTTTGAGCAGATAAAATCGATTCTGTACTAATAGATTTGACTGATGAAAAGTCATAACTTGTTTTAGATTTCTTATTTTTTTCAATTGTTTTTTTACTAACTCGTGAAATTTGATAATGATTTGATTGATGAGCTATGAAAGCATTGCGAATTGGTTTATTGAACACCAAAGCCAACCCAACAATAATTAGCAATACAACCAATAACCATCTAACAAAGTTAAAGAAACCATGTGATTTTTTTTTATTACGCATAACTTCCTATTCTTTTGTATCCTCTATATTAGACTTATCTTCAATTTCTTGTTCCACTAGCGCAACAGTGACGATTTTAGCTTCTTGATCAAGTCTCATCACTTTAACACCCATGGTAGAACGACCAGTTTGAGAAATATTAGCAACATTGGTTCGAATAATAACACCTGTATCTGTAATGACCATGATGTCCTCATTTCCATTAATCGTCACTAAGCGTGCTAATGGCCCATTTTTAGCAGTAATATTAGCGGTTTTTATTCCTTTACCACCACGGCCTTTTGTAGGATATTCCGAAGCTTCTGTTCTCTTGCCATAACCTTTTTCAGTGATGATTAGTACTTCTTGTCCATTAACGATACGAGAAGCTCCCACAACTTTATCACCTTCACGAAGATTAACGCCTCGTACCCCAGTCGCTGTGCGTCCCATATTACGTACAGCGTTCACTTTGAAGCGAACAGAGTAGCCTGTACGTGTCCCGATAATAACATCTTCATTTTCGTCAATCAAGAGGACGTTAATCAACTCGTCATTCTCTTTCAAATTAATAGCACGAAGTCCATTTTGACGAATGTTACTAAATTCAGAAACACTTGTACGTTTCACTATACCTTGCTGAGTTGTGAAAAAGAAATATTTATTAGCGACATCTTCTTTTCTAGCGTTAATAATTGTTTGAATTGTCTCACCTTCGTCAAGTTTTAAAAGGTTAACGATAGGGAGGCCTTTAGCTGTACGTCCATATTCTGGAATTTCATATGCTTTCAAACGATACACACGCCCTAAATTTGTAAAGAAAAGCACAGTATCGTGAGTACTTGTTGAAACCAATTCACGAACAAAATCATCGTTATTAACTCCAGTCCCTTGAATACCGCGTCCTCCACGTTTTTGTGCTCTAAACTCATCTTGAGCGAGACGCTTGATATATCCCTTGTTTGAGAGAGTAATAAGAACATCTTCTTCCTCAATAAGGTCTTCATCTTCAAGTGATAAAACTTCACCAATCATTAATTCTGTACGACGGGCATCAGCATACTTACGCTTAACCTCATCCATCTCTTCTTTTATAATGGTAACAACACGTTCAGGCTTAGCTAAGATATCTGCTAAATCAGCAATTAAAGCTAGTAAGTCATTGTATTCTGATTGGATTTTATCGCGTTCTAATCCAGTTAAACGACGAAGACGCATATCTAAAATAGCTTGACTCTGACGCTCCGATAATTCAAAACGTGACATCAACTCTGCTTGAGCAATGGTGTCTGTCTCACTATTACGAATAATTGTGATAACTTCATCCAAGTGATCAAGCGCCACAAGTAAACCTTCTAAGATATGAGCACGGGCTCCTGCTTTAGCTTTGTCAAACTGAGTACGACGAACAATAACTTCCTTTTGGTGTTCAATATAGTTATCAATGATTTGTCGTAATGACAAAATTTTTGGAACACCTTTTTCAATAGCAAGCATATTGAAGCTAAAATTTGTCTGCAAGCTAGTTAATTTGAAAAGATTATTTAAAATCACATTTGCTGAAGCAGCACGACGAACTTCAATAACAAAACGAACGCCTTCACGACTTGATTCATCACGAACAGCAGTAATACCTTCAATGCGCTTTTCTTGTGCTAAACGTACAATATGCTCGTGTACTTTTGTTTTATTAACGCCATATGGAAACTCTGTGACAACAATACGCTCTTTCCCATTTGAAGTTGTTTCAATTTCAGTCCGTGAACGTAAGACAATTGATCCCTTCCCAGTTTCATAGGCACGGTGAATACCTGAACGTCCCATCACCAAGGCACCAGTAGGAAAATCTGGACCAGGAATAACTTCCATTAACTCCCGTGTAGTAACATCAGGGTTATCCATAACCAATTTGACAGCATCTATAGACTCACCTAGATTATGTGGTGGAATATTTGTTGCCATACCTACAGCAATACCAGTTGCACCATTGACTAATAAATTAGGGAAACGCGCTGGTAAAACAAGAGGTTCACGTTCACTGCCATCATAGTTATCTTGAAAATCAACTGTATTTTTATTGATATCACGAAGCATCTCAAGAGCAATTTTACTCATACGTGCTTCTGTATAACGCTGTGCGGCAGCACCATCCCCATCCATTGAACCAAAGTTTCCATGACCATCAACGAGCATATGACGATATGACCACCATTGTGCCATACGCACCATTGCTTCGTAAATAGATGAATCACCATGTGGATGGTATTTACCCATAACATCACCAGTAATACGTGCTGATTTCTTATGAGGTTTATCAGGTGTCACACCTAGTTCATTCATACCATATAAAATACGACGATGAACAGGTTTTAAACCATCTCTAACATCTGGAAGTGCACGAGCAACAATGACACTCATGGCGTAATCGATAAAACTCGTTTTCATTTCACTAGTTAGATTAACATCTACTAAATTTTTATCTTGCATTAAAAAATGCCCCTTTTCTTCACTGTAAGTCTCTTACATTGTACCATAATTTAGGTAAAATTGCGATGATAAATCGGTATCAAAAATATCAAGACACTCAGCGTTTTCAATAGTTTTCTATGATATTTCAATTTGTTTGCAAATTTTTTCACATTTTATTAGTGACTTCTTTCATTGAAAATGATAGAATATAGGTGTATGGGAAACTTCCCAAAAATATTTAAGGAGATGTTTAGAAATGACTGCAACTAAACAACATAAAAAAGTTATTCTCGTTGGTGATGGTGCCGTAGGTTCTTCTTACGCTTTTGCACTTGTTAACCAAGGTATTGCGCAAGAGTTAGGTATCATTGAAATCCCAGCTTTATTTGATAAAGCTGTTGGTGATGCTGAAGATCTTTCACATGCCCTTGCATTTACATCACCTAAAAAAATCTACGCAGCTACTTATGCAGACTGCGCAGATGCTGACCTTGTTGTCATTACTGCTGGCGCACCTCAAAAACCAGGTGAAACTCGACTTGACCTTGTTGGTAAAAACTTAGCAATTAACAAATCAATCGTAACTCAAGTTGTTGAATCAGGTTTCAACGGTATCTTCTTAGTAGCGGCTAACCCTGTAGATGTACTTACATATTCAACTTGGAAATTCTCAGGTTTCCCTAAGGAACGCGTTATTGGTTCAGGTACTTCACTTGACTCTGCACGTTTCCGTCAAGCTTTAGCAGATAAAATTGGTGTTGATGCTCGTTCAGTTCACGCATACATCATGGGTGAACACGGTGACTCAGAATTTGCCGTTTGGTCACATGCTAACGTTGCTGGTGTCCAACTTGAACAATGGTTACAAGAAAATCGCGATATTGATGAACAAGGACTTGTTGATTTGTTTATTTCAGTTCGTGACGCTGCATACTCAATCATCAACAAAAAAGGTGCTACATATTACGGTATTGCTGTCGCACTTGCTCGTATTACTAAAGCTATCCTTGATGATGAAAATGCAGTTCTTCCATTATCTGTATATCAAGAAGGCCAATACGGTGATGTTAAAGATGTCTTTATCGGTCAGCCTGCAATCGTAGGTGCACATGGTATCGTTCGTCCAGTTAATATCCCATTAAATGATGCTGAACTTCAAAAAATGCAAGCCTCAGCTGAACAATTAAAAGATATTATTGACGAAGCTTGGAAAAACCCAGAATTCCAAGAAGCATCAAAAAACTAACATAGTTGAAAAAAAGCTAGGATAGGAATATCTTAGCTTTTTCTTTGCCGTTACATTTTTGACCTTGTTAAAGGATGAAATAAAAGGCTAAGCATTTCGCTTAACCTTTTTAATTTTAAATTAATCTTTAGCGCCTAATGCAGCCATTGTAATATAGTTATATGGCTTATTAAAATGTGGTAAGAAGAAGATATCGGTCAAAGCAAGCTTTTCAATAGTAACTTTTTCTTGAATAGCAAGTGAGAACATATGAATTCCCATAGATACATCTTCGTGTGAGACCATTTGGCAACCAAGGATAACTCGGCTATCTTTATCATAGACAATCTTAATAGCTACTTCATGATTATTGTGTTTGATAAATTCTGGTTTTTGAAGGTCATTAAAGCCTGTTTCAACTGCATTGTACCCAGCTTGTTTTGCTTTTTCTAAAGTCAAACCAGTTGACACCATGTTAAGGCCATAGATTGAGATACCATTTGACCCTTGGACACCAGCACCTTCAAGCTCTGTACCACATGCATTGTGAGCTGCTACAATACCAGTACGAACGGCGTTTGAAGCAAGAGCAATATAATTGATATCATCACGAGAATTATCCCAAATTGTCGCACAATCACCTATAGCATAAACATCTTTCACGCTTGTTTCTTGCTTCTTATCAACTACCCAAGCGCCATTACGGAATGTATCTAATTTACCTGCACCGAGTTCTGTATTTGGACGGAATCCAACAGCTAAGATCACCATATCAACATCAAATGTTTCTTTATCAGTAACAAGACGTTCTACTTTACCATCACCTTCAACTGCTTGAACAGCTTGTCCGAAAGCAAGACGAATACCATGGTCTTCAAGGTTTTTACTCATCATATCAGTAAAGTCACGATCATAGTAACCACCCATACAAGTATCAGCAACATCAACAAGTGTTACTTCTTTTCCAATACGTTGGAAAGCTTCTGCTAATTCTACACCAATATACCCAGCCCCAACAACAGCAACACGATTGATACCAGGTTTAGCTAACTTTTCAATAACTTCTTCTGAATTTTGATAAAGTTTCACAAATTGAAGGTTTTCAAGAGTAGCTTTAAATTCACGAGATCCTTCTTGAATTTCAACACCTTTAATTGGTGGAATGATAGGTTGTGAACCAGTTGCTAAAATAAGTTTTTCATAACTTTCAACATGTTCTTTTCCATCTACTAAAGCTGTAACTTCTTTTTTATCGTAGTCAATATTAAGTACTGGAGAGTTCATGTAAACCTTAGCTCCCATACTTTCCAACTGCTCTTTATCAGAGTAGAACAATCCTTCTGGACCATCAATCTGTTCACCAATCCAAAGAGCCATACCACATCCTAAGAAAGAGATATTGGAATTTTGATCAAATGTTACAATTTCATTGGCTTCACCATAATTACTAAGCATTGTTTTAATTGCTGCTGTACCAGCGTGGTTTGTCCCTACGACAACGATTTTACTCATATTAAGAGTTCTCCTTTATAAATAATTAATAACAAAACACATTATAACATTATTCACAAACTCTTACTAGAATAATGACTCAATTTTCTATTTTTTTATATTTTATTGTTATTGTATTATAATTTATGTGAAATTTTCACAAAGTATTTTTCCACAAATTCACAAACAATAAAAAGAAACTAGCTTATACTAGTTTCTTTTTATTTATTTCGTTTTAATATAATTAATACCATCCGCCTTAGGAGCTACTGCTTGTCCAAAGAAAGCTGCTAATACAATGATAGTGAGGACATATGGAGCAATTTGTAGATAAACTGTTGGAATATTGCTCAAAAGTGGTAAATGGCTACCGATAACTGCTAAACTTTGCGATAAACCAAAGAATAGACTAGCAAGCATTGCACCAATTGGATTCCACTTACCAAAAATCATCGCCGCTAAGGAGATAAAGCCCGGTCCTAATATAGTTGTCGCTGCAAAGTTAACAGAAATAGATTGAGCATATACAGCTCCTCCTATTCCACCAAGGAAACCTGAAATCAAGACACCAGAGTAACGCATAAGATAAACATTAATACCTAAGGTGTCTGCTGCTTGAGGATGTTCTCCAACTGAGCGTAATCTTAATCCAAAGCGAGTTTTATATAGAATAAACCAAGCAAGGAATGAGAAAAGAATAGCAATATAACCGACTAAGCTTGTTCCTTTAAAGAAGATATCACCAACAAAAGGAATATCTGATAGTATAGGGAAATTAAATTTTCCAAATGATTCTTGAATATTATCAGTTTGACCTTTATTATAAAGAACCTTAATCAAGAAAACAGCTAATGAAGGTGCCATTAAATTAAGAACGGTTCCGCTGATAATATGATCTGCACGAAAATTAACTGTCGCAACTGCATGGATAACAGAAAAAATTAAACCAACTAAACCACCAACTAGTACAGAAATCCATGGAGTCGCATCACCAAAAACAGAAGCAAACTCTAAATTAAATACAACGCCTGAGAAAGCTCCAATTACCATAATTCCTTCTAAACCAACGTTGACGATACCACCACGTTCAGAGAAGGTTCCCCCAATACTTGTAAAGATAAGAGGTGTTGCGTAAATTAGCATTGATGAAAATAGCAATGCAAAAATCGTTGTTAAACTCAATTTACTTACCACCTTTCATTTGTTTTTTAGGTTTAATAACATACTCAATAATGTAATGGACACCTACGAAGAAGATGATTGAAGCTGTTACAACTTTAATTAACTCAGGTGGAATACCTGCAATGTTCATACCAGGCGCACCAACACTTAGAACACCAAATAGAAATGCTGCAAATAAAATACCTATTGGACTATTCGCTGCGAGTAGACTTACTGCCATACCGTCAAAGCCAATAGCTAACGAGGATGGCTGTACAAATACATTCTCAAATGTACCTAGTCCTTCAACAACACCACCAAGTCCTGCAAAAGCTCCAGAAATAATCATTGATAGAATAATTGTACGCTTTGCAGACATACCAGCGTACTCACTAGCATTTGGATTTAAACCAACTGAACGAATTTCAAATCCAAGCGTTGTTTTATTTAATAGGAACCAAACTAACACAACTGCAATAATAGCAATGAAGATACCAATATTGATACGTGAATTATTCGTTAAACTAGATAACCAATCTGTCTGGTATGATGCATTGGCAGAAACATATACACTCGAGTCACTTGTACGCATAATGCTTTTTGGGAAAACACGTTGTACAATAGCATTTCCTGAATAAAGAACAATATAGTTCATCATAATAGTTACAATAACTTCACTTGTTCCAAGGTATGCTCTGAGAATACCTGGAATAGCTCCAGTGATTCCCCCAGCAACGATACCAATAATAATAGTACAAAGAATCATTGCTGGACGTGGCATATCTGGGTGTGAAAGAGCGAACCAACCTGCGGCAATCCATCCTGATAAGGCTTGCCCTGGAAGTCCAATATTAAAGAAACCTGCACGACTGGCAACTGAGAAACCTAGAGCAATTAAAATTAATGGTCCCATTGCACGGAAAATTTCACCAATATTTTTTATACTACCGAATGCTGTTTGGAACAATCCCTCATAACCCCAAAGTGGATCATAACCAAATATCAGCATAATAATAGCTCCTAGAATGATTCCTAGTACAACTGAAATCAGAGGAACTGCAATTTTTTGCGCCTTCTTAGACATCTCTCTCCTCCTTTTCAATTTTTCCACCAGCCATCAAAATACCCAATTCTTGCTTGTTGGTTTGGTCGGGTTTAACAATTCCTTGAATTTTACCATCATGAATAACTGCAATACGATCTGATAAGTTTAAGATTTCATCTAACTCAAAGCTAACTACTAAGACCGCTTTCCCTTTATCGCGCTCTTCAATCAAACGTTTATGAATATACTCGATAGCACCAACATCTAGACCACGAGTCGGTTGGCTAACAATGAGTAGGTCTGGATCGCGATCCACTTCACGAGCAATAATTGCTTTTTGTTGGTTACCACCAGAAAATCCTCTTGCTAAAACATGTTCACCAGCACCACGCACATCAAATTCTGTCATTAATTGACGAGCATACTCTTTAATTTTAGCAAAATTAAGGATACCTTTATGACTCAATGGCTCTTTATAATAAGTTTGTAAAGCTAAATTTTCTGCCATCGTCATATCTAGAACCAAACCATCTCTATGACGATCTTCTGGAACATGACCTACACTTAATTCTGTAATTTGTCGACTTGAAAATTTTGTGACATCTTTACCTTTAATTACAATTTGACCAGAAGTTACCTTTCTTAAACCTGTAATAGCTTGAATTAATTCACTTTGTCCATTACCATCAATACCAGCTATACCTACAATTTCACCTGCTCGAACATCTAACGACAGATTTTTAACAGCTAGAACGCCGCCTCTATTTTCTTCTACAACTAAATCCTTTACAGAAAGGATTATGTCAGTCGGATTAGCTTCCTTTTTTTCAGTTCTGAAGGAAACAGATCGTCCAACCATCATTTCCGCCAGTTGTTGAGAACTTGCGCCTGCAACAGGGACTGTTTCAATACTTTTACCACGGCGAATCACAGTAACTTTATCAGCAACTGCCCGAATTTCATCCAATTTATGGGTAATTAGTATAATGGATTTGCCTTCTTTAACAAGGCTCTTCATAATTGTCATCAATTCTTTTATTTCTGATGGTGTAAGCACCGCCGTCGGCTCATCAAAAATTAAAATATCTGCACCGCGATAAAGTGTCTTCAAAATTTCAACACGCTGCTGTGCTCCTACAGAAATATCAGATATTTTAGCATTTGGATTTACTGACAAACCATATTTCTCTGATAGTTCCTTTATTTCTTTAGCTGCTGTCTTAATGTCTAAAACACCATTTTGGGTGGTTTCATTTCCTAGAACAATATTTTCAGCTACAGTAAATGCTTCAACAAGCATGAAATGCTGATGTACCATACCAATCCCCAATTGTGACGATTTGGAAGGTGAATCAATAGTTACAGGCTGACCATTAATAAAAATTTGACCGTCTGTTGGTTCTAGTAAACCTGCTAACATGTTCATTAAAGTTGATTTCCCTGCACCGTTTTCGCCAAGCAGAGCATGTATCTCACCTTTTTCAACCGTCAAATTGATATGATCATTTGCCACAAAATCACCGAATTTCTTAGTGATTTCTTTCATTTCAATGACATTCTGTGTCATGTGGTTCTCCCTTTCAGAAAAATTCATTTATAGTTCAGTAAAATCCACCAATCGTTAACGACTGATGGATTTTACTGAGATATAAGTTTATCTCAGCTTCAAAAAAGCGATTTCTAATCGCTTTTTTGAAAGTTCTTAAAGATATTATTTGCTAGGAACTTTGATATCTCCTGAAATAATTTTAGCTTTAGCCTCTTTAATCGCTTTAACGGCGTCATCTGAAAGGTTTGTAGTTGCTATATCAACTCCACCATCCTTCAAACCATAAGTTGTTACATTACCACCTGGGAATTTACCTTTACTTGTTTTAGTAGCAATCAATTCAACTGATTTTCCAACTTCTTTAATTGATGAAGCCAAAACAAAGTTAGAAGCCTTACCATCTTTAGAAGTATACTTACCTTCTGCTGCTTGGTCACGGTCTACACCTAATACCCAAACTTTGTCAGCTTCTTTTAAAGATTCATTGCGTGATTTTGCTTCACTGAATACACCTGCACCAGTTCCACCAGCTACTTGATAAACAATATCTGCGCCAGAAGCATATTGTGCGGCTGCAATTGTCTTACCCTTAGCAGCATCACCGAATGAACCAGCATAGTCAACTTTAATTTTAATTGATTTATCAACTGATTTGACACCTGCTTCAAAACCTTTTTCCAAACGGGTAATAACCTCAGATTCCATACCACCTACAAAGCCAACTGTTTTTGTTTTGGTAGTTTTAGCGGCTGCAATACCTGCTAAGTAAGCTGATTCATTATCCGCAAAGACAACACTTGCAACATTATCTTTCCCTTTAATAACATCATCAACGATGACGTAATTAACATCTTTGTTATTGTCTGCTGCTTTATCAATAGCATCATGAAGAGAAAATCCAATACCGAAAATCAATTTATAACCACTAGACACAGCTGTATCTAAGTTAGTTGCATAATCAGATTCACTTGCCGATTGGAAATAGTCAAAACCAGCTCCTTTTTTAAGGCCATTCTTCTTGCCCCAAGCTTGCATACCTTCCCAACCAGATTGGTTAAATGATTTATCATCAACACCACCGGTATCTGTTACCATTGCAACCTTCAAGCTATCTGATTTACCACCAGATTTAGAAGCACCACGATGTCCACATGCAGCTAAACTAAGTACTGCAATCGAAGCCAAGCCGATCCCGGCAATTTTTTTGTTCATGAAATGAACCCTCCTAAAAAACTTAATATTTAAGCTAAATGCTTAAAAGAGCAACTGATTTAAATTATTTTAAATCAACAAACGAGTATGGTAACAACTCACCGACCGTCGTCTCGACCGTCTTACCATTTTTAGCAATCAATGTAACTTTAGCATTCTTATTAAAAAATTCCACCATCACTTGACGGCATGCACCGCAAGGAGAAATTGGTTCTTCAGTATTTCCATAAATAGCAATTTCCGAAAAATCTTTATAACCTTCTGAAACAGCTTTAAAAATTGCAGTACGCTCAGCACAGTTTGCTAATCCATAACTGATATTTTCAACGTTACATCCTGTAAATATTTTTCCTTCTGCTGTACGCAATGCTGCGCCTACTGGAAATTTCGAGTAAGGAACGTATGCATTTTCACTCGCTTTTACAGCCAATTTTTTCAACTCTATATTTCCCATTTTTAGTAGCTGCACCTTTCGCTTCATAATGTTTACTGGCAAAATTTTTAGAACACGTTTATTATCTTCTTATCAAACACAGAAGTATTTATTATTGAGTAACCAAGTCTTGTAGTTTCATTAGTCTTGGTATTTTAGCTGAATCTATTTTACCATTTTTTTTAGATAATGTAAGTAGTTTTTTATAATTTTCAGAATAAAAAGCAGAATTCTTTTTATCTTATACGGAATTTAAAGAAAACATTTTTAGAGAAAACCTTTCCAAAAAATAATACGATAGTTATTATCCGAACTATTTATTATTTTTACGCTTTAGGGATATCATTTAGACTTTTTCACTTCTCAATATATAATATCCCTTATCTTTTTTTAAAATATCGCAATTACCAAAAGTATCTAGCATTTTAGCTTTTGCACTTGGAGCGCCTTGTTTCTTTTGAATGACAATGGTAAGGCTACCGCCTGTATTAAGGTAACAGATACTTTCTTCGATAATAGAATGAACAACTTGCTTTCCAGCACGAATAGGTGGGTTGCTTATAATATAGTCGAAAGTTTTAGAAATATTTTCATAAATGTTTGACTGAAAGACTTCAACTACTACTCCATTGCGTGTTGCATTTTTCTTAGCTAATTCCAATGCTCTCGTATTAATGTCAACCATAGTTGCTTTAACTCCTTGCACTTTGGCTAGAGAAATTCCCAGCGGACCGTATCCACACCCAAGGTCTAACAAGGATTTATTTTTTTCAAAATGTAAACTATTTAGAAGGACTTGACTACCATAATCTATCATTCTTTTAGAGAAAACTCCTGCATCAGTTAAAAAACTGAATGATTCTCCTAATAATTTGACATTTAGCTCATGAATATCATGTTCAACATTAGGATTCTCTGTATAATACATATTAGCCATAAATAATTCTAACCCTCCAATTTCGCCATATTATTTTACCATATTTTGAAACGGTTTTCAATCACTCAATAAAATGTTATAATAGCTTTCATATAGGAGTTTGACATGAATAATGAATTTATTAATTTCGACCGTATTTCCAGAGAAAATTGGAAGGACTTACATCAGCAATCCCAAGCTTTACTAACTGAAAAAGAGCTTGAATCTATCAAAAGCTTAAACGATAATATTAATATTCAAGATGTTATTGACATCTACCTTCCTTTAATTAACCTTATTCAAATCTATAAACGTAGTCAAGAAAATTTATCTTTTTCTAAAGCAATATTTCTTAAAAAGGAAAATTATCAACGTCCTTTTATTATCGGCATATCAGGGTCAGTTGCTGTTGGAAAATCAACTACCAGTCGCTTACTACAATTACTAATTTCACGAACTTTTAAAGATAGTCACGTCGAATTAGTCACTACTGATGGCTTTTTATATCCTAACGAGAAACTCATACAAAATGGAATTTTAAACCGTAAAGGTTTCCCGGAATCCTATGATATGGAGTCACTTCTAAATTTCTTAGATACTATAAAGAACGGTATAACCGCGAAAATCCCAATTTATTCTCATGAAATCTACGATATCGTTCCAAATCAATTGCAAACTATTGAAACACCAGATTTTTTAATTTTAGAAGGAATAAATGTCTTTCAAAACCAACAAAACCATCGACTTTACATGAATGATTATTTTGATTTTTCAATATACATTGATGCTGAAAATAAACAAATTGAAGAATGGTATTTACAACGATTTAACAGTCTTCTACAATTAGCCGAAGCAGACCCTAGTAATTACTATCATAAATTCACACAAATACCGCCACATAAAGCTATGGAACTAGCTAAAGATATTTGGAAAACTATTAATTTAGTCAACCTTGAAAAATATATAGAACCAACCAGAAATAGGGCTGATTTTATTATTCATAAAGGGAAACATCATAAAATTGATGAAATTTATCTCAAAAAGTGATAAAGGGTTGCCAAAAATCACTTAATTAGATATACTTATATAGTTAGATTAATATGGAGGTGAAAACATTGGCAAATATTAAATCAGCTATCAAACGCGCTGAACTTAACGTTAAACAAAACGAAAAAAACTCAGCACAAAAATCAGCTATGCGTACTGCTATTAAAGCATTTGAAGCTAACCCTTCAGAAGAACTTTACCGCGCTGCTTCTTCAAGCATCGACAAAGCTGCTTCTAAAGGTTTAATTCACACAAACAAAGCAAGCCGCGATAAAGCACGTCTTGCAACTAAACTTGGTTAATTAACCTAGAAAACATCGGATATATCGATGTTTTTTATTTAATTTTTTCGTAGAATAAAAGACTAGGAGAAATTCCTAGTCTTTTATTCTTTACTATAAACATCTTCACCAAACCATTTGTAAGAGATTTTTTGAAATCTCCCCTTATTATGAAGCTGTTTGAAAGCTTTGTTAATCTTTTCAATTAGTCTACGATCAACTTTACGAGCTCCTACTACAAAATTTTCTCCTTGATAAGCAGTTTTAACAAAATAATAAGCTTTTATATTTCCTTCTTGCTTTAAATAATAGTTAGCATAAACTTCATCAATCAAAAGACCATCAATACGGTTATTTTTTAAATCAATCAAAGCCTGAGTGAAAGTATCGTATTGAACTGCTTCTTTTCCTTTTACAAACTTTTTTAAAATATCAGGTTTAGCGTTAAAAGCATCAAAACCAGATGAACCCGACTGGGCTCCTAGTTTTTTCCCCTTCATATCCTTAATACTATTAATATGTGATGAAGTTTTAGTAACAATTACTTGATGATTATTCATATATGGGTTTGTAAAAGCGACTTTTTTAGCACGTTCTGCCGTTTTTGAATAACCATTCCAAATAAGGTCTATATTACCATTATTAAGTTCAGTTTCTTTCATATCCCAGTTAATAGGCTGCCATTTCACTGAAATACCGTATTCTTTAAAAACAGCATTAGCTAAATCAATATCAAAGCCGATATAGTCACCAGAACGACTTTCAAATCCCATAGGAACAAAAGTATTATCAAATCCAATAGTAATTTTCTTTTCCTTTTGATAATGTTCCCAATTATCAATACCAGCCATTTCCTTATTAGACATACCACATGCTGATAATATAATCATAAATAATCCAAATATAATGGTTAATAATATATTTTTGTGAGTCAACAATCTACCCCCAAGTCTACTTAGGATTAATTTTGAGAATCGTATCAGATATACTTTCAGCAAATTGAAGATCATGTGTTACTACAATTTGTGTCATACCTGTTTCTCTATTTTGTAAAATTAGTTTTTCTACTTCTTGACGCAACTCTGGATCAAGAGCGCTAGTTGGCTCATCATAACCAATAATCTGTGGATCAATCATCATCGCACGAGCTAGTGCGACACGTTGCTTTTGCCCCCCAGATAATGAAAATGGATAGACTAAAGCATGGTCTTTAAGTCCCAAGCGTTCAAGTAATACTAAGGCTTTTTCTTTAGCAAGTTCTTTTGATAATCCCATCGTTTTAACAGGAGAGAGGATCAAATTATCTAATACTGTTAAATGTGGGAATAATTGAAAGTCTTGGAAGACGAATCCTAAAAGATTTAGTGTTTCCAAATGATCAACAGATACTTCTTTACCATCGTGAACAATAGTCCCTGAATCAATCTTTTCCAATCCAGCTAACATACGTAATAGTGTTGTTTTTCCACCTCCAGAAGGTCCTACTAAAGAGAGAATTTTACCTTCTTCTACAGTCAGATTGAAATCTTTAAAGATTTCTTTTTGCCCATAGCATTTAGAAATATTTTTTAATTCTAACATCGTCCCTCCTTATTTATAGTAGTTAAAACGCTTTTCAACTTGTTTAGATAAAATAGTTAAAAGACCAATTAATAATAGGTAAATACCACCTGCTATAAACATTGGTGCAAGTGTTGCATCCCTATTTGCGGCTGTCTTACTTTCTAGAAGTAAGTCGCCCACACCAAGTATGTAAACCAATGAGGAATCTTTCACTAAAGTAATCGTTTCATTGAAAACACTCGGTAAGACTATTTTGAAGACTTGAGGTAATACTATGTACCAAACCGTTTGAAACTTAGAAAACTTTAATACCTTTGCAGCTTCATATTGCCCTTTAGGAATAGACTCAATACCTCCTCGAAAAATCTCTGCAAAATAAGCTGCATAATTCATCGTAAAAGCAATAATCGCAGCTGGCATACGATCAAAAGAAATCCCTACACTTGGTAAAAAGTAATAAAAAAAGATAAGCTGTAATAACAGAGGCGTGCCTCGCATAATCCAAATATAAGTTGTCAGTAGCCATTGAAGCGGCTTAAAATGAACTTTCATTAGGAAGGCTACAACAATACCAAGTGGAATTGATAAACAAATAACAATAAAGAAAACTTGCAATGTCACTTGCGCACCTACTAATAAGCTAGGTAAGATTTCTAAAATATAAGACATGGTCCCCCCTAAATAAAAAATAGATGTTCTCATTATATCAAAATTCAAACCAATGTCATAGAGCTTTTTTAATAAAAATGCATGAAATCAAGTCATATTCAAAAAGCAATTGACCGTTGCCAATTGCCTGAAAGCTATTTTTTTACAAACTCAGATTTTAGTTTCATAGCTCCAAAACCATCAATTTTACAATCGATATTATGATCGCCATCAACTAAACGAATATTTTTAACACGAGTGCCTTGCTTAATATCCTTAGGCGCTCCTTTTACTTTTAAATCCTTAATAACTGTCACAGTATCTCCATCTGATAAGCGCGTTCCATTGCTATCCAATACAATTAAACCTACTTCTTCTTCGATTTCTTCTGGATTCCACTCGTAAGCACATTCTGGACAAACCAGTAAAATACCGTCTTCATAGACATATTCAGAGTTACACTTAGGGCAATTTGGTAATGACATTTTTCTCTCCTTAAATTAATTAATAAAATAGTCAGCAAGTAACATTCTAACTGATTATAGGCTTCTTGACAATAGGAAAAAGCCTATTTTCCTTCAAAAATAGGCTTTTTTACAATTTTTAATATTTTGTAGTTAATATTAGCGTATTTTAGTGTAACGAGTCTATTCAACAGTTACAGCTTTTGCCAAATTACGTGGTTTATCAACATCTAAGCCACGTTGTAATGAAGCATAGTAAGCAATTAATTGAGTCGGAATAACCATTGAAATGGCTGATAAGAATGGGTGAACTTTATTAACAATAATATCATCACCTTCACGTTCCAACCCTTCTTCTACAATAATCAAAGCATTTGCTCCGCGAGAAACAACTTCTTGGATATTTCCACGAGTATGCGCTGCAATAGTTGAATCAGCAGATATTAAAGCAATAACAGGAGTATTGTCTTCAATCAACGAAATTGTACCATGTTTTAATTCACCTGCAGCAAAACCTTCTGTCTGAATATAAGAAATCTCTTTTAGCTTCAGTGCAGCCTCCATTGTAACATAATAGTCGTTACCACGACCAATGTAGAAGGCATTACGTGTCGAGATTAACAACTGCTCTACCTTCTCAGAGATAACATCTTTTTCTGATAAGGTCGCTTCAATTGATTGTGCTACAATTGACAATTCATGAACCAAATCAAAATCTTTTGCTTCTGCCTTACCATTTGCTTCTCCTACCGCTTTTGCTAAGAAAGCTAACGTTGCAACTTGAGCAGTATATGCTTTTGTAGAAGCAACAGCGATTTCAGGTCCTGCATGAATGAGCATCGTATAGGTTGCTTCACGAGAAAGTGTTGAGCCAGGCACATTTGTTATAGTTAAACTAGGGATTCCCATTTCGTTTGCTTTAACTAAAACTTGTCTACTATCTGCTGTTTCTCCCGATTGACTAAGTAAAATAAACATTGGCTTCTTACTCAAAAGTGGCATGTTGTAACCCCATTCTGAAGAAACTCCAAGTTCAACAGGTGTATCAGTTAATTTTTCGATCATGGTCTTAGCAGCAAAACCAGCATGATATGACGTTCCTGCAGCCAATATGTAAAGACGATCTGCTTCTTGGACTGATTTTATAATATCAGAATCCACATTCATATCTCCAGATTCGTTCGCATAAGTTGAAATCAACTTACGCATCACAGTTGGTTGCTCATCAATTTCTTTAAGCATGTAGAATGGATAAGTCCCCTTACCAATATCTGATAAGTCAAGCTCTGCTGTGTAGCTACCACGTTCAATGACATTACCATCATAATCTTGAACTTCAACGCTATCTTTTTTAACAATAACGAGTTCTTTATCGTGGATTTCCATATATTCACTTGTCTCACGTATCATAGCCATGGCATCTGAACACACCATATTATAACCATTTCCCAAACCTATTAGAAGAGGTGATTTATTTTTAGCTACGTAAATCGTATCAGCATCTTGAGAATCAATAAGAGCAAATGCGTATGATCCTTCTATAATATGTAAGGCTTTTTTAAAGGCTTCAAGCACTGATAAGTTATCTTCTTCAACAAAGTGTTCAACTAAATGAATAGCTATTTCTGTATCAGTTTCACCCTTGAGGTTATGTTTTGTTAAGTAAGTTTCTTTAATTTGAAGGTAATTTTCAATAACACCATTGTGTACCAATACAAAACGACCAGATCCTGAAGTGTGAGGATGTGCATTTCCTTCAGTAGGTTTACCATGGGTTGCCCAACGTGTATGACCGATACCTGTCGTACCACTAACAGAATCTCCTACTTTTGCCTGAAGCTCCGCGATTCGACCGACTGACTTCACAAGTTGACTTTTGTTATCACCTACTACAAAAATACCTGCTGAGTCATATCCTCGGTACTCTAGCTTTTCTAAGCCTTGAATTAAAATATCCGTTGCATTTGTATTTCCAACTACACCTACGATACCACACATATTATTATTACCAATAAGAGCTTTCTCTTATACTTTCTATCTAAACTTTCTTTTTGAATTGGTATATATTAATATATACCGTTAAAAAGTAACAAAAACAGTATATAATTAATGTTTTTGTTTGTCAATAAAAAAATTGGTATAGTCTTTTTGATTTTCTGTGATAACGAGATAAACGCTATCAAAAATTCTATCTATCTTAAAAAAATATATTTCTTAGCCATTTTATTACATAAAAAGAATGGTATCAAATAATACCATTCTTTTACTACTCTGAAGCTGTAAAACCAAATTCACTTAGAGGGTATACTTTAAAGGTAATAACACCACGAATATCTTTCTCTTTGATTAATCCAAATTTTCGACTATCATTTTTATTTTGTCGATTATCATTTAACACAAGATAAGAACCCTTAGGAACTCTGCTTTCTTTATTTCGTGTTAATGTTTCAACTGAGAAGTCGGAAGTAAAGGGCATTTGACCGTCTTTCTTTTCAGAATAAGCATTTTTCATTTTTTCAATGTAAGGCTCATCCTTGAAAACATCATTCAAATATAAAATATCATCCATTACTCTCACTTTTTGATTTGGCTCACCAATAACACGACTAATATAGAAAATCTTTCCAACCTTATAGACAATAAAGTCTTTGTACTTAGGCGTCCTATTACGATTAACAACAACAACATCTCCGTTGCTAAAATAAGAATTTGTAGCATCCTTATGTACTTTAAAGGTTGCAAAAACAAAATATCTCAAGAGAATCAAAATCAATACAGCAATCAATGCTAAAATAATATTTCTAATAAAATCGCGTTTAACCATAACTACTCCTAATCTTTTTTCCATTATATCATGTTTTCATAGATAAAAAAAGGAGGGTAATTATTAATATCATATCCTATTCTAGTCACAATAATCGAATAATAAAAAGCAAAACATATAAAAAACCCATTATTTAAGGTATTCTTAAATAATAGGTTTGAATTCAAAAATTATTTAACAGTACGAACACGCATTGTGTTAGTTCCACCTGTACCTACAGGAACACCTGCAACGATAACGATATTATCGCCTGATTCAACAAATCCTGCTTCAAGTGCTACACGTTCTGCAACCTCAAACATATCATCTGTAGATGCTGGTTTGTCTGCAAGGACAGGGATAACACCCCAGTTAATCATCAATGAACGTTGTACTTTTTCATCAAATGTAACAGCCAAAATGTCTGCATCTGGACGGAATTTAGAAATGGCACGAGCTGTATTACCTGTTTCAGTAATTGTTACAACAAGTTTGATATCCATTGAGTGTGTTGCATCTTTAACCGCAGATGCAATAACATCAGTTTTGTTATTACGTGGGAATGCAGATGAGTCTAAGCGACCATACTCATTGAGTAATGTTTGAGCATTTTTATCAATAGTAGCCATTGTACGAACTGACTCAACTGGGTATTTACCATTAGCTGACTCACCTGAAAGCATTGTAGCATCAGTACCATCAATAACAGCATTGAAGACATCAGATACTTCTGAACGAGTCGCACGTGGTTTATCAGTCATTGTTTCAAGCATATTTGTTGCTGTAATAACTGCTTTACCAGCTGCATTAACTTTAGTAATGATCATTTTTTGGTAAACTGGAACCATTTCAAATGGAACTTCGATACCCATATCACCACGAGCAATCATAATACCATCTGCTGCTTCGATAATCTCATCAATATTATCGATACCTTGTTGATTTTCAATTTTAGCAAACAACTTAACGTGTCCATTGCCAGTTTCTTCACAAATAGCACGAACTTCATTAACATCTTTAGCAGTACGTACAAATGAGATAGCAATAAAGTTAAGTCCTTGCTCAAGTCCAAAACGGATATCAGCATTATCGCGTTCTGCAAGTGCTGGGAAAGGAATTTTAGTATAAGGGATGTTTACACCTTTTTGTTTACCAATAAGGCCATCATTCTCAACAACTACTTCAAATTCACGAGTGTCTTTATCTTTTGCAAACACAGTAAGACCTAGTTTACCATCATCAACAAGGATTTGCTTACCAACTTCAACGTCATCAAAGATGTCAAGTCCACCAGCAACATTCAATGCAATCACTTCTGGAGTTGATTTGATACCTTGCTTAGTAGCAACACGTAATTTTGTACCTGTTGTATATGAATGGAAATCTGCACCATCTTCAAAAAGTTCTGTACGAATTTCAGGTCCTTTAGTATCAAGGAGGAAGCCAACTTTTTGTCCTGCAATCTCTTCTGCTTTACGAACAGTAGCCATACGAGCTCCTTGCTCAGCATGATCTCCATGTGAGAAGTTGAAACGGAAAACGTTAGCACCTTCTTTAATCAATTGAGCAATTTTTTCTGCTGAAGCTTCTACGTCAAGGCTTTCACCCCAGTATCCAGACTCACCAAACTTCTTACCACCACGGAATTCAACCGCAGGACCAAGTGTTGCAACGATTTTTACGCGTTTATTCATAATAATTTATGAGCTCCTTTTTATTTAAAGTGTCAAATTGACAAATTCTTATTTACTACTTTGGTTGGCAAGGTCACGATTAAGTGCTGCCAAGCGAAGGTCCGCTTTATGCGGATTATTAACAACGATTTTTCCTTCATCAGTCAAGCTGAACAAAGCACCTTCTTCTGCTAAACCTAAAATTGGACTTTCAACCATTTCTTCGTTGTGGACACCAACGGCTAAACCACCACGACCTTCTTTCAACAATTGAACAGCGTACGCTCCCATACGAGATGCTAAGACACGATCACGAGCCGTCGGACTACCACCACGGAGCAGATGTCCTAAATTCGTCACACGAAGATCGCTATCGTCTCCTGCTGCTTTCATTGTTTTTGCAAACTCATCACCACTCATAACACCTTCTGCAAGGACGATGATTTGGTGATGTTTACCAGCTGCATAGCCAGCTCTAACATTTGAGACAACTTCATCAATATTGAACTCTTCTTCAGGAACAATAATTTGATCTGCACCTGCAGCGATACCTGACCAAAGAGCGATATCTCCTGCATTTCTTCCCATAACCTCAACAACAAAAGTACGGTTATGACTTGCTGATGTATCACGAAGACGGTCAAGATTCTCAACTGCTGTCGCAACTGCTGTGTCAAAACCAATAGTATAGTCAGTGCCAACGATATCGTTATCAATTGTACCCGGCAAACCAACAGCTGGGAAACCGTGCTCAGTTAGACGCATAGCACCATGATAAGAACCATCACCACCGATAACTACTACACCTTCAATACCGTGTTTTTTAAGCTGTTCAATCCCTTTAAGCTGACCTTCAAGTTCAGCAAATTCAGGATAACGTGCTGAACGTAAAAACGTTCCTCCACGGTTGATAGTATCCCCAACAGAATTAGCATCCAAAGGGAAAATATCCCCTGTCACCATACCATAGTAACCTTGGTTGATGCCGTAAACTTCCATACCTTCAGAAATTGCTTTACGAACAACTGCACGGATAGCAGCGTTCATACCAGGGGCGTCACCACCACTAGTTAAAACAGCAATACGTTTCATTTAATTGGTACTCCTTTTATTAATTTAACGATTTAATTATAGCATATTAATTTGTAAATTTCTGCACTTTATATGCAATTTTATTGATAAACCGTTTTCACAACAAATTCAGATAAATCAAGGGCTAAGCCACTATCTTTTCTAACCAAATGTACTTTGCTTTGGATAGTTTCTTTAGTTGTTTCATAATGCAAATAGACAGGAATATGCCCTTTGTATTTGGACAATATTTCCGATATTTTTTTGTCGTTATCATGATTTTTTAGAAGTATCCAAAAACGTTCCTCCGTTGCTTCTTGAACACCGTTTAAAACCATCTGTAATCGCTCATCTCGCTTCTGAATTTTTCCATGCAAGTAATAATATTTCCCTTCTTGTAAATCATCTCTTACAATATTGAAAGTTTCAGGAAAAACAGTAATATCCATTTTTGAATTAATATCCATAACAGTCAAGAAAGCCATTTGTTGCCCAGAACTTTTTGTCCTAATAACTTTGACCTGCTTTAGCTGAACTAAAATAGTAGCTTCGCTATTTTCTTGAACTTGACTAATTGGTATAAACGGACGGCTAGCTTTTTGTGAAATCCCCACTAAAGGGTGCGGGCTGATTCCTACTCCTAAGATATCTTGTTCCATTTCATATTTCTCAGAATTAGAGAAATCTTCTACTTCTAGCCAATGATATGAGGTATCTGCAAATAAACTACCTAGTTCATTTACAAATGTAAATAAAGAATCAAGATTAGAGGTGATTTTCCGTCTATTATTATCAAATTCGTCAAATGCTCCAATAGCAATTAGCGGAGAAATAAAACCACTTTTTTGAAACTGCTGTGGCAGCCTCATTAGAAAATCTTCAATACTCTGAAACGGTTGATTTTTAGAAATCCAATAAGCCAAATCGTTAGGAACACCCTTAATATTTTTTAAACCTAAATAAATTTTCTTTTTATAGATGCGGTCTCTGTATGAAATAGTATTAATTGAAGGTTTTTCAATAACAAAACCCAAATCAATAGCATCGATTAGATAATCACTATTTGAATAATTTATCATGATGTCATAAAAGACATCGGAATAATGGGCTTTGAAATAGGCTAATTGAAAAGCTAAAGCCGAATAAGCAAACGCATGGCTGCGATTAAACCCATAACCTGCAAATTTAGCCATGCGTTCAAATATAAGTCGAGCATCTTCTTGACGATGTCCCTTAGATACTGCACCCTCTAAGAAGGATTGAGACATCTTTTGCATCTCCTTAGAATTTTTCTTAGACATAGCACGTCTGAGCAAATCAGACTTGCCTAGCGTAAAACCTGCGTAGGTCTGGGCAATCTGCATAACCTGTTCTTGATAGAGCATTATGCCATAGGTAGGTTGTAAAATTGGAGCTATGACAGGATCTACTAAATCGATTTTTTCTTTACCAAAACGACGGTTTATAAAATTCTCAGTATAATCACTTGCACCAGGCCTATTCAAGCTGGTGGTAGCTACCACATCTTCAAAACACTCTGGCCTAATACGTCGCAACAAATTAATAGCTCCACTTTGCTCAAATTGAAAAATCCCCTTTGTTTGACCAGCTGCAAATAGTTTTAGAGTCTCTTTATCTTCTAAATCAATAGTTTCTAATTGTATAGAGATACCGTAGTCCTTATCGACTTTCTCCTTCATTTTCTGAACAAATGTCAAATTTCGAAGACCTAGAAAGTCCATTTTTAGAAGACCATTATCCTCAACAGAACTAGCATCATATTGCGTTATCATCATATCCTCACCGTTTTTTAAAGGAATATGATCTGTTAACAAATCGTCACTCATTACTACCCCAGCGGCATGAATAGAAGTCTGTCTAGGATTTCCTTCAATACGCTTAGCAATATCATAGGCTTTTTGGTATTCAATTTTACTATCTATTATTTGTCTGAAAGCTAAGTTGCGGTTATAAACACTGGTCAAATTATCTCTGAAATGAATTTTTTTAGTTATGTTTGTTAACTCATACTCTGATGCACCAAAGCGTTTAAAAACATCTCGAATAGCCTGTTTCGCACCAAAAGTTGAGAAGGTTACAATCTGTGCAGAATGCATTGAACCATATCGATTACGTACATAGCGCAAGAATTCTCCACGATAAATATCCGGAAGATCAATATCAATATCTGGCATCGAATAACGCTCTTCATTTAAAAAACGTTCAAAAATTAAATTATGTTTGACAGGATCGATACCGGTAATATTTAAAGCATATGAGACTAAACTTCCCGCTGCTGAACCACGTCCCATTCCCATATAGTAGCCCTTACTACGACCAAATCTTAATAAATCCCACACAATAAGGAAATAGTCATCAAAGCCCATTTTGTGAATGATTGTTAATTCTTTTTCGAGACGCTCTTGATAAGCATCGCTCCATAAACCTTTACTTTTTAAGTTATTTTGAGTTAAGGTTCTTAATTCTTCTCCAGCAGGAATTTCTCTATTAAAAATAGGTAACTTAAAGTCAGAATCAAAGTGATAAGCAACATTCTCTACCAAAGATTCTAGGTTAGCTAAAGCTTCAGGAAAACGTTCCTTGAATGCTAGAGTCATTTCTTGACAAGGTTTTAATTCTTGATTTTTGCTCGCATATTGTGCGTCTTTTAACAGGACATTATCTCTTATAGCATGAAGCATCTGTAATGTCTCAATATCATTTTTTTGAAAATATCGAACAGTATCTATGGCTATAATGGGTTTGGTATATGGAATCTGCGGAGAGGTCAAATTAACACCAATAACATAATCAAAGGGTAAATTGAGCTGATCAAGAACATCTTGATAGGGAAGAATCAATTGCACCCCTTCAAGATGTTCTGTCAATAAATTTAGAGACATCTTCTCAGACATTTGAGCCGTTGACAACTTCAAGAGATTCTTATAACCAACTGTATTTATCGCAATACAGTAAACTTCTATTGATCTATTTTCAACCACTATATCAAAGCTAAATCCAACTATTGGTCTTAGGTTTGCCTTTTGCGCCTCTTGAATAAAATGATATGCTGCATAAAGATTACTGTGGTCCAAGATACCAATAGTTTGATATCCTAATGATTTCGATTTAGAGACATATGTCTTTAAATCAACCAAGCTATCCATAAAAGAATAAACGGTTCTTGTATCAAGTTGTGCAAACATAGTAGCCCCTTTTTACGATTTTTTACTATTATACTATGAAACAATAAACGATTAAAGTCTCAATGATAATTCCTTGACATTTCAAATATTTTTTTGTACTATTTTTATAGTACAAAAAGTACAAGATTATGAAAGGAGTTATCTATGGCTTGGGAATTCAATGAAAAATCACCTATTTATTCACAAATTGCTGAACATATAAAGATGCAAATTGTTAGTCAAGAAATAAAAAGTGGTGACCAATTGCCTACCGTGAGAGAGTTAGCTCAAGAAGCTGGTGTTAACCCAAATACCATGCAACGTGCCTTCACTGAATTGGAACGTGAAGGAATGGTATTCTCACAACGTACTTCCGGACGCTTTGTTACAGAAGACAACTTACTAATTGGTAAAATTCGTCAACAAGTTGCAAAAGCAGAGTTAGCAACTTTTGTCAACAACATGAAAAAAATAGGATATAAATTAGATGAAATTACGGTTGCTCTCGATCATTTTATAAAGGAGATTAATTAAATGACACAGTTATTACAACTTCATCATGTTACAAAGAAATATCACAAACATACTGCTGTTAATGATGTGACTGTAAGTATTCCAACAGGAAAGATTATAGGTTTATTAGGTCCAAATGGTAGCGGAAAAACAACAATCATCAAAATGATAAATGGATTACTTCAGCCAGATAAGGGAGATATCGTTATTGATGGTTACAGACCGTCTGTTGAAACCAAAAAAATTATTTCATATCTCCCTGATACTTCATATTTACAAGAAAATATGAAAATCAAAGACGTCGTTACATTATTTGAAGATTTCTATAACGATTTTGATTCAAAGGTAGCATATCAACTATTTGAGGATCTTAACCTAAATCCTAGGGAACGTCTAAAAAACCTATCAAAAGGGAACAAGGAAAAAGTTCAATTAATACTTGTTATGAGTCGTAAAGCTAGGCTCTACATCCTTGATGAACCTATTGGTGGTGTAGACCCTGCAGCGCGTGACTACATTTTAAAAACAATCATTAGCAACTACTCTAATGATGCTTCTGTTTTAATTTCGACTCACTTAATTTCTGACATTGAACCTATCCTTGATGAAGTTATCTTCCTTAAAGAAGGAGAAATTGACCTACAAGGCAATGCTGATGACTTAAGAGAAGAGCACAACTGTTCGATTGATGCTCTCTTTCGTGAAAGATTCAAGAAATAAAGGAGATTGATATGTTTGGAAAATTATTAAAATATGAATTAAAATCAGTTGGTAAGTGGTATCTAACACTCAACGCTGCGGTTTTATTAGTATCTATTATTTTAGGACTGGTATTAAAGGCACTTGGCGGCAATTTTTCTACTGATACTAATAGTACTAGCGCCCAAATATTCACTATAATACTCGTTTTATTGTTAGCGATGGTTATTTCAGGATCTCTGTTATCCACCCTTGCTATTATTATCAAACGTTTTTATAGCAATATCTTCGGCCGTCAAGGATATCTAACCTTAACGCTCCCAGTAACTACGAATCAGATTATTTGTTCAAAGCTACTAGCTTCTCTTCTTTGGAGTATTTTTAATATTTTTATTGTCATTATTGGAATCATATTGGTCATATTACCTTTAGTAGGTATTGGTCAGTTCGTTGTCGCTTTTCCAGAAATCTATAAAATTATTTCATCTTCGAACGCTCCACTTTTTATCGCCTATTTCTTTCTATCGTACGTTGCAGGGACATTACTGATTTATCTCTCTATCGCTGTAGGGCAATTATTTACAAACAAACGTGTATTGATGGGAATTGTTTCTTATTTTGGAATATCACTCTTAATTACTTTCTTAACATTAATAATAGATAGTATTTTTCATATTGATTTATTCAACTCTCATGCAAATGCAACATTCTCTCAACCTGTATTGCTCTACAATATACTTGTTAGCATTGTTGAAATTGCTATATTCTATATGTTGACACACTCTATTATTAAGTACAAACTTAATATACAATAAAAAGATTGGAGATATATCTCCAACCTTTTTTTATTTTTAATTCAAAAAATTTTTCAAAATATCACCGCCATAAATCCACAAATAGCTATAACCGATGATAGAAATAGGTTTCGTTATCATAATGATTGTCACAAAGCGCTTAATAGACATATTAGATAGACCGGTAATCATCACCATGATGTCCGCTGGTGAAATGGGAGATGCCATACAAAAGATAAAAAACCTTTCATATCCGGATGTTTCTAGCTTAGACTCATATTTATCAAATGTCTTCTGATCCATAAATAGCAAAACGAATTTTCGTCCATAAAATTTGACTAACCAAAAAAGGATGACACTTCCGATGATAATCCCAATATAGTTATAAATAAAGCCTAAGGTAGGACCAAAAATTAAGAAACCTGCTACTGTTGTAACACCTCCAGGAATTACTGGAAAAACAATCTGTACAATTTGAGCCACAATAAAAATCATTGGACCCCAAAATTCATACTTGTGTACTAGGTCTTTTAATTCATTGCTATCATTCAAAATACCAAGTTTGTACAAATAAACAACTAAGACAAGAGTCGCTATTAACGCTAAGACACCCAAAGCCTTAATAACCTTCTGCCAAAAGCGGTAACGTTTTGATAATTTCATATTCATGCTTTAATCATAACACAACTGTTAAATTTTTGCTATTTTAAATAGTATTTGTTATACTATATTGGTAAGTTTTTATGCTTTATTCTACTTTTGGGGTCGTTACGGATTCGACAGGCATTATGAGGTATATTTCGCGACTCATCGGCAGATGTAAAATGCCAGTTAAATATAACTGCAAAAAATACAAATTCTTACGCATTAGCTGCCTAAAAAACAGCCTGCGTGATCTTCACAAGATTGTTTGCGTTTTGCTAGAAGGTCTTATTTATCAGCAAACTACGTTTGGCTACTGTCTAGTTAGTTAAAAAGAGATTTATAGACTCGCTATGTGAGGGCTTGAGTTATGTGTCATCACCTAGTTAAATCAATACATAACCTATAGTTGTAGACAAATATATTAGCAGATGTTTGGACGTGGGTTCGACTCCCACCGGCTCCATATCATTTTACCATAACTTACTATACATACTTAAAACCTTGTTATTACAAGGTTTTAAGTATGTTTCTTTGTTCATACATTGCCTCTATCTTAGGAAAAAAATACTGGGAACAGACTCTAACATTGAATTAGGCCACCTCATTAGCTCACTCTTTGTCAATATCCGAGAATAAGTTCTTTATCATTCTAATTTATAGAATTTATTAAAAAAGGTAAGGTTTTTAGAGGAAAAAATGTTATAATCTATTTAGTCTACGATTGGAGGCTAGTTATGGCTAGTATTTAAAAAAAACATTTAGAGAAACGTTTAGAGCTTAAAAATGATCCTATGAGGACAGATATGAGTACTGGTGCCAGTTACCCTAAATATGGATTCTCGGTAGGAAAGTACACATATGGATATCAACAATTCTTTTACGAAGGCGTTAACTTAAAAGAAATTGGAGCATTTTGCTCAATAGCCCAGAACGTTACTATTACTGGTCTGAATCATCCAACCGATCACATTACCACTAACCCTTTTATTTACTATAAGTCAAGGGGATTTATAAATGAGGATAGGGCGGACTTAATAGATGAAAAGAAAAATGGAAAAGTTATTATTGGCAACGATGTCTGGATAGGAACTAATGTCACTATACTTCCATCTGTTACAATAGGTAATGGAGCAATTATTGGAGCAGGTTCAGTTATTACCAAAGACATTCCTGACTATGCTGTTGTCGCTGGAACACCTGCTAAAATTATCAAATATCGCTTTTCAGAGGAAGAAATAACATTATTAAATGCATCTCAGTGGTGGAATTGGTCAGATGAAGCTATTAAGGAACATATTAGCGAATTTTCAGATAAGAAGGAATTCTTCAATACTCTAAAAAGTATTTCCGAAAACAAAAATCATAAACTCTAGAATAACTTCATCAAATAGCACACTAAAAATACTACTCAGCATAATATGAGTAGTATTTTTAGTGTGCTATTTTGCTAGTTTATTTAGCACCATGTTTAGACTAATGCAATTCTAGGAAAGCTACTTAGTCTCTCTGCTATTATCATGATAAGCTCCCCAAAATATGGTTACTAATAATTTTAAAGATTTGTTAAATAACCTTTTTTTATCATCATCTAGTTCTCTAAAGCTATGAAAAGCTTTCATCATTTTTGCTCTGGAAGCCAAGTTGAAGTCATCCAAACTAGATACGCCACTTGATAGGAAGCTATCAAATAATAAATCAAAAAATAATTTTCTTTCTTGACTTTTTAATTCAGCCATCCACTGTTGAAATGTCTTTTCAAAACAAATACTTTTTAGCGATAGTCCTGTTCCAGTCTTTAAAATAGCTGGTTCTTGAATTTCCCAAGTTGTAACATCGTGTTGCAGAATTCCACGCGCATTGCTACTAATAATTAGCGGCTCTATATCACTATAAAGCATCATACCAACAATAGATTCTTCTGGTAGTAAGCGAATGCACTTTTGTTTAGTAGTTTTATACTCTGTAGTAGGTAACAAAGTTTTTTGTAGTCCTGGGGAGTCAATAAGCCAAATCAAATCAATTTTTGCTTTTAAATCTGGCTTTGTAAACATTGCAGCGTACAAGGCTAAATTACCCCCCTTAGAATGACCTGAGAGAACTACTTTATCAAAATAAGGCAGTATTGTATTTAAGTATTTAATCGCTGAACGATGAGCCGATATTTCTCTCATATAAGTCAATTTAAAATCTTCTTTCCAACCAATAAGGTTGGCATCAGTACCACGAAATACAACCTGATGATAATTAATGTTAGGAATAGTAAAAACCATAGCTGCAAATTGTTTTTCAAATTCTAAACTAATCTCAGCTCGATAATAAGATAAAGTTAAGTTTTTAAAACGTTTCGAGGTCATCATTAACTGACATAAATCATGTCGTTGTGATGTGAACATAAAGCTATATGATTTAGCCATAGTTTGAAGGTACTCATGATATAACTCACAGACTAAAACTGACTTCATTTCTGTAGTGTTTATAAGTTTTTCAAAAGAAATATAGCCAAATTCATTTAAACAAAGAATGTCAACATCGTTTAATGCTAATTCATCAAAAGTTAAGTTTGAATTATTTTTTAAATAAGTTATTATATTTGACATCACCGTTTATTCTTTCTACTGCTGAATAATTTCCGAACTTCATCTAAACCTATCATGATAAATGGGCAGCTTATTAAATAGAGCCAATGTGATAAACCTAGGCTTGCTGTGTTGAATAAGTTATGGAATAGTGGCACGTATACTAAGACTAAAAATGCTAAAATCTCCATTATTATACCAAAATTAATTAATTTATTACCAAAAATAGATAGTGCTTTAATAGATTGATAGCTCGTTCTGCTATTCATAACCATACCTATCTGGCTAAAGATAATAGCTCCAAGTGTCATAGTTGTCGCTTCTCTGTACGGTATGCCGTTTGCGACGAAAAAAGTAAAATTACCATAACGTAAGTAATGAGCCCAGAAAAAACCACCCATAGCTAATACGGATTCAATAGTGCCGTACCAAAGGAAAGATTTTATAAGTAGCCCTTTGTCCAATAAGCGATCTGTTAGCCGTCTTGGAGGACGATTCATAACGTCTGTTTCTGGTGGTTCCACGCCCAGACCTAAAGCGGGAAGCATATCGGTTCCCAAATCAACAGCAAGTATTTGCATTACAGTCAATGGTAAAGGAATAAAACCTTTAGAAAAAAGGAAGAATGCCGACGGAACAGCCTCAGGAGTATTACTATTAAAAATATACGTCAAGAATTTCTTAATGTTTTGATAAACAGCCCGTCCTTCTTCCACAGCATGTACAATAGAAGCAAAATGATCATCTGTCAGAATCATATCAGCTGATTCTTTAGCAACATCAGTACCGGTAACACCCATGGCTACACCAATATCGGATTTTTTTAGCGCAGGCGCATCATTGACCCCGTCTCCTGTAACTGCTACTACTTCACCCATCTCCTGTAATATCGTTACTACTCGATATTTTTGTTCTGGTGCTACACGAGCAAAAACGACTTCACCTGACAATTCTTTTTTCAATTGGCTATCCGTCATTTCTGATAACTCTAAACCTGAAATTACTTTAGCATCATCGTTACGAATAATACCAATATTTTTAGCGATACTTAGTGCCGTTAATCCGTAATCTCCAGTCACCATAATAATACGAATGCTTGCTGCATGACATTTATCAATAGCTTCGCGAACGCCTTCACGAGGTGGATCACTCATTGCTATCAACCCTATAAACACCATGTGTTGTTCCAAATTTTCTTGCGTCCATTGTTCTTTTGAAAAGCCTTCAATATCGCAGTATGAAACAGCTAAGACGCGAAGTCCATCTTTAGCAAATGTATCGTTAGCCAACTGTATTTTATTACGTTCTTCCTTGTTTAAGGGGATAACTTTGCCATCAGATAAGACATAATCTGATAAATCAAGTATTTCTTTCGGCGCACCTTTTGTAATTGAAATTTTTTTATCCTTTTCATCGCCTCCTAAGCTATGAATAGTTGTCATGCGTTTTCTAACCGAATCAAAAGGTAATTCTTTCAAACGTGGTGCAAACTTACGATTTTCTTGTATGTTTATCCCTGATTTTTCCAATAAAACATTCAAACAAGCTTCTGTCGGATCTCCAAGTACAGTATAAGTTGAACGATCATCATTTGGTGGTAATACTTGAGCGTTGCTACAGAGATGAGCAAAACGAATAAGTTTTTCTAAGTCTCCTCTATCACTATTACCAAAGCAAATATTGTCACCTTCAAAAAGAATCTGTCCTTCTGGAGCATAACCCAGTCCTGTCACTTGGTAACTCTTTCCATTTTGTCACAAATGATTGACGGTCATTTCATTTTGCGTTAATGTACCAGTCTTATCAGAACAGATAACTGAGGTTGCTCCAAGAGTCTCAACTGAAGAAAGTTTTTTGACAAGTGCGTGTTCTTTAGCCATTCGTTGGACTGCCATAGCTAGAGAAGGTGTAACGGTAGGTAGTAAACCTTCTGGGATAAATGCAACGATCATCCCCAAGGCAAAGATAAATGATTTTGACACTGGCTCCTTAACAAAAAAAGTCGCTGCTAAGAAAAAGATAATTCCTACCGTAATTGAAATGATAGAAATCTGTTTGGTCAACCGATCAAGTTCTCTTTGAAGAGGGCTTTTTTCTGATTTCATCCCTTGTGTTAAATCAGCGATTTGACCAAATTGAGTTTGCATTCCAATTGCCGTAACAACCATTGTTGCGCTACCACTGGAGACCGTCGTTCCTGCGAAAACCATATTATCACATTCAATCAATGTTTTAGACTGGTCGTTTTCAACATTGCTATCTTTATAAATAGGATTTGATTCCCCTGTCAAGGCTGATTGGTTTACTTGCAAATCTGTTGTTTTAATCAAGCGACCATCTGCTGAAATACGGTCTCCTTCTTCAATAAGAACAATATCGCCTGGGACTAGTTGCTCTGATAATATCTTTTCTTCTGAGCCTTTTCTAAGAACACGTGAATAAGATGGTAACATTTTCTCGAGAGCTTGTGTTGCTTGGCTTGCACGGTATTCCTGAATGAAACTAAAAATACCATTAATCACATTAACCATCCAAATGGCAAGACCTAGCTCTAAGCTATTAGAAACAATAGCCACAAATCCTCCAACCCATAATAGTATTGCCATAAGACTAGTAAAATTTTTCAGAAACAATAAAATAATCGATTCTTGCTTTACTTCAGATAACAGGTTTAAACCATATTTTTTCTGACGTACAGCAACCTCTTCATCTGATAAACCACCTTGAGTTGTCCCTAATTCTTCGAAAACCTCTTCTAACTCCTCTTTAGCAAAACGTGTGTTTGTATCTGAAACATTATTTGTAGAAGCCATATTCTAGTCTCCTTCTCTAAAACGTTTTCATTTTTGATACCTATATTATACTCTTTTTTCAGAAAATAAACTGATGAAGAATACACCTGCCACCAATTCTTTTTACCATACATAAAAAACGACTTAAGATATACCCTTAAGTCGTCTCTTATTAATCAAAAAGTGATAGGTAGTCCCCATAGCCTCTCTTTGCCATCTGGTCATAAGGAATAAAATCTAAGGCAGCTGAATTGATACAATAGCGTAAACCACCTGCATCAACCGGTCCATCATTAAATACATGCCCTAAATGAGAGTCAGCTTGACGACTCCTAACCTCAATACGATGCATTCCATGAGAGTGATCTTGATGATTTGTCACCATTCGATTCTCAATTGGTTTTGAAAATGCTGGCCAACCACAACCAGATTGAAATTTATCTAAAGAAGAGAATAAAACCTCTCCACTGACGATATCTACATATATCCCCTCTTCAAAAAAATCATCATACTTCCCAGTAAAAGCATGTTCCGTAGCTGAATTTTGGGTTACTTGATAAGCTGTATGTCCAATACGCTGACGTAATTCTTCTTGTGTTTCTTTCATTATAGTATCTCCTCCATTTGAGTTTGTTGAGGTTTAAAACCTAATTTTTCATAAAAAGAGACCGCTCTCTGATTATCATTCCAAACATTTAAAGTTATATTATAACACCCATGTTTCTTAGCATATTGTCTTGCAAAATCCATCAACTTTTGTCCAATTTGCTGACCTCTTACTTCCTCATCAATGCACAAATCATCTATATAGAGAGTTTTAAATGACTTTCGAGGTAAGTCACGTTTTTCTTGTAATTGAAGAAACAAGTGGGCAACAACTTTACCCTCGTCTGATTCATAAACAAAGATAGGCTTTGATTCGTCTATCAGCATTTCTTTCAATTGTTCTTTAGAAAACTTACTTCCTCTTGTATGAAAAATATCTGGGCGAACCTCATGATGTAACATTAAAATTTGTTTCAATAGCTCTGCAATATCAGGCAAATCTTTTTCTTTCGCTCTACGAATCATATCTACTCCTAACGTTTACCATTCCATTCAGCATAAAATTCGGCTAAATATAGTTCTAAAAAATCATGACGTTTTTGAGCAAGCATTTTCCCTTGTTTTGTATTCATAAGGTCTTTTAACTTTAATAATTTTTCGTAAAAATGCATGATAGCTGTATCCTGACCATTACGATACTCTTCTAAAGTGAGGTTTTCTCGTGGTTTTAAGTTAGGGTCATGAATTAAACGTCCTTTACTCCCTGAATAAGCCATCGTTCTTGCAATACCAATAGCCCCCATAGCATCTAGGCGATCTGCATCTTGAACAATTTGACCTTCCAATGTTTTCATAGTCAATCCAGTTCCTGCTTTGAATGAAATATTTTCAAGAATATCAAGGATATGTTCTACTTCTGCTATGGCAAGATCTTGACTATATAACCATTGAGTCAATTCATACGACGCTTGCTTACTATCTTGGCAGATTTTGTCATCAATAATATCATGCAAAAGTGCAGCCATTTGACAAATAAAGGTATTAGCCCCTTCTTTGTGTGCTAATTCTACCGCAAGATTTCTTACTCTAACAATATGAAACCAGTCATGGCCACTTGGATCATTTTTTAATTTATGGTGAACCATATTTTCAGTTGCATTTAAAATCACATCTTCTCTTTTAACCATAGTCATATTATAGCTAATTTTCTAAAAAAATAAATGATTTAGCATATAAATGCAAAATCCTCCAAGAAATTCTTGAAGGATTTTATATATTAGCTCTGTAAAAGATTAATGGTGATGATGACCTACATGTGCATGATCTGTTTCTTCATGGTCATGATGTTCATCATGTGTTTTAGGGTTTTCTTTTTTACTATCAGCATTCGCTTGAGCAGATTTTTCAGTGTTTTTTTGGTGATTAGTATTATCTGAAACTTGTTTGTCCTCTTTAGAAGCCATAGCTGCTTTTTCAGCAAGACTACCATTTCCAACCATTGAACCTTCTACAACTGCTGGAAAATTCTTAGCTACTGCTTCAGGAATATTTTTTTCATTCAATTTCAATTGTGATGTTGGAACATTGTTATGGCTAAAATCAAGATTTGTAACTGTTTTGTTAGGTGTTTTAATATCTAAAGATTCAAGTTTATTTTTAGAAACACTTAAGGTCTCAAGTGAAGTATAATTATTAACACCTTCAAGTGATGTTAACTGATTATTAGTCACATTCAAGAATTTTAACGAACCTTGTTTATTTTTCAATACTAGTTACTTAATTTGGTTCCCTTCAGCTTCTACTTTAACAATTTCATCGCTCTCTTCAATACCATCTAATGATGCTAATTTCGCATTATTAATTGTTAAATTAGATACCTTAGGATTTTGCTTTAAGAAACTTAGATTGCTTGTATTCGTCTCATTTAAAAGAAGCGTCTCAAGACTAGTTGTTTTTAGAGTCGATAAGTCTGCGGATTTATTGTTTGATAAATCTAGAACTTTCAAATCTTTTTTACCAGAAAGTGCACTTAAATTCTTCACATTATTATGATCAAGGTGCAATTCTTGGAGTTTTGTCAAGTTTGATAACGGTGTCAAGTCAGAGATATTGTTATGACTCAAAACTAAGAATTGAAGGTTTGGTAATTCAGCCAATGGTTTTAGCGAAGTAATGCCATTATTAGCTGCAGCAATAAGACTTAATTGTTTATATTTTGTAAGGAAAGATAAATCCTTAATACCGTTTTGTGAAATATCCAATCCTTCTAATAGTGGCATCTTATCAAGGAAAGAATAATCTGTAATACCAGTATTTGTCATCCAAAGCTGTTTAAGTTTTTTGAATTGCAAAACTGGCGTCATATCATTAATCGGAGTAAACCCAATTCCTAGAACTTCAATATTAGGCATCAATGATAGACCAAAACGCTGGAATGGATTGGTTCTTTGTCCAATGTTAATCTTAGTAACAGTTGCAAGCCACTGACGCATTTTTTCAGGATTAGTTTCATTTGATGGGAATGGTGTTGGAGCATCTGCATGCAGAATATCCTGAATAATCTCATCATCAAAACCAATTTGTTTT
Source organism: Streptococcus sp. FDAARGOS_522 (assembly GCF_003812445.1). Taxonomy (NCBI): domain Bacteria; kingdom Bacillati; phylum Bacillota; class Bacilli; order Lactobacillales; family Streptococcaceae; genus Streptococcus; species Streptococcus sp. FDAARGOS_522. The sequence goes on from NZ_CP033808.1 coordinate 589,950, forward strand.
AGAGTTGCCATACCAACTTTATCTTTTGCATGAGAGTGATCGTGGTGTCCATCTGGGATAGGCTTCCCAATTTCAATATCCTTACTTGCTATGGTGTGTGAGTGGTCATCATGTGGATACTTAAAGATGATACTTCCATCCTCTGACGTTAATACTTCAATTTGATTAGGATTTAAACCAAGCTTCTCTGCTAAATAAATTAATTTCTTTTGATCTTCATCAGATAATTTATTTGACTTAGTGTGCTCGTGTTCTTCATGCTTATGGTCGGACTCATCATGGTGATGACCTTTGTGATGATCTTCATCATCATGATGTGGATTTGGAATTGGCTTACTTAGATCAATATCTTTGGCCATAATAACATGTGTATGATCATCATGTGGGTATTCAAATCCAATTTCACCATTTAGTGTTTTAAGGACTCTGATACGTGAAATATCTAAATGTAATTCACGAGCAAGGTAAGCTAGCTTATCTTTGATGTCCTTAGGTAAAGTATTTTCAGTTCTTGGCTTTTTACTTGATGGTGACTGTTTTTTAGAATCAGCTTTCTTTTGTGGTTGGTAACGGTCAGCAATTGATCCCCACCCCCCTTTTCTTAAATCAGCAAAACTAATAAAATGCAGATGATTATGATGTTCTACTAAAATACCTGTTGGGGTAGTGCCTTTTATTCCTCGTCCATTAAATAAGAAACCATTACTTGTTGGGTAGTGAAGCCCTGCAATTTTAGAACTATTAACCCTGTAATGGCTATTACTTTGATTTCCTAAACGTGAAACAGCTCTACTTGCTTGTACTTGCTTTTGCTGAGATAAACTTGCTTTTGGAATATAGTGGAAATGATCACCATGTCTGACCACGTAGCCATTAGCATCTTCTGAAACAATATCTGCGGGATTAAAAACATAGCCATCATTTAATGTATTAACAGCTACCGCCCCTGCTTTAAAGTTTCTTACCGCTTGATTTTTATTAGTTTTTGTATTAGCATTAGGGATTAAATAGCTAAATTTTGAACCTTTTAAATCAGAGTAAAAAATAAAATGAGAATGATTTCCATGTGCTACAACGATTCCAGAATCTGTATGAGATAAAATCTTCGAATCTTTAGTCAGTAAAAAGCCATCATCAGTTGGAAAGTCAACCCCTGCAACACCCTTGCGTTTTTTATGACTTTCCTTAACAGAGACTTTCTTTTTATTAGCTTTTTTCTTAGCAACCTGCTTTGTTTTAATATGATGAGAATTTTTGTGTTCTTGAGTATGACATGCCGTAAGAGCAAAATGGCATGACAGGACAAGACCAGCTAGAGCAATAATTTTTTGACCTTTCATGAGTCCTCCATAAATGTTTTTTTCGTTTTAGTTAACTAGTTAATTATATCAGATGTTTTTCCTTTTGCAATACTATTTGCCATCTTTTTATTATTTAGTTACTAACAAAAACTCATTTATAGCTCATTTATATTTAAACAAATATATTATAAAGCCATATTATTTGATAATTGCAGACAAAGAAAAAGTAACTTAAGCACGAAGCTAAGTTACTTTAAAATAGATAAATGATATCATCTTTCTGAATTATTTTTTGTCATCATCGTCCATTGATAAAACACTTAAGAAAGCTTCCTGAGGAACTTCGACGGAACCAATTGCTTTCATGCGCTTTTTACCAGCTTTTTGGTTTTCAAGCAACTTACGTTTACGTGAAACGTCACCACCATAACATTTTGCTAAGACATTTTTACGTAGTGCTTTTATATCAGAACGGGCCACAATTTTTTGTCCAATAGCTGCTTGGATAGGAACTTCAAACTGCTGACGAGGAATGATTTTTTTCAACTTATCAACGATCAATTTACCACGTTCATAGGCAAATTCTTTGTGAACAATAAAGCTTAAAGCATCCACTTTATCACCATTTAAAAGAATATCCATTTTAACTAATTGTGAGCGACGATATTCGGAAATTTCATAATCAAAACTAGCATAGCCACGTGTTGATGATTTAAGCTTATCAAAGAAGTCAAACACAATTTCAGCTAAAGGAATTTGGTAAATAACATTAACACGATTATCATCAATATAATCCATTGTTACAAAGTCACCACGTTTACGTTGTGCTAACTCCATTACAGCACCGACAAATTCTTGAGGAACCATAATTTGCGCCTTAACATATGGTTCTTCAATGCTGTCAACACGAGTAGGATCAGGAAATTCAGATGGATTCGAAACTTCAAGCATTTCACCGTCAGTTGTATTAACATGATAAACTACTGATGGTGCAGTCATAATAAGATCAATATTGAACTCTCGTTCCAAGCGCTCTTGGATAACGTCCATATGTAAAAGTCCTAAGAAACCACAACGGAAACCAAACCCTAATGCTTGTGATGTTTCCGGTTCAAACTGTAGACTAGCATCATTCAATTGTAATTTTTCAAGGGCTTCACGCAGATCGTTATACTTATTTGATTCAATTGGATAAAGACCGGCAAAAACCATTGGGTTCATTTGCTTATAGCCATGCAAGGGTTCTATTGCTGGGTTATTAGCAAGGGTAATGGTATCACCAACACGTGTATCAGCAACCGTTTTAATTGAGGCAGCAATATACCCTACATCTCCAGTTGCTAAAAAATCACGTCCAACTGCTTTGGGAGTGAAAATACCAACCTCAGTAACGTCGAAGGTTTTACCATTAGACATCATTTGAATCTTATCTCCTGGCTTAACCATACCATTTACAATCCTTACTTGAAGAATTACTCCACGATAAGCATCATAAACAGAATCAAAAATTAGAGCTTGAAGAGGAGCATCTACTTCCCCAGTCGGTGCAGGAACTTTTTCAACGATCTGCTCTAAAATTTCTTCAATACCAATCCCTGCCTTAGCTGAGGCAAGCACAGCTTCTGAAGCATCTAGACCAATAACATCCTCTACTTCTGCACGTACACGTTCTGGATCTGCTGCTGGTAAATCAATTTTATTAATAACTGGTAGTATCTCTAAATCATTGTCTAGAGCCAAATAAACATTTGCCAGAGTTTGAGCTTCAATTCCTTGGGCTGCATCAACAACCAGTATAGCACCCTCACAAGCTGCCAATGAACGTGATACTTCATATGTGAAGTCAACATGCCCTGGCGTGTCAATCAAGTGAAAAATGTAAGTTTCACCATCTTTAGCAGTATAATTAAGCTCAATAGCATTTAACTTTATAGTAATTCCACGCTCACGTTCTAGATCCATAGAGTCCAACAGTTGCGCCTGCATTTCACGACTAGAAACCGTTTCTGTTTTCTCTAAAATACGGTCTGCTAAGGTTGATTTTCCATGGTCAATATGAGCGATAATCGAAAAGTTTCTAATCTTTTCTTGACGTTTCTTCAAATCTTCAATATTCATTCTATTTCCTATACAATTTGATATGTTTAACTTCTAAAGTATTAAAACAGTCCTATAGACTCTAGAATATTATATCAAAAAGAAGACCGATGTAAAAGAGAATTAACACTTGAACATCAATCTTCATTAAGTCTATTAGTTATTGAACCAAATGGCTATCTCGCGAGTTGCAGATTCAGGTGAGTCTGACCCATGAACAATATTACATGTCGCTTGGTTTGGAGAGGGAGCTTGTGCAAAATCTCCTCGAATAGTTCCTGGAAGGGCATCTTTGGGGTTAGTACTCCCCATCATGGTGCGCCAAGTTGAAATGACCTCTTCTCCCGAAATAACTCCAATGATTACTGGACCACTAGTCATATAATCTACTAATGTTGGAAAGAATGGTCTATCCGTCAGTTCTGCATAATGTCTTTTCAAAATATCTGCATCTGCATATCTAACCTCTAAGCGATCAATAGAGAAGCCTCGACGCTCAATACGACTAATAACTTCTCCAATAAAACCACGTTTTACACCATCAGGTTTTATCATAAAAAAGGTTTGTTCCATAATATTAGCACCTCATTTCTTTCTCCACTATTATAACATGAAAATATGTTTTCTGTAACTTCCAACTGTATTTCAAAAAAGGAGTATTGGACACTCCTTAACTATATTAATAGGTGAGATCCATCATAGCTGTTAGTTGATTATGGATAGGTTCTCCACTGCTTTCCTTGTAAGCTTGCAAGTATTAATGACAAAGAAAACACCAGCAATCACTAAAAGAACCAACGCTGTCAAACTAATAATTAAGTAAAGCGTAGAACAACCTAGCCCTTTAACCATAAGGTTGGAATTATAGCCTTTCATATCTCTTTTATTGACACATTCTCTTTGAATCCGAAAAACAATTCGAATTTTCTACTAATAGACACACCTCTAAATGACGTTCATATTTTTTAGTCGCCAATATATAAGTTTCCCAATCAAACTGATAAATTGGGGTGATTTCGTTAGCTTGGCCAACTAAGTTCTGAATTACGTCTTGAATTAATCTAATTACCGCCTTCCCCCACATTCTCTGAAAATTTATTTCAGTATAACAAAAAACTAGAACACCACAATGATGTCCTAGCATAATAACAGCACAGCTCTAAAACTATCCATCTCGGTGAGATGAGAATTAGCTTGTTTTGGAACCATTCGAAACAGCACAGCTCTAAAACTAAATTCCGTCATCTTCAATTCGTCAAGTAGTTTTGGAACCATTCGAAACAGCACAGCTCTAAAACATATAAGCGATATGGAAGCATTGGTAAAAAGTTTTGGAACCATTCGAAACAGCACAGCTCTAAAACATTTCCATAATCAGTCGAAACTGTAATTTGGTTTTGGAACCATTCGAAACAGCACAGCTCTAAAACTTACCGATTAGAACATCATCTAAGGTAATCGTTTTGGAACCATTCGAAACAGCACAGCTCTAAAACTATCGCTCAAGCATTCGTATTTGTTTTGGAGTTTTGGAACCATTCGAAACAGCACAGCTCTAAAACATTTCCAGTAAGTTCAAATTTAACAAATGTGTTTTGGAACCATTCGAAACAGCACAGCTCTAAAACTGCCCCGTTTTCTAGCACTCGTGTAAAAATGTTTTGGAACCATTCGAAACAGCACAGCTCTAAAACTATCAGTCCACTTATAATCAAGATAGTTTGGTTTTGGAACCATTCGAAACAGCACAGCTCTAAAACAGTTTTAACATTAAATCACGTCTTAAATAAGTTTTGGAACCATTCGAAACAGCACAGCTCTAAAACAGTTTTAACATTAAATCACGTCTTAAATAAGTTTTGGAACCATTCGAAACAGCACAGCTCTAAAACGCTATTAGTGGAAACTTTTGAACGTTATGTGTTTTGGAACCATTCGAAACAGCACAGCTCTAAAACGAACAAGATGTAGATATGAAATTAACATTTGTTTTGGAACCATTCGAAACAGCACAGCTCTAAAACTCAACCACCGCCGCATAATCGAAATCATCCGTTTTGGAACCATTCGAAACAGCACAGCTCTAAAACAAATAAAAGCCATAATAATAATGGCTACTAGTTTTGGAACCATTCGAAACAGCACAGCTCTAAAACAATTATCCTGGATTATTGTGCAAATCGTTGGTTTTGGAACCATTCGAAACAGCACAGCTCTAAAACGCTATTAGTGGAAACTTTTGAACGTTATGTGTTTTGGAACCATTCGAAACAGCACAGCTCTAAAACGAACAAGATGTAGATATGAAATTAACATTTGTTTTGGAACCATTCGAAACAGCACAGCTCTAAAACTCAACCACCGCCGCATAATCGAAATCATCCGTTTTGGAACCATTCGAAACAGCACAGCTCTAAAACAAATAAAAGCCATAATAATAATGGCTACTAGTTTTGGAACCATTCGAAACAGCACAGCTCTAAAACAATTATCCTGGATTATTGTGCAAATCGTTGGTTTTGGAACCATTCGAAACAGCACAGCTCTAAAACCTCCAAGTGCTTTAAAGTCATTTATTTTTTGTTTTGGAACCATTCGAAACAGCACAGCTCTAAAACCCATCATCAACCTGAATGACTCCACATTTCGTTTTGGAACCATTCGAAACAGCACAGCTCTAAAACGACCCTTGTCAAACCCAAGCAGAAGTAACTGTTTTGGAACCATTCGAAACAGCACAGCTCTAAAACGATGGTCGAGCACTTAGAAAACCAATAAAAGTTTTGGAACCATTCGAAACAGCACAGCTCTAAAACAAGCACAAGAAGCAACTGTTAGAAGACATAGTTTTGGAACCATTCGAAACAGCACAGCTCTAAAACACAGCTGAAGAGTTAGAAAAGGCTAATGTTGTTTTGGAACCATTCGAAACAGCACAGCTCTAAAACTATCAGTATTTGGGGCAAATTAAATTAGTGGTTTTGGAACCATTCGAAACAGCACAGCTCTAAAACTAAGCTGGGTTCTCGATCAGATAATATTTCGTTTTGGAACCATTCGAAACAGCACAGCTCTAAAACAAAGATATTGATTGGATTGATGAATTGAGAGTTTTGGAACCATTCGAAACAGCACAGCTCTAAAACGACGGTTTTGAAAACAAAGAGCGTAACATAGTTTTGGAACCATTCGAAACAGCACAGCTCTAAAACTTTAATTTTTCTTTCAATTTTGGGATATAAGTTTTGGAACCATTCGAAACAGCACAGCTCTAAAACCTCGTAGAAAATTTTCTTTTGAGCTTTCGTAATCGCGCCATTCGTCTCAGCAGGACTTCAGTTTCGATGATTCCTTGTTATTACTGTGCTTTTACTAATATTATACCATATTTTCGCCTATCAAGAAATAATCCTTATCAATAACATATTGCGGTAAATCATAGAGTCTTCTAGGTTCTAGAAAGAGTACTGACTTTTGCATTAAATTGATGTATTCACATAATTTTATAACTTCATCTTTGGTAAGATAAGCTCCGCTATTAACAAAAACCAAGAGATTCTTTTTCGTTAAATAATGGTAAACTTGTATAATTTCAAAACATTTTTCAAAGATAGTGTCGCTCTGTGTCTCAATTTTGACTCCCAGTGCCTTAATGAGTTCTAAAATCGTAATTTCATCGTATTCTAAATCAAGCTCATTCTCTAGACACTCAAATGCGATAAGTTCTGTAATAGTAGCTGCTAATTTTTCTACCATTGATTTCACTTCTGGCTTTTCGTTGAATTGATTTTCTAAGTCACCATGTATCAACTTTAGAATAGGTGCTGAGTTGACATCGTATCCTAAGATATCTGTAACCAGCATTAACTCTGTTGCCTTCAGACTTTTCTGCTTATCATCAAATAATTTCAAATGTTCATCTACGTCATATTGATAAAAATGTTTCACCAATGAAGAATAAACTGAAACATCTTCTATCGTTAAAATCGTAGCATTACTTAACACTAATGGTTCATCTAAAATTGGAAAATTAATCTTGATCATAAGAATCTCCTAGGAAAACCAAGCGACTATCAGAGTTGGCAACACTTGTGTTGCGTTCTCCATGGAGGTAAACCATTCTCGCAAATTGTTTTTCCGTAACTGTTAAGAGTGTGATATTACCCTTTTTAGGATTATTCACTTTAAGCCGACCTATCATAGCATTATTAGCTGTATTATTGAGTAATAATTTACTATAAACAGAAAACTGATGCATGATAAAGCCTTCGCTCAAGAGAAACTTTCTAAACTTACGATACGCCTTCCGTTCTTCTGCTGTTTCAGTAGGCATATCAAACATTAAAATCATTCGCATATACCGATAACTCATATCCTAAACTCCGGAATTCCATTCCCATCACTATTTAGCGACTTAATAACTTTTTTGGTATAGTCGCTGACAATATTTGAGAGATACATTTCTTTACCATTGTAGCTGTATGTCTCTGAAAACATAGAAAAGAGTTCTCTTTTCATTTTGACAAAATCACTCTGCCTATTTTCATAAATAATCCTATCAACGATTGGGCGAAATGGTTCCATAATATCGCTTGCTAGGTTGAACTGATTAAATTGATTAGCATGCTTCAAGCCAAATTGTGTCATGCAACCACACTTAACAACTTCACGCGCAAACATACTCAAAAGCAATGAATATCCGTAGTCTAAACCAGCATTTATTGGATTATCCTGCTCTCTTGAAAAATCATTTCCAAAAAGTGTATTGAAATAAATCCTAGCAGCATGCCCCTCACGATTAGAAGGATCAAAAGGTTCTAAGTCATGGTAGAGATTCATAATAGACTGGGATTTTTCAAAGAAAGAACACTCACCGAGATAAAAAGACTGATTCAAAATTTTTTGTGCAATAATTGATGTCCAAACATCTGCTTTGACATCTTCAATCCATGACATCTGCCTAGATAATTGTAAACTCGAATCATGTCTGGCATAGTACGGCATTAACATAGCTGTTGGCAAGCGTTTATCGTCACAAAATATAACTAAAATATTTTCATCAACCAAACGTTTAATCAGCATGGTCGACAAAACGATATCTGTTGTTTCCATGATTAGAATGTCAATCTCTGATAGATGAATCATTTCCGTCTGATAAGAATCTTTAAAAATCAGATGATTATTTTTATAAGAGAGCTTAGAATGTGTATTTACAACAACGGTTCGCCAACCTGCCATATCAATCTTCTCCTAACTTACCCAAATCAATACGTGTTTCATAAAGTCCAGTAATAGATTGATGAATTAGGGTAGAATTAAGTACTTCTTTAGTTGATGTATAGCGTTTTCTATCAACTATTTTATCAAAAAATTTAAAAGCTGCTGGAGCTCCTAGACTGGTAAAAGTAAATAGATTGATAATATTATTAGCAAGTTCATCTACTGATATATTTTCCTTATTATCTTGGTAAAGCTTATTGATTTTCTCTAAATTAGCATCTGCTAGAATAACTCGTTTTGGAAAATCATTAATTAATTGAAGGATGTCATCAAAATAAGAGACATGTTGATTTACAAATTCTTGTTTCTTCTCAATCTCCTCTGGTTTACCTTTTGACTCATTATAACGACTTGCAAGGTATAAGAACTTCATAAATTGTGTTGGTAAGGCTAGCTCATTACCTTTTTGTAATTCACCAGCACTAGCAAGTAATCGACGACGCCCATTTTCTAATTCGAACAGACTATACTTGGGCAAAATAATTAGTTTATCAGCCCTAATATTTAAATAGCCTTTTGATTCAAGGAAAGCTGATGGATTTTTCTCAAATCTGGACCTCTCCATGATGGTAATTCCTAAAAGTTCCGTAACTGTTTTTAGTTTTTGTGCTTTACCCTTTTTGATATCAGCTACAACTAAAACAGAGTAAGCTACTATCGGACTATCAAAACCTCCATATTTCTTAGGATCTAAATAAATATCCTTCGTTTTTCTTGGAATCAACTTATCTGAGTTACCATGCGCCAAGATTGATTCCTTAGAGAAACCACCTGTCTGAATCTCTGTCTTCTTCACGATATTGTTCTGAGGGTATGACAAGACTTTTCTAACTGTCGCAAAGTGTTTCCTTTTATCCCAAACAATTTCACCCGTATCATTATTAACTTCAATATCATCTTTTACAACAACGGTTCCATCCGCTAAAGTTACCTTAGTTTTAAAGAAGTTCATAATATTTGAATAGAAAAATAGCTTTTCTGTAGCGGATTTACGCGTTTTGTAACTATTATATTTTGGATAGTCGCCGTAGACAAATTCTGGCTCTAACTGAGGATATTTGGTTAGAATAGCTTTAGCAACTACTGCATTAAGATAGGCATCATGTGCATGGTGATAATTGTTAACTTCACGAATTTTATAGAATCCAAATTCTTTTCGGAAATTTGAAACCAAATTTGACTTCAAGGTTACAATTTTAACTTTGCGGATCCTTCTACCTTTACTATCAAGCTCATTATTAAAGCGTTCATCCAAGATACGGGCAACATGCTTGGTAATTTGTCGTGTCTCAACCAACTGACGTTGGATAAATCTTGCCTTATCATCGGAAGTTAGGCCTCCGCGCTCTGCCTTAGTCAAATTATCATACTTACGCTGACTCATTAACTTAGCATCAAGTAATTTTTTCCAGAAAACTTTACAATCTTTTACAATTTCAAGGCTAGGAACATCATCTGACTTTCCACGATTTTTAGCAGATGATACCAAAACACGATTATCAATAGAATCATCTTTTATGAAAGCTTGAGGAATAATGTGGTCAATATCATATTGACTTAAATTGTCAATATCTAGAGCTTCCCCTGTATACATATCTCTTCCGTTTTGTAAGTAGTAAAGGAAAAGTCTTTCATTTTGCAACGCTTGATTATCCGTAGGATATTCTTTCAAAATATTGCCATTCAAGTCACTAGCTAGATTCTTAACGCCATCATCAAGAAGTTTATAGCGTTGTCGAGAGTTACGACGACCTTGATTTGTTGTTTGATTCTCACGCGCCATCTCAACCACAATTTGTTCAGGTTCGTATCCCATGACTTTAACAAGCTCATCAACAATTTTCAAACTTTGTAGAATTCCCTTTTTAATAGCAGGGCTACCTGCAAGCTCACCTACAACTTCTTTTAGATTATCTGAATGACTACCAGCCTGTGCCTTACTGATAATTGATTTGAAAGATAGACCATCATCATTTATCAACTGCATAAAGTTGCGATTAGATCTACCATCATCAATAAGATAGTCCAAGATTGTTTTTTGACTCTCTTTATCTCGAATACCATTGATTAACTTAGCAGACAATCGTCCCCAGCCAGTATAGTGACGACGATAGAGTTTTTTTAGTTGTGACTCTGTAAAAAGATCTTTATAGTTTTCAAGACGCTTCTTAATCATTTCTCTGTCTTCAAATAATGTTAGAGTTTGGACGATATCTTCCAGAATAGACTCATTATCTGGATTATCTAGAAAATCTTTGTCTAGTATTTTTTCGAGATCGTGGTAAGTTCCCAATGAGGCGTTGAAAGCTTTATTTTCTTTATCTAGACCAATAACATCTACTATCCTAAACTCCTCATATTCTTTAGCCAGAAAATCTAGCAACTTCTTCTTGGATACCTTACGATGTTCCTTGAATACTCCATCAAAGATTTCTTGTTTAATATTGCTATCAAAAAAATAAGTCTCACCTTGCTCATTTTTATATCTAACCTTAGTCAACTCATTATAGACCGTAAATTTTTCATAAATAAGACTATGCTTTGGTAAAACTTTTTCTTCAGGAAGATAAAAATCATTGTTGGTCATACGATGGATAAAAGCTTCCGCAGATTTTTCTTTATCAACCAAGTCTTCAAAATTCCAAGGTCGAATACTGTCATCTGTTTTGCGAGTCATCCATGCAAAATCACTCTTCTCACGTGCTAGTGGCCCGATATAATAAGGAATTCTAAAGGTAAGGATTTTTTCAATCCTATCTTGATTCTCTTTCAAGAAGGGATAGTATTCTGATTGACGGCGGATAATAGCTTTCAGCTCTGTCAAATGGACTTGGTGTGGAATTGAGCCATTATCAAAGGTCCTTTGTTTTCTCAAGAAATCTTCATTCTTGATTTTTTCAAGAAAATTCTCGCTATCTTCTTGCTTGGTCAACAATTTTGACAGGTATTTATAAAAAGCTTCTTGATTAGTTTTACCTTCAATATAACCAGCGTAGCCATCTTTTGATGAATCAGCAAATATTTCTTGATATTTTTCCGGCAATGAAGCTTTTACGAATTGTTTTAACTGTTTCAAGTCCTCTCTATGTTCATCATAACGCTGAATCATAGAAGCTGAAAGTGGCGCCTTGGTACTGAGGTCGATTACTGTAAGAATGCCAGACAAAAGGACACTATCATATAACTTTTTCGCTGCTGAGAATAAGTCTGCAAATTCATCACCAATCTGTCCAAGAAGATTTTCTAAATCTTCATCGTAGCTATCCTTAGCGAATTGAAGCGGCGTTTTATCCTCCAAATTGAAATATTTCTTGAAGTCAGCTTGATTTCCGACAATCAATTTCAAAAATTCTGCAAAAATGCCAGTAGATTTTTGGTTAGGATACTGCGCTAAAATACGATCTTTCTTCGCAGACTTGCTAATCTTATCTGTTAGTATTGCCTCTACGTCAACGTTTTGAGATAACAAATCATTATTTTCAAAAGTTGTATTAAAGATTTCTAAAAAATCTTGATATTGTTTTGAAATGTCTGTATTCCTGACATCAAAGCTATCATCCTCAATTAGGAAATGCCCTCTAAATTTAATGATATGAGCTAGAGCAATATAAATAAGACGAAGGTCTGCTTTTTCTTTCTTGTCAGCTAATTCTTTTCTCAAATGATAGATTGTCGAAAATTTTTCATGATAATCTTTCTCTTCCTGCAATGTTGCAAAGATAGGATACTTGCTCCCTCTCTTATCTTCCTCAACTAGAAAAGAATCCTCTAATCGATGAAAGAAACTATCATCAACTTTACTCATTTCCTCTGCAAAAATTTCTTGTAAATATAGAATACGATTTCTACGACGTGTATAACGACGACGAGCAGTTCGCTTCAAGCGTCTATCTGCAGCAGTATTCCCGCCATCAAAAAGCAGAGCACCTATGAGATTCTTCTTAATATATTCTTTATCAGTGTTCCCTAAAACTCTCATCTTCTTAGCAGGTACTTTATAATCATCTGTAATAATGCTCCATCCGACGGAATTAGTACCGATGTCAAGGCCTATTGAATATGGCTTATTCATAACTTTTCTCCTTTTATTTAAAACACCATTCTAAAAACAACACCTTTAAAACATACTTTAATTATATATTATTTTTTTGAATTTTAAAAGCATTATCTTTATCTTTCATCTGTTATTTGTTAAAATATCCTAAAGTATGTTTTAAGTTTTAAAGCTTTGCTGATTTTTAATTTTTACTTGATTATTACACTAAAATAACATATAATAATTTTGTTGGAATTATTCGAAACAGCACAGCACGTTAAAATAAGGCAGTGATTTTTAATCCAGTCCGTATTCAGCTTGAAAAAGTGAGCACCGATTCGGTGCTTTTTTATGTCATTGTTATAATTCCGACATTTCTCATATTTGTATTATAAAAAAATAGCAAACAAAATGCAAGCGCTATTATAAGGCTTGCATTTTGTTTTTATATTTTCTTAATTTTAAATGTTTTCTACCTATTATCAAAAGAATTATAGTTATTGTTTCATAGATTAACAAAAAAATGATGAAACAATGGAGGAAAAAAGTTTCAGGAAGTATCCAAATTACTGGATCCGTTAGAGGATTAAATTGCCAAGTAGAATCTCCTGGAAAAAGCACCTCATGAAATAGAGTGAAAAACTGGTCAAAACCCAACAGAAAGGCACATACTACAATAAAAATAGGCAACATAATAGCTATCTTGAAAAAGCCTTCATATAGAAAGATACTTTTTTGCTTCCATCCACGTCTTAAAAAATAAATAACTGGAAAAGTTAGTATAACAAAAAGCCCATGCGCTAGAGTAAAAAGATATTTTACATCCGCAAAATGCTTTAAACCATCCTCTGAAGAAGGAAAGCTGGGCATATTTAAATCAGAGATAAAAGGATGAGTCAGATATATCATCAACTTATTAAAATTATAATAAATTGTTTCAGCCTTTAAATACACAACCTTTTCTAATTTTAAAAACTGAATTTCTATAGGATAGATCAACCAAGCAATATAAATTGTAGCTAGAGTTGCTAACGATATAATCCAAATCCAAGTTAAAACTACTAATAACTTATCCTTCATTAAATGTCCATTCATCTAAACTTGCTAAAACATAACTTGGTTGAATTGGTAAATCTGGTACTTCTTCAACTGTTGTAAAACCCGTTGTTACTAACAAAGTATCAATATCATTATTAATACCAGCCATGATATCTGTCAAATAATTATCACCGACCATGACTGCTTGATTTCTAGGAATATTTAAAATTTCAAGTGCCTTATTCATAATGATGGCATTTGGCTTTCCAATAAAGACTGGTTTTATACGCGTTGCGGCTTCTAATAAAGCATTTAAGGAGCCAGCACCGGGTAATAAACCACGTTCAGTAGGAATATTCAAATCTGGATTGGTTCCAATAAATAAAGCACCATTTTGAATTGCTAACGTAGCAGTTGCCAATTTATCATAAGTAACATTCCAATCTAAACCAACAACCACATAGGCTGGATTTTTTGTATCCTCCACATAACCTGCATCTGCAATAGCTTTTTTAAGCCCTTCTTCACCAATAACGTAAGCTGTTTTTCCACGGTTCATATCATTCATATAGTCAACCGTAGCCATAGTTGCGGTATAGATTGTTTCAAGTGGTGTTTCAACATTGAAGCCTCGAAGCATTTCCTGAACGCTTTCTGGTGTACGAGTCGTATTATTAGTTACTAACATATAAGGAATGCCTTTTTCTTGCAAACGTTCGATAAAACGCTCTCCTGCTGGGATACGACTTTTCCCTTTGTAAATAGTACCATCTAAATCAATAAGATATCCTTTATAAGCCATTTAATCCTCCTTTTTTTCCTGCCATTCAATCCTAGCTTGAGCATGAATAGCATCGCCACCAATAATATCATGACGTGTCACAAGACCATCTTGATACCAATGAGACTTAATATCCGTTCCATATTGAATTTCCTTAATATATTTTAAATCAATTTTTTTAGGAATGTGGCTACTTAGAAAATCTAAGTCCAACACATCATACATCCATTCTAGATACTTACTATTATTAACATGTCCATTCATATCTAAATCAAAATAACGAACATGGTATTGTTTAACTTTACTATCTCCAATGGGATGATATTTCGGCCCTCGAATAACTTTTTTGATTCTTTGGGATTGGTAAATTGAAGTAATATCATCAAGAACAGGATGAATCTTCCGTGTTTTAAAATCCATTAAGACAAAAGCAGATGAAATCGTTATTATTTTTTGCCCGTCTTCACCATAAATATAAAAATAGCGGTAACACAATAATTTATTATGAGCTTTGGCTTCAGTCTCAATGACTATCTTTTCAGCATGCTTGGGTAAACGCTCAATATCAATAATATAATCTGTAACGACCCAAACCAATCCGTATCTTTTAAAAACGATGTCATCGCCTATTCCTAATTTTAAAGATTGTTTGGCTGAAATTTGTAACGCTAAAGCCAACAACTGCGGTAATTTCATATAATGATTAGTGTCTGATTCATAAAAAGGCACTTCGTAAGTTTCTCGATATAATAAACCCATTTTTTACTCCACAATAAATTTCTCGGCAACCGTATCTCCTAAGAAGAGACCTTTTTTAGTCATCTGGATAAAACCATTATTTTCTTTCAAAAGCCCATCACTTTGGAGTTCTTGAACAATCTGACCGTAACGTTTCTCAAAGGACGTTCCAAATTTTTGTTCAAATTTTCCGATGGAAACACCCTCTTTTTTACGAAGACCGAGGAAAAGCTCCTCTTCCATCATTTCATTTTTTGATAATACTTCTTCAGATAACCTTGCATTACCTTCTGAAACCCCCTTTAGATAATGTTGTATTGGCCCTCTATTACGATAACGAATACCATCAAGATAACCAGAAGCGCCTGCACCAACACCATAATATTCTACATTATCCCAGTACATCAAATTATGACGACTTTCAAAACCCGGCTTTGTAAAATTAGAAATTTCATAATGCTCAAAACCATTTCTTTCCATTTCAGAAATGATATATTCAAACATCTCGGCTTCTAAATCTTCTGTTGGCAAATGTAATTTCCCACGACGCATTTTATTCATAAATACAGTATGGTGTTCTAAAATTAAACTATATAAACTCAAATGAGGAATATTTAGAGAGAGAGCTTTGGCTACATTACTTCTAACATCATCCATCGTTTGTCCAGGTAAGGCATAAATTAGGTCAATAGAGATATTTTGAAAACCAGCTGTTTTAAGAGCATCAATTGTAGAATAAATTTGTGCCTCATTGTGACTGCGTCCAATACGCTTTAAATGTTTATCATTAAAGGTCTGAACTCCTAGAGAAACTCTATTGACAGCTGACTTTTGAAGCACCTCTATTTTATCAACGGTTAAATCTCCTGGATTAGCTTCGATAGTGAACTCCTCTAAAGTATTTAAGTTTAAATCTCTACTTAACTCCGTCAATAAATAGTCCAGTTGCACAGCGCTTATAGATGTAGGTGTCCCTCCTCCAATATATAAGGTGCGCAATTCTGTAATATCATAAGACCGAAATTCACGGATAAGAGCCTGAAGATAAGCGTCTACAGGCTGATTTTTAATAAAAACTTTTGAAAAATCACAATAATAACATATTTGGGTACAAAATGGAATGTGTACATATGCTGAGGTTGGTTTCTTTAACATGTTTCTATTTTACCACTTTGCCCTTAAAAAAACACTCCTCTAAAACTTGATAATATAGCTTTTTATTCCAAAATAAAATAGAGATAAATCTCTATTTTATCTTATTTATAGGAAGGTCAATTCCTTTTGCTTTTAAATTCCATAGACATTCTTGTAGATAGTCTTGATTGTGCTCGGGATAGATAGGTGTCTCCAAGTCAACAGGATTAAGTGTATCATATCTTGGGCACTTCATTCCCCTATATTCTGCAATTAGCCATTCTTTAGATACACGATACCCACGCTCCATCATTTCTTCCATAACTAATTGATGATATGCAAATAACCTATAAGGTGAATATCGAAAAACATAATCAACAGTCTCATGTTTTCTCCCCCACCCATTCCCTCTCAATGCACAACACTCTCTATGCTGTCCTAAAAGTTGCTGCCTAGGCAATAACTCAATAATATCTTGATGCCATAATCTCATTTATATACCTCAACTATCAATCTTTTACTCTTCTTCGAAAATAGAAGAGTTTTGTAAATAAGAATTTGGGTATTTAGCTAATAGCTGTTTTAGAAAAGCTAACAGTTTTCTTCGTTGATAACCTGTTTTCCTGTATTTTTCCAGCAAGGTTAAAAATTCTTCTTTTTCTTGACGCTCTGCCTTATTTTTAAAATAGCCCCATATATGCATATAAGCATTAGTCACTTGTGATGGTGATTCTTCTAAAAGCACTGCTTGGTCAATGAGTGACTGAACGTCTAAAACGGTACAATTTGGTGATTTCAAAGTTTGTCTAATATCCAAATAAATTTTCTGAGATTTACTTAAGACTAAATACTTGTGTTTAGCCCATAATAATTCTGCTTCTTTAGTCATTTTCTCTAAACTCCCTTCTCAAATCAAAAAGAGAGAGAAAGGCGTATGCTTGATGCTCCACTCCAATTCCATCTCTTTATTATTTTATAACATTGACGACTTTATAGCAGAATAACGCCGTTTTAATCTAAACCAATTTCTGTACGAACGACATCTGCGATAGTATCAACATAATAATCAACCGCTTCATTTGTTGGCGCTTCTGCCATAACTCTAAGAAGAGGCTCAGTACCACTAGGACGTACTAGAATACGACCATTGCCATCCATCTCTTCTTCCATTTTAGCAATAATTTCCGCAATTGCAGGAACTTCCATCGCTTTATCTTTCATGTTATTTTCAACACGAATATTTACTAATTTTTGAGGATAAATCGTCACTTCACTAGCTAACTCTGATAATTTCTTACCAGTTTCTTTCATGACCTTAGTCAATTGGATGGCTGTTAATTGTCCATCCCCTGTAGTATTGTAATCCATGATAATAACGTGGCCTGATTGCTCTCCGCCAAGATTATATCCTGATTTACGCATTTCTTCAACCACGTAGCGGTCTCCTACAGCGGTAATCGCTTTATGAATTCCTTCACGGTCGAGCGCTTTATGAAAGCCGAGATTTGACATAACCGTTGTTACGATTGTATTCTGAGCAAGCTGCCCTTTATCAGAGAGATATTTCCCAATGATAAACATAATTTTATCACCATCTACAATCTCTCCATTTTCATCAACAGCGATCAAACGATCACTATCACCATCAAAAGCTAGACCGATGTCGGAACCATTTTCTCTAACTAAACTTTGTAATTGCTCAGGATGTGTCGAACCAACACCATCATTGATATTCAAACCATCTGGTTGATCACCAATAACACTTATATCAGCATTCAAGTCTAAAAAGATATTCCGAGCTGAGGCTGTTGCTGCTCCATTTGCTGTATCCAACGCAACCTTCATACCTTCTAAATCAATACCAGTTGATTCCATAAACTTCTCATATTTCCGAAGTCCTTCAGGATAATCTACTAAAGTACCTAAACCTTGTGCTGATGGACGTGGTAAAGTGTCTTCCTTCGCATCAAGTAAAGCTTCAATTTCTAATTCACGATCATCATCAAGTTTAAAACCATCACTACCAAAGAACTTAATACCATTATCAAGTGCTGGATTGTGGCTTGCTGAAATCATAACCCCTGCACTAGCTTTTTCTGTACGGACAAGGTAAGACACTCCAGGAGTGGCTAAAACACCAAGTTTATAAACCTCAATACCTACTGAAAGTAGACCAGCAATCAAAGCAGATTCCAGCATTTCACCAGAAATACGAGTATCACGAGCTACAAAAACTCTCGGACGATCAGTTTCGTGTTGACTTAGAACATATCCTCCAAAACGTCCTAATTTAAAAGCCAATTCTGGCGTCAGTTCAACATTAGCTTCACCGCGAACACCATCTGTACCAAAATATTTTCCCATAATTTTTTTCTAGCGAAAAACGCTACCTCCATTTTTTTCGTTTTTATTATCTATTATTTTTTAGTAGTTGTCAATTGAACTGTTACTTGAGCAGGATCAACTGAAACATTGTTTGCAGAAAGATTAATTTTCTTTTCTGTATTTTTAGTTACGTCTGAAATATCTACCTCAGCATTAATAACAGAAATAGCTTCTAAAGCCTCTTTTGTTCCTGAAATTACTGCTTTTTCTTGACTCAACTTGTAGTTAATTTTTGAAATACTATCGCTGAATTGTCCTACTGGTATCAAATTAATCGGTACTGTCTTGGTCAATTTTTTTACTTTGACAGATAAAGTTGCTTTAGAAGGGTGAATAATACTTGCTAATACTGTACCATCTGCTGTTACAGCTTGTAAAGTAACTGTCTTGTTAAAATCATCATCAAGAACTTTATCATCAGGGATATTGGCAGCGACATGGTCAATACGATCTATAATAGATTCATCACTAGTAACTTTAACTTTTGACACATCAACTGACATCTTATCGACTGCATAACCAGCTTTAATTTGCTTATCATTAACATGTCCATAAACCGGAAACTCTTTTGTTTTCCTTTTACCCATAGTTACTGTAATTGTTGTTGGAGAAACCGTAGCATTTACACCAGATGGCAAATTTACTACCTTTAGTGGGACTTTGTGAGTCCCTGGTTTCATATTTGTCAAATCGGCGACTACTTTAAATTTTCGTGTATCCTCATTTATTTCAGAATCTAACTTAACACGATTAACCGATGACATATAGACATCTGCCCCATAAGAATATCCACTAATAAAGTAATCATCACTATCGTATTTGATGTCTATTGGCACATCTGTTAGGGTATGTGTATATGTCTCAGACGCTCCTGCAATCTTACTATTGTCTTGATGGTTCATACTTGTTGCAGTTGCCGTTAAAAATAATAAAATAGCCAGAAAGAGTGAGACAACGCCTAACCAAAATTTATTTGTAAAAAATTTTTTCATGTCTACTTCCTCCTCAATAGTTGATTATACCAAGCTAATTTTGAGTTTTCCTCTTGATTTTGAATCAACTGAGTTCTCAGAATTGCTTCAAAGCTATCTTTAGAAAGATCATGTAAAAATTCACCTTTCAAAGCAACAGAAATACCACCAGTCTCTTCAGAAACAATAACTGTTAGTGCATCTGAATTCTCTGATAGACCAATCGCTGCTCTGTGGCGTGTTCCAAATTCTTTTGAAATCGAAGATGATTCTGATAGAGGTAAGTACGAGCATGCTGTAGCAATTTTTTTATCTTTTACAATAACAGCACCATCATGCAGTGGTGTATTAGGAATGAAAATATTAATTAACAATTCACTGGAAATATCTGCATCTAATGGGATACCTGTAGCTATATACTCTTGCAAAGTTTGGGTACGTTCAATTGAAATCAAGGCTCCTATTTTACGCGGACTCATATAAGCAACTGCCTTAACAAGGGCATCTACTAGCTTTTCATCACTGCTTAATTGAGAACGTTGCGTAAATAGTTGTGGTGTTCGCCCAAATTTTTCGAGACCTGTTCTAATCTCTGGAGCAAAGATGACAACACCTGCAATTACACCATAAGTAACAATCTGATTCATCAAAAATGTAATCGTTGTTAGCCCTATCCATTCTGACACAAATCTAATGATGATAAACAAAATAACGCCCTGAATTAAGGACATAATTTTTGTGCCTGCTAGCGCTTTGATAAATTTATAAATCAGAACAGCTACTATGATAATATCCATGAGATGAATAAGGATCATCCATGGATTTTCCATAATGCTCGCCCAAAACTTTGAATCAATAGCTGAAAAAATATCCATATCTTCCTCTCTACTGGTAGCCTGTCGAAGAGTTTCTTGCTTAACTCCTTGATTTCTTATTTTCCATCGTCTACATTATACCATGTTTTCATAATATTTTCTTTAGCAAGAAAGCATCTTTTTATGATAAAATATCTTTATGAAAATAAATACAGCACTAGGAGTGGCTGCCGGTAAGTCTGCTCATTACCTTTTAAGTAAAATGGGACGTGGCTCTACTTATCCGGGTAGTTTAGCACTCAAATTCGATAAAGATATACTAGATACAATTGCCAAAGATTATGAAATTGTAGTTGTGACTGGTACTAACGGTAAAACCTTAACAACAGCTTTAACAGTTGGTATTTTAAAGGAAGCCTTCGGTCAGGTGGTAACCAACCCAAGTGGAGCAAATATGATTACAGGTATTGTTTCGACCTTCCTAACAGCTAAGAAAAGTAAATCTGGTAAAAAAATAGCTGTCCTTGAAATAGACGAAGCGAGTTTACCCCGTATTACACAGTATATAAAGCCTAGTTTGTTCGTCTTTACCAATATTTTCCGTGATCAAATGGACCGTTATGGCGAAATCTACACAACTTATCAAATGATTTTAGATGGAGCTGCTAACGCTCCGCAAGCTACTATCTTAGCTAACGGTGACAGTCCACTTTTTAATTCTAAAAGCGTGACTAACCCTGTGCAATTCTATGGATTTAATACCGACAAACATGAGCCACGATTAGCACACTATAATACTGAGGGTATTCTCTGTCCAAAGTGTCAAGCAATTTTAACTTATCGATTGAACACATATGCCAACCTTGGTGACTACACTTGTCCTAATTGTGATTTTGAACGTCCAAACCTTGATTATGCCTTAACAAGGCTAACACATCTGACAAATACTTCATCAGGTTTCGTTATTGATGGCCAACAATATAATATCAACGTGGGTGGCCTTTATAATATTTACAATGCTTTGGCGGCAGTATCTGTTGCTGAATATTTTGGTGTAGAACCAAGTCAAATTAAGGATGGATTTGATAAAAGCCGTGCCGTTTTTGGTCGTCAAGAAACCTTTACAATTGGAAATAAAAAATGTACTTTAGTTCTGATTAAAAATCCGGTAGGAGCTAGTCAAGCTCTTGATATGATTAAACTTGCTCCATACCCGTTCTCTCTCTCAGTACTACTGAATGCCAATTATGCTGACGGTATTGATACTTCTTGGATTTGGGACGCTAATTTTGAAACTATTCTCACGATGAATATCCCAGAAATATTTGCTGGTGGTGTTCGCCACTCTGAAATTGCTCGTCGCTTACGTGTAACTGGTTATGATGAGAAACGCATAAAACAAGCTGATAAACTGCAAGATATTATGACAATGATTGAGCAGCAAGAGACTGAGCATGCTTATATTTTAGCAACATATACAGCTATGCTGGAGTTTCGTGAAATTCTTGCTAACCACAACGCTATCAGAAAGGAGATGAATTAATGACTTATACCTCACTAAAATCTCCTACTACCAAAGATTATAAATACACTCTTAATGTAGCTCATCTTTATGGTAACCTATTAAATACTTATGGCGATAACGGAAATATCTTAATGATGAAATATGTGGGAGAAAAACTAGGATGTCAAATGACATTTGATATCGTTTCATTAGAAGATAGATTTGATCCCAACTATTATCAGATGGCATTTTTTGGTGGTGGACAAGACTACGAACAAGCCATTGTTGCACGCGATCTTCCCAGTAAGAAAGAAGACATTAACAAATTCATTCAAAATAATGGTGTAGTACTTGCTATTTGTGGAGGTTTCCAACTTTTAGGACAATACTATATTCAAGCTAATGGAGAACGAATAGAGGGCATTGGCGTTATGGGACACTATACGCTAAACCAAAATAATAATCGCTATATTGGTGATATCAAGATTCACAACGATGAATTCAATGAAACATATTATGGCTTTGAGAATCATCAAGGACGTACCTTTTTATCAGAAGACGAAAAACCTTTAGGAACCGTCATTTATGGAAATGGGAATAACAAAGAAGATGGTACTGAAGGGGTTCATTATAAGAATGTTTTTGGGTCATACTTTCACGGTCCAATCCTTTCTCGTAATGCTAATCTAGCTTACCGTCTTGTGGCAACTGCCCTCCGTAACAAATACGGTAAAGAGATTGTCCTCCCTAGTTATGAAGAAATTTTATCTTTAGAGATTCCTGAAGAATACGGAGACGTTAAATCAAAAGCAGATTTTGAATAATATAAAAACCAGCGTTATCAATAACGTTGTTTTTTTACTACTATAACGTCACTTAACCATACAAAAAACCTAGCCAAAGGCGAAGACTTTGACTAGATTTTTTGATTTTAGTCTACAATAGCTTTTGTAATCTCTTCGGGTGTCATACGTGAGAAGTATTGACTTGTATCAACTGTTTTAAGCGCTGCTAAAACATCTTTGTAATCGTAGCGGACACCCTCCAACATTTTTTCAATATCATCCACAGGTTTCACTCCAAAGAAGTCACCAAAGATTTTGACAGATTTTATCGTTGAATTTTCAACATTAGCATAAGTCGTAATTTTTCCAGCTGGATAGCGGACACCACGTTCAATGGTGTATTCAGGTGCTTTACCATACGTCCAATCCCATGTAGCAAATTGATTATCGCGCATAGCTTGGATTTCTGATAACTCGGCATCACTCAAAACATATTCATCCATCTCTGGATATTCTTCCTTCATTTGAGCTAAAATGGCATCGCTAAATTCTTGTACTGTAATTTTATCTGAAAGATGGTCAACAATATTTGTAACACGTGCGCGTACAGATTTTATCCCTTTAGATTCAATTTTGTCTTTAGATACTTTGAGTGCTTGCCCTAAGACTGACATATCAACATCAAATAAAAGACAACCATGATGCATCATACGACCTTTGTAATAAGCTTGAGCATTTCCTGCAAATTTTTGTCCATTGATTTCTAAATCATTACGACCAGTAAATTCTGCTTTAACACCTAATTTAGCAAGAGTATCAATAACTGGTTTTGGAAAAGTTTGGAAATCAAAGGCACCTTCTTGTGTATTATTAGAAATAATAGTGTAGTTTAAATTATTCAAGTCATGATAAACTGCTCCGCCTCCTGACAAACGACGGACAACATGGATGCCATTTTTATCAATGAACTCTTTGTTAATTTCTTGAATTGTATTTTGATGGCGTCCAATAATGATAGCCGGTTCATTAATCCAAAGAATAAAGATTTCATCGATATCTGTCAACTTTTGAAAGGCGTAAGCTTCTAAAGCAACATTGTAAGCCGGATCATTAGACGTGTTAACGATATATTTCATTTTAAATTCCTAACTAATATTTTATAATATTCAGACAATATATACGTGAAAAGAGATTGAAGCTATAAAAGCTCAATCTCAAATATATTAAACAAAATTATTTGCGTTTTGGAGGGTTGTGAATAGCTTCACCGAGAACATCTAAGAAAGCTTCGTACATAACTTCAGAGAATGTTGGGTGACCATGGATAGATTGTGCTACATCGTAGACAGTCAACTCATTTTCCATAATCGTAGAAGCTTCATTAATCAATTCCGCTGCAGCTGGACCAATAATGTGAACACCAAGAATCTCTTTATACTTAGGTTCAGCAATTACTTTTACAAAACCATGTGCTTCGTTTGAAGCGATAGCACGACCATTGCCTGTAAAGCTATTTTTACCAACTAATATGTCACCATATTGTTCACGTGCTTGCTCTTCTGTCATCCCCACCATTGCTACTTCAGGATGAGTATAAACAGCTGCTGGAGTGAAATCTAGATGTGCTTTACGCTTATTACCGCCGAGTGCGTTTTCAGCAGCTACTTCACCCATACGGTATGCAGCATGAGCTAACATACGAGTTCCATTAACATCACCTGGTGCATAGATACCTGGAATTGAAGTTTCTTGATAAGCATTAACTTTAATACGTCCACGTTCCATCTCAAGTTCAGGCTCAAGATTTTCAAGACCATTCATTTGTGGAACACGTCCAATTGAAAGAAGAGCTTTATCAGCAACAACTTCTTCACCGTTGTTTAATTTAAGCGTTAATTGATTATTGGCTTCAACAATTTCAGAAACACCAACTGATGTTTTAATCTTCATTCCCTTCTTAGCAAGGATTTTTTGAAGTTCTAGCGATACTTCTTTATCCATTGCTGGAATGATGCGATCAGCCATTTCAATAACAGTTACGTCAACACCATATGAAGCCCATACAAGACCAAGCTCAATACCTACGACACCACCACCCATAACAGCAAGTGACTTAGGAATTTCACGTAAATCAAGAATATCATCTGATGTTAATACTAATGGTGATTCAATACCTGGAATATTAATACGAGATACCTTAGAACCAGTCGCAAGGACGACGTTACGACCTTTGATAACTTTATCGCCAATAACAACAGACTTATCAGGGTTTACTTGTCCAAGTCCATTGAAAATTTCAACTTTGTTCGCTTTCAAGAGACCACGTACACCACCAGTCAGTGTCTTAACTACAGAATTTTTAAAGGCAACAGTCTTATCCATATCAATTGCATAGTTAGTTGAAGCAAGGTTGATACCACGTCCAGCTGCTACTTTCAAACCATCTAGGATTTCAGCATTTTTAAGATATGTTTTTGTAGGGATACAACCAACATTCAAACACGTACCGCCAAATTCAGTTTTCTCAACAATGGCAATTTTTCCTCCAAGTTGAGCACCGCGGATTGCTGCGTAATAACCTGCAGGCCCACCACCTACGACTACGATATCGTACTCATCAGCTGCAAGTTCTTCTTTAGGAGTTGCTGCTGCAACTGTCTCTTGTGAAGGAGCAGCAGGTCCAGAAACTGATTGACCATCTTCAGCTGTGATAGTTGCATCAGCTGAAGGTGATGACGTACCTACTTCTTCACCTTCTTCTCCGATATAGGCAATCACTTCAGTGACGGGAACAACATCTCCTGCCTGATGTACAATTTTTAAAAGTACACCAGTGTCTTCTGCTTCGATTTCCATATTGGTTTTATCAGACATGATTTCAAGAAGGACATCACCTTCATTAACGGTGTCACCTTCATTTTTTTTCCACTCAAGGATTTCGCCTTCTTGCATGTCAACCCCAAGTTTTGGCATAATTACATCAAAAGCCATTTTTTATTTCCTCTTTCGTTTTTCGAATAACTTATTATATCAAATTAAGACCTACGGAATCAAATAAGTAAACCAAATGGGTTTTCCATTAAGTTCTTAAGATCAACCATAAACTTAGCACCATTCATTCCATCAACAATACGGTGGTCAATTGTTAAACACATTGCCATAATTGGTCGAGCTACAATTTCACCATCAACCACTGTTGGAGTCGGAATAGTAGCTCCTACTCCAAGGATTGCTGAGTTCGGTTGATTGATAATTGGGTTAAACGTCTTAGTACCAAACATACCTAAGTTAGTAATTGAGAATGTTGAACCTGACATTTCAGCTGATTTTAATTTACCTTCTTGAGTTTTCTTAATAACATCTTTAGATGCTATAACAAAGTCAGAAAGTGACATTTGATCAGCATTGTGAACAACAGGAACAATCAAACCATCATCAAGACCAACTGCGATTCCAATATTAACAAAATTATGAAGCTCAATTTCTTGTGCATCGTTAATTAATGAAGCATTTAGGTATCGATGCTCTGGTTTCATCAATGTCTTAACAACGGCCATTCCAATCAAATCAGTAAAGCTGACTTTCAAGCCTGTTTTAGCCATGATTGGATCAATTAATTTCTTGCGAAGAGCCATCATTTCAGTCATATCAATGTCATAGTTAAGTGTAAAGCTTGGAGCAGTGAGGTAAGAGTTAGTCATACCTTTAGAAATAGCCTTACGCATTGCAGACATCTTAATGACTTCAACACCTTCTGGTAATTGTTTTTCTTCTGTTGTTGGTGTAGCTTTAGTTTCTACAGGAGCCTCTGCTGCTTGCGGTGACATAGCAGCCAAAACATCATTTTTAACAATTTTACCACGAATACCACTGCCAGTGATTTCTGCTATATCAACTCCTTGATCTTCAGCAATTCGACGTGCCAATGGTGTAATACGTGGTTGAGCACCCTTGAAGTTTTCAACATCTTCTCTGTGAACGCGACCATTTGCCCCTGTTCCAGATACTAGTGCAAGGTCAATAGACATCTCTCTTGCTAATTTACGAGCTGCAGGAGTGGCACGTACTTTTTCACCACTTGTAGCTGCTGGCACACTTGGTTCTGATGTTTCTTCAACTTTTTCTGGTTCTGAAGTTACTTGTGTCGCGTTTTCTTCAACTGATGTATTTTCAGAAGAAGATGCTTCTGTTACTTCTTCACCTTCAGCACCAATATAACCAATTGTCTCAGTTACAGGAACAACATCTCCATTCCCATGTGTGATTTTTAGTAAAACACCTGAGTCTTCTGCTTCAATCTCCATATTTGTTTTATCTGACATAATTTCAAGTAGGACGTCACCTTCATTAACAACATCACCTACCTGTTTTTTCCACTCAAGGATTTCGCCTTCTTGCATATCAACCCCGAGTTTAGGCATAATAATTTCGACAGCCATAGTTTTCCTTTCACACTAAACTATATCGTCAAATATATGTTTCATCTAACGATATAAATTAAAACCTATAAACAAGGAAAGAGGCTAAGTTTTCACTCATTCCTCAGTCCCTCTTTGTTTTATGAATTATTTACCTTTGTTAACTACTTTATAGATAGCATCTTTAATTTTTGCTACATCAGGTAAGATTCCTTGTTCAAGTACACGTGAATACGGTACTGGAACATCTTCACTTGCAAGACGCACGATAGGATGATCAAGGTAATCAAATGCTTCACTTTCAGCAACCATAGTTGCAATTTCACCAGTGAAACCACCAGTTTTATAAGCATCGTTAACCAAGATCAATTTACCAGTTTTCTTAACAGAATCGATAATTAATTCTTTATCAAGCGGAATAAGTGTACGTGGATCAACAACCTCAACGTTAATACCTTCCTCAGCAACTTCTTCAGCAGCTTGCATAACACGCTCAAGCATACGGCCATAAGAAACAATTGTTAAGTCAGTCCCCTCACGCTTAATATCCCCTTTACCAAGTGGAATATAGAAATCAGGGTCCATATTAACTTCTTCTTTCTTACCATAGAGAGCTTTTGGCTCTAAGAAGATAACTGGGTTATTGTCAAGAATAGAAGATTTCAAAAGTGCTTTTGACTCATTAACAGTACCAGGTGCAACAACTTTTAGACCTGGAATGTGTGTTAACCAAGCTTCTAATGATTGTGAGTGTTGTGCAGCCGAACCAATACCTGACCCTGATGCCACACGGAAAGTAACTGGAGTTGATAGACCTCCACCAAACATATAATTCGTTTTAGCACCTTGGTTAACGATAGCATCCATTGCGATTGTTACAAAATCCATGAATGTCAAATCAACGATAGGACGCAAACCTGTTTGTGCAGCACCGATAGCTGAACCTGCAATCGCAGCCTCTGAGATTGGTGTGTCGCGAACGCGCTTAGCACCAAACTCTTCTAACATACCAACAGATGTACCGAAGTCTCCTCCATATACACCTACATCTTCACCCATTAAAAATACTTTTTCATCTTTGCGCATTTCTTCGCTCATAGCGACATTAATCGCTTCGCGCAAAGCCATAACTTTAGTTTCGCTCATTATTTCCTCCGAATATCCGTTTTTTAATCAATTGAATAATAGAACGAGATAAATCTCATCTACTTTAGGTTATTTTAGTCCACAAAAACGTCTTCAAATGCAACAGACATATCAGGGAATGGACTTTCTTCAGCGAATTTAACCCCTTCTTCAACTTCTTTAATCACTTGTGCTTCAATAGCTGCAAGCTCTTCTTCAGTAGCGATTTCATTTTCAATTAAGTATGCACGGTAGCGTTTTACTGGATCTTTAGCTTTCCATGAATCAACTTCTTCTTTAGTACGGTATACCCCAGCATCAGCAGTTGAATGACCAAACCAACGGTATGATTCAACCTCTACAATAGCTGGTCCATTTCCTGAACGCACGTAATTGATAACTTCATGCATTTTCTCGTAAACAGCCATAAGGTCATTACCATCTTCAACATAATGCCCTGGAATACCGTACGCATCAGCACGCATGTAAAGGTGAGGAATTTTAGTTGAGTATGTGATGTCTGTTGAGATACCATAACGGTTGTTGATGATAAAGAAGATAACTGGTAAGTTCCAAACAGCAGCTAAGTTAACTGACTCATGGAATGAGCCCTCGTTAGTCGCTGAGTCACCCGAAAAGGCGATAACAATGTTATCAGTTCCTTCATATTGCTGTGTAAGGGCAGCACCTACTGCAAGCGCATATCCTCCACCGACGATACCGTTTGTTCCATAGTTACCTTTTTCAAGGTTTGCTAAGTGCATTGAGCCTCCACGACCTTTTGATGTTCCTGTTGCTTTACCAGCAAGTTCAGCAAACATTCCACCAATATCAATACCTTTTGCAATAGTTTGTCCGTGTCCACGGTGGTTTGAGAAAATGATATCTGAATCTGTTAAATCTTGGATAGCACCTACTGAAGCAGCTTCTTCACCAACAGAGAAGTGAGTCATCCCTTGGACGAAACCACGACGAACCAATTTGTTAAATTTCATATCAACATCACGAATACGTTGCATTTTTAGAAACATATCCAAGTGTTGTTCTTTAGATAGAGTTACCATTCTAACCTCCAAAAAAATCTTTATTACTTAATTATTGTATAAGTTTTTTTCACAAGATGCAAGAATTTGAACCGCTTTCTTTGTTTTCGTAAAAGGCATCTCAATTTAAAATGTACTTTTTTTCACAAACTATTGTTTTTGAAATTTTCTCACAAATCTAGTCTCATATTTAGATTTTCCCACTCTTCCATTAATAGCAATTGTTCTTCTTGGATTGATTCCAGCTCTTTTTGCAAATCAGAGAGTTTTCCGATGTCATTGGTTTCTAACATTAAACCATTGATATTGTTTTCATCATTTTCAAGAACTTCCAAACGCGCCTCAATTTCTACAACGCGACGGGTAATTTTCCTAAATTCCTTTTGATTTGCTTTTTGTGTCTCATAATCTGATGTAACGTCGATTTCTGTTTTTGAAGCACTCACTTCTTCTTCATTTAAACGTGCTAATTCCTCTAGTTCGGCTTTCTTAGTGAGGTAATAATCATAATCTCCTAGATAGAGAGTACTTCCCTTATCAGAAATTTCGAGAACCTTAGTTGCCACACGATTAATAAAATAGCGATCATGACTAACAAAAAGTAATGTGCCATCAAATTCGATGAGTGCATTTTCTAAGACTTCTTTACTATCAATATCCAAGTGGTTTGTTGGCTCATCTAATATGAGAAAATTATTATTTTCCATAGATAATTTTGCCAATAGCAAACGCGCTCGTTCACCACCTGATAGCATTGAAACTGATTTTTTAACATCATCACCTGAAAAAAGAAAAGCTCCTAAACGGTTTCTAATTTCAACTTCTGGCGTTGTTGAAAAAGCATCCCATAACTCATCTAAAACAGTATTCGTTTTTGTTAAATTACTTTGACTTTGATCGTAATACCCAGTTTCGACATTTGCTCCTAATTTTGCTTCTCCTTTGATAAAAGGAATTTGCCCAACAAGCGATTTGATTAAAGTTGATTTCCCGATACCATTTGGACCTACAATTGCAATAGCATCAAATTTCTTCACGTCCAAATCGATTGGCTCCGATAAAGAAACACCTTCATAACCAATAGCTGCATTCTCAAGTGTTAAAACAACATTCC
Organism: Streptococcus sp. FDAARGOS_522; assembly: GCF_003812445.1. Classification (NCBI taxonomy): domain Bacteria; kingdom Bacillati; phylum Bacillota; class Bacilli; order Lactobacillales; family Streptococcaceae; genus Streptococcus; species Streptococcus sp. FDAARGOS_522. The sequence goes on from NZ_CP033808.1 coordinate 620,515, forward strand.
CTGAGACTTTCCCAGCATGAAAAGTCATATTAGCTGATTTTTGCTCTACATTCGGTTTGTCGAGTCGTTCCATCTTTTCTAATTGTTTACGACGAGCTTGTGCTCGTTTAGTGGTTGAAGCCCTAACAATGTTACGTTGTACAAAATCTTCTAACTTAGCAATTTCTTTTTGTTGTTTTTCAAAATTCTTTTCTTCAGTCGCTATTTTCTCTGCCTTAAGATCCATAAATTTCGAATAATTGCCTACATAGCGGTCTAGAGAATGTGTCGTTAAATCATAAGTTACTGTAGCTACCTTGTCTAAAAAATAGCGGTCATGGCTGACAATAATAAGGGCTCCTTGATAATTTACAAGATAATTTTCTAACCAAGCAATCGTATCAATGTCTAAATGGTTCGTTGGTTCATCTAAAACAAGTAATTCTGGCTTTTCAAGTAGCATTTTTGCAAGCGCTAATCGTGTATTTTGCCCGCCAGACAATTCACTAATAGGCATTTCCCACATATCACTGTTAAACTTAAAACCATTTAAAATAGCCTTTATATCTGATTCATAGGTAAAGCCACCTTTTTCACGAAACTCTTCTGACAAAATATCGTATGTTTTCATCAATTGTTCCAGGTCACTTCCTGAAACTTGCCCCATTTGTAATTCCAATTCACGTAAGCGCTTCTCTACTTCTCTTAATGAGTCAAAAACTTGTAACATTTCTTGGAAAATTGTATTTTCAGATTGAAAACGACTATCTTGTGCCAAGTAGGACAAACTCAAATCACGCTTTTTATTTATTTCTCCTTTTGTCGGAGCCTCTTCACCAACTAAAATTTTAAGAAGCGTTGATTTGCCAGCACCATTACGTCCAACAAGAGCAATACGATCACGTTGATCAACTTGAATATTAATATTATCAAAAAGCACATCACCTGAAAATGAGCGCTCAATTTTGTTTCCTTGTAGTATAATCATAGTTTTATTATAGCATACCTTCAAATAAAACCATTATGGAAATCTTCTCTTTTAATCAAATGATTGCACCTTTTAGGGCTTTAGGTTACAATGAATGTTAGTAATTTCCAAGAAAGAGAGAGACTTTATGTCTATTACAAAAGAATTTGATACCATCGCAGCTATTTCAACTCCTCTCGGTGAGGGAGCTATTGGTATTGTCCGTATATCTGGTACAGATGCCTTAAAGATAGCATCAAAAATTTATCGTGGAAAAGATCTATCCGCGATCCAATCCCATACCTTAAACTATGGTCATATTGTGGACCCAGATAAAAATGAAATCTTGGATGAAGTTATGTTAGGCGTTATGCTTGCTCCAAAAACATTCACAAGAGAAGATGTTATTGAAATTAATACGCATGGAGGAATTGCAGTTACTAACGAAATTCTTCAGTTAATTTTACGACATGGAGCACGAATGGCTGAACCAGGAGAATTTACTAAACGTGCTTTTTTAAATGGTCGAGTTGACTTGACTCAGGCTGAAGCTGTTATGGATCTTATTAGAGCTAAAACAGATAAAGCAATGGATATTGCCGTTAAGCAATTAGATGGTTCTTTAAAGACACTAATCAATAACACTCGACAAGAAATTTTAAATACTCTAGCCCAAGTTGAAGTTAATATCGATTACCCTGAATATGATGACGTTGAAGAGATGACTACAACACTGATGCGTGAAAAAACACAAGAGTTTCAAGCACTTATGGAAAATTTACTTCGAACTGCCAGACGTGGAAAAATTCTTCGAGAAGGACTTTCAACAGCAATCATTGGTCGTCCAAATGTCGGTAAATCCAGCTTACTAAATAACCTCTTACGTGAAGAAAAGGCGATTGTGACAGATATTGAAGGAACAACTCGTGATGTTATTGAAGAATACGTCAATATTAAAGGAGTTCCTTTAAAACTAGTTGACACTGCTGGTATCCGTGATACAGATGATATCGTTGAAAAAATTGGTGTTGAACGTTCAAAGAAGGCTTTAGAAGAAGCCGACCTTGTGTTGTTGGTTCTCAATAGTTCCGAACCACTAACATTACAAGACCGCTCCCTTCTAGAACTAAGTAAAGAAAGTAATCGTATCGTATTACTCAATAAAACGGATCTTCCTCAAAAAATAGAAGTTAACGAATTACCTAAAAATGTTATTCCAATTTCGGTTTTAGAAAATGAAAACATCGATAAAATCGAAGAACGTATTAACGATATTTTCTTTGACAACGCTGGTATGGTAGAACATGACGCTACTTATCTATCAAATGCTCGCCATATCTCACTAATTGAAAAAGCCGTTGATAGTTTAAAAGCTGTCAATGAGGGCTTGGAATTAGGAATGCCTGTTGATCTCTTACAAGTCGATATGACTAGAACTTGGGAAATACTTGGAGAAATCACTGGGGATGCAGCTCCAGATGAACTAATAACTCAGCTCTTCAGCCAATTCTGCTTAGGTAAATAAAAAAATATTCGGTGCGTAAGCACCGAATATTTTTATTTTCTTAAGTTAAAAACTCGTTTTAAAATTTGAGCAATAATAACCCAAAGTAAGACCGAAGTAGCAATAACAATTAACCATGAACTCCGTGATTCTGTAAGAGGTAATGGAATATTCATCCCAAAAAAGCCAGTAATTGCTGCAATAATCGCTAAATTAATCGAAATGATATTCAAACCTGTTAAGTTTTCGTTCAAGTTATTATTTAAGACATTATTAAAAGTAGATGATAATTGTGAAAGTACCTGACTGTTTAATTGTGTCATACTGACTAACTGATGCGCTTCAATGAGAGCATCTGATAACTGTTCTTTTTCCACTTCAGAATTAAATCGCTGACTAGGATGAACATCTAATTGCTCTAATACCAATGCATTTTGATTGGCAGCTGTCAAAAGATAAACGGATCCTGTCTCTAGGTCACTCATGGCTAATAAGCGCTTATTGGTTGTTTGTTCTCTCAATTGACGGTTGAGAATATCCTTTTCTCTATCAATTTTCGATACAACATTAAAATATTGTTTTGTAATCAAAGTTAAAGCTGCAAATAAAAATTTTTTAGGAGAGACATCTGGATTACGGTCTAGATATTTTTGCAATAGTTCTAGCATATAACTATTTCGAGACCGTGTCACCGTTATCAAACGGTCGTGTGATAAGCAAAAGGTCATCGGAACGGTCTCATAATAACTTTCTTTCTGCTTTAGATCAATAGTATTAAAAATAATCGTCAAGACTTCTTTTCCTTTAATATGAGAACATTCCATAAAGGCTCGTTCATAATCATCCAGAGCATATGTAATAATCTCACTATCCAAATATTTTGCTTGAATTTCCGATGTTTCTGTTCGCAATTGCTCTGCTTCAATGTTAATCCAAGTAAAACCATTTCCAAATTTTTGTTCGACTATCATTTTTTCCTTTCTTTAATCCATTTTTACCACTTCTAGCTGTTTACCACCTAAAAGAATTAAGTATTTGTCTATCTTTTCTATCTCGTAAGATTTTTTTAAAGCTTCTGCATATAAAGCCATTTGTCCCTGATAGCGTTCTTTTAATTCTAGAGGATTGACAAATTTATCAGTCTTATAATCAAATAGAATTATCCGATTTTCTAATAGTAGATACCCATCAATAATACCACGTACAACGAATTTCTCACCACTCTCCGGATCTTCTTTTAACATGGCAAAAGGTGCCTCTCGATGCAGATGTTCTACTTCTTCTTGTATATACTTACCGAGTGAGGTTTCTTGGAAAAAATAGTTGATTTTTTCAATCTGAATAGCCGCTTTGACACTTGTTTCAGCATTCACTTCTGTCAAAGCTTTTTGAATATCTTCCATTTTGACATGAGATGACATCTCTATGCGTTGCATTAATTCATGTACAGCAGATCCTAAAGCTGCTGGGTCTTGCTTTTTACTTGTAGAAAAATCAGGTAACTTAAAATCTACTGATGTTTTAGTAATAGTTTCCATCACATCAACACCTTCTATATCTAGAATAGGCTCATAGAATTTTTTGACTTGACTTGGTGTTCTCACTGTCGGTAACTCAATAGCCGCTTTATAAGTTTGATTAATCTGCTCAACAGATTCTAACACGCTAATCGCACGCACGATATCTTCAGACTGACGATTCTCTACCTTATTATCGGGATTGAAAGGTAGACTAGGGTTAACCATCCCTATGTGGTGATCTGTTAATTCCTCTAATGATACGAAGTTGATGTCATAAAACAACTCTTGTTTCTTATAGGTTTCATGAACAGCCAGTAACCAATCTTGAAAGGTCACAAAAGTTTCACGACTAGCTAATGGGAGATGATTATTTTCAGATACTAAGTCATAATGATCAGCCCATTTGGTTTGACTAGCCTTACCAACCAGATATAATTTTTTCTCTGCACGTGTCATAGCTACGTAAAGTAAACGCATTTGCTCTGATAAAGTAGCTAAGCGTAACTCTCTTTTATTAAGTTGGTAAGGAAGTGTTTCCATGCTAACCTTTACTGCAGGCAGTATCTCTTCTTCGAGTTCATGTCGCATATCAGCAACATATTTAATACCAATTCCTTGATTTCGGCTTAAAATAAGAGGGGAAGTTATGTCTACCATTGAAAATTTCTTATCAATATTTAAAATAAATACATACTTAAACTCAAGCCCCTTTGATTTGTGTATAGTCATTAGGTTAACAGCATTTTGCGGTAATGCCACCTCAACATCTGCCAAATCATTTTCATTTTCTAAAACTTTATCAATCATTCGAATAAAGCGTGATAAACCCTTGAAACCTGTTTTTTCAAACTGATTTGCTCGAAGTGCCAAGGCATATAGATTGGCTTGACGTTGCTCAGCTTTAGGCAGAGCTCCTACATAATCATAATAAAAACGGTCATTATATATTTTCCATATTAAATCATAAAGCGAATGCCATTTAGCAAAATCACGCCAAGTCTGGAATGTTTTCATAAAGTGATCTATTTTAGAAGATAATTCTGGAGTAATTAAATCACTATGATGACCTTCTTTATGATAAGACAATTTCACTTTATGATAAAAAGCCATTTTGACATCCTGAATAGCAATTCTTGTTAAATCATCTTCATTAAAGCCAAACATGGGAGATCTCAAAAGAGCAACTAGAGCATAATCATTTAAGGGATTATCAATTGACCGCAAAGTATCAAGCATTACCATCACTTCGACTGATTTTAAGTAATTTTGCTCCCCACCGTCAGTTACCAAAGGAATACCATAACGGTCAAAAGTTTGTAAGATACCATCATTCCTTGTCCTTGAAGAAACTAAGAGGGTGATATCTTGAAAGGGAACATTCTCTTCTTTATGCAATCGAATAATTTCTTTTGCGACTAACTTTGCTTCAGCTGGGCTAATATCATATTGTTGACTATCACTGTCATCTATATCATCTTCATCAGTATCTAATAGTAAAACTTGTGTTTTATTATTCGGATGTCTTTCTTGCTGTCTTGGACTACCAGCTTTTAATTGGTGACTTTCATCATAAAGAATGTCTCCTACTTCTTCATCCATAAGATGTGTAAACACACTATTTGTACTGTCTAAAACCTCTGATTGACTCCGAAAATTCTCTTTCAGAATAATTAATTTCCCTTGACTTGGATTGTCTTGGTAAGCTTTGTATTTATCATTAAAAATTTGTGGATCAGCCTGACGAAAACGGTAAATTGATTGTTTTATGTCTCCAACCATGAAACGATTATGTCCATTAGACAATAATTCTAACATTCTCTCTTGGGTATGGTTATTGTCCTGATACTCATCAACCATTACTTCATGATACTTATCTTGATAAAGTTGCCTAATATCATGATTTTCTTCCAATATTTGAATTGCAAAATGGGCAATATCAGAAAATTCAAAAGCATTTTCTTGAATCTTCTCCTGTAAATATTGTTCTGAGAAATCTAAAACAAAGGATTGCAATAATTCTAACAAGAAAAGAGATTCTCCTTGATACTTAAAAATAACTTCTAAGTGCTTAAGTCCAACGATACGATTATGCAATTGTTTAAAGATAGGATATTTAACGCCAGCAACTGTAACATCATTGCCTGAAGGAATCACATTAGTGATATCACGTGCCAAATTAGTCAATCCTTTTTTTCCATACAGCAAATTAAAGTCTTGAGACCAATGGACTAAATTTTCAATTATTTTAAGGTGTTTTTTGTAATTTGCTGTCGGAACCCCTTTAGCAGTTAATTGCTTATAATCTTCTTGATCCGTTAAATCACGTAATTGATTAGCAGTTGTTTGCATTACATTTAAAAGGCTTGAAACTTCTTGATCTGGAATAGCTTCAAAATCAGTGTAAGTTTGTGCACCTTTTAGAAAAACTGTTTGCATCCAGCGCTTGGGGTTATCGGTGGACTGGCTAAAAGCATAAACTTTATAAACCATTTCTCGAAAAGCTTTGCTATCTTTACGATTACCTGAGAAATTTTTGACTAATTTTATGAATGAAGCTGCATTCTTCCCAGTCATGTAGTCAGAAAATAAATCAGCATAGACCTCATTCTTTATGACGTCTTGCTCATTTTTATCTTGTAAAATCCTAAATATAGGTGATATGCCCAAAGTATAACCATATTGGTTAACTATTTTTTGCGTAAAAGCATCCATAGTACCAATATCAGCTGTTTGAATGCCGACAAGTTGCTGGGTGAGAAACTGTTTTAAATCATCTGATTCTGCGGATTTCAAAGACTCGTTTATTTTCTTTTCTAAACGTTCTTTGAGCTCACCTGCCGCTTTTACTGTAAATGTTGAGATAAACAAAGAGTCAATCGGAACCCCTCTTAAAAGTTTATCTAAAATCCGCTCAACCATTACAAAAGTCTTTCCAGAACCAGCCGAAGCTGATACCAGGACATTGTTACCAAAAGTATAAATGGCTTCAATTTGTTCAGGCGTTCGCTTTTGTTTTTTATCAGAATTTTTTTCTTCTGTCTGAATAACAGCAATATCTTCTGGATTTAAGAAAGGCTTAAAGGTCATCATTTTCCTCCTCTTGCTGCATTAATGTTAAGAAACCTTGACGTTTTTCCTTAGCAGGTAATTTATAAAGCGCTCTGGCACGTGCCATATGCCTATCCGCCTCGAATCCCGTAATACTCTTAAACTGATCTCCGTCAACTGTTTTAGCATCTTCTGTATATGGATTGATCAAAAACTTACCTGACTTAATAGTCTCAGATGCTTTTTTGTAAAGCGATTGGTTATGTGCTTGTAAAATAGCAATTTCAGTCTCTGAATAAAGGGAATCTTTGAGATGGTATTTCCCATTTGCTAAGAATTCTTTTTCGGCTTCTGAAAATAATCCTTTATAAGTTAAAGCTTGATGATTTTTTGTTACTAAATCATCTAAATTTTTAATTTTAGACAAGTCTTGTCTAGGTTCCTGCATATGTAAGTACATAGCTCCAAAAATCGGTGGTTTTTGTTCAACTTCCTTGTCACGACTGATAGCATCAATGTAGGTGACTAATTGTGGACTTAGACCGTTATAAAATTTTTGGATATCGAATTTTTGAGCGCTTGATTTATAGTCCACGACACCCAAAGAACCATCAGATAAACGATCGATACGGTCAATAATACCGTTAATTTTTATAGTATTATCAATCATTAGTTCAAATCGTTCTTCTTCACTTTCAACAGTCATCTGACTATCTTGTCGTAATATGGTTGCAGTTGCACGCGCGATATCTTCTAAAATTTCTAAAGAATAACGACTTTCTGCATCTTCTGAATACAAGGATTTGAAAACATCTTCTTGATTGGTTTTATTAATTGCAGAGTTGAGTTTCTCTTCAAAAGATTCTATCCCTTGGTTTTTCATCAGAATTTCAAAAACACGATGAAGGTACGTTCCATGGTGCCGCATATCTGGATGAATTGAGTCTTGTTCTTCCAAACCTAACACATATTGTAAAAAATACTTATATTGATTATTATAAAAAGTTGTCAAAGCAGATGAGGATAATTTAAGTGGGTCATCTTCTGGGAAGCGTCTGGTCATCACATCTGATGAAACTGTCACAGTATCAAGACTATCTGTAATTATTGGTATCTCAATCCCTTTAGAAGTTAATTGACGACGCAAATAACGAACAGCAACTGACCAAAAAGTTTGTTCTTCTTTAGTCATCTCTTTGTCAATAGCAGAGCGATACAAGTCAACAACACGCGATAATAAAGCTTTGTAATTCCCAATATTATCAGCTTCTTCTTTTAACGATTGGCGTCCTTTATGATTAAAAGGAACACCTATATCTCTTAGTTCGACAAGATATGGTGACATCTGATCTTCAGACTCATTCAATAATTGTGGTATAGTCAACACTAATTCTTGTTTAGCAGCATTAAAAAGAGAGAGGGCAGCAAAATGGTTTTTCTTCAAATTTTCTTGCGTCATAATGTCAAAATGACCATCAGTGTCATTGGCATCATTTATAAGCTGACGTTCAATATCAGATATTAAAGATTTGTTTTGAGCAATCTTTGGAAAATGTGATTGTGTCATGCCTAGGGCATAGACAAATTGATTACTATGTGGTTCTACCAAATCGTAAGACTTAACAGTAACCACATCAACAGTAGCAGGGACCATACGATACTCGGCTTGCATCATACCTGAATTTAATAACGATAAAAATTCGTCTAAATTTAATTTTTCTTGACCAAATATTGTTTGAAACTGCTCTAAAATATCTGTAAATGTTTTCCAAACTTCTTGATGTTTTTCTTGTTCATTTTCAGACATTTGACCAACTAATCGCGATAAATTGTCACTCAAACCTACCTGAGTAAGGAAAAACATGAATTGGTTGAGTGTTTTTATACCGTCTTGTTTTTTCGTTTTCACAAAACTTTCCAGTGGAGTAAGGAGGGACTGACGAATAGTGTTAAGACGCCCTAAATCAAATTTTTTAGCCCCCACAACAAAATCTGTAAAGAACTTCTTAGGACCTTTAATGTCTGCATATGAGATATAAGCCTCAAAATAATCTAAATCATCTTGGCTAATCTCTCCATAAATACCTGTCTTAAAAAGATTTAAAACATCTTCAGCTCTAAATCGATAACGTTTTATTCGAGACAAGGAATCCATAAAATGAACTAAAGGGTGCGCAGCCATTGTTTCAGCTTTACCGAAATAATAAGGAATATCATACTGCTCAAAAATCTTACTTAATTGTAGTTTATAACTATCTACATCTCCTAGTAAAACTAAAATATCTTTGTAGCGATATCCTTGATAAAGTTTCTGACGTATAGCTCTAGCCACATGTTCCACTTCATCTTTTTGATTAATGCACTCCCAAATTGTTATACAATCTTTAGCAGTGTCGTCTAAAATGTGACTACTATTTGTAAAATCATGTTTACCTTCGATATTTTTCGAAATCATTTCAAAACCAGATTTACTTTCCCACTTGGACAAGATAAATTCTGGTTTTGTTTGAAATGTCGTTGCTAGATATCTTAAAAAATCAACCCCTGCAGAATAAATATTTCCATTAGTAAAGTTAGCCTTATACGCTTTTTGGCTAGCATAAGCTCCGATGATAATCTCTTGACAACGTGAACTCAGACTTTTAATTAAAGCTTCTTCTTCAGCTGAGAAACGGGTAAAACCATCGACTATAAGGATAGTGTTCTTTAAATCCACATCTAGCTGGCCTGACCTTACTTGTTCTGTAAAAAAGGCAATTTTAGATTGATTGTCGTATTCTCCTTCTCTTAAAAGATCTGAAACCACTAGAAAAATAGCTAATAAATCTTCAAATTTTTCAGGAGAATGTAAATATTTTAACTCTAAAATACTCAGATTTGCTGTCTGCAATTCTTTGTATAGGTCTACCAATTGACTGATAAAGGAAGCATCTTGCTTCAATCGTCCAAAAACTTTTAATTGTCCATCTTCAAAACTTGCTAAAGCACGATAAAAGATCATTGCTAATCCAATATCGTTTAAACTTTCTTTTTGATTAGGCTGGTTTAAAGTAAAATAACGTGCCAATTGAGCAAAGCGAGTAATTGTAATAGCAAAAGAGGCTTCTTGAGGAAGGTTCTCTAATACTGCACGCTCTTTTTCAAAAGATAAAGAGTTTGGAGCAATATAAAAAATACGCCATCCAGCTTCAGCAGCATGCGCGGCCTGATTGACTAAGATTTCTGTCATATCATGATTAATATCAGTATAAAGTAATTTCATGAATCTCCTATCTTATAAGTCAACTGAGAAGTAAACCTTCTTCAACTTATCCTTTACAGTTTATTAATATTATACCAAAAATAGCTTCAAATCTAGGGGAAGATATTTAGTTAAAAATTCAAGCATTTCTTATTAAAATAGTTTATAATGAGCCTATAAAACACTTTGGAGATACTTATGAAAATAGATGACCTAAGAAAAAGCGACAATGTTGAAGATCGTCGCTCCAGTAGCGGAGGTTCATTCTCTAGCGGAGGAAGTGGATTACCGATTCTTCAACTTTTATTGCTGCGAGGGAGTTGGAAAACCAAGCTTGTGGTTTTAATCATCTTACTGCTACTTGGCGGAGGGGGACTAACCAGCATTTTTAATGACTCATCCTCACCTTCTAGTTACCAATCTCAGAATGTCTCACGTTCTGTTGATAATAGCGCAACGAGAGAACAAATCGATTTCGTTAATAAAGTCCTTGGCTCAACTGAGGATTTCTGGTCACAAGAATTCCAAACCCAAGGTTTTGGAAATTATAAGGAACCAAAACTTGTTCTTTACACCAATTCAATTCAAACAGGTTGTGGTATAGGTGAATCTGCTTCAGGACCATTTTATTGTTCAGCAGATAAAAAAATCTATCTTGATATTTCTTTTTACAATGAATTATCACATAAATATGGTGCTACTGGTGATTTTGCTATGGCCTACGTCATCGCCCACGAAGTTGGTCACCACATTCAAACAGAGTTAGGCATTATGGATAAGTATAATAGAATGCGACACGGACTTACTAAGAAAGAAGCAAATGCTTTAAATGTTCGGCTAGAACTTCAAGCAGATTATTATGCAGGGGTATGGGCTCACTACATCAGGGGAAAAAATCTCTTAGAACAAGGAGACTTTGAAGAGGCCATGAATGCTGCCCACGCCGTCGGAGACGATACCCTTCAGAAAGAAACCTACGGAAAATTAGTGCCTGATAGCTTTACCCATGGAACAGCTGAACAACGCCAACGTTGGTTTAACAAAGGCTTTCAATATGGTGACATCCAACACGGTGATACTTTCTCCGTAGAACATCTATAAATTTTAAATAAAAAAACAGCATCTTAATTGATGCTGTTTTTTATTTATTTTTCAACGTAAAATATAAATTATCTTATTTCTGCATTAACTTTCTCAACGAGTGATTTAGTGATTTTTTCCATATATTTAGCCACTTCTTCGTCCGTTAGATTGTCATTAGGGTTTTGGAAAGTTAAGCTATAAGCCATTGATTTATACCCTTCTGCAATATTATTTCCAGCGTAGACATCAAACAGTTTAATCGCTGTTAGACGTTTTACCCCTGATGTCTCAATTGCTGACACAATATCATGATGACTAACAGATTCTGCAAGTAATAATGCAATATCGCGAGATACAGACGGATACTTCGTAATATCTTCAAAAATCAACGCTTGGTTCATTTGACTTTCAATAGTTGATAGATTGATTTCAGCAACATAAGTTTCAGGAATATCATATTGTTTTGCAGTTTGTGGGTGTACTTGACCAACAAAACCAATCTTTTTCCCATCTAATAAGATAGTTGCTGTACGACCTGGGTGCATACTTGCTAAACCTTTTTGTGCTACAAAAGTAACATCTAATTTTAATTTAATAAAGAGCGCCTCTACAATACCTTTGGCGTAGAAGAAATCAACTGGCTTGGCTTTTGTTTGGAAATCTTTTTCCTCTACTAGACCTGTTAAGGCAAAAGTAAACGTCTCTACTTCAGTTGGTAAATCTTCTTTTGGATTACCAGTTTGTTCAAAAACTTTTCCTATCTCATAAACTGCAAGGTTACTGTTTTTGCGAGCAACGTTATAAGCAATTGTATCAAGCATTCCTGAAACAACATTTTGGCGAAGTGCTGAGCGATCAACAGTCATCGGCCACATAAGTTCAGTTATATTAGTTGCTTGAGTTGAGAACTGCACTGCTTTTTCTGGAGTTGTTAAAGCATAGGTGATAATTTCAGATAATCCTGCTCCTTCAGCAACCGTACGGACTCTACGACGTAAGCGTTGCATACTCGTTAATTCTCCTGCAGTCGCTCCGGCTTCTGGCAATGTTGTTGGTAATTTTTCGTAACCATAAATACGGGCAATCTCTTCAACTAAGTCAGCTTGAATGGCAATATCCCATCTACGACGCGGTACCAACACAGTAAATTTCACTTCTGAACCAGAAATAGCAAAGCCGAGTTTTTCAAATACTTCTTCAATATCAGTATAGGTAAGTTCTGTTCCCAAACGAGTATTAACGTAACCAAGAGTCGTTGATACCTCTACCGGCTCAGTTGGAAGAACTCCTTCTGTAACTTGACCAGAAAGAACTTGACCACCTGCCAATTCTTGTAACATTGCAGCCGCAAAATCCATAGCCTCTGAAACTGTATCATAATTGATACCTTTTTCAAAGCGAGAAGATGATTCTGAACGAAGGTTGAGTCTTCCACTTGTTTTGCGGATACTTGTTCCATTAAATACTGCCGCTTCAAGGACCACTGTCTTAGAAGAACTACCAATTTCAGTTGATTGTCCTCCCATAACGCCTGCCAAAGCAACTGGTTGATCATTTACCGCAATGACCAAGTCATCAGCTATTAAGTCACGCTCTTCACCATCAAGAGTAATTAACTTTTCCCCATTCTCAGCATTACGTGCTACTATAGTTGTCCCATCAAATTTATCAAAATCAAAAGCATGCATTGGTTGACCATAAGTCAAAAGAACATAGTTTGTCACATCAACAACATTATTAATTGGACGTATACCAGCATTCATCAGTTTATTTTGAAGCCATTGTGGACTTGGTGCAACTGTTACATTCTTAACAATACGAGCCGAGTAAGATAAAACTTTATCTGATTCAATGACAACAGAAATCTTATCAGCTGCTCTTTCTGCTTCTTCAATGAGATTTTTTTCTTCAAAATGAACTTTTTTCCCATAAATTGCTGCTACCTCATGGGCAACACCACGCATTGAAAGAGCATCTGCACGGTTTGGTGTAATTGATAATTCAATAATTTCATCATCTAAGTCAAGATAAGAGAAAATACTATCACCAGGTATAGCTCCCTCAGGTAAAATTTGGATACCATCAGAAAACTCTTTTGGAATGATACTTTCCGATAAGCCCAACTCTTGAAGTGAACAAATCATTCCAAGTGACTCCATACCACGGATTTTACCTTTTTTAATCTTATAGTTATCTGCAATACGAGCACCAGGAACCGCTACGATAACATTAATACCAGTCTTGACATTTGGAGCACCACAGACAACTTGACGAAGTTCATCATCCCCTGTATCAACTTGACACAAATGTAAGTGGGTATCTGGAACATCTTCACACGAAACAATATGACCTACAACTAATTTTGATAAACCTTCCGCTGGTGTCTCCACACCTTCAACCTCAATACCAGTGGTTGACATTTTCTCAGCTAGTTCTGCTGTTGTAACATCAACATCCACTAACTCTTTTAACCATTTATACGATACTAACATGTAATTTCTCTCTATTTATTTTCTTTTAATTTTATACAAGTGCTTTGTAGTTTTTAGTGTAAACTTTTTCTTAATAACCAATCCGTATCCACTTTATCACCTACTGAAAATTGGTGCTCAGAAAATTTTTCAAATCCGTATTTAGCGTAAAATGCCTGAGCTTTATGATTAAACTCCCAAACACCTAACCAAGCCCAATCTAAGCCTGATTTATAAGCTAAATCCAAAGCAAATTCGAAAGTAGCCTTACCTATACCTTGCCCTTGGTAGGCATCTAGAAGATAAATCCTTTGAATTTCAAATGCTTTATCAAGATCTTTTTCAGTTTGCTGACTTCCCCAGTTTACTTTTAAATAACCCACTAAATCTGTATCAAGATAAACAAAATAAGTATCAGATTCAGCATGGGTAATTTCCGATTTTAATACTGGTAAAGTGTAAGACTCATTGAAAAATGCTTGAAGTTGTTCCTCACTATTATCATGAGAAAACGTCTGCCGAAAGGTTTCTATAGCAATATTCTGTAAAATATTCACATTATCAAGGCCAACCTTTTTAAAAGTAATTTGAGACATTAGAAAACCTCCTATTGAGTAAGGTAATAGCGTTAACATAAATTTATCATCACACCAATGATGCTACTTGCTATCTAAAATCTTAAAATTGATCTGTGAAGCGAACATCACCTTGATAGAAGCCACGAATGTCATTGATACCGTAGCGTAACATTGCAATACGTTCTTGACCTAAACCAAAGGCAAAACCGGAGTATTTCTCAGAATCAATACCAGACATTTCCAAAACACTTGGGTGAACCATACCAGCACCCAATATCTCAATCCAACCTGTCTGTTTGCAGACATTACATCCCTTACCTCCGCACTTGAAGCAAGAGACATCAACTTCAACTGAAGGTTCTGTGAATGGGAAATATGAAGGACGAAGTCGGATTTTACGCTCTGCTCCAAACATTTTTTGAGAAATCAGTTGAAGTGTTCCTTTGAGATCGCCCATTGAAATATTTTCTCCAACAACTAAGCCTTCAATTTGATGGAATTGATGGCTATGAGTAGCATCATCAGTATCACGACGGAAAACACGTCCAGGAGAAATCATTTTTAAAGGCCCTTTAGAAAAATCATGTTGGTCCATTGTTCGTGCTTGAACAGGCGAAGTATGAGTACGTAGCAAGATTTCTTCTGTAATATAAAAAGTATCTTGCATATCACGGGCTGGATGATCTTTTGGTAAATTCATTCGTTCAAAATTATAGTAGTCTTTCTCAACTTCAAAACCATCAACCACTTGGAATCCCATACCTAAAAAGATATCTTCAATCTCTTCGCTAGTTTGTGTTAAGACATGACGGTGACCTAATGTCATTTGACGACCAGGCAAGGTAACGTCGACACTCTCAGACTCTAACTGTGCTTGAATCTTCGCAGCTTCCACTACTTTAGCTTGTTCCTCAAACGCTTTTGTTAAAATATCACGTACTTCATTGACTTGTTTTCCAACAACTGGTCGTAAATCATTAGATAAATCTTTCAGACCTTTTAGTAATTCTGTTAGAGAACCTTTTTTTCCTAAAACTTGTACACGTAAGTCTTGTAATTCTTTAGTGTGGTTCCCAGTCATTTCTTTAAGCTTTTCTTGAGTTGATATTTTCAACTCTTCTAATTGTTTTTGTAAATCCATCTTTCCTCCAAGTCAAAATAAGTAGCTTTGAAAACAAAAAAAAGCGTGCCACTACCCCTTAATCGGAGCGTTGACACGCGGTACCATCCGTTTTCTATCTGATCGACCAATCAGACCTTAATTATAGTCCTATTTGTGAGTGAATTCCACCCTCTTTCACTGATTCAGCTTGCAGTCACGGCTGAACTCCCTAAGCAGCTTCCCTTGGTTTACTAGTCTCACAGACCTCTATTCAATTAAAGACTATTTTATCAAATTTTTCAGTCTTTAACAAGCACTATTAGATAAAGATTACTTTGTCTGCTTCACTTTTCCTGTTGCATAATCAAATAATAATCCCGATTGTACATTAGGAATAAAAACGTTAAATTCTAAACTTCCATCTGAAGATTTAGCCTCAATATGTGATCCCGAAGATAAAAGATTATCTCTGTCATAAATTAAAGTCACACGATACCTAACAGTTTTATGACGATCCAATGCTTTACGAACTAAAGTTTCATAATAATTTTGCCCTGTTGATTGGTTGCTATTAGCTTGGTTTGCCCAAGCTGCTTGTGTGGCAATATTTTTAGGATTACTTGTGGAGGCATCAAATCCTCTTAAACTCCCTACTAAAGCATAACCAATTAAATGGCCTCTGTCCACAGCGTGGTTATAGCTCCCTTTTAATCCATTTATCTGATGCCATCCAGCGGGTTTCCAATAAGTTCTACCATTCCCTGTTTCTTCTCGATTTCGATATTGACGAGTTGCTTTTGTTAATAAGGCATTTGCTTTAGTCGGAACAATTTGGTTATTAACCTTCTTTATTTCATTAATAGCATATGGTGCACTTGACACTTTAGCATTCAAATCTGTTTTAATTTGATTAATGATAAAAGCACCTGACTGGTTCCAAGCTATATTTGTTCCCAATTGTTTTTTAACATTGCTAGTCAAAACAGATTCAGATAACTCTCTACTAGGAGTTCCTGATACATTTTTAAGGGAAGTATTTTTGCCAGATTCATTACTAATAATTAAATCTGTCACCTGTTTTAAAATGTGATCATTAGGCAAAGATTTGCTTTCACCTAACCCTATTGCCAGTAATGAAAAAAGCAAAGTTACAATCGAAGCTGTTATTTGTTTTTGTTTTTTTGTCATTGTATTATTCTACTGCTAAAATTAACTCTCAAAGGAAACCACTATAAGCATCAAATAACTTATAGTGGCTCTTTCTATTTTCCTAAAAATTTTCCAATAATATTTTGCCATTTATCCAGCGATAAAATAGAGTAAGCATGCTCTCCGTCACCAAAAACACTATAACCCAACATCAATCCAACCGCTAAAAACAGCAAGGCTAATAGTATGACTAATACTATTAGACCGATTTGTTTTAATACATATTTCCAACCACTAGATGCCATATTACGCCTCACTTACACGTTTAATATTAGCACCAAGAGCCGCTAATTTTTCATGGAATTGATAATAACCACGGTCTAAATGGGTTAATTGGCCAACTACTGTTTGCCCTTGCGCAACCATTCCTGCCAAGATTAAAGCTGCACTAGCTCGTAAGTCAGTAGACATGACCGGTGCACCTTGTAAAGCTCTCCCACCATGAATCATTGCAGTATCTCGTAAAATTTCCGTTTGTAATCCCATGCGACGCATTTCTTCCAAATGTTGAAAACGATTTTCAAAAACTGTCTCAATCATAGTTGATTCGCCATTAACTACTGCCATTAGAGCTGTAAATTGAGCTTGCATATCAGTAGGAAATCCTGGATGAGGGAGTGTTTTCACAGTCACTGGCTTCAATTTTTTAGTATCAGCTTTTACACGAATACCATCTTCTTCCTCTGACACTTCAACACCCATCTCCATCAATTTAGAGATTAAAGGACGGTTATGTTCCCAAATAGCATCCTTTACTAGAACATTTCCAGAAGTCATAGCAGCTGCCACCATAAAGGTTCCAGCTTCAATACGATCTTGGACAACATCATGTTCTGTACCATGTAAAGCATCAACACCAATGATCGTTAATGTTTCCGTACCAGCACCCTTTACTTTAGCTCCCATTTTATTTAGTAACTGCGCAAGGTCTACAATTTCTGGTTCACGTGCAGCATTCTCTATCGTTGTTGTGCCTGAAGCAAGTGTAGCAGCCATCATTAAGTTTTGAGTGGCACCGACTGAGGGAAAATCCATGTATATATTAGCTCCCTTAAGCTTTTCAGCTTGGGCAGTAATATCACCACCATTTTGTGTAATCGTAGCTCCCATAGCTTCTAAACCTTTAAGATGAAGGTCAATTGGTCGGCTACCAATTGTACAACCGCCTGGCATTGAAACCTTAGCATGGCCATTTCTAGCTAAAATAGGTCCCAAAACAACAATAGAAGCTCTCATTTGACTAACAAATTCATAAGGTGCAACATCTAAAATATCACCTGAGGCATCCACTAAGATTTCTTTTTTATCGCAATTAAAGTCAACTTGAATATCTAAACCACGAACAACATTGTTCATTGTAAATACATCAGACAAGATAGGAACATTGGTCAACAATGTTTTCCCTTGGCTTGGTAAAATTGTGGCTGCTAAAAGAGGTAAAACTGCATTTTTAGCTCCTTCAATAACAACTTGACCTTGAAGCTGCGTTTGCCCACCTTCCACAATAATTTTATCCATTTGAATCTCCATTCTTATAACAATAGTAAGTTGATTATATCATAGTTCAGCTAATATTTCCTTTATTGGAGAGCCCAAAAGATTGATTGACACAACTGAATCACTTCCAATAAAAAATGACTAACCACATAGCCACCAACTATACTTATCAACAAAATAAAAACTTTTAATTTTGAGATGTTTTGAGGGGACATTTTAATCATTTTAGACCAGTCAAATAAATCTACAAAAAGTTGATAAAAAAGGGCAATAAAAATAAAATTACTAACTATAGTTACTATATTTAATATCATATTCATGCCTTCTATTATACACTAAAAAAGCCTAATTAGTCACAAAACTAATTAGACCATTTTTCTACTTTTTACCGACGCTAATACGGTTAATTGCGCGACGAAGAGCAACCTCAGCTCTACGCATCTCATCAATATTCTGAGTTGTTTGAGCTTTTTCTAATGCACGCTCAGCGCGTTCCTTAGCCCGTTCTGCACGGTTAAGGTCTATATCACGTGCTCGTTCTGCTGAATCCGCAACAATTGTCACCTGATCCTCATTAACTTCAATTATACCACCATTAACAGCTACCCAGTCTACACCTTCTTGATGAGAACGATTAATCTTCATCTGATGAACATTAAGGGGAGCAATCAAATTTATGTGACCTGGTAAAATTCCCATTTCACCATCTGGCGTTCTAACAGTAATGAGACTAGCGTGATGGTCATATCTAATACCATCTGGTGTTACTACTTGAACAGTCAATTGTGCCATAGCATCACCTCATTAATAGTTCATTTTTTCTGCTTTTGCGATAACATCCTCAATACCACCAACCATACGGAAGGCATCTTCTGGAATTTGATCATGTTTACCATCTAGGATTTCTTTGAATCCGCGAACAGTTTCTTCAACCGGAACATATGAACCTGGTTGACCAGTAAATGTTTCTGCAACATTGAAGTTTTGAGAAAGGAAGAATTGGATACGACGTGCACGTCCAACTAACGTTTTTTCCTCATCTGATAATTCATCCATACCTAAAATCGCAATGATATCTTGTAACTCACGGTAACGTTGAAGAACACGCTGTACTTCTGTTGCAACTTCATAGTGCTCATCTCCAACGATTTCTGGTGTGAGTGCACGAGAACTTGAAGCTAATGGGTCAACGGCTGGATAAATCCCCATTTGTGTCAATTTACGTTCAAGGTTAGTTGTTGAATCTAAGTGAGCAAAGGCTGTAGCTGGCGCAGGGTCAGTATAGTCATCTGCTGGCACATAAATAGCTTGGATTGATGTAACAGAACCTTTTTTAGTTGAAGTGATACGCTCTTGTAATTGTCCCATTTCTGTAGCAAGTGTTGGTTGATAACCAACGGCTGAAGGCATACGACCTAAAAGCGCTGACACTTCTGACCCAGCTTGTGTGAAACGGAAGATATTATCAATGAAGAGAAGCACATCTTGTCCTTCTACATCACGGAAGTACTCAGCTATTGTAAGACCAGTAAGTGCCACACGCATACGTGCTCCTGGTGGTTCATTCATTTGACCAAAGACCATAGCCGTTTTTTCAATAACGCCAGATTCTTTCATTTCCCAATAAAGGTCATTCCCTTCACGAGTACGTTCTCCTACACCAGTAAATACTGAAATACCACCATGTTCTTGGGCGATGTTGTGGATTAATTCTTGAATAAGAACGGTTTTACCAACACCTGCACCACCGAAAAGTCCAACTTTACCACCTTTTAAGTAAGGTGCTAATAAGTCAATAACTTTAATACCAGTTTCTAAGATTTCTGATGATGTTGATAATTCATCAAACGATGGTGCTTTTTTATGGATTGGTTGACGTTCTGCATCTTCTGCAAAAGGCTCTTCAAGGTCAATAGCATCTCCAAGAACGTTGAAGACACGACCCAAAGTATCCTTACCAACCGGCACACTAATTGCGCGACCAGTATCTAATACTTCCAAACCACGTGTAAGCCCATCAGTTGATTCCATAGCGATTGTACGAACGAGGCCGTCACCAAGTTCAAGAGCAACTTCAAGTACTACTTTTTGTGACTTATCGCCATTTTTATAGACAATCAATGCATTATTAATCTCAGGAAGTTTGTCGCCACTTGCAAATACAACGTCAACGACAGGTCCAACTACCTGAGCAATTTTGCCTGAGCTCATGTATTTCTCCTTATCATATGATACAAAGGATTTAAAATACCTTTGTTCACTATTTTTTCTATAGACTAATTAATTATTCAAGTGCATTAGCACCTGCAACAATTTCTGTAATTTCCTGTGTGATAGCTGCTTGACGAGCGCGGTTATATTGAATAGTTAAATCATTGATAACATTTTTAGCATTATCAGTTGCAGTCTGCATAGCTGTCATACCAGCCGCATGCTCTGCTGTTTTAGCATCAATAATAGCTCCATAAATCAAACTCTCAGTATATTGAGGCAATAATTGCTCCAATATAACTTCACGGTTTGGCTCAAGTTCAAAACCAGTAATCACTCTATCCTCAGAAGCCTCTTCTGCATCCAATTCTTTGATAGGAAGCATTTGTTGCATTCTGACTTGGCTAGTTAAACTGTTAACATGGTGATTGTAGCAAACATATAATTCATCGAACAACTCATTTTTGTACATTTCAACTGCTTGAGCAATAATTTTACCAACTTGATCAAAACTTGGTTGGTCCTCTAAACCACGTAATTCGAAAGAAACATTCATTCCACGTGCTTTGAAAAAATCAGAACCAACACTACCAATTGAAATGATGGCATAATCATCATTCTCAGTATGATAGTCAGTTATAGTGTCCATCATCGCTTTTAAGATTTTTGAATTGTAACCACCAACTAAACCCTTATCAGAAGTAATAACAATATAACCTGTTTTCTTCACCGGACGTGAAGATAACATAGGGTTATCTGATCCAGATACTAAGTCTGACTTTAAGAGGTTAGTAGTAATTTGACGAATTTTAGAGGCATACACTTGAAAATCTCTAGCAGCTTGTTCAGATTTAACCAACTTAGCAGATGAGACCATCTGCATCGCACTAGTAATCTTACTTGTTTTTTCTGTAGAGAGAATCTTGTCTTTAATTTCACTAAGAGAGCCTGCCATATTAGAACCCTCCTATTATTTAAATTGTGATTGATCTTTAAATGCTTGAATAGCAGCATCTAATTCTGCTTCTTCTGGTAAATCTTTTGTTGTGCGGATTGTTTCGAAGAGATTATCATAATGAGCATCAAAGTAATCATACAAAGCTTCTTCAAAAGCTAAAATATCATTTACAGGTACATCATCAAGGAATCCATGTGTTAGAGCATATAAAATCACAACTTGTTTCTCAACTGGTAATGGTTTGTGTAATGGTTGTTTTAACACTTCCACTGTGCGACGACCACGATTTAGTTTTGCTTGTGTTGCTGCATCAAGGTCTGAACCAAATTGAGTGAATGCCTCAAGTTCGCGATAAGAAGCAAGATCTAGACGAAGCGTACCTGCAACTCTCTTCATCGCTTTAATTTGCGCTGCACCACCAACACGAGATACTGATGAACCTGCATCAATCGCTGGACGAATACCTGAGTTAAAGAGATTTTCTTGCAAGAAAATTTGGCCGTCAGTAATTGAAATAACGTTTGTAGCAATATATGCTGAGATATCACCTGCTTGTGTTTCAATGAACGGAAGCGCTGTAATCGAACCTCCACCTAAAGCATCTGATACTTTAGCTGAACGTTCCAAAAGACGACTATGAAGGTAGAAAACATCCCCTGGGTAAGCTTCGCGACCTGGAGGACGGCGAAGAAGAAGCGAAAGTTCACGATAAGCTACGGCTTGTTTTGATAAATCATCATAAACAATCAAAACGTGTTTCCCGTTATACATGAATTCCTCAGCCATTGCTACTCCTGCATATGGAGCAATGAAAAGTAATGGAGATGGTTGTGATGCTGAAGCTGTCACAACGATTGTATAATCAAGGGCACCGTATTTACGCAAAGTTTCAACTTGTGTACGTACTGTAGACTCTTTTTGACCGATAGCCACATAGATACAGATCATATCTTGACCTTTTTGATTCAAGATTGCATCAATCGCTACAGACGTCTTACCAGTTTGGCGGTCACCGATAATCAATTCGCGTTGACCACGTCCGATAGGAACCAAAGCATCAATCGCTTTGAGACCTGTTTGAAGAGGCTCAAAAACTGATTTACGTTGCATAACACCAGGTGCTGGTGTTTCAACTGGGCGTGTTGCTGTCGTCTCAATTTCACCTAGTCCATCAACTGGTTGACCAAGCGGATTGACGACACGTCCAATCATAGCTTCCCCTACTGGTACTTCCATAATTTTACCAGTACGTTTTACCACATCACCTTCACGAATTTCTGAGAAATCACCCAAAATAATGATACCCACGTCATTAGACTCAAGGTTTTGAGCCATACCGTACGCACCATTTGAAAATTCAAGAAGTTCTCCACTCATAGCATTATCTAGCCCACGAGCACGAGCAATACCATCACCGATATATGTAACAATACCAGTTTCTGTGACGTCAAAATTTGGCTGGAAGTCTTCAATTTGCTTTTTAATTAAAGCGCTAATTTCTTGTGCATTAATTGCCAAAAGTCACACCACTTTCTATTTTAATTTCATTTTAAATTGATGTAATTGATTACGAACACTTGCATCAATTACTTTATTGTTTGCATTGACAACAAATCCACCAACAATAGATGGGTCAATGTGCTCAACTAACTGTCCATTTGGTAAAGCTAATTTAGTTTTAGCAATATCAAAAAGACGTTCTTTTTGTTCTGGAGACAAAGCAACTGCAGTTGTAATTTGAATTGGATATTGACCATTCACTTTGATAAGTTCCTGATCAACTGATTTCAAAATAGGATATAGAAGTGCTTCACGTTCATTTTGTACAATAACCTCAAGGAAATTAACAAGATAAGTTGAACATGATGTTTGCAATGTCTTCACAAAATGTTGTTTTTCATCATGTGAAACGGCAAGACTTGACAGGACACCCTCAAGCTCGCTTGTTTCAAAAATATCAATTAAAGCTGCTACTTCTTGTTGGATTTTTTCAACAATTTTATGTTCAATGGCAACTTCAACAAGGCTTTTTGAATATTGCTCAATTAGAGCCTGCGTCTTTTTATTCATTAGGCGTCTCCTAGCTTTTTAATATAGCTATCAATGAGATTACTCTGAGCTTCTTTATCAAGATTTGATACCATAATTTTTTCAGCTAATAAAACTGTTAAATCTGCTACTTCACCCTTAACATCTGCTAGTGCTTCTGCCTTATTTTGGGCAATATCTTGATGTGCTTTTTCTTTTAATCGATCAGCTTCAGTTTTTGCTTCTGAAATAATTTGATCACCTTTTGCAAGACCTGTCTCTTTAGCGTTATCAATGATTTGATTAGCTTCAGTTTTAGCGTTAGATAGTTCTTCCTCGCGCTTAGTTGCAAAAGCTTCAGCTTGTTGACGTGCCTGTTCAGCAGTATCAATATCATTAGCTATCTTTTGTTCACGGGCTTCAAAAATACCTGTGATTTGTTTCCATGCAAAAGTCTTAATTAAGATAAATAAGAGAAGCACAGAGCCAGATACGATAATGATATCACCAATCGTTGTACTATTAATAAGTATTGACATATTTCTCCTCTCTTTTCTTATTCTTCTTCGTCACCATGAACTTTGTGTCCAATATAACTTGAGCTCAAGATAATGAACACATACGCTTGGATGAAACCAATAAACATTGAGAATGCTGTCCAAACGATATTCAATGCAAAAGCTAGTGGACCTGTAAATGGTGATAAAACTGCAAGTTGTAAAAGTAATCCAGTGACAACTTCACCAGAAAAGATATTACCAAAAAGACGCAATGCTAATGAAGCAACATTAGTAACTTCTTCCAATAAATTCATCGGAAGCATTGCTGGTGTTGGTGATAAGAAACCTTTGAGATAACCACCAATTCCTTTTTTGCGAATACCTTCAATATGACAAATAAATGCTACTAATAATGATAATGTAATATCTACACCAAAATTAGCGGTCGGAGATGTCCAAAAATTATGCTCATGTGTTTTCAATGATGTCATCAATCCTAAGTTGTTAGCAATGAAGACAAAACTGAATAAAATAAACATCAATAAACTATAATTTTTAGTATAGTGTCCTAAATTTTGTGAGATTGTATTATTAACAAGCTCATAGACATATTCCAAGACATTCTGCTTACCTTTTGGTTTTATTGTCATCTTACGACTAGCCCAGAAGACTAAGATAAAGATAATAGTAATTGTCAAGAGAGACATAGCTAGGATGGTTAAATCAAAATCAATGCCTAAAAAAGATACGGTTGGATTACTTGTAGATTCCAATCCTCATCCCTCCTTTTTTTCTAAATTGTCGTCTATCTTACTAAGAATGTAAACGCAAATAGAACGAAGAAGGTACCTTCAATGAAGGCCACACCTGTAAACATCAATGTTTGCAGTTTGCTAAACATTTCAGGCTGACGAGCCGCTGATTTGGCAATATTTGCAACCAAAATTCCTTCACCGATTGAAACACCCATCACGGCGAAACCAAGTGCTAAAATAGCTAAATTCATAATAGAATTCTCCTTTAAAAAATATTTACTCCGTTATTTTATTCCTATTTCTTGTGCATGTCAATGAATTTCCTCATTTGATTACGTTTTCATGAAATAGTTTGAGATGGTTTACACAATCCTTTTCAAATAACAATTTTTAGTTTTTTTAGCTTTAATTTAATCCCTTATTAAGATATGACAACACTTTATTTTTGATATAGTGTCTCTTTACATTAATAATATTTTACCTTATAGGATAATAAAATCTCTATACTAAAGTGGTTTTACATAAGAAACGTTTAGCATAGAGATTCGATAAGCTTATCAACTAATCACTAAAATAGGGTGATTATTGTAGTTGCTGATACAGTTGTTCGTAAGCAACACATGCTGTATCCCATGAAAAATCTTTTGACATAGCTTGCCATTGTAACTTTTTCCACGCTTCAGGATAATCATTATAAACTTCTAATGCTAGTTTTAGAGTTTGCATTAACCAATAGCCTGAAAAATGATTAAATGAAAAACCTGTACCACTACCATCAAATTGATTGAAGGCTACCACAGTATCTTTTAATCCTCCAACTTCATGTACCAAGGGCAAGCTACCATATCTCATAGCCATCATCTGCGAGAGACCACAAGGTTCAAAAGCACTTGGCATCATGAAGATATCTGAAGCCGCATAAATCTGTTGCGCTAATCTTAAGTCAAAAGTAATATTAGCAGATAGTTTTTCAGGGTAACGACTAGCAAAATAAGAGAACGTTTCTTCAAAATGGTGATAGCCTGTTCCTAAAATAACCATTTGAATATCTTGTTGAAGCATATTGTCCAATTCAGAAGCAATAATATCAAATCCTTTTTGATCGGTAAGTCGTGAAACAATACCAATTAATGGTACATTTTTATCTTGAGGTAAGCCCAAATTTTCCTGTAAAGCCAACTTATTTTTAATTTTGCCCTCTAAGTTGCTTTTTGGAAAATGATATGGCAAAAAAGCATCTGTTTCTGGATTTAACAAATCGCTATCAATACCATTTACAATTCCAGATAATTTGCCTGCTTCCATACGCATAATTTGATCTAAACCTTTACCAAATTCTGGAGTTTTTATTTCATTTGCGTAGCTTGGTGATACCGTTGTCACTCTATCTGAGTAAAGAATTGCTGCTTTCATCCAATTAAGACAATTATTCCATCTAAGAGTTCCATCTTCATATCTCTCAGCGCCAACTCCAAATAAATCTCCTAACATTTCTGGACCAAACTGCCCTTGAAATTCAATATTGTGAATAGTAAAAACTGCTCTTATATTATTATAGGCCTGAATCCAGTGGTACTTCTCTTTCAATAAGAAAGGAATCATTGCTGTATGATAATCATGGACGTGTAAGACATCGGGAATAAAATCGATTTTCTCCATCAACTCTAAAGCAGCTAATTGGAAATAAGCAAAACGCTCCCCATCATCCCAATCACCATAGACATGACCTCTATAAAAATAATATTGATTATCAATAAAGTAGAACGTAACATTATCTTGAGAAAGTCTCTTAACTCCTACATATTGATGACGCCAGCCAACATCTGTATAGAAATACATGAGGTTTTCTATTTGGTCTCCAAATTTTTGGTCTACCATATCATAATATGGCATGACAACAGCGACATCATGACCTTTTTTACTAAGTGATTTTGGGAGTGCGCCAATCACATCTCCCAAACCACCTGTTTTAGCAAAGGGAGCACCCTCTGCCGCAACAAACATTATTTTCATTGTATAATATCCTCATTAATCTCTGAAAATTTAGGAATCACTAACGGTTTATCTAAACTACCTTTCAATGTAACTCCGGATGCAACCTTAACGCATTTGTCAATAATAGTATTTTCAATGGTTGCCCCTTCTCCGATTTTTACTTTTGGAAAGATAATACTATTGACTACTCGAGTCCCTTTTTCAAGGAGACAATTTCTAGAAACGATAGAATGGTCTAAATAACCTTTAATAATACTTCCAGAGGCTAGTTGCGAATTAGAGACATTTGATTGTTTATCAAAATAAGTAGCTTCCTCATTTTTCACCTTAGTATAAACTTTTTGGTTTGAAAAGAAGAGCGAATAAAATTTATTTGGTGTTAACATGTCCATGTTAGCATCATAATAGGATTTAATAGAAGAAATGTTTGACAAATAACCAGTGTATTCAAAAGCCAAAGCATTACTTTCAACAATTAAATCACG
This sequence comes from Streptococcus sp. FDAARGOS_522, assembly GCF_003812445.1. Taxonomy (NCBI): domain Bacteria; kingdom Bacillati; phylum Bacillota; class Bacilli; order Lactobacillales; family Streptococcaceae; genus Streptococcus; species Streptococcus sp. FDAARGOS_522. Next base: position 647,646 of record NZ_CP033808.1, read on the forward strand.
AAGTAAGAAGCGGAGTTTACGTGGTTCATTATTTTGAGCTTCCTCTTCCATTTTTTCGATTAACCAAGGTGTATCGATAACATAAATCTCAGCAGACATTTTTTGGTTATCGTCATTATCTACAGCTTTACCTAGACTCACTACATGATCAGATTCATCAATGGTCAAGACTTGATTAGCCTCTGCAATAGCTGATCTCGGCATTTTTTTATAAACCACGGTGGCTTGCGCACCATTTGCATTATGCAAGTGGATTACTTGACTTAAGTCAATATTACAAAGCATATCACAACTCATATATATCGTCTGGTCGCTACCCGAACGCCTCAAGTAAGTTAAAATTTGATCGTAATAATCCCCATTGACTGTACGAGTATCATCGTCTGTATCATAGAATCCTAAAGAATAGTGACTCAACAGTGTACCTAAGCCCCACTCACGACCACTTCTAATATGGTCAAAAACAGAGCGAACATTATTCCCACGAAAAATACCATAAATACTTCTAACGCCTGCATTAGCTAAAGAGGATAATTGAAAATCAATTAAACGATACTTACCATCAAAAGGTAGAGAAGCAAGCGGACGATTATCCGTCAAACTGTGCATATCTGGGTAACTAACAGTATTTCCTAAAATCGCAGTATATTTATCAATCTTCATTTGGAACCCCCGCTACTTCTTTATAACCAATAACTTCTACTTCTTTACTTCCATCAATCACAACACCATCACCAATAACAGCATCCTCACCGATAATAGCTCGATTTATCTTTGCACCTTCACCGATAGTCGCGCCACTCATAACAAAGGAGTCTTTAATAATAGCATTTGGTTTTACCTGGACATTAGTTGATAAAATGGAGTGCTCAACATTTCCTGCAACAAAGCATCCATCTACAACTAAAGAATCTTTAACATTTGCATCTTCTGTCATGAAATTAGGTGGTGCAATCAAATTTTTAGAATAGATTTTCCATGAACGATCACGACTATGTAATTTGTTATCTTCTCCAATATATTCCATATTAGCTTCCCAAAGGGATTCAATAGTACCAACATCTTTCCAATACCCATCAAAATTATAGGTATAAACACGTTCACCCGATTCAAGGTATGCTGGTATAACATTTTTACCAAAGTCTGACATGTCTATGCCGTTCTTTTCACCATCAATTAAAACTGTCCGTAATCTCTTCCAGTCAAAAATGTATATTCCCATTGAAGCCTTTGTTGACTTAGGATGTTCAGGTTTTTCTTCAAATTCGACAATACGGTCGTTTGAATCAGTATTCATAATTCCAAAACGGCTTGCTTCTTTTAAAGGAACATCTAAAACAGCGACTGTTAGGCTTGCTAAATTATCTTTATGCGTCTGTAGCATGTCATCATAGTTCATTTTATAGATGTGGTCCCCAGAGAGAATGAGTACATATTCTGGATTAATACGATCAATGTAGTCAATATTTTGATAGATAGCGTGGCTGGTACCTTGAAACCAGCGATTACCTTCTGTTGCAGAATATGGCTGTAATACAGTTACTCCCGAATCGATACCATCTAGTCCCCAGCTAGATCCGTTTCCAATATGAGTATTGAGTTCCAGCGGTTGATACTGAGTAATAACTCCAACATTATTAATACCTGAATTCGCACAATTTGAAAGCGCAAAGTCAATAATACGGTAACGACCTCCAAATTGAACAGCAGGTTTCGCAATGCTCTGAGTCAATTTTCCGAGTCGAGTGCCTTGTCCTCCGGCGAGAATGAGTGCTAACATTTCATTTTTCATATTATTCTTTCCTTTCAAAATGAGGTTACTAAATTGCAGACTTATTTACGAAGCCGACGTTTTATTCTCCAAACACTTGCCCCAAGGGCTGGTAATGTAAAACTTAAAGTATGATCATAATCTTTCCATGTAGCCACTTGTGTTTTCGTTACAGGATTGTGGTTTTTCCAAACACCTCCAAACTCTTCCATTTCAGTATTTAAAACTTCTTCATAAATACCCGCTTGCGGAACACCAATAGTAAAGTTAGGGCGTTCTACAGGAGTCATATTAAAGACACAAAGTAACAAATCGCCTTTATCATCTTTTCGTATAAAAGATAAAACAGTTTCAGATTTATTATCCGCATCAATAATTTCTAGCCCGTCAAAGGAATCATCAATACGCCATAGGCACTTATGATCTTTATAAAATTGATTCAATTGTTTAGTATAGCGTTGCATCTTTTGGTTCATATCATCATTTAAGTTTTCCCATTCTAGTTGATCATTATATTTCCATTCTAAAAATTGACCAAACTCACTTCCCATAAAGAGAAGTTTTTTCCCAGGATGACACATTTGATATGCATATAAATTACGTAAACCAGCAAATTGATTATAACGGTCACCCCACATTTTATGCATCATACTCTTTTTACCATGTACTACTTCATCATGTGAAAAAGCTAGTACAAAGTTCTCATTGAATATATACATAAAACTAAAAGTCACTAAATTAAAATCATATTGCCTATAGAGAGGATCTTCTTCATAAAAACGCAGGATATCATTCATCCAGCCCATATTCCATTTAAAGTCAAAACCCAATCCTCCAGACTCTAAGTCTTTAGTTATTGGGGTAGAAGCTGTTGACTCTTCAGCAATCATCATAACATTAGGATGACGCTCTTTAATTACTTTGTTAAGTTTCCTTAAAAAGTGATATCCTTCCAAATTACGATTATCCCCAAATTGGTTAGCTTCCCATGGTCCTTCATCATAATCGAGATATAACATATTACTAACCGCATCAACACGAATACCATCAATATGATAATGTTCAATCCAGAACAAGGCACTCGAAATCAAAAAGGATTGTACTTGATTTTTTCCTAAATCAAAGTTCAGAGCTCCCCATCGATAGTTATGCGCACGATCATGATTTTGATACTCATAAGTAGCAGTTCCATCGAAATAGGCTAAAGCATCGTCATTCTGAATAAAGTGTCCTGGAACCCAATCTACAAGAACTCCTATATTATTTTTATGACATGCTTCTACAAAGTCTTGAAATTCTTCTGGAGTACCATAGGTATGTTCAAAAGCAAAATACCCCATTAATTGATATCCCCAACTCATATCAAGCGGATGTGCCATTAAGGGCATAAATTCAACATGAGTATAATTCATCTCAACAAGGTAGGGGATTAAGTAATCTTTTAACTGAGAAAAAGTCATAGGATGTCCAAAATCATCTTTTTTCCATGAACCAGCATGAACTTCGTAAATATTAATTGGACGCTTCTGAAAACCCAGACGTTTGCGCCTTCCCATCCAAAGACCATCTTCCCACTTTTTATTTCTAAGAACTTTAATAACACTTGCAGTTCCAGGACGTCTTTCCATATAAACTGCCATAGGATCGATTTTCTCAACTACTTGACCACCTTTACGAGTAACCAAATATTTATATAAATCACCTTCGCGCGCATCCAAACTGTTAGCTTCCCAAACTCCTGCTTGATTTTTGTTCATTTGGAGAGGTCGATTTCGCCAATCTGTAAAATCTCCAATAACTTGAACATTTTCAGCATTAGGAGCCCAAACTCTGAAACAAAAGCTTCCATTTTCGCTATGTACGCCTAAATAATTCTGGAGATGAAAATTTTCACCTATTCCAAAAGTATATAACTCATCTTTATTGGACATCTACTCACCTCACAGGTCCTACTAGTCAATATAAGACAAAAATATTTCCTCAATGGTACAAAAAAAGAGGAATACATTTTCCTCATACAGACGCATCTGAAAATATTTCACCCTCTATATTTCCGAAAAATTAACTAAAATATAAGAAACTCAAATTCAAATCAAATTCCTTAATATACACAAAAATAACCTGAATGTTTTCAGGTTATTTTGTGATATCAAGGATCATTACAGAAAGCTCATCATCTAATGAATCTATCGCTTTTCCTTCTTCATGATTTGATATTATTATATCACCTATGAAAGAATTCTGCAAGCGTTTTCCTTTAATATTGAAAATTATTTTTAATTTCTTATGTTCTTCGACTGTAAAACTTATGAAACCTGAATGGTATTGAGCAGACTCTACAAAAACATGTTTGCGAATCTCTTCAAAGCTAGAATAAGAAAAGTAAGGAGAGTTTGTCTTCAAAGTAATTATTTTCCTAATAAAATTAATAGTACTCTTATGAAAGGTAACATTATCCCAGTTGACCTGATTAACTTGGTCTGGGGCATTGTAAGAATTCATAGCCCTTTCTTTATCTGCTTGAGTAAGTTGACCTTTATCACCTGTAGGATAACACTTTGTTCGAAGAAACTCCTGACCTAATTGCATGAAAGCCATCCCTTGCATCAATAGATTCATAGCACTAGCTACTTCAACTCGGTAAATATGTTGTTTCTCGTTGTCATTAGGATGTAATTCCCATAGCAAATCATTTAAGTTGTAGTTGTCATGTGCTTCAACATAATTTAAAACTTGACTAGGATCAATGTATGATACTAACTCATCACTTCCTAAAATGCCTTTTGCAACAATATCTTCTGTACTGTTTCCAGAAACTAAGCCTTTTTTAAATTCTCCGTAAATTTCCGCACCTTTGACAGCGTCTCTTACATCATCATTGAAAAAGCCAATTCCAGGCATCTGATAAGCATTATCTTTTTTAGCTTTATTTTGAGGCGTGAGACCAGCTCCCATGTCCCATCCTTCTCCATAAACCAAAATACGAGGGTCGATTTTATTTAGCTCATTTCTTATAATGTTCATCGTTTCTACATCATGTAGTCCCATCAAATCAAATCGAAAACCATCAATATTATATTCTTTCACCCAATACAAAACTGAATCAAGAATATACTTACGACACATTTCTTTTTCACTAGCTGTTTCATTACCACAGCCTGACCCATTTTGAAATGTTCCATTGTGATTCATTCGATAATAATAATCTGGAACCGTTAGTTGAAATGCAGAATCAGTTGATGAAAAAGTATGATTATAGACAACATCCATAATAACACCAATGCCTGCATCATGGTACGCTTGGATAGCAGATTTTAATTCTAAAATACGCGTTGCAGGTTCATGTGGATTACTAGAGAAGCTTGCTTCTGGAACATTGTAGTTTTCAGGATCATATCCCCAATTATAAGCATAGTGACCATCATCATCAAATGTCTGATGATGATCGAAAATTGGTTGAAGTTGGATATAGTTAACTCCTAGGTCTTGTACATAATCAAAGGTCGTTTTATCACCATGCTGATTAACCGTACCTTTTTGATGCAATCCCTTAAATTTTCCGTGATAATCTGTCTTAACTCCTGAAGTCTCAGATATCGAAAAATCACGCACATGCATTTCGTAAATGACTGCTTGATTGGGGTTTTCGAGCCGCCACTTAGCTTCTTTTCCATGACTTATTTTAAACCCTTCCGGAGTTAATGCTTCTGGAGCAATAACAATAGACCTTTTACCATTTGCAGTCGTTGCAATGGAATAAGGGTCTCTCGTAATTTTAAAGGTACGTCGTCTATAGTAGACTCGATAAGTATATGCTTGGTAATTATAGTTTCCTTCAAGTTCAGTAAACCAGACTCCATGGGTATTTTCTTTATGATTTTTATAATTGACGGCTGTCCCTCTTTTCATAGAAAGAACTTTTGATACACTTGCTGTTTCATCTGTCGAATGATATAAAATCAGTTCTACACGTTCCGCAGTAGGGGCCCATAATCTAAAAGCCGTTTTAGTTTCTGAATATTCAAAACCTAACCAACCATCAAATCCCCATTTTTTGTCAAACGCTCTACTATTGATTGCCATGTCGTAGGCATGAGGTTGGCGTCTACTATAATGATGGCTACTAACTGCTGCTTGACGAGAATAATACAGATTGTCATCCCCATCTACAATCCAAACTTCTTTACGTGCACCACCTTGAGTACAATCAATGCGATAATCTATTGTTTTATGATGCCAATTTTTATCCTTAACAATCACATAATAATGGCTTAAAAAATATGGCAAGGGATATTTTAGTATCGCAACAGCACCGAAACTGTCAAACCGTGAAAAATGAGCATCTTGACCCTCTGAGCCATCGCGCCACTGCCATAAACTTAAATTAAAGTAATTTTTCTTTCGGCTATGGTAATGTACAATGACAGTATTATCCATTCATCAATCTCCTAATCCTTCTAAATCATCTACCTCATTAGCAAACTTCTGTGCAATAGCTTCTATCGCTAGTTCATCTTTATCTAAAACTAAAGCATCATCTGAAATTTCATCAGTATTAGCAAAGAACCTAATATGATTTTTAAGGTTTGCTAGAGTAATGGGAGCATCTCCTCCATATTCTCCATCTAAGTTAATCATCATACGCTCGTCTGATAGGGGTTCGATAGTTAGATAAGACGTTTTAATATACTCTACTCGTTTATCATTAATATGTTTTCCACCTGCTAGCACCAAACGAATGAGATGCATAATCTCAATAAGATTTGCAGTTTTTACTAAAATAAGGGTAAATTTCCCATCATCCAATTTGGCATCAGGTGCAATTTGTTCAAACCCTCCTACAGAATTTGTGATGGCAACAAAAATCATTGAAGCATCACCGATAAATTCACCCTTATCGTGAGTAATTTTGACTGGTACTTTTCGAACTCGAGGTAATAATTCAACACCCTTTGCTAGATAAGCAAGATAGCCAAACGTTGTTTTCAATTGACTTGGTACACTATAAGTTAACTCTGTCAAACTACCTGCAGCTGCAATATTAATAAAATAATTGTCCTCTTGAGCTTGACCAATGTCCATCTTAACGATTTGATTTTTACCAATTAATTTAGTTGCTTCAATAGGATTACCTCGCGGTATTTTTAAGGCACGAGCAAAATCATTAGTTGTTCCAGTTGGAATAATTGCCATCTTAGGACGACGTTTCAAAGGTGCAATACCATTAACAACTTCATTAATAGTACCATCTCCACCTGCTGCAACAATCAAATCAAAACCAGCTTGAGCAGCTCTAGTAGCTTCATCTCTGGCAGAATTTTTAGTTGGTGTTGTTTGAAAGGCTGATGTTTCATACCCAAATCCTTCAAGTATATCAAGAACTTCCGCTACATTTTTTTTCATAATTTCTTGACCAGAAGTTGGGTTATAAATTAAACGCGCTTTTTTTTGTTTCTTCATTTCTTCCTCACTTAAAGGTTGAGTAACCAGTCTTCATCTTGTATTGTAATCCCTAAATCTTGAGCCTTGGTTAGTTTACTTCCTGCATCGCTTCCTGCAACAATTAAATCAGTCTTTTTAGAAACGCTACCTGTCACCTTAGCACCAAGGTTTTGTAATTTCTCTTTTGCTTCATTACGAGTCATTTTTTCAAGCTTACCGGTTAAAACGACTGTTAAACCTGAAAGTTGTGCATCTGTACTAACTCGTTTTCCTAGATAATTAAAATTAACGTTATAGGAAGTTAATTCCTCTAGTAGTTTATCTACCTCTTCTTTTTCAAAGAAGGTATGAAGTGATTTGGCAATAACCCCTCCTAGTCCATCAATTGAGGCAATACTTTCTTGACTTGCTTGACTTAGTTGCCTCAAATTACCAAATTCCTCCAATAAAAGGCGGCTCGCCTTGCTTCCCACATGACGAATACCTAGGCCAAAAAGAAGTTTTTCAGCAGAATTTTCCTTTGAAGATTGGATTGCATGATAAATCTTAGTTGCAGATTTCTCTTTAATACCATCTAAAGTTAATAAATTCTCTATACTTAAACGATAAATATCTGCAACATCTGCTATTAAATGAGCATCAAATAATTTTTCGACTAAGGATGGACCAAAACCTGTAATATTCATAGCATCTCGGCTAGCAAAATGAGCTAAACGTTCTTTGATTTGGTTGGGGCACAGCGGATTAATACAACGTAAAGCCACCTCACCTTCAAAATGAACTAATTCACTACCACAAGAAGGACATAGTTTAGGAATAAGCATGACTTCTTGCTGGTTTCGCTTACTCATAACGACATTTAAGACTGCAGGGATGATATCCCCTGCTTTGTATACAACAACAGTATCTCCAATACGGATATCTTTTTCGGCAATATAATCTACATTATGCAGAGTGGCCCTACTAACGGTTGTCCCTGCTAGTTGAACTGGAGTTAGGTTAGCTGTTGGTGTTACGACTCCTGTTCGCCCAACTGTCCAATCAACAGATAATATTTCTGCTTCCTTTTCTTCAGCAGGAAATTTATATGCAATCGCCCAACGAGGTGCCTTTACAGTGAAGCCCAGCTCTTCTTGCATTGCTAAGCTATTAACCTTAATAACAATACCATCGATATCATAAGGGAGGGAAACTCTATCTTTTTCTATAGTTTGGATAAAATCCCAAATTTTCTCCATAGACGAGCTAATTAAACGATGATGATTGACTGAAAAGCCATAGCTTTCTAGCTCTTTTAAAACATCATCTTGTGTTTCTTTTTGCGTAGGGCTAGCTTCTTGATAAAGAAAAGTTGCTAATTTACGTTTCGCAACAATTCCTGTGTTTAATTGGCGCAAGGTTCCTGCTGCTGCATTCCTAGGATTAGCAAATTCCTGCTCACCATTTGCTCGTTTTTCTATGTTAATAGCTTCAAAAGATTCTTTGGGAAGGTAGCACTCTCCGCGAACAGTAATATCTAAACTTTGGTCTAAATGTAGAGGAATATCATGAACACGCTTTAAATTTTCAGTAATATTTTCTCCAATATTGCCATCACCACGTGTTGCCCCAACCTGTAAAACACCATTTACATAAGTCAACGAGACAGATAGACCATCAATTTTCAGCTCTGCCATATAAGCAGCAGTTGGAAACTCTGCTTTAACACGTTTATCAAAGGCTATCAATTCTTCTTTTGAGAAAGCATCCTGCAATGAATACAAAGGATATTCATGTTGGTATTTTTCAAAGCCTTCTAAAACTAAACCACCCACTCGATGTGTGGGACTATTTGGCAAAATGTTTTCTGGATGTTGCTTTTCTAATTCTACTAACTCTCGATATAACTGGTCATATTGACTGTCAGAAACTGTGGGATTATCTTGTGTATAATACTCTTTTGCGTACTGATTCAACAAAGATACTAATTCATTCATACGATTTTCCATATTTCTATTTTATCACAAAGACTAAGGATATTAGTAAAAATTGGAGCATTTCTCATAAAAGTTGCAGCATTTTCTAGCTATGCTAACTATAAACCCAAACAAAAAAGCCGAGATCAATGTCTCGCGCTTTATAATATATTTATTTTGTAAAATCGACGTGTCTACTCAACTTATCCACAAGGACTGCTCCAACCAAAAGTGAAGCCAATTCACCAACAGCTGTCGTTAACCATGTTAATAATAAAGGTAATCCTGCTACAATTTTCAATTCAACTGCTACCGTAATCATTGAAGCAGCAAAGAAGAAAGAAAAGAAAAAGAATGCTTTGTTAATAAGGCCATTAAATAGATAATCTTTTTGATATTGCTTGAATAAAATGGTTCCAAGATAAACAAAAAGTAAGGTTGAACCACCACCTACAAAGACATCAATCATTCCAAAACTATAAAGATTAGAAATCATACATCCTAACGTTACCGCAAAAAGGTATTTTCGGTGGTAAAAGGCCAAGAAATTTAGCATTTCTGAAACACGGAATTGATAAGCACCATAAGCAATAGCATTAAAAGGTGGCGTTATGGTTAAAACGATATAGATAGCTGTTACAATAGCCATGTGAGCGTAATCGCGAGTTGTAAATGTGTTCATAATTTCTCCTTTAACGTTTAGATAGTTAACACTTCTAACGTTTGTAATATGCTTGATGAAAGGGAACTAAGCATCAAGGGTTGTGTAAAACAACTTACTAAGTATATCACAAACAAAAAGTAAAGCCAAGCTTATGGGAGATTTCCTCATCACTTTGAAGCATCCGTGATATAATAAAAATATGGTTAAATTAAAATCGTTACTGAAAAAAAGTATTCAAAATGAAGTCAGCTTATATTTACTGTTCGGACTATTAACATCCCTTCTTTATTTAGTTATTCGACAAGGGATTTTTAATTTCTCGCAGGACGCTCCATTCTCTGCAATAGTTGCTAACATAATAGCTATACTTTTTGCTTTTTTTACAAATGATCGATTTGTTTTTAAACAAACTAAAATTGGACAGCTTCAACGCTTACAAACATTTGTCATCGCTAGATTAGGCACATTAGGATTAGATTTGATATTAGCTGTTATTTTTGTTGATCAATTTCCTTCTATTATCGGACAATTCGTTCAGCACAATTTAAATAAAATCAACACCATTGAAAGCCTTGTATCTCAAATATTAATTATTTTACTCAACTACATCTTGAGCAAATTTGTTATTTTTAAAGACAAAAAAAGACAACTCTAACAAGAGCTGTCTTTTCTTATTTTTCTTCTTTGGATTTTTGGATAAGAGACATAATATCTCCACGCCTTGATTCAATTTTTCCTGTCGCAATTTCTTGAACGCTGGCATTCAGTATTGCACCTAAAATCATAATGTGGGCTAAGAAAATAAACCATAGCATTAAGATAAAGATAACGACCGAACCAAACGTTTTAATATCTACCATTTTCTCAACCCTATTTAAGACGTATTGGCTAATTAAATTACTAAAAAAACCAATAACAAACGTTGAAAATAATGTCCCTGGAATGACATAACGTACTTTTCTAATTCGTGCGTTAGGTAAAATAAAGTATAAAATTCCAATACCTAAAAATATAGTCAAAAATGTAACTGGTTGTGCAAGATTTAAAAGCCACGCCGTTAGAGTATCTCCCAAATCATACATGTTTACAATTATCTGTAAAACTGGTTTTGAAAAGGTTGAAAAAATTAAAACAAAAGTCAGTAAAAATAGGATGATCAGCCCAGTCCCCACACCCACTAAACGACTAATCACAAAGTCTCTGTGTTGGTCAACACCGTATGCTTTATTAATGGCTTTTTGAAGAGAGGTCAAACTTTTAGACATTGTCCAAAAAGCTGTTAATGACGCGAATCCCAAAATGCCGGTAGACGGTTTCGAAAAAGCATCTACTGCTAAGCGTGAGGCAGGTTCATAAATATTTTTCGGAAGATTTTTTTGCATAAATGACAATAAATCCGACACATTAATATGAAAATAAGGAAAAATATTAGCAGCAATAACTAGTAATGGAAAAGCTGTCACTAATAGATAATAAGCAACTGCTATGGCTGATAAGTCCATCTCTGCACTTTGAAAATGACGCATAAAAACTTGAATGGGTCTATATTCTAGTTTAGCCAGCAAATCCTCAAAGAATTTTTTTAATTTCATTTTAGTAAGTTCTTTCTTCTCCTTGACTCGTTAAAATAACAGGACCATCTTTAGTGATAACAAATTGATGTTCATATTGACAAGAAAGACCACCATCTAAGGTTTTATGTGCCCAACCAGTTTTCATGTCTGTATCAATTTCCCAAGTACCAGTATTAATCATTGGTTCGATGGTTAAAACCATCCCCTCACGAAGACGGAGACCTCGACCTGCTGTACCATAGTTAGGCACCATAGGCTCTTCATGCATTGTTGGACCAACACCGTGACCAACCAAATCACGAACAACTCCATAACCACGACTCTCTGCATAATCCTGAATAGCAGCTCCAATATCACCAATGCGGTTTCCGATAACTGCTTTTTCAATCCCAATATACATTGCTTCTCTTGTCACAGACATTAAGTCTTTCACCTCTTGTGAAACTTCACCTACAGCATAAGCCCAACACGAGTCTGCCAAACCACCACTATATGTTTCCGTGTACTTTTTCATTTGAGCCACGTTGTCAAAGTTTAACGATGAAACGTCAACAATTGATTTATCTAAAGGTTCGCTTAAAACCATATCTACTTTTAAAAGGTCACCTTGTTTTAGGGTATAATGACGAGGAAAGGCATGAGCCACTTCATCATTAAGCCCACAACAAGTAGCATATGGGTAATCCATAACTGCACCATCAACCCCGATTTGCAATGGCAATACGTTTTCTTCTTTACAACGTCTACGAACGTATTCTTCAACTTCCCACATATCAACTCCTGGTTTGATAATATCACGAAGTCCAATGTGGATGCTGGCTAAAAAATCACCTGCTCTATCCATTGCTTCAATTTCGCGTGCTGACTTTAATGTAATCATTTTCTATTTATTCTCCTTATATCTAATTAATTTTTACCGCTATCATAGCTTTAGCAATAATTTTATTTTCTAATTTTAATTCTAAATCGAGTGTAGCTTCGCGCCGTTTTTCTGAAATAATTGTTGGCGTTACCATTATTATTTCATCAATTTGAACAGGTTGCAAGAAATAAAGTGTCATTTGTTTAACAACAATACTGCGTTGATGCTTACGAGTTAAGACACGAATACAAATTTCTTTTAAGAACTCCGTCAAAACTCCTTGTGTTAAGCTACCTGTATGGTCAATCATAGCGGGTTCTACTAAAAACGAAAAGTGACCATCTTCAATTTGTAAATTAGACAAGATTTGATCACTATAGGTGTATAAATCCGTCCCTTGCGACATCGATAAATTTTCTACAGCTTGTCGTCTTGTAATAACGCCTAATAATTCAAAGTCATCCGATACTACTGGCATCATATTCAAATCTTCAAAAATCATTTTTTGACTGATATTAGCTAGACTCATTCGAGGTTTAGCAACAATGATATTTTTTGACATGACTGTTGCCAATTTTACTTCTTTATCTTTTCCAAGAATATCTTGAACACTAACAACACCAACGACAACATTAGCTTGGTTGACTATTGGAAAACGAACATTTTTAGTTTGTTTAACAAGAAGATTAAATTCTTTTACGGTATCATCCTGCGCTAAGAAACCGTAATCCATTTGCGACTGATAGACTTGTTCAACGGTCTTTAAATCAGTACGAATTTTGGCATTTGACAAAGTGTGATTAATCATCGTTGATACTGTGAATGTATCATAGTGTGTTACCATTACGGGAATTTGAAGTTTATCTGCTAAACGACAAACAGATGGGGAAACATTAAAGCCACCTGTAACTAAGATAGCGTTTTGATGTTGTAAGGCTAAATGTTGTATCTCATCACGGTCGCCAACAATCAATAACCCTCCTTGCACCAAATATTTTTCAATATTTCTGTGAGTCATTGCACCTATAGAAAATTTACTAAACTCCTTGCTGAGTCCCTCTATTCCTGCAACAACTTGTGAGTCACTAATCCTTGCAATTTCAGCATAAGTCAGTTTTTCAATATTAACCTTTGCTTTTTGAGCAACACGTACTGTCCCACTACGCGGTCTAGTCTCAACAATACCCCTATTTTCTGCCTCTTTTATAGCGCGGTATGCAGTGCCATCACTCACCTTTAAATGATTTGAAATACTGCGTACACTAACCCTCTTACCAACAGCTAAATTTTCTAGGTACTCCAAAATTTCTTGATGTTTACTCATAACGATAATCACCCCTAGTTAATTGAAACTCAATATAGTCTCTTATACGGCGTGTGTAACGGTCGCTTCCTTTAAAACTCCTAGATTGTTTGAAATGCGCCTTCAAAGCAACCTTCTGACTAGCAATATTCTCTTTATGTGTTACTATGATCAATTTGTCCATCCCAAACTCTCGAAAAGCAAAAAAAGAAAGTGTCTTTAGACATTCAGTCATAATGCCTTGACCCCAAGAACTTTCTTTCAAAAAATAGCCAATTTCAGCTGTCTTTTTAGATAAATCAATGTTTTCAAAACGGATAACTCCAAACATTTTATGACTAACTTTATCTTCAATCGCCCAAACTCCCAATGGCTCTTTCATAAAAGAATGAACTAAAAGAAAATCACTTTCCTTCTTACTGGTTTGAACAGGAAAAATAAATTGTAAATTTGTCCTTTTTGAAGCTATTCGCCAAAAAGCTTCCCTATCAGTGTAGGCAACAGGACGTAGGTTAACATGTTCTGTTTCAATGAATGCAAACCGTCCTAAATTTGTCCATATATCCATGATAATATTATACCACAAGAGATTTCAAATACCTATAAGTGACTTAATCTAAAACAAGAAGAAAAGAGCTAAGAAATATTCTCAACTCTTTGTTATATATACTATTCCTCAACCAATTGGATATCCGCACCCAATGATGTTAGTTTCTCGATGATATTAGAATATCCACGTAAAATAAACTCGATATTCGTAATTTCAGTTCGTCCCTCTGCCATTAAGCCAGCGATAACTAAAGCAGCGCCTGCACGCAAATCTGTCGCTTTTACAGGTGCACCAGATAATTGATTAGGACCACTATAAACTATTTTGCCCCCTAGGGTAGAAATATTAGCTCCCATACGTGCTAATTCGGGAACATGATTAACACGTTTCTCATAGATAGTATCTAATAAACTCCCGTTTCCTTCTGCTGTTAGTAATAAAGGAGTTAGAGGTTGTTGTAAATCTGTAGCAAATCCTGGGTAAGGTGAGGTTTTTATGGATACAGCTTTTAACCTTTCTTGTTCTTCGACAAAAATTGAATCCTCTTCAACTGTCATTCGAACTCCCATCTCATCTAACTTAGCAATGAAACTCTCAAGGTGTTCATATAACACATTGGTCACTTTTATTCCTCGTCCGATAGCTGCTGCCATAGCAATATAAGTTCCTGCTTCAATACGATCTGGAATTACTTGATGACGCGTGCCATGGAGCGATTTCACACCTTCAATTGTAATAACATCAGTCCCAGCACCACGAATATGAGCTCCCATATTATTTAAAAGAGTAGCCACGTCAATAATTTCTGGTTCACGTGCAGCATTTTCAATAACCGTACGGCCATTTGCCTTAGCTGCTGCGATTATAGTGTTAATTGTCGCACCAACACTGACAGTATCCATATAAATATTTGCTCCTTGCAAAGGCTTTCCGTTTGTTGCTAGACGCATTGAATCACCTTCATAAGAAACACTAGCTCCCATCGCTTCAAAAGCTTTTAAATGTAAATCAATCGGACGGGGGCCTAAATCACAACCACCAGGTAAACCTAATGTTGCTTGACCATAACGCCCCAATAAGCTTCCATAGAAATAATAGGATGCACGAAGACTATTGATTTTGCCATAAGGCATTGGAATATCTTTAACGCCACATGGATCAATTTCAAGCGTCTCACCATAACGCTTAATCTTAGCTCCCATAGTTTCCATAATGTCAACTAAACTGTCAACATCAGAAATAGCCGGAACTCCATCTAAGACCACAACATCATCAGCAAGAATAGTGGCAGGAATCAAGGCAACTACACTATTTTTGGCACCCGATACAGCAACTTCTCCCGTCAGTTGCTTGCCACCGTTAATAATAATTTTACGCATACTTTCAAATCTTTCTTTAACTAGAATTCAACTCTACTATATTATCATAGTTTAAATTCTTTTTCAAATACCAGTATTGTGTGATGATATAATATCTTAAAAATTCTTATAATTAACGATGTAGCCTTATTTGATTACATCACTGTGTTTTTGCCTATTAACCAGAGCTTTTTCAACTTCATAACGCAATTGTCTGGTTGCATCTACAATATGATTTGCTTTTGAAATAGCCGATATAACAGCAATCCCATCTGCACCTGATTCTATAATATCATGAACAAAATCACTAGTGATTCCGCCTATTGCAACGATTGGAATATCTTGATTAATTTCTCTAACTGCCTTTGTTGTCCTATTGCCAACAGCAGGCTTAGCATCTGCTTTTGATTGTGTCGGATTAAAAGGACCAATTCCGATGTAATCAACAACAGATAATTGTGATTTCTGATATTCATCCATTGTACTCACAGATAAACCGATGATTTTATCTGGTAAACGTCTCCGTGCCTCATCAACAGGTAAATCATTTTGTCCAATATGAAGACCATCAGCATCAATTAACTCAACTAAGTCAATGTCATCATCAATAATAAAAGGAACTTGATATTGCTTACAAAGTATTTGGAGTTGCTTAGCCATAGCAATTTTTTCCTTACCTTGTAATGCTGTAAAACCTTTTTCTCTAAATTGAAATAGAGTTATACCTGCTTGTAAGGCTTCTTCAACAACAGTCAATATATTCTTCCTAGAGCAATCCACAGTTCCACAAACAAAATATAATTTCAATGTATCTTTCATCTACTGACACCACCTATTTGTCCATAATCATTTCTGATTTCATCTGGGAAAGGGCATCTAAAAATGCAACTTGGAAACTTCCCACCCCCTTACCTTTTGCCACCTTCTCTGCAATTTCTCCAGCAACATTATAAACAGTCATGGCCTCTGTCAGACAAGCAAGATCATCGCTTCTGTCAGAACTACCAATAAAAGCAGCCAATACTGCCCCTAATAGACATCCAGTTCCTGTAACAAGTGGCATTAAAGGACTACCATTTTGTAATAAGCGAACTTCTCCTCTAACAGCGATAGCATCAGTTTCTCCTGTGACAACCACTGGCACATCAAAAACTTGATTGGCTTTTACAGCAATTGATTCTAAATCAGCCACTTTTCCGCCATCTGCCCCTTTAGACGCTTGTTTTTCACCAATCAAAGCAGCGATTTCACTACCATTTCCTCTAAGTAAACTAATAGAATAATTCTTCAATAAATCAAGTGACACTTCTAATCGAAAACGACTTGCTCCTGCCGCTACAGGATCTAATACAACTGGAACTTGGTTTTTATTTGCTATTTTGATTGCTTCTTGGTAAAGTTGCCAACTTTCTTTTGTTAGTGTTCCTATATTAATTAATAATGCATCTGCAACTTTTAACAAGTCTTCTAAGTCCTCTATGCACTCGCTCATAGCCGGAGAAGCTCCTAAAGCTAATAAACCATTGGCTGTAAAGTTTTTGACCACATTATTAGTGATACAAATGGTTAAAGGATTTACCTCTTTTAATTGTTCTAAATACATTTTAGTCTCCTTGATAGCTAGTATGATTGACAGGACCGTTTCCAAGGCCCAACTCAGGCGCTGTTTCGATAGCTGAAGTAATAAATGATTTAGCGGTACTTACCGCGTTTAGAATTGATTGCCCTTTAGCTAACTCCGCTGCAACGACTGCTGCAAATGTACACCCAGTCCCATGAGTATGAATAGTATTGATACGTTGATTACTAAGAGTTATCAACCCTTCTTTTTCCCAAAATAAATAATCTTTAGCCAAGCCATCTAGATGTCCTCCCTTTATAAGAACATTTCTAACAGAATATTGTTTTTGAATATCGTAACCTGCTTTAATAATACTTACTTCATCTGATAAGTCATATCCCACTAAAACCTCAGCTTCTGGTAAATTTGGTGTGATAATAGTTGCTAATGGCAATAAGTCTTCTTTTAATGCTTCTACGGCATCTGAATCAATTAAACGATGTCCGCTAGTTGCCACCATAACAGGATCTAATACATAAGGTTGCGGATATTTTTTTAAATATGAAGCGACTAAACTAATTGTTTCCCTCTCCGCTAACATTCCTGTTTTAACCGCCTTTGGCTTAATATCATCATAGACACAAGCTAGTTGTTGATCAATGATAGCTGTTTCTATATGCTGAACGCCTCTAACCCCACAAGTGTTCTGAGCAACAACACTAGTCACAACAGCCATCCCGTAAGTCCGACGAGCTTGAAATGTCTTTAAATCCGCCATAATCCCTGCTCCACCGCTAGGATCAGTTCCTGCAATAGTTAAAACTGGTGCTAAATAAGTCATATTAATCCTCCCATTTTTCTTGATTTATTGCCATTTGAAAAAAACGTCTCTCATGCTGACAAGATTTCACAAAAGCATCTACCAAATCAGCTTGCTTCTCTTTTGACAAATTCTGCGCATAATAATCCATCATACGAAAATAGTTTTCCATTAACTCTTCAACTGTATCGTTAGCATAAAAAGTTATCCAATTATTAAAAGGGTTACCATTCAAAAACTGGTTCTCCTCAATTATTTTTTTAGCCAATTGATGGTAAATCCATGGACATGGGCTCATTGCAGCTAAAGCACCAGCAATACCATTTTCGTAAAAATGAAAATACATATGTTTAATGTAATGATCTGCTGACGGGTACCATACACCCTTTTCGATAATATCCTGATAAGATCGATTAGTATAAGCGGCCAAGGCTTGATGTGGGCCTTCACCATCTGCTAACTCCCGATTTAATGTAAAGTCAATTTGTTCAAGGAAAAATTGTTTATCTCGTAAATTATCAGATTTTGCCAAGCACAGGGCATAAATATCAGCAAATTTCCCAAGGTAGATATTATCTGCCTGTAAATAATGGCAGATTACGTCATGGTCTAAACGCCCTTTTATAATTCCTTGAATAAATGGATCTTGATAGATGGATTGGATATATTTTGCTCCTTTAGCAATCATCTTATCTTTTAACATAGTAATCTCCTTTGTTATGATCTCATGAGCAGAACACGCTCATTCTATATAAATGCACAATTGTATTACTAAACTAATTGTACTTATTTAAAAATCATTCCTATAGACAATAAAATACTCATACCAAGTAAACTATAATCTCGAAAACGAACGGGATAAGTTGAAGCATGTGTTCGCTCTTTACCCACTTCAAAACCTTTAGAAAGCATTGCTAACTCTAACTGTTCTACCCAATATATCGTCTTTAATAAAACTGACAATATTAGTCTAGGCGATAATGCCCAAGTTACCTGATTCTTCAGTCGGAATGCGAGTCGATTACGTTGGTATTGTAATTTAATTAATGGTAGAAGATTAAAGACCGCAAAAATACCATATGCAAAATGACTAGGCACTTTGAAAGTTTGATAAAGAGATTCTATAAAATCATAATTAGAATGTGATGCATGAAATAACAAACCCACGTTCATAAAAATAAGCGGACGACAGGCCACTAGACTAGCTAAGACGAATTGATGGGGTAATTTTCCCCAAAAATACGTCCCTAGAAATAAAGAGAGTCCCATCACAAATGATATCAGATTGACCTTCGCCCAAGTTTTTAAAGAAACCTTTACGAAGCATTGCAGTGTTACTACTATAATTAGAAATAACAAAGACGTTCTTAACCTCAATGTGAAACTAAACGAAAAGGTTGGTATTAATAAACATAGGAAGGTAATAGCTGGATGATAGTTTTTCAAATTGAACAAGATGACACCTCCAAGAAACGTGTTGCAAAACACTCTTTTAAGTGAGGATCATGGCTAGTAAAAATAACCCCACAATGATTTTTGTGACAATAACTCAAAAGAAGAGTTGTAATCATATTAGCGTGATAGGCATCTTGTCCATAAGTTGGTTCATCTAATAATAGAAGTTTACTATCACTAGCTAAAATACTGCCAATGGCTAATCGCCTCTGTTGGCCTTGACTTAGTTGAAATGGTGAAAACTGTTTCTTATCCCAAAGATTTATGGTTTCCAAAATATCCCTCGCTTTGTTACTATCCTTGCAAACCTGAAAAATTTCGTCATAAACTGTTGAAAAAATAAATTGGTCTAAGGGATTTTGAAATAAAAAGCTTATAGGAATTTGCTTTCTATGAGTAAATTGTTTTTTCCCTTTAGTCCTATAAAGCCCTAACAATCCCATAAACAAACTAGACTTCCCCACGCCACTTGGTCCATCTAAGCACAACCTCTCCCCACTTGCTAAATCAAAATCAAGGTAAGAGATGAATTTGTTTTTTGAAAGTTTAACTTGGAAATCTTTAATTGATAACAGTTTGTCACCTGTATTATGACTTTTCTTTTCTAATTCGAAGACATTCAAACGATTGAGCATATAATCAAAATTGACCCTTGTCAACCGTTTTTCCAACCAAAAATAGTGATCCATTATATCTTGATAATAAGTAATCAAATGATCGATTACAATCAGCATTGATTGATTGTTTGCTTGATAATTAAGAACTAATTGTAATAGTTGACTGGCACTCTCTTGATCCAAATTCGCAAAAGCTTCATCTAAAATAATAAGTTTAGGAGATTTTAAAAAAATGGTCGCCAATGCTAATCGCTGTTTTTCACCTTGAGATAAAGTATAAATCAACCGATTCTGAAATCCTTTTAAACCAACTTGTGCCAATACAAACTCACTTCTATCTTGCATTTGCTCCGGTTCTATTTGTAAATTTTCTAAAATAAAATACAACTCATGCGCCACAGTATCCATACAAAATTGCAAATCAGGATTTTGGAAAAGAAACCCCACATCGCTTGGTTCTATTAATGAGCCGTTTAATAAAACTTGACCTTTCCCACTTTCTTTTAACCCTGATAGTAAAAGAGCCAATGTACTCTTACCACACCCTGAATAGCCACTGATTAAAATTCGTTCTCCTGGGTTAAGACTAAAAGTCACTTCATCAAATAAATAATGACTATCGCCATGGGTGCAAGCTAATTTTTCAACAGATAGCATAGGCTACTTCCTTTCATGAATCCCATAAGCATTCAGTACACCACTTCTATGCAATTGGTCGCATATATTCTTTGTTAATAAGAAGAAAATAATAGATGAAACAGTTCTTACTATAAGCATCAGAATGTTATATGAAAATGAAAACGCACTAAGTCCATTGGCATAAAAACTCCATGCAAAACTAAAAATTGATGTCAAAATAGCAGACAATATAAAAGCTGGCAACTTGTAATTATGATACCTAAATAGTGTAAAGCCTAATTCTGACCCTAAACCTTGAAGGGTACCAATAACGAGTACACTTGGTCCATAAATTGATCCAATTAAAACCTCTATCAAAGCAGCTAACAATTCTGCTACAATAGCGGTTCCTGGTTTCCTCAATATATAAAGAGCCATTGGACCTGCCACAAACCAAATACCATAAATAACTTCATGCGCTATAGGGCCTACAAAAGGTACAAAAGCATTTGAAATATAGCCTGCTCCAAAGTAAACAACGCCCAGAACAACCGCTAATAGAGCAATCAATAATACATCTTTTAAACTCAATTTCATTTTACTTTTTCTCCTTTAAATAATGCTTGTATTGTCATAAATACAGGAACCCGCTTTAATCCCTGAAGTAGCAACAAAGCAATAACACCGCCAATTATAGTCGCCCCTATAAACCTTGGCATAAAAAGAAAAATGGATTGAGCTGCAGATGCTTTAGCTAACACTTCGTGATTTCCATCCGCTGTCCAAGTCCAAAACCAGACCATAATTGGAGCTGATAAAAGTGCTCCAATTATCCCTGTTCCTATAAACTCACCCACCCAAGACATCCAGTCTTTCGCATAAAACCGATAAAACCAACCCGCTAAGAAAGCTCCTGGACCAGCTCCTAGAATAGCTAAAGGTGCAACAGATGCTACTCCTGCTTGAGTTAAAATACGAATAAAAGCCGTTACAAGTGCCATAACTAATGCATAGATTGGTCCCATTATAACTCCAGCGATAATATTAACCACACTAGACATAAAGGCCATGCCTTCTATTCTAAAAATGGGCGTTAAAAAAACATCTAAAGCAATCATAATTGCTAAAACCGTTAATTTTTTTGGTTTATGATTAGTCATCATAACTCCTTCTCTATGACAGATAAGGGGCAACAACCTACAAAAAATTTTGACAACAAAAAACTCCATCTGCAAGCAAACGGAGTTTATTATCTGATTAACTAGAGCTAGCTGTCTACTAAGAAGACACTACGCCCTTTTCCACCACAAAAAACTTGTAATGGCACACATTTCCCTTCGACAGTACTAACTGCATCAAGTTCAATGGGTATAATCTCAGCTGTTACGCACCCCAAATGTCCTATTTAATTTACTTAAGAATAATAACATAGTTCCTTTGAAATGACAAGGCTTACATTCTGATCAGAAAGCTATTTAAAACAGTAAAACCCTACTCACTAATCAATGAGTAGGGTTTTATGTCTTATATTTAGGAATGTTTGTTAGTTTAGAAACTAATTATATTTTTGGATATTTCTGTTTATCGCCTCCACTCTACTTTCATTGAGATAAACATGTTCATACATATCGTCCAACTCAGCATAAAAGTTTTTTAAGTCTGTATTATCTTGATGCGATGCAAGTAAGACTTGAACCTTATCACGTGTAGATTTGATTTTTTCAAATAAATCATAGTTACGTTTATACAAAGCCTGAGCTTCATTAACAATATCTGAGACATTTTCCAAAGAATAGGCATTATCAATACGTTGGATGAACCCTTTAGACTCCTGAGAAATAAGAATGCCTAAATTGTAGATATCATTTCTAGCCTTTTCTTGTTTAAGAGGTAGTTGATGCCTTATTTCTGAATTATTAAAAGTCTTCACAGTAGTATGTGCCTTACGTTGTTTTTCTTGTAGTCTTTGATAAAATGCTTTTGATTTTTCACTCATTTTAACATAACGCGTTGGCATTTCAAAGTTATCATCAGCTTTAACCGATGTCGTTGCAACTAGTAATAAGCTACTAGCTAAGATTAAAGTTGTTATTTTTTTCATATTAGTCTCTTTCTATCTTTTAGGTTAGTTTAATACAAAAGTTTAAGATCGCCTTGATAGCAGTGTCTACTCTTTTATACGCGATGAGATTGATTTACTCATCTCAGTAACTTCTAATAAACTAGCTACAAAAGCTTGATCCATGTGGCGCGCTCCGATACGATTGTCCAAATGGCTAATTTTAGCTTGAGAACCTGCTAAAATAGCTTCAATATCATTATCAACTGGAACTGTTTCTGTCTTGATTTGGTTATTATAAGTATTACGAGCGACGTTGAATTCTTCAATAGCTTGGTAAGCACGATTCCAAATCATATTCTCAAGACGAGCTGTATCTTCTCTCAATACATTGACTGCACCATTATTAACCTTATTATTTCCTAAAGCTTTCTCAACATCAGAAAGATTAGAAGTTTGAGTATTAATGAGCGTGGTCATTTCCGCAGTTGTTACACCGGCTGTATTAGCAATATTGACTGTTGATTTATACGCCGAAATAGCATCGTGTGCTGCATTAATCTCCTCTTGAGAAGCTTTGGATTCTTGAACAACTGATTGAACCGGAGCCGGCTGTTGGACAGAAGTTTGCGCAACTGAACTTTGTTGTGGAGTTGCCACAGTTTCAGATTTCTTTTCTATCTCTTGAGTATTTCCAGATACTTTTTGCTCAGTTTGTTCTTTTACAGCCCCTTTTTGAGGAGCTAGCGATTTAGTTTTTTCCTGTTCTACTTTTTGGTTTTGAGCATCATTTTCTACTAGTGAGTCATGATTCAATACTTCTTTATTAGAAATTGTAAATGGGGTGAGTAGCTTCACTTTTTCAACTTGCTTTTGAGGCATAAGTACATTAGACGTTGTTGTCATAATTACTTGCGGGACGTAAGGTAATCTTTTGACTGAATAAACAAACTTTTTAGTAGACCCATAATTGGAACTAATTGCTTGCATGTCTAATAAAATATTGTCATTAGAAATTACTTTTGTTAACTCTGCATTTACTAATTCTTTTTTAGAATAACTCTTAGTAGCTTTTCTTACTTCTTGTTTATACTTAGTTACAAATTTTCGAAGTGACTTAATAGCAGTATCTAATTTATTATATTGAATGTCCAATGTATTAAAATTATTTTCTATGGGTAAATCCACAGTGTTATCGAGTGCCTTTTTTAGATTTATCTCTGAACTTATAACTATTTGAAGAAGTTGTAAATACTGATTAAAAATTGAAGGGCTTAGATTCATGGACTTAATTTCATTATAATTATCTTTTGCAATCTTCACTTTTTGAAGCAATTCTTTTGCAGCATCAATTTCTTCACTATATAGTGCATAATGAGCAGACGTATAAATTTTAGAAGACTTTTTGTATCCATATTCCAATTTTTTTATTTGCTTTTCCTTCAATTCTTTATAATTTGAAGGTAAGTTAGTTTCAATACTATACGGTTCAGTTGAATTAAGATATTTTTTATGGAATTCTGTGTCCTTTAACTTTTCAAGAGAAGGCTTATCTTTTCCTGTATTCTTAAAAAAGTCATTGATAACTCCATCTAAATCTTCAATTATTTTCGCTGCAATTCTTTTATTTGGAATATATTTATATCCAGGAGCATCTTTTGAAACAAAAGTTATATCTCTGATTAAAATATCCAGTATTTCTGCTTCATCTTTATGCTCCCCATCTTTATGGTTATTTACAATTTGATATCCTAACCTTGCTTTTCGTGTAATTTCATTTAATAAAGCAATGTACTCTTTAAAATCTTTATTATCCTTGTAGTTATCATTATTATCTAAATGTTTATCATACCATACAGAGAAAGGAAATAAAGTACTATCTAAACGATAAATTTTATCTACCCCATCCGAAAACTTGTGCTTCGCTGAACTAATTTCTTGATATATATAATTATAAACACCTTGGTCTAAATTATATATTCCACTTTTTTCATATTTATCTAATGATTGAAGAATATTTCTTTGATGCGCATCTTCTTTAGCAATATTACTTAAGTTAATTAAGTAGTATTCAATACTATCTATTTTATCTTTAAATTCTGATAAAATAGTTCTATACTCAGGTTCCTGAAACTCACTTCGGTTAATCCATTCGTTTGCTTCAATGAGCTCATAACTTAGATAGTTATAAATTTTTTCACCCCATCTCTCATCAATTTTCTTTCCAGATTTTTTTGAATCAATATACCCAAGTTGCTGTCTTAATTTCGTTTCATCTTTTCCCACTATCGCCCCTACCGGCTGACTTGTAGATACTGCTGTTACTGCTAGCGATAGAATCGCTGCTGATTTTAAAAATTGTTTTTTCATTTCCATCTCTCTTTTCCTTTTCATTATAATTTTTACATCAAAAACTTATCACGAGATAATATATTAGCATAAGATTAGTAACATGGCAAATCAATTAAATTACGAACTTTTGTTTTTGTTTTCATGTTTTAAGGACAATAATGTTCGGTTATAATAACTAACGCTGTTTGTCGAGATGGAATTTTTACTTTTTTTAGAAACTTTGTATTTTTATTAAATACATTTAAATCAAATAAAAATATCATTTTTTAATTTTTTTACATTTTATACTTATATAATATTTTTATAAAGGCTATATTTATTTGATAATCAAATGATTTGAGTGTGAAATTATTTTTTTGGAAAATTTTTCGATAGGAAAATTCAATTAACTTGGCCATCATTTTATTCACAATATACACCATATTTTCAAGAAATATGCAGTATTTCCTATACTTAACCAGTTTATTATAAGATTTTATAAATGTTCTATAAATTATCATGAGCAAAAAAAGCGTAAACTTTCGTTTACGCTTTTTATTATTTGCTAGCAATAAAATCCTTTAAGGCCTGGACTTTATCAACTCGCTCCCATGGCAAATCGATATCAGTACGTCCCATATGCCCATAGGCTGCTGTTTGTCGATAAATAGGTCGTTTGAGGTCCAACATATTAATAATGCCTGCTGGTCGCAAATCAAATATTTGACGTACAGCTGCCTCTAGGTCTGCTTCTGCTATAACACCTGTTCCAAATGTATCTACACGCACAGAGACAGGCTGGGCAACACCAATTGCATAAGCAAGTTGTACTTCTACTTTTTTAGCTAAATCAGCTGCAACAATATTTTTTGCAATATAACGAGCTGCATAAGATGCTGAACGATCTACTTTAGTAGCATCTTTACCTGAAAATGCACCACCACCATGACGAGAATAACCACCATAACTATCTACAATAATCTTACGACCTGTTAGTCCTGAATCTCCTTGAGGGCCTCCAATAACAAAGCGCCCTGTAGGATTGATAAAGAATTTTGTTTGGTCATCTAAATAATGGCTTGGAATAACTTCATTGATAACTTTCTCAATCACGTCCTTATGGAGTTGGTCATTAGTTACATTAGGATCATGCTGTGTCGAAATAACTACTGCATCCACACGAATTGGTTGATCATTTTCATCATATTCAACCGTTACTTGAGATTTTGCATCTGGTCGAAGATAAGTGAGTTCCCCAGACTTACGTAGATCTGTCAATTTCTTAACTAACTGATGAGCTAAAGAAATTGGCAATGGCATTAACTCAGGTGTTTCATCAACAGCAAACCCAAACATCAAACCTTGGTCACCTGCACCAATTAAATCTAAAGGATCTTGTTCAAGAGAACCACGTACCTCAAGAGCTTCATTGACTCCCTGTGCAATGTCTGGCGACTGTTCAACGAGTGACGGATGCACTCCAACAGATTCAGCTGA
Source organism: Streptococcus sp. FDAARGOS_522 (assembly GCF_003812445.1). Taxonomy (NCBI): domain Bacteria; kingdom Bacillati; phylum Bacillota; class Bacilli; order Lactobacillales; family Streptococcaceae; genus Streptococcus; species Streptococcus sp. FDAARGOS_522. The sequence continues at coordinate 674,083 of NZ_CP033808.1, forward strand.
GAAGCCATATTCAGCTTTATCATAGCCAATTTCAGCGATTGTGTTACGGACAACTCGGTTAATATCAACATAGGCTGTCGTTGATATTTCGCCAAATACATGAACCGACCCTGTATAAACAGCTGTTTCGGCTGCTACGTGGGCATCTGGATCTTGCTCTAAAATTGCATCTAAAATCGCATCGGAAATTTGGTCAGCAATCTTATCAGGATGTCCCTCAGATACTGACTCAGACGTGAAAAGTTTACGTTCTGACATAAAAATGTCCCCCCTAAAATGTAAAATGTGTCGAGTTACAAAGAACTAGCCTCTAGGCTACCTTTTCGGGACTCATATAGCTATTGTACCACTATTTCATCTTTTGTGAAATAAGTTACCAATAAATAAAAAAATATCTCTATTTTCTTTAGTCTTTTTTCTCGATTTATACTATACTAGATTTATGAAAACCTACGAAAAAATTTATCAAATACTATCAAAAAATAACAACTTTATTAGCGGAGAAACTATGGCAAATCAACTTAATATTTCCCGCACAGCTATTTGGAAAGGTATAAAAACGTTAGAAGAATTAGGCCTAGAGATTGAGTCTGTCACTAACAAGGGCTACCGATTGGTATCAGGTGACATATTATTACCAGAACAACTCGAACAAGAAATTGGTATTAAGGTTAGTCTTAATAATAATAGTGCTTCAACCCAACTAGATGCTAAAATGGGGATAGAAAGTAAATTAAAGACTCCACACCTTTTTTTAGCTCCTAATCAAAAAAAAGCTAAAGGACGTTTTGATAGACCTTTCTTTACATCAAATCAAGGCGGCATCTATATGTCTCTTTTATTACAACCTAATGTACCGATTGAAGATATAAAACCTTATACTGTCATGGTAGCCTCTAGTGCTGTAAAAGCTATCTCACGGTTAACAGGAATTACTCCTGAAATTAAGTGGGTCAATGATATTTATTTAGATAATAAAAAAATAGCTGGTATTTTAACCGAGGCTATCGCTTCTGTTGAGAGTGGGTTGGTAACGAATGTTATTATAGGATTAGGTATCAATTTCTATATCAAAGAGTTCCCTAGGGCGTTAACTAAGCGCGCAGGTAGTCTCTTTACAGAGCAACCGACCATAACTAGAAATCAATTGATTACAGAAATCTGGAATCTCTTTTTCAATATTCCACTAGAGGATCACTTAAAGGTATATAGAGAAAAATCCCTAGTCTTAGATAGAACCGTTAGCTTTATGGATGGTCAAACAATGTATTCTGGGAAAGCTATTGATATTACAGATAAAGGATATTTAGTGGTTGAGTTAGATGATGGTCAGTTGAAAACACTTCGCAGTGGCGAAATCAGTCTTTCTTCTTGGTAGATTTGATAAGCTCTTTTGTGAATTTTGAAATCGCATACACCTTTTGAAGATCTCGAAGTAATAAAACTCCCCAAAAAATAGCAAAAATCCAGGAGCCATCCATAACGGATTGATTAAAAAAATAAGTTTCAAAAGAGCATAAAAGCGCCATAAAAATAAATTGTCGTTTTGTCATATCACCATTATAACAGAATCTACTAAATAATTAAAAAACTTATCAAAAAAATAGTTGCCTGTAACAGGCAACTATTTTTAGTTACGTTTTAATCTTCAACGATTGCTATTCGTTCTGCTAGATAAGAAAAGTCTTCTGGAATTTGATGATTAACTTCAGGTTCTGTTTCCGTCTTTTGAGCTTTCATTTTCTTTGCAAAATCGCTCCGAATTTGATTAAAATCATTTCTAGGTACAGCTAAAATATTAGGTGAAAAACCTGCTGCTTTACTCATAATATTACCAAATATATCATTGAGATCGGTACGTTTCATAGCTTGTTCAGCATTAAAGGCCGCATCAAATGCCAAAATAGCATTCTCGCTATTAGCTAAGACAGGTTCAGATCCCATTAATAAGGCTCTATCTTGAGCCGTAATATTATCTAATATCTCGTTCCAAGCGCTCTTTAAAGCTTCTAAGTATTCACGTGAACGTTGACTATCTACAACCGTTTCTTCCATAATGGTCAAAATCTTTGTACGGTCAACTTTAAATGTGAATGTCTTATTATTAACCTTTACTTTTTGAGTTGATGAACTTTGATCTGCTCGAGAGAGTTGGCTCATTTCGTTTTTTAACGATTTTAACTCTCGACGAAGACTATCTAATTCTGCTGTCACATCTGCGGGTATGTTTGACGAATTTTTTTCTACCATTTCAGACAATTGGATGGTCATCATCTCTGCATAAACTTTAGGATGGCTACCATTTTTTATCTCAGGAAGAACAGATGTCACTTTATCAATCATTTCAAATAAAATATCTTGTTTAACATTAAGATTGGCTATAAAAGTATCACTTGAATGACTATCTTCACCACCTGCTTGAACAACAAGTAAATCTCTTAAGTACATCAATAAATCTGTTGCAAAACGACTCATACTTTTGCCACTATCAAAGATTACTTCAAGTTTAGCGAGTGCTTCAGTTGTATCGTGAGCCAATATATTCGATACATAATCATCTATAGCAGATAAGGAAATGCTCCCTGTAATTTCTTCTGCTACATCTAAAGAAATGTGGTTATCTTTCGCTAAACTCAAGGCTTGATCGAGAATTGATAAAGCATCACGCATACCACCTTCGGCTCGTCTAGCGACTAGTGTCAGAGCATCCAAATCATATGAAATAGCTTCTTTATCTAAAATCTGTGCTAAATGATCTCGAATAGCTAATAATTTAATCGCTTTAAATTCAAAGCGCTGGACACGAGATAAGATTGTTGCAGGGATTTTATGGAGTTCTGTTGTTGCTAATATAAAAACAACATTTTCTGTTGGCTCTTCAAGTGTTTTCAATAGTGCATTGAAGGCACCTGTAGACAACATATGAACCTCATCAATAATATAAACTTTATAGGTTGCCCTACTTGGAGCATAAGTTGATTTGTCCCTGATATCACGAATTTCATCGACACCATTATTTGACGCAGCATCAATTTCAATGACATCCTCTAAACTACCATTTGTAATATCTCGACAAATATCACAATGATTACAAGGTTCGCCATTAATTTGATTTGGGCAATTCATCGCTTTTGCAAATATTTTAGCAGCACTTGTTTTTCCAGTTCCCCTAGGTCCTGAAAAAAGGTAAGCATGGCTAATTTTTTTGCTGGACACAGCTTGCTTTAAAGTAGTTGAAATAACACTTTGTCCAACCATTTCATCAAATGTTTGGCTACGATATTTCCGATAAAGGGCCTGATACATTACTTTTCAACTCCAAACATATCCAAATTCCAAATCGTATGTTCTACTAGAATACCTACAAATTTTTCTAAGTATTCTTGATCAATCTCATCATAATCTGCTACTAAAGAAGAATCTAAATCTAGAACTCCTAGAAGTTTGCCATTTTTAAACATAGGTACTACGATTTCACTCATAGCTTTTGAATCACAGGAGATATAGTTAGCATGCTTTGTAACATCATCAACGATCAGCGTCTTAGCAGTTTGTGCAGATTCACCACAAACACCTTTTCCTAAAGTAATATGCACACATGATACACCACCCTGGAAAGGGCCAAGAATTAACTCTTCTCCATCAAATAAATAAAAGCCTGTAAATACAGAATTTGGAAGCATAGCATTTAGCATAGCTGAAGCATTTGATAAGTTGGCAAGAGCATTTGTTTCATCTGAGAATAGAGCTTGCGCTTGTAGTAATAATAATTGATAATTTTCGATTTTCTTAGACTTGTTCATAGCACTTATTATAGCATAATTTGAAAGTTACTAAAACTAAATAACCATCCTATATAAAACAAAAAAATAAACACAAACCATTGTGTTTATTTTGCTTCATTTAAGATGCTAGCCACTTTGGTATTGATTAAATCAATAGCGACAATATTACTTACTCCTTCTGGAATTACAATATCCGCATAACGCTTTGTTGGTTCGATAAATTGATGATACATAGGTTTTACAACTTCTGTATACTGTTCAATAATACTATCTAAACTTCTATCGCGCTCTTCCATATCACGCTTAATACGACGAATAATACGAATATCATCATCTGTATCAACAAATAATTTGATATCCATTAAATCACGCAAACGCTGATCTTCTAATACCAAAATTCCCTCAACAATAATGACATCCTGGGGTTCTTGGCGGATAGTTCTATCACTACGGGTATGTTTTGTGTAATCATAAACCGGAATATCGACCGGACGTCCCTCAATCAATTCGTTCAATTGCTCAATCATCAAATTGGTATCAAAAGCAAGGGGATGATCATAATTGGTTTTTACACGTTCTTCAAAAGTTAAATGACTTTGATCTTTATAGTAAGAATCATGTTCAATCATGGTAATTTTTTGATCTGGGAAATTTGATAAAATCGCCCGAGAAACACTGGTTTTACCACCACCAGATCCACCTGTAACACCAATAATAATAGGTTTTTTACGCATTTGTCACTCCAAATTAAATTTATCCTCTATCTATTGTACTATAAACTTATTTTTTTTAAAGTCTAAATTTTATTGAAAACGCTCTAAAAATTAAAAGCATGTTATAATAACAATGATAATATATAAAATAACAAGAGGATTCTTATGATAACAAAATTTCCAGACCAATGGCAGGATAAATTAACCCAGCGTCAATTTGATGATCTAACAGATATTCAAAATAAACTTTTTCAACCTATTACTGATGGTGATAATATCCTTGGAATTAGCCCTACAGGTACTGGTAAAACTCTAGCATACCTTTTCCCAACGCTTCTTAAGTTGCAACCTAAAAAGAGCCAACAACTCTTAATTTTAGCTCCAAATTCAGAATTAGCTGGACAAATCTTCGACGTTACAAAAGAATGGGCTGAACCATTAGGACTGACCGCACAACTATTCCTTTCAGGTTCTAGTCAAAAACGCCAAATTGAGCGACTAAAAAAAGGACCAGAAATTCTTATAGGAACTGCTGGACGCGTATTTGAACTTGTGAAACTAAAAAAAATAAAAATGATGAACATTAATACTATCGTCCTTGATGAATTCGATGAATTACTCGGCGACTCACAATATCATTTTGTGGACAATATTATTAATCGCGTTCCTCGTGATCAGCAAATGATTTACATTAGTGCCACCAACAAACTGGACAATAGTAAACTTGCCGATAACACTATAACAATCGATCTATCTAATCAAAAACTTGATACTATAAAACATTATTATATTACAGTTGATAAAAGAGAGCGTACTGACCTACTTCGTAAATTTTCAAATATTCCTGATTTTAGAGGTCTTGTCTTTTTTAACAGCTTATCAGACTTAGGTGCATGTGAAGAACGTTTACAATTTAATAGGGCCTCGGCAGTTTCTTTAGCAAGCGATATTAATATTAAATTCCGTAAAGTTATCTTAGAGAAATTTAAAAACCATGATATTTCATTACTCCTAGGAACTGATTTGGTAGCTCGTGGCATTGATATCGACAACCTAGAATATGTGATTAATTTTGATATCGCACGCGACAAAGAAACATATACACATCGTTCTGGACGAACTGGTCGTATGGGGAAAGAGGGATGTGTTATTACATTTGTAACACATAAAGAAGAGCTCAAACAACTTAAAAAATACGCCACCGTTACAGAACTTGTACTTCACAATCAAAAATTACATTTAAAATAAAAAAAGAAACAAGTAACTTGTTTCTTTTTTTATTAAGGCGTTGAATATAATTCACCTACAGTAACAAAATAATAGCCCTGGGTTGTCAGATAATCCATAATTGTAGGCAGAGCATCTATGGTTGTCTGGTGAATATCATGCATCAAAATCACTCCTCCAGGACGTAATTGTTTTTTGATATTGGTCATCATTGCTTGTGTATTATGATTTTTCCAGTCTTCTGTATCAACTGACCACAACATTTCTTTCAATCCTGTCACTGTTTTTACAGTAGCATTTGTTGCTCCGTAAGGGGGACGTAAGTACACCGGTTTTTGTCCTGTTGCTTTCATAATCAGATCATTAGTCTTATGAATCTCTTCCTTGATTTTCTCCGCTGGTAGTTTGGTTAAATTAGGATGATCCCATGTATGATTACCAATCTCATGACCTTCAGCATGCATCCTTTGTAAAATATCTGTGTGCCCTACAGCACTTTGTCCCATTACAAAGAAAGTCGCTTTAGCATTATATCTTTTAAGGATTTCTAAGGCTTTAGGAGTCGTTTTTTCATTTGGTCCATCATCAAAGGTAAGTGCAACACGTGGTGCTTTAGCTTTTAAATTAGAAACTAAATCTAGATCACTTGATTTTAAATATGACTCATCGATCACATTATATAATTTATCAAGTGGTAATTTTAAATCATTAATAATTAACTTACCATCTTTAACATCTAGCCCATCTGTTACTCTTCCAGTTTTTAAAAATTCTTTATTGCTATCATGTTCCTTTAGTTGAGTTCCTGGAGCTATATTTTCTAAAATAGCCTTAAATCCAGATATATTATGAGCTAAAAGCTCATCTAATTCAAAAGGTTTCTTATTTTGATCAAGTAAGTAGGTTCTCAAAAGGCGACTTGATTTTTGAAACATACTTCCTTTTTCCTTTTGATATAAGATTTGATAAATGGATAATTTTTTAACATTTGCAAAGTTAGAATCTGCTAATTGAGGACGTAGAATAATGTATTGATTGTCATAAAATTTTTTATGCTCAAAGCTTTTTTGATTCCACTTTAAAATATCAGCGCTTAGACTTTTGTCATATCCTTTAGGTTCAAGAAAAAGAACACGTTCAGTTTTCTGTCTTTTCACCACTTCTACCGTTTTCTCGGCTATGCGAATTTCTTTTTCAACAACAGCTTGTTGAAGTTTTATTTCTTTATGTTTCAAAAACGAAAAACCTTGCCAAGCAAGAATCGCTATAATAATTAGACTAAAAATACCTATAATTAATTTCTTCATATAATGACTCTTTTGTTATTTTTTATGACAATTATATCACAAAAATAAAACCACTTTAGAAGATTATATAATTCTTTATTTTTAATGTAAAAGAGGTTTATAAAACGACTCAACTGACAATAGTTGAGTCGTTTTACGTCTATTTCATATCAAAAACTATCGATTTTACATTTGTCATTGCTTCAATTGAATATCTGATACCTTGAACACCTGCACCAGATCCTTTGAGTCCTAAGAATGGGAAATTATCAGGACCACGTCCAGTCTTATTGTTAATGTGAACTGTACCAACTTCAAGTTTATTTGCTATATCAAATGCTTTTTGGAAATCACGTGTAAAGACTGATGATTGTAATCCAAAATCAGATTTGTTGGCAATAGCAACAGCTTCTTCTGCATCCTTGACACGAATAATTGGGAGAATTGGTCCAAAAGGCTCTTCCCAAGCTAGTTTCATATCTAAAGTAACATGATCAAACAATCCTGGAGTTAATAGACGACCATCACGTTTAAATTCATTCAATTCTTTCGCACCTTTTTGACGTGCATCTACTACTAAGCTTTCAATAAAGTCGGCTGAATTATCATCAATAACCGGTGTCACCGTTGCATTATCAAATGGATCACCTACTGATAATTTTGCTACATTTTCAGATATTTTTTCTGCCAATTCATCTGCAACTTCTTCAACGACAAGTACACGCTTAATTGCCGTACAGCGTTGTCCGGAGTAATCATAAGCACCTGCAACGATTTGTTTAGCAGCGTTGTCAAGGTCAGCATCAGCTAAGACGACACCTGCATCCTTACCACCCAACTCAAGCATAATTGGACGCATTCCTGCTAACTTACCAATACGTTTTCCAACTGGCGTTGATCCTGTAAAGTTAATAAAATTAACTTCTTCATGCTCAACAATGTAATCTCCAATCTCAGAACCGCGTCCTGTAATAGTATTAAAGACACCTGCTGGAAGACCTGCTTCTGCAAAAGCTTTTGCTAAAACAAGTCCTGAGACTGAACCTTGTGTTGGTGGTTTAAACATCACAACGTTTCCACCAATTAGAGCTGGCGCAATTTTTGATCCTGAGAGGTTAACAGGGTAATTATAAGGTGCGATTGCTAAAACGATACCTACTGGTTGACGACGAATAACAGCCAACTTATGACCTGTTGAAGCATCCATTTTTCCACCTTCGTCAGCTGAAGTTGATAAACGAATTCCTTCTTCTGCTGCATAACGAATAAGATCAGCTGTCCTTACAACCTCAGTTACTGAAGCATTGTAAGCTTTAGAAATTTCTTTTGCTAAAACAGTAGCAATTTCTTCTTTATCACGTTCAATAATGTCTGCGGCTTTATGAAGGTATTGTGCACGTTCATATACTGTCAAAGCAGCCCAGGCTGGTAAAGCCTCACGACCCGCTTTCATAGCATGATCAACTTCTTCTCGAGTCATCGCTGGCACGAATCCCAATGAAGAATCATCAATTGGTGACAAAATCTCAATCTGATTAACAGATGATTTCCATTCGCCATTGACATAATTTTGATATTCTTTTGTCAAAGTAAATCTCCTTTTACATTGTAATAGGTTTATTCTATCACTTTATCTATTTATTTCAATTATCTGACATATTTTTCTTAGAAACTTAACAATATCCAAACTTTCAATAAAAAAGTAGAGATTTTTTAATCCCTACTTTTTTATTATTCTCAGTCAAAGTCAACGTATTCTTTTTGAAGTTCGATAACTTCTTCCATAGTTGAACACTCTGAAAGAGCACGATTAGCGTATTCTTCCATTTTAGCTGTGTCCAATTTTTTCATTAAGCTACGTGTACGAAGTACTGAGGTTGCTGACATTGAGAATTCATCCAATCCCATACCAACAAGAAGTGGAACCGCAGTTTGATCACCGGCCATCTCACCACACATACCTGCCCATTTACCTTCAGCATGAGCAGCTTTGATAACGTTGTTAATCAAACGAAGGATTGATGGATTGTATGGTTGATAGAGGTATGAAACTTGCTCATTCATACGGTCCGCAGCCATTGTGTATTGGATAAGATCATTAGTACCAATTGAGAAGAAATCAACTTCTTTTGCAAATTGGTCTGCAAGCATAGCTGCCGCTGGGATTTCAATCATAATACCAACTTCAATGCCTTCAGCTACTGCTACACCGTCAGCTAACAAGTTCGCTTTCTCTTCTTCAAATATAGCTTTAGCAGCACGGAATTCTTTAAGCAAAGCAACCATTGGGAACATGATGCGTAGCTGTCCATGAACTGAAGCACGAAGAAGTGCTCGGATTTGTGTGCGGAACATTGCATCACCAGTTTCAGAAATTGAAATACGCAATGCACGGAATCCTAAGAATGGGTTCATCTCTTTTGGAAGATCAAAGTAAGGAAGCTCTTTATCTCCACCGATATCCATTGTACGAACAACAACTGGTTTACCATTCATACCCTCAAGAACTGCTTTATATGCTTCATATTGCTCATCTTCTGTTGGGAAATCTTGTGAATCCATATATAAGAACTCTGTACGGTAAAGACCAACTGCTTCTGCTCCATTTTCGTTAACACCCTCAACATCTTTAGGTGTACCGATATTAGCAGCTAATTCAAAATGTTTACCATCAGCAGTAACTGTTTGTGCATCCTTAAGAAGTGCCCATTCAGCTTTTTGTTTGGCATAAGCTTCACCTGCTGCCTTGAAGGCTGAAATTTGAGCTTCAGTTGGTTCAATGATAACTTCACCAGTAATACCATTAACAGCAATCAACTGACCATCTTGAACACGTTCAGTAATATCATTTGTACCAAGAACAGCTGCGATTTCGAGTGTACGTGCCATAATAGCTGAGTGACTTGTACGCCCTCCAATATTTGTTACAAAAGCTTTAACAAATTGTTTATTTAATTGAGCTGTATCAGAAGGTGTCAAATCGTGTGCAATAACGATTGATTCTTCATTGATAGTTGCTGGGTTTGGTAATTTAACACCCAAAAGATGTGCTAAGACACGTTTGGCAACATCACGGATATCTGCTGCACGTTCTTGCATGTATGGGTTATCTTCCATACCTTCAAAGATAGTGATGAACATATCAGTCACTTCTTTAAGACCTGTTTCTGCATTTACTTGTTTTGCACGAATAGTCTCTTTAATTTGATTAATCATTTCTGGGTCAGAAAGAACCATTAAATGAGCATCAAATACAGCTGCGGCTTCTTCGCCTAAGCTTTCTACTGCCTTCTCACGGATAACAGAAAGCTCGTCTTGTGAAGCTTGGAGTGCAACATCAAGGCGAGCTTCTTCTGCGTTTGTATCTTCGACTGTTACAGTCTCAAATGACAAATCCGGTTGGACAAGTAGATATGCTTTAGCAACTGCAACACCATCAGAGGCTGCGATTCCTTTAAGCATTTCTGTCATTTTCTTATGCCAATCCTTCTTTTGTCATTGTTTCTTCGATAGCTGCAATTGCATCATCTGCATCTGCACCTTCTGCTGAAATAGTAACATCAGCACCTTGACCAACACCAAGACTCATAACACCCATGATTGATTTAAGGTTTACTGCTTTACCTTTGTAATCAAGCGTGATGTCTGAAGCAAATTTGCTAGCTGTTTGGACAAGCAAAGTAGCTGGACGTGCGTGAATACCTGTTTCTGCAACAATGTGGAAATCTTTTGAAGCCATATTATGGTTCTCCTTTTGTCATTTGTAAATATTTGAGTCACCTATTGGTAACCCTTACAAGTTAAAAGTATAACATATTGCTTTTTAATTTTCAAGATTAAATGTCTCAAACAGAAAAAAACTTGAATGTTTTCCACAGCTTTTCATATTAAAAATGAGAGTCTTAGAATTTAAAAATAGAATTCTAAAAATGATTTTTTTATGTTCTTCTGAAAGGAATTGGAAAACAGGCTGAAAGCTTTTAAACTAACCCTAAAAAACGAAATATAGTGTCTCATTTTATTTTAAGACACTATATATTGTGTTTTGTTAGAAATAAAACACTTGCTTTTTCCATTCTTTTTTTATATGCTATTACCATGAAAAAAATTAGGAGGACAACATGGCAGCTATTACTGTTTTTTCGAAAAACAACTGTATGCAATGTAAAATGACTAAGAAATTTCTTGACCAGCACGGCGCTGATTTTGAAGAAATTAATATTGATGAAAAACCAGAAAAAATTGAATATGTGAAAAATCTCGGCTTTTCTGCGGCTCCAGTGATTGAAGCTGGTAATGTTGTTTTTTCAGGTTTCCAACCAAGCAAACTAAAAGAACTTGTTTAAGCAAATTAGAGTCTGGGAATAAAGCAATTAATTGCTTTATTCCCATTTTGTATTGTTAAGTTAAGAGGATAAATTCAATGAGTTTAAAAAATATTGGCGATGTATCTTACTTTCGCCTAAATAATGAAATTAACCGTCCTGTTAATGGACAAATCCCACTCCATAAAGATAAAGAAGCCTTAACTGCTTTTTTCAAAGAAAACGTACAGCCTAATTCAAAAGCTTTTGACTCAATCACTGATAAAATTGCTTACCTCCTTAAGTATGATTATCTTGAAGAAGCTTTCCTCAATAAATATCGTCCTGAATTTATTGAAGAATTATCTACCAAACTCTTCGATAAAAAGTTTCGTTTTAAATCCTTCATGGCAGCCTATAAGTTTTATCAGCAGTATGCATTAAAAACAAATGATGGAGAATACTATTTAGAAAGTATTGAAGATCGCGTTCTCTTTAACGCTCTTTATTTTGCAGACGGTGATGAAGAACTAGCAACTGACTTAGCTCTAGAAATGATTTCACAACGCTATCAACCTGCAACACCAAGTTTTTTAAATGCTGGTCGAAGTCGTCGCGGAGAATTAGTCTCATGTTTCTTAATCCAAGTAACTGATGATATGAATGCTATTGGTCGTTCGATTAATTCAGCTCTTCAATTATCTCGTATTGGTGGTGGGGTTGGAATATCACTTAGTAACCTTCGTGAGGCTGGAGCTCCTATCAAAGGTTTTGCTGGTGCTGCTTCTGGAGTCGTTCCAGTCATGAAATTATTTGAAGACAGTTTTTCTTACTCCAACCAACTTGGACAACGCCAAGGTGCTGGAGTTGTTTACCTTGACGTTTTCCATCCAGATATTATTTCATTCTTATCAACTAAAAAAGAAAATGCTGATGAAAAAGTACGTGTTAAAACATTGTCATTAGGGATTACTGTACCCGATAAATTCTATGAACTAGCACGTAACAATCAAGAAATGTACTTGTTTAGTCCTTATAGTATCGAACGTGAATATGGTGTTCCTTTCAGCTATATTGATATTACCGAAAAATACGATGAATTAGTCGCTAACCCTAATATCACTAAAACAAAAATCAATGCTCGTGATTTAGAAACAGAGATTTCTAAACTTCAACAAGAATCAGGTTATCCTTACATCATCAATATTGACACTGCTAATCGTACTAACCCTGTTGATGGAAAAATTATCATGTCAAATCTTTGCTCTGAGATTTTGCAAGTACAAAAACCAAGTCTTATCAATGATGCTCAAGAATACCTTGAAATGGGAACTGATATTTCTTGTAACCTTGGCTCAACTAATGTTTTAAATATGATGACATCTCCTGATTTTGGAAAATCAATTAAAACAATGACTCGTGCTTTAACTTTCGTTACTGACTCATCAAATATTGAAGCTGTTCCAACTATTAAAAACGGAAATGCTCAAGCACATACATTTGGACTTGGAGCAATGGGACTCCACTCCTATTTGGCAAAAAATCATATCGAATATGGTAGTCCAGAATCAATTGAATTTACTGATATTTATTTCATGCTAATGAACTACTGGACCTTAGTAGAATCAAACAATATTGCCCGCGAACGTCAAACAACATTTGTAGGTTTTGGAAAATCAAAATACGCTGACGGTACATACTTTGATAAATATGTATCTGGAAAATTTGTTCCACAATCTGACAAAGTAAAATCCCTATTTGCTAATCATTTTATCCCCGAAGCTAAAGATTGGGAAAACCTTAGATACGCAGTTATGAAAGACGGACTATATCATCAAAATCGGCTTGCAGTTGCTCCGAATGGTTCTATTTCGTATATCAACGATTGTTCAGCATCTATCCACCCTATTACACAACGTATTGAAGAGCGTCAAGAGAAAAAAATCGGGAAAATTTATTATCCAGCTAATGGCTTAGCTACAGATACTATCCCTTATTACACTTCTGCCTATGATATGGATATGCGTAAAGTAATAGACGTCTATGCCGCAGCAACTGAGCACGTAGACCAAGGTCTCTCAATGACACTCTTTTTACGAAGCGAATTACCAAAGGAGTTGTACGAGTGGAAAACAGAAAGTAAGCAGACTACTCGCGACCTTTCAATCCTACGCAACTATGCTTTCAACAAAGGTGTGAAATCAATCTACTATATCCGTACTTTTACAGATGATGGTAGCGAAGTCGGAGCTAATCAATGCGAAAGTTGTGTCATCTAACGAAGAAACTCTACTTAAAACATCAGAAACTAGACTGAGATAAACTATCTCAGTTTCATGATGTTATCTTATTTTCTAAGGTATTTTCATCTTTATTTTTCTAAAAATCGATAATACTTGAAATATTGCTAGATCAGAATTCTATATTCTACTCTTCTTCCATCATCATTATATAAAAACCTATTTACCATTGGAGAAAACCATGACAACTTACTACGAAGCTATAAACTGGAACGAAATTGAAGATGTTATTGATAAATCAACTTGGGAAAAACTAACCGAACAATTTTGGCTCGATACACGTATCCCTTTATCAAATGACTTAGACGATTGGCGCAAACTTTCTGCTCAAGAAAAAGATCTTGTTGGCAAGGTTTTTGGAGGCTTAACCCTACTTGATACCATGCAATCAGAAACTGGTATTGAAGCTATTCGTGCCGATGTTCGCACGCCTCACGAAGAAGCTGTCTTAAACAATATTCAATTCATGGAATCTGTTCACGCTAAATCTTATTCTTCAATTTTCTCAACTTTAAATACTAAATCAGAAATTGAAGAAATTTTCGAGTGGACTAATAATAATGAGTTCCTTCAAGAAAAAGCACGTATTATCAATGACATTTATGCTAATGGAAATGCCCTTCAAAAAAAGGTGGCTTCCACCTACCTCGAAACTTTCCTTTTTTATTCTGGCTTTTTCACACCTCTTTACTATTTGGGAAATAATAAGTTAGCAAATGTTGCTGAAATCATTAAATTAATTATTCGTGATGAATCTGTACATGGTACTTATATCGGTTACAAATTCCAGCTTGGTTTTAACGAATTACCAGAAGATGAGCAAGAGAATTTTCGTGATTGGATGTATGACCTCCTTTATCAGCTGTATGAAAACGAAGAAAAATACACCAAGACACTTTATGATGGCGTAGGATGGACTGAAGAAGTTATGACCTTTTTACGCTACAATGCTAATAAAGCTCTTATGAATTTAGGACAAGATCCTTTATTCCCAGATACAGCAAATGATGTCAACCCAATTGTTATGAATGGTATTTCAACAGGAACATCAAACCATGACTTCTTCTCTCAAGTAGGTAATGGTTACCTACTTGGTAGCGTTGAAGCTATGCATGATGATGACTATAACTATGGATTATAAGAAAAAGACACTGATTTAGTGTCTTTTTCTAGTTAAATACAAATTTCTTGACAAGCAAACCCTTTCAAGATAGAATGTTAGAGTAAATACACAAGGGAGTGCCTTGAGCTGAGATTGCAGATATGCAAAATCCTCTAACCTGATCTCGTTAGGACGAGCGTAGGAATTGTGGTTTGAATTGGTTAAACATGACAAATGACAAAAGAATCTCCTTTGCTGTATAAAAAAAGGAGATTTTTTATGTCAAAAAATAACAACACTACCTGTCTTATTGAAACTGCTATTTTTGCAGCGCTTGCTATGGCTTTATCAATGATTCCTGATTTTGCGTCATGGTTCACTCCCTCTTTTGGAGCAATTCCTCTGATACTTTTTGCATTACGTCGTGGTACAAAATACGGTCTATTTGCTGGCTTAATTTGGGGCTTATTGCACTTTGTTCTTTCCAAAGTATATTACCTTAGTTTATCCCAAGTTTTTATAGAATACATCTTAGCATTTATAAGTATGGGAGTTGCAGGCGTATTTTCTGCTAAATTTAAAGATGCACTTAGCAGCAGCTCTAAAACTAAAGCTTTATCATTAGCATTATCTGGAGCAATATTAGCAACATTTGTTCGTTATGTTTGGCATTATATCGCTGGTGTTATTTTTTGGGCTAGTTATGCACCAAAAGGTATGTCTGCTACATTATACTCATTAAGCGTCAATGGTACTGCTGGTTTGTTAACTCTATTTTTTGTAGTCATTAGTATTATTATTTTAGTTATCAGCTACCCTAGCTTCTTTTTACCTAAGAAATAGAAAAAATAAAAGGACTGATTTTCAGAGAATCAATCCTTTTATTTTACACTAATATAAGTTTTTTGATAAAAAATCTAGCTACTACTATCTATAAAAATGACGTGCTGCTTTTAAAGACTTAATGAGAATGTAGATATGAATAGATGTTGTTATAATAATTGCTACAATCTCCACTTTTTGAAAAACAAATGAGATAAAGAATAATACAAAATAGATCGTAGGGAAAATAAAACCACTTAAATTCATGACAATATCAAAACACATCTTATAATTTGATTCCAACTCTGCTTCGTCCAATTGTAAGACATTGTTTTTCAACTCTTTTAAAGTTGGAGCGACTGTCATTTTTATACCTCGGATATTCCGATATACCTTTAAAAAATATATATGTAAACCCAATAAAACAAATAGCAGTGATAAATCATATATTGGAATAACTAAAGTAACTGAATCATCAAAAATATTTAGTTTATAGTTAAATAAAGTATTAACTATACTGAGTACTATTGAAATTGACACAAAAGTCATCCCATAAGAATGTCTTAAATTAATCTGGCGATAAATTTCTTCAGATTGACTTTCATCAACATTGAAAAAAACTTTCTGATATTTTTGAATCTGATAGAGGTAGATGAGACTAAAGAGAGCTGTTATAATTACAACAATACGACTAACCCATAGGAAATATTGAACAATATTAATTTCAGATAAGTACTTATCTTGACCAAATATGATAAAAAGAGCTCCTACGGAACCAAGTATGGCCCCTATAAAACCACCAATTAAAAGACTTTTGATAATTCGAACAAATGTAGTATCACTTTGTTTTATAAAATTTTTCATCATTATTCCTCCATTGACACTAAACTAAAAACATTCTCTAGGGATTCTTTAAATACTTGAGAAATCTTCATAGCAATAATAACAGATGGCGTATATTCTCCGCGTTCAATTAGGCTAATTGTTTGTCTTGAGACTCCTGTTAATTTAGCGAGTTCTGTTTGATTGATACCATCTCGTGCACGCAATTCTTTGAGTCTATTTTTTAAAATTAATCCCATCATTTTTCTCCTTTATAAAATGATATATAGATTTATTCCTCGCTCTATTTATTGACTGGACGCAATTCCTTGATATCATGAATACGGACAATACGCACCTCCTCTTTACTTCGTTTCAAGTTGCGACGAATCTGTACCCAATCCTCATCTACCTTTAAAATCTCATAAGGATGAGTTTGAGAACCATCCTCTAAATAAATCATACATGTGCTTCCTACTAAATCTTGAATCATTTGTGACATAAGTGTTTTTCCTCCCTGATTTATTTTTTCTAATTGTTTACCCCTACGACTGAGTGCCTTTTGCTCTTTAGGTACACCAATATACGTCATGACCATAAAAAGCCATTAAGCCAAACAATTCCATCTATCTACTCCCTTTCTTTTTGCAAACAAAACTCAAGCCCTGCAATTGATGCTACCAACACACAAAATACAATTTCATTTATTTCTATTATATCAAGCATATCAAGAACAAGATTACTTACCATACATAAGCAAACTAGGGTTTCCATAACTCTTGCAACCATCCGACCTGTAATAATAAATTCCTTTTTCATTTGAGTAACTCCTAAAACCATTATGCTTTTGAAACAATGATTAATTTGATTGTTCAATGATTAAGTGATTTTAACACGCTCCTCCTTTGATATTATTTTTCCTTTTTATAAATAATTATTAGCAAAGATTATTGATATCATTAAAATATCACCCCAAAAAAAGTTACTAAATAGAAATAATTTAGTAACCTTTTAAATCTTCAATTTTTAGTTAAAGCCTCTTTAGCCATAAACTTATAAAGGCCCGAGTAACGTCCTCTATAATCTTTTTTCCATGGTTTATCTCGTCCTGCAAAATGTAAAAAAACAGTATGGTTAATAACCCACTCTAAATCCCATTCATTGCGACTTTTTAATTGATAAATAAGACTATACCTAGCATCATAATTATAAATTTCATCAGGTATTGATTTAACCAAATTAGCGTATAAGCCATTTAAGATATCCTGATCTGGTAAGATTAGACGACCACGGTTTTGCATTATGTAATCTAAGATAGTTTGTTGATGAACAACTTTTCGTATAGCAGGCAAGTTCATCAAGAGTACCCCTGTATTGAAATAAGAGGATTCTAGCTCTACATTTTTTAACCGTAATTTATTGACATAATCTAGAAACTTACCATCAGTATTATGACTTGCCGCTGCATATAGTTGATCACCTAACTCCATATCATATAAACTTGAGAAATCATTTAAGCAAAGCATATCTGCATCTAAATAAAGTATCCTATCTAAGGTCTCAGGTAAAAATTTATGAGCCAAAAGTCGATAATATATTGTATCTGGATAGCGATCAGTTGTAGGTGCCTGAGCAAATACTTCGGTACCTACAATTATTGGATGATAGCCAACTTCTAAATTTTGAGTATATTGAATAAGTTCTGTATGACGTTTGAGTAATGTTTTTTGTAAGACATATATCTCTAACTTACGATTCTTGGTTTGTCGGACAAGCGAATAAAGCATCACTTTAAAATGATCTACGTACATATCATCAATAGAAAATAATAGATTCATGAGTTGGATCCTCTCCGTAGTATATCTTCTTTCATCCTAACATATGTCTAAAGAAAAACCAAGTTTGAGTTAAAACTTGGTTATCTTTTATATAAAACTTCCCCATAATATAGCTAAAATAATTGCTGGCAACATATTGATAACTTTAATATTTAGGTTAAAGAGTAAATTAACACCGACACAGAATATAAGCATATTTCCTACTAAGTTAAGGTAATCTAAAGATGATGGATTAAGTAGACTCCCCATGAAAAAAGCAACAATCGTAAGGCTACCTTGTAGTAAAGCGACAGGAAGTGCAGAAAATAGAGCTCCTTTCCCTAAAGACACTGTCATAATTGCAATAATAATCATGTCTAACATTCCCTTAGCAAATAAAATCGAATGATCTGCTGCTATACCATCTTGAATGCTACCAACAACGGCCATTGCTCCAATACAAACGGTACAAGTTGAGGTGACGAATGCCTCCACAAATTTAATATCGTTACCACTTCCTGTTTTTTGCTTAAGATAGTTCCCAAATTTATCAATATACGAATCTAGTGATAGCAACTCTCCAAGTACCGTACCTAGAGCAAGAGTAATAATCATCATATTTGTATGATTAGAGATGAGATGTGACTTTTCGACTAACATCATTTTCTCCAAAACACCTGATATCGAAATAAATAAAACTGCAACTCCCATGGCTTGCATAAGGCTCTTTTGAAGTGATTCTTTCAAAAAATTTTTCAAAAATAAACCTACAAAGCCTCCAACTATAATAAGAATAACATTGATAACTGTTCCTAAACCAACCATATTTCTCCTATATACACAAAGGAACAGAACGATGTTCTGCCCTTTGTCTGTTTTATTTACTAACTAAATGAGAGGTGTTTCTTATAAATTTTCTGCAACTGCTGCTAGCAACTCTGCAATTTTACTTGCATCGCTACCACCTGCCATAGCCATGTCTGGTTTACCACCACCACGACCTGCTACAATTGGTGCCAATCCTTTGATCATGTTACCAGCGTGGACATCTTTAGTTTTGCTTGCAACAAGGACATTAACCTTCTCACCAATAGCTGCTACGAGAACAAGCACATCAGAGTAGTCTTTTTGTTTCCAGTTATCAGCAAATGTACGAAGTGCACCTGCGTCTGCAACATCAACTTGACTAGCAATGAAGCGCACGCCCTTAGCTTCTTGAATATCTTTAAAGACATCACCAGCTGCTGCAGCTGCTGCTTTTTCTTTAAGCTCTACATTTTCTTTTTGAAGATCACGAAGTGAGTCGCTAAGAGCTTGTACTTTAGCTGCTGCATCTTTCAATTGCGGAGCTTTTACAGTAGCAGCGATCTCTTTTAGTGCATCCTCTTGGTTACGATAAGCTTCAAAAGCTTGTCTACCAGTAACTGCAATAATACGACGAGTACCTGAACCAATACCTTCTTCTTTGACAATCTTGAAGAGACCGATTTCTGAAGAATTATTTAAGTGAGTTCCACCGCAAAGTTCAACAGAATAATTACCAATTTGAACCACACGAACCACTTTACCATATTTCTCACCAAAAAGTGCCATTGCTCCCATCTCTTTTGCGGTTTCAACGTCAGTTTCAGTCGTTGTGATCGTAAGATCGTTCCAAATTTGCTCATTAACTTCTTGTTCAATGTGACGAAGTTCCTCATTGCTTACTGCTTCAAAGTGAGTAAAATCAAAGCGCAAGAATTCTTCTTCGTTCAATGAACCAGCCTGAGTTGCGTGTTCACCGATAACATTGTGAAGAGCTGCATGGAGCAAGTGAGTTGCTGTGTGGTTTTTCTCAACAGCCAAACGACGCTCTTTGTTGATTTCAAGTGTGTAGTTTGTTCCAACTGAAAGTGATGCCAAAACGTTTACAGTGTGTAGAGGTTGACCATTTGGTGCTTTTTGAACATCAACAACCTCAGCAACTGTGTCACCCTTATCATTTTTGATGACACCGTGGTCAGCAACCTGTCCACCCATTTCAGCATAGAATGGTGTTTGAGCAAAGACAAGAAGAGCTTGACCTTCTGAAACTGCTTCAGTACGTTCATTGTCAGCGATGATGACTGAAAGATTTGATTCAAGGCTGTCAGCTCCGTAGTCGAAGCGTGATTCTTCAACAATACCAGCTAGGGTTTCATTTTGCATACCCATTGAACCCCCCTTAACAACAGCTGCACGCGCACGGTCTTGTTGTTCTTTCATGGCTGCTTTGAATCCTTCGTGGTCAATCTTGTAGCCTGCATCTTCTGCCAATTCCTCTGTCAATTCAACCGGGAATCCATAAGTATCATAAAGTTTGAAGATATCTTTACCTTCAAGTGTATCTTTACCTTCAGCTTTAAGCTGCGTAAGCAATGAATCCAAGTGACCGCTACCTGCATCGATAGTACGAGCAAATGTTTCTTCCTCACGTTTAACGATTTTCTCGATAAAATCACGTTTTTCAAGCACTTCTGGGTAGTAGCTTTCCATGATTTGTCCAACAGTCGGAACCAATTTGTAAAGGAAAGTTTCGTTGATGCCAAGACGGCGACCGTGCATAACCGCACGACGAAGAAGACGACGAAGAACGTAACCACGACCTTCATTTCCAGGAAGCGCACCATCACCGATAGCAAATGAAAGCGCACGGATGTGGTCAGCGATAACCTTGAAACTCATGTTGTCGCCATCTGGATCGTAAGTTTTACCTGACAATTTTTCTACTTCACGGATGATAGGCATGAAAAGGTCAGTTTCAAAGTTTGTTTTTGCCCCTTGCATAACAGCTGCAAGACGTTCAAGACCAGCACCCGTATCAATGTTTTTGTTTGGCAATTCTTTGTATTCTGAACGTGGCACAGCAGGATCAGCATTGAATTGTGAGAGAACGATGTTCCAGATTTCGATGTAACGATCGTTTTCGATATCTTCAGCCAAAAGGCGAAGTCCGATATTTTCTGGATCAAAATCTTCACCACGGTCGAAGAAAATCTCAGTATCTGGACCTGAAGGACCAGCACCGATTTCCCAGAAGTTATCCTCGATTGGCACCAAGTGACTTGGTTCAACGCCACAAGCAATCCAACGGTTATATGAATCCTTGTCATCTGGGTAATAAGTCATGTAGAGCTTGTCTTTAGGGAAGTCAAACCATTCAGGACTTGTCAAGAGTTCAAATCCCCACTCAATAGCTTCATCACGGAAATAGTCTCCAATTGAGAAGTTACCAAGCATTTCAAACATAGTATGGTGACGTGCTGTTTTACCAACATTTTCAATATCATTAGTACGAATTGATTTTTGTGCATTGGTAATACGTGGATTTTCTGGAATCACTGAACCATCAAAATATTTTTTCAAGGTTGCAACACCTGAGTTGATCCAAAGAAGCGTTGGGTCGTTCACAGGAACCAAGTTAGCTGAAGGCTCAACGGAATGTCCTTTGGATTTCCAGAAATCCAACCACATTTGGCGGATTTGTGCAGACGATAATTCTTTCATTATTCTCTCCTAAAATTAGTTTGATGCATTTTTTTCTAACTCTTTGACATAGTCGATCGCTATGACAAGCGAAATTGTCAAATCGTTGTAAGTTTCATTGTAAACTTCTACCTGATAAGTTGAAGTCATACGAAACCACTGTTGAGATATGTTTGCTATAACTTGATTGTCTTTTAAGAGTTGGAAATCCATATCCCAAAAATTTCCCTTAACTTCCATATCAAGGTCTTCAATGGTGTAGTGAGGTTTCAAAAATGAGAAATCTTTCTTAATCGTGAAATGATTCCCATTGGCTAATGTCACATTAAACTTTGGTAAAAAACTTAAAACCTTCTTCTCAATCTGACTAATGAGATGCCCCTCTTCGTCAAAGACTTTAAAAGTCTTAGGTAGAGGGAACAAACTTCCTTCAACGTGATAACAGGGAAGCCCAGTCTGGTCTGTAATAGTAAATTTACCGCCTAGAGAAAACATTTTTTCTTTAATTTGAAAAGTAGCCATATCTCTTCCTCCTCGAAAGTTGACAAATAGCAAAAGACAAGTCCATTACGAAGGGCGAAAACCGCGGTACCACCTTCATTCAATGAACTTGTCATTCTCATTTATTTTTAGTTTTACCCCATTGAGTAGCATCTTTTTCTGATTATCCGTGACTCGCAGCAACCGTCACTTTTCTGTATCTAATCGTTGAAATTTCATTCTCAATAGTATTAATTATACAGTCTTTTTAAGACTTGGTCAACTATTTTTTAAGTGATGATGAACCACTTGTTGTAGCATATTGTGATAAGATGCCCGCAAATGCTTTATCTTTAATCTTAACATTAGCTTTTTCTAAGGCTTTTGAAATCACTTTATTTTGGAAGGCTCTATCGCTTGTTTTATCCTTAAGAATAACTTCTTTTAAGCGATTTTTGTAAGATTTCCAATCAGATTTTTTCTCTGTCTTATCAGTTACTTTAATGATGTAGTAACTTGTTTTATAAGTTGTTGAATCAACCGTTGAAACCACATCTGAAACACCATTTTTATCTAGCTTAAAGGCTGCTGACATAACTTCTTTAGGGAGGGTTGTCCCTGCAGAATCAAATTTATACTCAACTTTCTTATCAGTAGCTGTTGTTTTTTCTTTTGCAATCTTTGCAAAATCAGCTCCATCAGCCTTTACATCTTTAAGGACAGATTTAGCTTTATCTTCTGCATCCAATTTGATTACTTGTACAGAAGTTTCAGGAGTATAGTTTTTATATGCTTCTTTATAGTTTGCTTCTGTTAATTCTTTCTTAGCTGCTTCTTTTACAGCATATTCCACAAGCATAGTTGTGCGAATTTGTTGTTTGTAACCTTCCGGAGTCAAACCTGCTTGTGAAAGTGCGCTTGAAAATGAATTACCATAGCCTTTAGCTGTCTTATTATAAGCTTCTGATACTTTTTTATCTGAAACTTTATCACCATACTGTGTATCAAAAACACGTGAGAGGATCAATGTAAGCATTGATTGTTGTGCAGCTTTTGATGTTTTTACTTGATCATAAAAATCAGAGACTGTAATAGTGTCGCCCTTCATTGTAACAACATTTGTTCCATTTGATGTTTTACCTGAGCAGGCAGCTAATGTGGCAACTGACATAAGTGTCAAAAAGCCTGCTGCAAGTTTTGATCTTGTTTTCATGATTTATAACTCCTTTTTGTCATTAACTCCATTATTATATCATAATTTCTTAAAAATGCCTTAATCTTCTAGTACAATATGATCTGCATTTTTACGAATCATCAATAAACCATCTCCCAAAGGTACCAAAGTAGCAGTTAAATCAGGATGTTGCAAAGTCGAGTCAAATAAACGTTGCAGACCTCGGTAGATAGTTCGCTGACCTCTTCTCACTTCATCGATAGGTTTTGCAATATCTCCACCTTGGAAAATATCATCTAAAACAACTACTCCTCCAACATCTAAATGTTTTAATACTTGAGGTAAAAAAACGATATATTTAGACTTAGCAGAATCCATGAATACAAAATCGTAAGATTTATCCAATGTTTGTAACACATCCACAGCATCGCCTTCCAAAAGGGTTATCTGATTGTGATTATCATATTTTGCAAAGTTTTCCTTAGCCAAGGCAATCATCTCTTCATTACGATCGATCGTTGTTATCTTTGCTTCAGGAGCGTTTTCTGCCATCAAAAGGGCCGAAAAACCAATAGCTGTTCCAATTTCTAAAATGTGCTTAGGTTGTAATGTTTGCATCAAAAAACGAAAATAAGTCGCTGTTTCATGAGGTATAATAGGGATATTTTCCTGTTTAGCAAATGCTTCTAACTCTGCTAAACAGCCATTATTTTGTTTTTGGTGCTGACGCATATATTGAACAATTTCTTCTTTAACTACTGGACGACGCATATTATGATTAGCATTTTTACTGTAAGATTGAACCACTTTTGGCTCCTCTTTTCTATTTTAAATAATAACTTTTTTATTATAGCAAAAAATGTCTAACTCTGAGAATGATTTAATCCAAACGAGTGAAATCAAGTGATATTATATCTTTGAGACTTGAAATATTATAGTTTTCTTTGGAATTCTCTAACCTTAAGTTTATGGATTTTATACCAGCATTTTGAGCAACCTCCAAATCTAGTGGACGATCTCCTATGTAATAAGTCATTGATTTATCTAAAGAATATCGTTTAACTAAATAATTAATCCCTTGTGGATGTGGTTTTCGCTCGAATCCCGAAACACCAGTTAAAATTTCATCAAAATAATGAGAGATCTGCAAGGTTTCCAACACTGAATGCGTACTTGCTCCTTTATGTGTATACATAAAATTGGGGATATCTTGTTCTTTGGTCCATTCTAAAATCTCTTTTGCATATGGCATTAAATGTATTTTAGAATCTCGACTTTCTTGTTCTTTTGTAAAATATGCTTTCAGTTTTTCATGAGGTATTTGCTCTTCCTCTGAAAGGTTTACCAATAATTTCCCCACTGATTCCTGTAAAATATATTCATGGATTAATTCTTTATCAAATATTAAACCAAAATGACGATAGGTTTCTTCAAGAGCTTCCATAATTGGTACATACGAATCTATTAATGTCCCATCTAAATCCCAAATAAAAGTAAGCTTCTTCATCCTATTTCCCTTCTTTTTTGACAATAGCAGTTTTGGTCTCATAAAAATCATAACTTGGGTAGGTATTTCCACCTATTGAGTTTTCCACTAACTAACTTTACCAAAACCACTCTCAAAACAAACTATAAAATAACTGATCACTATCAAAAACCAGTCTAGTTGACTGGTTTTACTTCAATAGCTATATTTTCAACTTAATCATTATGGACGCCTTTTGCTACAAGATTTTCCAGTTCCACTAAACGCTCTTCAAATACTCTAAAAGCTGCATCCAGATAGTCTGCACTAGTCATATCAACACCAGCTTTAGCAATGACGTTTAGAGGGTAATCTGAATTCCCAGCTTTAAGGTAATTTAGGTAGGCCTCTTTATCCTCCGGATTACCGTTTACAATACGCTCTGCTAAATAATTTGCTGCTGCGAAGCCGGTTGCATATTGGAAAACATAATAATTGTAGTAAAAGTGTGGAATTCTTGCCCATTCATATTGAATAAAATGATTATCTTCTTTAGTCAAACCATAATATTTTTCATTAAGCTCAGCGTAAAGATTGTTTAAGTATTCGCTAGTTAGTACTTGCCCCTCCTGATCAGCTACATGAATGGCATGTTCGAATTCAGCGAACTGTGTTTGCCTAAAAATTGTTCCTTTGAAACCGTCCAAATAATGATTGAGAATTGCAAAGCGATTTTTATCATCTTTAACTTCTTTCAAAAGGGTTTCTGTTAATATATTTTCATTTGTTGTTGATGCAATTTCAGCTAGGAAAATAGAATAATCACCATAAACATAGGGTTGATTTTCACGAGTAAACGTCGAGTGTAGACTATGTCCAGTTTCATGCACCAGCGTATAAAGATTATCTAAAGTATCTTGCCAGTTAAGAAGCATGAAAGCATTAGTGTCATAAGATCCACCTGAATAAGCGCCTGACCTCTTTCCTTTGTTAACATGGACATCAATCCAACGTTCAGTAAAAGCACGATGAACACGTTCAGAATATGCTTCGCCAAAAATAGCTAGAACCTCCTCTGATTTTTTTAGAGCTTCATCATAAGTAAAACTCATATCCATTTGAGAAAGGGGTGTATATACGTCATACATCTTCAAATCATCTAGCCCAAGAACTTTTTGACGCAACTTCATATAACGATGTAAGAGCGGTAAATGATGATTAACTGTCTTAATTAGAGTTTCGTAGACCTCTTCTGGAATAAAATTGGCAGATAGAGCTGATTGGCGTGCTGATTGATAATGATGCACACGAGCCTTAAAATTTTGAGATTTCACATTTGTTTGTAATGTTTTAGCGTAAGTATGCTGGAATTGTTCATATGTGCTATACATAGCTTGATATGCTTCTTTTCGAACCGTCCTATCGCTAGATTCCATAAGGGAAATGAAATTACCATGTGTAAGCTCAACTTCCTCACCTTTTGCATTTTTTACAACTGGGAAGACCATATCTGCATTATCAAGGATTTCAAATGTCTCACCAGCTGCTCCAAAAATCTCACTAGCACCAGCTAACAATTCTTCTTCGTTTTGAGATAAGACATGAGGTTTATTTGCAAATATTTTCTCAAAGAAATGATCATATTTTTGCAAGTCAGGCATTTCTAAAAGGAATGACTGGTAATCAGACTCTGAAAGTTGCAATAGTTCTGGCTCGTAAAACGAAAATGTTTCACTAAATTTTGCATAGAGCGCTGTCGCTTTCGCTTGAAATTCTTGATATTTCGCAACAGTGGTGTCTTGGTCATTTTTCATTGAAGCATAGACATAAACTTTTTCTAAACGGCGAGATAAATCTAATTCAACCTCCGTGATCTCCAATAAAGATTGGCTTGAGTCCAACAGATGACCTGAAAAACCCTTTGCATTATCGATGGCTTGAGTAAGCTCTACCACTTCAGTTTCCCATAACTCATCAGTCGCAAAGACAGTAGTTAAATCCCATTGGTATTTTTCTTCAATATGTGAGCGATTGTCTGACATTTTGTATCCTCCAGTTTAATTCTTAGTGACTATTTTATCATAAAATACAGGGGGATAAAGTGTTTGGTCTAAGTTATTCTTATTTTTTTGATAATAATTTGTAAAATTCTGATAAAACGATGTTAGAGAATTTGTTATTTGACAAAAATCAGTATCTACACGTGGTGGCTGTATTTGAGGAAAAAACATCATTAGCTCTTGGGTCAATAGATTCTGACCAGAAAGGTAGGCCTTTTCTTGTTTTCGTAACCAAAATTGATTGCCATAGCGTAACTGCTGACGCACATAATCTCTGATATTTCTGTCTTGTTTAACCTTATAAAAATTTAGATTTTTTGATTGGTATGGCCACTTCAAAAATGCTAGAACGTCTCCACTAAGAGGGCAAGTTTTACTTAAGTAATAGACATGTCCGCGTAAATCTTCGTAAATCAAATATTTTAGTCTCAGTACTTCTAACCTCAAATCTAACTCCCAAATATGAAATCCGATACTTTGAGAAAATTGTAAAAATTGTTTATGTAGATTTGTTAAACGATGCTTTAACCAGAGTTTTTCCCCTAGTAACCATCTCACTTGAAAGTCTGCCTGTAGATATGCTTTTGTTCGCTCCCTGAGTCGCTGCTCTGATAGTCGGCTACACTGAACTTCTAAAGCCAATGTCTCATTCACAAATAAATCTGCAATCTGATTAATTTCTGGCAAATGATGCTCGAGCATAGTTTCATTCTCTCTACTTAAACTCATATATAACTTTGCTTTTAATTGCAAGTGCTCATTAGACTCATTTTCATGATAAAACTGACAATTTTTTAGACTAATATGTGCAAAGTGTCTTCTCATGATTCGACCTGCCTTTAACCTTACAGCTGAACAACAAGTTGGACAAAAATACTGTCCCTTTCCCGGATGAGACTCGAGTAGATTAATTAAATTTCCTTGTTTGTCTTTAGCAATTAACATTTTTTCTCCTACTTTTACTATTCGAAAAAAGTTATCCTTTCGGATAACTTTTTATTTATTTTTTGACATTAAAACTAGGTAAACAAAGACATTAATCACCATCAGCCCACTTGTTATTAAAAATGGTGTCATAAAAGGTTCCAGATGTAGCTGGCTTGGAAGTTTCGTTAAAATAAGCGGTGTCAAAATAACTCCTATATTACCAGCTGTTAAGGCAAGGCTTGTGATAAAGTTATTATGTTCTTTTGCATAGTTTTTTGAAATATAAAAGAATACAGAAGACATGGTGCCAACAAAACTAGCTCCTATTAAAATACTAGCTACGATAAAAATGATCTGATTATTAGCTAAAGCAAATAGCACATTACCTATTCCCATAGCTAGAATCATGATTAATAGCGTCTTCTCTTGGAATACTTTAACTAATTTTCCAAATACAGATCCAACTAAAATACCACTAAAAGCAAGGAGAGTTAACATATTACTAGAGAAGCTCGTCGCGTAGTGATATTTTGTCACTAGTAAGGTTGGAATTTTGACAGTTGCTCCTATATAAGCAATACCTACTAAGAACGTGATGAGCATCAACAAAGCCGCTTTAGTATCAAATGTTGTACTAGCTTTAAGGGTATGTGTTTGATTTTCAACCTCTGGAACATTTTTCCAAAAGGAAAAGAAAACAGGAATAACCAGAAGGTAAACCAAATAAATATAATTCACACCAATAGCTAAAACCAATCCAACAATAAATGTAGTTAAGGCTTTACCGATATTGAGTGATGCTGTTCTAAGACCAATCATACTGGCTCTCTCATCAGCCTCATATAAATCCGTTATGATACTAATTGATAGCGAATTATAGAGACCAATACCAATACCCAAAAGTAGTCGACTAGCCATCGCAAGTGAAAAATTACTTGTAAAAAATGAGATAAACCCAGACATTAAGATTAAACATAAACCAAGTAAGACCGTGTTTTTTTTGCCAAGTTTTGTGACTACAAAATTACTCAAAATAACAAAAATAGTAATCATCATAGCTGGAATAGTAACTAAACTCTCTACTGAAGCTAGTCCAATATGAGGGTTTTGAGTATGGTAAAAGGCATACAATTTAGGAATTGCAGGAGCAATTGCTAAATGAGACATCAAAAAGATAGAAATCGATAAAATAGTCAATTTCAATGAAAGTTTTGAATTCAATGGTTTTCTCCTTTAAAATAATCACTTATAAGTATATGAAGAATACTAAGCAAGGTCAAGTGAGTCGTTTCACTAATCTAAATACCTTTTTAAGATAGCTGCCTCTGAATCTCTCAATCTACGATACTGACCTGGTTTCAAATTCATATCAAGCCTCAAGTCACCAAAAGAAATACGCCTCAAGTATATAACTTTAACGCCATATGCAAGAAACATCTTTTTTACTTGGTGAAATTTCCCTTCTGTGATAGTTATTCTTGCGGTACTTTTGTCATTATTAGCCGTATCAATCGTTAATTCAGCTGGTTTACACTTTGTTCCATCGTCAAATACAACTCCTTCTTCAAAAAAGGTAATAGCATCTCTTTCCAAGAAACCATTTACTTCAACATAATATGTTTTTGCAACGTGGTGTTTTGGATGTAACATTCGGTAACCCAGTGGACCATTATTCGTGATTATTAAAAGCCCTTCCGTATCACGATCTAGACGACCAATCGGATACAATCCCTCCACCTTATCTTTTTCGCTAATTAAGTCTATGACTGTTTTATGTTCTGAATCTCTAACTGCTGAAACAACTCCTGATGGCTTATAAAGAAGGTAATAAGAACTTTCTTTTAGGCAGACCCTCTCTTTTCCTACAAAAATCGATTGTAGACCACTATCTACAATAACATTATCCTTTGTAACAATTTGACCATCTACAGAAACTTGCCTAGAACAAATTAATTTCTTAACCTGATTTCTAGACCCAAATCCTGCCTGACCTAATAATTTATCTAAACGCATACCCTTAGTTTACCATACTGTAAGTTAAACATTTGCTAATTCTTTTTAAAATCTTTATACTACTAATTAGTAATAGAAAAACAAAGGAGATTATCATGGGACTTTTAGTAGATGGCAAATGGGTTGATCAATGGTATGATACTGCATCAACTGGTGGTAAATTCGTCCGAACCGTTACACAATTCCGTCATTGGGTTACTAAAGATGGTTCAGCAGGGCCTAGTGGGGATGCAGGTTTTAAAGCAGAATCTGGACGATATCATCTCTACGTTTCACTAGCTTGCCCTTGGGCATCACGTGTATTAATCATGAGAAAGCTTAAAAATCTAGAATCTCATATCTCTATCTCCATTGTTAACCCTTTAATGTTGGAGAATGGTTGGACTTTTCAAGAATATAAAGGCGTTATTCCTGATATGATTAACCAAAGCCAATACCTTTACCAAATCTATCAAGCAAGTCAAAGTGATTATACAGGACGCGTGACAGTCCCTGTTCTTTGGGATAAAAAATTCCATACAATCGTTAACAATGAATCATCTGAAATTATGCGTATGTTAAATACTGCATTTAATCATATTACTGGAAATACTGACGATTACTATCCCGATTCCTTACAAGGACAAATTGACGAAATGAATAATTTTATTTATCCAAAAATAAATAATGGTGTCTATAAAGCTGGTTTTGCCACTTCTCAGAACGTTTATCAAAAGGAAGTTGAAACCTTATTCACAGCTTTAGATCAGTTAGAAAAACACTTATCTGATAACCATTATCTTGTTGGAGAACAATTTACCGAAGCTGATATTCGCCTTTTCACAACTTTAGTTCGCTTTGACACCGTTTATTATGGTCATTTTAAATGTAATTTAAAAGCGCTACATGATTACCCACATTTATGGCATTATACAAAACGTATTTACAACCTACCTGGAATTGCTGAGACAGTTAATTTTGATCATATCAAAAAACACTATTACGGTAGCCATAAAACCATTAACCCTACTGGTATTATTCCAGCTGGACCTAACTTAGACTGGACAATTTAATAAAGCATAATAAAAAAGTAAGAATGAATTTTTTCTCATTGAGATTCATCCTTACTTTTTTATTATTTACTTTACAACTTTGATGCCGCTGCTTCATCCACAATAATCACAACATCATCATGTTTTTGGAGGATACTTGCTGGCATATCTTCTGTGATAGGTCCTTTAATCATACTTGCAATCGCTTCTGCTTTTTCAATACCATACGCCACTAATACGATTGTTTTTGATTTCATAATAGAGCCTATACCCATTGATAAGGCTTGCTTTGGTACATCATCAATACTATTAAAGAAACGACTATTAGCTTCAATTGTACTTGGAGCTAAATCAACCACATGTGTTGTAATATCAAAAGGTGTACCTGGTTCATTAAAACCAATATGACCGTTACGACCAATTCCAAGGATTTGAAAATCAATTGGATTAGCATTTATGACAGCATCGTATCGTTTTATTTCTTCTTTCAAATCTTTAGCCAAGCCGTTTGGAAGGTTATTTTCCTTGAAAGGTTTAGCATCAAAAAGATGTTTATGCATAAAATAAGAGTAACTTTGATCATTACTTGCGGCAATTCCAACATATTCATCAAGGTTAATAGAAACCATATTTGAAAAATCAAGATTACTTTTTACAATCTCTTCGTAAAAGGTGATTGGGCTACTTCCTGTTGCCAATCCTAAAGTTTGAGCACCAGCTTTCATTTTCTCTTCTAAAAGAGTAAATGCAATTTTTCCCCCCTCAATGTCGTTCTTAACTGTAATAACTCTCATGTTTACTCTCCTTTTATTTGGTATAGACCTTTATGATTATATTATATGGTATATACCAATTTTTGTCAATAAAAACTTCTTAATTTCGTTATAAAACTAAAAAGAATTACTGTCCATTCTAGTTTAGACAATAACTCCACGATTAATATTTTATATTGAAAATAATTGTCCAATGACGTAGGTTGCCAACATTGTCAAACAACCAATCATCACATTTCGACGCATGGCAGGTACTGTAGGAGCTTGACCTAACTTAGCACTTACATAACCAGTTGATAATAGTGAAACAATAACAATTATTACCGTTCCTACAATTCGTACCGAAAATGGCAATAACAGAATAGTTATAGTTGGAAAAATTGATCCGATGGCAAAAGCTATAAAACTAGATATAGCAGCATGCCAGGGGCTTGTATATTCACCGAACTCAATACCATATTTTTCTTCAACTAAATGCTCAATAGCATTCTTTGAAAAAGCCTTGTCAACTAGCCATTGAGCATGTTCGTGACTTTCTCCTTTTGCTAAGTAGATATCAACTAAGGATTTTTTGGCAAGTTCTGGATTATTTTCTAGTAGTTTCTCTTCACGCGCAACTGCTGCTTGTTCAGTATCTTTTTGAGTAGAAACACTAACATACTCCCCGCCAGCCATAGAAAATGCACCAGCTAAAATCGCGGAAGCTGCTGATAAAAAAATAATCCAAAGGTTATGAGTTGCACTCGCAACACCAATAACAACACCAGCTACAGAGATGATACCATCATTAGCACCAAGAACACCAGCTCTTAAAATATTCAATTGTTGGGAAAAATTTTTTGCTTCTTTCATCTTCTCTACTTCTCACTTTCTGACAATTATTATATCACTTATTTAGAATGATTACAATTATTTTTTATAATCATTCTAAATAAAAAGATTAGTTGGGTCATTTTTACTGAACGTGATATAATAGAAAAGCTTACTTATAGATAGGAGAAATCATGAATACAAACGATTTTGATTTTTATTTACCAGAAGAACTCATTGCCCAAACACCACTTGAAAAAAGAGACGCTTCTAAATTATTAGTCATTGATCATAAGAATAAGACGATGACAGATAGCCATTTCGATCATATCTTAGATGAACTCAAGCCTGGTGATGCTTTAGTAATGAATAACACACGTGTTCTGCCCGCTCGCCTTTATGGTGAAAAGCAAGATACACACGGCCATGTAGAGTTATTACTTCTCAAAAATACAGAAGGCGATCAATGGGAAGTGCTTGCTAAACCCGCTAAACGCTTACGAGTAGGGACCAAAGTTTCATTTGGTGATGGTCGGTTAATAGCAACAGTCACAAAGGAATTAGAACATGGTGGGCGTATTGTAGAATTCTCATATGATGGTATTTTTCTAGAAGTCCTTGAAAGTTTGGGCGAAATGCCACTTCCGCCATATATTCATGAAAAACTAGAAGATCGTGACCGCTATCAGACTGTGTATGCAAAAGAAAATGGTTCTGCTGCTGCACCAACAGCCGGTCTCCATTTTACAAAAGAACTATTGGAAAAAATTGAAACAAAAGGTGTGAAGCTTGTCTATTTGACGCTTCACGTTGGACTTGGAACTTTCCGTCCTGTTTCAGTTGATAATCTTGATGAACACGAAATGCATTCTGAGTTTTACCAATTATCTAAAGAAGCTGCTGATACTCTCAATGCAGTTAAAGAATCTGGTGGACGTATTGTAGCTGTTGGTACAACTTCTATTCGCACATTAGAGACAATCGGTTCTAAATTCAATGGTGAATTAAAAGCCGACTCAGGGTGGACAAATATTTTTATCAAGCCTGGTTATCAGTTCAAGGTTGTAGACGCTTTTTCAACCAACTTTCACTTACCAAAGTCTACTCTTGTCATGTTAGTATCAGCATTTGCTGGACGTGATTTTGTACTAGAAGCTTACAACCATGCAGTTGAAGAACGATATCGTTTCTTCAGCTTTGGTGATGCTATGTTTGTTAAGTAAGAATAGGCTTTCAATTAGGAAAAAGTTTTATCATTTTTTAACACGATTGACATACTATAACGCCTCCAAAATGCTACAATATGATAATGAGTAATCGAAGTATTTTAGACGAGCGATTATGTTTTACGGTTAGTGAAACACATCGACTTTTCAATAAATTTTACCAAAAAGCTTTGGATGAATTTCAATTGACTTATCTCCAATACGTTATCTTGTTAGTCCTTTGGGAAGAGGATCATCGGCATATGAAGGAACTTAGTTATGCACTATCTCTTAATTCGAATACCCTAACTCCAGTTTTAAAGCGTATGGAAAATCGTGGGTGGATTGTACGAGAAAAACCAAGAGATGATAAAAGGCAACTCATTATTCATCTAAGTAACAAAGGTATTGAGTCACAAGATGCCGTTGTCAATGCGGTGCAATCGTGCGGGTATTTTTTCTCAGAAATTAGTCCTGAATCTTATCAAAAAACTGTTTCTGCCCTTTCTTCACTTAACCAAGTTATAAAATCACATTTATAAAAACCTCTTAGATAGTTAATCTAAGAGGTTTTTATTATTTTGATAGATTTATTTCTAATTCATATTAACACGATGCCATTGATTAATAACAAAACATAATTGTTCTAGCTGATATAGTCCCACTCCATTAATTTCTGAATCTTCCTGAGTAGAGCCACCTAAACCTGCAGTATAAATAGCAACAATATAAGGCACTTCTTCTTTGACAATTGCTCCAACATTCAACGCCTCACGGACATACCCTGGCTTTTGAGCAACAACAACATCAGATGGTATCAAAGCACGATAATAATCTGTTGGAAAAGCTTCTTCTAAATAAGTAATTAAACTATCATACTTTTTACGATGTTTCCAGAGATAGTCTAGCACTTGAATATAGTAATCTGTTGTCACTTTATTACCGTTTTTTTGTATATTTTTGATGTCTCCTTTAGATTGGCCATAACGACCAAACTTTGAATAAGCACTATCCATGCCACCAATACGCTCAGCTAAAGCATAGGCGGGTGTATTTTCTGAATAAACTAAAGAGTATTTTTGCATATCATCAATAGACATTGCCCCCGAGAAAGCAGCAACATAATTATTATGTTCACCAATATATTCATAGTCAGTCTCGGTAATATCAAAGCGTTCTTCCATGGACAACTTGCCCTTGACCACTGCATCTACTACCAACATGTTAAGAGGTAACTTATAGGTGCTCCCTGCTGTCATAGCCTGAGTATCATTCATAGCGTCCCTTTGTCCTGTTTTTAAATTTTTATAAGAAAAAGCAACACTATTTTTTTCAATGCCATATTCAGACATATAGGCCAGAACAACCTCTTTCAAGGACAAATGGGCATAATCATAATAGAGCCTATAGGCATTCATCAATTCCATATCTTGTTCCATGACCATTTTCTTTTTTTCAAGAGACTTTTCTACAATTTTTTGATCATGTGAGCTACTGGATGTCCTTGTGGTTGAAGTAGATGATATTCTTCTATCTTTTGTCTGCTTCAACTTAGAGTTACTGGACTTATTAAACATTACTAAAAAAATCAGCATGATTAATAAAGTAAGGGTAATAATAATGGTTAATCCTAAAATAAATTCTTTCTTTGTTTGTTTCACAACACCTCTCCTACTAATTTATTATAGTAAGAAAATTAGAAAAAATCAATGAGAATTCTATTCAAACAGTGATAATAAACATCACGTATTCATCCAAATTTTACCCAAAGAAACAATAGTAAACGACAGCAACTATTGTGCTAGTTAATCCAATCAAAGCTTCATAGCTAATTAGTTTCATACGATCTTTTATAGCCATATTGACAGCTCCGCCTGTCGCATGGAAGAAGGATCCATGAGGTAGCGAATCCAAAACAGTCGCACCTGCGTGAATCATAGCTGCACCCGAAACCGCCGGTACCCCTGATTTAATCAAGGTTTCAGCAAACGTTTGTGAAGCAATAGTTGTTCCAGAAGTCGTTGATGCTGTTGCTGCTCCCATAAAAATACCTGAGAGTGGGGCAAGGATAAAGGTCGGCATATTTAAAAATTCAAGGAGATGAATCATATCAAATTGTAGATTAGATGCTTTAATAATACCTGAGAGCGTACCTGTTCCAATCAAAAGAATTGAAACGCCAACAACTTTTGATAAACCGTATTCAACAAACGGTACCGTTTCTTTTAGGTAACCTGTTGCTAAAATACTAATTAGACCACCCAACGGCAGTGCAATCAAGGGATCAATAGTGATTCCAAATAAAGGACGAAGAGCTAATAAGCAGATAACCACAAGTGGACCAGAAATAGCCGGTAAGAATGCTGGCAGATCAGAGCCCACTTGCTCCTCACTATCATAAGAAATATCGTTATTTTTCTTGGAAACAATCTTTGCTAATATAATCGTAACTACTAAAGCTGCAATTGCAGGAATAATATTTTGTACCATTAAGCTTGTTAAATCAACCTTAAATGCTTCTGAAGCAGCAATTGTATTAGGATTGGGTGAGATAATATTCCCAGCCTTACCACCACCAATCATTGCTAACAGTATGCTAGATTTAGAAAGATTAGCTTTTTTACCTATTGCTAATGCAATCGGAGCAACTGTAATAACTGCAATATCAATAAAGACACCTACTGCACAAATAATCATTGTTGCGATGGCTAAAGCTGTGATGGCTCGCTGTTGTCCTAATTTTTTAATGATACTTTCTGCAATTTTTTCAGCTGATCCGGTTTTAATTAAAGCACCCGCTAAAATCCCTGATGTTAAAATGCGTAATATGGATGACATCATCCCTTGCGCACCTAATACCATTGTATTGACAATTGTAACTAAATCACCGCCACCAATCAAACCACCAACTAATGCTCCAAGAATGAGACTATAGGCAGGATGAACTTTTTTGATAATCAGTAAAATAGCAAGCGCTAATCCTATTAAAGCCCCTGTTGTTGTAAATGTAGCTTCCATAACTTATCAAAATTCCTTTCAATATTAATGATTATACAAATTGATTAATCTAAAGACTTGAGTAGCAGTTTCTTTCATATTTTTATAAGCTACCTCTTTAGACATAGCCTCATCTAAACTGATAAGGCGTCGTACGATTGGAAAAAAAGCATCAATACCATGTTGATTACAAAGTATAGCATCTTCGGTGACAGATCCAGAAAATGCCACTACTTTCTTACCATATTTTTTAGCTAATTTTGCTACGCCAATTGGAGCTTTTCCCATCACCGTTTGCCCATCCAAACGACCTTCACCAGTAACTACTAAATCAGCTTCAGAAATCGCTTTTTCTATATTAATTTCTGATAGAATAATATCAATACCAGGTTCTAAGGTAGCATTTGTAAAGGCTAAAAAGGCAAATCCAAGCCCACCCGCTGCACCTGTTCCTTCAATAGTTGCATCTGCTTTTTCACTAACTGAAGTAGCTAAGGTAGCATAATTACTTAACCAAGTATCCATTTTTGTAATCATATCTTCATCAGCACCTTTTTGCGGTCCAAAAATCGAACTACAACCTTGAGCACCACATAAAGGATTTGTTACATCACATGCAATTTTAAAATCACATTCTTTTAATTCCTCAATAACCTTATCAGTAGAGATAGATTTTAAATCTGCCAATCCTTGTGCTCCCAAACTGATTTCTTGATTATCTTTATCTAATAATGCATATCCCAAAGCTTGTAGCATACCTGCCCCACCATCATTAGTAGCACTACCTCCAATACCAATAATAAAGTGCCTACAGCCTTTACTTATAGCATCCTTTATCATTTCTCCAACTCCATAAGTGGTTGTGTGGAGAGGATTTCTCTCTTCAGTAGCAATTAGGGTAATACCAGCAGCTGCAGCCATTTCAATAATAGCTAACTGACGCTGTGGAATAATACCATAACTCGCATGTACTTTTTCTCCAAGAGGCCCCTTAACAGGGATTGTTTCGATCGTACCCCCCATACCTAGCGTCAAAGCTTCAACAGTTCCTTCTCCCCCGTCTGCTAATGGATGTACTTCCACATCCGCCCCTGAGATTACTTCATTAATTGACTCCTTTATAGCATTGCCAGCTTCTAAAGAAGAAAGACTCCCTTTCAAAGAATCAATAGCTACTACTACCTTCATTTGAAAACCTCCTTGAAAATATTTTGTGAATCTTTGTTATTTTTTTCACTATTTTATATCACTCAATTATAGTAACAAAATCAAATAACAAAAAATATAGACTACAGAACAAATGTTAGCGTTTTTATGATATGATATTTGTTATATATAACAAAAGGTAAGCTGAATGAAATTAAGAAAACAACTCGCACAACAAATCGTTACCTCTATCAAAGATGTTTGTCAACAAGATATTAATTTTATTAATACCAAAGGAATCATTTTCGCTAGTACCAATCCAAAACGTGTTGGAGAATTCCATGAAATTGGTTTAAAAGTAGCACAGACAGGACAAATGATTGAAGTAACAGATCAAGAATCTTATTTTGGGACACAAGCAGGGATCAATATTCCTTTCTATTATAATTGTGAATTATTAGCTACTATTGGGATTAGTGGAAACCCCAACCAAGTAGGAAAATATGCTTTACTTGCTCAAAAAATGACTCGACTCATCTTAAAAGAGCATGAATTAGATTATCTGGATTTCGGGCGAAAAAACGAAGCTTCTATTGTCTTACATCATCTTGTTGAAGGCAGAGAGTTAGACTACTATTACCTCAATCAATTTTTAAACCAATACCACCTATCAGAAAAAACTGACTATCGTCTACTCACTTTTGAAATCAATAGTCAAAAACAAAAATTACTCTTAAGTCAATCTGAAATGTCACTCTTGAACTTTTTTGATAAACTTGACACTGCTATTTATACCTTTAATTATCCCAATCAATACTGGCTTTTACTTTCTGACCAGATGTTTGACTATTATTATCCAAATATCCTATCAAAGTTTGAATGCGAAAAGGGCCTCTATAAAGTTGGTATCGGACAAAAATCATCTTTATCACTTTTAAAAAGATCATATGAAACGTCTATCTTAGCCCTGAAAGCTTTAAAAGGTCAACAAAAGGTCAACCTCGTCGACGACCTTGATCTTGAACTGTTATTAACAAGTATTGATTCTAATATTAAACAATATGTGCTAAATAAAGCGCTTGTAAACTTATCTGAAAATGATAAGATCTTGCTTAACTCATATTTTAAGCATAATCTATCATTAAAAGAATGTAGTCAGGAACTTTTTATCCATAAAAATACTGTTCAATATAGGTTAAATAAGATTTATGAATCAACGCAACTCAATCCAAGAAACTTTAAGGATGCAACTTTATTGTATCTAGCACTTAAATCAGAAGATATTAACCTTCATAAATTATAATAAAAAGGAGTAACCTATGGATACTCCTTTTTATATTAAATTGAAACAGAGACTAGTTGTTTAACATGTTATCTGTTATGATGTTCAAACAATGATTGGCCATTTGTCTTAATCACTTTTTGGTACCAACCAAATGACTTCTTCTTGTAACGTTGTAGACTCCCTGTTCCATCATCATTTCGATCAACATATATTAGACCATAACGTTTACTTAGTTGAGCTGTAGACATGGATACACAATCAATACACCCCCAAGATGTATATCCCATTATTTCAACACCATCTTCAATAGCTTTAGCAACTTGAACTAAATGTTGATTCATATAATCAATACGATAATCATCTTCGACAGTATAATCACCGTCTAGTGTTTCTATCAATTGATCTTTTGCTCCCAATCCATTTTCTACAATAAACAACGGAATCTGATAACGTTCATAATACTGATTTAAGACTAGGCGTAGCCCGATGGGATCGATTTGCCATCCCCATTCTGAAGTTGTTAAATGAGGATTAGTTAGGCCTCCAAGGATATTTCCCTGACCACTTTGATAATTTTCAAAGTCATAAGCTTGTGTCACGCTCATATAGTAACTAAACGATAGAAAATCTACTGTATTTTGTGCCAATACTTCCTCATCTCCTTCTTCAAATTTAATTTTAATACCATTATTTTTGAAATAGGACTGAATATAAGTGGGATATTTACCTCTGACATGTATATCTGAAAATAGCAGATTATGTTGTTCAAATTGTCTTGCAGCCAGGACATCTCTTGGATCAGATGTCATAGGATAAGCTGGCATAGCCAGAATCATACAGCCAATTTTAAAATTAGGATTGATAGAACGCCCTAATTTTGTCACTCTAGCCGATGCTACTAATTCATGATGAATAGCTTGATAAAGCTCCTGAGGACTTAGTTGTGATTTGTCGGTCATAATAGCACCACTGGTGAAAGGCATATGTAAAATAGAATTCACTTCATTAAAAGTCAACCAATATTTCACCTTATCTTTATAACGCTCCATGACTGTTTGAGCAAATTTCTCAAAAAATGCTATCAAACGTCTATCAGCCCAACCATTATAAGTTTTTGCAAGATGAAGCGGTGTTTCATAATGAGATAAGGTAACCAAGGGCTCGATATTATATTTAAGCAACTCATCAAATAAATTATCATAAAATTGTAAGCCAGCTTCGTTTGGAGCACTATCATCACCATTTGGAAAAATTCGAGACCAGGCAATAGAGGTTCTAAAAACTTTAAAGCCCATCTCTGCAAACAGTTTTATATCATTTTTATAGTTATGATAAAAATCAATTGCTTCTAGCTTCAAATTGTCTGGAGTAGGTTTGGCGGTGAAATCGCCTAAACCACCATTTGGAAGTACATCTTGTACAGATAAACCTTTGCCATCTGTTCTAAATGCACCCTCTACCTGATTGGCAGCAACTGCACCTCCCCATAGAAAATGTTTAGGAAAAACCGTCATATTATCATCCTTCCTTTTAAAGAATTACAAGTAAATCATCTTCATTTGTAACCATTGTCTCTGCGTCTTTAACGATAATTTCAAGTTGGTCAATTGAATTTGTAACTACAACCGGACTAATAAGAGAATACCCCTTTGAACTAATAAAATCAATATCCATTCGCAAAAGTAACTGTCCTCGTTTAACAAAATCGCCAACTTTGACCAATTGTTCAAAACCTTCTCCATTTAGTTCTACAGTATCTATTCCAATATGGATTAACACTTCGACTCCCTTATCATCCTTTAAGGCAATGGCATGTTTTGTAGGAAATAAACTTATAATTTCACCATCAAATGGTGCATAAACTTCACCCACACTAGGAGTGATTGCTAAACCTTCACCTAGTAATTTAGATGAAAATGTTTCATCGGGTACTTTAGATAAAGGTAATACATTGCCTACCATAGGTGAATACAATGTCTCTTTTTTTGATAAACCACTTCTAATATGTGTGTGCTCTTGAGCATTAATACTACTTTTTTCGTTTTCTCCTTCATCAATTCCCAAGAACCATGTAATAATGAAAGTCAAAATAATAGTAGCTATTGCTGCAATAACAGCATTACTGAAATTATTGCCCCCCTGTGGATTGATATATTGTGGCAAACCAATAATAGATGGTACTACAAATGTATAGGAAGCAATATTAACTAATCCAATATAAGCTCCTACTAAACCACCTGATATCATTGCAGCGTATAAAGGCTTCTTGAATTTCAGTGTGACACCATAAAGTGCAGGTTCTGTGATACCAGCTAGTAGTGCTGATAAACCTGCTGCAAAGGCCACCTGACGTGTTTGTTTTTGTTTAGCCTTAACTGCAACAGCAAGAGAAGCCGCACCTTGAGCTAAATTAGAAGCTAACATTGCTGGTAAAATCAAAACATCTGGTGTCGCAACAGAAGCAGCTAAAAATATTGGAGCAAATGCCCAGTGCATTCCTGTCATAACAACCAATGGCATAATAGCACCAAGAATAGATAAAGCTAACCATGGCGCCACATGGTAAATCGAAAGCATTGCACTAGACAATCCTTTACCAATAATTACCCCCAGTGGCCCCACGACCACTAAAGCTAAAAAGCCAGAAATGAGAATAATCAAAGTCGGTTGTAAAAAACTCTTCATTACACTAGGAACAATTTTATTAATCCATCTCTCAATATATTGCATAAGAAAAACCATAATTAAGATTGGAATAACAGAAGAACCATAACTAGCCAGTGTAACCGGAGCTCCAAATAAAGATAATGGTTTTCCTTCAGCTACCATTGTCACAAAAGCAGGGTGTAAGAGAATCCCTCCTACTGTAGCAGCTAATACAGGTGTAACTTTAAATCGTGACGCAGCTGAATAAGCAATCATTATTGGCATAAAATAATAAGCGGCATCACCAAAAAAATTGATAAAAGCTACTGTTTGAGAACTAGAGCTTGCTATACCGAGCATAGGGAGCAAAATACCTATAACCTTGAGCATCCCTCCTCCTAGAAGAGCAGGTATAAGCGGCGTAATGACTCCTGCAATCGTTTCAATTAATTTCTCAAGTATTGAACTCTTTTTTTGTGATGAAAATTCTCTGGTAGTATTTTCAAAATGACCTAAGGCCAAAAAAGCATTATAATAATTATTGACATCATTTCCCAAAATAATTTGGTATTGATCATTTTTACGCATAACACCGATAACATTCGGAATAGTTTTAATAACCTGATCGTTGACAATTTCATCATTGTCTAAAACTAATCGTAATCGTGTCACACAGTGGGTTACGTGTTGAATATTTTTTTCTCCCCCTACTGCTGCTAAAATAGCTTTAGCAGTCTCTTGGTATTTAGTCATCTGATATCTCCTTTAAATTTTTAACTAATCGTTTAACATGCACCGTCAGATATAGGAGTTCACTTGAATTAAGTTGATATTGGTATTGGATAGCCATATTGTTGCCGATCTCTTTAACACATTTATATTCTCTCGGATATTTTTTCTTAACTACCAAAAGTAAATCAGCATCATCATCTTCGTATTTCATTCCTGATAAAACGCGTTGAGCAAATAATTTGGTATGTGTCATGAAACGATAATAATCAATTGAACTTTCATCTAGTTCTGTTCGAAAATCTATTTTTACTTTCTGTTCAATGTAAGATACAATCTCAGTGATTTTATGCGCTTCATTAAACGGATTATCCAATCCAGCATTTACAAAGTGCATAGCAATAAAAGCCGACTCATCGATTGTTAAACAAATGCCCAATTCATCCTTTATAAGTTCCAGAGCCTTCATCCCAATGGAGTATTCATCAGGATAGTAACGTTGGATTTCCAACCTTAGTGGATTTTGGATAACCATTCCTTGTTCATGTCTTTCAATAGCCGAATGAATATGATCTGTCAAATTGATATAAAGAATTTCATCTAAGTTCTTACCCAATTTGATTTTACCTAGGTTGATAATTCGTTCTGAACATGCAACTACTTCTTCTGGAACAGTAATAAATAACTCCGTAAAACGGTTCATGTTATCACTATTTTTTAAAACAAATGACTTCTCAATAGCATCGCTATTAATCCTATCACCTATTCTTTTCTTAAATGCAATTCCTTTCCCCATCAGTAGCACATCTAATCCTTGATGTGTTACTGATATGACTGCATTATGATTTAATACGCGTTTTATAATCATTAAAGTCCTAGTCCTTCACTCGCACAATAAAAAATGACCCATCCAAGACACAACAAAAAGTCGTCGTTGAATAGGTCCCTGCTCACAAAATGTGATAACATCCTTTATTATGCAATTTTATCTGTTATCAGCTTGCTTACCTTAAATAATAACACCTGAAAACGTCTTAATTTTATCATTTCTTACTAATCTTGTCAAGCGCTTTCAATAAACTTATTCGCTTAGTTGAAGATAATAGGACTATTCTAGTTTTATCTGAGTTTGGACTTCTAGACTTTTAAAAAACATTATCAACTTTTAGAATAATAAAAAAACGAGCCTATCGACTCGTTTTTTATTAAGCTTTAGCAGCTTGGTAAAGTTCATTTACTTTATTCCAGTTAATAATTTCAAAGAAAGCTTTGATGTAGTTAGGACGAACATTACGATAGTTTAAGTAATAAGCATGCTCCCATACATCAAGCCCTAAAATAGGTTTCTTGCCTTCCATAATTGGAGTATCTTGATTGGCAGTTGAAAGCACTTCAAGTTTGCCTTCAGCATTAACAACAAGCCAAGCCCAACCTGAACCAAAACGTCCTGTTGCTGCTGCTGTGAAAGCAGCTTTAAAGTCTTCAAATGAACCAAAAGTTGCATTAATGTCTTCAGATAACTCTTGTGAAATTTGAGTTTCTTCTGGTGACATCAATTCCCAGAAAAGAGCGTGGTTAAGATGTCCACCACCGTTATTGATGACTGCCTGACGAATATCTTCTGGAATTTGAGAAACATCAGCTAAGAGCGCCTCTAAGTCTTCTCCAATTTCAGGATGTTTCTCAAGAGCAGCATTTGCATTAGCAACATAAGTTGCATGGTGCTTATCATGATGTAGTGTCATTGTCTCAGCATCAATATGTGGCTCAAGCGCATCATATGCATAGGGTAAATCTGGTAAAATAATTGCCATGTCGAAATCCTCTTTTCATCTATTATTACCCTTATTCTATAGGAATTTGGAACAGCTTTCAACTCTTTTGTTTCTTTAATTAGGGCTTTTTATGAGCAATTTTTAATAAGGCTAAATCAAAGAGATAATCCTTATCATAAGTCCCTCTTTTAATAGCATAGTCAGTCTCGATTAAAATCCTAATCGCTTCTTTTAAAAAAGCAAGGGGAAGGTTTCTAGAATCTCTGACAGCAAATTTTACTTGATAAGGGTTGATTTTACGTCCTATGTAATGGGATAGTTCAGAAACAATTTGACTCTCTGACTTCCCTTTACTAGCCAATATTTTAACTTGCAAAAACATCCGAAACTGTCCTAACATGATTGCAATCAATTTGATTTCGTCTTCGCCTTGTAGACGTAAATCTCTTACTAAATCACGCGCTAAATCTATCCTGCCAAGTAAGACATCTTGAGTCAAATCAAATATATTATCTTGCAGGCTTTTAGGGATAGCCTCTCTAACATCATTGGACGAAATATGACCGTCTGTTTTATATGACTTTAAGAAAGCGATATTCGTTAAAGTATCACTAAAATCATAGTTAGACTTAATCAATAACTCATCAAAAACACCTGCTTCAAAAACTAATCCTTCTTGGTGAGCATATTTTTGAAAATACGTCTTTAAATCTGATTCTTTTAA
The DNA here is from genome assembly GCF_003812445.1 of Streptococcus sp. FDAARGOS_522. Classification (NCBI taxonomy): domain Bacteria; kingdom Bacillati; phylum Bacillota; class Bacilli; order Lactobacillales; family Streptococcaceae; genus Streptococcus; species Streptococcus sp. FDAARGOS_522. Next base: position 719,005 of record NZ_CP033808.1, read on the forward strand.
AGTATTAGCCTCTAAAACACGAGCATCACGTTTCAATAACTTTACAAGTCGACGTTTTCCATCAAGTTTTCCTGGAGCACAAATAACAAGTCTCGTAGTATCTACAGGATTCTGCAAGTAGGCTTCAAAGCGCTTCATTGCTTGTTCATCTAAATAAGTTTTTTTATCAGTTGTAATATCTTGAAACTGATCAAAAATAACAACCTTGTAGTCTGATAAAAAAGGTAAACTTTCTAAGTCTAATTCCGCATTTTGATAGTCTTCTTCACTTAAATCAAAATAAGAATAGGCTAAATCGTCTTTATTGAATCCAATTACCTGAAATAGCTTCTCTTTCATCTGAGCATATTGCCCTAAATCTTCTCCTGCTAAAACAGTTACTAACCCTAAATTATCTGGGGTAATTCTCCCAATTTCTTCAATCGCAATCATATTCCTTATTATACCATAAGGAAACTTTTCAAGGTGTCAAATAATACTTAAAATCATTCATCAACTCTATGAGAAATAATTCCAAATTGACAATCTCGGATAAAATGGTCATTATTCTCTTCTAATTCTTTTTGTAAATTGACATCTTCTAATCCCTGAAGGTCACTATATTTTTGTATTCTTTCTTTCATGATATTTAGTAGCCAAGATAAATCTGTACCAGTTTGTGACGTTTGAATGACATTTTCTGATACAAAATGGTCAACGATTAAGCCTGCTTCTAACATTAATTGCTCAAGTTGACTTCCAATATGAATGTGTCCTCCTTCCTTCTCAACAGTTTGCCAGATTAGTGATTGTATTTTATTCATATTTACAAAGCTAGGCTTAGCTAGTTCTAAACACATTGCATCACTTTCTTGAAAAACATAAAAACCATTTGGCTTTAACAAAGGTGTTAAACTTTCTATTACTTTCTTTGGATCTTTTTGATACATTAATACACGACGTCCAATAATTGCATCAAAACTTTTTGTTTCAAAGGAGGAAAGTGCTGCTAAATCTGCGTTTTGATAACTAACATTAGCATAGCCATTATCATGTCTAGCTTGCCATAAAAGTTGCTCATTAATATCAATTCCTACAACATCACCTTCTTTACCAACGATATCAGCAGCCAAACGCGTCAATTCCCCACTACCACAACCAATATCCATAACTCTCATACCGGGCTGCAAAGCTTTTTTTAATAATGCTTTTGGAAAATCTTCTCTGTGAAACATAATAACACTCTCCTCTCTTCTATTTTAGCAAATTAAAGGTTAATACGTACTATCAGCAAAAAATTATAATAGGTTGAAATTTTATAGCATTATTTTCTTGTTTTCGTATCTACTTTATTATAGAATAACAACTAATCATTTTTAGCATGACGAGCTCAATTACAAAAGGATAATCATGAAAAACTATCGAAAACTTATTGTACTACTACTTCTAACCTTTTTTGTCATTTTTATGGGAGCATATGCTTACACGCATATTGTTGAAAAAAGATCCCTAACTAGCAATACTATTGAAAAAACTCTACCTGTGGTAAATCAGATTAAGCCTCAAACCATCAAAGAATACCAAAATTACTTAACTAAGGTAGCTAAACGTAATGTTCTTCCTGTAGACATTCCTCAGGCATTAAATAATGAAAAGGTAGAAATTACCGCTACTGATGGCATGCAAACATTCACTTGGAATGATAAAAATAATCCTAAGCAAAAGGTTATCTTCTATGTTCATGGAGGATCATATATCCATCAAGCTTCTGAATTACAATATATTTTTGTCAATAAACTAGCTAAAAAATTAGATGCAAAAGTTGTCTTTCCTATTTACCCTAAAGCTCCTACATATAATTATAGTGATGCTATCCCCAAAATTAAAAAATTATACCAAAATACATTAGCTAGCGTCACATCTCCCAAACAAATTATCCTAGTAGGTGAAAGTGCAGGCGGAGGTCTTGCTTTAGGTCTTGCTGATAACCTTGTCACGGAGCATATCAAACAACCAAAAGAAATTATTTTAATATCACCATGGTTAGATATTGCTACTAATAATCCAAAGATTGAAAAAGTTCAAAAAAAAGATCCCCTTCTTAAAGCTTGGCAATTACAACAAGTAGCTCCTTACTGGGCAAATGGAAAAAAGAATTTTAAAAATCCTCAAGTTAGTCCTCTTTACAGTAGCCAATTTAACAAGATGGCTCCAATATCATTTTTTATAGGAACGCACGATATTTTCTACCCCGATAATCAATTATTACATCAAAAATTAGCAAAAGAAAACATTAAACACCACTATATCGTTGGTCAAAAAATGAACCACGTTTATCCAGTCTTACCGATTCCTGAAGCAGAGACTGCTTTCAAACAAATGCTTAAAATTATCAATCATTAAATAAAAAGGTTTCCAATCAAGTTTAGTTGGAAACCTTTTTTCTATTACTTTTGAATGACTAATTGTCTTGAGATAAAAACTCTGAGAATAAAACTTCTTGACTAATCTTTTCAGCTAAAGCCTGTTTAAAAGCTAATTTCCCTAAATAATAGGATTTGTGGTCAATTGTTGGGAGTTTCAAAAGTTGCCCAACTAATAAACATTCCTGACCAATAATATAAGGACATTTTTTCCTACTTTCTTCATAACCTTTTATTAGCCCTGCCGCAACTTCATCACTTGTAGCTAATATACCATCTATACTAACTTCTTTTACCAATTGATAAGATAAATTTAGTCCATCATTAAAGTCATGAACATTCCCAACTACCATATATGGAGAGGATAGTTGCCCATAGACCTCTTGATAAGCTAATAATGCGGATTGATAGGTAGCAGAGGATTCATTATTCCTTGAAAATAATAAAACTAAGTGCTCCAAACCTCGTAACTTCATATCAGAAAACGCCTCTAGAAATGAAGAATAGCGATCAAGGTAAGCAGAGGATAGATGATTATATTCCTGCAATTTTTCACAAACTACTATTCGTCCATATTTTGCATAAGTTTCAATAATATCGAGGCTAATTGCTCTTGAAGTGAATATTAAAGCATCAATAGCTTCCATCTTGAGCTGTTTCAAGTAGGAAAGTTCTAATTCTTGGTTGTAATCCGAAGGCATCATAACAAGTTGATAGTCGGTAGTTTTAGCAGCATCTAATAGGCCATTTATTAATTGTGTAAAATAAGGATGGCGCGTGTGGGGAATGACGACACCTATTTTTTGTGTTTTGCCTCGACTTAAATCCCGCGCTAGTTGATTTGGTATATAATCCAATTCGGTGATAAGAGCCATTACTTTTTGTCGCGTCTCATCAGAAACATGTGGGTGATGATTGATAACACGGGAAACTGTTGATTTAGCAACACCTGCCTTTTTAGCTATATCACTAATACTTGTCATTATAAGGCTCCTACTTTAAAAATTTTTGAATCCCATATCCCACTCCGTCTTCATCATTAGACTTAGTTAGTTGATATGCTATCGCTTTGATATCATCAAAAGCATTATCCATAACAATAGGGTAACCTACCATTTCAAGCATAGGCAAATCATTATGTCCATCTCCAAATGCAGCCGTTTCTTCTCTAGCTAACTGCTCTTTTTGAAGGATGTAAGCAATTCCTTTAGATTTTTTGGCTAAGAGATGTGTAATTTCAAGATACGCTTTACCTGAACGTTGAATAGTGATTTCTGGTAACTCCAAACTTTGAAGATATTTTTCTAATTCTAGCATATTTGCTTCATCGAAAGTAATCATCATAATTTTAAAAGTATTTGTGTGACCTTCTAAAAACTGATCCTCATTATGAATAAACGTTGGGCATTGTTGAGTTAAACTATGTTCGTATCGGATTCCTTCATCTATTTTATCACAATACCAGTTATTAAGATCGTAATAAGATAAACTAACTTGAGGAAAATGAAACCGTATTCCTCTTAGCAATTGTTTTACTGTGCTTTTTTTAATGATTTGTGTATGAATAGGTAGAACTTGATTATTATCTCCTATTCTATAAATCAATCCTCCATTAAAAGCAACTTGGACTCCTCCTAATTGAAGTGCATCTACGGCATCCTTCATTTCCATAGGTGCCCTAGCAGACACTAAAGTTACTGGAATCGCTGCCTCACGTATTAAGGTAGCGTTACTTTTACTCACTTGTCCTTCACTATTTAATAGTGTACCATCCATGTCACAAAAAATACGTTTGATAGTCATAAAAAATACCTCTCTTCTTCTGAAATCAGTATAAATGCTGGAACCCGTTCCATGTCAAGCTTAAAATTACTGAATTCTTGCGAAAAATAGATTGTATTTAACAGATACGCAATCATTTTTATAAATCAACGAACTGTCTGAATATGCCACTTCCACCATCCTGTTAGCCTAATTGTACCTGATTGATCCGTTCGGAAAATCTTGCTTTTAATCTTTTGGAACCTTTGTAAAGTCTCTTGATGAGGATGCTGGTAACGATTATTTTTACCAGCTGAAACTAGAACCACACTAGGAGACAACTTTTTCAGAAAGGATAGACTTGATGAGCCCTTAGAACCATGATGTCCTGCTTTAAGGATATCTACTGATAAATTAGGATAAGCTTCTAATAACTGCTTTTCTCCCTCTTCCTCCAAATCACCGGTAAATAAGAAGCCTTTTCCTAATAAATGTCCATATAAAACAATTGAATCATTATTTTTTCCATCACCCTTGTGCCATGGGTAAAGTACTTGTAAATAACTTCCCATGACAGCAAGTTTATCACCGGCTTCTATAGATTTTACCGCTACACCTATCTTTGATAAATGCTTAACGTACTGCGAATTCGTTAAAGAACCTGAACTTGTAATCAAACGTGCAACTTTAAAATGCTTTGAGATAACTTCCATATCCCCCATATGATCTGTATCGGTATGAGTTATCACTAAATCATCTATCTTGCTAATACCTCTGCTTTTCAAGTAAGGAATGAGCGTTCTCTTAGCATTAGACTGATTTACTTTTTGTTTCCATTCTTCAGGCTGTTCAAATCTCACCCTTCCCCCAGTATCAATTAAAATTGTTTTTCCTAACCAATCCCTCACTAAAATACTATCTCCCTGTCCAACATCTAAAATCGCAACCTCGTTAGTAATTGGATTCTTAGTGATAAAAAACAAGGTAAAGATAATAAGAAGGGAGCAATAACGAAAACATTTAGAATGATAATAATCATAAAGTAATCCCAAAATTATAATCATGACTATTAAAAGAAAAAGGCTGGGCTTTCCAAAAATAAGTGGCCTTGGAAACAGTTGCCCAGTCCATTTTAATAACACTTCTAGGATTTCAAACAAACTATTAATACAACTTAATTTAACGATAGGCGATAAGACAAATATAACAGTTAATAAAGGCAAAAATATAATATCAAATGCAAAAGATAAAAGTGCTGTTAATATAATTGATATTGGTTGAAAACCCGAAAAATAGTAGGTTAGTATGGGAAGAATTCCTACAGAGACTGTCAAAGATTCGATAGCTACTTTTTTTATACTCGAAAAATGATCAAAGGAGGTCATCGTAAGTATAAAAGCATAAGCAAAGCTAAGAACTCCTCCCGTAGTCAAAAGTGAGTGGGGGAGGGAGATAAGACAAATTAACAAGCAGAGAGCAAAGTTCTCATCTTTCTTGACACCGCTATGTGATAATAAAGATTGAATAAGTGCCCTAACGACTGAGATACTAAAGCCTGTTAAACCAGCATAAATTAGCGAGAATGGTATTTGAAGTAACCAAACATGGTCTAGACGTAAGCCAATACGTAGACAGATATAACGAAAAATACCGAGAAAAAAACCTACTTGCATACCTGACAAAGCAAATAAATGTATAATACCTAGACTACTATATAAATCGGACATGTCATCAAAGGTCTTATCTAGATATCCAAACAAAAGCCCTGACATATAGTGACGCATAGGATTTGGAAAAGTTTGACTAATAACAATTGCACTTCTACGCCACTTAGACATAAGAGCAAAGAAAGACCTATGTTGAAATAAGCGTATCTGTTTTATCTTTGTCACTTTGGCGATACGATAAATTCCATGTCTTTTTAAATACTGACGATAATCAAAGCCATTAAAATGCCTTCTCTCCTCTGCTTCTTCAAGTTTGATATCTGCAATTATCATTATATTATTATCAAGATTTTGAAAATAATCTTTCTCACTTTTATTTTTTAATGTGTAAAAAGCTTGATAAGTGTTACCTGAAGCATCTGCCTGGAATGATAAAACATCACCATTGATAGAAATAGTATCAATACGCACTTTAATCTGGCTAATATGATTCGGTACTCTTTGATATTGGACATTCATATTGTGATTTTGCCATAAAAAATAAAATAAGAAAAAAATTACTATTGCTATTGTTTTAAAAATAGTTTCACGATCATATTGATAAATCAGAAAAATTAAAGAAAATAAAAGAAAGGCACAACCAAGCATTGTCCAAGAAAACACTAGTAAGTAAATTTGGAAGACCAACAATGCTAAATAAATAGGTTTTAGAGGAAAATACTTAGTCAATTGTAACATCTTGACGTAATTTTTCTAGTGTTTTCTCACCAATACCTGATACGTTTTTGAGGTCATCAATAGTTTTAAAACCACCTTGACTATCACGATAATCTAAAATATCTTGAGCTCTTTTAGCCCCAACGCCTGATATGGTCTGAAGACTTGATAAATCTGCTTTATTAAGATTAATTTTCCCCTTACTATTTCCCTGAGTAGCGATATTATTTGCTTTCTCCTCTTCCACAACAGTTATTTTTTCACCTTTTTGAGCAACATAGATAACCGTCTCATCTTGTAATTTCTGTGCTAGATTAACGGATTTACTATCAGCGAGATTGCTTAGTCCACCTGCACGCTTAATCGCATCTGTTACACGACTTTGAGAAGGCAAACTATAAACACCTGGATGATTGACTGCCCCTTTTACGTCAACCGTTACTTGATTAGATACTTTATCTTTGACGTGACTAATCATTGGTACCTTTTTTTCTGTTATAGTTGATACTTTTTTCTCTAAATTGATATTTAAATTGTCTTCTTTATGATGAGTGCCAAAATGATTTAAACCCAAAATTCCAAATAATAAGAGTCCTACAATAATTCCTGTTGTCTCCCATTTATGCGATTTAATTTTTTCCAATACTATTTCAAACATAAAAATATTCCTCCATTTACTTATTCGTAACTAAAGAGATTTTCCTATTAAAAACCCAAAAAACTATTTACTAAAAAGTAAATAGTTTCCATGTAACCCTTATTTTAGATGTTTTTGTGGATCCCACACAAAGCTTGCTAAATAACTAAAAATTAGAGTTAGGACAAGCAAGACAATAGCTATAATTGCTAAAGGTAGACGATAAATATAAGTCAATGGATTTAATTTCTTACCATCATCATAAGTTTCATTTTCTCTATCTAAACGATCAAATTCTTCCTGAATACGACGAGATACTTCTGCAATCCCTTCGGCATCCATACGCTTAATATCAGAAACATCAATAGGGTTACCAAAATTCATATCAACACGATGCCCCTTTAATAGATTTTTAAAAACCATAGGACCTCTATATGCTGCTGGCATAATTCTGACTTTTGCCATTTTTGCAATAACAGCTACGCCTCCTTTGACATCTTTGGAGTGGCGGCTTCCACTCGGAAACATCACCAAAGAACGGTTGCTATTTTTCAGCATCTTTACAGGATATCGAATAGCATCTTGCCCTGGCTTTTCACGATCAATAGGGAAAGCACCACACATTTTAATCCACCAACCAAACAAACGATTCGTGAATAATTCTTTTTTGGCCATAAAAATAAACTGTTTGGGTCTAGCAGCAAAAGCCATGTACACAGGATCCCAAAATGTTCTGTGTGGAGCTACTAAAATATAATTTTCATCATCTTTTAACATTTTATCTTCATTATGATAGTGCGCATTACCATTAGCCACCCAAATCAAGAACATAACTAAAGTACGTAAGTAAGTATAGAACATGTTTCTCCTCTACCTTTCATCAAGTAACTTCTATTTTATCATGCTTCCTTTTTTTTAGAAAGAATTATCTTAAAATCAACCTCCACACTTTCAAAACTAGTGCTAGGAAGCTGTAATTTTGCTATAATAAGCCTATGATAGATACAATTTTAAAAGAAAATGAACGCATTGATCAGCTTTTTTCAACTGATGTCAAAATCATCCAAAACAAAGAAGTTTTTTCCTATTCCATAGATAGTGTTTTATTGTCTCGGTTCCCTAAACTTCCTTCTCGTGGTCTTATCGTTGACTTATGTAGTGGTAATGGTGCTGTCGGTTTGTTTGCCAGCACCAAAACAAATGCGACAATTATAGAGATCGAACTACAAGAGAGCCTTGCGGATATGGCTAAGCGTTCGATTAAGCTCAATAAATTGGAAAAACAGGTTACTATGATTAATGATGATTTAAAAAATCTTCTTGATCATGTTCAACGTTCAAACGTTGATTTAATGCTTTGCAATCCACCTTATTTCAAAGCAAGCGAAACCTCTAAAAAAAATCTAAGCCCGCATTATCTCCTTGCAAGACACGAAATAACAACAAACCTTAGAGAGATTTGTCAAATTGCTCAACATGCTCTAAAAACAAAAGGACGTATCGCTATGGTACATCGTCCAGACCGTTTCCTTGAAATTATTGATACGATGCGTCAGTTCAATTTAGCACCTAAACGTATCCAATTTGTTTATCCAAAATTAGGAAAAGATGCTAATATGCTTTTAATTGAAGCTATTAAAGATGGCTCGACAGAAGGTATGAAAATACTTCCTCCTCTTGTTGTTCATCAAGATAATGGAGACTATACTGAGACTATTTTTGATATATATTTCGGAGAAAACGGAAAATCTCATGATTAAAGTTCCTGCTTATATGTATGTTTTAGAATGTTCAGATGGAACACTTTATACAGGTTATACTACAGATGTCAAGCGCCGTCTCAATACACACAATACTGGAAAAGGTGCTAAATATACTCGTGCGAGATTGCCAGTAAAACTTCTTTATTCTGAAGCTTTTAATAGCAAACAAGAAGCAATGAGGGCAGAAGCATTATTTAAACAAAAGACTCGGCAAGCAAAATTGACTTATATTAAACAACATAAAAATGAACAATAATACGATAATATACTAAGTGTAATGAGCCTATCCTCGCTTCTTTAACTTTTAAATTTCAACCTCACTTTAATCTTTTGTCTTCATTCTTAAAGTTATAAGGCAATTTTATGGATATCACTATCTACGCTTTATCTTACAAAAAATTAAAAAGGAGTCGCTCAGCAACTCCTTTTTCATAATCCTCTTATTTATCGCCTTTGTTGCGAATAACAAATCCAGTTTGTTTTTCACTTGAAGTGTTTTTATGAGGTTTTTTATTTTCTTGACGACGATTATCTTTCTTGAACTTATCATCACGACGTTTAAAATCACAACGACCACCACGATCATCACGGTCACGATTTCCACGACGATCACCACGATCATTGCGTCGACGATCGCCACCACGGCCATTGCCTCGTCCACCTTTACCTTTAAAGCCACCACCTGATGGTTTAAATGGTAATGGTTTTTCACGTGTGATTTCAACTTCTGGTAACGATTCTGGATCCTGAACTGTTAAGCTTAAGACATAAAGAGCAAGTTCTTCTGGTGTGTATTGAGTTGCTAATTCTAAAGCATCGGCTTTAAATTTATCAAATTTAGAAACTAATTCCTGATCCTCAAAGTCACGTGCAATACGTTTCAATGCAACTTTTTTCTTAGCCTGAAATGCTTCGCTTGCAGTAGCAGGCTTCATTCCAGTCATACGTTTTTTAGTTAAGTTTTCAATAATTGTCAAATATCCCATTTCGTTTGGTGAAACAAAAGTGATAGATTGACCAGATTTACCAGCACGACCAGTACGTCCAATACGGTGAACATAACTTTCGGGATCTTGGGGAATATCATAGTTGTAAACATGTGTAACGCCTGAAATATCTAAACCACGCGCAGCAACATCTGTGGCAACAAGAATATCAATATGGTCATTTTTAAAGTCTCTGATAACACGAAGACGTTTATTTTGATCTAAGTCTCCATGAATTCCTTCTGCTCGGAAACCACGTAATTTTAGTCCACGAGTTAATTCATCTACACGACGTTTCGTACGTCCAAAGACAATTGACAATTCTGGTTGATCAACGTCCATCAAACGTGTCATAGTATCGAATTTTTCATTTTCCTTAACACGAACATAATACTGATCAACATTCACATTAGTTAATTCAGTTGCTTTAATTTTAACATGCTCAGGATCTTTCATGAATTTAACCCCGATACGTTTGATTGGATCAGGCATTGTCGCTGAGAATAAAAGAGTTTGACGTGTTTCTGGTACACGACTAATGATTGCTTCAATGTCCTCTAAAAATCCCATGTTAAGCATTTCGTCTGCTTCATCAAGAATAAGAGTTTCAATGTGATTAAGTTTAAGTGCTTTACGTTTAATTAAATCAAGTAATCGACCTGGAGTTCCAACAACAACGTGTGCTCCTGAACGTAATGCCTTGATTTGTTTTTCAATACTTGACCCACCATAAACAGAGCGGACCTTAACACCTTTATCGCGTCCAAAACGGAACAATTCTTCTTGTGATTGTACTGCAAGTTCACGTGTAGGAGCAATAATAAGTGCTTGGATAGTATTATCTTCAGTATGAATTTTATTTAAAGTTGGTAACCCAAAAGCTGCAGTTTTTCCTGTACCTGTCTGCGCTTGACCAATGACATCTTTGCCTTCAAGAGCAAGTGGGATAGTCATTTCTTGGATTGGTGATGGCTCTACAAAGCCTGCTTTTTCTACCGCTGAAAGAATATCTTGCGATAAGTTAAGTTCTGTAAATTTCAAATGTTTCTCTTTTCTAAAAGACAGTGCGAAGCTGCCTTATGAACCTTTATTAGTTATCTTTTCTGACAACCTACTTAGTGTAACACAATTAAAAGTAAAAAGATATAAAATAAGGTCAATCTAATAAATAACACGCTTTCATAAATTGCTAGTTCTATTAGTTGCTTCAGAAAATAGAAAAAAGGCAATAAAAACCCACCATCTATAAAGAAGGAGGGTTCATAGTTTATCTATCTAGAACGCAACGGCTGCTTCACTTGGAATCTCCTTAGTGATATAGTGACGAATCTCTTTACTTGTTAGTACTTCTTTAAGTACTTTTATTTTATCACTATTTTTATTATCTTCACGAGCTACCAAGGCACCTGCAAAACGGATATCTGGTTTTTTCTCATATAATAATCTATCCCTTTTAGGAACTAGATTGATTTTTGTCACATATCCAGGGAAATTAAAGACAAGGTCATATTCAAAATAGGCCTGATTGAGGTTAAGTAATGCTACAGGTTCAATTCGTAATTTTTTAGGGTTAGTAATAATATCTTCGATAGCCTTGGTCTTTTTGGACGTATTCTTTAAGGTGATAAGTTTCTTTTCTTGCAATAATAGCAGAGCTCTAGTCATATTGGCAGGATCAGACGGAATCGCTACCTTAGCACCGTCTTTAAGCTCGGCAATATTTTTCAAATGTTGACCATAAAAACCAGCCAATGAATGATAAATTGGTGTAATTGATACTAGATGACCATCATTTTCCTTATTAAAGATACTCATGAAAAATTCATGTTGTAAAAGGTTAGCATCATGTTCTTTGTTTTCTAAAGCAATGTTAGCCTGAATATAGTCAGAGACCATGACAACCTTTAAAGTATATCCTTTTTCCTTTACATTATCTTTAACCAAATCTAAAAAGGTAGATGTAGGTTTGCTGTAAGTTGCAACAGTAATCACCTTTTCTTTACTATTCTTATCTTTAATTTTCTTAGACGACATTGCTTGCTTAGTACATGCCACTAAACATAAAGACATCATGATTAGACATGTTAGGGAAAGTAATTTTTTCATAGTTCCTCTTTTCTTTTATTTTCTTGAGTAGCGGTTTGCTATAAAATAGCCCAAACTCTGTAAGATAAACACATATATTATAAATAAGACAACAATCAAGTACATAACTGGGTAGTCATACTCTTGATAGCCAAAACGATAGGCATATTCACCCAAACCTCCTGCACCAATAACTCCCATTATTGTCGAGTAGCCAAGAATACTTATAGCCGTTGCAGTAAATGATAAAACAAGGTCAATCTTGATGGAGGGGATTAAAAAATAATAAATTATCTGTCTCTTGTTAGCCCCTAGACTGAGAGCTCGATCTACAACAACTTGAGGTATATTTAATAAAGCTTGTTCCACATAACGTGCATACAAACTGACTGAAACCAAAGTAAGAGGTAAGATTGCCGCTATCGTTCCAAATGAGGTCCCAAAAATTAATCGATTGAGAGGGATTAAGATAAAAATTAAAATAAGGAAAGGGACACTCCGTAACGTACCTAAAAATAAATTTAGTAGTTGATAGGCTAAAGAATGTTTAATCAAGTAAGACTTTCTCAATGAAAACAATAAAATACCTGTTGGAAAAGCAATTAGAAAACAAAGAATCAAGGTTAACCCTAACATTAAATTGGTTTCCCAAAATGATTTTAAGATACCTTCGCCATGTTTTTCAATAATGTCAATCATGTAACAAAAACTCCTTTACTTGATCTACGTAGTTTGACTTTAATTGATTCAGAGTTGCTTTCACTGGAACAACAGTATCTACAATAGTCTGGTGATCCAAAATCATTACACGATCACAATATTGTTTTAAAAGAGATAGGTGATGAGCAATCATCAAGATAGAGATACCATATTTTTCACGAAGATCAGACAACAAGTTAAATATCTCTTTTTCACTATTAGTATCTAAGGCAGAGCTGATCTCATCACATAGAATAAGTTTCGGTTTTTGCAAAACAGCCATAGCGATTGCAACTTTTTGTTGCTGCCCACCACTCAAACTATGGCATTTCACCTGTTTTAAATCCATCAAACCTAAAAAATCTAAGATATCATTAATTGCGTCATGATTTACTTTTTGATGATTTAATTTATAAACTAAAGCTAGATGATAATATACACTTTCTCCTGCTAACAAATTATGATTTTGAAAAATATAAGCAATATCTTTACGCATCTGACGTAACTTATTATCAGAAAAAGACTTCACTTCTTTTCCTTGATAATAAATATTTCCTTTATCATAAGGGATTAAGCCATTAATCATCTTCAAAATAGTACTCTTTCCAGTACCATTAGAACCAATCAGACCAACTATCTCGCCTTCTTCTATATTAAAAGAAATATCATCTAATCTAAACTGTGATTTTGGGAAAATTTTTCCAACACTCTTTAATTCTATTATCATTATTTAATACTCCTCAAAAAAATATCTTATCAAAAAAATACAGCGTTTTCAAAATATATGCTTGAGGCCTACTATACTTCAAAATAAAAGCAGTGATAAAAATCACTACTGCTAAATTGTTTATTTTAAAACAGCTGTCGCCAAAGCTTTCTGTATACTCACTATGTTACGGTCGTTCTTAAACTGAAGTACTTCTGCTGGTTCTATTGCTGATGATATCCAAATCTTTAACTCAGCATCTAAATCAAAATGACCACTAGTTTCCACTGTAAAACGTGATATAGAAGCATAAGGTATAGAATTATAAGAAACCTTTTTACCTGTCACCCCCTGTTTATCGACTAAAATTAAACGATAATTAGTAAAAACAATCAAATCACGAATTAAGGTATAAGCTAAATCAACCTGTTCATCTGAAATCAGAATATCAGATAACTGATTCTCGACTTTATCGGTATCCATTTGTGAAGCATTTCCCATTAATCCCGAAAAAATTCCCATGTTAATCTCCAATCTTTTCTATGTATTATAACTATTTTAGTCTAAAAAACTTAAAAAGTCACTCAAATTTGAGTGACTTTAAATTTTACATTTTTTCTTCAAGCTTCACATCAGGATACTTATCAGCAAACCAGCGAAGTGCAAAATCATTTTCAAATAGGAAAACTGGTTGGTCAAAACGATCTTTTGCTAAAATATTTCGGCTTGAAGACATGCGTTCGTCTAAATCGTCTGAGTTAATCCAACGTACAGTCTTTTTACCCATTGGTGTCATAACAACTTCAGCATTGTATTCACCTTCCATACGATGTTTAAAAACTTCAAACTGAAGTTGACCCACAGCACCCAGCATGTATTCGCCTGTCTGATAATTCTTATAAAGCTGGATTGCTCCTTCTTGTACTAATTGCTCAATACCTTTGTGGAATGATTTCTGCTTCATAACATTTTTTGCTGATACTTTCATAAATAATTCTGGGGTAAAAGTTGGTAATGGTTCAAATTCAAATTTATTTTTCCCAACTGTTAAGGTATCCCCAACTTGATAAGTTCCTGTATCATAAACCCCGATAATATCCCCAGCAACAGCATTCGTCACATTTTCACGTGATTCTGCCATAAATTGAGTAACATTGGAGAGCTTAGCACCTTTACCAGTACGTGTCAAATTAACTCCCATACCGCGCTCAAATTCACCAGAAACAATACGAACAAAAGCAATACGGTCGCGATGACGTGGGTCCATGTTAGCTTGAATTTTAAAGACAAAACCTGAAAAATCTTTAGCCAAGGGGTCAATAACATTACCTTCTGTAGTCTTGTGACCATGAGGTTCTGGAGCAAACTCCAAGAAAGTATCAAGAAAAGTCTGAACTCCAAAGTTCGTAAGGGCAGAGCCAAAGAATACTGGAGTTAGGTCACCATCAAGAATAGCTTGTTCTGAAAAGTCATTACCTGCTTCTTGAAGAAGTTCAATATCTTCTTTGACTTGTTCATAAAATGGATTATTGGCAAACAGCTGATCACCGTCTTCAATACTTGCAAAACGCTCGTCTCCCTTATAGAGTTCTAAACGTTTATTATGTAAATCATAAAGCCCTTCAAATGATTTCCCCATACCAATCGGCCAATTCATTGGATAAGAAGCAATACCTAGTACTTCTTCTAACTCTTCAAGCAAATCCAATGGCTCACGTCCATCACGGTCCAATTTATTAATAAACGTAAAAACCGGAATATTACGATGCTTAACAACTTCAAAAAGTTTTTTAGTTTGAGCCTCAATACCTTTAGCCGAATCTACAACCATGACAGCTGCATCCACAGCCATTAAGGTCCGGTATGTATCTTCCGAGAAATCCTCATGTCCAGGTGTATCCAAAATATTAACACGTTTACCCGCGTAATCAAATTGCATAACAGATGAAGTAACAGAGATACCCCGTTGCTTTTCAATATCCATCCAGTCGGACTTTGCAAAAGTACCTGATTTTTTCCCTTTTACTGTCCCTGCTTCTCTAATTTCACCACCAAAATATAATAATTGCTCAGTAATAGTCGTCTTACCAGCATCCGGGTGAGAGATGATGGCAAAAGTACGGCGTTTTTTGATTTCGTCTTGTAATGTCATATTCAATCCTTAGCTTTTATCCATTTCTTAGTATTATTTTCAGTAGTCTCAACTGAAACAATAATCTTGTCTATAACTTTATTATTATAGCGAATTTAACAACATTCTTCAAGTTCAATCTATTTCCGAAGAAAGAAGAGAAGCCTGTGTCTAAAGACCCAAGCTTCTAAAATAAATTATTTTGATCGTGATTTTTTAAGGAAGCCTAACATAATCGCTAACCCTGTTACAATAAAACCAACCAAAGTTAAAATACTAATGGCTTGATCACCAGTTTTAGGCAATTTTTTAGCTAAGGCTGTCATAGCTTTTGGCTTAGCACCTATAGCCTTAACACTTGACTTCAAACTAGAAGATTGACTTTTCGTGAACTTCTTAGGGGAATCGTCCTTTTTAATTTTAATTGGTGCTGTTGGTTTCGAAGTAGGTGGTACTGGTTTTGGAGTATCTAAGAGCTCCTTTTCCTTCTCTTGGTTCATTTCTTTATCCAATTTATCAGGAGTAACAGGTTTTTCTTTCTTAATTTGTTTATCTGTTAGAAAAACACTGACATCACTACCAACAAGGGCAGTTTTAGGCATCTCAATACCATTTACAAAAATATTGTATAACGTTCCTGCCATTAATTTATTGGCGAACCTTGCTTTGCCATCTTTTTCAGTCAAACCTTTTGCAACAATTGTCCCATTTGAATTAGTTAATGTCACTTCTTGGTTTGCTATAGTATTTCCATTAGCATCGTAAACAGTTACAACCGCTGCTTCTGCACTAAATTGAGGTGCTTTGGTACCTTTACCATCTACATAGAATGCAGCCGCTTTATGAGAGCCTGCTACATCAGTTCGAAGAGTATAGCCCTTTGATTTTCCATCAATTGAAACACTGATATTTCTTGATAATGGTAGGTTGGTAAAGATAGCTTGTCCATTATCATTCGTTTTTAAAGAAGCAAGCGCTACTGCTTTACCATCAGTAATATCAGTCAACGTTACTTCTTTTCCCTTAACAACAAGTCCATCTTTATCTAAAGCAGTGACTGTAAAGGTAAAATAATCTTTTTTAGGTGCAACATTAACATATGCACTTCTTGATTCTCCAGGTACAATATCACCAATTTTTTTCCCATCAACAAAATATTGGTAGAATGTTCCATCTAGTAAACGATCAGTAAAGCGAGTTAATCCATTGTCACCAGAAACCAAGCTAGCAATCTCACGACCAGCTTGTGTTTTTAAGGTAACTGTCCTGCCTGAAACAGGTTCAGCATTCTGGTCTCTCACTGTGATGTCTATGGTTTTTTTTGAATACGTTGGCTCATTTGTCCCTACTCCTGTTGCTGTAAAACTAGCTGCTTTACTAGAACCTGCTACGTCAGTTCGAATAGTATATCCTTTTACTTGTCCATCAACAGACACACTAAGGTTACGTTTTATAGGGAGATTATTAAAAATAGCTTGTCCGGCATCATTCGTTTTCACACTTGCAATAATTTTAGGCTGACCACTTGTCACCTCTGACAAAGTTACCAATTTTCCCGGCAAGACATGCGTCTGACTATCTACAACGGTTGCTACAAAACGGAAACCTTGTTGTGCACTTGCTGCCATTACTGGTGTCTCAGCTTTAGCGTTCACAGGTAATTGAGACGTTAATACAATACCTGATAATACCGCTACAGTTACCAAACCTAATTTGGTATTGAATGATTTATTCATTACTATTTTCCTCCAGAAAAAATATATTTCAAAAATAATTAACCGGTTAAGTTTTTATTACGTACTATATCTTAGCAGATTAATAATTAGCGGTCAATCATAAAAATAGCTAAAAATGAAAAACATTATCCAGCTATTTATTTTTTAATAGCTAGATAATATAATAATATTAAAATAATTAAGATTCTTCTGTTTTAAGACTAGCTCTCATTCTCACTTTTTGGAAAATTTGTTTAACAAATAGGACGAGAAAACTTAATAGAGTTGTCACTATAAAAAGGTTTAAAAAGGGATTTGTTATTCCTAGTATTGGTGTCTTCATCATAAAGCCATAATTCCCCCCAGTCAAGAGGTTAATAAAAATCAAAGACATATTAATGAGAAGCGTTAGTTGTATAATCAATTTTGGATTTAATTTGTCCAAATTGGACTGTGTCATCAGATGTAGTAAACTAAGGACAAATAAAGCAAAATGTCCAATAAAGAAGAAAATATTAGTCACATGTAGAAACTGGTAAGGGTAAAAGTCTGGGTGAATCATTGCCAATACTCCACCTACTACTCCTAACAATGCGAAATAATCCTTTAATATTCCAGGCCTCGCCAAGAGAACGACAAACATGCCTATTCGACAATGGTAAAGGGGAAGACTTTCAGATAAAGGCAATTTTGCCCAGAAAAACCAAGTATAAATCGTAATTAACTGAAGTCCTAAAAGGATACTCCAAATAGTTTTATACAAAGGCTTATCTCTATTAACCAAAGTCAGCCACATCAGAAAAGGTAAGACAGATAAAATCAAACTATGGATAAGTAAAGGCATCTGCGGAATCTCTGTTCTGATATTAGAAAAGAATTCTATCATTTTAGTATTATCTTTCTATCATTTTTTTACTAGATACTTAGTATATCAAATTATTTGCTATAAGACAAAACTATTTTTCAAAGAAAAAACTCTTTGGTAAAACCAAAGAATTTTAAATTAGATATATACTACACAACTTTAGTTGTTAATTTTCTTAAATATAGAGATAACAATAATCCGAATAAGAATAAAAAACCCAAAACCATTAATGTCAATTGATAGGAATTTCCCCATGAATATGTCTTTGATAACAATAGGGGCCCAAACAGACCTGCTATTGCCCATGCTGTTAAACTATAACCATGTAAAGTAGCTAATTCCTTTGTTCCAAAAATATCACTTAGATAAGCAGGTAATAAGGAAAAGCCTGCACCATAACAAGTCATTAAAATAGACATTGCTATTGCAAATACAATAGCATTGAATGACAAAAATAAACTAGAAGTCATAATAAAGTTCACAATAAATAATATTATAAAGGTCAACGGGCGTCCAATGTAGTCAGAGAGACTTGCCCATAACAGACGTCCAAAACCGTTAAATATCCCTAGTACCCCTACTAATAAGGCTGCAGATTCTGCGGAATAGCCTGCTAAATCTTGTGCCATTGGTGAAGCTGCTGATATTAAACCTAAGCCACACGAAATATTAATAAACAAAGTCAACCAAATGATGTAAAAGGTTTTTGATTTTATAGCAGCATTTGCTTTTAATCCAGTAATAATTTGTGAATTCATAGCATTCTTTTTACCGTCGTGAGTCAAAATAGTTATTTTTTCCTGAGGTGGTTGTTTAATAAATTGTGAGGCAATCATCATGACAAAAAAATATACTAATCCCAAAATATAAAATGTTTTACCTACACCAATCCTAATCATTAAGGATTGTGCAAGCGGACTTGTTACTAAAGAAGCAAAGCCAAATCCCATAATAGCGAATCCTGTTGCTAGTCCCCTCCTATCAGGAAACCATTTAATAATAGTCGATACTGGAGTAATATAACCTGAACCAAGTCCGATTCCTCCTAAAATACCGTATGCAACATACAGTAACCATAACTGCTGAGTTTCAATGGCTAAACCTGTTAACACATTCCCTGCTCCATATAAAATAGCAGAAATCATTCCCATTATCCTAGGACCAAAACGCTCTACTAAGTGTCCCATAAAAGCTGCAGACATTCCTAGACAAAAAATAGCCAAACTAAAAGCGAATGAAACTGATGAAATATCCCAACCAGTCTCTGAGATGATTGGGTTACGAAACACACTCCAAGCATAAGTTGATCCTAGCATTAAATGTAAAACGACTCCAGAAACCGCAACTACATAACGATTTAAATTTTTCAAACAATCCTCCTAAAAACGAACTTAAGTTTTATTTTTAAAAATATAGTTCGTAATAAACAGATTATCAAAAAACTGAATATATCACCAGTTTTCTGCTTAGCATATCTATTTTCCTCAATAAAACTGAATATTATTCGTGATTAAAAAACCAAAAAGTTAGGGTAACTTGTTACCCTAACACCTCTATTATCCTACTTCAAGAATATCAACTATTTTAGAAAGATTCATTGAGTTAGAACCTTTTAATAATATTTGATCTTTCTCCTTAAGAGTATCTTTTACTTTTGCAAGCAATTGATCAAACTGATCTACTTCTTGATTCTTTTTAAAGAAATACACTTTACCAATTGGGAACATCTGGCTTGCTAATTGAGCCAACCCCTCAATATCCTGGCCATAACAAATCAAAGTATCAATAGAGTCAGGTCTGATACTCATAATCATTTGATTATGTAAATCCACAGATTGTTCTCCCAGTTCTTTCATATCAGCTAAAAGAGCAATCTTCTTTCCACCATCATTATTGGGAATAGCTGAAAAGGTTTCTAGTATCAATCGCATAGCCGTTGGGTTAGCATTGTAAACATCTGATAAAATATCTGCTCCATTGGCTGATTTCTTCCATTCGGTGCGATTACGAGTTGGTTGAAGATTTTCTAGAGCATCCACTATATCTTCTTCTGCTACTGCTAATAATTTTCCAACATAGGCAGCGACCATCGCATTAGTTGCATTGTACTTACCAGGTACTGGTATACGTAATTGGTGCTCCAAAGCATTAGTTTTAAAAGTTAAGGAATGTTTTTCTTCTTTGAGTTCTGTCACTTGCAATTCTTGGTCATGACCAAAACGAATAGTCATCTGGTTTGCTGGAAGATATGGATCAATAATTGGATCTCCCGGTGCAATTAATATGCCATCTGAACTCATACCATCTGTGATTTGCATTTTCCCTTCTGCAATCTTTTCTCGACTACCAAAAAATTCTAAGTGTGCTTCACCAATCAAAGTAACAACAGCAATACGTGGTTTTGCAATTTCAGATAACACATGGATATCTCCAAGATGATCCTGTCCCATCTCCAAAATAATTTTTTCAGTATCTTCTGGCATGTGTAGCACAGTATAGGGTAAGCCAATCTCGTTATTGTAGTTTCCTTGTGTTTTATAAGTCTTATATGTGGTTGATAAGATTGCAGCTATCATATCTTTAGTTGTTGTCTTACCATTTGAGCCAGTTACTGCAATAACATCAACGTTCATCTTTTCAATATAATACTGTGCCAAGACTTGAAATGCTTTAAGTGCATCAGACACTAAAAGATAAGGATGACCCTCTATTTCCTTCTCTGAAATGGTTGCTATTGCTCCATTATCAAAAGCCATCTCTATAAACTCATGTCCATCTCTTGCTCCTTTTAAGGGAAGAAATAAGTCACCTTCACTGATATTACGACTATCAAATTCAATATTTCCCAGGGGAACGTCTTCAAACTCTGATACTTGATTTTTAGCGCCAACTACTTTAGCAACTTCATGCAAACTAAGCTTCATATCATTTCCTTTTCTATTATTTAGCAACAATGTTGTAGATAGTATGCTATCCCTTATAAACGAATATACTCCTAAATTATAACACACTTTCATAACATATCATAGATTTGAAAAAGCTCAACTAAGAAAGACTTAGTTGAACTTTTTTAAATTAAATGACTCTCACGTTTTTCAAACATTTCTTTAGCTAACATAAC
This sequence comes from Streptococcus sp. FDAARGOS_522, assembly GCF_003812445.1. NCBI lineage: Bacteria > Bacillati > Bacillota > Bacilli > Lactobacillales > Streptococcaceae > Streptococcus > Streptococcus sp. FDAARGOS_522. The sequence continues at coordinate 740,260 of NZ_CP033808.1, forward strand.
TAACTTTTCAATCAAATCACTATAAGTTAGCCCCATATTTTCCCAAAGCAGGGGATACATTGACCACTGAGTAAAACCGGGCATTGTATTCAGTTCGTTTAAGAAGATTTGTCCATCTTTCGTCAAAAAGAAATCACAGCGTGATAAACCACAAGCCCCGATTGCTTTAAAAGCTTTACTTGCATATTGACGCATTGCTTCCATAGTTGCTTCATCAACTTTAGCTGGAATATCCATAATAATTTTATTATCAATATATTTGGCGTCATAGTCATAGAAATCGACGTCTTTAACGACTTCGCCAGGAAAAGTTGTCTTAACATCATTATTGCCTAAAATACCTACTTCAATTTCACGAGCTGTCACGCCTTGTTCAATCAAAATACGGCTATCATACTTGAGAGCTAAGTCAATTGCAGAGCGAAGTGAGGATTCATCTGTCGCTTTTGAAATACCTACTGATGACCCCATATTAGCCGGTTTTACAAAAATTGGGAAACTTAAAGTTTCTAAAGAGAGTTTAATCGCATGTTCCAAATCATCACCCTCAAAATAAGTTTGATATGCAACCTGAGGTACACCTACTGTTGCAAGGACTTGTTTTGTTGTAATTTTATCCATAGCCACGCTTGAAGATAGAATATTAGTCCCAACATAAGGCATCCTTAAAACTTCTAAAAATCCTTGGATAGAACCATCTTCCCCCATTGGTCCATGTAAAACGGGGAAAACAATTGCATTATCATCATAGATATCACTTGGACGAACCATTTTGTCTAAATCAACAGTTTGGTTTGTCATTAACTTTTCATCTGAAGATGGCATTTCATCAAATTCTTGTGTTTTAATAAATTGACCTACTTGCGTGATAAAATAAGTTTTAACAAAAAATTTATCATAATTAATAGCACGCATGACGCTTTCTGCAGACAGTACAGATACTTCACGTTCCGCAGAGCGACCACCGTAAAGCAAGATCAATGTTTCTTTTGACATATTTCTTCTCTTTTCTATCTAATCTAAGATTGACCTTTTAATAATACCATATTTTAACCTAACTTTCAAAAATCAATCCACTTAAAGTTAGTATTGTAAAAGAAAAAGTTAGGAGATTCCCAACCTTTTCTTTATAACAATTATAACTCTGTACGATTTTCGATTGCTCGAAGCAAGGTTACTTCATCTGCATATTCGATATCTGAACCAACAGCTAAACCTCTCGCTAATCGTGTCACTTTGATACCAGCTGGTTTTAAGACTCGTGAAATATACATTGATGTAGCTTCACCATCAGCAGTCGCATTGGTAGCAACAATAACTTCTGTCACCTGACCATCCATCAATCGAGTAATTAAACTTTTCAAATTAATGTCATCAGGGCTAATACCATTCATAGGTGAAATTAAGCCATGTAAGACATGATACAAACCATTATACTCTTGAATTTTTTCCATAGCTGACACATCTTTACTATCTTCAACAACCAAGATAACAGACTGGTCACGCGTCTTATCTGTACAAATTAAGCAAGGATCATCATCAGTCAAATTACCACAAACAGAACAATAGGTTAATTCCCGCTTAGCAGCTAATAAATTCTTAGCAAATTCATTAACATCTTCATCACTCATACCAATGGTGTAAAAAGCTAAACGTGTTGCTGTTTTAGTACCTATACCCGGTAATTTTGAAAAGCTGTCAATCAATTTAGCAATTGGTGTTGGGTAAAGCATTCAAATGTCCTCTCTTATTGTCCTGTGAACTGTGAAATATATTGATCAATCATATCTCGTGCAACTAATTGATGGGATTTTGTTGTATCAGTTGTAACATGCGGATACATTACCGCTACTGCTATTTTACGATTAGTATCGTAGGCAATAGCGTTTAAGTTGTAGGTAGAAACTGTTTGTCCATTTACATTTTTAGCAAATGTTTCAGCGGTACCAGTTTTACCACTAATGGTTGTCACATTCCCCCTCATTGACGTACCAGTTGCATAGCCACTTCCACTATTGACAACGTTATAAAAACCTTCTTGAATAATGGCTAACTCTTGATCTGAGATAGCTATCTTATTTAGTGTTTTAGGAGTGATTGAACGAACCAATTGAGCGAACTTATTAGAATCATTCCCTTCATAGATATCTGAAACCACGTGAGGTGCTAAACGATTCCCATTATTCGCAATAGTTGAGATATACTGACCAAGTTGCATTGGTGTATAGGCATCATACTGACCGAACGATTCCATTAGAGTTGTTCCTAAGCTGTATTTTCCAGGTACATAACCTTCTGATTCAGGTAAATCTAATCCTGTAGAAACCCCTAAACCATATTCGCCGTAAGTTTTCCTTAGTTTAGCCATTGCTTCTTGATAGCCTCGATCAGTTAAAGCATCTCCTGTATTATAGTCTTGTCCCATTAAACGAAGTGCTACTTGAACCATATAAGTATTAGATGAATACTCTAGCGCTTGTGCCGCAGATATTGGAGTCAAACCTCGTGTAAACCATGACCGTATATTAGCAATTTCTTGGTCATAAAGCACTTCATTTCCTCTAAGAACTTTATTTTCCCATCCTGATGATAGCGTCGCACCTTTCACAACAGATCCTGGCGTGAAATTCTTAGCAATAGTGCCTAGGCTGTCATCAACTAAATTCCCATGATCATTTTTCAGACCAGCCATTGCTAACACTTTACCAGTTGAAGGTTCTATAGCAACTGCATACATCCCTTCGGAAAAACTAGCGCGTCCACTAGATAATTCACTGCCATAGTATTGTTTCAAGATACTTTCTACTTTGTTTTGGTAATTAAGATCAATCGTTAATTTAAGATTTCTTCCTGACTTACCTTCTTGCGTAATATTATCTGAAACAACTTTACCTTTTTTATTAACAACTACTTTGCGAATTTGTCTGATTCCTTGTAAGTCATCTTCATATTGTTTTTCAAGGTAAGAAGTTCCCACTCGGTCATTCAGTGAATAGCCTTTTTTCAAATATTTTTTAACTTCTTCTCTTGGTAAACCTGCCTTTTCTGTAGAAATAGTACCTAATATATCCGATAAAGAAGTTCCTTTTTTACGACGATGCCAATTACTTGTTACAGAAATTCCTAACAGTTCCTTCTTATCAGCATCCAGTTTCTTGATTTGATCATCACTTAATTCGCCTGTACTTAATTTCACTGAACCAAACGTTGGTGTCGCATTCATTTGGTTAAATAAGGCAACCACTTTTAACTCATCTTCAGAATAGTTAATAGCGCTCACTGGAACTGCAGCAACTGCATTTGCATATACGGTTGATTCGGCTAGATGGTTACCAAATTTATCGTAACGTTTAGAATCTGGTAAACTTTCAACAACTTTTTTGTAGTTGGCTTTATCTGCTAAATAATAATCTCTCTTTGCTCTATCGCTTGAAGCAACTTCGGTTAAGGTAATGTAATGTGATAATTTATTCGCTAACTCTTTGATAGACTGAGATGAAATATTGTTTCCTCTAGAAAACGCCACAGTAGGACGTTCATCATTTTCAACTAAGACAACTCCCTTAGCATCAAAAATCTGACCTCTCGCTTTTGATTCTTTCACTGTATAACTCGTAAGAGCTGTCAGTTTTTTCATGTAAAATGATTGTTGCCCAATCTGCATTTGCTCTAAACGAAGAATTAGAACAGTAAATAATAAAACAATAATAAAAAATAGAAGATTTAATCGTCTAGGTATGCTAGCATTTTGCTTTTTTACAGTGAGACGATACCTTTTTTTACGATTCAACATTAACTCCTTGCTATAAAAACTCTGACTACTATTGTATCATAAAAATGGTTTTTTACAGACACTCAAAATGTTATAAATAATAAAAAATTCAAGCCAACTTGGCCTGAATTTTTTATATAAAGATTAGATTATTTACCTAAGTAATATTCTGAAACAAGGTTTAATTTTTCATCAAATTCGAAAACAAGTGGTGGGAAGTTAGGAATTTCAACGTCCATGATTTCATCATCTGACAATTGTTTGATATGTTTTACAAGAGCACGGATTGAGTTACCGTGTGCACCAACAAACACATTTTTACCATCTTTAAGAGCAGGAGCAATTTTATCTTCCCAGAAAGGAAGAGCACGCTCTAAAGTAACTTTTAGGTTTTCTGCATCTGGAATAACAGAATCATCTAGTGAAGCATAGCGACGATCAGTATGTGCTGAATGTTCATCATCTTTAGCCATATCTGGAGGCAATACATCATATGAACGACGCCAAATATGAACTTGCTCATCACCAAATTGTTCAGCTGCTTCTGCTTTATTTTTTCCTGTCAATCCACCGTAATGACGTTCGTTCAAGCGCCATGATTTTTCAACTGGTACCCAAAGTTGATCAGCTGCTTCAAGGGCAAGGTTAGTTGTTTTGATGGCACGTTTAAGAACTGATGTAAAAGCAAGGTCGAACTCAATACCTGCTGCTTGAATTAATTTCCCAGCATCAATAGCTTGTTGTGTACCTTTTTCTGAAAGATCTACGTCAGCCCATCCAGTGAAAAGGTTAGCTTTATTCCACTCAGATTCACCGTGGCGTGCGAATACTAATTTTACCATTAGAAAATTTCTCCTTTAATTTTGGCTATACCAATATTTACTTTAACTATTCTACAAAAAATAGCCATAAAAATCTAGTCTGATTACTAGTTCAATAATCAAAAATAGCTTATTATTAACTATCTATAAGAAAAGGCATATCACCTAGAGTGCTATGCCTTTAGATATCATGTGATTTATTTAACAAAATCTAATAAGGCAAGGAAGCTTTCTGCTTCAAGTGAAGCTCCACCTACAAGGGCACCGTCAACGTCTGGGCAAGCCATATATTCTGCAACGTTTTCAGGTTTAACTGAACCACCGTATTGAACGCGAACTTTGTCAGCAACTGCTTGACCGAAGTCTGCTGCAACAACGTCACGAACTGCTTTACACATGTTTTGTGCGTCGTCTTGAGTTGCTGATTTACCAGTACCAATAGCCCAGATTGGTTCGTAAGCGATAACAAGTGATGATACTTGCTCTTCTGACAAACCTGCAAGAGCTGCTGAAACTTGAGCACCTACGAATTCAACCGCTTTACCAGCTTCGTAAGTTTCAAGAGACTCACCGCAACAAATGATTGGAGTCAAACCATTAGCAAAGATAGCTTTTGCTTTTTTGTTGATATCTTGGTCAGTTTCATGGAAATAATCACGACGTTCTGAGTGACCGATAACAACGTAGTCTGTACCCATTTCAGCCAATACTTTAGGGCTGTTTTCACCAGTGAATGCACCTGAATTCTCAAAATAGCTATTTTGAGCAGCGATTTTCAATTCTGAACCTTTAGCTGCTTCAAGAACTGTTGATAAAGTAAGCGCTGGAGCAGCAATCCCTGCTTCAACAAGTTCTGATGATGGTAATTTAGAAGCTACTGCTTCGATGAATGCTTTTGCTTCTTCTGGATTTTTATTCATTTTCCAGTTACCAGCGATAAATGGTTTACGTGACATTACACATACCTCTTCTTTTTTTATTTACTAATCTATCATACCATAAATTATAGTTAATTAAAAGTTTCACGAGTCTAGTAAAACGCTTTAATTATAGATACTAAAAAAGAGTCCCTGAGGACTCTTCACAATTTGAGCTGTCTGACTCTAACTGCCGTTTGGGAACTTAATTAAGTTAAATTAAGCTTCGATTTCTGAAACGATACCTGAACCAACAGTACGTCCACCTTCACGGATTGAGAAAGTAGTACCTTGTTCTACGGCGATTGGGTGAATCAATTCAACTTCGATAGTAACGTTATCACCAGGCATAACCATTTCTGTTCCTGCTGGAAGTTCGATTGAACCTGTTACGTCAGTTGTACGGAAGTAGAATTGTGGACGGTAGTTGTTGAAGAATGGAGTATGACGTCCACCTTCTTCTTTAGAAAGGATGTAAACTTCACCTTTAAATTTAGTGTGTGGGTTGATTGAACCTGGTTTAGCAAGAACTTGACCACGTTCGATTTCATCACGTTGAACACCACGAAGAAGAACACCAACGTTGTCCCCTGCAAGACCTTCGTCAAGTTGTTTACGGAACATTTCAACACCAGTAACAACTGCTTTTTGGATATCTTCTTTAATACCAACGATTTCAACTTCGTCGTTGACACGAACAGTACCACGGTCGATACGTCCTGAAGCAACTGTACCACGTCCAGTGATTGAGAATACATCTTCAACTGGAAGAAGTAAAGGTTTGTCAGTATCACGTTCTGGTTCTGGAATGTACTCATCAACAGTGCTCATCAATTCCATGATGATGTCTTCGTATTTTTCGTCGCCTTCAAGTGCTTTAAGAGCTGAACCTTGGATAACTGGAAGGTCATCACCTGGGAAGTCGTATTCTGAAAGAAGGTCACGAATTTCCATTTCAACCAATTCAAGCAATTCTTCATCATCAACAAGGTCAACTTTGTTCATGAATACGATAAGGTGTTTAACACCAACTTGACGTGAAAGAAGGATGTGCTCACGAGTTTGTGGCATTGGTCCATCAGTTGAAGCAACTACAAGGATAGCTCCGTCCATTTGAGCAGCACCAGTGATCATGTTTTTAACGTAGTCCGCGTGTCCTGGAGCGTCGATGTGGGCATAGTGACGTTTTTCAGTTTCGTACTCAACGTGTGCAGTGTTGATTGTGATTCCGCGTTCGCGCTCTTCTGGAGCAGCATCGATAGAAGCGTAATCTTTTGGTTGGTTAACTGAAGTAGGCAAGCGACGTGCCAATACAGTTGTGATAGCTGCTGTTAAAGTAGTTTTACCGTGGTCAACGTGTCCGATTGTACCAATGTTAACGTGTGGTTTACTACGATCGTATTTTTCTTTTGCCATTTTAGGAAAAGCCTCCAATAAAATATATTTTATAGATAGACGGTAGGCAATACAGTCTAACTTTACTTATCTATTTTAACAAAATCCTCTAAAAAAGCAAGTATTTTATGCTTTTTTGCTTATTTCTTTATTTCCTTAAAATTCGGGTAAGATTGATTGAGGCATTTGTTATCTCTTATATGTATTTTTTAGTAGTTATCATATAATCATATTGTTAAATACATCCTAATTTATAGTATTAGAATATTAATAGACACTTCTTTTCTTCAAATATCTTCTCTCTATTAATTAGAGTTTAAATTTCAAAAAATACAAAAATCGAGATAAAAATCTCGATTTTTGTTTGGATGATTATTTAAAGGCATCAAGGTTGATTATTTTTTCATTTTTTTCTTGTGGCTTATATTGCTCTTCTGCTTCTTTCATTATGAGTTCCTTTTTCTCGTTAGCATCAATATTAAGCACGAATCCGATAGCTACAGAAAGTACCAAGAGGCTGTTCCCTCCTTGGGATAAGAAAGGAAATGTCACTCCAGTTGAGGGGATTAACCCAGAAATACCACCAATGTTAACAAAAACTTGCATCAATAGCATTGCTCCAATACCAAGAGCGATCATTGAGTTGAAAGGATCTTTAGCCTTTATACCTACGTGCATAATACGTAAAATTAAGAAGAAAACCAAAGCTAAAATAAACCCTGCACCAATAACTCCTAATTCCTCAATAACAATTGAAAAGACAAAGTCTGTTGTTGCTTCTGGTAAGTACCCTAATTTTTCAATAGAATTCCCAAGTCCTCGACCAAACCAGCCACCGTTGCTCATTGCATAATACGAATTAGCCAACTGGTGTCCTGAATCTGTTAAATCTTTAAATGGGTCAAAAAAAGCATTAAATCGCTTAGCTACATAACCAAAGACAGGGACTTTAGCCATTGTCTCAACTCCAACAACTGCAATAGTTCCGATAAATAAAGTTGACCCCACGACGATTAGACCAAGTAAAGCTGAAAACCATCGATAACCAATACCACTAATACAGTACATAATAATGACCGTTAGAACAATTATCGAACCATTTCCTAAATCAGGTTGTGCAATTACCAAACCAATCATAAATAAAGAATAAAATCGCCAATCTTTTAGGTCGCTTAGTGATCTCGGAAGCCATCTCCCTTTTGTCAAAGCTTGATAATCATATATTTCTATCTTTTTTTGCCTTCGAGCAAAAGTAAACGCTAAATACCATACAATGATAACTTTTAAATATTCAGCAGGTTGAAAACTAATAGGACCAATAACAATCCAACCATGTGCTCCATTAACTTCTTGTGTAAAAAAGCGCGCTATTAGTAGTAAAAATACTTCTACCAATACTGCCATAGTCAACACTTTAGAATTTTTCCAAAAATTTAGTTTCAGTTTATAGATAAAGATAATTGCAACCAAACTGACTGCCCAAAAGACACCCTGGTTGATTACTGAACGAAAAGGGTTAGCTCCAAGCTGAATTAGAGTTGCACTAGTTGTCGAATAAATTACAATTAAGCCTAGAATAGACAATATCAAATAGGGAATGAGGATGGAATAATTCAGAAGATGCCTTTTATCAATTTTCATATTGTATTATTTCCTTTAATATATCAAAAAATTACCATTATGCATTATATCATCTTTCGAAGTAAAGTAAAAGGGAGAATAGCAATGATCCTCCCTCTATCAATATTAACCTGAATTTCGTAAACCTGTTGCAATACCATTAATAGTAATATGAATCAACTTCTCATAGTCTTCATCTAGTTGGTTACTACGAAGACGTTTAATCAATTCAATTTGAACATAATTCAAAACATTGAAATATGGCAAACGATAATCTAAACTTGCATGTAACATTGGGTTTTCTTCTAATAAATTATCATGCTGTTCAATAGCTAAAATCATATCTTTAGTTAACTGCCATTCATTAAGGATGATATTAAAAACATCTCGAACTTCTTTACTTCCAGCTAACTGAGCATACTGAAGCGCAATATTCATATTTGATTTTGATAAAACCATATCTACATTAGATAAAAGAGAATTAAAGAATGGCCATTTTTGATACATGGTTTGTAATTTTGCTAAGTTTGCCTCATCTTGTTCAATAAAGTGCTTGAAGGCTGATCCAACACCATACCATCCTGGAAACATAATACGATTTTGTGACCATGAAAATACCCATGGAATTGCACGTAAACCTGAAATTTCTGTAATTGTTTTACGTGCTGCTGGCCGAGAACCAATATTTAAACTTGATACCTCTTTAATTGGACTTGCTTCAAAGAAATAGTCATAGAAATAAGGATTATCAAAAACTAAATTTCTATAAACGGCATTACTTTCAGACACAATACCATCCATTGTCTCACGGAAATTATCAATTTCATTAGGGTTAGTAATCATACGTGTTACCATGCGGTCTATGGAAGCTGAAATAAGCATTTCAAGGTTATAATAGGCTGCATCTTGATTACCATATTTATTCTCAATGATTTCACCTTGCTCTGTTAGGCGAATTCGATCTTTGATTGAACCAAAAGGTTGTGATGTGATAGCTTCATAAGATGGACCACCACCACGACCAACAGTTCCACCACGACCGTGGAAAAATGTGATTTTAATACCGTTTTCTTCACCTATTTTTGTTAGCTCATTTTGAGCTTTATATAGAGTCCAACCAGATGATAAATAGCCACCATCTTTATTACTATCTGAATAACCTAGCATTATTTCTTGATAATTGTTGTTAGTAGCAATCCATTTTTTAACTAATTCATAATGTAGATACTGGGTCATAATATCACGTGAATTATCCAAATCTTCGATGGTTTCAAATAACGGTACAATCTGAATACGAGCTTGATTGGCATCAATTAGTCCAACTTCTTTTAACATGATAGCTAACTCAAACATATCCGAAACGCTCTCTGTGTGAGAAATGATATGCTGGTTTATAATGTCTTCACCCAATTGATCTTTTAACTCACGTGCTGTTTGGAAAATAGCCAATTCTTTTTGAAGTAACTCGGATTTAGGAGCATGCGTAGAAGATAATGTTCTAGGATCTTCTGTTAATTCTTTTAAGAGAAGTTGACATTTTTCTTCTTCTGAAAGAGAACTGTAATCATCTACAATATTGGCAGACTTCAATAATTCTGCTACACAAGCTTCATTAATACTAGAATCTTGACGCATATCAATAGTAGCTAAATAAAATCCAAAGATATCTACTGCTTGAATAAGACAAGCTAATTCGCCATCAACAAGAGAATCTTGTCCATATTGAACTAAAGATTGCTTCACAAGTAACAAATCTTGTTTAAACTCCTCAGCAGTAGCGTATGCTGGTAGTTCTTCTGTCTGTATGTCAGAAGCTACTTGAGCGATATGTGATTTTATATACCTTCCTACAATATCAGAAGATTCTTGGCGACTAACAAATTTCTCTTTTGGGGAAGAACCAACTTTTAAATTTAGTAGGGTTTGTACCAGTTTATCTTGGATAAAATTGAAAGCTTTACGGTAAGGTTCATTTTCCCTATATACCGAATTATCTTGTGACTGGTTTGCCAATGTAACAAGTTCGGGAGAGACTTCAGTTAGATTTATTGAAAGTGACATATTACGATAAAGTTCATTTAGCTGCTCAATATAATGGTTAATAATCACTTCACTTTGTACCATAGCTGATAATCTTAGTGTCTCAGCAGTTACAAAGGGATTGCCATCTCTATCACCACCAATCCACATCCCCATAGTCAGAGGCTTAGGATTCTCCAAGTGAATACCTTTTTTAGCTGCCAGTGCCTTATATTCTGCTGTTAATTTGGTAACTGCTTTAATAAGAGAACGGTTGTAATATTCCATTACATTGGTTATCTCATTTTTGACTTTCAATTTTTTCTCGCGAATAGTGTCTGTTTGCATGATAATGCCGATGTAACGACGCAAGTCAGCATACCATTTTTCTTGATTCACGATTCCTGCCTTGACATCTCTGTATTTACGTAATAAATCATGAATCTTAGACGTTAATTCGAGCACCGTTTTACGCTGCACCTGAGTAGGATGAGCTGTTAGCACAGGCACAACATTGACGTGTTCAAGAATATCTTTAGCATTTTCATGGCCAGCTACAACATCAATAGTCGTTGATAACTTTCCTAGGTAATCTTGGTTAAGATTATTTTTATAATTAATTTCATATGCTAAATCAACGTCTTCTGAAATATTAATTAAGAGCGGCAAAATAGAGAAGTAACGAGAAACAATAACCATCTCCTCGTTGCTTAAAGCCGAAATAGTTTCCTTCAGACCAGTATAATCGTCAGTTAATGATAATGAAACTATTTTTTCAATCTTGTCAAATGATTCACTACCAATCAATTTTTGCGTTGCTTCATCCAAAAGCTGCTTCAGTAAACCGACCTCTTCGGTAATGATTTCTTTATTGCTACTACTTTCTAATTTCGGGTGGGACAAACCATCACTTCCTCTCTTAAATCTCACTACTATGATACCATTTTAAAGTAAAAAGTAAACCATTCTAGGATTTTTAGATAGAATTTTCAGATTTTTACTTATTTATGACAGTAATCAGTTTTTCTTGTTCGACTTTTTTGATATACTGAGGATAATTGAGATTAACTGATTAATTGTTAATTAACAACTATTATTAAAGGAGTATCGCATGAAACTTAAAAAACGCTCTGAATTCCCTGAAAATGAACTTTGGGATCTGACTGCTCTCTACAAAGATCGTCAAGATTTTTTACTGGCTATTGAAAAAGCTCTTGAGGATATCAAGGTTTTCAAAAAAAATTACGAGGGAAAACTTAATTGTGTTGAGGATTTTACTAGTGCCCTTATGGAAATCGAGCATATTTATATCCAGATGAGTCACATTGATACGTATGCTTTTATGCCTCAAACTACTGACTTTAGCAACGAAGAGTTTGCACAAATTTCTCAAGCAGGATCAGACTTCGCAACTAAAGCTAATGTACTACTTTCTTTCTTTAATACTGCCCTAGCAAATGCAGATATAAAGATTTTAGATTCTTTAGAAAATAACCCTCATTTCAAAGCAACTATTCGCCAAGCTAAAATTCAAAAGCAACACTTATTAAGTCCAGAAGTCGAAAAAGCTTTGACAAACTTAAATGAAGTCCTAAATACACCATATGATATTTATACTAAAATGCGTGCTGGCGATTTTGATATGGAAGATTTTGAAGTTGACGGAAAAACCTACAAAAATAGTTTTGTAACTTATGAAAATTACTTTCAAAATCACGAAAATGCAGAGATACGTGAAAAATCCTTCCGTTCATTCTCGAAAGGTCTACGTAAGCACCAAAATGCTGCAGCTGCGGCTTATCTTGCAAAAGTCAAATCTGAAAAGTTAATTGCTGATATGCGTGGTTACGATAGTGTTTTTGATTATCTTCTTTCCGAACAAGAAGTTGACCGTTCAATGTTTGACAGACAAATTGATCTTATCATGGATGAATTTGGTCCAGTAGCTCAACGATTCCTCAAACATATCGCCGATGTTAATGGTATTGAAAAGATGACTTTTGCAGATTGGAAATTAGACATTGATAACGAACTTAATCCCGAAGTAAGTATCAATGATGCTTATGACTTAGTAATGAAATCAGTTGCTCCTTTAGGAAAAGAATATTCTCAAGAGGTTGAGCGCTATCAAAAAGAGCGTTGGGTTGATTTTGCAGCTAACGCTAATAAAGATTCTGGAGGATATGCTGCGGATCCTTACAAAGTTCATCCCTATGTACTCATGAGCTGGACGGGGCGTATGAGCGATGTCTACACACTTATTCATGAGATTGGACATTCTGGTCAATTTATCTTCTCAGATAATCACCAAAGTTTTTTCAATACTCACATGTCCACTTACTATGTTGAAGCTCCATCTACTTTTAACGAACTTTTACTTAGTGACTACTTAGAAAACCAATTTGATACAGCACGTCAAAAACGCTTTGCTCTTGCACATCGCTTAACTGATACTTACTTCCACAATTTCATTACTCACTTACTTGAAGCTGCTTTCCAACGTAAAGTTTACACTCTAATTGAGGAGGGAGGAACTTTTGGAGCAGAACAATTAAATGCTATTATGAAGGAAGTATTAACACAATTCTGGGGAGATGCTATTGAAATAGATGACGATGCCGCTTTGACATGGATGAGACAAGCTCATTACTACATGGGGCTCTATAGCTATACTTACTCTGCTGGATTAGTAATCTCGACAGCCGGCTATCTCAATCTCAAAAATAATCCAAACGGAGCAAAAGAGTGGTTAGCATTCTTGAAATCTGGTGGGAGCCGTACCCCTTTAGAAACAGCTCTATTAATCAGTGCTGATATTTCTACTGATAAGCCTCTGCGCGATACTATTAATTTCTTATCTAACACTGTAGACCAAATTATTAATTACAGTAATCTTATTGAGCAAGGCTAAACTACAGCCTTTCAAAAACATAAAAACAAGTTGGAGATATCTCCAACTTGTTTTTATCTTATTTTTTGTAAACTTCCTGATAAAATTCAATTTTGTCATTCTTTTTAACTTTAATTTGGTTTGCTGCCTTAGGAGCTAATTTATTATTGACCTTGAACATCCAATAAAGCCCTTTGGTTTCATCTTGGCTGATGCCATCAATTGAAGTAATGAAACCATCTTTTTCTTTAACTTTATAGTTAGCTTTAAGCACATCCAAAACAGTATCACCTTTATGGTAAACAACCTTTTCACTTAACACGTTCGTATCTTCTTTAACCACCAATTCAACCTTACCAACTTCTAACGTTGAGCTAGTTGTTGTCTTATTCGATGTAGATGGTTGCCCGCAAGCTACTAAAGTTGTAGCGAATACTGTTAGCAAGAATAATTTAATGTATTTTTTCATTCCTAAATCTCCTTAAAATCGGTAACAAAAGAGGATAAAATAAACAAGTTGATAAAGCGTGTGCCATATTAAAACTAAGTCCTGCTAATACATAAGTCCACCAAGGCATATGATATAACCAAGCAAAACAGGTATCAATAATGACGCCATAAACAACCCCTAACCCTCCTGCAAAGAAAGTTTGAAGTACTACCTCCGTTATTTTACCAAAACATACAGCTTTTGTCAGCGGATATATCAGAAATTTCCACAAGCATAAAATTAAAGTGAAGGAAATGATTTGCAAAAAGACCCATGGCCCAAAGCCCATTAAAAAAGAAGAAACTAGCATTGTTATAGTTACAGTAGCTACACCTTCTTTTAAATCGAATAAGACAACTGTAATCAAAAAAATGGCAGTAATTGGCTGAATGTTAGGCAGAGGCGCAAAAGCATATCTCAACACAACACACAAAGCAGATAATATAGCGACTCTAGTCAATTTAGTTAAAGTTGAATTCTTTATCATGTCTTTAATTATACCTCAAAACTATGACTACCGCTTAAAAGTCTTTTTTATTACAATTTCATTTCTAATGTTACATAAACGACCTCTTTTTTAAAAGAACGTAAATAAGCCTGTAAACTTTGATTTTTTAAACCTTTTAAGTTACAATATCAATAATGAGAAGAAGAATTAAACCTATTGTTGTTGCGGTTTTTTTCAGTTTATTTGGACTTTTATTAATTATTGGTCATTTACATTCGACAAATACTTTGAAAAAAGAATTAGTTGAAGCTAAAAAGACAATTCCATCCGTAAAAGCTTCAAAAGTACCGCAAAAATCAACATCATCGAAAGATAAAGAGTTTGTTCTTAAACCGATTATCGATGTCTCTGGTTGGCAACTTCCTAAGGAGATTGATTACGATACGCTTTCAAAAAATATTTCAGGTGTTGTTATTCGTGTCTTTGGTGGATCAAAGATATCTAAGACTAATAACGCTGCTTATACAACTGGAATCGATAAATCGTTTAAGACCCATATCAAAGAATTTCAAAAGCGAAATATCCCAGTAGCTGTCTACAGTTATGCACTTGGTTCAAGTGTTAAAGAAATGAAAGAAGAGGCTCAGATATTTTATAAGAATGCAGCTCCTTACAAACCAACTTTTTATTGGATTGACGTAGAAGAGGAGACAATGTCTAACATGAATAAAGGTGTCCAAGCATTCCGAAAAGAATTAAAAAGACTTGGTGCTAAAAATGTTGGTATCTACATTGGTACTTACTTTATGACTGAGCAAGGCATCTCTGTAAAAGGATTTGACGCTGTTTGGATTCCAACTTATGGTAGCGATTCTGGATACTATGAAGCGGCTCCGCAAACTGAACTTAAATACGATTTACACCAATACACCTCTCAAGGTTATCTACCAGGATTCAATCAACCGCTTGATTTAAATCAAATTGCAGTTAATAAAGACAAGAAGAAAACTTATGAGAAACTTTTTGGAAAAGTAAAAGAGTAAAAGCTACTGTTAACAGTAGCTTTTTTGATAAACTATTTATTATTTAATTCTTCAATAGAAAGGATTTTTTGGGTTGGTTTTTTCCTAAGCGTAGTAACGATTGCTTCTGCCACTATCACAACCTTAGTTGGAAAGACCTTTTGTACAACAATACCTAAGAAAGGCAAATGACTAAATAACTTTATACACTTGGCTTGGAAAATCGAGAGAGGTCGCTCTTCACCATACATCAAATCTGGTCTTACAAAAAGATAATCCAGACCGCTTGCTTTGATTATCTGCTCTGCCTTCCTTTTACTTTTAATGTAAGCTGAATAGCCGCTGTTGGCTGAAATATAAACTAACTTTGGTATTTGATTTTTGTGACAGAGTGCTACTGCTTTTTGGGTTGCTTTAACGTTAAGCTCATCTAGTTGATTGGGCTTAATCGCTCCAATACAGTCAATTAATATATCAAAAGTTCTGTCTTCTAAATGAATCTTATCAGCTTCTGTAATATCTCCCCTAATGTAGGTTAATCTAGGATCCTTAAATATATCACCTTTACCTTCATGTCTTGATAAGTAAGCCACTTTATGCCCTTTTGTAAGCGCTGCTTTTATTATCTGCTTTCCTAAAAAACCACTACCACCTGCAATCAGTATTTCCATAGTTCCCTCTCCTTCATTTTGTAAATTTAGTATAGAAATTTTTATATGCCTTGTCAAAGTAATCGTTTAATACCTGACCACGGTATGATTTCAAGTCATTACATCAGGACACTTCATATTTAGCTATTTATAAAACTTCTAATTTAACATTCCAAATAGTACTGTTGCGATATTTATTATCATTATTCCCTGAAATGGTATTCAAGCTTATTTCTAAGAGTCAGTAGAAATTTACTATAATCATCTTTAAATGTTATAATAAATATGAAACAAACTTATTAGTTAAGGGTCATTATGAGTAAAAAGAATAAAATCAAAAAAACTTTAGTTGATCAAATTTTAGATAAAGCAAAAATCGAACATGATAGTCTACAATTGGATGCTTTACAGGGAGATTTACCCAACGGTATTCAAAAACAAGATATCTTTAAGACATTAGCGCTAATCGGTGATAAAACCGGTCCCATAATAGGTATCTTACCTCTCACCGAGCATTTATCCGAAAAAAAGTTAGCTAAAATTTCAGGAAACAAAAAGGTACAAATGATACCTCAAAAAGATCTCCAGAAAATAACCGGTTATATTCACGGAGCAAATAATCCAATTGGAATTCGCCAAAAACATAATTACCCTATTTTTATCGATACTATCGCTTTAGAAAAACAAGAACTCATTGTCTCTGCAGGAGAAATTGGACGTTCTATTCGTATTAATAGTGAGGTTCTTGCAGATTTCGTAAATGCTAAATTTGCCGATATAAAGGAATAATAATTAGGATTGGAGAAAAATATGAAATTTTATCTTGTTAGACACGGAAAAACACAATGGAATTTAGAGGGGCGTTTCCAAGGTGCTAACGGAGACTCACCTCTCCTTGAAGAAGCTATTGAAGAATTAGAAGAACTTGGACAATACCTATCATCTATTCATTTTGATGCTGTTTATTCTAGCGACTTAGGTCGTGCTAGAGATACTGTTAATATCCTCAATGATGCTAATTCATGCCCAAAAGAAATCCACTATACTCCTCAACTTCGTGAATGGGCATTGGGAACTTTAGAAGGTTGTAAAATTGCAACTATGCAAGCTATCTATCCTCGTCAAATGACCGCATTTTATCAAAATCCCTTACAATTTAAACATGACATGTTCGGTGCAGAATCTCTTTATCAGACAACGCATCGTGTAGAGAGTTTCTTACGTTCTCTAGCTTCAAAAAATTACGACAAGGTCCTTATTGTAGGACATGGAGCAAACCTAACTGCGTCTATTCGTTCCTTACTGGGTTATCAATATGGTAGTTTACACTACAAAGATAAACTTGATAATGCCAGCCTCACAATCATAGAAACTCATGATTTTAAAGACTTCAACTGTCTGACTTGGAACGATAAATCTTATTTAAGGCAAGAGGTCAAAATGACACACTAAAATAATCCACTAGATTCATCTAGTGGATTATTTAATTATCTAGCATACTTCATGCGTAATACTTTTTCTTGTTTTGCAGTTAGGCGCAGTAAAATAACAACTTTGTCAACGCTCATATTACTCTCAAGCAGACGCTCTGCTGCCATCATTAAACCATTATTAAGTCCCATTTCAAGGACTGGATTACTTTTATCGTTGATATCAAAAATAAATTTATTATCAGGTAAGTCAAACAACACTTTAACAGCACCGAATAATTGCTCAAAGTTATCAATAGCAACATCATAAACTGGTTTAATTCCCGGTTTTAAAGAACGTCCTCTATGGTTGAACCACATAGAATGCCAACCACCATTAAATGCACCCATAATATCATTATCATATGAATCACCCACATAAAGTGTAGTTGAAGGGTTCATATCAAATTGCTCTGCTGCTAAATTAAAAATCTCCTTTTCAGGCTTTTGAAAACCAGTTGCTTGACTAACTATAACACGTTTTGGATCAACATAGTCATAAAGTCCCAATTTTTTAACTTTTTTCAATTGATGTTCCGTAGGACCATTTGTAATAATTCCCATTGGTACATTTTTTGATTTCAAAAAGTCAAGTGTCATACGCATCTCATCAAGCATTGTAATATTTTCAAGTTCATGTTCGTATATTTCTTGAAAATAAATACCAGTAGCTTCGTCAATTTCACGATAACCAAACTCTAAAAGCGTTTCTTTGCATCGCCAGAAACGAAAATATTCTGTTGTCCATTCACCAGCCATTACTCGTGGAAAGCCAATATCTGAATAATGACGAAAGCGAATATAAGCTTGGTTAATAGCGCTCATATCAAAATCAGGAAAGCATTTCTCCACAGCAATACGGTAAGGTGCTTGTTGATCGTAAATCGTATCATCAACATCAAAAACAATTGAAGTAATCATGATTATCCTTTTCTTTCTGAATTTTCAATTGTTAATTATACCTTTTTCTACCCTTATTTTCAAATGGTGAAAAGTCTATTAAAAATGAGAATAACACCAGAAACTCATAAAATAAATTATGAATTATCAGTGTTTTTGTGGTACAATAGGATGAATACTAACTTGGAGGAAATTATGTCTAACCAACATATTGAAGAATTAAATGACCAACAGATTGTTCGTCGTGAAAAAATGGCTGCTTTGACTGAACAAGGCATTGATCCTTTTGGTAAACGATTTGAACGTACAGCAACATCTGGTCAATTAAATGAAAAATACGCTGACAAATCAAAAGAAGACTTGCACGACATTGAAGAAACTGCTACAATCGCTGGTCGTTTAATGACTAAGCGCGGTAAGGGGAAAGTTGGCTTTGCGCATATCCAAGATCGCGAAGGTCAAATTCAAATTTATGTCCGTAAAGATTCTGTTGGCGAAGAAAACTACGAAATCTTTAAAAAAGCTGATTTAGGTGACTTCCTTGGTGTTGAAGGGCAAGTAATGCGTACAGATATGGGAGAACTTTCTATCAAGGCTACTCATATTACTCACCTTTCAAAAGCACTCCGTCCACTTCCTGAAAAATTCCACGGCCTAACTGATATTGAAACAATCTATCGTAAACGTCATCTTGATTTAATCTCAAATCGTGACAGCTTTGACCGTTTTGTAACACGCTCAAAAATCATTTCAGAAATTCGTCGCTTTATGGATAGCAATGGTTTCTTAGAGGTTGAAACACCTGTTCTTCATAATGAAGCTGGTGGTGCTTCTGCTCGCCCATTTATCACACATCACAATGCACAAGACATTGACATGGTTCTTCGTATCGCAACTGAATTGCATCTAAAACGTCTTATTGTAGGTGGTATGGAGCGTGTTTATGAAATCGGACGTATTTTCCGTAATGAAGGGATGGATGCAACCCACAATCCAGAGTTCACATCTATTGAAGCCTACCAAGCCTATGCTGACTACCAGGATATTATGGACTTGACAGAAGGTATTATCCAGCATGTTACAAAAACTGTAAAAGGTGATGGACCAATTAATTATCAAGGCACAGAAATTAAAATTAATGAACCATTCAAACGTGTTCATATGGTTGATGCGGTTAAAGAAATCACTGGTATTGACTTCTGGAAAGAAATGACTCTTGAAGAAGCACAAGCTTTGGCACAAGAAAAAAATGTTCCGCTTGAAAAACATTTCACAACAGTTGGTCACATCATTAATGCCTTCTTCGAAGAATTTGTTGAAGACACTTTAATTCAACCAACTTTTGTCTTTGGTCATCCAGTTGAAGTGTCTCCACTTGCTAAGAAAAATGATACAGACCCTCGTTTTACAGACCGTTTCGAACTCTTTATCATGACTAAAGAATACGCTAATGCTTTTACAGAATTAAATGACCCAATTGATCAGCTATCTCGCTTTGAAGCACAAGCATCTGCTAAAGAACTTGGCGATGATGAAGCAACTGGAGTTGATTACGATTATGTTGAAGCACTTGAATATGGTATGCCACCTACTGGTGGACTAGGTATTGGTATCGACCGTCTCTGTATGCTGTTAACTGATACAACAACTATCCGAGACGTCCTACTTTTCCCTACAATGAAATAAGAATATATTAAAACCCATCCTTATTTAAGGTGGGTTTTAATATTACCTCTACTGAACTTTGTTAGGTTTCTGATTTATCGCTCACGCAATTTTTTATCAAGGTTCACCATTTCAATAGCCGAAAGAGCACAATCATAACCTTTATTTCCTGCTTTTGTTCCTGCCCTCTCAATAGCTTGTTCGATGTTATCCGTTGTTAGAACACCAAAGATATGAGGGATATCTGACTGGCTATTTAAATGACCAATACCTTTTGTCACCTCATTACAAACATAATCATAATGATCAGTGCTGCCTTTAATGACTACCCCAAGACAGATAATAGCATCATAATCTTTATATAATGCCATTTTTCTAGCCATATAGGGGATTTCAAAAGCACCAGGTACCCATACAATATCTATATCTTCTTCTGAAACACCATGTCTCAGCAGTCCATCTACTGCTCCTGATAATAATTTAGATGTAATCAATTCATTGAAACGTGAGACTACGATTCCTATTTTCATTTCGTTTGCCACTAATTGTCCTTCAATAATTGTCATTTTTTCTTCCTCCTTTAATCTAAAAGATGTCCCATTTTTTCTTTTTTAGTTTTTAAATAATTAAGGTCATAAGCTGTTGCTGCCACCTGTAATGGCACTCTGTTTTTGACGCAAATTCCTTCTGCTTCAAGTTGTTGGATTTTATCTGGATTATTGGTTAGTAAGTTTATAGAATTTATACCTAAATCTTTTAAAAGTTGAGCACTAACTCCATAGTCTCTCTCATCTCCTTCAAAACCTAAAGCCAAATTAGCTTCTAAAGTATCTAAGCCTTCTTCTTGCAAATGATAAGCTTTTAACTTATTAATCAAACCAATTCCTCGACCTTCCTGTCTCATATAAAGAAGGACTCCACGACCTTCAGCCTCTATTTGTTGGAGGGCATTAGCCAGTTGTTCCCCACAATCACATCTCAAGGAATGAAAGACATCACCTGTCAAACATTCTGAGTGTAAACGACATAAAACATCTTCACCACTACTAATATCCCCTTTAACAAGGGCAACATGTTCCTTATTTGCCACAACTTCGCTATATCCATAAGCCGTAAAATGACCGAATTGCGTTGGTAGCTGAATCTCAATTTCTCTAACCACCCCTCCCTCTTCTTGACGTCTATAGTCTTGCAATTGTTTTATGGTAGCGATAGCTAAATCGTGCTTTTGAGCAAATGCTAATAACTCATCCTTTCTCATCATACTACCATCTTCAGCCATTATTTCACAACAAAGTCCACATTCCTTTAATCCAGCTAAACGACATAGATCAACGGTTGCTTCAGTATGTCCATTTCTAGCTAAAACACCTCCTTCCTTGGCTAACAAGGGAAATAAGTGCCCAGGACGTCTAAAGTCTTTAGCTTTGCTACTGTCGTTAGCAACCATCTTAGCTGTCAAAGCTCTATCTTCCGCAGAAATCCCAGTACTAGTTGATAGATGATCAATAGATATGGTAAAAGCTGTTTCATGATTATCAGTATTATGGCTAGCCATTTGAGCTAATTCTAACTTTTCAGCATAGTAATTAGACAGAGGTAAGCAAATTAATCCTTTCCCAAATTTAGCCATAAAATTAATCGACTCTTTTGTCACCATTTCAGCCGCACAAATAAGGTCTCCTTCATTCTCTCTATTTTCGTCATCCATCAACACTACCATTTTCCCTGATTTGATGTCTTGTAAAAGGTTTTTTATTGGACTAAAGGCCATTAGCTTTCTCCTCTCTCTTAGTAGCCATTTTCTGATAAAAAAGACCAATCCATTACCGATGAAGTGTGATTAGTTCTATTAGTGGGTGCTAAAAATTTCTCAGCATATTTGCCTAAAACATCCACTTCGATATTTAATAAATCCCCAACCTTTTTTAAGGATAGATTAGTTTGAGCCATCGTGTGGGGAATGACCGAAACTTCAAAAGAATGCTCTGTAAATGATACCACTGTTAAGCTAATCCCATCTAGAGCCACCGAACCTTTCTCTATAATATAAGACATAATACTAGGTGGAGCATCAATTGAAAATCTGACAGCAATATCATCTTTTTGGATTTTTTCTATTTTTCCAACCCCATCCACATGTCCAAGAACAAAATGCCCCCCTAACCTTGAGTCACTTCTGAGTGCTAATTCTAAGTTAACTTTAGAATGAAGTCGTAAAGCAGCTAAGCTTGTTCGCATCATACTTTCTGGCATGACGTCTGCTATAAAAGCTGTTTCACTTTTGTCAAGAACCGTCAAACAAACACCATTAACAGCTACGCTATCCCCTTTTCTTAATAAAGGGACTAGTTTGGGAGCATCAATACTTAATTGTTGGGACTTTATGCCATTCCGAATACGACTGACTTGACCCATTTCCTCAATAATTCCTGTAAACATAATGTTCTACCTTTCCTTCAATAACAACGTCAGAATCCATACGACTAAGTTCAATATCTTTTACTCTGAAAGCTTGGTTAAGCCAATCCAAACCTTCTCCAGAAATAGCTGTTTTTGCTTTCAGACCTCCTATTATTTTGGGTGCAATAAAAACAATTAGTCTGTTAACAATACCAGCTTTTAAAGCTGAAAAATGTAAACTACTTCCTCCTTCAATAAGAAGGCTATCAATCCCTTCTTGTCCTAAAATAGTCATTAATACTTTCAAATCCAGCTTTCCATCTTTTCTTGGGACCTTAATCAAACGGCAACCCATTTCTTTTAATGTTTGTTGCTGAGCAAGATTATCTGAACATGTTGCAATCCATGTTGGTATTGTTTTAGCGCTCTTAACTAGGTAAGAGTCTAAAGGTATCTTCAACTGACTATCACATACGATCCTCACAAGCGCTTCACCTTTAGGAATACGGCAAGTTAAACGTGGATTATCAGCTAATACAGTATTGATACCGACCATAATAGCACTACATTTTTGCCTCAATTTCTGAACAGATTGTCTTGAGTGCTCATTTGATATCCACTTAGAATCGCCCGTCTTTGTAGCTATCTTCCCATCTAAAGTCATAGCATATTTCAAATAAACAAAAGGCTGCTTATAGGTCATGTAAAAAATAAATCTTTCATTCAGAGCATCGCATTCTTCTCTTAAGATACCAACTTCAACATTTAAACCTTCTTTTCTCAACAAGGCAATCCCTTTTCCTGAAACTAAAGGATTTGGATCTAAACTTCCAACTACTACTTTTTTGATACCAGATTTAATAAGAGCTTCAGTACAAGGTGGTTGCTTACCAACATGACAGCATGGTTCTAAAGTCACGTACAGAGTACTTCCAGAGATATCCTCATCAGCATTTTTAATAGCCTGTCTTTCCGCATGTAAATCTCCAAATCGTTTATGATAACCTTTGGAAATTATACGATCATCTTTAACAATAACAGCACCTACTAATGGGTTGGGAGCAACGAACCCCATACCTTTCTCAGCCTCTTTCAAGGCTAATGCCATGTAGTCTTCTTTTTTCATCATTTCCTTTTTCCTTCTAAAATAAAAACCCTTAGCTTCTAAAATAGAAAACTAAGGGGAGGGATGAGAAGTCGTTGATTATACTAATTAGCATTATATTTTAGGTAGCACAAAAAAACTAAAGACTCCCTATAGAAAACTATAGGGAGTCTCTCATTAATCCAGCACAAATAAACTGCAAGTAGCAGACAATCACTGAATTCTTCTCTCATCCAGACTTTACTGTCGGTACTGGAATCACACCAGTTCATGCTCGAAAGCTCGCGGACTATACCGCCGGTTAGGATTTTCACCTGACCCCGAAGAAATTCTATTTGACAGTTATTTTACTAAACTCATTTTTATTTGTCAATAAAAATAATGTGTTTTTTATTATAAAATAATAATTAAGTAGCTCATCTATTCTTATCTCTACAAGACAGTATATCTATACCATAAAGCAATCTTTCGAACTAATCAAACAAGAATCGCTAGTATTATTGGATTATATTTCTTAAAAAATTCACTACAGATATAGTTTACTCCACTTAAATAACTTAGGTAAATCTACGGAACTAAAAATAATCGATAGAAATCTGTTATTTTGTTATTTCAAATGTAACTGTTAAGAAAATAATTCTCTAAATACTAAACAGCACCTCAATTGATTATTAAGTAGCGTTAATTTTTAATTGTTTTTCTATTTTCTATTTGTTATAATAGCTTGAGATTACTAGAAAGTATAGTATTACATGAATCAAAATCATTCCGTCAAAAGATCCTTATCCGAAGTTAATCAGAGCGTTGAGGTTCCTCACAATAGCTCTTTTTGGAACACTTTAAGAGCTTTTCTTGGACCTGGAGCTTTGGTTGCAGTTGGTTATATGGATCCAGGTAACTGGATTACTAGCGTTATTGGTGGAGCTACCTATCGTTACTTACTATTGTTTGTTGTTTTAGTATCTTCTTTGATGGCGATGCAATTACAACAAATGGCTGGCAAGCTTGGCATTGTTACACGACAGGACTTAGCACAAGCAACAGCTTCTCGACTCCCAAAACCGCTTCGTTACCTGCTATTTATTATCATTGAGTTAGCCCTTATCGCTACTGATTTAGCAGAAGTCATTGGCTCTGCCATTGCTCTTCACTTATTATTTGGCTGGCCCCTGTTACTGTCTATCATGATTACTATTTTGGATGTATTCTTACTTTTACTCTTAATGAAGTTAGGCGTCCAAAAAATTGAAGCCTTTGTTTCTGTTCTCATATTGACAATTTTGATAATCTTTACATATTTAGTTGTTTTATCACAACCTGATTTAGATGCTATGTTCAAAGGATTTTTACCACACCATGAGCTTTTTAACATATCACATGAAGGGAAAAATAGTCCTTTAACCCTCGCTCTTGGCATTATCGGCGCAACAGTCATGCCACATAATCTTTATTTACATTCTTCTTTATCTCAGACTAGACGCGTGGATTATCATAATAAATCTTCAATAAAAAAAGCTGTACGTTTCATGACCTTAGATTCTAACATTCAGCTATCACTTGCATTTGTCGTGAATTCGCTACTATTAGTCTTAGGAGCTAGTCTATTTTATGGGCATGCTAATGATATCAGTGCCTTTTCTCAAATGTATCTTGCCCTATCTGATAAAACTATTACTGGTGCAGTAGCCAGTTCTTTCCTTTCTACCCTTTTTGCAGTTGCCCTACTAGCAAGTGGTCAAAATTCAACGATTACAGGTACTTTAACAGGACAAATCGTTATGGAAGGTTTCCTTCACTTCAAATTACCTCAATGGTTAATAAGGCTTTGTACTAGATTATTAACTCTTCTTCCAATTTTTGTTATCGCCCTACTAGTTGGAGGCGAAGAAAATACGTTAGATCAACTAATCGTCTATTCACAAGTTTTTCTTTCCTTAGCTTTACCATTTTCAATCTTTCCATTGATTTATTTCACGTCGCAAAAATCAATTATGGGAGAGCATGCTAATGCTAAATGGAATACCTATTTAGCATACCTTGTCGCCATCATTTTAACATTACTCAATTTGAAATTAATCATGGATTTACTTTAATACAATACAAAAAAGCCCCACTAATGAACTGAACCTCTATCATGAGACATACATCTAATGATAGAGGAAAGTACATAATGATGGAGCTTTTTGTATTTCTTTCAAAGAACCCGTGAGTAAGGGCTAGTATTTTTTTGCTTGTACCTCTCCTTGACATTATAATAACCGATGATGAAAAACGATACGCCAAGGATAATTGCTGCAATCAAAGATAAAATTTGGATACTAAAATATAGGTGTTGAAAATTTCCTTCTAAATGTGCTTTAAAAACCATCAACCAAGCCCAAAAAACGGATAAGATTAAGTAAGCATTTTGTAATACTCTAGCTAGGTAAAGACTTAAAACAGTTATAAAAATCAAGGCAATGATAGCTATATATACCTTTGGTAATGGGTAATTAAAATCAATTTTAACTAAGTAGACCGCTAAATTGACCAATGACGCAACTAGCAACCATCCTGCATGAATTCCAAATGTTATTCTAAGCAGTAATTTTGATTTATTTTTACTTAGTATCTTGATAATGATAACCAGAAGAATACAGTAAGCAAAAATTATTATTGTTGATAGGCCAATCAAATTACTCGTAAAAAATACAGTCCATATATTATTAACTAATAGAAGACCCAAAAAGTATGGAAAAATGCTAGCAAAGTTATCTTGGTAAGATTGACTCTTACTGAATATAGCTCTTAATATTACTAAAAAGGTCAATAAATAGATGACTGACCAAATTGAAAAGGCTAATGGTGCTGGTGTCAAGAGCGTTTGATAACGATCAGACAGACTCTTCTGACTGTTCCCTGTTAAAAAACCTGTTGCGGATAAATAATTCACTATTATTGTTAAGATAAAGACTAACAATAACACCTTACTTTTAAATGAATGTCTAATCATAGAGGCCTCCTTTTACCTCCATTATAATTCTTTTAGTTTAAAAATTCTATTTTTTTAATCAATATGTTTACTGAATACTCGTTTGTCTCGACAAAAAAAGTGGTTTTTGAAACCACTTTTTATTTATTTACGAAAAGCATCTAAAATGACTTTAAATTCTTCATTAGATAAAGTGATACCTTTACCCATTTTTGTATGATCTGGACTCCATGTACGCAAATCAAATTTAGCTGGCGCTCCGTTGAAGCTCACACGATTCAACTCTTTTGTCCAACCTTTTTCATTTTCAGATAGGACCAATAACTTCTCAACAATTTCAAATGTAAATTCTGACATTTTATACCTCCACTTATACTATTCGTTATTTTTATAGCTTTTTGTTCTATTTAAATGAACTTCTTCTATTTTAACAATTTTTAGTAATATTGACCATGTAAAATGACAAAATAGTTATAAAAGTATCTAAGCTCTTACAGTCTTGCTAGTACCATCATTTTGATAAAGGTTCACTAATCCTTCTTTACAAGCACGAATCATATCCCCTTTTTTTACTGGATTTGGTAATGTTATGGTTAATAATTCCATCGGATTTGGAGCACGGTCTATTTTATTTCCTTCAGCATCACGCAGACCATCAATAAAACATTCAAAGTGACGGAAGCCAGGACCATAGAATTCTACGCGATCTCCTTCCATAATAACATTACGCTGACGAATTGTAGCCTCCATTTTAGCATTGTCAAATGAAACCACTTCCCCAACAAATTTGTATTGAGGAATTTTACGACGAGCTCCAAAGAGTTGTTCATTTTCAGTTGGTGTATGGTAGTAAAAACCTGTTGCTAATTCGCGTTGTGCAACCTTCCAAAGTTCATCAATCAAGTCTTCTTTAATAGCTTCAAAAGCTTCTGGACTTTCCATATAGGCATCTACAGCAGCTTTATAGCAATTAGTTACTGTAGAAACATAATGAATGGATTTCATACGTCCTTCTATTTTTAAACTATCTACACCATTTTCAATCATATCTGGAATATGCTCAATCATACACATATCCACAGCTGACATTGAGAAAGGTTCTGGAATCTCGCCTTTTAACGATTGACGTTCTTGTCCAAATGGCATATCGTAGAGGTCATATTTCCAACGACATGACTGAGAGCAACCGCCACGATTAGCATCACGATGGCTCATATGGTTTGATAGAACACATCGTCCTGAGTATGAAATACACATCGCGCCATGAACAAATGCTTCTATCTCAACATCTGTCCTCTTCCTGATTTCAGCCAACTCTGCCATAGTAACCTCACGTGCTAATACGACACGAGTAAGCCCCATCTCTTTCCAAAATTCAAAAGTTTCATAGTTCGTGGAAGAGGCTTGAGTTGACAAATGAATTTCTAAGCCTGGTGCTTCTGTAGCACAAATAACAATAAGAGCAGGATCTGAAACAATGACTGCATCTAGTCCCATATCACGTAATTCACGAAACCACGGACCTGCCCCAAGCTCATTACCTTCATGAGTAACCATATTAGCCGCTACATAAACTTTAGCATCTCTTGCATGAGCATAGTTTATTCCCTCTTGTAACTCTTCCATAGAAAAGTTACCAGCTCTACTTCGAAGACCATACGCTTGACCTCCAACAAATACAGCATCTGCTCCATAATCAATAGCAACTTTTAATTTTTCTAGTGTTCCTGCAGGTGATAAAACCTCAGGGCGTTTTTTTACATTAGACATCTTATATTTCCTTCTATTTTCAAGATAAAAGAATTATTTTCTATCTTAATTAACATACCAATCGATATGCAGTTCTTAGTGTAATTGGCTACGCTTTGAAATAGAAAACTTTCACGTAGCAAATAAATCTTATTTTACTGTTGATGGGTCAAAATCATAAAATCCAGTATCTAAACCACGTCCTTTAGGGTGCAGTTTTCTAATTCGTTCATCAAACAAGAAAGCCTGAGCCTGAGTGAATGTTCCATTTTCAATCAAACGAGCTGTTTCGACAAAAATTTCAGCAATAGCAACAAAATTATCTCCTGGACAATAAATACCATCTAATTTCCAGTGAGTAAAGTGATGTTCAACTAGTTCAGTCACTTTAGTCATCATATTGATATCATTGTTAATAAAAATATGAGTCCCATGCTTATCTTCGTAAATAGAATAGTGACTTTCTGGATCACCTGGTTCTGCTAAAAAAAGACCACGCTCACGTGTTTTTTCATCAGTGATATGAGTAAAATTATAATAGTTTTGCAATAACGGACGCTTAGAGTGATGAATTACAGAAGCCCCATAAACTAAAATCTCAGCAGGAAATTCAAGATTCTCAGACATCTTAAAAAGTTCTTCAGAAGGTATTTCACGTGCTAAAACCGTTTCTACTGCTCCATGTTGTCCCCAAAAATTAACTTGACGACTTGATGTAACGAAGACAGAAGTGTCGTAGATAAGTTTGAAGTTATAACCATCACGCTTGTTGATATAAAATACTCCTGCATCACCAACTACCAAATAATCCACATTAATTTCTTTCATCAACTCCAAAAATGGTTTGATATTATCCATCATCTCTTGATGCATGAGTGCATTACAAGCTACTGTCAATTCTTTACCAGCATCATGTACTAATTTAGCGATTTCACGCAATTCATCGTCTGAAAATGAATGTGGTAAACGAAGACCGTAATTTTCTTCCCCTACATAGATGCGGTCAATTCCTATTGCTAGCAATTGCTTTACTTGTTCAATAGATTCAGCTGTCGCTGTCAAAATTATTTTTTCCATAATTAGTATTATAACAAACTTTCAGCATTTTTAAGCATATTTCTTGACAAGAATAAATAAAAATATTCTTTTCGAAAATTATATCACTTTAGAGGTTAAGCACTATCAGATAAGAAAAAATATAGTATTGTAATATTATATAAAATTATATCTATTTTTTCTTTTCCAATTTAAAAAAGTAAGGAAAGTAGTAAAAAATACTTTTAGTATTCTACTACTAATATGGGCAATGTTTTTGTTTTTTTGAGAAAAAACCTTTATTTTAACTCATAGTATCAAAAAACTAGTGACAAACTCTATTATTTGTGATATGATATGCTAGTATCAAAGGAGAAAGCTATGTCATCACCACTTAAGCAAGAGCAAACTCACGAAAGCAAAACAGAGCAAGCTCAACCAAAATTTCAAGTATTTCAAGAATTTGATCACAGTGCTAAGTTGCGTGAGCTAGTCTTTTTTGCTCGTATCGCTCTCTTCAGTATAACCACTGTGCTAATCTCTTTCTTATTACTAGCACTAAGTTTAACACCTGTCTGGAGTTTCTTACTAGCGATGCTGGCAAGTCTAGCAGTTACATCTGCAGTCTCTTCATTCATTTGGTCACTCAGACAATAAAAATCTCATAAAAAAGAAGCTACTTATAGTAGCTTCTTTTTTAATTTTCTTTATCTTCTGTGTTTTCTTTATAATCAATGACAATATCTTCTACTTTTGTTTCAGGAGCCTTATCTTCTTTTTTAGCAGTATCCTCGTCTGAGAATTTTGATTTAGCTTGATTGACAAAATCATTAGCAAAGTCAACTACTTCTCCGCTTTTTTCCTTAACGGCTGAGACGATATCCTCTGTTGTCAATTCACCTGATTCAAATTTACCTTTATAATCTTTAAAAGTATCAACAGCTAAATTTGAATATTCACTTGCTTTATCTTTAGCTATTTGATGATATTCTTCTGGATTTTCTTTATATTCTCCATAGAATTTTTCTGCATTTTTCCTTAGCTCTTTTCCTTTTTTTGTTGTTAAAAAATAAGCTGCTGCTGCACCTGATGCAGCACTGATAACTAAAGTTTTAAATAATTTACTCATTTTTTGTCTCCTTTTTTACGAAAAATTTTTGAAGCCGCTTTTCCAATAGCTAAAGCTGAACCTGCCTTAGTAACACTTGAGGTTGCACTACTTGCCTTTTGTCCAATATGTCTTGCCTGTAGGTTTAAATCAGATACAGATTCTGATAAGTCAGCAATAGCTACAAAAAGAGGATCAATAGTAGATACTTTACCATTAACATCATCAACTAAAACATTAGCTTTGGCTAAAATTTCATTAGTTTGGTAAAGAGTCACGTTAACATCGCTTGTTAATACTTTAATAGTTTGCTTGGTTTCCTCAATCGTTTCTGATACTTTTTTCAGAACGAAAAGTATTCCTAAAACTAAAACAACAAACGCAATGGCAATAATTAATACAGCAATTTCTATCATAATACCTCCTCTGTTTAATAATATGAAATATGTTGTTCACGACGACGATAAATAATCATGACAATTCCGATAATAACTAAAATAACTGATAACCATTGTGACACGCGCAAACCCGCCAAATAAAGGCTATCTGTCCTCATCCCTTCAATAATGAACCGTCCACATCCATACCAAACTAAATAAAAACATGCCACTTCACCTTGTTTTAAAGTGCGCGGTCGATGACGAATAGACATGATGATGACAAAACCTAGGAAGTTCCAAAGAGACTCATATAAAAATGTAGGTACTCGGTAAGCTCCATCAATATACATTTGATTTTTTATAAAGTTTGGTACGTAATTCAGATTTTTTACTGCCCTACCGTATGCTTCTTGATTAATAAAATTCCCCCACCTACCTATGGCTTGGGCAATCATCACTCCTGGAGCAGCAATATCCAGAAAATCAATGGGATTAATCAAGCGACGATATGAAAAAATCACAAGGAGAATGGCCCCGGTAATTAACCCTCCGTAAATAGCAATACCGCCATTCCAGATGGCGATAATCTCTACTGGGTGCTTAGAGTAATAAGCCCATTCGAAGATAACATAATAAATACGAGCTCCAACAATGGATAGTGGAAAAGCCATGAGAATGAAATCTAGAATATCATCCGACTTAATGTTCTTACGAGGGGCCTCTTTCATTGCTAAGTAAACTGCTAACAACATACCAGACACTATGCAAATAGCATACCAGCGAATAGAAAAGGGGCCTAATCGTATTGCTACTGGATTAATCATCATTGACCTCGTTCTGACTAATCAAATGTGTTAAACGATCCTCAAAAGTCTGGGTAGCATCAAACCCCATTTGTTTAGCTCTGTGATTCATAGCCGCTGCTTCAATAACTACTGACACGTTTCGGCCTGTTTTAACAGGAATACGTATCCGAGGAACCTTAACTCCAGATAATTCGATCTCTTCATTGCCATTCCCGAGTCTATCAAAAACTTTTCCAGTTTCAAAGTTTTCAAGGTATATAGCTAATTGCACTTGCGATGAATCTTTAACCGCACTAGCTCCATATAGGCTCATAATATCAATGATTCCCACACCTCTAATTTCAAGTAAATGACGTAATATCTCAGCAGGCTCTCCCCAAAGCGTCTCTTCGTCTTTAGCATAAACATCAACACGATCATCTGCTACCAAACGATGTCCTCGCTTAACTAGCTCTAGTCCTGTCTCACTCTTACCAATACCGGAATCACCTTGAATCAGAACACCCATACCATAGATATCCATCAAGACACCATGAACACTTGTCCTCTCAGCTAAGCAAGAATCTAAATACCAAGAAACTTCACCTGATAAACGACTTGTAGGGGCCTTACTTTGAAGAATAGCAATACCGGTATCTTTAGCCGCCTCATACATCTCTTCTGGAATTTCTAAATCACGTGCTACAACAATAGCTGGTGTTTCTTTTTGGAACATTTCACGTAACACTTGATAACGATTATGTCCTGTCATAGCCATTAAATATGACCACTCTTTCATACCAACAAGTTGCAAACGCTCTGGTGCATAATAATCAAAATACCCTGTCATTTCTAGACCAGGACGTGAAATGTCAGCTGTTGTAATCCGCTTAGATAATAGATGTTCATCACCATAGATGACATTTAACTTTAAGCGGTCAACTAACATTTGAACAGTAACTGCCATACTTACTCCTTCTTATAAAAGTGAATATCCCTATTGCTATACCCTACAATTTAAAGTTGAGCAAAGGTACTAAACACTTTCATTAATTTACACCCACATTATATCATACTTTTTACTAAAAGTAAGCGCTAACGCGTTTTTCTGAAAAAAAGAAGATATTTTGGAAAAGTGGTCTAAATAAAGCTAAGAAAAAAGGAGATTCATCTAGCAAATCTCCTTTATATGAATTACCAGAACCAACCGTCATCATCAACAGGTTCAGCATCTTTACGTCTTCTGGGACCTTGTCTTCTTGTTTCAATAATATCTTCTTTATAGGGTAAGAAAACAGCTAATAAAATATATAGCAAAAGACCAAATTTGGTAAAATACAAAATCAGTGCAATCAACACCCGTGAAAGAGCTAAATCCCAGTTATACTTATCAGCTAGACCGGCGACAACACCGCAGACCAACTTACCTTTTCGTTGTTTGTAGAAGCTTGATTTCATACCTATCCTTCTTTCTATCTACTCTATATTTTAATTATAACTACTTTGACAGTAAAATTAAATAGGCCTTACGACTGATTTTAAAAACTCTCTATCAAGCGACCATGACAATAACCACAAGCAAACTTGCGTAAATTAACACGTCTCCTACGTCGGTATACTTGACCGCAAGATTGGCAAGAGTAATGATGATAATTCACTTTAACAGCCGTAACTCTAGGGGTATATCGTAAGCCATCGACTTTTTCTAGTAACTCTTTAAAAGCTTTATCCCTATGTTGATATCCTTTACCTTGTATATAGAGATGATAATGGCAAAGCTCATGTCTTACAATCTTACGAAAAATATCAATACCAAACTCACGATAAATTTTGGGATTAAAGTCAAGGTGTCTATCGTTTGGAAAGAAGCGTCCTCCAGTTGTTCTTAAGCGATTATTCCAATGTGCAGTATGTAAAAACTGACATCCAAAATCTTCTATAGACACCTTCTTAACATAATTAGTCAAGTCCGTCTGGCTTGATAAGACTAAGTCCAATTCTGCTACGCTCCGCATCTACCTCTACAACCCAAACAGTTACAATATCACCAACAGAGAGATATTTGCTTGGATGTTGTAAAGGAGGCATTTTTCTAGTTTTTTTATCGCGTTTTCGCTTAATAAGGCGAGACTGGTGGATTAGACCATCTTCATGAACACCAATATCAACAAAAGCACCAAAATCAACGACGTTTCGAACAGTTCCTTGCAATTCCTGTCCAACTTTTAAATCACTGACATCTAAAACATCATGTCTCAAAACAGGCGCTTCAAAATCATCACGCAAATCACGACCTGGTTTCAAAAGATCTTCTATAATGTCTTTTAATGTTTCTTGACCTACCCCAATACTTTCTGCTGTTGCAATTAAGTCAAGGTTTTGTAACTTCTCTTTAGCAAGATCATCTAATTCTTTGATAGTCAGTTGGTCAAGCAACTTTTTAACAGCTTCATAAGACTCAGGGTGAACACCTGTATTATCCAAGAAATTTTTAGCATTAGGAATACGTAAGAATCCAGCAGCTTGCTCAAAAGCTTTTGCTCCTAATCTGGGCACTTTCTTAATTTCAGCACGTGACTTAATTTGCCCATTCTCTTCACGATATTTAACAATATTTTCAGATATTGTTTTATTTAAACCTGAAACATGAGCTAACAAGGCTGGACTTGCTGTATTAACATTAACACCTACTTGGTTAACTACAGTTTCAACAACAAAATCAAGATTTTCTGCTAATTTTTTTTGGCTAACATCATGTTGATATTGACCCACACCAATAGATTTTGGATCAATTTTGACTAGTTCTGCTAATGGGTCTTGCAGACGTCTTGCAATTGAGATGGCCGAACGTTTTTCAACCGTTAAGTCTGGAAATTCATGACGTGCCAATTCTGAGGCTGAATAAACAGAGGCACCACTTTCGTTAACAATCACATAGGATACGTCTGGAAAATCTTGTAAAACTTCTGCAACAAATGCTTCTGATTCACGACTCGCTGTTCCATTCCCTATAGCAATAATTTCTATATTGAATTCTTTGATAAGTTTTGCTAACTCTATTTTTGATTGTTCGATTTTTGCTTGATTAGCTGGAGGAACTGGATAAATCACTTGTGTTGTCATTAATTTTCCAGTTTGGTCTACTACTGCTAATTTTGCTCCTGTACGAAAGGCAGGGTCAAAACCTAACACCATTTTCCCCTTAAGCGGTGAGACTAACAATAAGTTACGAAGATTCTCTGAAAACAGTGAAATTGCACCATCTTCTGCTCCTTCACTTAGTTCTGTACGGATACGGCGTTCCATAGCTGGAACGATTTTTTTCTTGACAGTCTGTACAATAAGGTCATCTATATATTGGCTAGTTTCTTTAAATCGAACAGCAAAAAAGCGAAACATTTTTTCAAGGTTATGCTCAAAATTAACCTTAAGAACACCCATTTTCTCACCACGATTCAATGCTAAAACTTGATAGCCATGGAGTTTACTTATTTTTTCAGAAAAGTCATAGTAGATTTTGAAGACCTGTTTTTCATCAAGTGACTCATCTTTAACAACTGCAGTGATTGAGCTGTAGTTCCAGATCTCATTATATGTCCATGAACGTAATTTATTATCCTCAGAAAAAGCTTCGATAAGAATATCTACTGCTCCAGAAAGTGCCTTCGTAGTTGTCTCAAAACCATCTGTAAGATAGTTTTGAGCTTCTTCCTCAAGGTTATCCTTATTTTGTAAAATAAGACGTGCTAAAGGAAAAAGACCTGCTTCACGTGCAATCGTAGCTTTCGTACGACGTTTTTCTTTATAAGGTAGGTAGAGTTCCTCAACATCTGCTAGTTTAGTTGCTTCTTCAATAGCCTTTTTGAGTTCTTGAGTCAACTTTCCTTGTTCTTCAATTTTGGCTAAGACCGTAGTTTTACGATCTGAAAGAGCTGTCATACTCTTATCAAGGTCAATAATTGATTTGATTTGAACTTCATCCAAATTACCTGTCATTTCTTTACGATAACGGGCAATAAAAGGAATAGTATTTCCTTCATCTGTTAATTCTAAAACCTTTTCGATTTGTGACGCTTTAATACCTAAATCAATAGCAATTTGTGTAATATTTAAATTTTCCATAACGCTTTTATTATAGCATATTTTTGACTTACGAAGAGTTTTAAAAAGCGATTTCAAGATAGCGTTTTTATAATCTAACAATAAAAAAACAGACCAGATCTGCTTTAATTCTTTTCAAAATATTTTCGAACAATTGGTGCTACTTCCTTACCATAAAGTTTGATAGCATTTAGGACGTCTTTGTGAGGCATAGAGCCAACTGGTAGATGTAACATAAAACGGTCTAACTCAAGTGCTTCAACAAGTCCTATAATTTTATGTGCAACCACTTCAGGACTTCCTACAAAAATAGCACCTTCTGGACCTACTGAACGTAAATACTGCTCTTTGGTCATTTCAGACCAATGAGGGCGTCCCTTAGCAATATTATCGACGGTCTGTTTCGTAGGGAAAAAATAACGGTCAATAGCGGTTTGATTATCCTCTTCAATCCATCCCCAAGAGTGAGCAGCAACTTTTAGTTGTTCTGGTTTGTGTCCATTACGACTACCAACTTCTTTATAAATATGGACCAATTGACGAAATGCTTTGGGATTCCCACCAATAGTTGCATAAACAATTGGCAAACCTTGTTCTGCAATACGAATTGTAGAATCAACATTTCCTCCTGTTGCCACCCATATTGGTAACTGTCTCTGTAATGCTCTTGGATAAATTGGTCGCTCATTAACTGTTTGTGTCAAATGACCTTTCCAATCGAGATTTGTCGCTGAGTTAATTGCTAACAACATATCCATTTTTTCATTAAATAAATCATCATAATCCGCTAAATCGTATCCAAACAATGGAAAAGACTCAATAAAGGAACCACGCCCTGCCATAATTTCTGCTCTACCATTTGAAAGTGCGTCAATCGTTGAAAATTGCTGGTAGACGCGAATAGGATCATTGGAAGAGAGAATCGTTACTGCACTAGATAAACGGATATTATTAGTTCTAACCGCTCCTGCTGCTAGGACAATTTCGGGTGCAGAGACCGCAAAATCTTCACGATGGTGCTCTCCAATACCATATACATCTAAACCAACTTGATCAGCTAGTTCAATCTCAGCAACTAATTGGCGAATCCTCTCAG
Source organism: Streptococcus sp. FDAARGOS_522 (assembly GCF_003812445.1). Taxonomy (NCBI): domain Bacteria; kingdom Bacillati; phylum Bacillota; class Bacilli; order Lactobacillales; family Streptococcaceae; genus Streptococcus; species Streptococcus sp. FDAARGOS_522. Next base: position 777,071 of record NZ_CP033808.1, read on the forward strand.
GATGTGAATAGCTTTGGTTTGTTTCTTCAAGGATTGTTGTCTCTCCGAATGTTGTAATACCTAATTCAATCATAATCTTACCTCATCAATCTACTAATAACATTTTATCACTATATAGTATCATTTCCAATCGATTTGTTTTTTTATGTTAAAAATAAGCTAATATAGTATAATAGGTTATTATATAAAGAAAGAGGTGCCATTAATGGCTATTACGCACAAACGTCAAGATGACTTAGAAAGTATGTTCGCTAGTTTTGCTAAAGTACCAAAACCTAAAAAAGTTGATTCTGATTCAAAACCTGAACAGAAAGATGATTCTCAGAAAGATTAAGTTCTATGGATATCTTTAATCAATTACCGGATAGTGTCCTTCAATGGTTTGCCATTTTCATTTCCATTATTATTGAGGCACTTCCTTTTGTTTTGCTTGGAACTATTTTATCAGGAATTATTGAAGTCTTTATAACACCTGATATAGTCAATAAGTTCTTACCGAAAAATAAATTTCTCAGAGTCTTATTTGGAACCTTCGTTGGCTTTGTCTTTCCTTCTTGCGAATGTGGTATCATTCCTATTATTAATCGATTCCTTGAAAAGAAAGTGCCTTCATACACGGCAGTTCCGTTTCTTGCTACTGCCCCTATTATTAATCCTATTGTTTTATTTGCGACCTACTCAGCATTTGGAAATTCCATACGCTTCCTGATATTACGCTTTGTAGGTGCTACCATTGTAGCCATTGCTTTAGGAGTCATGCTTGCCTTTTTAGTAGATGATAATATTCTAAAAGAAGACGCTAAACCTACTCATTTTCATGATTATTCTGATAAGAAGTGGTATCAAAAAATCTTTCTAGCCTTAGCTCATGCCATCGATGAATTTTTTGATACAGGACGCTATCTAGTATTTGGTACTTTAATTGCTTCAGCTATGCAAATTTATTTACCAACTCGAGTTCTTACTACTATCGGACATAGCCCTATCACAGCCATCTTAGTTATGATGTTGCTTGCTTTCATCTTGTCATTGTGTAGTGAAGCTGACGCTTTTATAGGTGCTTCTTTATTATCAACCTTTGGAATCGCGCCAGTGATGGCTTTCCTTTTAATTGGACCCATGATTGATATTAAGAATTTAATGATGATGGTAAATTCTTTTAAAACAAGGTTTATTGTCCAATTCATTAGTGTATCTTCTCTTATTATTATTATCTATTGTTTATTTGTGGGGGTAATATAATGATTCGATTTCTTATTCTTGCTGGTTATTTTGAATTAAGCATGTATTTAAAGTTATCAGGTAAACTAAATCAGTATATTAATACTCATTATACCTATTTGGCCTATATTTCAATGGTCCTATCTTTTATTTTAGCAATTGTACAGCTAATTATTTGGGTTAAAAATATGAAAATGCATAGTCACCTACATGGTAAAATAGCTAAATCAACAAGCCCAATGATTTTAGTATTTCCCGTTTTAGTAGGTTTGTTAGTACCTACAGTTAGTTTAGACTCAACCACAGTCTCTGCCAAGGGATATAATTTCCCTCTAGCAGCCGGCTCTACTGGTACTGTAAGTCAAGATGGGACACGCGTTCAATATTTGAAACCAGATACCAGCACTTATTTTACTTCTTCAGCCTATGAAAAAGAAATGCAAAAAGAGCTTAAAAAATATAAAGGCTCTGGTACATTAACCATCACAACTGAAAATTACATGGAAGTTATGGAACTAATTTATCTCTATCCCGAGCAATTCATGGATCGCCAAATACAATATACTGGGTTTGTTTATAACGAACCCAAACACGAAGGATATCAATTTATTTTCCGCTTTGGAATCATTCATTGTATTGCCGATTCAGGAGTTTATGGTCTACTAACGACTGGAAATCAAAAAAGTTATCCGGACAATACTTGGGTAACTGTTAGAGGTACAATTAAATCCGAGTATAATCAATTGTTACAACAAAACTTACCAGTCTTACACATTGAAGAGTCTCGTCAAGTTTCTAAACCTAATAATCCTTATGTTTATCGTGTCTTTTAATATAAAAAGAACTTTCTAAATGAAAGTTCTTTTTTCTTATAAAATTCCTTCCAGAAGGCCACGCATGAAATCTTCTGAATTAAATTCACCAATATCATCGATTTTTTCGCCGAAACCAATGAATTTAACAGGAATATCTAGTTCTTGACGAATAGCCAGTACCACACCACCCTTAGCAGTACCATCAATTTTAGTCAGAATAAGGCCAGTTAATGGTGTAATTTTCGAGAACTCTTTAGCTTGACTTAAAGCATTTTGTCCTGTAGATGCATCTAAAGCAAGCAAAGTTTCGTGGGGAGCATCAGGTACGACACGCTTAATAATACGTCCAATTTTTTCCAACTCTGCCATAAGGTTTTCTTTATTTTGCAGACGTCCTGCTGTATCAATTAACAAGACATCAACGCCTTGAGCAACGGCTTTTTCCATGCCATCAAAGACAACGCTAGCCGGATCTGCTTTTTCTTCTCCAGTGACAACTGGTACATCAACACGGCGTCCCCATTCTACTAGTTGAGCCACAGCACCTGCACGGAAAGTATCAGCTGCTACTAACATAACTTTTTTCCCTTGAGACTTGTATTGATGAGCTAACTTACCTATAGATGTCGTTTTTCCAACACCATTAACACCTACAAAAAGCATTACGGTTAAACCTTCTTGGAAATTGATAGCCTCATTATAAATACCATCTTTTTCGTAGATTTCAACTAATTTTTCAACGATAACACGTTTTAAATCCTCTGATTTCTTGGCATTCTCTAATTTTGCTTCATAACGAAGATCTTCGGTTAACTGTGTTGCAACATTTACCCCAACGTCAGATAAGATTAACATTTCTTCTAATTCTTCAAAGAACTCTTCGTCAACACGACGGAAGTTAGAAAGGAAAGCATTAAGGCGTGCACTAAAACCTGTGCGTGTTTTTTTCAGGCTACGATTATATTTTTCCTCTTGACTCTCAGCTTTTATAGTGTCTGCCTGTGATTGCGATAAAACTTCCTGTGCCTCAGAAAATTCTGACTCATCTGTTGACAGCGAATTAGACGAGATTTCTTTCTCAATTGCTTTACGTTTAGCATAGTAATCTGCTAAAAAAGCATCAGCCGCAGATGTATCCTCTGACTCTGTTTGTACCTCAGTTTTTCCACTAGACATCTCTTCTTGAAGGGGAGTTTCTGAAAACTGATCTGAAGCCTGACTATCACTTAATTGCTCCTTATCACTAAAAGATGCCTCAGATTTAGCAGAAACATTGTCAGAAAGAGTCGTGGAATCAGGAACTACATTTTCTACCTCAGAAGTATCTGCTACCTTTGTCTTAGCCCTATCTTCTAGTTCTAAAAAACTATCGTCTTCTTTTACAGGAATTTCATCGGTATCTTCTGACTCTAAAGGATGAATTTCAGAGGTAACTGGTTGATGTGATTCTGACAATGCTGTATCTCTTTCTAATTCTAAGAAAGAATCATCTTCTGCAACAGGGACTTCAGAGGTTCGATTCAAAGTTGACTCCTTCGAAAAGTTGCTGCCCTCCTCTTTATCAATAACTGAATCTTCATCTTCTAAAACAACAGATTCTGATGCTTCAATTTCTGGTTCTTTATCTTTTTTCTTATGTCCAAATAGGCGGTCAAATAATCCCATTAATTTTCCTCACTTAAAATATATTTCCCAATTGCTTCGGCGACTCCAGACTCATCGTTATTACAAATAGTTGTCGCTTTTGCTATTGCCTTAGCTTCTGGAATACCATTAGCCATTGCAACTCCTAAGCCTGCCCACTCTAGCATTGATAAATCATTTGCTTCATCTCCCATTGCCATAACTTGACTACTATCTAACCCAAGGTGTTTTGTCAGTAGTTCTAAGCCGACTGCTTTATGAACACCTTTAGGCATCAATTCTAAAATGATATCACGTGATTTAAACATTTCATAGTCAACTTTAAGTCTATCAGGAAGTTTAGCAATTTGTTGATCAAGATATGTAGCATCAATAACACTAACAATTTTATTATAAACTACATCCTTTGGCACTTGCTCTAAATCATCAACTTCTATAAATTCTAAGAGCGGGTTGGCTAAATGATATTGAGAATGGTGTCCCTTGTTAGCGATACTATATACCGTTCCCTCACTTAAGATATCTGTTGGCAAACCCACTTGATACAACTCCTCATGGATATCTTCCACTTCTTGTCGTGTCATTGCAGTTTTAGCTAAGATTTTCCCTGTATTTTGTTGAACTAAACCACCGTTAAAAGTAATGCTGTAATCTTCATCAGATACTAACTCTAGGTCCTCTAACAAATTACCAATTGCTTTTAAAGGACGCCCTGTTGTAATAACAACTTTTATACCTTTTTCTCTAGCTGCTTTTAAGGCCACTTTATTTTCTTCTGAAACTTTCTTATCTGTTGTAAATAAAGTGCCATCTAAATCTAAGGCAAGTATTTTAATATCCGACATTAATCCACCATACTTTCTAAATAAGCCATTACAGCTTGATTATTGTGATGACCTATAATACAATCTGCTATCTCTTTAACTTCTGGTCTAGCATTTTCTGTTGCGATAGCTTTTCCTGACCACTCTAGCATTTCTAAATCATTAATATTGTCACCAAAAGATAAGACTTCTTCTGCTCTAATACCGTATTGTTCACAGAGGTGCTCTAAACCATTTCGTTTATTAACTGAGCTTAGAATAATATCAATGGATTTAAAACCTGTTGTCACTGCTGTGGTATACGGTATAGCTTGATTTACCCACTCCTCAGCTTGTCTAACAGTCTCTTCAGTAAAGTTAGCCGTTACTTTGAAAATAATATCATCAACATCTTCAAAGTGAGAAACTTTTTGCAAATTATCATAATAATGAGTGATGAATTCAATATAATCTGGATTGGCATCACTTAGAATATATGCACCATCCTTGCCAGATAAGACATATTCATTATTCTCCATATAAGGGCTCTTACTCAAATGGTCAATAATATCTAAGTATTGTTCTCGACTCAAGTGCTGTTCATATGCCAAGCGATTAAATAAGACTGCTGCACTTCCGTTTTCTGCTATAAAAGCCATCTGATCACGAAAGTCAGCAAATAATTGTTCAAGTGATAATAAGGAACGCCCACTTGCTGCCGTAAAGACAATTCCTTGTTCTTTAAATTTTTTTAGCACATTTGCTAAACGTTTTTTATCATAGGTACCGTTTTCATCTAAGAATGTACCGTCCATATCGGTTGCTACTAATTTTATCATGGAATCTCCTAACTAAAGGGTTTACATTTACTATTGTAACATAAAATAAGGCTGAAAATCCAAAAAACAGAAGGGATCCCCTTCTGTTTTCTAATTGGTCATTTCTTGAGCTTCTTTTAATTTTACAGAAACAATTTTGGAAACGCCTGATTCTTGCATCGTTACCCCATAGATACTATCAGCAGCAGACATAGTCCCTTTTCGGTGAGTAACAACGATAAATTGACTTGATTTATCAAATCGATTAAGATAATCGCCAAATCGCTTAACATTTGCTTCATCTAAAGCGGCCTCAACTTCATCCAAGATGACAAATGGAATTGTCTTAACACGGATAATGGCAAATAATAATGCTAACGCTGATAATGCTTTTTCACCACCTGACATCAAGTTTAAAGACTGGATTTTTTTACCAGGAGGTTGAACCGAAATATCAACCCCAGCTGATAATAAATCACCTTCTGTCAGAATAAGGTCCGCAGAACCTCCACCAAACATCTGTACAAAGGTTTCTTTGAAACTATGACGAATGGCTTCAAATGTCGATTTAAAACGAGTCTTAACTTCATCATCCATATCTGTAATCGTCTCTAGTAATAAATTTTTGGCATGAACTAAGTCGTCTCGCTGTGTGTTAAGGAAGGTCAATCGTTCATGAACTTCTTCAAATTGAGCAATTGCATCAATATTAACAGGTCCTAAAGCTTTAATTTTAGCTTGTAGAGATTTCAATTGTTCACGCGCCATCAAAATATCTTCCAAGACATTTGCTTTTACCTTCGCTTCATCCAATGTCATCTGATAGTCTTCTGATAATTGACGTGAGAATATCATCAATTGTTGAGATAATTGTTCACATTGTGACTCTAATTGAGCTTGCTGACGAATAAGACTTTCATTTTTTTGTCCCTCTTTAGCCAGAGAAGCAGCTAAATCATCTAAAGCAGCTTCACAATCCTCCAATTCAAAACGGAGACTCACAAGCTTTTCTTCGTCATTTTCTCTTCTATTATTTACTTGTAGCAACTGTTTTTCTATACGTGGAAGCTCTTCTTTGTCTAATTGACTGTCCTGATGGCTTAGTAATGTTTGTAAATTACTAATGTCACGTTTTATTTCAGACAAGGTAATCTCTAGACGTGTACAGTTGGCACGTTCAAATTTCTGCTCGTTTAGCAAATCACGTTCTTCTAGCTGTGCCTCTGACAATAATGTTGTTAGATTATTGACTTTTTCTTGAATTGAATCTTTATCTTCCTTAATTTGAGCAATTGAAGTTGTCAACTCTTCTTTTTTAATAGCAAATTGTTCAAGTTCTTTTTCTAAACGATTTTTTTCATTTTCAGAAGTAGTTTGTTCCAACGCCCCGCTGCTTAATTGCAAGCCATTATATAGTTTATTTAAATCAGCAAGCTTTTCTGATAGTTGTTGATACTCTATATCAGCTCTTTGTTCCTCAAGACGAGCTTGTTCTCCATCATTCTTAAGTTGTGCTAAGGTTTCTTGTTTCTCTTTGAGTTGCTCTAACAATGTGGCAACTTCTTTTTCTTGAATTAATTGTTTACTTTGTGCCTGTTTCAATTCTTTTTTTAGATTATCCAATTCAGGCTTGATAAAAACAGTATTATTTTGACGATTTGCTCCCCCTGAGTACGACCCTCCAGGGCGTAACTCTGTTCCATCTAAGGTTACTAAACGTACTTGATAATTCAATTGTCTCGCAGCTACATTAGCATTATCAACCGTATCAAAAATAGCAGTTAACCCTAAGTTATTTTTAAAAATGTTTGACAAGCGTTGATCATAGGTTACCAATTCACTAGCTATTCCTAAAAACCCTTGAGAACTTTGTAATTTTGAGAGATAATGTTGTGCTAATTCTCTTGGTTTTATTGTAGTTAAAGGCAGAAATGTCGCTCTACCTTGGCGGTTTTTCTTTAAAAAAGCAATTGAACGTTTGGCAGCACTCTCGTCTTCAACAATGATGTGTTGGCTGCTACCTCCCAAAGCTATCTCCAATGCTGTTTGGTAATGTTTGTCAAAGCTAAGATGCTCACTAACAGCACCTATGATACCTCCAAGCTGGTCCTTAGCCTGTAGAACTGACTTCACTCCAGCATAGAAATTACTATGATTTTTCCAAATAGATTCTAAACTCGAAATACGTGCTTGCTTTGATTTGATTTCATCTAAATGATCAAATAAAATTGACTGCTGATTCTTATACTCACCTTCTAGATTTTGCAAGGTTTGACCTAAATCTTGGTAGTGAGATAATAACTGACGAACATTCTTCTTTGCAGCCTCAAATCGTTCCAATGCTACCTTTGCGTTACTTTTTAATACTTCTAAATTTTTGCTAACTTCTTGTATTTCTTGAGATTTAGCTTGAGAAGCTTGTTTTTGATTCTCTATATCAGCTAGTAAAGCTGTTAAAGCGTTTGAAGTGTCGGCTTCTTCTTGCATCAAGGTAACAAAGTCTTCTCGAAGTTTTTCAATAATCTGATCCGGATTAGTTGAAAAACGCTCCAAGGAACTTTCTGTACTAACAATTTCTGATCTTATTTGGGCTATTTTTTCCGACAGAGTAGTTAACTCTATATTTTTTTGGGTAATCTGGTCACTACAATCTTTAGCTTTAATTTCTAACTCTGCTAAGCGTTGACCTGCCTCTTCTTTTTTTTCAGCCTTTTGGTTTGACTCTAAACGAATCAGATCAATTTGGCGTTCCAAATCTGACTTTAACTTTGTAACGTCTAAAAGAGCTAACTGTTTAGCCTCAATTTCTTCAGATAAATGGTGACGTTTCTGTTTTAACGATTGATTTTCATCTTCAAGGGACTGACGTTGTTGGTAATAAGTTGCTAACTCTTTTCTTACTGTCAATAGCTTTTCCTCAACAGTAGTTAAATCTGATTGATGTTGTAAAATATCTTCAATCAAAATAGATAAGTGGAGTCCTTGTCGTTCCTCATCTAATACTAAAAAACGCTTGGCAATACTTGCTTGTTTTTCTAATGGTTGGACTTGCATGTCCAATTCATAAATAATATCCTCTAAGCGATCTAAGTTCCCTTGAGTTTGTTCTAATTTGGATTGTGTTTCTTTCTTACGTGTTTTGTATTTCAGAACACCAGCGGCTTCTTCAAATATGGCACGGCGCTCTTCTGGTTTACTATTAAAAATAGCTTCAACGCGTCCTTGGGAAATAATAGAAAAAGAATCTCTTCCTAATCCAGTATCCATAAATAAATCATGAATATCACGTAAGCGAACTTTGCGTCCATCTATTAAATATTCACTATCTCCGTTTCGAAAAATACGACGTTCAACTCGAACTTCGTCAGCTATATTTTCGATAAAATGGTCGCTATTATCTAAAGTAACACTCACTTGCGCATAATTAAGGGGCTTACGATTTTCTGTACCAGCAAATATAACGTCTGGCATCTTACCTCCTCGTAAACTTTTTGCGCTTGATTCTCCCAATGCCCAACGTAAACTCTCTGTGATATTACTTTTACCTGATCCATTTGGACCTACAACAGCAGTAACTCCTTGATCAAATTCTACCTTAGTTTTATCCGCAAAGGACTTAAAGCCTTGCATTTCAATTTCTTTTAAAAACATGATTTCCTCATTGTAACGTTGCTAAAGCATTTTTGGCAGCGTCTTGTTCAGCAGCTTTCTTTGATCGTCCAATTCCTTGGCTCAAATTTTCTTGGTTGACAGATACAGTCACCTCAAATTCCTTTGCATGTGCTGGACCACTTTCATTAGTAACTTGATAATCTATTTTTACATCCCCATGAGATTGAAGTAATTCTTGCAAGCTTGTCTTGTAATCTTTAACACGCTCATAGGTCCCTTTTTCAACGTGAGGGATCATTACCTTGTTAACAAAGGCATGAACCACTTCAACACCTTTATCTAATAATAAAGCTCCTAAAAAAGCCTCAAATAAATCTCCTAAAATAGTGTCACGATTACGTCCACCAGATTTTTCTTCTCCTTTTCCAAGTTTAATATAGTGATCAAAGCCACATAGACGTGAAAAACCTGCAAGACTTTCCTCACGAACAATCATTGAACGTAATTTTGATAAATCACCTTCTGCCTTTTGAGGGTACTTTGTAAAAAGATACTGTGAAATAAGTAATTGTAGAACAGCGTCTCCTAAAAATTCCAAACGTTCATTATGTGAAATGTTTAGGAGGCGATGCTCATTTGCGTATGATGTATGGGTAAAAGCTGTATCTAATAATTCTTGATTAGCAAAAACAATACCATAGTCTTTTTCCAACTTTGATCTTAATTCTTTCATTTTTTTCTCCTTGATTTCAATCATAGATAAAATATTAAACAAATACCATTATACCACAGTTGACAAATAATCAAACATTTTGGAAGTTAAACCTATCTTCCAAAGAAAACGTTTCCTTAATTACATATTTGAATATTCAACAAAAAACTAGGATACACACCTAGTCTCTTGTTAACTATTCATCAATTTTATCAGGTACTACATAAAAAAGCACATAAGTTCCTACAATAGTTCCAATCAATAATCCCAGTTTGAGCCACATTAGAGGAGCAAAATAGATTGAAATTCCCATCAAGATATAAATTTGCCAAATCATTGACTTTTTACGCGCTGGGGCAATACTTCTGCTTTCAACAAAATCTGCAGCGTAGTATTTATAAACTTTAGTTTGACGCAACCAAATATCAAATTTTTCAGAGCTTCTCGAAAAGCAAAAAGCTGAAAGCAATACTAATGGAGTCGTTGGAACTACCGGCAAGACAATACCTGCAATGCCTATCCCTAAACTAATAAATCCTAAACTAATGTAAAAAATCTTTTTCAATCTTAAATCCTCGTCAGTGGGGTAGCTGAATCAGGGGAAGTATCGTGAACAGAAAAATCTGTGCCCACACCAAAGTCAGCTCTCATTAAATTGTTTTCCATAGTCATGTGAGCAAGTTCCTTAATATTATTTTCCTTACTCAAGTGTCCTAAATAGATGTGTTTAGTACGGTTACCTATAGTGCGAATCATGGTTTCTGAACCATCTTCATTAGATAAATGTCCTTTATCTGATAAAATACGTTGCTTAAGTGTCCAAGGATAAGAACCCGAACGTAGAATCTCAATGTCGTGATTTGACTCGATCAAATAACCATCTGCATTCTCAATCAAGCTTGCCATTCGGTCGCTAACATATCCTGTATCTGTCAACATCACAAAGCTCTTATCATCTTTCATCATACGGTAAAATTGGGGATCCACAGCATCATGACTTACACCAAAGCTCTCAATATCTAAATCCCCGAAAGTTAAGGTTGTACCGCGTCCAAAAACATGCTTTTGACTAACATCAACTTTGCCTAACATGTTACGCTCATCCATAACTTTCCACGTCTGCTCATTAGCATAAATATCAAGGTGATATTTCCTAGCCAATACGCCAACACCTTTAATGTGGTCAGAATGTTCGTGGGTAACTAGTATAGCATCTAAATCTTCTGGCTTACGATTAATTTCTGCAAGAAGGCTAGTCACTTTCTTGCCTGTTAAACCAGCATCGATTAAAAGACGTTTTTGGGGTGTCTCAATATAAAAACAATTTCCAGTTGAACCTGAAGCTAAGATACTATATTTAAATCCTATTTCTGACATGTTTTAATCTTCAACGTCCTCCCATTCTTCATAAGTTACAGCATCTTTATCATAAGGCAAGACGATTGTAAAAGTAGACCCTTTACCATACTCACTCTTAGCCCAAATAAATCCCTTATGCTGCTTAACAATTTCTTTTGCAATTGACAAACCAAGTCCAGTCCCACCCTGTTGACGACTTCTCGCCTTATCAACACGATAAAAACGATCAAAGATGAGAGGTAAATCTTTTTTGGGAATACCTAAGCCTTGGTCTGATATTGATAAAATCATCTGCGTTTTAGTTGTGCGTAGATTAACTGTAATCTTACCACCATCTGGTGAATACTTGACTGCATTATTTAAAATGTTATCAATCACTTGAGTCATTTTATCTGTATCAATTTCCACCCAAATTGACTTAAGAGGATAATCTCTGACAATTTCATAAACTTTTCCTGTGACTGTTTTTTGATTTCTAATCTGGTCAAATCGATTCAAAATTGAGGTCATGAAAGCTGTAAAATTCGTCATTTCAACATCTAAATGCGTTACTTCATTATCAATGCGCGATAAACTTAATAAATCTGATATCATACGCATCATACGATTTGTTTCATCTAGAGATACCTTAATGAAGCTTGGAGCAACTTCTTCATTGAGCGCTCCCTCATCTAAAGCTTCTAAATAAGATTTTACAGATGTCAAAGGTGTACGAAGTTCATGAGAAACATTAGATACAAAAAGTCTTCTTTCACGCTCTTCTTTCTCTTGCTCAGTAGCATCGTGTGATACTGCAACTAAACCGGAAATAAAACCACTTTCACGACGGTTCAAAGCAAATCGAATCCGTAAGGTAACAAATTCACCATTTTCATCACGTCTATTAAGAACTACCTCTGGCGTTTTAGAGACTAAATCTTGGAACGAATATGGACTTCCCGACCCTAACATATCAACAATATTCATTGATAAAGCTTCATCATATGCTAGATTGAACTGCTGTTGGGCTGTCTCATTAATCATAACGATTTTTCCTGAACGATCTGTAGCCAGCACACCGTCAGTCATATAAGTTAAGATACTTGCTAAGCGATTCTTTTCTTGTTCTAAGTTATCATGTGCCATTCGGAAGACATCAGATAAATCATTTAGACTTTCCCCTAATTCTACCAAATCTGCATCACCTTGAATTAGAATACTATCTGAATAATTTCCTGCTATCAAATCTCTGACTTTCCAATTCAAAAGCCGGATATTTTTAGACATTTTAAAATCTCTAACCGCTAGATAAACAAAATAGACAGCAACAAAAACTAGTAAAAAAAGTAAGGCTAGCTCAAACGACCTAATATTTGCAGCACTATTATTCATAAGACTTCATGTAATAACCTACACCACGTCGAGTCAAAATATATTCTGGACGACCAGGAGTATCTTCAATCTTTTCACGTAAACGTCTCACCGTCACATCAACTGTACGGACATCTCCAAAATAATCATATCCCCAAACTGTTTCCAATAAATGTTCGCGTGTCATGACTTGTCCGATATGTGTCGCTAAATGGTGAAGTAATTCAAATTCTCGGTGCGTTAATTCAATTTCTTCGCCACGTTTCTTAGCAATAAAGGCGTCTGGTAAAATTTGCAACTCACCAATAGTAATATCCGAAGAAGCATTTTGAGCACTTTCTTCTGCTACAGCTGTTTCAATATTTTCAGTACGTCGTAAATGTGCTTTGACCCGTGCCAAAAGTTCACGATTTGAAAAAGGTTTAGTAACATAATCATCTGCACCGATTTCTAAACCAATGACTTTGTCAAACTCACTATCTTTTGCAGAAAGCATAATAATAGGAATATGGCTGGTTTTACGAACTTCTTTAGCCACTTCTAAACCATCTAGTTCAGGGAGCATTAAATCCAAAATGATTAAATCTGGTTGAAATTCTGCATATTGTACTAAAGCTTCACGGCCATCGAAAGCTGTCGCCGTCTCATATCCTTCTTTGGTTAAATTAAATTTGATAATATCTGAAATTGGTTTTTCATCATCAACGATAAGTATTTTTTTCATATTTTACCTCTATTACTTTCTGGTCTCCCACTTCCATTCATAAACTGAAAAATAAAAGTGACCGAAAATATGATAATATGGGCCTAAAGCACCACTATTATCACTAATTATAACAGATTTCCTAGTTAATTGGAAACTTTCAATACATCCTATTAAACTGAAAAATAAATGATACGAGAACGTAATATTTTTACTAAAAATACCGCTCTAAAAATAGCAATATTTAAATCAATCCTACTCTTTAATATTCTGAATTTATTGACAAGCTCACAAACAGGTGATACACTTATCTATAATGTTAGGTAACCTAACAATAAACTGTTATTTTAGGAGGTTCTTATGTCACTCATATCTTATAAGAATGTTAACAAGTATTATGGAGATTATCACGCCCTTCGTCAGATTAATTTGGAAATAGAGCCAGGGCAAGTGGTTGTTCTATTAGGACCTTCTGGATCAGGTAAATCAACACTTATTAGAACAATGAACGCTCTCGAATCTATTGACGATGGTAGTTTGGTCGTGAATGGACATGAATTAGCAAATAGTTCATCTAAAGAATTGGTCAACCTCCGTAAAGAAGTTGGTATGGTTTTTCAACATTTTAACCTTTATCCCCACAAAACCGTGTTAGAAAATATTACATTAGCTCCTATTAAAGTATTAAAACAATCTAAAAAAGAAGCTATGGAAATTGCTGAAAAATATTTAAAATTTGTCAATATGTGGGAAAGAAAAGATTCCTACCCATCTATGCTATCGGGTGGTCAAAAACAAAGAATTGCTATTGCTAGAGGGCTTGCCATGCATCCAAAACTCCTCCTCTTTGATGAGCCTACCTCTGCCCTTGATCCCGAAACCATCGGAGACGTTCTTTCAGTGATGCAAAAATTGGCAAATGACGGAATGAATATGGTCGTTGTAACTCATGAAATGGGATTTGCACGAGAAGTTGCTGATCGTATTATTTTTATGGCTGATGGGGAAATTTTAGTGGATACTACGGATGTACAAGACTTTTTTGATAACCCCACAGAACCACGTGCCAAACAATTTTTAAGCAACATTATCAACCATACCAGTACTGACCTTTAGGAGGACGAAATATGCTGAGACGAAAAAGATTAACGCTCTATCTATTATCCTGTATTTTCATTTTCCTGTTATTTTATCCCAACTCAACGTCAGCTAATCAATTATCAGAAATCAAAAAATCGGGTGTCCTTAAAGTTGGAGTCAAACAAGATGTGCCTAACTTTGGTTATTATAATGCTGAGACGAATCAATACGAAGGAATGGAAATTGATATTGCCAAAAAAATTGCCAAATCCTTAGGTGTCAAACCAGTTTTTGTACCGACAACTGCACAAACCAGAGAGCCTCTGATGGACAATGGGCAAATTGATATTCTAATCGCAACATACACTATCACGCCCGAAAGAAAAGCTAACTATAATATTTCTAAAGCTTATTATCACGATGAAATTGGATTTTTGGTGCGTAAAAATAGTCATATCAAAACTATAAAAGAATTGGATGGTAAACACATTGGTGTGGCTCAAGGTGCCACTACAAAAGGCAATTTAGAAAAATATGCTAAAGAACACAAGCTAAAATTTAGCTATGCTCAATTAGGGAGTTTCCCAGAATTAGCAATATCACTGTACGCTAATCGTATTGATGCTTTTTCAGTTGATAAATCTATCCTTAGTGGCTACCTTAGCCCTCATACAACCATATTAAAAGAAGGGTTCAATACGCAAGAATACGGTATTGCAACCAGTAAACAGGACAAAGTCTTGATTCCCTACGTTAATAAGTTACTGGTATCATGGGAAAAAGATGGTAGTTTAAAACACATTTATCAAAAATTTAAGCTTAAACCCGCTAAAGTAAAAAAAGAATAGGGAGGATTTTTTATGACTTTATTAAACATCAGTCCTTTTGCCATTTCAAGGTGGGGCGCTTTCTTTAACCATTTTGACCTATTCTTTAAAGGCTTCTTATATACTCTAGGTATTTCGTTTGGTGCACTCCTACTTGCTCTGATATTAGGAATTCTCTCTGGTGGTTTATCAACTTCTAAAAGTAAAGTTGGTAAGTTGATATCACGTATCTATGTTGAAGTTTTTCAAAACACACCTCTTTTAGTTCAAATGGTTTTTGTCTACTATGGACTAGCAATCATTAGTAATGGACATGTTATGATTAGTGCTTTTTTCACCGCCGTTTTGTGCGTTGGCCTATACCATGGTGCCTATATTTCTGAAGTTATTCGCTCAGGAATTGAAGCTGTCCCTAAAGGACAAACAGAGGCTGCTTTAGCTCAAGGATTCACAGCTAATCAAACCATGCAATTTATCATTTTGCCTCAAGCTGTCAGAACAATTTTACCACCAATGACCAACCAAGTTGTTAACCTAATCAAGAATACCTCTACCGTAGCAATCATTTCTGGAGCCGATATCATGTTTGTAGCTAAGGCCTGGGCTTATGATACAACTAATTATATCCCAGCTTTTGCAGGAGCTGCTATCTTCTATTTTGTTATTTGTTTCCCACTAGCAAGCTGGGCAAGAAAACAAGAAGAATTAAATAAGAAAACTTATTCTTAAGGAGGTTTGATATGTCATCAGTCTTAACACTAACAAATATACTATTTCTCCTTCAAGGGTTCGGTTTAACCTTATATATATCTTTTATTTCCATTTTACTATCAATGTTTTTTGGAACTCTATTAGCAATTATGAGAAATAGCAAAAATCCTATCTGGAAATTAATAGCTAGTATCTATATCGAATTTGTCAGAAATGTTCCAAATCTACTTTGGATTTTTATCATTTTCTTAGTATTCCAGATGAAATCAGTCAGCGCTGGTATTACTTCGTTTACAATTTTTACCTCCGCTGCTTTAGCAGAAATTATTCGGGGAGGTTTAAATGGAGTCGATAAAGGACAGACAGAAGCCGGACTTTCTCAAGGATTCACTTATTTGCAAGTTTTCATTATTATTATTTTCCCACAAGCTTTTCGCAAAATGTTACCAGCCATTATTTCTCAGTTTGTAACGGTTATAAAAGATACATCACTACTTTATTCTGTTATAGCTATTCAAGAAATCTTCGGAAAAAGTCAAATTCTAATGGGAAGATATTTCGAAGCTGGACAAGTTTTTACACTCTACGCTATTATAACTGCTGTCTATTTTATTACAAACTTTATCATTTCAAGTTTTTCACGTAAACTTTCAAAACGTTGGGAGCAAGCTACTGAGTAATTAAAACGAAGGCCTTTTAGACCTTCGTTTTTTTATATCTTATTTAAATTAATCATTCATATGATCTCTAGAACGTTCAATGATTTTTCCAGTTTCTGCATCAATTTGATAATCAACTTCATTTTTAATTTTCAGGTCCACAAAGTCAATATCATAAACTGATTTTCCATTTTCAATTTCTTCTTTGATCTTAAGATTACTGACTTCTGATTCCTCTATATTAGCATCTTTAAATGCAATCTTTTTGGCTTCTTCTTGACTTATTTTATGAGATTTTTGACTTGACGATGAACTTGACTGAGAAGTCGATTTTGAAAAGCCATTATTATCCATGTCCCGCTCAAGGATTTGTCCAGTCTTAGCATCTACATGATAGCTGTATTCTGCGCTTTTGGTATTGAACTCAATTTCGTAGCTCCCTCTAAAGTTTTCAAATTCTTTGTCAATTTTTTGATGTATGACATCCTTCTTAGCCACTTTAGCATCTTTATAAGCAATAGCTAACGCTTGATTAGTTGTCTTTTGGAATTGTGATTGGTAAAATAATACACCACCTCCAAGGATAACAACAAGGACTAAAAGAACTCCTAAAAAAACTTTATTTTTCTTAATCATACAGCACCTTCTTTCTATTATTCAACTATATTTTAACATAAGCTAGACACTTTTTCAATTTTGACCACTCGTTTATAAAAACATGTGGTCAATAAGAACCATTTGACATTAATACCTCAAATTAAAAGATACCATAGTATTATGGTATCTTTTAATAGTATATGTATCAGTTGAGGCGCATTTTCTGCACAGCCTTCTTCAAGTATTTGACTTGTTTATCAACCGATTGCTTAGCACTACGCCTTCCAAATGCGTAATATCCTTTTTTATTGAAATAACTACAATCGTAATCCTCTTCTTTAAAGAAAAACCATTTCCTTCTAGATAGATTTGGCGATCTATAACCTCTAGTCATATCGTTTCGAAATTTTGGGTCTAATTTTACAGGATCAACATCTAATTCTTTATGACGTGTATTATTTTTAAAAGCATAATTAAAGCTAGCTCCATTGATAATGCCATTACTTGTTATTACTTCTGCGTCAATCTCGTTTAAAAAATTTCCTTTGTCATCAATAATAAATTCCGTATGGAATGAAATTAAAAGCTTACTATTAATAACCGGCTCATCATCTGGGAAAGCAAAGATTTCACCATTTCTCCGACGTTTATTATGCAAACGAGCAGATTCATAGTAGGCGATATTATCTGGTTCTCTTAAACATGATAGATAGTTTACTAAAGCATCTCTATCAGTCATACCAACATCTTTAAAGTATCGTCGAACATACTGTGCTTGCTGACTAGAAATCAAATAGCGGAATTGATGGAGTTTCCTATTTAATACAGTATCTTCGGCTAGACTATTCCCAGGAAAAGAATCATAAATAACTTGTGATAAGGCTATCCAGAAATCATCATGTGGAGCTAACTCATCTGAAAACTGTGCGACCAAGTATTGTGTTTCTGATAATTCTCCTGACAATTCAGTTGGCATTTTAGCCTGCTCTAACACGAATTCTAAAGCTTTGAGGGGTGCTTGTAAACTTAAAGAAGTCCAAAAATACTTAAAAATAGGAGAGCCAACTTTTATATCATCAATAGCCTTGAGTCCCTTTAAAAAGAGTAATAGATCATCTTTAGGTATGCTCCATTTATCTGCTAAAGACAGTATCATTTTTATATTTTGATAATAATTTTCTATCCCTTCAACTGTAAAAGGAATATTAAGAGCGGTCTTTGCCATATCTCTCCTCTCCAATTTTACTTATTATAGCAAAAAGGAAAGCTTAAAACCAAGAAATATCTTCACTAAAAAATGGCTCTTACTAGCCATTATATTTTTAAACAAGATACTGCGGTTTTTCGATTTTATATCCTACTCCTCTAAGTGTTTTTATATATTTAGGATATTTACTATCATCTTCGATTTTGTCACGGATATTAGAAATATGCACCATAATCGTTGTCTCATCACCTTCTAAATACCTACCATTAATCTTCTCATAGAGTTGTGTTTTAGTATAAATCCTTCCTGGTGATGACATTAAGATATGAAGAATCTTAAATTCTGTAGCAGTCAACTTGATATGTTTACCATTTTTAGTTAGTTCAACATGTTCCTCATCTAATTCCAATTCCCCTATCTTTATAAATTGATTTTTAGGTTTGGCAAGACTATTGAATTCATAGTAACGACGCAGTTGCGAATTAATTCGAGCTAAAACCTCCAAAGAATTAAACGGTTTCGTGATAAAATCATCTGCTCCAATATTCAATCCTAATATTCTGTCCATATCTGTTGTCTTAGCTGCTAGCATAATAATAGGAATCTGACTATCTTGACGAATGAGTCGCGTCAACTCATATCCATCTATTTTAGGTAGCGTAATATCTATGATTGCTAAATCAATCTGATGTTGCTGAAATAAAGAAAAAGCCTCCTCACCATCACTAGCCATCACAACCTTATAAAGAGCTCCCTCTAAATACGACCTTAATAACTCTATTGTTTCGTCATCACCTTGCACTACTAATACTGTTCGCAATGCTCCATACCCCTTTTTATTAATACTATTTTCCTTTATGTGTCAATCATATTAATTATACCAAAAAATCTAATTTTGTGAATGTTATATGAGATTATTTATCTATAATTAGCTTATAATTAAACATAAAGAAAAAATTAGCATCTAAAAAACTGATTCTGTATCATACAGTAATCAGTTCACATCATTTATTAATGATTTTTATAATGACTAATAAAATTTATTTAACTTCGTCAGGTCTAGATTTTCTTGCAATATCAGCTAAAATACTTTCTACAAATTCCTCTATAGATTTTGTTTCAGTCGCTTTGCTTCCATAGCGGCGCACATTTACGGCTTTTTCTTCCATTTCCTTATCACCAACAATCAATTGATATGGAATTTTTTGGGTTTGAGCCGCACGAATCTTATATTGCATCTTTTCGTTACGGTCATCCACTTCAGCACGAATACCACGATCTTTAAGGACACGAGCCACTTCCCAAGCATAATCAATGTGGGCTTCATTTGAAATTGGAATAACAGAAACTTGTTGTGGAGCAAGCCAAGTTGGAAAGGCACCTTTGTAAGTTTCAATTAAAATAGCTGTAAATCGCTCCATTGTTGAAATACCACCGCGGTGAATCATAATTGGACGATGTTCTTCACCATCTGCACCGATGTATTTAAGATCAAAGCGTTCTGGAAGAAGGAAATCTAGTTGGATAGTAGATAATGTTTCTTCATTACCAAGAGCAGTTTTCACCTGGATATCCAATTTAGGACCGTAAAAAGCTGCTTCGCCTTCTGCTTCAAAATAATCTAATCCAAAATCATCCATAGCCTCTTTTAGCATAGCTTGTGCATTTTCCCACATCTCATCGTTATCATAATACTTATGTTTATCTTCTGGGTCACGATAAGATAAGCGGAAACGGTAATCTGTTAAGTTAAAATCTTCATAAATTTCTGCTATGAGATTAAGAGCTTTAAGAAATTCATCTTTAATTTGCTCAGGTGTAACGAAAATATGGGCATCGTTGAGTGTCATTTCGCGTACACGTTGCAATCCTGTGAGGGCCCCTGATTTTTCATAACGGTGCATCATACCAAGTTCAGCGATACGAATTGGCAATTCACGGTATGAGTGAACATGATGTTTATAAACTTCAATATGGTGTGGGCAGTTCATTGGACGAAGAACGAATTCCTCTCCATCTCCCATATCCATTGTTGGGAACATATCTTCACGATAGTGGTCCCAGTGCCCAGAAGTCTTGTAAAATTCAACAGATGCCATCGGAGGTGTGTAAACGTGTTGATAACCTGAAGCAATCTCCTTATCAACAATGTAACGTTCCAATTCGCGGCGAATAGTTGCTCCATTTGGCAACCAGAATGGCAATCCTTGACCTACTTCAGGATTAACCATAAATAAATCAAGTTCTTTACCTAATTTGCGATGGTCACGTTCCTTAGCTTCTTCACGGCGTTTAAGATATGCTTTCAAATCTTTTTTATCAAACCAAGCAGTACCATAGACACGCTGCATCATAGCATTATCACTGTTACCACGCCAGTAAGCACCAGCGACATTTAGAAGATGAAAGACTTGAATACGTCCTGTTGATGGGACATGAGGTCCACGACAAAGGTCTACAAATTCACCTTGACGATAAACAGTTAAACCATCTTCAGCATGTTCACTAATTAATTCAACTTTATAAGGGTCATCTTTAAAAAGTTCTAACGCTTCTTCTTTACTGATTTCTTCACGAATACAAGGGTGATTTTCCTTAACAATTTTTTTCATTTCTTCTTCAACACGAGGAAGATCATCATTTGAAATTTGACCTGATTTATTATCAGTATCATAGTAAAAACCATCTTGAATAGCTGGACCTACACCTAAACATAAGTCTGGAAAAAGGCGTTTTGCAGCTTGAGCAAATAAATGCGCTGCTGAGTGACGCAGAACTCCTAAAGCATCTTCGTGGTCAGGTGTTACAATCTCAATACTACCATCTTCTTCAATAGCACGTGTTGTATCAATAAGTTGACCATTAAATTTACCAGCTAAAGCTTTTTTAGCTAAAGAGTTAGAAATTGATTGTGCAATTTCAAATGTTGTGATGCCAGATTCAAATTCACGAATTGCACCATCTGGGAAAGTGATTTTAATCATCTTGTTCTCCTTTTCTTAATAACTGTTAGGGTGATACCAATTCCTAAACACATTAATTCACTAATAAACAAAGGGATTGACCTTTGATTGAATTCCACATTATCCTAGCTAGGGATAATAAGTATAACATTAGTAAAGCAATCTGCCTCTTTTATGCAACCATTTCTTTTATAAAAAAAGAGCCTTTACATCCAAAAGGACGTAAAGACTACGTGGTTCCACCTCAATTTATCCAACACAAAAACTCGAGTATACTTGTGTCAGACCTCTAGTGGCGATAAGGGAACCACCCTTTTATGTTTGCATAAAATCAAGGAAGTAGTACTAAGTTCTCTAATTGCACTCTTTCCACCAACCAGTGCTCGCTCTTAAAATCTATTAGAACCTAACATGTCTTCATTTTTTATTATAACAATATTTTTTATAATTTCAAGACATTTACTAATTTTATTCGTCTCAATCTAAAAAATCTCGAATAGATGAAATACGACGTTTAGGTGCTTTTACCACTTTTTTAGAGGCTCTTCCTGTAAAGGTAAAAACTTTCTTAGGTAAATATACCGCTTTTCTGACAAAACGAAGAGTAGAATGGCTATCCTTATTTCCTATTGTCAGAGAGACTTTTTCTTTCACACTAGCTTTTTGTGAAATCAGAAAGTCTAGGTAAAAAGCATATACAGACTTGCTGAAATTCTCAGCAGAAATCTCATATAATTTCTGTTCATAAGCTTCTTGAGTCATTTTGGGTGTCTCTGCTATTGCATCTAGGATAGCATCTGCCAAATCACTTTCCTTCTTGTACAGAGTTCCAAACATTTTATCTGAAATAACATCATCTAGATAAGGATTACTTTGCGCAATGATTGGACGTCCACTCGCCAGACTCTCAATGTAGGTTAATCCTTGCGTTTCACTTGTTGAAGCACTAATAAAGAAATCACATGCTTTATAGTAGATAGCCACTTGGCTATGCTCAACCATACCTGTAAAAATAACTGAATTTTCAAGTTCTAGAGAGTGAACAAGTTCTTTTAGATCTGAAAGATAAGGACCATCTCCAACTATCACTAATTTTACGTGAGGATTTTCATCAACGACAGCTGATAAATGCATCAAGATTGCTTGAATATTTTTTTCCAAAGATACCCGTGATAAACTCAATAGCATTGTATCATTATCCGCAAGTCCAAGCTCCGTTCGTAGATTCTTGATTGTTTCTTCAGAGATATCCTCTCGACGATAGTTCTCAACAGGAATACCTGTCGGAATAACTTGTTTTGGAATTTTGACACCGTAACCATCTAGAAGATTGAGAACAATTCGAGAAGGACATATGACACCATCCAAATCACTTAGGTAGGTACGCATGATATATTTGACCATACTTGGCTTAATCAATTTGCCTTTTGCGATATAACCAACGTAATCCTCATATTGAGTATGATAAGTATGCACAACAGGTATTCTTAAAGCTTTTGCAACTAATTTTCCTAAAAGCCCTAAGCTGAATTCTGTTTGAGTATGAATAATATCAAGTTCGTAGTCTTTAGCTATCCTATAAGCAGAAATTAAACCTCTATAAACTACTCGACGATCCGTAAAAGAAATAAAAGGGACACTTGGTAAACGAATAATTGTAGGGTCTTCAAAACGTTTGACATTACGGTCGGTAGTTGTGAAAATATAAACTTCGTGTCCTTCCTTCTCCAACCCTTCCTTTAAAGTGCGGATACTTGTTGAAACTCCCGAAACTTGGGGGAAGTATGTATCTGTAAATAGACCTATACGCATCTTACAACTCCATTACTTTTTGATAAACACTTGCCAATTCATGGGCAATTCGTTCGATACTTCGACTCTCAGCCACATGATAACCTTCTTTAATCTTATCACTCTTACCAGATAAGACTTTATCCAATTTTTCAACAAAACCATCAACATCAGTCGCTAATTCAACACTGTCTTCGGTCACCCAACCGTGATACACAGGGATATCTCTTAAAACCACATGCTGATGACTAGCTAAAGCCTCTAAAACTACTATCCCTTCTGTCTCTTCACGACTCGGAAAGAAGAAAGCATCGCTAGCACTCATGGCACCTTCATAAACGTCACCTTTTATGTAACCAGCAAAAGTAACATTTGAGGGATGTTGCTTGGTAACGATTTGCCTAACCTTTCGAGGAATAACCCACTTATTTGTTTCTCCAAACCAAATAAAACGAATATCAGGCATTTTTGCAGCTACTTCAACAAATTGGTCAATTCCCTTACGCATGAAATAAAGACCGGCCCCCATAACAACTTTATCATCTTTACTCAAGTGAAAATAGTGACGAAATGCAGCTTCTTTCTTTTCTGACCTCTGATAGCGACTTAGATCAATCCCGTTAGATAAAACAAAAATTGGTTTCTTGATGCCATATGCTTTTATTAGTTGTTTAGAATAATCAGTTGGGGTTATAATGGCATCTGCTTTTTGATAAAAACGGCAAAGGTACCATTTAAAAAGCGGGGATACTAAATTTGAGCCAATAAAAGAATTTCTAAAGTCCTCTTCAGTGGAATGACCATGCATAATTACTTTTTTCCCAGTTTTTTTAGCTTTACTCATCAAAAGCCAACTTCTAATACCATAGGTATTCATATGAACAAGGTCAAAGTCATCTGCAGGATTAGTGGTATAATCTATCCCAGCAATTTGAAGAGCTTTCTCTTGATGTTTGATAGCACGACCGATACCTGACTTTTTCAAGTATTCTTCAGCCTCTAAATACAGTAAAACTTTCATAGGTCTTATTATATCTCATTTTACCTTTTTTTTCACCTGATTTATCAGTTAGCTTCCTCTATTTTAGGGACCCAAGCCGAGATAGACGCAGATTCAACTAAAAAATCACCCCAACCATCATCTCCTATAACAACCTCTTGTTCACAATTACCTAAATAATCAACAAACGTTTTGCCTGCATAAATTTCCCCTACTTCCATATGTTTCCATCCCTGATCACCATTTGTTAGGACCACAGCTAAACAAGAATTATATTCCTCATCCCCAAGACAAGTCCAACCAATACAATTTGAATGCGTAAAATAATCGACTTGTTTGCCAAATACATAGTTTTGGCGTAGCTCAGCCATTTTATCAATAACCTCTTTAAAGGATGGTTGGCCAAATTCTCCTTGAATGCCATAATAATCACCATAAAAAAGACATGGAGTCCCTTGTTGGCGTAAAAGTATCAAGCCATAAGCTAAAGGTTTAAACCAATCTTCCACTCTACTTTCTAGAGCTTGTCCACTTTGCGTATCGTGATTTTCTACGAATGTGACAGCATACTCAGGATTATCAATAACAAGACTATCATCAAAAATTGTTCGCATATCAAAATCACGGTTTTGGTGACTGGCATCAAAAAAATTCATATGCAAGGTAACATCAACAAGAGAAAATTGAAATTGTGTTGCCTCTAAATAGTCCTTCATTGATGTTTGGTCAGATTTCCAATATTCGCCAAAGACCTCTAAATCGGGTTTTATTTTTGTACGAATATCATTAATGAAAGTTTGAATAAAGTAAGAATCGATATGTTTCACAGCATCCAAACGAAAACCTTCAATACCGGTAGTTTCAATAAACCACTTAGCCCAATCTTGTAAGTTTTTTATAACTTCAGGATGCTTAAAATCAATGTCATTGTACATGAGATAATCGAAATTACCATTTTCATCATCAATCAAATCATCGTCTGCCCAACCTTTATTATCGCCTACAATCATAAAGATGTCTGTTTCATTATTTTTAGCATCGTAATCTAAACCAGTAAAGTGGTACCAGTGCCATTTAAAATCATTGTACTCACCCTGTCTACCTGGGAAATCAAATCCCGTCCATCCTTCAATCTCATAGGGTTCACTTAATGCTTCTTGACGATTTTCAGGATTGACTTTTATGACTTGAAATTTTTCTTTATGATCACCATTGGCTTTATGGTTAAGAACGATATCTGCAAATGGTTTAATGCCATTTGCCTTTAACGACTTAATAAGCTTTAGATACTCTTCTTTCCTACCATATTTTGTTCTAATTGTTCCATTCTGGTCAAATTCTCCTAAATCAAAGAGATCATAAACACCATATCCTACATCATCACTGCTAGTTCCCTTAAATGCTGGTGGTAACCAGATTTTACTAACTCCAAGTTTTTTAAGGTCTGATATAGAGTCCTCTAATTTCTTCCAGTGATTCCCATCACTAGGTAAATACCACTCAAAAGCTTGCATTATCAATTCATTTGTCATATTACACCTCTAAAAAAAGATTAGGAAGCTAAGCTACCCTAATCCTCTCAATATATCATGTTAAGTATCAGAAAGTTAAGCGCTAAGCTACTACCATTCTACCACTATTTTTCAAATAACATACTCTAACACTAATTATTTGTTGTGCCACGTTTAACAATCCCGTGATTAAGCACTATTTCTTTTTCTTCCAACTCTTCTTTGTGCATAATTTTTGTTAGCATACGCATGCTAACAGCACCCAAATCATAAACCGGTTGACTGATAGAAGTTAAGTTAGGACGTGTATATTGTGCGATTGGCGAGTCATTGCTTGTGATAATTTCAAAATCTTCAGGGACACGTTTACCTGCCTCAAAAAGACCATTTAACAAACCTGCCGCTAACTCATCCTCAGCAACATATGCTGCTGTTGCTCCAGCATTAATCACGCGTTGAGCTAATGCAAAGCCTTCAGCATAACGGTAGTTGGCTTCAAAAACCAACCCCTCTTTAAAGTTTAAGCCATTTTTCTTGAGACCTTCTTTGTATCCTGCCAAACGAACCTTGCCATTAATATCGTCAATAAGTGGTCCTGATACAAAAGCAATGTCTTTATGATTGCCAGCTAAAATATCAATAACATCAACTGCTGCTGCTTTGTAATCGATATTAACACTTGGTAATTGATGCTCAAGGTCCACAGTACCTGCTAAAACAATCGGTGTGCGTGAACGAGAGAACTCTGCACGAATCTTTTCAGTTAAGTGGTGTCCCATAAAAATAATACCGTCTACTTGCTTAGCAAACAAAGTATTAACAACATTAACCTCTTTATCATCGTCTTCATCACTTGAAGCAAGGACAATGTTATATTTGTACATTGCTGCAATATCATCAATACCACGCGCTAAAATTGAAAAGTAGCTATTTGCGATATTAGGAATGACAACACCAACAGTTGTCGTTTTTTTACTTGCTAAACCACGCGCCACAGCATTTGGACGATAGTCAAGACGATCAATAACTTCAAGGACTTTCTTACGTGTATTTTCCTTGACATTTTTATTTCCATTTACCACACGACTAACAGTTGCCATCGAAACACCTGCTTCACGGGCAACATCATAAATCGTAATCGTATCATCTGTATTCATATTGATTTAACTTCCTTTCTATTTGAAAATGACGCTTTCACTGATATTTTATCACCTTTTGGAAACACTTTCAAGCTTTTATAAAGCTTTTTTATGAAAAACTTTCAAAATACTAACTAAACTTGATTTTTTCCTATTTTTTTGGGAAAATAATAGGCATAAGAAACTAGCCTAACTAGACTAAGTTCCTTTTAGGAAGAAGGGTTATTATGTCAAAACTTAATCGTATACGCCATCACTTACATTCAGTCCAAGCTGAACTTGCTGTCTTTTCTGATCCTGTGACAGTCAACTATTTAACAGGTTTCTTTTGCGATCCCCATGAAAGACAAATGTTTTTATTTGTCTATGAAGATCGCGATCCTATTTTATTTGTACCAGCACTAGAAGTATCGCGTGCAAAACAAAGTGTACCATTTCCCGTCTTTGGTTACATAGATTCAGAAAATCCTTGGCAAAAAATAGCTAGCAACTTACCATCCTTTTCTGTTTCTAAAGTTCTAGCCGAATTTGATAATCTTAATGTTACTAAATTCCAAGGTCTCCAAACCGTTTTTGATGGTCATTTTGAAAACCTAACACCTTATATTCAAAACATGCGCCTAATTAAATCACGAGATGAAATTGAGAAAATGTTAGTCGCTGGAGAATTTGCTGATAAAGCTGTTCAAGTTGGATTTGACAATATCTCGCTAAACAACACTGAAACCGATATTATCGCTCAAATCGAATTTGAAATGAAAAAACAAGGTATCAATAAAATGAGTTTCGACACTATGGTTTTGACTGGCAATAATGCAGCAAATCCACATGGTATCCCAGGAACTAATAAAATCGAAAATAATGCTTTGTTATTATTTGATTTAGGTGTAGAAACACTAGGTTATACGTCAGATATGACCCGTACAGTAGCAGTGGGGAAACCTGATCAATTCAAAAAAGATATTTACCATTTATGTCTTGAAGCACATCAAGCGGCTATTGATTTTATTAAGCCAGGAGTCCTTGCTTCTGAAGTTGACGCAGCAGCAAGAAATGTTATTGAAAAGGCTGGTTATGGACAATACTTTAACCACCGCCTTGGTCATGGATTAGGTATGGACGTCCATGAATTTCCATCAATTATGGCTGGTAACGATATGGAGATTCAAGAAGGCATGTGCTTCTCTGTTGAACCAGGTATTTATATACCAGATAAAGTTGGTGTGCGAATTGAAGACTGCGGTTACGTGACTAAAACCGGCTTTGAAGTATTTACCAAAACACCCAAGGAACTACTCTATTTTGAAGGATAAAAAAAGAGCTTTAAGCTCTTTTTTTATGTTACATAAAAGTACAATAACTTGTTTCTATTAGCATTGACGCCATAAATGTGTATCAATTAAACCACAGTAAGCATCTACTGGTGAAACTCCTGTAAATTCTGATTCTCCAGCCAATTTCGCAACTACTGCACTTATCGTGCTAGGAAGCCCATCGTAAGCATTAATATAAGTCCCTACCTGTGGCATATCTGCTAAAGCAAATGCATGTTGTACTGAAATCACAATAGATGGTATTTCATGAACGTAAAAAGGCTGATCAGGGGTCCCTTTAGCTGCTGGCCAAATAATACGTTGTGTTGTTCCTCCAGCATTGACATCTACCAAGTTAATAATCAGGTCATAGCGATCTGTTAGATTTGCGATTGGCTGTTTTTGTGCGTAAACATTAGCGATAGCTGCTGCCCGCTCCTCTTGAGGCAATTTCATAATGCGCTCTTCGGTAGACTCCCAGACAGTTACTTCATGGCCACGTGCCTCAAGTAACTCTTTCATGTAATCCGATGCACGTTGCTTGTTTCCAGCAATCATAGCACCAAAACCTCCCTTATATCCTTCAACGTTAACAAGTAAGATATGACGATAACGTTCTGGATTTACTGGAAAGATATCTTTTTGTTTATCTTTTACCAGAGTTACTGCTTTATCAGCAACTTCATCAGCTATTTTTTGCGACTCTGATGTGTTGATTAAAGCCATAGCCTTATCTTTAGGCATAAAGAGTTCTTGGCGACGTCCCTCATAGTTATGCAAGCCTAATTTCGCTTTTAGACCGAGAGTACGACGTAAAGCGTCATGGAGACGTTCCTCTGTTAGGATACCTTTTTCGTAACCTTCTTTCATCCATTGAATGTCTTCATCGGGGTCATTAAAGAATAAGAATAAGTCACAACCTGCTTCAATCGCCGTTGGCAACAAATCTCTCCTTGACATTGAAGCAGTCATTCCAACCATATGAGAAGCGTCCGTTACAATAGCTCCATTATAACCTAACTCTCCTCTCAATAACTCATCTAAAAGTGTTTTATTCAATGAAGCTGGTAACATATCATCAAGGTCTCGCTCTGGATGCATTTCTTTTTCAACATTTGGTAAATGTATGTGACCTGCCATGACTCCTGGTAGACCTGCGTCAGCCAATTCACCATAAATGCGGCCAAATGTCGACATCCATTCCTCTTTACTCATAGGATTGGAAGCAAATGACAAATGATGATCACGCTCATCAATGCCATCCCCTGGAAAATGTTTAGCGAAAGGTACAATATTATATTGCATGATTCCTTTCATATACTCTTTTGAAAGTGAAATAATTTGATCAACGTTAGCACCCCAATTTCGACTAGCTATGATAGGATTACGCCAATTACGTGTCAAATCTACAATTGGAGCAAATGAAGCATTACAACCCACAGCAGATGCCTCCATCCCTGCGATTCTTCCCATTTCATAAGCATATTTCGGATCATTTGTAGCAGCCACTTTTATTTCATCGCCAACTTTAGTTCCATCCGTGACAGCACCGTCTCCACCAGCTTCTGTATTTGCAGCAATCAACATCGGCAATTTCGACTTTGTCTGTAAAATTAAATTCTGATCATAGATTTCACTTGAACTACCTCTATTATAGCGAACAGCAGCAATATGATACCGATCCAAAACATCTGTTAAATATTCTTCTGAACGACTAGCTCCCATATTGAAAAAAAGTTGCCCAATTTTCTCATCCAATGTCATCTCATTAATTGTTTTTTCAATCCACTCAATTGCTTCTTGATTTAGATTGAAGGGTTTCTTTGTTAAGTCAACTAAATGTGTCATAGCCTATCCTTTCTATTAGTTATCTAAATTAGCCCAAAAGGTATTAATAGATTCTTTTTGCCTTTGCTGTTCGAATTGACCTTTTGCAAAAGCTTCACCAATATCTTCTCTAAGAATTTCCCATGATTTGACTTCCTTACCAACAAGTACTGGGTAAAATGCAATACCATTTTGTTCTGCTGCAGCCAAATCACCCGGGGAATCTCCTACCATCAAAATAGTGTCACGGCAGTAACCATTTGCAATTAAAGTGGCGATAACATCTTCTTTTTTACCTCTATCTTGACAATAGATATCATCAACATACTTTAGCAATCCCTGTTCTTCCCACTCTTGCCAAACAGCTTCCTTGTTAGCAGAACTCACGACATAAACATTACCAAATTGACTTAATTGTTCTAAACCTTCTAACACACCTGAAAACGCTAAAGAATCTCCCTCATAATTTTTGATTTGGCGATTCACTTCATTGGACCATTCTAAAGCCTTCTCTAAATCTCTACTAAAATCGTTGGCAAGCTCTAACTCTAAGGAATTATTGGACAATGAATCTGTTGTTTCGACCCATTCTTTTAATTTATCAATATGTTCTACTCCGGCAAACTCAAGGCCCATAACCAATCCCACAAACCGATTAACTCCACGAGTTCTTGAATAAAGATTGACTCTATCCCACTCTTTTAAAAAACTTGTTCTTTCTTGTTCTGATATCCCAAATATATCTGCAGCAATTGGACCGAAAAAGAGTTGATGCTTATATGTCATTGTATCCATTGCGCAACCATCGGAATCTATGCAAAAAGCGATTTTGTGATTTGTATCTACCATATTATCTCCAGTTTCTAAATTTATCTAACTTATGAGGATTTTCCAATTAGCAACCTACCCATCATTTAGTGGTAAGAGCATTAAACAAATTTCCTTAAAAAACCACTCAACTCAATAATCTCTTATATGTTAAGTAGCTATTATCTTATAAATTAAACACCAGAGTAAGCAGCAAATCCACCATCAATCGGAAGGACAACGCCATTAACAAAACTTGATGATTTTTCATCTGCTAAAAAGAACAATCCGCCAATCAGCTCACTTGCTTCTCCAAATCTTCCCATTGGTGTATTATTAAGAATTTTCTCAGCACGCGCAGTTGGCTGACCGTCCTCAGTAAATAACAAGCTTCGGTTCTGATTTGTTACCAAGAAACCAGGTGCAATAGCATTACAACGGATACCAACTTTTGAGAAATGAACAGCTAGCCATTGTGTGAAGTTACTAATAGCTGCTTTAGCTCCAGAATAAGCTGGTATTTTGGTCAGAGGGGTGAAAGCATTCATTGAAGAGATATTAATAATATTCGCTCCTTCACGTCCAACCATATCTTGGGCAAATACTTGCGTTGGCAATAATGTTCCTAAATAATTTAAGTTAAAAACAAAGCTAATACCAGCTTCATCTAACTCAAAGAAGGTTTTTGTTTCTGAAGGTAAGTCTAATTCGTGAAATTCATTATCAGTTGTGGCTTTAGGATTGTTGCCTCCTGCACCATTAACTAAAATATCAGTTGGTCCAAGATCCTCTAAAACGGCTTGATGTACTTCTTCAAGGTTTTCTTTAGACAAAACGTTAGCTTTATAAGCCTTAGCGATACCACCTTCTTCTACAATTTCATCAGCAAATGTTTGAGCAGCTTCTTGATTCAAATCTAATAATGCCACTTTAGCGCCTGCTTTCGCAAATTCTTTAGCCATATAACCACAGAGAACACCGCCTGCACCTGTTATGACGACAACTTTATTGGTAAATGTAATTATTTTTGACATCTTATCCCTCTCACTAACTTCTATAAGTATTCTACTCTTAGCTAAGTACAATCATATTATGATAATAACTTTCCAAATTTCTCTTGCAGGAGATTGGAACAGGAGAAATTTGGAAGCATCGCCTTATTTTGAACCTTTAATAACAGCTTCGTATAAACCAGAAAGGTAAGTGGCTCCTAAAGCTCTATCGTATAGGCCATATCCTGGACGACCTGTTTCTCCCCAAATCATACGCCCGTGGTCAGGTCGAATAGCACCCTCAAACCCAAATTCATGGCATAACTTAATAACTTCATACATGTCTATTGACCCGTATTCTGATGGATGAGCCGATTCTTTAAATGACTTTCCATCACCTAATTTAATATTGCGAGCATGAACAAAGTTTACACGATCTAACTCAAAAGCACGTCGCGAAATCTCTAAAACATCATTCTGGGGATCAGAAGCGTAAGAACCCACACATAAAGTGATGCCATTACTTTTACTATCGTACAATTTCACAAAACGCTCAATAGCCTCTAACCCAGTAATAATGCGAGGTAAACCAAAAATAGAATATGGTGGGTCATCCGGATGAATGGCCATTTTAACGCCTACGGCTTCCGCTTCAGGAATAATACGTTTAATAAAATAAGTGAGATTTTCCCAAAGTTTTTCCTCATCAATTTCAGCATAGGCATCCATGATAGCCTTCATTTCTTCTTTACTATAGCTGGCATCCCATCCTGGCAAAGATAATTCACCGTTTACTGGATCCATTTTTTTAGAAACCGTCTCATCAAATATCAAAGCTGTAGAACCATCTGGATATTGATATGCTAAATCAGTGCGTGTCCAGTCAAATACTGGCATAAAATTATAGCAAATAGTATCAATACCTTCCGCAGCCAAATTTTTGACGGTTTGAATATAATTATCAATCAAGAGGTCACGTGTTGGACGTCCCAATTTGATATCTTCATGAACAGGAACTGATTCGATAACCGAAATTTTAAGCCCTGCTGCCTCTACCTTTTCTTTCAGCTGTTGAATGCGCTCACGTGACCAAACTTCTCCTACTGGTACATCGTATATCGCTGTAACAATCCCTTTCATTGTTGGAATTTGACCAATATTTTCTAAAGTAACGGGGTCGTCTTCACCATACCACCTAAATGACATTTCCATGATTTCACTCTTCCTTTTTAGTTCTTAAAATAATTAACTGCATTTTGATAAGCAATGTCTTTAGCCATACTTCCTAAAGCTTGATAATCTTCTGGAACTTCTCCTTCTTCAATCCATTCTCCTAAGTAGGTACATAAAATACGTCGAAAATAGTCATGACGTTGATAAGATAGAAAACTTCTAGAATCTGTTAACATACCAATAAAATTCGCCAACATGCCTTGCTCTGCTAAGGCATTCATTTGACTAATCATCCCTAATTTAGTATCTGCAAACCACCAACCTGCACCAAATTGAAGGTAAGATCTCACTCCAAGTTCGTTAGCTTGAAAATTTGCCAAAGTGTTAGCTACTGCTATATTGTAAGCTGGATTGAGATTATACCAAATCATTTTAGGCAGACTATCTTTTTTAACCAAGGAATCCAATAAACGGTTCATATTAACAGTTAAAGCCACTTGGTCACCAAGTGAATCCACACCCACGTCAGCTCCCAATTTTTCCAAAATAGTAGAATGATTATTTCTCAAAGCTCCAAAATGCACCTGTGTTACAAAACCATATTTTTTATATAATCGGCAAAGTTCCATAAAAACAGCTGTTTGCCATTTGCTGATTTCTGATTGATTTGGGATATAGCCTTCACAAACTTTATTAAATAAATCGTTCAACTCCAATTCATCAGTTTGTTCAAAGACGATTTCCGTAAAACTGATATCGCTAGCCCTACAACCATTTTGAGCAAAATACGCAATGCGTTCTTCCATTGCTGCTATAAATGTTGAAAAATCTGTAATCTCTTTTTGAGTAATGTCACCCAGTTTAGTTATAAAATCAACAAAATGTCGATGTTCAATAAAAGCTTCATCCGGCCTAAATGTCGGAGCAACAACTGTTTTAAAACTCTCATCAGCAGCCAACTTTTTATGCCACTTGAGAGTATCAAGAGGATGGTCTGTAGTACCAATAAACATAACTTTGCTATCTGCAATTAAACGTCTAGGACTTATTTTATGCTCTTTCAAGAAATGATTTAAACGATGATAAATTTCCTCAGCATTTGATTCTGTCAAAATCTCATTAACACCAAAGACATTTTTCAATTCCATAGCAGACCAATGGTAAACAGGATTACCGTATGCTCTTTCTAGTGTTCTAGCAAATGCTTTAAATTTCTCAAGGTTGGATGCTGGACCTGTAATTTCTGCTTCAGAAATACCATTAGCCCTCATAAGACGCCATTTATAGTGGTCACCACTAAGCCACAAATCCACAATATTATCAAAAATACGATCTTCAAAAATGTCCTTTGGATCTAAGTGGCAATGATAATCAAAAATAGGTTGCCTCTTGACCTCTTCATACAGCTGTATAGCTGCTTGATTTTTTAACATAAATGTTTCAGTATTAAACGTCATATTCTTCTCCTACTCACTAATCAAGTGCAGAAACAAACTGTTTAGCTATTTTAGTAACACTATCATAGCCTTCTGTGGCTACTTTACTAGATAATGCTGAGCCAACACCAACCGCAACTGCTCCTGCTTTTCTCCATTCAGCTACATTTGAAACAGAGACGCCACCTGATGGCATTAAATCAACATCTGGAATAGGACCATGAATATCTTTGATAAAATCTGGGCCCACAACTCCACCTGGAAAAAGCTTTATAATCTGACATTTATACTTTCTAGCTACCACGATTTCTGTTGCCGTTGCACAGCCTGGGAAATAATAAACCTTGTTTTCATTAGCTAAATTAGCAATATCTGAATCAAAGTGTGGGCTAACCAAAAATTTAGCTCCAGCATCAATAGCATCTTTAGCAAGTTCAGTTGTCATAACCGTTCCGGCCCCCACAATAATTTTTTTATTATTTTTAAAGTCATCTGATAATTGTTTGATGACTTTGCTTGCTTCAGGAGTCGAAAAAGTTACTTCAATATTCCGAATACCACCTAAAATAGCATGCTTTGCGATTTCTAGTGCATCCTCAGATGATTTTCCTCGAATAACAGCGAAGAAATAGTTGTTTTTCAATTGATTTAACATAATACCTCCCAAAATGTAACCGTTATCTTTATCTATATTATATAAGTCGTCTGATGAATTGTCAAGAAGAATACTAAAAAAATAGCTATTCAAGAATAGCTATTTTTCTTCTTATATTAAGCTTTCAATGCTGAACGTCTAACACTCATGATATGCATAAGCATAGCATCATGTGCAGCTACTGGATTTTTTTCTCGGATTGCTTTGATAATTTCTCTATGTGCTTCTAAACTATCCGACTTCATCTGACGATTTGTATAATTCGCATTTATCAGATGAATTGACTGGTTGATGACTGGCAAAAGGCTATCCATTGCAATATTACCACTGTATTTAGCTAGCATGGAATGAAATTCCACATCTAAAAGTAAATGTTTCGGATCGCCTGCGTGAACAGCATCTTCAATATCTCCAACAAGCTTTTCGAGTAATTGTAACTGATCATCTGTAATTCTATAAGCTACCAGCTCCGCTATTCGAGGTTCCAATAAAAGGCGTAGTTCAAAGAGATCTGATGTCAACCTATCTGTGTCCTTTATTAGAGAGAACCCTAATGGATCCTCAGAAACACCCTTTTTAGAACTAATATATGTTCCAGAGCCCTGTCTGACTTCTAAAATATTACGCGTTGCTAAACTTCTGACTGCTTCTCGGATTGTGCTGCGACCAACATCTAGATCTTCCGCTAATTCATATTCATTGGGGAGCTTAGCACCAACAGGGTATTCTCTTTCTAAAATTAAATGCAATAGACGATCTGCTGTTTGTTCTACTAAGGGTCTAGCCATATCATCACCTCTTCTAAAATAACTACCCCTATTTTACACTATTTTTTTTATTATGGTAATGAGGAATAGTCATCCAGCGTTTTTTAAATTCTTTGACGACTTGTTTTGGCTGGCGATTCCTTGAAAAGAGACCTTTGTGATTCCCCTGTACACGAAGTATCATCAGATTAGTTTCAAAGTCTGCAAAGTTCCAGACTTGCTCACCAACTAAATTAGGAATACCATCAAAAACACGATGACTCATTTCATAAAAATCACATTGAAATTCTTCTGTATATGGAATATTCCAAGTAGAGTGTAATCCCGGCAACGTATCAGCGCCATACTCCGTTATGATAATTGGTTTGTCAGGAAATTTATCTTGCCATTCTAATAACTCTTTTCTTAGACCTACTTCTGCATTTGTTAAATCACCGTGGTCAACGTACCAACCATAGTAACGATTAAGGCAGACAACATCAACCAGGTCCATCACTTGGTCTCTATCTGGGGTTGCCATTAAAATATTAACCAAGGTGACAGGACGTTTTTGAGGGTCTAAATCTTTATAAAGTTTTACTAATGGCTCAAAATAATCGTGTGCTCCCGCTTCATGACTAGCCGGTTCGTTAGCGACTACCCACATCACGACGCTAGGATGATTTTTATCACGCTTCACTAATTCTTGGATAGCTTGTTCATGCGCAGCTTTTGTTTGCATCAAACTCCACGTACCATTATCTTTTGGTGACAAATCTAAGGAAGCGTTAAAGTTTTGAAATAACCCTACTGCTGGAACCTCATCTATCACTAACACTCCCATTCGATCTGCTAAACGCATCATTTCTTCAGAATAAGGATAGTGGGATGTTCTAAAAGAGTTTGCCCCTATATCCTTCAAAAGATTCAAATCCATTAAGTTAGCAGCTTCATTCAAACCTCTGCCATTAATGAACGTATCTTCATGTTTACCAAATCCTTTAAAATAAATAGGTTTGCGATTCAATAGGAATTGACCATTTGTCACTTCTATTTCTCTAAGACCAAAATTTTCCTCATAGACATCTTGGAGTTGATTATCAACAAAAATTTCAACACGCGCTGTGTACAGATAGGCATTTAAAACTTCCCAAAGATGGACATCACTAAGAAATAATCTGCTATCCTTCGTTTCACCCACTAGTTTGTTATCTTCATCAAAAACGCTAATTCTAACTTCGTCAACCTTTTGATTAGTCTCAACTAAAAAATGTAAATCTGCTGACTGTAAATCATCTGATAGACGACTTGTAATTGTAATATCAGAAATATGATTTTTAGGACGTATCATCAACTTAAGAGGACGATGCACACCTGCATAATTGAAGAAATCAAAATTCTCACGTACTTTCTTCTTAATGCTACCATCTTCTTGAATGATTTCACTATAATTTCCGACCGGAAGCGTGGTATAGTCTAAAACGTTATTAGCACAAATTGATACCTTAATTTTCTCATTATTGTACTTACATTCAGGAACAAGAACTTCAAAAGGAGTAAAACCTCCCTTATGCTCCCCTACCAATATACCGTCAACATAAATTTTAGCTTGATGTGTCACTGAGCCAAAACGTAGCACCATCTCTTCACCCTCTGATACTTTAGGTACTTCAATGACTTTTTCATACCAAAAATCACCTATATAATCACGTTTTTCTTTACTTACCATCAAATCATTAAATGAAGTCGGGATAACCATGACTTCATCTGAAGGTAGTAATTCATTTGGATTATGTTCTCCTAATTTAAAGTTCCAAATACCGCCTAAATCATAAGTATTTCTTGTTTTTGTCAATAATGGATATAACATACACTCTCCTTTTACACTATCGTTTAATATCATTTGTTTCTTTTTCAATGAGGTAAGCAATATCATCTCGTGTCATGATATTGATATCTCCTTGAATGGTATGTTTGTATTTAAA
This sequence comes from Streptococcus sp. FDAARGOS_522, assembly GCF_003812445.1. NCBI lineage: Bacteria > Bacillati > Bacillota > Bacilli > Lactobacillales > Streptococcaceae > Streptococcus > Streptococcus sp. FDAARGOS_522. Next base: position 814,527 of record NZ_CP033808.1, read on the forward strand.
TGTAGTCATAGCAATTTCTAAGGCCCTTTGAGGAGTTTCTTTTTCCAGAAGCGCATGAATTAAACCTGCAGCAAAGGCATCTCCCGTCCCCACACGATCTAATACTTCAACGCCAGTTTTATCAGTTTGATATAACATATTATTATGATACAAATATGATTTTAACATATACTGATTAGTATATCCCATTTCCCTTTGAGTAAAGGCAATATAGTCTAACCCATATTCTTGAACAATCTTTTGAGTTATCTTTTCAAGTAATTCAATATCAAGGTAAGGTCTGGATAAGCCCAACTCATCTTTTAAATCTTCACTTTCACCAGCTAAATAAATCGGCTCTAAGCCAAAGCAAACATCTGATAATCCTAATAGTGGCGATAATTGCTCACGCGCCTCTTGAAAAGATGACCATAAACTCTCACGAAAATTGAGATCAATCGATACTTTTACACCTCCTTCTTTAGCTTTTGTCATAAGGAACCGAGTCACCTCATATAAGTCCTTGGTTAGTGCTGGAGTAATTCCAGAAACATGAAACCAATCCACTCCCTTAAAAATAGAAGTAAAATCATAATCACTCAAGGTACTTTCCCAAAAAGATGAATAGTTACGATCGTAGATAACCTTATTTGTTCTTACCGAAAATCCTTGTTCATAATAATAAATTCCTAGTCGTCCTTCTTTTTTAATTATAGCAGCTGGACTAATTTGCTGTGACAATATAAATTGTCTTGCCATCTTACCCAAATCATTATCAGGCAAAGCTGAGACTAATCCTACATGGTGACCTAGTTGAGCAAGGCTTGCTAAGACATTAAGTTCTGAACCACCAAATTGGCATTTTAGGTGATTAGCCTGCATCAGTGTGTGATATTGAGGTGGAGATAATCGCAAAAGAACCTCACCTAATGAAATAATTTTTGCCATAAGAATCCTCCAATGGTAGCTCTTATTTAACAAAATAGCTGCTCTATTGAAGAGCAGCTAAACTTTTTAATCTTTATCAATAGGATATTTTGTTACATCAACATAATCCATATCTGTCAAAGGAACATTACGAGCAATATCTTTAGCACGTTCCTTAGTAGTTGCTGCTTTCATAACTTGAATCTTCTCTTGAATACGAACCATTTCTTCTTTATCTAGTTTGTAAAATTTTATTAAAAGAAGGGCTATAGACAAAGCTATAAATGGAATGGCCACAAGGAGACTAATAGCTGCCATTTTTAAATCAGGGGTCAGTGGTGTTTCGATAGTTGGAAACGATTTTGAAAATCCAATTCCTGCTAACACAAAACCTACTACCATAGGAGCAAATGAAGAAGCAATCGAATCTGTTAAGGAGAAGATAGTTCCAATCATTCCTGATACATAACGACCGGATTCAGAAGTTTCATAGTCAGAAATATCTGCTCCCATAGTCAATACTAAACTAGCAGGTGCTTGTGAAGCGTATCTCGCAATAATATTAGTAACGATAAATAAAATAGTATAAAGATTTAGGCTTGTTAAACTAAGGTCACCAGGCTTACCAACGTAAAGAACTGCACCAAAAGCAAGTAAACCAATCATACCGATCTGAATTGCTCTGACATATGAAAAACGAAGACCTTTTTTACGAGCAATTGTTGAGAACAAAATATTAATAATAACACCAGGAACAATGAAAAGAAGTGAGAATTGTCCTGATAAAGCATAATTACCAAATAAAATACCAAACAATAGAACCATAACAACGGAATCGCCAAAGAATTGGATGGCAAATTTTACCAAAGCTGCAGCAATGGATAATATCTGAAGCGGTTTATTTCCTTTCAACACCTTCCAGTAATCTTTTAGAGCAGTCTTTTGGGTATTTTCTCCTAAACCAAAGAATTCTTTTCTGTCTTTTGCCCAAATCCCAATAATTGCAACGATTGCTAAAATAGCTGAAATAAGAATTGTTCCAAAAATAAGGACATTGAAGAATTGAGGTGTAAAATTACCAAATTTTGGTACTAAGAAACCTGAAACGACAAACTGACCGCCTGTCATTAATGATGTTGTCATAACTGCATCAACGATATTAAAAATAGGACGTTGCTTAGGGTCATTTGTCAGTGCTGTTTGCCCTGCTTTAGTTATTGTCTGTTGCATTGAGTATCCAATTTTATGGATAATTAGAACAAGGACAAATAATGGGAAACGAATATTTTCATCGACACCTCTCAATGCAAGAAGAAAAATCAATGACAAAGCCGTAATAACGTTCCCAATAATCAAAATAGGACGATACTTACCAAATTTTGTATCAGTTTTATCAATCATAATACCAATAGCTGGATCAATAAAACCATCAAAAATACGGATATAACCCATAATTTGACTGACAAAAATGGCTGCCAAGCCAAGAACGCCAGTTGAGAAATAGGTAACAAACATAAACGTAAATAAGTATATATTTGTAGAAGCATTGTTCATGGCAAACATAACTAACTGCCATACTTTCGCTCGGTTATAAGATACAACTTCTTCACGTTGTTCCATATCCATTGTTTTCTCCATGAGAGAACCCTCCTTGTTTTTTGTAAACGCTTTTATGATTAAATAATACTATTCATCTGATGTTTTGTCAATATTTTTATAAAAAATATCTTTTTTTATTATAAAAAAGACTTTTAAGCTATAAATACATAAGATGTTTTTTACTTTAAGATTCATAATCGTCATATGTTTTGTTAGTCCACAAAAAAAGATGCCTAAGCATCTTTTAGTTGACTCTCGTAGTAGTTGTTCCCGTTTCAACCACTTCTACACAAGCATTTAAGGCACCCTCTACTAGATTTTTGACCGCTTCATCTGTATAATAAGCCGCATGAGGAGTGTATATTACTTTCGGATGGTTAATCAGTCTTAGGAAATCCTTGTCTGAAATGTCCTGACCTTGACAATTTTTAGGTATATATGGCCCCTCAAATTCATAAGTATCAATACCAGCTCCCTCCAAAAGCCCTTGATCTAAAGCCTCAAGAAGATCTTTGGTTTCCACCAATGCTCCACGTGCCATATTCATTAAAATAGCACCTTTTTTAAACTGTTTAAACATATCTAAATTAAATAGATGCGTATTTTCAGCAGTTGGTGGCATATGTAAGGACACAAGATCAGCTTTTTCAACAGCTTCTTCTACCGAATTGACATACTCAAGGATACCATCTGCCATTGGATTATGGTAAATATCATAACCAATAACACGACATCCGAACCCTTTAAAAATTTTAGCAGTCGCTAGACCAATGCGACCAGTTCCTATTATAGCCACAGTCATGTTACCTAGGACTCGTCCTCGAATTGGCAAGGTCCATGAAAAATTCTGTTCACGAACATTAGCTCTAATAAGCTCAACTTTTCGAATAAGGTTAAGAGCGATTGTCACTGTAAATTCTGCAATAGACTCCGGTGAGTAACTTGGCACATTGCTAATGATAATACCATGTTGCTTAGCTAACTCAAGATTATACATATCGACACCAGCACTGCGCTGAGCGATTTGCTTAATTCCCATTTCTTTGAGAAGAGGATAAATAGCATCATCTAAAGGCCCAATCTGTGCATTAGCAATCCCATCAAAACCTTCTACCTCATTAACAGTTTCCAATGTCAAAGGTCCTTCACTCATAGAAAGTTCCACATGATTTCGGTTTGCCCAATCTTGTGCTAATGTTGCTTCTTCTTCTCTAACATTAAATACTTTGAGTTTCATCACTAATATCTCCTTAAATATCTAATTTATAGTCCATTGGATCAATAATTTTAAGTACTTTTATAAAGAGGTAATTAAAAATTAAATTCAATATAATTGGTGCAGCAACAAATATTATAATTATCAATAACATATTCATAACTGACCATCCACCTTTTGCTAAATTAAGAGCATTAATCGGTCCAATCAAACCACTGATACCAAAACCTGCACTAGCTGGTGTTCCTTGAATATTAAAGAGAGCTCCGAGAATTCCTAGTATTGCTGCTGAAGATATCATAGGTAGCATAATCTTCGGTTTTGCTAATACATTAGCCATCGAAATCTTAGGAGACCCTAAAACATGCGCTAAGGCTGTCCCCTTAGAATTGACTGACCACCCAGCCATACAAAGCCCAAAACTAGCAGCACAGATACCTAAATTAGCAGCACCAGAACCAATTCCGGACAAACTAATTGCCAAAGCAATCCCAACTGTTGTGATTGGAGATACGATCAAGAAACAGAAAATCATCGCAATTAAAATTGACATCAAAACAGGTTGTAAACCAAGTAATGAAGCAATCCCTTGTCCAATCATGGTGGTAATCATTTTGACATAAGGTAATAACACATGACCTACTCCTCCAACTAGTAAGAGTGTTACTGTTGGAATGACAATCAAAGTGAATGATTTCGTCTTGTCAGATAAAAATTGGATCAAAAGGACACCTAAGGCAGCAGTAATTCCCATATTAATGATATCGCCTGTTCCTTTTAGCATAATAGCGCCTTTAAGGAAGGTTGCAGCTCCACCTGCAAACATAACCGCTAATCCTAGTGATGCTGATTGAATGGGATTAAATTTAAAATTGAGACCAACCATAATACCAATAACAAGCCCCATCATACTTGTTGCAACTGCTGTTGCAGCGATTAAAGTTGCAAATCCGCTCCACATTGGCAGTAAAGCTTTCATTAATTCTCCAAGGATTGCTCCTGGTATCAAGACAATAACAGTCCCTAAAGCTAAACCATTTAATACGTTCATTATAAACGATTTAGCTGTTTGTTTTTCGACAACATCCGACATAAGATGCCTCCTACTAATAATGATTGTTTGTGATTTCACTAACTATATTAACTATATCATAGCTATTTGCAAAAGGAAAATTGGAAAAAATTATATAAGTATAGCTTTTACTAATATTATTGTGGAAATAATCATAAAGGTCAGATTGATAGACTTGTGCTATACTATTACTAAGAAAAAAGGACAGATATTATGGATATTAGACAACTTACTTACTTTATTGCTGTTGCAGAAGCAAAAAATTATTCACACGCTGCAAAAAGTCTTTTTGTGACCCAACCTACACTTTCACAATCCATTAAAAAATTAGAAGCAGAATTAAATACTATTTTATTCTTACAAAATGGTCGTCAACTCGCTTTAACTGAAGCAGGAGAAATTCTCTATGAGAAAGGACAATTGTTGATGACTAATTTTAATCAAATGGTTACGGAAATCCAGCAATTAAATCAAGAAAAAAAGGAAGGTATCCGTGTAGGGCTTACTTCTCTTTTTGCTATTCAATTTATGAAACAGATTTCAACTTTTATGGCTACACATTCAAATGTTGAAGTATCTTTGATTCAAGATGGTTCCCGTAAATTACAAGAATTGTTAGCAAAAGGAAAGATCGATATTGGCTTATTGTCCTTTCCAAGTACCCGCAATGATATCACTATCGAACCACTGCAAACCTCAACTAAAGGATATAAAGTAAGCATTGTCATGCCAAAATCGCATCCTCTTGCAACACTTCCTGAAATTGAACTTAATGATTTAAGAGATTACAAAGTTGCCTCACTCAACGAACATTACATGCTAGGAGAGATGTTGCCTCGTAAATGTCGTGCTTTAGGATTTGACCCCCATATCGTCTTTAAACACAATGACTGGGAAGTTCTTATTCATAGTTTACAAGACCTCAATGCAGTCACTATTTTACCAAGTGAATTTGAAAGCATTAGCCAAGTTCAAGATTTATGCTGGGTCCCACTTAAGGATAAAAATAATTTTTATCCGATTGGTATTGCTTACCGAAATGATACTTCTTTTAGTCCTATGATTGAAGAATTTTTAAGTCTTTTAAAGACCAATTAATAGCAGTTAAACCAAAAAGTTTAAAACTTTTTGGTTTTATTTATTTTCCAAATGACAAAGAAAATCATAAACTTTTTGATTCCACTCATAAAGTGTTTCGTTACAGTAATCTAAATAATAAACTCTGTGTTTCAAGTCATTAGGCACAAGGCTTTGATAATCTTCTTGATAATGTTTTGGGATAACACATGCAACTAAATGTTCTGCTAAAGAAAGTTGATTTTTAATTTTAGCAGGATGATAACCATCAAAAATAGAATCAGGATGATTGATGATATCTTGATAATTAAAATGAAAGCTGACCCCTGGCTTAAAAGCTACTGTTAACTCCTGTTCAGATGGTGCTTTGCCTAACAATCTTTCCATTACTAAACGATAACCAGAATTGGTATTTGACCAGTTCAACATCACATAGTCAAAGTAATCTTTAGGGTCTCCAGCAGCATTCCTCTTATCATTTACCAGTACTTCAGCAGGCTTATTAAAGGCTTTAACTGCTGATAAGATTTTACCTTCTTTAAAAATTAGTTTTGCAGTTTCAATCGTACATGTATGGCTTAAAAAATCAGAAGTTAAACTAATACCATCCTCATTAAAAGTAGCTGCCGCTTCTCTATATTTGGGAATATAGGGAAAAGTAAAACTATTGTATTTTAAAAAATGAACAATTTTTGTGAGGAGATGTTTATCGTCACATTGTATCTCAATTTTTCTTTTATATTGTTTCTCGTAAGCTATGAAAGCTCCTATCCTTTCCAATTCAAACGCCTTAATTCGAGGATAATCCAGCAAAGCTAATTGGTAAACACCTCCCCATTGTAAACTATATGCTGCACGACAAATTTTTAAAATCATTTCTTCCTCCTTTTGATAATCCCTATAACAATTTCTATTAAATAGTAGCATTTAAACGTAATCGACTCAATAACTTAGTCAATTTTCGATCAAAAATAAGATTAAGATACCAAAAAAGCCTGGACTATACTTACCAGACTAACATACTGTTTATTAAAATGAATCAATCTTTTGTTACTACTAATTGCTTACGATTATTAAAGAAAATTTTATAAGCCAAATAAGTAGCTACAAAAGAAGCTATCGAAGTCGTTGCTAATAGCATAAACGTCACCATCATTTGGTATTTAACCGCTTGGATAGGTGAAGTTCCAGCAAGAATTAACCCTGTCATCATCCCTGGCAAAGATACAATCCCAAGTGTTTTAGCTGAATCAATTGTAGGTACCATACCGGTTTTGATAACATCACGAATAATATCAATCGAAGCTGGCAAAATATCTGCTCCTAAAGCTAATTTTGTCTCCACTTCCTCTTGTTTACTTCTAAATTCGGACAATAATTGTTTATAGCACAAACCGATTGCTACCATAGAATTACTAATAATCATACCACCTACAGGAATCATTTGATTCGGAACAAATTTTAAAATTCCTGAAAAAATCAAGACAGATAAAGTGATTATAGTCCCTGACCCAATAGCTATAAATGAAATAACAAACCCTTTATTAATCCCTTTACCACGCTTAGCTGCGTTATAAGAAGCATTAATAATCATGAATAGCATTAAAAGAGCTGTGAAAATAGGATTTTGATAACCAAATATATAGTCTAGCAAAAACCCCACTGCTAATAATTGAATCACTGCTCGGATAGCGCTAATAATCACTTCTTTTTCTAGGTTTAACTTTTGCCAGTAAGAAAAAAATAAAGTAATCAAAACTAATGATGATGCCATTAGTAATGACATTAAAGAAATAGAATTTGCACCGCTCATTTTATAACCTCCATTGCTTCAATACTACCATTGACAACTTTTAAGACTTTATTGGCAAATCGACGACTCTGCTCCTCATCATGCGTAATCCACAAAATCGTTATTCCTTTGTCATGTAATGATTTAATAACCTTTTCAACAATAACTTTATTATGATTGTCTAAAGCCGAAGTAACTTCATCTAAGAGTAAAACTTTAGGTTCAAACAATAATTGCCTAATCAGAGCAATACGTTGCTTTTCTCCTCCTGATAGTTTTTTGACATCCTGTTTCAGGTAAGACTGGTCCATTTCAAAACGTTGAAATAAATCATCAACGCGTCTATAATCTACTTTTTCGTGTCGAATGTGGTAAGGAAAACTAATATTGTCTTCCACTGTATTACCAAATAAATGTGGCGTTTGAAAACAGTAAGAAATCATTTTTCGACTTTCAATCGGTTCTAATTGGTTCAAATCTTTTCCATCAAAGAAAATATGACCTGCAGTAGGACTCATTAAACCACTGGCCAATTTTAAAACAGTACTCTTACCACTTCCAGATGGTCCTACAATAGAAACAAAATCACCTTCATCAATTGCAAAGTTGATATCATTTAAAACCAACTTATCATCCGTTTTAAAATCAACGTGTTTAAAGGTTAAATAGGACATTGTTAAGCTCCTTTACTTCTTATTTATAATCATTATAATTAAGTCTAACATAAAAATCAAAAAAAAGCTCTTTAGAATAATTCTAAATTAATAAGTAAACTTATTTTACCTCTTATTAAAAATTTTCTGATAAAATAGGCTTTGTAAGAGGCCTTATAAACAAGATAGTTATCATCCAAGTCTCTGCACTTTAGTTGATCAATAAAGGAGACTCCTATGTTTTTAATCGATTTTATTTTACATATTGATACTCATATCTATGCTATGGCTAACACTGTTGGTAATTGGACCTATCTATTGCTCTTCCTCGTTATTTTCGTTGAAACTGGGGCTGTCATCTTTCCATTTTTACCAGGTGATAGTTTATTATTTGCTGCTGGAGCCCTTGCTGCAAATCCAAAAATGTCCTTCAATATTGTAACTTTCCTTATTATTTTCTTTATTGCAGCATTTATTGGTGATAGTTGCAATTTCTTGATTGGTCGTACATTTGGTTACCGTTTTATCAAACATCCTTTCTTTCGTCGTTTCATTAAAGAAAAAAATATTCGAGATGCTGAGCTTTATTTTGAGAAAAAAGGTACTGCTGCCATCATTTTAGGGCGCTATATCCCTATTATCAGAACCTTTGTTCCTTTTGTAGCAGGTATTAGTCAGCTCCCTCCAAAAGTATTTATCAAACGCGCCTTCATTGCAGCATTATCTTGGTCAGTTATTGCAACAGGTTCTGGTTTTCTCTTTGGTAATATTCCTTTTGTGAAGCAGCACTTCTCGCTTATTATCTTGGGAATTGTATTTGTTACCTTAATTCCTGTCCTTATTTCTGGTGTCAAATCATATCGGAACACTAAGTAATGTATCCAAAAATTTCTATTTAACACTATTAATCACTAAGAATGACAACAAAAAAAGAGCAATTAGTTGCTCTTTTATTAATTTAGTGTTATTTCTCCTGTTGCATAATCCATAGTGTATGATGCTTGTGTGTTTGGAATAGCAACATTAAATTCTAATGTGCCATCTTGTGATTTAGCTTCTAGGTGCATTGCAAATGGAACTAAATCAGTATCATTACGGTACAATGGAGTTACACGGTAACGAACACGTTTGTTTTGGTCAACCGCCTTACGAACTAAGCTTTCATAATAATTTTGTCCACGATTGATTTTTTGATTTGATTGGTTGGAATGAGCTGTTTGTGTGACAACATTTTGAGGATTTGACACGGAAGCATCCCAACCTTTGAAATTTCCAGCTAAAGCATAGGCAATTAAATGCCCCTTGTCGACTGCATGCCCATAATGGTCATTAGTAGCTACTTGATGCCAACCTAATGGTTTCCAATTTGCATCGGGAAGAGTGGTATCTCTGCGATTTTGATATTGACGAATGGTTCTATCAAGCATTGCATTAGCAGTTGATGGTCTTTGTTGATTGTCAATTGTATTTTGAACATACGCTTTAACATTGACATCAGCATTTAAATTTGTTTGATTATTATTTAATTCATAAATACCATTAACATATTGAAATGGTAGGTTACCAATAGCATTTTTTAAATTATTTTGAAATTCCTGGCTCGTATCAACAGATGAATTGACATCAGCATGTACTATCGGTGTTACGTTTTGCGGCTGCGTTGGAAGACCAAAGGTCATTACCCCCAACATACCTAATGTAGCAATTACGGTTATAAACAGTTTATGTAATCTTTTCATAAGCTTTACCTCTTTCTAATTACATTAAACAAGCGTCTACCATATTGATATCCGTTTTAGCTAATTGCTCTCCTTTTGTCACAACCATATCATATGCCTATTATTTAAGCATGTCAATCATTTATTTAATCTTATCTTAATTTAATATTACTTTAAATTTAATTTACTCGTTAAATTAGAAATTCTGCAAATAATAGCTTTGTTCATCCCCTAACTTAAATCAAAATTTATGCTATGATAGTGGTAAGGAGGCTTGTTCTGTGAAAAAAACAATTGGTATTATAGGTATGGGAGTTAGTGGTTTAGCTGTTCTACTAGCACTTTCTCGTAAAAAAGAGAAAGAGTTAAAACAGTTAGCTATTTTTTGTTTTGATGATACTGTCCACTTTGGACGAGGAATTCCTTTTCAAGAAGACGTTGACTCAGCTTTAATCAATTCCCCAATCAACGATATTTCATTTGATTATCGCCATATGTCTGACTTCATGGATTGGTTAGAAGAAAATTACTATGACACAAATCTAACCTATGTATCAAGGACACTTTACGGACAATACCTTTCAGAAAGAACTAAATTACTTTTAGATAAACTCCCTGTCACGGTTATTAAAACAAGAGTGGATAAACTAAACTATTTATCAGATAAGCAACAATGGCAAGTCTATATTCAAGATAAGCTTTTTCCTGTCACATTTGATGAATTACATTTAGCTTGTGGTGCTCTGCCTGTTATAGACCCTTATCATTTGGAAGGGAAGACTGATTATATCAAAGACCCTTATCCTATCAAACACTTGGCTCAGGAAAATTGGAAGGGAAAAACAGTTGCTATCATCGGGACTGGTCTAGCTGCAATTGATGTTATAAAATGGTTGCTACTCAATACACAATCTTCTGTTAAAGCATTTTCAAGAACCAACTACTTCCCTAGCGTCCGTATTGTTAATGATTTACCACTTACTTGGCACTTTTTTACCAATGATAACCTTAAAGCATTTCTATCACATCCTTCAAAAACCTTCACTATTGCCGATTTTAATGATTTGATGTCTGGTGAATTGGAGCATCTTGGCTTTAAAAACTGGAAAAATACAACAGAAACCTTTTTATCCCCAGGAATTGATGGTCTCAAGCGAGCCTTTAAGTACCCTAAGCAACTCTATCTATTACAACAACTAGCTTCACGAATCACTGTCTGGTTAACTGACCTTTGGCCACTCATGTCATTATCAGATAAGAAAGAGTATAAAGCACTATATGGAAAAGCGATTATTAACTTGCGAAATCCTATGCCTGATGAATCTGCTAAAGTAATTTTGAAAGCTGCACAAAAAGGGACTTTTTCCCTGATCAATAACGTCAAGACAATTGCAAAAAATGACGAAGGATTTTCAATAGAAAAAGAAAAACAAAATCATATATCTGTCGATCGCGTCATTAATGCTACTGGTTACCAGTTAAATACTAAAAACTGGACAAAAGCCAATCCACTCCTAAAATCGCTCATCAATCAAGAATTTTGTCAAATTGACGATCAAGGAGGGATTACTATTTTAACTGAAAATGCACAAGTTTTGTCTCCAAAATATGGTCCAATGCCAGGTTTATATGCGCATGGTGCACTGGTTAATGGTGTCGTTTATCAGAATAACTCTACAATTAAAATTCAACAAATGGCAGAGCGAGCCTTTTCTGATAATAAATAACCATTTCTAAAAAATACCTCCTCTTTTATTATTTAAGAAAGGGAGGTATTTTTTTATTATAAATTCCTTTGTTGTAATATAGACTGTGCTATACTTTCTTTTGATAATTCTTTTAAGTTATCTCCTGTCAATTGTAAAGCAGTATCAGCCATATGAGCGATTTCTCTACTATGTGTCACCATAATAACACATCGTTTTTCCTTATGCGCAAAATCTTTAAGACGCATCGTAATATCACGTGCAATGTCAAAATCTAAATTCCCCGTAGGTTCATCAAGTAAAATAGCTGGTGTTCCTGCAACCAAAGCCCTCGCAATAGCTACACGTTGTTGTTGCCCTCCTGATAATCTCAAGATATTTCGCGTTAACATATCTTCTTTTAAACCTAAATCCAACAATAATTGTTTATCTGCAGTAGGTTTTACCAACTGAACATTTTCCAATGGGGTTAGATAGTCTAAAAGGTTATAATTTTGAAAGACCAAAGCTATATTCTTTTTGCGATGCTGAGCATAACCTGCTTCTTTAATATCTTTTTTGTTAAATAATACTTGTCCCTCAGTGGGCGAATCAAGACCTGCCATCAAGGATAGAAGGGTTGTTTTACCTGAATCAGAATTCCCTAATATAGTATAAAATACCCCTGACTGAAAACTATAATTGATATTTTCTAATGTTTTATTGTCGTTCCCCTTATAACGATAAGCAATATTTTTTAATTCGAACATAGATTTCCCTTTCTTGAGCTATGTATTCAATAGCAGAGCATATTCATTTTAACCGTTAATATAGATGTCACTATTGGTCGGTATACTTATGGCACTTTAGGACAGTTTTGATAAGATTTCCCTTGGTTTGTAGCGAGCAATAATTAAACTAGTAGTAATAATAGCAAATAAGACGATTGCTAAACCAACTAGAATTACTAACCAGACTTCCTCAGGCTTCACTTGTACATTTCGTTTGCATAAACATATCTGTATCACTATCAGACCCAAGCTGCATATTCCCAAACCCTTTCATAAAGTCTGCTCTGACAGTTCTAGAGGCCTGATACACTAAGGAGTCTGCTAATTTTTGACCAATAAATTGACTGATAAGTACTGATAAAGCAAAGGCTGGAATAGCAATCATTAGTACTTCTACTGCGTACTGACAATGATAATTGCTTTAGACTTACCAATAGCTAATAAAATACCTGTCTCATGGGTTCTACCACCAATCCAGAATAGCAGAGCCATCATCACTAGAATAATAGATACTACTAACATGCCGCCTTGTAGAGAAGTAATTAATTGATTCAAGACATCTATACTTTTTGCATAACTTGTTAGCAAGGTTGCTGTAATTGTCAGTTGGTATTTATTCCAATCAATAGGATTGTTTTTTGATAAAACTTTTAAGAGTTTCTATATCAGCATTCTTTTTAGGATATACAGTTGTTTGGCGATAAAAGGCCTTACCTTTAGAATAGCCGTATAAATCCTTAATCAATTGCGTATCTGAAAAGGCTGTATTTTCTAGCATCTCATAAGGGTAATTTGATTTTTGTACCGTTTTACCTTTATATATGCCAACAATAGTTGCTTCAACTAATGTTTTATCCTTACTGTTTCTAACGGGGTCTTTTGAAAACATTAACTTATCGCCAACTTTAAGATGATTTGTCTTCGCAAAAGCCTGATGAACAATTATAACTCGCTGATCTTTCGGCGTGATATGTCGCCCTCCCTTAAGAGAAATCATCCCCGCTGTGTATTTAGGATCTGTATCGGAGTAACTATTACCATGAACTTGTAAAACTTGTTCTTTATATTGTTCTTTATCATTTGGTCGTGTAACCATTTTTTCCGAGGTTAGTCCAGCATAAGCCATCAAATTATTATTAACGCGCTTAACATTTAGATTACTTGCTATGTTAACTATTGCTTTTTCAGGGATTTCTCCAGATCCGTAACCATCACCAACAAGGTCAGTACTATCCGATGAAATATGCAAAATTGATCCAGTTTGCCTTGAAAATGTCTTCTTAGCAGTAAGACCAGCATTTTTTACCGCAATACCGCTAATTAATGTAGAAGCAACTAGCCATAAACATACGAATAAAGTGATACTCTTACGCTTTTTACGGCTAACATATAAAAAGGAACGTTTAAATAAATTCATATTAACCTCCTATGACATTCGTGACAATATTTGCTTTGGTTGTAGTTTAAGAATAGAATAACTAGATAATACAACTGCAAATAAGCAAATTAAAGCACCCTGAGCATAGAGTCTAAAGACATCCATTACTCCAACAGAAACAGCGAGGTTATCAATTCTATCAATAATTAGACTACTATTTTGTACAATTTGTGAACTCACACCACCATTAACTTGTGATAAAAGGCCAGCTGCAAATGTTTTTCCAAGAAAGACACCACCAATAATAGATAGTGTGAAGGCAGCACCTGCTACTAACAGTACTTCTATCAGATAATGACCTATGATTTCAAACTTAGTTTTTCCGATAGCGAGTAAAATTCCCGTCTCTTTAATGCGGTTATTAATCCAAAATGTTAGCATGACAACTAATATTGCCATCGCCACGAGACTAACAATAAGAATGATTCGTCCCACTAGACGATGCAATGTCTCGATATTACGATAAGAATCTCCATAAAACTCTTTAGCTGTTTGAACATCTAATTTCCCGAAATCAAGCGGCCATTGTTTGATGTTTTGGATAACTGTATCCACTAAACGTTTATCACTTAAGCGCACTGCAACCGTCTGATAACCTTTTTGTTTACTAATCTTCCTAACCAATGTTGCCTGAGCAATCAATGTATTATCAATATTGGGATTAAAAGTATTTTTAGACTTAGCACTATTCGCATCATAAATTCCTGCAATAGTAACATTTTCTTTGCCTAATCTCAATTTGTTACCCACACTTAAATGATTCTTTTGTGCTAATTTCAATGAAACTAGTACTTGTTTTGTATTATCGGCCGCTAAATGGCTTCCTTTCTTTAAGACCAATGCTTTTGTCTGAAAAGCTCGTAAATCTTCTGTACTTTGATAACCTGCTAATGTAACTTGATTCTCTTCTTTAGAAGAGTTATATGGTGATACAGATTTTAAACGGCTACCAACATCAATGCTTAAACTTGCCTCTACTGACTCAACCATTTTTGCTTTTTTCAAAGCTTCGTATGCTTGTTCAGGCCAATAAGCCTTTTCTTTGGAGGTTAAATAAATGCTTTTCCCTTGTTTTGTTAGGATATTTTTTTCCAAAGAATGCTGAATACTCATCAGACTGATTAAACATGTGCCTATAGTTAGAAAAACTAAGAACAAGGTTACTGTTTTCATTTTTTGACGTTTCAAATAAGCTAAACTTAATGTCCATAGGTTCACTATTTTCCCTCCTTTTTCTATCTTAATAATCTCTAGAATAACGATAGAAGTCGTTAGATATTCTCTATCGACTTCTACGTTATCTATCAATTAGTGATTTTATAGCACTGTTTCTAAAAACAATTATTTCTCAAATGTTTTCATAAATTGGTTAGTATAATCAATTACTTCTTTAAGGTTAGTATCATAAATTTGGTGAGTTCCGTCTAGTGTATGAATAGAGACTTCTTTTGGATCTTCTGATAACTCCTTATGTTGCTCTTGCCAACTGCCTTTAATTGGTATATCTAAACTACGTAATTGAAGCCCTAAGTCACTTTCACGTGCTAATAAATACATAGCAGGAATTCCCTTTGGAATCTTATAGTTGGCACTTTCGTTAATCATATTAGAAGAATTCTTCGCTTCTTCTTTCATATTAGAATTATTAAGTATCTTATGTCCAATAGCAAAAAATTGTGCATTAATATCGTCGGATACTTTAGGAATTTTAGGTAATTCTTTTAACACTGGAGCAGCGAAATCAACTTGCTTACCACCTTCCATACCCGGCGTTGATGTATCTAAACCTATTAATCCTAGCACTTCCTTTGGATAAGTACTGATGTATTTAAGGGCATAAACACCACCAATTGAATGAGAGGCAATTACATATTTTCCGGTAATACCAACTTTTTGTAAAGCTTCGTGGATATCTGAGGTAATATTAGCTAGATTTCGTGGTTGGTCAATGACATCACTTAAACCTGAACCAAATGGCTCAACTACCACAACCTTATGAGTTTTACTTAAATTACTAATCAAATTATGGTACTGATGTTTGGCAGTCACCGTCCCTTGACCAGGAATAAAGACAATTGGTACTTTACCTTCTCCAACAGTATAGACATTCATCTTCTTGCCTTTGACTTCAACCTTTTGACCATATTCTTTGATAGGTGTTTTGATATATTTTTGATATTGTTTGTTACTAATAAAGCTCTCTGTGCCTTTATTATATTTTTCAAGTTCTTTCGTTAACTTCATTCGCTTGGCTGCTGTTGCCTTGTCTTCCTTCGAATTTGCAGTTACGTTTTCTTGCTTAGGATCCTCAGTTTTAGTTTTTTGATTATCTTTATTGGTAGAACATCCAACGCAAAGCATTAAAGTCAGGGCGATGGTTGATAATGTCGTTATTTTATTCATCTTTTCTCCTTAGTAAAATAATTGGGGGGAATAATTATTTTTTATGCGATTGAATCCACTCGTCAATAGCCTTCGCCATATGTTTATATTGCGTATGATAAATCAAGTGGCTAGCATCTAGTGTCTCAACAGAAACGTCTTTTGGATCTTCAGATAAGTCAATATGTTGTTGTTCCCAGCTTTTAAGCTTAGGGAATATTTTTTTACGCATTTTTATATCTTCTGCTGACTCATTAGCTAAGAAATACTTAGCTGGCATACCTTTAGGGAACTTAACTTTTTCCATTTTATGAAGATTGTCACTAACACGCCTATCTTCATCGCGCTCTGTTTTATTACCTGATTTTTTAGCACCGATTGATAAGTATTGTTCATTGGTTTTCTTATCAACTTCTGGAATGGATTCTGCCCATTTTAAGGTTGAAGCTGAAGATTCTCCAGTTGTGCCATCACCTTCCATATTTGGTGTGCTTGTATCCATGCCAATGAAACCTTTGACATCGTTAGAATATGTCTTAGCATAATTTAGACCGTATATGCCACCTAACGAGTGAGCCATAAGATAGAAATTTTTGACACCGACTTTTTCAAGAGCTGTATGAATCTCTTTGGTAATATTTTCAATCGTACGTGGCTTATCTGTCATATCACTAAGCCCATAACCGAGCGGTTCAACCGTATAAATTTTATATTTTTTCCCTAATCTATCAAGCAAGTTTTTGTAAGCATAACGTGGTGAAATTTCAGCTTGACCAGGGAAGACTACTAGCGGAATTTTCCCTTGACCCATTGTATATATGTTCATTTTTTTACCGTCACCGACATCAATTTTTTGTCCGTAATCTTCAATTGGTTTCGCTTTATATTTAGTTAGGTCAATAGCACCTTTAGCAATCATAGCTTTTTCTGCTTCTCTCTCTTGTTTTTGCTTAGCGATTGACTTTTCTTGCTTAGGCTGCTCAGTTTTAGTTTTTTGATTATCTTTATTGGCAGAACATCCAACGCAAAGCATCAAAGCGAGGGCAACGGTTGATAATTTCGTTATTTTATTCATTTTTTCTCCTTGACTTAGGTATTTCATTCAACGATTACTTTTGATGGGATTGGATAAATCCATCAATAGCTTTAGCCATATGTTCATATTGTGTTTGGAAAATATTGTGACTACCTTTAAGAATTTCAACGGAAGCATCTTTTGGATCTTCAGATAAATCAATATGCTGCTGATCCCAATTTTTCAAACCTTTAAAATCTGCTTGACGTAGCTTGATTCCCTCCACAGATTGATCAGCAAGAAAATACTTAGTTGGCATCCCTTTAGGGAATTTTACATTCTTCAATTTACCAAGATTATCACCTAAGCGCTCATCTTCATCTCGTTGAGACTTATTGCCGTTAATTTTTTTCGCAATTGACAGATACTGTTCGTTAGTCTTATCATCAACATCTGGTAATTTCATTGCCCATTTAGCACTTTCAGGGTCATACTTTGTTTTTTGTTCCCCTTCCATCCAAGGTGTACTGGTATCCATACCAATAAATCCTCTGACTTCTTCTGGATAATTTTTAGCATAATTTAAAGAATACATACCGCCAAGTGAGTGAGCTGCAAGGTAGAAATTTTTAACTCCAATTTTATTTAAGCCTGTGTGAATTTCTTTTGTAATGTTTTCTAGCGTACGTGGTTTAGTAGGAATATCACTGAGACCATAGCCTAATGGTTCTACTGTATAAATTTTATATTTTTTACTTAACCGCTCAATTAAATTCTTATAAGCATAGCGTGGCGAAATCTCAGCTTGACCAGGAATAAAAACAATTGGAATTTTTCCCTGACCAGTTTCATAAATGTTCATTTTCTTGCCATCACCAACATCGATTTTTTTACCATGATCTTTGACCGGTTTTGCCTTATATTTTGTCAAATCAACAGCGCCTTGGGGATGCATCTCTTGATCAGCAGCTTCTTTGTTTTTGGGTTCTTCTTTTTGCTTATCTGTGAGTTTAGTTTGTTTAGGATGATGAGACTGTGTTTTAGATGTAGACGTGTTTGATGCAGCACACGCCGTACAAAGTAGTAGGCTTAAAGCAACAGTTGATAGCTTTGTTATATTCTTCATGCATTCTCCTTATTGTCTGGAAAACATAGCTTTACCAAAGTGTCAAACGTTTTTCTGGTTTTAGATACATTGAATCGCCTTTTTTAACACCAAAGGCATCATAAAATTCTTGGAAATTACGTACTGGGATGTTAGCTCTCAATTCATATGGTGCATGAACATCTGACTGAATTGAGGACTTACTTTGTTCTTTGGTTGCTTTTTGACGCCAAATACTTGCCCATGATTCAAAAAATTCTTTATAGTTTGGATTTTTTCAGTCTTAAGAGCTTCTAGAGATGCCATAACACCACCATTATCTGCAATATTTTCTGCTAAAGTTAATTTACCATCAACTTTACCGCCATCTGCTTTAAGGCCATCCCATTGGTCAATCATAGCTTGTGTTTTTTTCTTATAATGTTTTAAATCTTCTTTAGTCCACCAATCGTGAAGATTCCCTTTCTCGTCATATTTCATACCATTAATATCAAATGAGTGTGAAATTTCATGACCAATAATTGCTCCGATAGCTCCATAATTTTGACTAACTGTTTTAGTTTTATCGTAGAGTGGTGATTGAAAAATCGCTGCTGGAAAGACTATGGAATTGGTATTAGGATCATTATAAGCATTTACAGCATTGGCACTCATTTGCCAATGTTCACGTTGATTAGACTGGTTAAATTCTTCAAATGTTTTCTTGTTCGATAATTTTCTGTAGTTATCATTGTTTTCAAAGAAGCTTGCTTTACTATCAAATTGGTACTGACGATAAAGATCAGGATAATCTTCTGGATAGCCAATCATTAATCTCATGTTATCAAGTTTCTTAATGGCCATTGCTTTTGTATTTTCTGATAACCAAGTGTTGTTTTTTAACCGTGTTTTATAGACATTAATGATTTTCTTAGCCATATGTTCGACGTCTTTTTTAGCTGCCTCACCAAAATATTTCTTACCATAATAATCACCCAAAATATGGCCAAAAGTATATTCTAATTGGGTGTAAGCATTTTTTCTTTCGATTCAATCTGAGTCAAACCAGACGCAACATTCTTAAAAGCACTCGCTGCTTGACGATTTTGTTCTCCTAGAAAATCTGATTGATCAACTAGCATAGAAATCATCATCCATGCTTTCATATTGGCTAATTGTTTACTATTTATAACATCATTAACCTGTTTAAAATAAGTTTTATCTTCTACATTGACTGCCTTATTCGTTGGCCCAACTAGTTTTTCAATCAATTCTTTAAAGTCAAATTCCTTGGCGTAATTGTGAACCGTTTCCATACTTTCAGGGTTATATCGCCCCGCAGCTGTCTCACTTTCAGCTGTGATTTTACTTTGATCAACTTGCGTTTTTTCTGATAAGAGTCTATCAAATGCTATAGCTTGTTTAACTAGTTTTCTATCTTCAATGTTACTTTTTCCAGCTTGTTTAAGCAAAGCCATTGCTGAAGTACGGTAAGCTGATAATTTAGCCTCACCTTCTTTATTGCCCTTCTTATATTGGTCAGGTGATTCAAGTAATGCGGGTGCTTGACGAAGCACCAATTGCTTTTGGCTATTATCTCGAGCATTGGTTTCCACAGTCAAACCAAATGGTAAAACAAAACCACTCATCACAAAATCATGGGCCAAACTTTGAAAGTCTTTCATTGAAGAGACTGCTTCAAGTTTTTGTAAAACTGGTTTTAGAGGTTTGAGACCATTTTTATCTCTTGTTTTAAAGTCCATACCTTGTTTATAGTATGCAACCATTTTTTTCTGTTCATCATTGGTTGTTTCAATCTTTCCTGAGGCCATTTTAGCCATATCAGACACTAACAGTTGCTTTAATTTATCCTCAATTTCTGAAAAACTATTAACACTAATCTGCCCTTGTTTGAGTTTTGTATTGGCTAGCCAATTATCATTGACAGCCCTGTAGAGATTTTCTCTCGGACTGACATTATTTGCTTTCTTCTCACTGGCAGATACTGCATGTAACATAGCAATATCTTTAACCACATATCCTGATATAAGACAAGCTGTTAAAGTAAGAACACTCATGGATTTTAAATAGGATTTTCTTTGCATAAATGACACCTCTCTTTCTTATTCACTTTTAGTATAGCAAGTAGGGTGTTAAATTCTTGTTAAGAATTCACTTTTTTACACTTATACAAAAAAGTAGTAGCTAATGAGCTACTACTTTTGATTTAAGAGATAAAACCTTTTATCCATCACAATTAATGTTGCTAAATAGATTTTATTTTATCATTAATATTTGCTTTTAAACTTTTTAGCTAAACTAAATAATACACTCAGCATAACGATAGCCATTCCAGTGATATAATAACCACGTTTGCTGTCACCAGTGGATGGCAATGTATTTTTAATTTGTTTTTCAACATGTGTCTGATGTGAAGTTATCTGTTTATTGTCTGTTCTAGCCATATGAACTGCGGAAACTGTCTTAGTCTTTGGTAAATCAGACGCTTTAACTGTAGTATCAGTTTGATGAACGTTATTAACCTTGTAGCCTTCTTCAACTATAGGTGCTTCTTGGGTTTTATGTCCCTCTTCAGCTTTACGTGCTTCTTCGACTTTATGTGCTTCTTCAGCTTTACGTACTTCTTCAGCTTTATGTGCTTCTTCAGCTTTACGTGCTTCTTCAGCTTTACGTGCTTCGTCAGCTTTATGTGCTTCTTCAGCTTTACGAATAGCTTCTAAGTCAACTACTTTAATCGGAACATCAACTTTATCAACACCACCATTTACATAATGAATCGATACTTTAGCGTTTGTTAACATTCCTGATTCATTTGTGTTTGGAGCTTCGTCGATTGTTAATGTATAAGCTCCTGCCATTTCTGGAACAACTAAGTGCTTCATCAACATATCCACAGTTACTTTAGCTCCTTTGTCAGCTGTCATTTGGCTTGCTTTAACATCAAAACGGTTTCTATAGATATGAAGGGTCTCATTACGACGATAATTTGATAAGTCAACAGCAGATAACTTAATAATATTATCTCCAAATTCTAGTGGTACTGTCATATCTTTAGTGATTTCTACACCATTTCTAAAACTATAAAGACCGGTTTTATCAACAGATTCAAGTAATGAATCATCTTGATATAATTTTAGTTTTAGAGAGTCATCTTTGGCAACGATGTGGATAAGAGCAGTATCAGAAGTCAAATCACGTTTAGCAACTGCTGTGTTAAGCTCTGGAACTGATTGGTCAAAGAACATGCGACGAACAATACTTGCTTTCTCTCCTGCTTCTGTTACCACTTCAACCCTAATCCAAGTGTTAAAACGACTAAGTGGTAATTTAGCCCGGAACTCATATTGTTTACCGGCATAAAGTACTCTACGTCCACTCATTAATGGTTTTGTTCGATTAGTCAAGTCTTTACCTTGAATAATAACAGGGGTTCCTAGCATGTCTCCATTTTCATTCACCATTTTGACTTCAACATGCTTGCTTTTATCACCATCCTTGATGTGACCGATAATACCAGATGCTGTGATTTCCTTACCATTTAGAGTTGCCTCACTAGCAGTTTCCAATAAGGCAGGAGTTAAGAGAAATACTGATGGGTATTTATGTTCACTAACAGGATCATCTTGTGGTCCAGCAACTGCAAACTGTCTCATCATCATATTTTCAGTAAGAGCACTCGCTCCTTTAACAGCATTAAAATTAAGTTTAGTATCTGCAGTGAGATTAATTCGAAGGACTAGACTGTCACTTGTTTCGTAATACGCTGAATCTTTTTGCATAGTAAGTAGCATATCCCTCATATGCTTATTTTTAGATAATCTAGGACTTAAAGGAAGTTGTTGAACTTTCTTACTTACACTACCCGTCTCCATAATCAAACTTTTAACATTTAATGAATTTTCTGTTTTATGTAATACAAATGTTGTCCATCCTTTAGTTAAAGGTAACTCACTACCTTTACCAACTTCTTTTCCATTCACAGTAACCTTACTATAATGTGACCAGTCAATATTAGCAAAGGTTACTTTTGCTGTATTTTCATTGGCTTGAGTTGAATGACTGAGCTGTTCACCTTTTTTAGTCATATCTTCTTTCTGATGACTATATGGATCTTCTTGCCCTTTATAAACAACTTTAAGACTTGCACCACTGGTTAATTTAAATTTAAGGTTAATTGCATCTTTATAAATATAGTATCCATCTATCTGACTTTCAGTTAAACCAAAACTAGAGTCAAATTTTTTCAATTCATTTGGAACACCATTTTGGATAAGGTATATTTTTTTAATAATTGAAGCTGGGTCTTGAGATTGTTTGAAAAACATATCTAATTCAACTGTTCCAGTTTTTGCAATAAGTTGTCCCTTAAATTCAGAATCCTTTCGTCCAAGTCGAATAGTTTTAAACTTACTCATGTCCATATCGTTTATATCCAAAGAAACATCTTTTTGTTCAACCAATTCTGGCATCTTTCCATCTTTGAAAGTGGTCATGATTTCTGAACTTGAGTTAATGTTATTAATAGTAAACTCTAGACGACGATTTGTCGGGTTGTATTTTAATTGGTAAGTTTTGCTGAGATTAATGTCTTGTTCATCATTTTTCAAGATATTATCAACAGTTTTAACCTCATTCAAACGACGAACAGATAAACTATCAATATGTCTGACATCATTTGGTAATTCAATACCAATCTTAACAGATTTATCTTTAAGCGCTATACGAGAAGTTTCTTGCAATTTATCGTTAACATAAATCTTACCACCCTTGTCTTTAATAGCAGCAAAGCTTGAAAATACAATGGCATGGTAATCTACTGTTTCACCAGTAGCTAATTGCTCAAAAGTAGTATTGCTCAAATAGTCAACCGCTGTGATATTGACATATTTTGTATCTGCAAAATAATCTGTTGTGATAGTAATTTCTTTATTGCGATTATTATTACGATAAATTTTAAGACTAGTGTCATCAAATTGATTAGCTGACAAAGCATTTCTAGGAATGACTAATTTGCCATCAGATTCGACTTGTAATATTTTGCCATTTACTTTGC
Source organism: Streptococcus sp. FDAARGOS_522 (assembly GCF_003812445.1). NCBI lineage: Bacteria > Bacillati > Bacillota > Bacilli > Lactobacillales > Streptococcaceae > Streptococcus > Streptococcus sp. FDAARGOS_522. Next base: position 838,029 of record NZ_CP033808.1, read on the forward strand.
TAGCTAAAATAGGGTCATCAACAAAGCTAAGTTGAAGAGACTTAGCATATTTAATTGCTCCTGATTTATCTTCAATAGCGTCTTTTTTACTATCCTTTGGTGCTTCATCCGGCGGCGTGTTTAAATCTGGGAAACCTGGAGGAGTTGATAAACTATCTTTGGGTTTGCTTGGCTTAGTTCCCGGTGGGGTTGAATAATCAAAACTTCTCATTGAAGTTGGTGCTGGTAAATCAATTCCTGGTGGACGGTCTAATTTTGGGTTTTCAACTTTTTTATCTTCTTTTTTAAATCCTGGAGGTGTGATAAGGTCTAAATTATTATTGCCACCACCAACATACTTAACAGATTGAAGATAAACGTCTTTCAAACCAATGCCAGTATCCTGAACTTTGAAAGTAATTTTTTTCCAGCGATCTTCTAACTTCTCTACAGTAGTCTTATCTTTGGGACTTAAGTAAGGTTTATTGTTGTCCATTTTGATATAGTATTGATAAATTTGGACACCATCGCCACCGACACCTTTATTATTCAACTGTACTTTAATTTGATAAATGTATTGTTTATCCCCTTTTGCAATTTAATCTTTAATCTTACCATCCCAAATAGAATCTGGCATCATGGCAAAACTATTACGATAATCTAGGCGATAAAGTTTTCTAACGTCGTGTGATCTACCAAGTACACGAACTTCTTTATTGGTATCTGGATCTATAATAGAATATTGAACATACTCCATATTACGCAAAGCTGCAATACGAACTCCTGCTTTGTCATAGAAAGGACTATTAGGAGAGAAAAATACTGTATTGTTATAGATTGGAAGACTCAACATGCCGTTAGTTGTAAAGGTTGATGAGGTCTTGTTGGTTTCTTTATTAACATAGAATTGAACGCGACGTTTTTTGTCACCGTTACCAATTTCAGAAATGCCTTCAAAAGCATCAATAGCTTTTTGCTCTGTCCATGAACCGTAAAAACCTAAAAATGGTAAGTGTAAATCGGCTACACCTTCAGTATCTTTTAAGTTAAGATAACCTTCCAAGAAATTATTGCGAGTTAAAGCCTCTGCATCAGAATAATCCACATCAAGGTCAACAGCTAATGTCTTACCTGCTTCTACAGTAACTTTCCTTGTAACTGCATCAGCTTTTTTTGATACTAGGTGTTCTGAATTTTGCGTACGAAATCCTTTTTCATCAACTGGGTCCGCAATCGCTTCTGATGAGATGATATACGTTTTATTAGTTTTTCCAAAGTTACGAAGTAGAATGCGTGCTTTAAATTTTTTCTCTTTTAATTCACGTAACTCCAACTTACCATCTGCATTATTATCGTTAGTCCCTGTTACAGTTGCAACGACTGTCGTAACAAGAGCTTTGGCAAGATTCATTGCTCCGCTACCTTGTTGGCGCACAAAGTAAGGTGTTTTGCCATCTTTTGATTGTTTATTGATAATTGGCTGTGCAGTGTTCATCAAGAGTAATTTAATAAAATCAGCAGCATTATCAACAGGAATTTTTTTATCTGTAATGTATTGTTTTAAAACTGCAGCTGCCCCAGCTACCTGAGGTGCAGCCATTGATGTTCCTGATTTATCAGCATATTGATTATCCTCCACAGTTGAGAAAATATGACCACCTGGAGCTGTAATCTCAGGTTTTAGACGTAAGTCTGGTGTAGGTCCCCAAGAAGAATAAGAAGATAATTGTCCTGCTAAACTATTATCAATAGCTTGACGCTCTGTTAAAATAGTAATAATTTTATTGCTATTATTTTTGATATTGTTATACGTGCTTCTGGTAATGCGAGCAATATTAAATTTAGCTGCTTCTGATTCAACTAATAATTGACTGCCTAAATCATCTTTAACCTTCGCATTATTGTAAAGCAAGATAGCAGCTGGATTTAACTTAGTAATCGCCTGTACTTTTTCTAAAAATCCATTAGATTTATTATCTTCTGGAATTTCAAGCATGGCGATTTTACCACTTAAATCAAAATGTTTTGACAATTCCGAAGGAGCTCCTGCTCCCAAATCTACAGCCAATCCAATAATAGTTTTTGAAGCGTTTGGGGCAACATGAAGATTAATGACTTCTGTAACTTCTGTTCCAGATTTTTTATCTTTAAATTTCAAAACATGAGCATGCTTTTTAAGGTTCTCCATAGAGGCAACAGCCAAGGTATTATCATCGAGGGCTGGGTTGGCAATCAAGGCTGTATCATAATTTTCTGCTAGCGGCTTAACACCATAAGTATTACCGTCAGTGATATTTCCTTCATTACCTGCTGCTACTGCAATGACGATTCCTGCCTTACACGCTCTTGCAATAACTTCAAGTTCAGGATAGTCTTTCCCCTCATGTACAAATCCAGCAGGTGTTCCAAGACTCATATTAACAACATCAGCTTTTAGTAAAATAGCATCGTCTAGAGCTTTTAGCCACACATCTGTGAAGGTTGTGGGATTTTGTTGGTCATCTGAAAATACCTTCATCGCTAAAATTTGAGCATTTGGTGCAACACCATACAATTTTTGATTATCATCATTAGCTCCTACGATACCTGTTACATGCATACCATGCATTACACCGTAGCTATCCTTGAGGTTATCATTATAGTCATAATAGTTATAACCATAAGGTACTTTTTCGGAATAGAATTTTCCTTTGAGATTCTTTTCATGAATCAGTTTTTCAATACTAGTTTTATTATACTTAGCACGATTTGGTTCTTTGATTTTTAGTGCTTGGTGTTTGAAATCAACCCCTGAATCAATAACTGCAACAACAGTTCCCTCACCTTTATACTGGGAGTTGTTCCAAACTTCTGGCAAACCAATAAGTTGCCCTGAGGAAGATAGTAAAGGTTTTGTCTGAACATATTCTTGTGAGACATAGACCCTTCTAACATCAGCAATCGTTTTTAATTTTTCAATTTCTTGAGCTTGAATATCAAGTGCGACACCATTAATAATAGCATCGTAACGCTTCACTTTGCTTGAATCAAAGTGAACACTTTTTTCAATATTCTTAAGAACTTTATCTTGCTCTTGCTTGATGCTTTGTAATTTTTTCTCAACATCAGCTTGATTTAACTGTGCAACTGTTTTTTTCTGTTCTGTCGCATAATCTAAGATAGATTCCTTATTAAATTCAACAATTACTCTTACTTTTTGAGGCTTTGGCACAGCCGGAGTAGCTTTCTCAGCAACCGCCCCCTGTGGTTTAGTCACAGTAACTGCCTTAGTTGCTTCTGTACTCTTATTGCCTTTCTCTGAGTTTTCTTACTCGTATTTAGGCAACTGCTTTGGCTGATTAACAACTTCTGGTGTAACAGTTACTTTTGGAGCTACCTTCTTAGTATCTTGAGCTAAGTTAGGAATCTCAACTGTTTTTTCATTAATTGTTGGGGGTGTGGTTGTAATAGGTTGGCTAACGTCTGAGTTAACACTAGCTTTTACTGTTTCTGGCCTTTCTACTACCTTATCTCTAGGCATTACTCGGCTCTCAGATTGAACAGTTTCACTTTTGACAACCTTATTCTCCTTAGCTTCAACAGGAGTTGTAGTTGCTTGTGTACTGTGAGTCTTAGAGGTATTTAGAGCTGTTGTGTCTGCTTGAACTGGCTGAGGTACTTTCGTTACAGTGGTAGGTGAGGTTGTTGCTTCATCAGCGTGAATCTCTGTACTTGCTGTAGCTAGACTAACAACTGCTACTGTACCCAATAAAGCACCGCATAGGCTGCGGCACACTTTACTTTTCCTAAATCCAAATTTGTCCGTCTTTTTATAAAATGTCATGGCTTCCTCGTTTCTAAATTTTTGTCTACATCTTTAATCATCATTAAGAAATAATCCATGCTGAATACTCGGCAACGGATCAACCATATCATCACCATTGTCATAAACAATATGATTATCTAGCCCTAAATTGGTTATATTATCAACGGTACTATTTTTCAAAACAACAGTTACATACCGACATATGTCTGAAAATTCTAAATAATGAAGACGTGAATCCATAAAAAAGACTTTGATAGGCTCTTTTTGAGGAGGAATTTCGACAACAACTTTTCCATCATAGTGATGAATATATTTCGTATTCTCTATAATTCTTAAAATAGTATTAGATGAATCATTATGACCAATAGGTTTGGCTGAAAGGAATTCACTCATAAAAGAACCTCACATTACTTAACCGGTTTGTTAACCAGCTAACGAAATTTTAGCACTCCTCTAAGTACTTGTCAATGGCAAATGTTAAGTTAAAATCGTTTTCAGCAATAAGTTCTTTTATCTTTTTTTACATTAGAAAATATTTCAGTTTTTATTATTTCTAATTATTATCACAAAAAAACACCTCTATTTTCTGATTTTCTCATAAAATGTGGAAATGATCAGTTTATCATATCAACTCTAACCATAATTGTTAAAGACTACCCAAGGTATTATAAAAAGCCCTTGAAATACTTCAAAGTGCTTTTTATAGATGCATATGTAGGAACAACATGTTGCGAGTTAGTTATCTGGTAATAATTCTTTTAAGTAAACCGCTTCTACTTTAAAAGTATTATCAAAAGCATAACCATAAATATAGCCATCTATCATTGTTTGATAGGTAATATCTATAGATTTCCCACATTTATAGGAAATTTCTTTTTGTAACCATGCCTTATAAAATAATAATTTAGAATCCATATCACTACTAACTGATTCTCCTAGGTAGTTTTGGTAGGTTTGTTCTGATCTATCTTTGTATTTCTCAATATCAACCCCAGTTGAACCACTGGGAGCATAGGTTAGAATATGATAGTCACCAGAATTAGAGTAACTAATTTTCCCCTTTGGCAAACCAATTAAATAACTACTAACACTAGAAAAAGATTCCTGACAAATCTTATTGGTAAAACCTAACTTTTTTAAGCATTGGTACACAAAATAACTCCCTGTTAACAGTTTATCTTTGCTTACCTGTCTATTTGCTTGTTGATATCTCATCAACCGATCGCCAGATAAATTATTCTCCAATGTAGACTGCCTATTTTTATAAATCATAATATAGTTAACTTTGTCTTTTTCTGATAAAGGATTCAATTTCTGCCTCCGCTTTTTGTAAAGATGCCTCTGCTTCTTCTTTAATTCCTTGGCTTAGTCTTATCATATAACTTTTATAGATATCATAGTCTCTTTCAAGACAGCTAATTGCTTTACGTATCTCTCTTACATCAGGTTTCTTTACCAAATAAGCGCACTTTTCTTTACTGAACTTCTTAATATTCCAAAATTGTTCGTTAAAGAAAGGGATACCTATAAAGGGAATACCTTGTGCAGCCATCGCATAAACTGTTCCTTGCCCACCGTGTATAATAGCGAAATAAATCTCTTTATCTATGGTTTTAAAATCAATAAAATCAACTATCTCAATATAACTTCCTGGAATGTTTATAGCCTCACCACAGCTTGTCAGTAAATAATGATAATGCCTTGGTAATGTCTTTAAAAAAGATTCCACCCAATCTCGTTTAAATGAAGTACCAAAGCTGAGCAGTACAGTCTTATTGTCTTGATTAATTTGGCTGCATTTTGGAAAACCTACATTATCTATCAAAATAGGTCCTATCGTTTTATAGGACGAATCTTTATCAAATTCATAAAACAAAGAGTAATCTGTTACCAAGTTTAGATCACCAGTAAATAATTCTAAAGCATTATTAAAAGGTTTGCCACCATATTTTTTAATATAGTTATTCCACGTTTTAACATTTGTTGAATAAGTAGTGATTACTCTTTTGATAAAATCCTTTGTTTGAGGCTTACTAGCTTTACTTATCTTCCCATTAGGCAATATTCCTTCTGAGTTTTCAACAATTTCACTGATATGCGTTGCCCCTGAAATAATCCAAATTAATGGTATGCTTTCTAAACGACAACTTGTAACAATAGATAGACGGTAACCTGTCAATACAGCATCAAATTTTTCTTGGCGTAACAAGTCTCTTTCAATAGAACAGATGCGTTCAATTTCTTCTTCTGATAAAAAATTAAAGTCTGTTGAAAGAGAAAAGAAAGCATCATATCGCTTACTATTATAAACAGATTTATCTTCTACACAGTGGTGATAGCGATAAGCATCATTATTAAATAAAAATGGATAATAATTGTCTCCAAGGATATGAATATCATGTCCTTGTTCATATAAACAATTAGCCAGTTTTGATAATCTTTGGCTCTCTCCTAAATTCATCATGAAAGGAGCAAATAAAAATTTACTCATTTTATCACCTTTTTTCAATAATAGCAAAAGAGATACCACCGAAGATCGAATAAGATAGGACTAAATAATAGCCCTTTTCTATACTTTCATTAACAGTATAGTCCAGTTCTTCACCAGCACCATTAGATGAAAATCCAAACTGACCAGAAGCAAGGTTTGGCATATTATAATACTCAGACAAGTTCGCTAAGAAATCATAATCTGAACTAACTGCCTTCTTCCGCTCATTCCAAACGAAACCTTTGATATCTTTTATGGTTAGTCCTAAGTCTGATAATAAATTTTGAAGCGCAGCATCAAAAATAGTCATCACATCTGTGAATGTTTTATGGCTATATTTTAATTGTTTACTACCTAATATTATAGGAGAATTATCCAATGCTTGACGAGAGAGGACTTGTGCTGAACAATAATCAGAACCGACAAACATTTGACTATCATAGTTTAATTGTTGCCACCACATAAAACTCATGTCTGTCCACTGATTAGCAGAAACAAGAATCACATAGTCTAGATTATCGTTACGCATCATTTCCTTGGCATATTGTATACCATCAAGCGCTCCACTATTTGTCGAAATGACAGATAAAGGACCTGTTATTTTAAAAATGATAGAAAGCATACCAGCTGCTGCATTCATTACTGTAAACGGGAATCGTGAAGCAGAAACATGTGCATATCCTTCTGTTGTGATTTGCTTTTCAATACCTTCAACAACCTCAACTGGTCCAGAAAGTGTTGTAAATACAATTCCTACTTTTGAAGTATCTTGTTTTTTTAGATTAATATTGCTTTCTATTAGTGCTTGAGCTGTTGTTACGGCAACCATTTTGGAAAAATCATCCATTTTCCTAAATTGTGCTGGGTTGACAGTTTTGGGTGGTCTAGCCCCTTTAAAGCGTAATGCTTCAAAGTCGTTGAAATTACTAGCAACTTTTTCATAGGTTATAGAAAGTGATTCATTCTTAGAAATGGAAGCAACAGATGATAAGATAGCCATTTTAAGATTTTCTCTAGCAGGTAATGTTTCTAGAGGTGAATCTAAAGATGACAATAAGACACCACTATTATTTCCACCAAAAGCAAACGAAAAATTTAAAGCATTTCTTATTGGGTATTCTCTCTTTTGATGATAGACAAAATTTTCTGGAAAACCTTCTATCCCAATCTCATTTTTAGTTGCTGGTACAGTCTGTTCCTCTATTGCCGCTAAACAATTAATCAATTCGATAATACCTGCAGCCCCTAGAGTATGACCCGTTTGCCCCTTGGTACTGCTGATCAATGTCGTTGTCGGGAAAAACTTACCATACATATTTTTTTCCATTTTATCATTAGCTTGAGTACCTGTACCGTGACCGTTAATATAGTCAATCTCACTGTAGTCAATACCTGCTTGAGTCACTAGCTGCTTTGCAATCTGTGCCGCCCCTTCACCTGTTGGCTTAGGTGCTGTTATATGATAACCATCTGAAGTAATAAGACCACCGATAATTTTTCCATATTTAGCTAAGGACTGATCTTTGACAAGAACAACAAAACCAGCGCCCTCACCCAAATTGATTCCTTTTCCAGAAGAATAGGGCTGACATGCCATTTCTGTATTAATAGCTCCTAGTGATGTGAAGCCTGCTAAAGAAATATCACTTAACTCATCACAGCCACCACAAATAGCTAAATCACAATCGCCATCTTGAAGTAATTGTGTTCCTAATATTACGGCATTATTACTTGCAGAACAGGCGGTTGAAATAACATACGAAGCTCCCACAATATCATGATAAGCCATCAATTCATCAGCAATATGGTAAACAGATGCTTTTTCTAATAAACTAGCATCTACTTGACGCTCTCCTTCTTCAAATTGATACAAGGCATTTTGACCAGCACTCTTTCCCCCAAGTGAGGTCCCTAAACACACAGCAATATTATGATAAGCTTTTAAATTAACACCTGAAGAAGCAAGAGCCTCTTCAAAAGCGGTAAAAGCAAATTTAAAATTACGTGTCTCATCTTTGTATTGCTCAGGAACCTCTGGGTCACTAGTTATGCTTCCTGTATAAGATTCTAAAATAGAGTCGTGATTTTTATATAAATGTTTAGAAATTCCTTCTTTTAAGTCGAAGAGATGCTGTTTATGCTCGCTATAATTCTTTCCCAAAGAAGAAATAATTCCTATTCCACTAACATATACGCTCATTCTTTGTTCCAACTTTCTGGGATACAATAAGGGCTTGATTGTGTTTTCAAAATTTGGCCATCTTCTGTTACAAAAGTAACTCCTGAATGAGCATATGTTTGGTTAACAATCATCAAACCTAGGTAATTTTCCGAAGAGTCTTTCTCGTCTGCTATCCAAAAAATCTTTCCAACAATTTGGTCATCAAATAGCACTGGTGTTCCTGAAGCGAGTTTTTCCTTCGTTGAGAATCCAACACTTTTAACTGTTGCTGATCTGATGTGCTCTAACAAGCTATCGCGACCTCTAAATTCTTCCTTTGTGAAATCTAGATTCCAAGAATAACCTATTTCATATAAAGAATATTCTTCTTGTTGATAAATATCAGTAATGGGTTGTCCCACTTCAAACCTTAAATATCTATCAAGTTCATCCCCATACTCTGCTATACCTTCACAGACATCCGAAACAAAAGTAGCAAAAATAGAAGATGGTAGGAAAAATTGATAGCCAAATTCTCCAGAAAAACCAAATCTAGCAAGATAACCTTTCTCACCTTTATAAGTCATCTCTATCAAAGTACGAAAATTAAGTGTTGAAATATCATATTCATAAAATGACTGAGCAATTTCTCCCGAATATCTTCCTTCAATTTGCAGCATTTTATACTCGTCAGAAATATCTGTTACGGTATAGTCAAAATTGATGTTGTCTAAATAAGAATCCAAAGCTTTATGACTAGCCAACCAATATTTATCATCAAATTTGTAGAAAGTCACATCATCATAAACTGTTCCATCTTCATTGAGTAAAAAAGTGTAGCCACAAGTATCTGTATCTGCAAATACAATATTCTTAGGAATCACAAGGTCTAAGGCTTCTTCACATTCTTCACCAGTAATTTCATATAAATACCCCTCATAAACTTTATAACCTTTATCTGTTCTCAATGTATTATAAATAGTATTCATTTTTCTTCACACTTTCTATATTCTGTAATGCTCACATTTGTAGCATAAGGTGAGTTCCTTTTAAACATGCACCTTATTTTTAAATGATTGTTCTCTTTGTAAGAATAAAATATTCCATTTTTAGCAGAAATTAGTATATATTTATCATCGCTAGCTACATACAATACTAATTGTTGACTATTTTCCAAAACATAGGATTTATTATCATATTTGACATGTTCCCCTTGGCGGATTTGGACAAACTTTCCTCTAATTCGATAATCAAAAGAAATAGAATATAATTCACTGTCTCTTGGAATTTCATTCTTAGGCAAAACAATCTGATTATAGGCTAAAACCAGTTTGTGACTAGGATAATGCTTTCTGTTAGCTATCATTCTCTTGATGCCATAATCCTTCTCTTCTTCTAATGTTAGGTTAGAGATATGTTTTAAAAGGTCAGTTGCTGACGCTTGGTAGTTGCTGTCCCATATTGGCTGTTTTTTTAGATTGATTAACGCCTCCTCCGATGATGCTTGTGAAATCCTAAAATGATAAGTCAGTGGAAAAGAAAGGCTATCTGTATCAATAAGACATAAGGGTCTAAATTGCATTTGATTGCTGGCTTTGCCAGGAGGAGAATAGGAAATCATTTTATCTTCATTCGGGAGGTAATAATGGAATTGTCTATCTTCAAACTTATCTGCTCGAAGAAAATCATCATGCTCAATCGGGTAACTTCCTGGAACATTCACAAGATAACCTTCACTATCTCTAATCAACTGCTCTTGGCAGTGTAACTTGAAAGTCTGTTTCAATAATTTTGGGAACATCTCTTTAGCCTTTTGATTACATTTATAAACACAAGTGATTTCTTCGTCACTTGTAAATGTCATGATTTTCTCAATTAAAGCACCTTGATAGAAACATTTGATTGTAATGTGATTTTCTTCTTCTTTTACAACTAATTTCTTGTCCAAAGGTTGGCTAAAAATCAAAAAACTATCTTCAAGTATCTTTCTTTTCTGCTTTTCAAAAATAAGGCTGCCATTTGGAGAGATAAGTAAATCATAACCTTGAAAAGTTCTCTTAAGACAAATAGTTGCATCTCTATAATGCTTTTTTCGACGTTCCAGTTGAACATCGATATTACCATAAAGGGTTTCCACAGTTGCTTGAATGTAATAATAATTGGCAAAACGACTTAAAGTTAGGCTAGGGTGAGCCCTCGTTAAGTTTGCCAAGTGATATTTTCCAGTTTTAACCCGAACCCTCTTTACTTGTTCCGATAAAAAGTCAACTTGTAAAACATAACGGTTATCTAACCTAGCAATTTCCATTTGAAACAAGCTCATTTTTAAATAATAAGGAAGTGAAGCACTATCTTCTGCTTTAAATAATATTTCTTCATCAGAGACTTTGGTCCTAATTTCTGTCTCCTCTTCCAAGGGATTTTCAATTTCCTCCATAATTTGAAAAGTTGATATGTCGTATGTTTTACCATAATAATTCGAAATACGAAACGTATTCAATATCTTAGGGAGGTGACTACGCAATGATCGACAATGCAGTATGTCTTCATATGTCTTATCATACTCTTTGAAGCCATTCAATTTTGATAAAGCTAAGGAGGGTTTATTGTAGTTACTGATTTCGGTATAGATATTAGAAAACTTCAGTTTTGTTATCTTCTTTAAGATAGTTTTATATAGATAAGTGATTGCCTGTCCACTACGACTTTTCGAATCAATTAAAAGAAAACCACTAAAGCTACTATTCCAATCTAAACAACCATAGGTAATAAATTTAAAGAAAGCTGATGTTCCAATCAAAACACCATGATTTTTCAGTAAAAATAAATGTGTCACTTCTTTAACTTTTAACGTTAAATCAAGGTCATCAACAGTTAAAGGACTACCGTCTGGAAATTGATAAACATGATTCCTATTAAATAAATGAACCACTTCAGAATAATCTTCTAAGGAAGCTTCAGAAATCTTTAATTTATTATCATCTTTCATTTTTTAACCTTTTTAATAATAAAATGAATTGCCAATAAAATAAGAATGAGGGCAATGATATAAATCAACATAAAGTGATTACTCAGCCTTTCTCCATCAGCATTACGCAAAACAACACCATATGATTCTTTATAGTTAGAGACAGTGGCTTCGTTGGCTTTGTCAAATACCTTCGCAATAGAACCCTTCATTAAGACCTGTTTCAAAAGAGAATTGATTTGAGTCAATGGAAACCATGTCATAACCTGTTGTAATGCTTTTCCTACCGAGCCAATTGAGAGATATACTCCTGAAATAAAACCAATAAAAGTCCCTACAATTGTGCTAAGAGTCGTAAAAGCTGAACTAGTATGAATAAAGGCTAAAATAGGTAAAATCATCGCCGCAGATAAAACAGTCCCTAAGGAAACGATCCCTAAAATAGTTAAATAATCCATAGCTGAATACTCTAGCAAGGAATTAAAGCCGTTAAAAATACCGATAGCAAAGATGCAAGAGAACATCGTCATGACAATACCAAATAAAACGGCAAATATAGCATAGGACAATTCAATTTTGATATTTGATATAGGACTGACCTTAAAATCTTCATTTAATTTTTTTTCTTTGTCGGACACCATAACTCCAAAGGCACCTAATGTACTAGTCATTGAAATAATAGTCGTCAAACCTGCAATGAGCCAATAATTAACCATGTGAATAGTATCACTGGATACTGTATTACTCCTCAATGCTGCTTTTATAGCATCTAATTGAATTTTTCCCAAGAAAATCTGATAGACCAAAATTAAGATAATAACTGATAAAAAAGACATGAAAAACGCTAACCGATCTCGCGTGTAAACTTTACGATTTCTAGAAATTAGTTCAAACATTGTTTTTCCTTTCTTTTTCTCTAAGCAAGTTGAGATACGCCGCCTCTAAGTTCGAATATTCAACATTAAATGTCTCAATAATAGATTTATCTTGATTGTCTGAGATAACCTGCATCATTTCCTCAACAGAAATATCCTTAAATACTATCTCCCTTTCTGAAAGGACTTGACATTTATTAACAAAATCAGCTATCGAAAGTTGGTCTAATGACTTTTCTGGTTTCAATACCACATTCAAGTTTGTTGTGGAATGTTGCTCAATAAAGCTTTTAATATCTCCCGAATAATAAATGTTTCCTTCAATAAGAACATTTAAAACATCACAAGCAGACATTTCTTCAAGATAATGAGTAATTAGTACAACTGTCATCTGCGATTGTTGATTTAGTTGTGCGATAGCATCCCATAAATCGCGACGAGATTGAGGGTCTAAACCAGTCGTTGGTTCATCTAATAATAATAGAGAAGGTTGTGGCAGCAAGGCGCGTGCAATATCAACTTTTCGTTTTTGACCTCCTGATAAACTGCCATATTTTTGGTTTTTTATTGCTGTGATATCTAGATACGTTTGAAGATCTTTAAGGCGATTACGTACTTGTGATTTAGATAAACCGTACAAAGCACCTCTAGAAATTAGATTTTCCTCAACCGTTAAATTATCATCTAAGCGATTACTTTGGAAGACAATACCAATGTGACGATAAAAATCTTTAATAGATAGAGGTTTTCCATCCACCTCCCACTTAATATCGCCTGACGTTTGCTTAAAATTTTGAATTAAAAGGTTAAATAAAGTTGTTTTACCAGCTCCATTAGGTCCAAGAAGGCCATAAAATTTTCCCTCTTCAAAGATGAGATTAATGTCTCTCAATGCTTCAAAAGAACCATATTTTTTTCCAATATTTTTGAGTTTAATTTCCATTTTCTGATACCAACATCCTTCCTGAGGCAACCTCTTTTTTATTCTCATCTCTAATAACGACTTGAATTTCTAAAAGATGCCCCAATTTTGATTGAGATTTACATGTAATGTTTAGCTGGTCTCCTGGAGTAACAATTTTCTTGAATTTGAAATTCTTCACACTGGCTAAATAACCTACTTTTTCTGCTATTTTCTCTGCTGTTAATTCATCAAGAGAGGGGAGGCTACCATCAAGTGCATCTAAAATATAAAGTAAAGCTGCAGATTGAGCTGCCATCTCAATCATCAAAACACCCGGAACTATAGGACGTTGTGGAAAATGTCCTTGAAAGTAAGGTTCGTTGATAGTAATATTCTTACGACATTCAATGATACCTTTTTTATAACTCTGCACTCTATCCACCATTAGAAACGGATAGCGATGAGGTAACATTTTTATAATTTCTTCACTACTTAGCTTGGTCATCTATATCCTCACTATTTTCAATCACAAAATCTGCTAGTCTATTTACTGATGATAATATTGAAATATCATCATCATTTAGTTCAACACCAAACGTTGTTGAAATCCCTATTGACAGTTCTAGGGCATCAATAGAGTCTAGCTCTAATCCACGACCAAATAATGGTTGATCATTCATAATCAGATCTTTATCAATATCCAACATTAAAGAGTCAATCAAAATACCTTTAATTTCATCAACTACTTCTTGACGTGTTTTTATTATTTTACGTTCTTCAGCCCAGTTAATCATTAATCATTCCTCCATCAATCACAATATTTTTTCCTGTAATATAGTTTGCCTTCTCACTTGCTAAAAAGCTTACGAGCCAAGCCACCTCTTCAGGTTGTCCAAACCCTTTTAGAGGAATAAGATGCTCTTTTAGCTCTTCTTTATTTTGCAATTCATTTGTCATATCTGTTTCAATGAATCCTGGACTTACACAATTAATCGTAATACCATCTGATGCAAATTCTTTCGCTAGAGTTTTAGTAATGGAAATGATAGCGCCTTTCGTTGCTGAATAGTTCGCTTGCCCTATCTGCCCTGCTATACCACTAGTTGAAGAAATATTGATAACCTTTCCCTGTATACGCTTAGCCTTCATGATTTTTAACACGGCTTTACTCATGTTAACTAGCCCCATAATATTTATGTTAATGACATCCATCCATTTTTCCTTAGACATCATCAAGAAAAAGCCATCTCTAACAATACCAGCATTATTAACTAAACAATCAATACCGCCATATTCTCTAAAAATTTTAGTCACCAATTTTTGTACTGCTTTTGCATCTGAAATATTGCATTTATAAACGTCTAATTTTGGTAACTCCTCTTGTAAAGCTCTTGCCTTAGCATCATTGCTATTATAAATAGCAATGACTTTGTAACCTTCTTTGTATAACTCTTTTGTAATAGCCCTTCCAATTCCTCTGGTACCACCAGTAACTATTGCTACTTTCATAACTGTTTCCTCCCCCTCTTTTTCATTTTTTGCAACTGACTAGAAATAAACCTATTAGGAGAAATATCAATAATCTCCGCATCCTTTTCTATGATAGTTTCCTTAATCGCACGCCAGTTAAAGAGATTGGTCCACTGATATAAAATTTCATCTACCAATTGATCACAATGAAAAATATAGTCATAGTCATCATTTTGCGAAATATCTAGGCTTTCAATCAATTGTTTATACTGCTCTTTAGATTCATTTAAAAAATCAGTATGATATGGTGCTTTTACGCCTAACTGCTTTAATTTATAAAAATAACCTTTGTTAGTCATCACGTCATCAAAGAAAGAACGGTTGACTTGATCCATAGCAATTACACCAGCTCTATCATCAGTAATAATAGCTAATTTTACTTTCTCAGACTGTTCTTTTAAAACATCCTTACTAAACATATCAATGTTTTCAACCATCAAAAGCCAAAGCTCTTCAGACACATGACAATTTTCTATAAGTTGGGCACGACGTTTAATAAAGTGAATAATGTTTTCCAAACTAGTACTACCACTAGCATATAACACATTGAAAATACCGGCGCTATGAGCTGAAAATCCTATCCCAGATACTATTTTTTCATCGTTTGTTAGCCAATCATTATATAAAAAATTTGCTAACATAGACGCATGAACATTGTCTAAACTTACCTTGTGGTTAATGACATCCATCATTAACTGATATGATTCTAAATCAGTTGCTTGTAACTTTGAAAAAAGAATTTCACCTTTTGGAGTTTTAACTAGTTGACAAAGGTGTTTTGACTGAACATTACCCTGTCCTCCATATATTATTACTGTTTTCATTATTCAATCCTTTCCATTAATAGTATTGGCATGTTATAATCAACGACACTGCCATCAGCACAGTACTTCTTGATTACTTTGATATCCCCATAACTTTTATATTCATAAGAAATTCCTAAGGTTATAACTTCCAACAAGGTTTCTCCCTTATGATATACACCACCTTCCGTAAGAAACTCAGAATACCTAATATTTCCAACCAGTTGGACTACTAATAGTAACTTGTCTTTAAGCCGCGTTTTATACAAGCCACATTGATTATCAGAACATTGTTCACACCTACTCAAAATATTAGAACGTCCCATATTATCACCTTCAACTAATCATCTTCGCTCTGATATCAGTACTGTTGGAAAATAAAATATTTCTAAACATCTACTTCAAACACTACTATGGACAAGCCGTGCATTGCCTTTCTTATGTTTTCTTCCTTTCTGTGTCGTCTGAAACTCTTTAAAATGAGGTCATGACTTAAGTGTTGAATTCACAAAATCATGAGTAAAACACTGCTATAAACATTAGTTTAAATTTAAAATAAACATTATAAAAATTAATTATAAATTCACACTCTAATTAAAATATCATTATTATGTTAAAATAGTAACAAAGTATTTCATCTTTGTCAACACTTTCATAAATGACATCTGCTTTTTGCTTACCTTTTATAGACCAAAAAACGCTCTTAGAAAGCACATCTAAGAGCGTTTTTAACTTTATTTTGGTAAAGATATGGTAATTATTGTTCTATGAGGGACATTATTCTCAACACTAATAGTCCCTCTTCACCTGATATACTCCCCTTATAGTGGACAGTAAAAAAACCAAAATTCACTAGACACTATAAGGGGAGTATATCATCACTAACAAAGCTAAGTTAGTAAGCCTAAAACTTCTAAACACTCAAAAAAATTAATGGCTTGCCTTACTAATCAAGAACCCGCACTCTCATATACTTCTACTCCTTTATGCCAAAGTATTAGTGATACCATAAAAGAAATCAAGGAAATCAAGATAACCCCACCAATATTAAAATAGACATTTCTATCTTGTAAGAAGTAAGCAGCGGGATAATAAGCTGTAAAAGCAAATGGAATGACAAAACTAATGATCCAACGCAATAGATTATTATATATTGCGACAGGATACTTAGCAAAGTCATTAAACATATAAAAAATATAGATAACAGCACCAGATTGTTTGGTCCAAAAAGCGATACTTGACGTAGCAATCTTCAAGGAGGTATAAATCAAAGTTGCAAAGGGGATAATAAATATAAATAATAATACTTTTGGCACGGTCCAGCTTATACTAGATACTGTGGTAGATAACAGAATAAAACCAACCAATAACTCCCCCAATGCATCTACTTGAAAGGTTTCAACTAGGACATGAAATAAAGGACTGATCGGCCTGGTTAAATACTTATCAAATTCTCCTTTTCGAATAAGCCTTTGACCAAGAGCCCACAAGTTATCAAAGAAAAGGTGATCAATTCCTTTTGGGAGGAGAGAAAAACCATAAATAAAAGCTATTTGCTGAAAAGTCCATCCTTCTAAAGAAGGGATATGTTGAAAAAGAACATTCAGAAATAAAAGATTTAGCCCTTGTGTTAAAAATACTCCTAAAACGCCTACAAAAAAGTCTATTTTATACTCCATGATTTGCTTCATGTATTGTTTAATAAAAATAAAGTGCATTCGCTGATATTTTGTCATCTCAACCTCCTTGGATAGTGATATGCGACTGTACTTTTTTCCATATTAATTGAGATAAAGCTACCATTACTATTAGCCAAAATATTTGTAAAAGTAAGGCTTGCACAATTTGACTGCCATCATATTTACCAATAATAATCATTACTGGTGTGTAAATTAAAGATGAAAATGGTAAAAATCCTAAAATATCAGCAACGATTTTCGGAAAAAAAGTAAGAGGAATCAAGCTCCCCGACATAAATGCGACTAACGAATTTTTTAACAGGTTTGACCCCCATAAATTTTTAAAAACAAATGCCGAGAAGCCAAAACAAATATTAAAAAAGAAGTTAATCAAAAAAGCTAAAATAATGCTAATAATATAAAATACCACTAACACTATAGCTTGAATCAAATCAGTCCCCAAGAAGAGGCGTACCCCCGTAATAACAAGCAAAAACGGTACCCCTATACTTAAAAAGATGAGCCATCTAGAACCAATCTCCATGAAAAGGTAGGAAGCAGCAAAGTGAACTGGACGTAAGAGTCGCATAATAATTGAACCGTCTTTTACTTCGTCACCTATCATAAATGAACTATCAGTTCTTGTTAATAAATTAGTCACAAAACTCATAATAATATAGAGAATCATATCTGACAGCTGAAAACCTTGGATTAAGGATTGACTTGAGGAATCGAAAACTGCTTTCCATAGATAAAATGCAACAAATGCTCCTATCACATCACCTATCCTATAAAGGATGAAATCAACACGATATGTGATTAATCCTTGGATTCCTGTACTAATAAAAGGTTTATAACGTCTCCAAATTCTGTTCATCCTTATAGCTCATTTCTATAGAAGCGACGAATGATATCTTCAATATCCGCATCTGTCATTTTAAGGTCACGTACAGAAAAATCTGCTAATGTCTGCTGAATTATGTCAGCAGTTTGGTAGCGAGAACTATCATACTGAATATCTAAAACTAAGTCATTACGTTTAATATTAATCTCCGACTTTCCAATTAAACTAGAGCTGATATGCTCTTGTCCTGGGCGCAAATCAAAAGAAAGAGTTTTCATCTTTCCAAATGTCTCTTTTAGCTGAGAAACTGTGCCATCAAATATTTCTTGTCCTCTATCAATCATAAAAATACGATGACAAAGTTGTTCAATATCACTGAGGTCATGTGTCGTTAGTAAAATCGTTGTCTCTTCTTCTTGATTAATTTGTGTGATTGCACGTCGGATATTATCTTTCACTGAAACGTCCAAGCCAATGGTGGGTTCATCTAAGAAAAGAACCTTTGGGTTATGTAATAAAGAAGCTGCGATATCCGCTCTCATACGCTGTCCGAGAGACAAAGTTCTAACAGGATCCTTTATAAAGTCATTTAGTTCCAAAACCTCATTTAAAAAAGCCATGCGTTTGCGAAATTCTTTATCAGGAACGTCATAGATTTCTTTTAACACTGTATAGGTTTCTTGTAGAGCTAAATCCCACCACAACTGCGTACGTTGCCCAAAAACGACTCCAATATCCTTAACATAATTTTGTCGGTTTTCTTGTGGCAATTTGCCATCAATACGGCAAAAGCCCGAAGTTGGTTTTAAAATCCCAGTTAACATTTTAATTGTTGTAGATTTTCCTGCACCGTTCGCTCCAATAAATCCCAAAATTTGTCCTTTAGGCACATCAAATGTTAAATCTTTAACAGCTTCAAAGGTGTGTTTTTCAGGACGAAGAAATGATTGAAATGCTCCTTTTAACCCTGGTGCTTTAACGGTTTTTATAAAATTTTTCTGAAGGTGAGAAACTTCAATCATTGACATATTAATACCTCTTTTACTCAACAGTATTTTTATAGCTTAAATCAGCTCGACAGTTAGATTATTAAACTATAATAATGATTAACAGCTATTTATTATAGCACAATTAAAAATTCAATGCAAACGTTTTCTTAGATGGTGTTACTGCTTATTATTGAATAAAAAAGAAGGCCAACTTAGCCTTCTTTTTTATTCATGTGATTTAGAGACGTTTCTTATACCTTCTTTTCCTAAACGAATGACGTATTAAAAGCATTAAAAAGAAAGAAAATACAAAGTAAAAGACTAAGTGGAAAATCTTATTAAGGAACATAAATTTTTGATAATATTCAAATGCTTTTGGTGCCACGTGACTAGCATCACTATAGACTTTGTTATTCATAAAAAGCACCATTGTATCATGCGTCTTTAGATCTGCATAACCAAAACTTGAATACTGGAAAAAGGCCCCATTAGAATTAACTATACGACCATGCATGTAAAGCCCACCATAATAATGTGATATCGCATCATTTTGATGTTTGGTATATTCATCCGTTGGGAAAAAGTACCCTTTAGAAAAAGACCGCATCAACACCCAAAAGTTCAGCGGAGTTGTGAAAAAATCTCCAGCTCCATATGCTGTGGATACTTGATTAAAGATATTAATTTTATTTAACTTGCCGTTCTTTCGCATTGGGCTAACTAAGTCATGATTAACAACTGATTGGTAACTTTGGGTATCATCTAATCGCAAAGGATTTTTTATCACATCATCAACAAGTTCAGCGTAGGTCCTTCCCGTAACTTGAGTGGCTATACCTGTTAGGAAACTAAAGTTGATATTAGAATAATACCACGATTTCTTATTAACAAAGTTATAGTGTTTTAAGCAAAATTGTAATTGTTCTCTCTCATTTTTTAGATAAGGAGACACCTTAACACCTTTTTCTCTTAACCCACTCGTATGGGTCAACAATTGGTGGATGGTAATACTATTACTACCTTTTACTTGGGGAAAGAACTGAGACAATCGGTCGTCTTCACTCAAGACATCTTGATCAATTAATCTTTGGATAATAATTCCTGTCATGAGTTTTTGGAGAGAAGCCATTGGAAATAATTTATTATTTTCAATATCCGTTTCAACTTCCCCACGGTTAATCCCATGCGAGATGGTAATCGGTTTACCAGTATTATCGCTAACAATCATCATTCCATTAACATTATTTTTTCGCATAAAGCGATGCAATAAAATCGGTGTAATATTCCCTTTATTTTCTGGAATAAAAAAGAAACATGCCACTGAAATACCGGTGGCGATTACTGCTATAAGAAAGAGAGATAGGAGCGATTTTAAAAATTTACGTACCATAAATAACCTCCTTAATATCATAACACAGGGCTAAATTATTTCAAAGACATTTTATATATTCTAGCAAAAAATATGTTCGTCGCTAATATTATTTTCAACTCCTATCATTGCTACCTCAATATTTCCTTTTAGATTCTCACTATGATCTTGATAGTTATAACTCTTCTGATAAGTACGGATTCCTAAAAAAACTTGGTAATTATCTTCAGTCACTTTAGCCTTCTCAAAATTTTCTGTTTCAAGATAAGAAGATATCGCTTCTCTATAAAAAACATTATGAAACTCTATCAACTCCTCCTGCTTTACTTTCAAGAGAAGCAAGCTCACCATTTCTTTACCCTGTTTAAAACACTTTCTCTAGTGTCACTCCAATCTTTTAAACTGTTTTTAGGACATTTTTTAAAGACAGAGATAAGGTTATCAATGTCCTTGAATCGCCTTATTCAAACACCAAACTTGAGCAACCAATAATCTCATCAAAATCATCAAGCACAAACATTTAGCTTTAGAAACTTTGAATATTTTAAAAAGAGAATTCATATCACTTTGAATATCAAAAAGGAGAAAACCAATTTGGTTTTCTCCAGAATATAATTTTTCATCAACCCACTACAGTTGACAAAGAGCCAAAAAACAAGGAATCAATCAAGAAATTTTGATTGATTCCTCGTTTTATGCTTATATGAGATACTTTAAACAAATTTTTTCAATGAGATCCAACTATCTAGTGACTCCTCGATATCCTTTTATATCTCTCACGATAGCTTTGAGGAGTAAGTACTATTCCATTCGTTTTACCTATAATTTCACCAAATGCATACATACCATATCCTATATAACGGCTATCGTTTTAAGAACAATTTATTTATGTTGGCAGAAAATAATAATAGGAAGCAGAAAAATCCAATAATATTCAAGAGAAAAAGTATAGGTGATAGCTCTCTAAAAAAATTTGATATTGAAACTATAAGAAACCCTGTAGATACGATAGTTGAAACAACCTTTTTCTTATCCATATTAATAACCACCCCTTAAAACAATTTCATATCCTATATACTTTGTACGCATAACGAATCCCTCCTAAATTATTTTTTTGTCTGTTGCAACCCTGACAAGTTAGTGTAGCACGAAAAAACGATTATATTCTCAAAATCTTATCTTCTAGCTGCTCAACTTCTTCTTCAATACGAGGGTCTTCATCATTCTTAGTGTTAAATAAAGCGAGATTGGATCAACCAGTGTCACGTTAGCCTCTCCAAGCTATTTATTTTTCTAGTAATCAAAGGGATTGGTTCATAATTCCAAATCTCTAGCCGATGACTTTGAAGGATGTATAGTTGAAGACTTGATTCGAAACTTTTGTATCTTTTCCTTGAAATAGTATAGTCTCCGTATTTTTCCGAATCATCAAGCAAGCCTAGATATGATAAGTCTTTAAAATAAGTCGGTTAAAATAATAGCTCTTGTTTTAATTTTTGAAAATCCTTATCACTTATAATCAACGCTTCTCTAACTGGACTATCTATTAGATCTTTGGACTCTTCAAATATCATATTTTTTGGCTTCGCAAATTGGTAAGATTTCTGTTTATTATGAAGCCATCCACGCTCTTTAAAATTTCTAAAGCAACAATATAAGTTTTAGAATAGAAAGATCGGTTAGCTGACTTACTTCTTACATATCAATGATTAAACCTTTAGTATGTAATAATAAGGTAATCAATAACTTTTGTTCAGTCGGAGACAACCGATTATCAAGTTCAATTTTTTTAGTTAATTTAGAATATAGAAAACCTAATTGTGGGATAAGAGCATTTTCTTGATAGTCAAAATAAGACTTCCCAACATGCATTAACTTCTCCTTCTGCTCATCAGATAGCTTATTAAAAACTAGAGTAATGCCCATTTCAAACTATTTTTAGATAGCTTGAGCTTGTTTGACAAAGTTATCTAAACGACCTGACCTTTTTTCTTTAACCAAAGGGAGGTGGAATCCTAACAGTTAAGATTGAAAATTCATATCGTCGACGAAAAACAATTAGAAGTTCTAGAACTATTAGCTATATTTGAATTTCAAAATGGAAAGCACTTAGGATACTCTTGATTTTTTAAATATCCATATTTAGCTCCTACTATCATTATATTTGCATCTTATCAAACATAATGATAATATGCAAACTTTTCGATAAAATGGACAAATACGATAATAAATATTTCATTTGTTAGTATATCCTCACTTTACTTGGTCATATAAGCAAAATTCATGGTACTATCTGTAGATGTAATGTGACGAAAGATATAGTTCCGTAGCCTATATACGAACCATAACTACTTTCCTAAAAAGAGAGAATAGTACCTTCTTTTGGAACTGTATCAGTTTCACCATCTAGTCTTTCGGCTGTTCCAACCCAATCCTGACCATTTCCCATTGAACTGGTAATGGTAATCTTCTCACCATTTCAACCTTTGAGTTTCAGTCCCACTGATTAATTCGTGCCGCAACTCCCCAAGTACATTTGCTATAAGCATAACCCATGACATCATCACCGCCCGAAATCGAATCATTACGGACACTTTCTAGTGCCTTTGGATCATTCTGGGCGGTTCCCCTTTTGGTTGACTAAAGCTACGATCGACTTGGTAGTACCACCCCGTTGCGCTGGTTTGGTGTTCAATGAGCTTGTCCCCAGAATTCCCCTCCCAATGGATGAGAACTCGTGAATCCTGTTTTTCCATATATATTTTTCCTCCGTAAACTAAAAAAAGAGAACACTCTAGAAATGTTCTCGTAATGCCAGAAATTTATCTGACGTATCTATTTTTTTGTCTACGCAAGCCACTTCAAAACAAACGGTCACGTCAATATGTTTTTTAATACCTTTTTTATGTTAAAATCACTCTTTTCAATAAAGACAAAATGCTTGAAAAAGTGCTTAAAATAAAGGATTTTTACCCTTTGCTTCGTTGTAGCAACGCTACGCACTCCACATGGCTGGTATTATCAGCCATTGGGTAATCAGCCTCTTTGAAGTTAGCTTCATCCACAATTGTCGTTTTTCCTGAATTTTGAACGACCACAACATAAGTCTTAGGATCAAGTACGTAAGCATTCGGCGCTTTCGTTTCTTTAAGGTCATAAAATCCAGGTTTAAGGTTGTCAAAGGTAAGAGTTGTCCGACCGACTGTCGTCTCTTTGCTGACAGGAATGAAATCTCCTTGTACTTGATGATCTGCCGCTACTGTTGTGCGTTTAGACAAGGTGAAGGTCGCACCTACTAAGCCTTCTTTAGCTTCGTCAATCTTGTTAATGCTGAACTTCCTGCTCTTTTTATCCGTAACCGTCAAAATCGATTCCGGAATTTGTGACTTAATCGTTGTCCCAATAGCTTGAATCTGAGTGGTGTAGTTTGCATTAATAGGTGGTGTAAATAAAGTGCTGGAGTTGTTAGACCAAGCTACCTTAATATTATCTGCTGGAAAAAAGGCGCCAAAAGAGGATGATAGAACTTTTGGATCTAAATATCTCGATCTATCACTATATGGATCGCGCGCCACTAAAAGATAAGGAATAACTCCTAATGGCTTCATGATATCAAAGCTAGACTGACTTTGAGGTATAAAAGTTTTCTCAGATGAGCTCCGCTATTATAACGACCTTTATCAGCTCATACTCTTTCATTTCTAAGAAAAGCGAACAACTGAATTCTTTAGCTTCATAGATGATAACGTAACAACTGGCAATTCTGCTTTTAAAATGGTCTTTAGGACCTTCATGAAGTACAAAACTTACATCACAAACGCCCTCAGCTATCCCTTTCCAATGCCAAATTAGAAGCGACCAACAAGCTTATCAAAGACATCAAGCGACAAGCCTTTGGCTTTCGCAACTTTAAAAATTTTTAAAGCAAAATTCTCATCGCTTTGAACATCCAAAAAGAGAGAGAACCAAGCTGATTCTCTCTCGTTGTTAATGATAAGTCACCCATTACAGTTGACAAAGAGCCCATATAAGGTGTACAGGTCAGAAGGGTAACATAATCTTTATCCTCTTCAATGCTCACGGCATCCAATTGGCTAGGTTCAATCACCATGATACGATCCACTTGATAAGCCAAGGTTTCTTTCAGATTGGTAACATAAAAATAATCACCTTTTTTCATCTTATCCAAATCCGCAAACAACCGAGCAGCTGACATACCTCTTTGACCGCTCAAGACCGCATGTGTAGAAGCCCCTCCAATCGGCAAACTTATCCCTTCTAGATGACCAACTCCCCGTTGCAGATTGTCCTCTTCTGAACCAGCGTAGATTGGTAAATCCTGATTGATTTTTGGAATCATCACATGGTCAACCTGCTCTCTGACTTCTAACATCCTAGCGTATTCAGTCCACCCTGCCTTTTTTGCTCCTCAGAATAAGAATCTCTCAGCACAGATTGAGTCGACTGACTACTTGTTCCAGAAATACTAGCATTGTAGGCTTTAGCCAGACCTAACCGTCGTTGAATCTCCGTACGGTCAATGGTTGTAACTGTTCTTTTAAAGGCATTAATATTGGCATGAGAAGCTTGATAATAACTAATCTGACTGACAATAGGGAAAGGCCAAAACTAGTCATTTTCTATTATTTAATAATTTCAACGACACCTTACAATTGTTTACGACGGAAAGAACAAATGGTAAGTATCATAAAAGTAGAACCAACTAATATATAGACAATTGTACCAATTCCCCCTGTTTTAGGAAAAACACCTGGTGGGCGTTTGGGAGTGTTGGTAATAAGATGTTTACCATTTCCTTCAAGATACCCGATTTGATTTTTATTAGCATTTGGATCTGCTTTCAGGTTCGTAACTTCTCCATTTTGAATTGTAAATGTCACAACAGGTTTCGTTTTAACCTCTATATAGCCATCTGGACTTGAAATTTCATATAATTTATAGTTACCATCTTGAAGTGCTTTAAAATAAATTTTACCATCATTCTTTGTTGTAACATCACTTCCCTCTGGAACAAATTGCTTATACCCAGAAAAATCTTTTTCTATCTGAAGTTGAAACTTAGCTCCCAAAAGCGATTCTGAATGTTTGTCTTTATTAACTTTAATAAATTCAACCTCACCCATTTTCTTCTGATTACTGATGGTTAGTACCGGAAACTCACGAACATCACGAATTTTGGGAATTGGGAAATCACGAATAGTATTTGGTTCTTTTTCACTCTTCGGACTTAGCGTTGTACGATTATTTGTATTGTAAAATTTGTTACTTATATAGTTATCTTTTAAACGTACATCATAGGTAAGAACTACTTTTTGTCCACTTCCTAAGTTCAAATGATTGATTTTGATGGTTTGAGATGTCTTATCATAAGTCACTGTAACATCTTTTAAAATTCCCCCATCACTGTTTGGTCCACCAAGAGCCACACCATTTTTTAATTGACTGCCATCATTTCCAACCAAAACGTAATCATCATGTGTAAAACTTTGACCATTTTTTAATTGGAATTCAATCATCTCTCCCATAGGATCAGTCACATTTCCATCAACAATAGAATGTTTTTCCTCAACAATTGTTTTAAAGTATTTATTTAGCTCATCATAAATTTTATTTGTATCATCAACATTAGTATAATTTTCTGTTTTACTTGATATTGATTGCATAAATTTCTCAGCTTCAAGAGGAGTTGCACCAGGATCTCCGTTTACACCAATCCCAACAGTAAAAATGTCATAACCTTTAGGTCTTATATTTCCATTAAAGTATAATGTTGTTGGCTCACCATGAGTTTTGATTTGTTTCGTTGCAGAAACTTTCTTTGTCTTAGGATCAAATGGATAGACCCAGTTGTAATCTCTCCAATAGAGATAAATATATCCACTATTAATTGCATATCCCTCATTACTCATTACAGAGAGTTGATTTTGCGGTACTCGATAAGCTGCTTGTGTCGTTCCTCCAGTAACAGGAACTTTTCTATCCGAAAACAGTTTAAAACTCTCTCCATCTCCTTTTACTATTTGATAATCATCACCATTGATTATAAAATCCTCTTGGAGAATACCACTTCTATCTGGTATTTTATTTAAAAAAGAATTAAACTGGTTTTGGTAAGATGTTGATATATAAGGATTAAAATTTATGGCATAAGACATCGTAGGGACACCATCAGTTACGTGAAAAATAAGTTTTTTTCTAGCATTAGAACTTTGTGTCTCTAAAATTTCATTTGCTTTCATTAGAGCTTTTTGAGTAAATGTCGCACCAAATTGATAGAGCGTGCGATCCCCATTTATATGCTCCGCTTCCTTTGGAATTCTTGACTTTAGAATATTAACTTCGTTAGCATCATTTGTTAAATTTAAATAACTGTAATTATGTGTAGTTGCTGTAAAAGTAGTTTTATGATAATCCCATGATACACTATCATTCAGCGCTTTACCATTTTGATCGGCAACTCCCTTTGATACGGTCGCTTCAGTACCATCAAAAATGGTTGAGGCATATGTCACAAGAGCTACTCTATTGTCTTTATTTGATGTAATTTTATCAATCAGCTTTTCAACTGCTTCCCCAGCTTTTAATGCTCTTTGAGAATTATTGGCTCTTTCATTATTCATACTATTTGAATTATCTAATAGCACAACGACATCTAGTGGTTGATTAAGTTCTTTCGTTTCAACAGTGGTTTTACCCTCAACAGTTAATTCAATTTTATATTTATTCTTATCGAGATCATTGACCCCTGTAATTTTTTTTGATAACCAACCTTCAGCAATCTCTCTTCGACCATCTTTTCCATTTATTGGATTCAATGCTTTGTATTGTTCACCAACTTTGGAACCCTCTACATTAACTAATGGGTAATTTTCTTTTGTATCCTCATAAATAGCTGATTTTGGATATTGGGCATTCAAAACTTCTTTTCGTTTCTCTGCTTTATCTGCATCCATACCCTCGATTATTGTTGCTCCGTTATCTGCAACTTTAACTTTCCAGGTTTTATCAGTTTTTTTATAACCAATTGGTGCTGTTTCTTCTCTTAATGTGTAGTCTCCAGGTTTTATGTTTTCAAAGGTTGCTTCTCCAGAACCCTCTACCGTTTCGTGACTTGTTTCTGACTTATCATTGTCATTTTTTAACACAAAAGTCGCTTTGCCTAATGGTGTAGCATTGTCTCCCGTTTTTTTAACAATTACTTTTCCAAGTGCTTGATTGGTATCTTGGGTTTCACCTTGTACCAATATACCAAATGGAATTTGGGACAGGATTAGTAAAGTAACTGATAACCCTCTCCATATTTTTTGTCTCTTTTTCATTTTTCTCCCTTCTAGATAACCATTATTCACAATCATCATTAGTCACCTATTTGATAAGTAAGTAAGCCATTCACAACATCGTTATTGACGATGTTGCATCCATCTTCTCATCATTATCACGATGAAGAGTCCAATTAATAATACTAGTAGTATCTTCAACACTAGTGACAAACGATAATCTTGTACGGTTTGTTCTTTGTGCTTTTCCGCCTCGGTAGAATCATAAGGAATACGCTCTCCTTTTACCAAGAGACGATGACTATTGATCATGTAAGGTGTGCAAGTCAGCAAGGTTATATAATCCTTACCATTGACAATCTTAACCTCACTTAAAGCTGTTGGATCCACAACTTTGATAGACACGACTTTGTAGGCAAGTGTTTCCTTGATGTTCGTCACATAGAAAATCTGGCCTTTTTTAACTTTATTTAAGTCGGTAAATAGCCTAGCTGTTGGCAAGCCACGGTGGGCAGTTAGTACTGAATGGGTTGACAAACCTCCCACTGGAAGACTGGTTCCCTCCAAATGCCCACTACCTTTCTGAAGCACAGTTTCGGATGTTCCAGCATAAATTGGAATATCAACCCCAATACTTGGGATTGCCACATGACCTATTTGCTCATGAACTTCAAGCATACGAGCATACTCTCTCAAACCTTCTTTTTGCTTACTGGTAAAAGGGTCTATAAGCAAGGGATTCCTTGATAACGTCTCATTGTAAGCATTAGCTAAAGCGATGCGTCGTTCAACCGTATTAGTATCAATCTTAGCGACTTCCCGCTTAAATTGATTAATATTTTGATGCGAAGCAAGGTAGTAACTTACCTGGCTCACAATCGGAAATAAGAGAATCAGACTTCCCATCACAAAAATGAGGGTTCTGATTTTATTATTTCGAATTATTGTGACTATTTTGACTAGCCGCTTTTTCATTCTTTCTCCGCTTTTTCTGTTTCGTCTTTTTAAACCAAATGAGAAGCGACAGCAAGATAAGTCCAACGACTACCCACATAGCATAGGTTAGGTATTGTTGTTGCCTGAAGGTCTTTGAATCTTTCTGCACTGTTTTTTCCACATAAGGAATTCGCTTGCCTCGAACGAGGAGGCGATGACTATTTATCATATAAGGTGTGCAAGTTAATAGGGTGACGTGATCTTCTCCTTGAATCACGTACAAATCCTCTAACTGATCAGGGGCGATAACTTTGATTTGGTCTACCTGATAAGCAATCTTTCCGCCGATGTGTTCAATGTAAAAACGGTCACCTACTGTTACCTTGTCTAAATTGGTAAATAGCTTGGCCGTTGGTAGCCCTCGATGGGCAGTTAGAACGGCATGAGTTGACTCACCACCGACTGGAAGACTGGTCCCCTCTAAATGTCCAACGCCCCTCTGAAGATTTTCTTCAGCAGAGCCAGCGTAAATAGGGATATCCTGATTAATTCTTGGAATAATCACATGACCTATTTGTTCTTTGACTTCAAGCATGCGGGCGTACTCAACGACCCCTGCCTGCTTTTGTTCAGCAGAGTAGGGGTCTTTAAGCGCTGGATATTCGCCATTAGTTTTGGCACCTGCTATACTGGCGTTATAAGCATAAGCAAGTTCTAAACGCCGATTAATCTCCACCCGGTCAATCTTGGTAACAGCTTCTTTAAAAGCATTAATATTGGCGTGAGAGGCTTGAAAGTACATGACCTGACTAACGATGGGAAATGCCAAAACAAGGAAACCCGCTAAGAAAATTAAACGAAAAATCCATATACGAATATTCGTAGCTAGAGATATTTTTGATTTTTGTCCCATGCTAATCCTTATTTTGATGTTTCCGATGTTTTGATAGTAATCGTAAGGCTAAAGCAATTAAAATACCACCAATAATTACAAGTGCCATTGCCTGTTGCTCACCTGTTTTGGGAATAAGACCTCCTCGAGATGGCACTTTAGGTGTCGGAACTTTTTTATTTTCAATCGTTACTGTTACTGTTTTTGATTTTTCAATAGTCACAGCAGTCTCTGCCTGTCCGATCTGATATCCTGACTGTGTCTCGATTTCTTTTAAGACATAGTCCCCATGGATGAGCCCGGAAATTCTGATATGCCCTGATGAATCTGTTTCTAAATGTTTTGCAGCGTCAATATCTTGAGAATGCACCCCATTTTTCACACGAATAGGAGTCCTACCATTCTTTTCATAAAGTTCAAAGACAACGCCTGCTAGTGGTTTTTTGGTATCACCATCCACACCAACTTTAAGCAAGTCCAACTCACCTGTGGACCAGATGATTTTAGGATAAATCACTTTATCCTCAGACAAGTCAACCAAGAAAGCTGAGACATTACGATTTTTTTCACCGGCTTTAACCGCCAGACCATAATAAATTCCATCTGGTAGTTGGTTAAATGTAGCCTTTCCTTGTTGATTAGTAGTG
Source organism: Streptococcus sp. FDAARGOS_522 (assembly GCF_003812445.1). Taxonomy (NCBI): domain Bacteria; kingdom Bacillati; phylum Bacillota; class Bacilli; order Lactobacillales; family Streptococcaceae; genus Streptococcus; species Streptococcus sp. FDAARGOS_522. The sequence continues at coordinate 868,199 of NZ_CP033808.1, forward strand.
GCTTCAAAAACCTGCTGCGCCTGTTTTTTCAATTCTGTGATAGTTAGGGAATTCCAATGTGCCAACAAATCGCCATCTTCAGTTGATTTTAATTGGTACAACTGATAGAGTACTCCTTCAATTGGAGTCCCTTCTTTAGGGGCAATCTCCAACTGTGGATTTGGACGATCAATATCCCTTGCTTCAAGATGAACAATCGTCAACTGATGAGTTTCTTGCGCTAAAACAGTTTGGCTAATTCCAAACATAGTCCCTAACATCAACAGAAAAGAAAACATAAGTTTTAATGTTTGTTTCATGATGTTCCTTTATTTTAAAAACGACAAAAAGAGAAATAAGGCTATTTCTCTTTTCTTAAACATGGTTACTTAAGAAGTAGCCTTTTATTTAGTTATCTTTTGTACGACGCTTCATCCCCTTAACAGCAAAAGCCATCACCGCAGCACCGATAGCGACAAAGATAGCCGTACCAATACCACCAGTATTAGGGATTGAAGGACGTTTGTTGTTTTTAATTGTATCAGGTGTTGCATCAGCACTATCAACCGTGATGTCAGTTGGTTTTGTATTATAAGATGTTTGTGATACTGTAAACTCGATTTCTTTATCAGGGATTACATAACCTTCTGGTGCTTTTGTTTCTTTTAATTTGTAAGTTACTGCTGTACCCTCTGCATTCGCATCAACTGCATAAGCCAAACCTTTAATCTCAAACGTACCGTCTGTATGTGATTTCAATTTGATTGGTTGCCCAGTAACAGCTTCTCCAGCAATATAGTTTTTATTAGTATTCGCTTTAATAAGAGCATCTGTCCATTTTACTGCTGTCCCATCAGAAGCCAACAAATCAAACTCAGCACCACCTAGTGTTTGTGTTTCTGTTGAGTCTTTCTTTACAAATCGTTTCCCACCAGTATGAACTTCTGGTTTTCTTGGAGGATTAGATGGTTTTGGATTGTCAGCTTTATCAGGAGTATGGTCATATTGAAGTTCAAAAGTATTTTCAATTGCTTTTCCTAAAACTGCTTTTTCATTAATAGTTGATGCAACTGGAATTTCCAAAAATGCCGCATCATCTGTATTTGCAGTAGCTTTATCAAGAGCATCTTGATTTTTAACAAGGGTCATTCCTTTAAGTAGCTCAGCAATTTCTTTAAATTTCTCTGGTTTAAACGTAATTTTTAATGTATTTTGGTTATCAACTGTTGGTTCATCAATAGTGTAGTGCTCATCTCTATTCAGTGTTTTCGAACCAATCTTGATTTTTCCAACAGATTTATAAGTCAAGCCATCTGCAAATTTATCAGTAATTTCAAATTTTTCATAGTCACCTAAATTGGCAGGGATTGTAGATTTCAAGAACCATTTGAATTCTTCACCAATCGTATAACCTGCATCGTCCTGACCTAATTTTTTAACATCTTTATCTGTTTTTGGTTCATCAGTTACAACGTTTTTAGGGTAAATATTAATTTCAGAAAGGAAACCTGTACCTGTAGAGTTAGCAACTGGTAATTCCAACACAAACGGTACAGCATAAGCTTTGGTAATGTTTGAAGGTGAATTCTTTAAATCTTCTACATACAAGTATCTCACATTACTTTTTGAATCCAGAGCATCGACGACCAAACCTTGAGCATTAGTTTTTTGAGGTAGACTGACACCTTCTTCAAGAATCGTTCCAACTTTTGCATCTGCTGCTTCAACTGTTGTCAATTTTTTCAATTCATCAACAGAAATATCCGTCTTGACTTTATAACGTTTAAACTGTACACCTTGCAAACCTTTTACATTGTCACCAAGTTTAGCATAGTTAGATATTACTTCGCCGTCTTTATTCTCGATACCACCATTAGAAGTAATTTCCGATTTATAACTATCAGCTTGTAATTTATAGATATTTACTGTTGTTTTCGCTGGGCGTTCTTGTGACACTTCTGCAGCTCTTACAATACTCATTCCAGTCGCAAACTGAGCTACTGGTTCAACAGTTGACCCCGCCACTATTGTTAAAACAGCAGCCGAAAACAATAACTTCTTCGATAATTTCATTAAAAGTTCTCTCCTCGCTTTTCCCTTTGTTCTTTGTAAGTGCTGATTATTATTAAGCACAAAACTATTAAAGTTTAGCACAGATTTTCTTAAAAAATTTGCTTATTTTAAATTCGTGTTTATTTTTACTATTTTTATTTATTTTTTCAGACGGAAGATTAAAAATATATGTGGATTTTCAAAGTTATATTTTTAACAAAATCACCTTTATTTGTCATATAAATAGTAGTATAATAATGGTGAGAGATGATGAAGAGAGAGTTTGCTAATTAGCGTGTCTTTTTAGTGTATCCACAAGATAGTTGTTTTCATCATTTTATTTTGTAGTCTTTACAAACCTAAAGAAAAATTCTAGAAATGATAATGAAGGCGGTCTATCAAATGGTTACATTCGATTTTAAACATGTTCAAACATTGCATACCATATCTCAACTACCTATTTCAGTCATGTCACGAGACAAGGAACTCGTTCAGTTATATGGTAACGAAGACTATCTGTTGCCTTACTATCAGTTTTTAAAACATTTAGCTATCCCTTATAACCAAGATATCACTGTTTATGAGGGTCTTTTTGAAGAATCATTCTTAATTTTTCCTGTCTGTCAATATCTTATTGCTATTGGACCATTTTATCCCTATAGCCCTGATATCAATAGGCAAGAACAGTTATCCAGTCGCTTTCTAGAACAATTTTCTCATCGTAGTAAAAAAGAAATCTTATCCTATATAAAGCTTGTCCCTTGTTTTCCTACTACCAGTATACGTAGTCTTCTTGTGTCTATCGATGCCTTTTTCCAAACACAGTTTGAGGCTAGTTGCCAACAAGCCATCAATCATTTATTAGAAGAGTCAGAACAGATTGTTGCGGATCCTGATATTGTTCTTCACCTAAAACATACTAAGAAAAACTCTTTTCAGTTACCCACTGTTTTAAACCATCTCAATCACATTATTGATCTCGTTAAGCTGGGTAACACTCAACTGTTAAAGCAAGAAATTAATCGCCTCCCATCATCCAGTGTTACCTCATCTTCAATCCCTGCCCTAAGAGCTGAAAAGAACTTAACTGTTGTTTACTTAACAAAATTACTAGAATTAAGTTTCGAGAAAAATACTGATGTGGCTAAAAGTTATGCGCTGGTAAAGCACTATATGGCTTTAAACGAAGAGGCTCCTGATCTTATTGATGTTTCAAGAATTCGCTGTGCAGCTCTTATTGATTTTTCAGAATCCTTAACCAATAAGAGCATCTCTGACAAGCAGCAAATGTACAATAGTATTCTCCATTATGTGGACAACCACCTCTACTCCAAACTCAAAGTATCTGATATTGCCAACTACCTATATATCTCAAATTCCCACTTACGCTCGGTTTTTAAAAAATACTCTGACATTTCCTTGCAAAGTTATATTCTAAAGGCAAAAATTAAGGAGGGACAATTACTACTGCAAAGAGGGGTACCGATTGGGGAAGTAGCGAAATTATTACATTTTTACGACACCACACATTTTCTTAAAACCTTTAAAAAATACGTGGGAATATCTTCAAACAAATATCTTACTAAATATCGTGAGACCTCATGCCAGTAACATAGCAATCCATGAAGGTACGGAATTATTTCATCGTCCTTTTGCCTTCATCTGAAACGACTAAAAACAGCCTTCTCGTTTAAACGGAAGACTCTTTTGTTACCTTTCAAAATCCACTGGCACTACTTTTTAGTCTAAAATTTTCAGCTAATCCAGTCCATACAAACTCTCTCTTTGTGCTATAACATAGGTTATGGATAAAATTATTAAATCAATTTCTGCCTCTGGTGCCTTCAGGTCTTATGTCCTCGATAGCACCGAGACTGTTAAATTGGCTCAGGAAAAACATCATACCTTGTCGTCTTCAACAGTTGCTCTTGGTCGCACCCTGATTGCTAATCAAATATTAGCGGCTAATCAAAAAGGCGATAGCAAGATTACGGTTAAAGTCATCGGTGATTCTTCCTTTGGTCATATTATCTCTGTTGCAGATACCAAAGGGCATGTTAAGGGGTACATCCAAAATACTGGTGTTGACATCAAAAAACGGCCACAGGTGAAGTTTTGGTTGGCCCTTTTATGGGGAATGGTCATTTTGTGACCATCATCGACTATGGCACAGGTAATCCCTATACCTCAACAACGCCTCTTATTACTGGGAAAATTGGTGAGGATTTTGCTTATTACTTAACCGAATCAGAGCACCCCCCCTGCTGTTGGGCTTAACGTGCTTCTCGATGAAAGTGATACTGAGCCTGAGAAATTAGATGGCTTTGGTTGATAGCACGCGAAATTTGATTGATGTTATTTCCAATCCGTGTTAATCGTGACAAATGACATATTGGGATTAAGAAGAACTCTTCTAGCATAGACTGAGAAATTTTGACAATTGCTCTTAGCAATCCGCTCATTTAATTGATTCAATTCTGAATCTGTTAGAAAGACTTTTTTGAGATTGGTACGATAACGATAAACAATTGCAGCCTCCTAACCCATATACTTTTCACGAAACTCACGACTGAGTGGCTGTGTTTGATTGACTTCCACAATCAATTCATGAACGCAGGTCAATAAGATTGACACGTGTTCATGAGTCACTTGATGATTCTCTCTTGCGATAATCAAAACTTCCTGCACATCTCAACTAATCTGCTCAAACTTTTGGTATTGCCAAAGGGTAGATGTATACTATAAAAGTAGACAAAACTTTGTGTGTTACAATCTGTTTTAAAAGACACAAAAACGAAAGGACAACCTATGTCAACATTTAAACGCTATGATGAAGAATTCAAACAATCTCTTGTTAACCTTTATCAAACTGGAAAAACTCAGTCTGAACTCTGTAAAGACTATAGGGTATCCACTTCTGCGCTTGCAAAATGGATCAAACAGTACTCTCAATTCAAACTCGAAGATAATTCTGTACTTACTGCCAAGCAAATACAAGAGTTACAAAAACGTAATGCGCAGCTTGAAGAGGAGAACCTTATCCTAAAAAAAGCAAGTGCCATATTCATGCAAAACTTAAATAAGACTCCTCGCTGTCTATCGGTTACGCTTTGAACACGCCACAACAACCTTGTGTCGTGTTTTACGTGGCAATCGCTCCACTTACTATAAATTTCTAAAACATAAGCCCTCAAAAAGAGAATTGGATAATCAAATTTATAAAAAACAAATACTTGAGATTTATACCAAAGCAAACAAAAGACTTGGTGTGAAGTCTATCAAAGTCATTCTTCAAAGAGACTACGACACAAAAATCTCTGAAGGAAGAATTTACCATCTGATGAAGAATATGGCGCTCCCTAAAATGGCTACCGTTAAGCCAAAAACAGCTCTTAAAAAGACTCAAAAAACGTATCCTCAAAACTTACTCAACCAGAAATTTTATCCTGACAAACCTAATCAAGTATGGTCTACTGACTTCACCTATATTTCTATTGGATATAAGAAATATGTCTATCTCTGCGCAATACTTGATCTCTATTCTAGAAAATGTATTGCTTGGAAATTGAGTCACCGTATGGATGCAAAGTTAGCATGTAACACTCTAGAATTAGCTCTTAATAAAAGAAAGATTGAAGGAACACTTCTCTTTCATTCCGACCAAGGGTCACAATTTAAGGCCAGGGAATTTAGAAAAATAATTGATGACAACAATATCATGCATTCTTTTTCTAAACCTGGATATCCTTATGATAATGCCGTAACTGAAGCATTTTTCAAGTATTTAAAGCATAGACAAATCAACCGAAAACATTATCAAAATATCAAACAGGTTCAATTAGACTGCTTTGAATACATTGAGAATTTTTATAACAATTACATCCCACATACGGCTAATCTAGGACTAACCCCTAATCAGAAAGAAGAAAATTATTTTAACGCAATAAAATAACACGGTTTTCTGTCTACTTATTTGACATTAGTCCACTCTGTGAATTCAGATGTGGAAGAAGAAGTAACTCGCAATGTTTTATTTGCTTCTTTTTCGTGTGTCACTGGAACCGCTGCATCTTCAGCATTCTAATCCTACAGCATGCTCCGCTGATTCTGTAGGATTAGAATGAGATGCATCTGTTGATAACACTGCTGAAGTTGACGTATCTGTCGCAAGACTTGTTACATCTGAAGTAGGCTGTGTAACAGTAACTTCCGGTTTTACACCAGCTGTTTGTGGTACCTCAGTACTCATAATGCTTGACTCATCCGCCAAAACAGAATGACTACTCATTCCTAGAAATGTCAATCCAATTAATACCGATGCTACACCAAATTTGAATTTCTTAATCGAAAAACGCTGTTTCGTATGTGCGACATTATAATTTCTTTGCTTATACTTCCTAAGCATAACTTCTCTCCTTTTCAAAAGTAAAAATAGATTAACCAATAAAGTTATCTATTTTTACTTTTTTTAAAGTTTTACTGTTTTACATTATCTCGATAAATGTGAACTATTATTTGAATTTGTATTGTATAATCACATTCGATAAGATTTATAACTTTAAGATTTTATATAAAGGTGATAGTATATTGGTAAGTTCAGATAACACTAATTTAAAATTTTTAAAAGCTTTCTCAGAATTGTTAAAGATGAGGAGCTTTGAGCAAATTAAAGTTAGCGATTTAGCAAAAAAAGCTCGACTTAGTAGAAGATCTTTCTATAATCATTACAATTCAAAAGAAGACTTCCTTAGGGAGTCTATTTTAATAATCTTTGATGATATCACAAAAATTTTAAATAATGATTTATTATATGAAGAAGTGGTCTTAAAGGAGATGCTTAGCTATATGTATATAAATAAAGAAATTATTAAATCCTTTGTTTTTTCCGAATATTGACAACATAATTAAAAACTATATCAAAGAGATGATTACACATTCCGATATACCAGACTTACAAAAACAACTGGAAACAGCATATCAAGTTCCATATTCTTTCGCTCTTGGTATTTATATCTCAACAATTGAAAGTATTATTTTAAATTGGATAGATCATGACTTTACTGAAGAGCCTGAAGAAATAGCAAGATATATTACATCTATCGTGAGAATTTAATATTTGTATTAGAAAAAATAATATTTCTTTTCCTCATCTAATACTTTATAAAGAAAAAGACGATAGTTTTTTCTTCTATCGCCTTTGGTAACCATTTTTATGAAATTTTTTAAAGTTAAAAATATAATTTATAATACTATCTTCTTCCATTTTCTGATTTTAGTTCTGAAAGTTCCAAAAGGTGCAACCGTATTTACATGAATAAACTTATACACTTCCCAAGTCGCTGTTTTAGTCGCTTCATCAGCCCACTTTCTCATATGCGCTTCAAATAATTCTTCCTCACTCAACAAATCAATCATTGCATAGATAGAATTAATATTTTCATTTAATTTTGCTTTCAACTCTTGCAGAGATAAATGAGCGTAGGTATCTGTGAACCACTGATATAATTCACCAAGTTGATTCCATTTAAATTTATCCGATGGTGTTTTTACTTGAAGTCCCTTTCTTTCATCTTCTTCCCATTTAAGAACCAAGTTGGTCCAGCCAACCTGATAAGAAAGGTTTTCTGCTGGAGTTCTATCAACTTCATCAATTCTTTTATCTTTTAGATTCTCTGGAATATTATTAAATTCCATAATGTATTTCTCAAATGTTTTACTTATTTCTTTTTTCAACTCTTCTTTATTTTCATAAACTCTCAAAAAACATCTCCTTTCTGATACATATTATTAATAATGATACGGAAACAACCCCAAAGTATTGTATTATAGAATTAGATGACTGATTACAAATTCCTTGTTCACGCCAAAAGAGTTATTAAAAAATTATGATTCAATTTTTTTAGACAGGCATTTGTTAGAAAAACTTCTTGTTACCGAGAGGGGAGAAGATCAGTCATTAATAATCAATCTAAACTACTCCAACTTCCCTTATTAGCATATCATTGATTTGCTACTTTTTTAGCACTTCTTATTACAAATCTAAAAATTGATAGATAATACTATGTTAACTAATAAAGATACTAGTAAGCTGAATTTTCGAGAACCTCTTCACCGTAGCCTCCAGCTTCTGGTAAAGGTAGATTTGTAGAATTAGGTGCTCTTAAAATTCTAATTGGTCTAGCACCGGCCTCCCTAGCTGCATGAATATCGTCATCACTATCTCCATAATGAATGTCTGAACCATATTTCTTAATATAATATGATTTATCATATTTGTATGGCTTTTTAGGTTTATCGCCTGTATAATTTACAGCAATTGGTTTGTCTAATTTAAAATCTTTAGCTAAGGCTTTAGCTGTTTTATCAACCTCGCCCTCCTTATACATTGACCCTCTTGTCCTACCTGTTATAAAAACAATTTTATCTCCTCGTTTTTGATGCATAGCAATTAATTTTTTAGCATATTCTTTGGGAATGGAATCTTGATCTCCTCGTTTTGCAACAAGATCCCAGAATTTTTGTTTATGAAGAAAATCAAACGATCCAGGAGTTACATATTCTTTACCATATTGAAAATATTGACTACTGAAAAGCAGTGTATCATCAATATCAAAACTAACAGTAATCGGCTTCTTACCTTCTAAGCTTTTTTGAATCTCGTCAATAGAAATAGTAGTGACTTTATCTTTATTTGTGTCCGAAAGAGCAGTCATTCCCTCTTGTGTATAAGCTACTTTTGGCCCCTTAGCCTCAACTACTGTTTGTAACGTTATCGTAATCCCTAAAACCCAAAGACTACTCACTAACACTTTCTTCATAAGAACCTCCATAATAAAGTATAAAAATTATTTCTTTAATTAGTTTATCACAAAAAACATAAGAATGAAAGCGATATCATATATGGTTATTTTTTACTTATGTTAAGTCTACAGTCTTCAAAGTGATTTTTCTTCTGTCTCTTGCTTAGGAGTGTTCGCTTCACGAGATTTAATATAATCTTTCATTTCTTGGTAGGTTGTATAAGTCTTCAGCATATCGTCAAAAAATTCTTGAAGGGCATCTCTTTCTATTTCAAATTCTTGGATACTTTGACTGACATCTGCTATGGTAATGTCTTTTGGAAGAACTAACTCATCTAACAGCTGCATAGTTGGCAAACTATTTCCTGGTGTTTGTGCAATGGCAAGTAGAGCCCCTTCGATTTTTTGGTAATAGGTCAGTCGATTATCTAAGGCTTTTTAATATTCCTTTCGTTAAAAAGTTTCTAGGCTTTTACGAGCAGAGCCACACACTCCACATGTGTTGATAGGTATTACCTATATTATGGAACGAAATGAGATTGGTCAAAATTAGGATTATACTATGGAACGAAAATAATTCTCTTTGCTAGCAATAATTCATCTTTCTAAGATGTCTTCAATTAAAGGTTCTAATCCACGTGCCTTTAAATCATCGATTTTGTGTTGCGCATTAAATCGATTAACTTCAAAAGCAACATATCTCAATATTGTAGCTGCAACTTCATTTATAGTATAAGTAAAATTCCCTTTCAAAATTCTGTAGGCAAAGTTTGCAAAAATATCCGCATCTTCGAATTTCTTTAACTGAGTTTTATAATGAGAGCCTATCTGTTGGACTATGTAGATTGCATGACTATCATCTATTTTTACAAATTCAAATAGCGCATCTAAAAAAATATTACCTTTCTGCATACACTTTTGACATAAGTCTATACCAGATAATTCATAGATATAATTTTCCACATCCGAATCAATTTTTTGATTTGAAATCTTATCCCATATCATTACTTCATATTTTTCATCACCTCTGATACTAACTAATCTATTGAGTTTTTCTAACATGTTAGTAGCATCTTCATATCGATATTCTGGATTTAAATTAGTTGCTTTCTCACTAATTGAACGTAATGAGTGGGAAAAATCGTTAGGATTTTTTGTCATTACAAAATTTATTATACGTCCTAGTGAGTAAACATCACTGCGTTTATCAGCATCTTTCAACAGGGTAAGTTGCTCTGGAGCACAATAAAAAAGTTGCCCAAAAGACGCCGTATCCATAGTTTGATGAGAAGTTAACGTATTCAGATTTTTCCCCAATCCAAAATCAGCTAATTTAATTATACCATTTATGAAGAATATATTGGTCGGACTCAAATCTCTATGTAGCACGCCTCTTTGATGAACTAGTGACATCGAATACAAAATTTGTCGAATAATATTAATTTGAGAATCCTCTGTCAAAAAACTTTCTTTAACAAAGTCATCCAATATATTATCTGCTTTCTCCATAGTATATGAGCAATTACCAATATCAAAATCATACACTTTAATGATACTTCCAATATCTGAACAAGATTTAGTTATTTCATATTCACGCTTAAAGCGGCTTCGGATTGAAGCGCTTCTTGCAGATTCCTCATTAAGTTTTTTCAATACTAGTCCTGTTGATTTTTGGAAATAAATATTTGCAAAACCACCACTACCAATTTCAATCAGATCTAAATCAATTTCTACTAAATGAAATGCACCATCTTTTTGAGATAGTTTTAGCGAGTAAACCGAGCATACTTTATTCAGTTCATCTAATATTCTTTGTTGATGCACAAGTGCATCAATTTCACTGATTTGTCTTTCTGTTAAAAGATACTGTTTAGAAAGAATTATATTGAAATACTCATCAATCTTTCCTACTGAAGAAAAATCTAATAATTTTTGATTTACATATCTCCACCTTGTTGGAAAGCCCTGTCCATAGCTATCAGATATTTTGAAATTATTATTAAAAAAGTGAACTAGGTCTGGGCCGGATTTGTACTTGAATAGTTCTAAATCATCTCCACAGAATATTTTAGCTATTTTTTCATAAAACTCTGGATTAACCAAAACATTTCCCCTTTTAGATAGAATAACTTTTTAATTTAACAAAAGTAGGTAATTCCGAACAACTGAGTTTTTCAATGAGTTTTAGCCTTTTGTTGGATATCTTAAAAATATTAAACTCATCACGTACAATAGTAAGTAAATAAGTTTCAAACGATTGTACCTTTATGTGCCTGTAGGCGAAAAGAGAAGAAAAATCATAGCTTATTGCATTTAAAATGATATCATCTAGTTCATTAGTGCTAATTTCTTCTTCCGTATAAAAAATGTAAGGGAAAAATAAAAGGAGATTTTTCTGCTTCTCAAGCATATTTAGGACTTTTATAATATCTTTTTCAAGGCATTGTTTCCTAACATGTTGACGCTTTACCTTGAGTCGTATTAAATCAGATACAGTTCTAAATCGAAACGCAGCATGAATCTGAGTTGCTTTTATTTCCCCGTTCGGATTTCTACTTTCTCCAATTGCAGTAATCCCATTTCCAAGATTAGTGATACTAGGTGAAAATAAACTGCTTGCCTGCAGTCTACTACTTGAAGAAAGAAGCTTGAAGTCTATCTTGTAATCATCTGCTACAGCATCACATTCCCCGTGGCTCTCGTCTTCAGGTGCGTGAAATTTAGATTTACCTTTTTCCCGAAAATATACTGATTTATTAAGCAATTCCAATAGATAAATTTCATAATTACATTTGGTCTCACCAGCTACAAAACCTTTGATTATTGTAGCTGGAGGTAATTGTTTAAATATAATTCGAGGATCTATATTAGAATTCAAATTTTCACCCATGCTTTATACTCCTTAAGTAATTATACCACTAAAACCACAAAAAGACTGCATCCTCTCAGTCACAGTCTCTTATAATTCTACTTCAGTTCCTTCTAGGAAAATCACGATAATTTGTCCGACTTCTGAAATACTGATGTGATCTAAAACTTTGTTCATGATAGTTCCATCAAATTTCTCTAAATCTAGTAACTGATACATTTGTTTGGCATAGTGCTTATGCAGCAGATTAGTTCCCTTTTCTAACTTTTGCCACTTAACCACCACATCTGCTCTATGTTCCTGAAGCAATTCCACTGCCTTCATGAAGGCTTTCTCAAGCATTTCTTCATCAATATGGTTGTTCTGGCAACCAATCTGTCCCTTGACCTTGTAGCGGTTGTTACACTGCCAAACCTTGCGTTTACCTCGACTGGTCGTCCAGTTCTTTCGTCCAAAGGCAGAACCACACTCGGCACAGAAGACCTTAGTGGTAAAAGGATTGTCGTCACTTTGCATGATATAGGTTTTCAGCTTGTGCTTTTCTCTGAAGTCTTTTCGCCTTGCCAATTCTTCTTGAACAGTGTCCCACATTTCTGTATCAATAATGGCTTCATGATTATTGGTCACATAGTATTGATTGACCTGCCCATCATTCTCTGTTCGCTTTTTTGTAAGGAAATCCACCGTGTAGGTTTTCTGAAGTAAGGCATCACCTTTGTACTTCTCATTCTGAAGCATTTTGAGAATACTGCTAGGATACCAGTTGGCTTTTCCTGACCATCCCTTGATACCGTTAGTGTTAAGTTCCTTGGCAATGCTTTCTGGACTGTAGCCTTTTAGGAACTGTTGATAGATATGTTTAACTACCTCTGCTTGCTCTGGATTAATGACTAGCTTACCATTCTCATCTTTATCATACCCCATGAACTTGGTGGTATTGACACGAACCTCTCCACGTTCAAACTTCTTACGAATGCCCCATGTCGCATTCTCTGAAATGGAGCGTGATTCATCTTGGGCAAGAGAAGAAAGAATCGTGAGTAATACCTCACCTTTAGAGTCAAGGCTATCAATATTCTCCTTTTCAAAAGTGACACCAATCCCCAATTCTTTCAGCTCACGGACATACTTGATACAATCCAAGGTGTTTCTGGCAAAACGACTAATGGACTTAACTAAAATCCTATCCACCTTACCTGCTCTACAATCCTGTATCAGTCGGTTAAAGGCTTCTCGTTTTTTGGTATTGGTTGCAGAAATGCCTTCGTCCGCATAGATGTCCACAAGCTCATAATCTTCATGTTTTAAGATGTAATCACGATAGTAAGATACTTGGTTCTCATAGCTTGATAGCTGTTCGTCTTGGTCGGTGGACACCCGACAATAGGCTGCCACTCTTATTTTGGTTGCTTGCTGATGGGTGACCGTCAGCTGCACTTTCTTGGCTGGAATAACTGTAATGTTTTTGCCCATATTCGTTCCTTTCTATCACTGTTACAGGTGTCCTAAGTTTCCACTCTTCAATAGCTTTCTCAGGCACGCGCATGCCTCGGCAGGAAGCCTTACCTTCTTTAATATACTTGGAACAACACCAAACTATTTGTTTCTTGTAGGTAACCTGGCGTTTGAGGGTTGACCCACAATACTCGCATTTAAGCATACTCGTAAATCGATAGTGCTTATTGACTCCCTGTTTCCAAGTTTTGCTTGCAAGCTTATCTTGGACAGCCTGCCAGACTTCTTTTGAAACAATTGGCTCATGGTTATCTTCAATCAAATATTGCTCTACCTGACCTTGGTTTAATCTCTTAGGCCAATTGATACCAACATGAAAATATTTTTGAAGAAGGACAGTTCCTTTGTACTTTTCATTCTTTAGGATATTTCGAACAGTTGTATCATGCCATTTAGCATCTGTCACCGTAGGCACATTCTCTTGATTTAAAAGTTTAGCTATTCGATGCATCCCCATACCATCAAGATAAAGTTGGAAAATCCGTCTCACAATCTGTGCTTCTGCTTCATTGATGACCAACTCTCCTTTATCGTCCACATCATAACCCATGAATCGCTTGGTGTTGATGACCATCTCCCCACGTTGAAACTTTCTCTGAAAGGCCCACCGCTGGTTGTCACTCATGCTTTGCAACTCTTCCTCTGCCAAACTGGCAAGAACTGAAAGCATGCCCTCTCCTTCATTGGATAAGGTATTGATGTTCTGCTCTTCAAAATAGATACCAACACCTAGGGCTTTCAACTCACGACTGACTTCAAGTACCGTCATGGTATTCCTCGCAAACCGTGAAATGGACTTGGTATGTATCAAATCAATCTGACCTTGCCTACAAGCTTCAAGCATAGCTTGAAAACTCGGTCGTTTCTCCTTAGACCCAGAAATCCCCTTATCGTAATAGACTCCGAGAAAATCGACGTCCTCCCGATTGACATAGAATGTTTCAAAATAAGCCTTCTGGTTTTCAAGGGAATCAAGCTGACTACTATTTGTTGTTGACACCCTAGTATAAGCACAGACACGTTGTTTTTTACGATTACTTTTTGTCTTAATTAACCTTACTGCCATTCAGGCTCCTTCCTATAACTTTTGTACACCATATATCACTCTAAAGGGAAGATAAGTCAAGCTTTTCGCAAACCTACTCCCTCCATATTACTAAGTAAATTTGGAAACAAATTTTCCGCAGTTTTTGGAAAAAGCAAAAAGGAAAAGCGTGGCTATTTCAACACGCTGAGATACAAGTATGTTATAATGAACTTATAAAAAGGAGCTGGACGGCAATCCACCCCCCAATGTAGGACCGTTAAAAAGACGGTGACTCGTTTAATTAGACTATAACTCGTCCAACAACTCGGTCAAAAGTGGGGACGGGTTATTTCTTTTTGTCGTCATCTTTGAAGATTTTATAGCACAAGCCAATCAAAGCAACGGTAAAACTACCAAAACCAATGATGATTTGCACGACTTCAAAAGCGGTCAAAAGAAAGCTCCCTCCTTTCCATCAGATTTTGATGAATTGCCCATAGGCATCACCTCTCTCTTTCAGGATTTAGGAACCACCGTCTTCACTTTTCTACACTTAATAGTATACCATTAAAGCTGCCTATTGTGTAGCTTATTTTAGTTTCAACTTCTGTCCAACTGAGATCAGACTTGGATTGATGATGCTGTTAAGTCGCACCAATTCACTGACACTGGTCTTAAACTTCCGTGCAATACCATAAAGGGTATCACCCTTTTGAACCGTATAAGTCTGTTCACTATGTCCGTTCGTTGTGCCTTTGACATCTTGTTCCAAGACCCATGAGTTAATTCCCTCAAGCAGGTAGGCTTTCTTACTATTGGATTGATTAACATCCTTCACACGAATAACCTTGAAAGTTTTGCCTTTAACCCATGACGAAATCGCTTGACCTGTCTGGTAATGCGTCGCATGTTGTTGAACAGTAACAGGGTCACCAACATGATAGGAAGTAACCCTTGATTGAGGAGTATTGGGACTGGGTGAAATTACTTGAGCTTGCCCAGTGATGGCTTGTACAAATTCACGAGCCATACTGTCTTTATTGGCTTCATAGATGCCCACATCACTATTATTATCGATGAAGGCAATCTCCACCAATCGATAATTGTATCCTCGACTTGCTGAGACATTGGCATTGTAGAGCCAGTTCACTTGTTTAAAACCACGATTCGTAAAACGCTTGGCTAGAATAGCTAGCAGTTTTTGGTCTAAACTATCAGCTGTGTAGCCTGAATAAATCAGAATTTCACTTCCTCTCGCTTGTCCATTAAAAGCGTTGAAATGAAGTTCCGTAATCGACTCATAGCCATTTCCCAAACTACCAATACTGCGGTAGTTATAGACATTATGGTCAGTGATGTAATCAATCCGATTCCCAGAATACTTCTTCATCAGATTCGCAAACTCACGAACCTTTCCTGCTTCAGTAATACCTAAACTAGGATTCGTTGCTCCAGGATCATAACCTGTTTGTCCTTGTCCATGTCCGCAGATAACTAAATGTTTACTCATAGTCGTTTCTCCTTTTTTGTTTAAAATACGGTCATCCCAAGTGTTGAGATGATGTGCTTCAATAAGTGTAATCAATTTTGACCCATAGTTAGGATCTGTCGCATAACCTGACGCTTGTAAAGCGAGACAGGTTTTTTTATAGTCTTCTTCACCGAGCACGTTTTGGTAATGGCTACGTCGCCATGCTGTTTCTGAAAAGAACAACGCATGATCTTTAATGGATTCCTCCCATGAGTCATACTTTCTAAAGGTAGCCTCAACCGTGACGAATTTCCCATCAATGTATTCTTGAGTTGGAAGGTCAACACGTTTTCCCTTCCAATCAGAACTAGCTTTGATTCCAAAGAGATTATGATTAGGGTATTGTGCTAACAAAGACTCTCCCCAACCACTCTCTAAGATAGCTTGTGCTGCTGACACGGAAGGAAGAATACCATGCTCCCAAGATGCTAAACAACCGTCTTTAATCTTTGATAAAAAAGTCATCCTAATCTCCTTGTTTCAATTGTTTCAGCACATCTTTCAACTTCTCAGGAACTGGTAGTCCAATCCTAGCCGCATTCTCAATGATGGACAAGCCTTCATTTGAGAGATAGTAAAAGATGATGGCAGTACGAACCATGCCCCCTTGTTTCAAGACATGCTCATCAATGATTTGTCCTACTGCTACCAAAAATAAAAGGACAATTTTTTTGAAGATGCCCTTAAACCCAATATTGCTAGCTAATTTCTTCTCAACGGCTGCTGCCATGAGACCTGTGATGTAATCGATGGAAATAAAAACCATCAATGCAAAGAGAAAGCCATCGACTTCTCCAAAGATTGATCCGATAAGTCCTCCAATCGCTGAGAAGAGGACTTTATTTGTTGCCAGTAATTCTTTCATAATGACACTTTCCTTTCTTATGCTGCCCTACGCCAACGGTAAACCGTGACGTAAGGTTGTAAGTTATTGTGTGGCTTACCGCCACCAGTATTTCCTGTGTTATTTCCTTGCGGATAAATCGTAGAGCTGCCATCTGAAGAGTAGTCACGACGAACAGCTCCTGAACCATTGTTAGCCGTCACATACTGAGCGTGTGAGTGAGATGGCATTTCATCAATGGTCAAGGTATGTGTCTTACTACCACCTGACTGATTGACGCTATTAAACTCACTTTCATTCTCAGACACACCAACCAAGATCCGACCGTTGCCAAACCGCTCCCAAGTGCCTCCCATAAATGTTGAGGGATTAGAGCTTGAAGTTGACTCGTAAATAACACCCACTGGATAGAAAATATCAAGAAGTTTCTTATTCTTCATATAAATGTCCCCGTCAAAATAAGCAGGTAAGCTCCCATCCACATCGAGCACGCCTCTTGTCCAGGCTTTCCCTATCCCCATACCAGATGAACTTAAGCCGTAGACAACTTTTTCTGGACCAATGGTAAATTCAAAGGTCGTGGAGTAAAAGAGATCTTCTAGCCTTCCAATAATGGTGTAGGATTTGGTGGTATCATAGGTGCCACCTAAAATAGCTTGGAAATCGGTCTTTGTGTGTTCCGTAGTTGACGTCCAGTTGGCGGCACCACCAGCGTTTGTGACCTTCTGACCGCTTGCTAAATCGACTACTTCCCATGTCAAGGCCGCCTTGTTCTTTTGGACACTATTGATGGTTAAAGGGGCAATCTTAAGCTTTCGTATGACCGTCACCTGATTCATACTAGAACCAGCTCGAACCGCTGAGAATGAAAAGATAGGCTTGAAATACTCTAATAGGGTTATCTCCACTTCTTTTCGAGCACTTTGTCGCCCTCTCGAATCGGTCACATAGGCAGAGACCTTAGCTCGACCAATCCAGTTTATTCCACCCAATAGTCCGTTATTACTACTAGTGACATTTTGAAGTTGAACCCACTGATTGTTCTCAAACTTAAAGACCTCTGCGCGAAAACCCGTCGAAGGAATCGTCGATCCGTAAATACCCGCTCCTTGATTGAAGGTCACTTTAGGATTGGACACCAACTGGGCAAAACTGGTGCCAGTTAAAATCGTTTTTGCAGTGGCATGGGATTCTGAAATAGAAATACTGCCCAAGGTTGGAACAACTGACGTCGGTAGGTTGAGGGTAATGGGAATTGTCATAGAACCTATTGTCTTACCACCATAGATAGTGGCCAGCGTTAAATGCCCATTACCTGAGGTGCTATTTGGTATTTGAGTTGCTAGTTGAGAAATCGAAGGCATCCACGTTACAGAGGTCGCAATGCCTGTTCCAATCGTGCCGCTTAGACTGCCAAAATGCCAGGTCATGTTATGGGTAAAATCACTACTGGCACGTTTAATCGTTATGGTTACGGCTTGTCCCATCATATTCCCAGAAACTGTAGCACTCGATGACCGTGGGATATCACTTAAGCGTAGCGTTTGTGACCCTGTATTTAAGGTGCCAGGTGACCAACCACCAGATCCTGAGAAGGTCGCAGAAAAACTGATGGTTTTTGACCCATTAGAATCATGCGGCACAGTAATGGTCTTATCAATCAAGTGAAGGGAACTATGAGCCGTGTACATATCTGGTCGCCCTGACCAAGAAAGTGTCTGCCCATTGATAGTCACACTTGCCCTACAGTCATACATCCCAAAGGTCGTATAACCATTCTTTAGCCAGAGTTGGACTCGAACAGTAGATGTGTTATTAGCGGTCGAAGTGCCTGTTTCTTCCACTCGCAAAAGTAGGGTATAGCCCCTATCATTATTTGAACCATAATCTGCCATAAAGTCTCCTTTCTACTTGGCATCAATAAAACGACAAACCAAATGCTTAGCATTATGCCTTGCGGCTTCTAGTCGATAATAACCAACCTGTAAGGTCTCCACAAATACCCCATGATGAATCTTAATGACACCAGCTGTCACCGTCATGACGGCATTACCAGCTGACTTAATCATCATCCCTTGTGGGGTTAATTCGATAACCTCAGAGTTATCCTTCTTACCAATAATGACCCCATTATCACCAGCTCTCAGATAAGTATTCACAAAGTTAAGCAAGAGACTGTTGGCTTTAAGATCGGCTTCAATCGCTGCGATACGAGCTGTATTATCAATAAAGTCTTGATTAAATTGCGCAAGGACGGCTTCATTATTTTTCTCAAATTCTTTATAAGACTTGAGCCAATCGGCCACTTCTTTTGCCAACGCTCTTGCTTCAAGATCCACTCGGAGAGATTCTGTTTTTTCAGTTAGAAGGTCTAATTGCTGCTTCATGAAGCCATTATCTGCCTTGGCATCAATCTGGGCGATAAGATCATTCAAAGATGGTCCTGGAGCTGAAGCAACGTTGCCATCTTCTAGTTGAACATTTCGAAGATAAACCACATCTCCCACCACCCATGTTCCTGACTTCAGGTAAAAGACATAGGAATGATTCTGGGCACTAGTAACTTTCCAAGACACCGAATACCGCTGCCAGCTAGAACTAACTTGAACAACCTTAGTACCGCTCAGTTCATTTCCGATGGTAAGACTAACCGTCTTGCTTGCCTTGAGATCAATACTAAACGTCATGTTAGCACCAACTCGACTTCGTAAATCATGGAAGTTCCGATGAAAGCCGCCAGTACCTGCTTTGGTACAGGTCATCTTCACAGTCACGCCACTAACTGAACTCGTATCTTCAATTACCTCCTTCTTCCACTCAGAGGTAACAGATGAAAAAGTCATCGCTTTCATGGCATAATCGTCAATGTAATTGCGCCCACCGAGTTCTGTTCCTTCAAAAAAGGACGACCAGGTATAGTCACTAGGATTGGTTGAAGGCGTTGCGCTCTCCCTATTAACTGCTAGTCCGAGGTAACGTTTGCCCGTTGAGACGGCAGAAATCCCATCTCCCTTGTCACTATCTGCGTACATGCGCCAAGTGTATAGGGTCTTTCCATCCTTACCAGCCTTTCCATCCACACCCTTGTCCCCATAAGCACCGATGACAACAGGCGTTGTGACTGTCGTTGAGCCATTGGTGAACGTGGTTTTTTCATAATTCCACAAATACTTAAGGGTTGAAGTTAGAGAAGGAATCGTTTTACTCCAACCAGTGCTTGTTGTCGTAAGACCAGTCTTTTGTGCAGAAACTAAGTAATACTGCTCCCTTGATTGAATACCGACCCCATCTGCTCCAGCATCACCCTTTGGTCCAGGAGTTAAAGAGATGGTTTTAAGATCAGCTTGTGTCACTATACTTTCCCCTCTCACCTTTAAGAGTGGCGTATCAATGGAAAGATTCCCATCCCTATCCAAACTAAAGACTGGGGTATGTTGACCTGGAATAACGACCCTGTCTGCCTCGACCTCTAAACTCTTCACATACTCTGATAGAATCTGTTGGGAGACAAGCCTTGTCATCCATGCTGAACTAGAGACGGTCAACTCATCAATCGTAGCTTTTTGAAGGGCTGCGACTCGTGCTTCAAGGGCATCCGTTGCCAGATAATCAAGGGCAGCTTTCTTCCCAGAACGCTCGCCTTCTGCTTCGGCCTTAGCGATACCATCTTCAACTTCTGTTTGAAGACGCTCAAAGTGCCTATCAAAGACCTTGTTAAAATTAGCTCGCTCCTTAGACGCACGGTGTTCTGTAACCGACTGATGGACATCAAGAATGGTCTTAGCCGCACTGGTTAGCGAATGGGGCCCAGATGATCCAGAGGTTGTAAAGCTAACCTCATCATCAAAGGTCACCGAAAGATACACTTCTTCTAGAGCGTCAAAGGTATAACCAACTGCCTTTTTCTTAACATCTACCTTGTGCTTTTGACTTTTAAGAGTGACTGTATCTCCAAGATGGACTTCTTGACCATCAAGCTGATAAGCTTCAACGGTTATCTGTCTAGAGATGTGATCGATGTGCTCATGTGTGAACTTAGCCATCACCCATTGGCGTAATTCTTCCTCTGTCTGAAGCGTGTTATTCTCATACCGTGCTTCATAGATATAAGGGTATTGGTTAATGAGGGGACTTTCCACAACGACAGAAAGAACGGTAGCCTCATCACTACCTTCTATCTGAAAGGTTGAGGTCGCATAGATGCGCGTAATGACCTTCTCAGAATCACCCTTATCCTCAAAAGCTTTCAGATTGTGATGGCTTGTGAGAATAACTCCCTTATCGTTGCCACGGTGTTTCTTAACTATCAGCTGAAAGTTATCACGAACGAGCTCACCTTCCCAGGTTCCAAGGATGGAATGTTTACCATCCATTAGAGCTTGATAAAGTGTCAAGTCTTCGTCAGACACATAGGTATGACGCTCCGTCACATCACTGTCAAAGCTAAAAAGTCCTAAATCAGATGGACAAACCTCAACCATCCTCATAAGGGCTGATTGGCAGGTGGTATTAGTCGCAGAAAAGGGCTTAATTTGACGTTTCATCACATCATCAGAAATGTGAGAGCACTCAAGCTCTACCGTATCGTCTTGAATTTTTGCCTGCTTAACACGAAAGAGCTGTTTTCCTAAATCTGGAGTTGGACACAAAATCAATTCATCTGTTCTAAGGGTTTCATGAACACCTGAATCTGTAATGGGATAAGTTAAGCGAAGCTGAAAGGTGCCATTCAACTTTTCTTCTACCGTCGCACTTACTGCTTCAAAGAGGGGCTGGCCGTTCCACTTCGCTGTCCTTGTTTGACCATCAAGTAAGTAAAGCATCACACCCACCCCCAATTCGTTTCAAAAGTAAGCGATAAGATCCCACTGCCTAAAATCACTCCGACAGATTGTGTTGGATGACTAGCATCAATCGTGATGAAGTCCCCAGACCACTTGACAGCTTTCCCTGATAGGGTCTTAAAACTAGGACGGTCTGGGTGATTCACCATAACAAGAGGCTCTGTAAATTTCTCAATCCGTATCACCTGGTCACCTACTGTAAACGAAGTCTCTGATACGGATTGACCAGTTATGGTAATGCTAGGAAAGGCAAGGGCAGAGCCTTGTGTTTTTAACACACCATTGGCACTCAAAACTTGCCTATCCCCACTCTTAAAAAAGCGAGTGGGGTGACAGATAAAGGTCACATCAATCACATACACATCATGGTCATCCTGTTTGATGTCAAAGCTATCCGTTCGGTAACACCAGAGCCTAGTGAGCTTAAGGCGTTCGCTTTCTAGCCAAAATCCTTCCTGCATGAGATAAGCCGAGAACTCATTGACCTCTTTCTCACTCGCACCAATCAGATACAAGCGGTAAGATTTCTCAATCACTTCACGATGCTTATTGGTTTGAACAATCGCCCCACTCAACCCACGATGGTCTAGGAGTTGCGTTTTAGACCGTGGCACTTGAATACTCGGTCTATCTTCCACAAGAACTTTAAAAGGAAAAGACGAGGTGCCTTTTCCATTCAGTACTAATTCATTATGTTTAATCACACTGTTCCTCCTCTCAGTAAGGCTTGTCGTGCCATTTCATCAGCTAATCGACCAGCTACATAATCGGCTAGTTTTTTCATATCCGCTTCTTCACGAATCACAACATCTGTGATATTGACCGTTATGGTTGTTCCCTTGCTAGGCATGGTGGCTGCGATGCTGCGTCCGATACTGCCAAGAGTTTGGTTATTAAGAGGTAGAACTGCTTCACGTCCTGCTTCTCCTCCAACCATCAAGCTGTTCCCTGTCATACCAAATGCCGTTGGTTTAGTCAGAATCCCACCCTTGGCGTACCACTGAATGGAAATCTTAGGTAAGCCACCTTTTAACCAATCAAGGGGATTGGCAGAACCTGACACACTAAAGTGCGGAAGAGGAATATGTGGCCACTTAATCTTGAAGTTAAAGAGATTCTTAATGGCATTGATGGCTGAAGAGACCGCATTTTTTGCCCCATTGATGGCATTTGTAATGGTCGATTTGACCCCATTCCAGACAGAGGACACTGTGTTTGAAATACCACTTAGGACACCTGAGATAGTAGCCTTCATTCCGTTCCAAACGGAAGATACCGTTGAGCCAATACTAGATAGAATGGAACTAATCGTGGACTTAATGCTATTCCAGACATTACTAACGACAGATTTGATACTATTTAGTAAGTTTGTCATGGTGCCTTTAATGCCATTCCAGGAATTGGAAATGAACTGAGCAATGGCACTTAGAACAATCGAAATCAGTGACTTGATGGCTTCCCAAACTGTAGAGACGACCTGCTTGATGGTTTCCCAGGCACCTGACCAATCACCCGTGATAATCTGCATAACTGCCTTGATAATACCTAAGACAACATTGATAGCTGTTTCAACGACCACTTTAATGATGTCCCAAGCTGTCGTGATAATCAGTTTGATATTCTCCCAACTGGCTTGAAGGTAAGGTCCAAGAATGGTCATGATGGTTTGAATGACTGTTGAAATAGCTGTCCACACAGTGTTTGCGGCATTAAGAATTAGCTGTTGGTTCTCTGTCCACCAAGTAGTCAAGGTTCCCCATATCGACATGACAAAGCTTGATATCTGTTGGATAATGACAGATAAAAAGGCATAGATGGCGTTCCAGATTTCTGTCACAGCTGTTCTAAACCCTTCGTGATGTTGCCAGAGTTGTTGAATCCCAACAACCAGTAAGGCAACAACGGCAATAACACCAAGAATAATCCCTACAATTGGAGCTGCTGCAGTTATCATCCCCATGATGGTAGTTCCCATTGCCATAGCAGCTGCTTGCAGGGCAATGAAAATCGGGAGGACTAAGCCAAGGGCTGCAACCAAACTTCCGACAATGACAATAAACTGCTTGACTGGCTCTGAAAGACCAGAGAACCATGTGGCAACAGCTTGAAGTAAACTCGCTAATATTTCCAAGATAGGAGCTAGGGTTGCAGCAATAGCGTCTCCCATTTCAGCCATCGCTAACTTCGCCGTGTTTTGAGCAGTTGTAAACTGATCAATAGGATCAAGCGTCCCCTCATAGGTCTGAGTGACAATCCCAGCTGCTTTATCAGCTGTTCCTGCTAAATCTTCAAAAGATAAAGCCCCACGCTTGATGGCATCAACCATACGTGGAGCTGCTTTACTACCAAAGATTTCTGAGGCTAGAGAAAGAGCCTCTGTTTCACTCGTTGAGGTTTTAATTTGTTCAATGGTTCCAGCAAGTCCTTCTTGAAGCGTTAACCCATCACCCGCATACTTAACAGCTGCCTTTGAGAGTGACGAAAGTGCTGCAGAAGAATCAATCCCTGCTTTTTCAAACTGCCCCATCAAGGTGACGCCCTCATCAAAAGAAAGGCCAAGGGCTTTAATTTGTGGTGCTCCAGCTACTGCCTTGTCCATCAACTCTTGGACACCGACACCAGTTGACTGACTGGTATAAGTAACCGTGTCTAAGACACTTGATAAATCAGTCGCTTCAAGTCCATAGGCCTCAATCGCTTGTTTGGCTGAAATGGCTGAACTCGTCACATCACTCCCATTGATCTCTGAGAATTGAATTAACTGGGTAGAGGCTGATTTAAGGGCATCTCCTGTTAACCCAAATTGCGTATTTAACTCCCCTACGGCACTTCCTGCCGTATTAAAATCTGTTGGCAGTTCAGTGGCTAGGGTTTTGGCGATGTCTGTCATCTCTTCAAGGGCAGAACCAGTTGCCCCAGTTTTCGTGACAATGATATCCATGCCCTCATCAACTTCAAGAAATGCGTCAAGCGATTGTTGACCGAAGTCAATCAACTTCTGCGACAACTCTCCCAGTTGGTCACCAAACTCCATGAGAAGATCAGCCTTTAAGAGACTATTTGTTTCTTCCAAAGAAGCTTTGGAACTCGCAGAGCTAGATGCCAACTCCTCCATCTCATTTTGGAGATTGTTGTAAGCTGTCTTGGTCTCATTAAGTGTTTTCTCAAGCTTGTTAGCTTCAACTGAATTCTCCCCATATTCACTCTTCGTCAAAGAGAGCTGTTGTTCCAGATTATGTATCTGTTTCTCAAGGATTTCTGAATGAGAAGCAACCTTTTGTTGAGCAAGTGCTAACTTATCGGCCTCACTTGCGGTAGTTGCTAATGCTGATTCTTGTAGCTTAAAGGAACTTTGGAGTTTTTCACTTTCTGACACCAACTGTGCCTGCTCATTTTGGAGACGATTAAGTTTGGACTGATTGGTTTCAACCTGCGCTCCGTTTTCTGAGAGAGCTCTGTTAACACTTTCTAGCTTTGATTCATAGCCCTTTAAGACTGTTTGAGTACTCTCCACCTCACGTTGGAAGGCACGGTATTGGTCTGCACCGATGTTACCGGCCTTGAACTGAGCCTCGACTTGGGCTTGAGCTTGACGAAGCGTGGCGAGTTTCTCTTTAGTCGTCTCAACTTGTTTGGCTAAGACTTCCTGCTTCTGGGTCAAAAGAGTGACATTGCCAGTGTCAAACTTGAGTGCCTTGTCAATCTGACGCAGTTCTTTGGTGGCTTCAGAAGCCTGTTTATTCAAACCCTTTAAGGCAGTTTGTAAGGGCTGGGTATCGCCACCAATCTCAATGGTAATCCCCTTAATGTTTCCTGCCATCGTCACACCTCCCTCCATCAAGATACTAAGGGCGTCAAAAGCAAAGTAAAAATAGGAGATGGAAGAATGGTGCTTGCACTAAAGTCCATCTCTCTTTTTTACACAGCTTTTAGCCCGTGTTCAGTTCCTATCAAAAATTGTCAAGGTCTGCTTGGGTTGCTCTGCGAACTCCAGTCTCATCTCGACTTCTTAGCTCCACATAATCCGTCTGATAGTCAAGTGCCATGCCAATTGTGATATGCTTTAAATCGTCAATGGAAAGGCCAGTCTCCTTACAACAAGAGAGGTAGCTTTCTACCGTGAAGACTTCCTCGCTCGCTGTTTCGGAAGTTTCTGCTTTTTTCTGGTTGTCATCCCTTGGTTAAGCATGGACATTAAGACGGGGCCAACTTCCTGAAGAGGGAATTCCTCCATCGACATAAAGAAATCCTCGAAGGGCTTGATTCGAGGATTGGCTGACTTGGCAAAGACCCAAAAGAGACGGTGGAAAAAGGTCATGTCGAAGTCAGATAAAATAGACAAGTCAATCTGACTAGCCTTTAACTCTTCCCCTTCTTCCAATTGCTCAAGCTGAGCCATGATGGATTCCGCACTCAACATGTTAAAGAGGTCTTGGAAATAATCTTTTCCGAATTGCTCTTTATAAGCAATCGGTGTATAGGCGTTAGTGGCCAGGGGATATGTTTTTCCACTAATCGTGATATTTTGTCGCATGTTCTCCTCCTTTAAGCAGCTGGTTCAAAGACCGACTTAAACCAGTTCTCACGAATCTCATCACTGGTTTCTTCCGTTGTTCTGCGTCTCACCACCTTATCAAGTGGTCGTGGGCTTGCCGTAAAGGTCAACTCTACCTCATTGATATCAGACCCAGACTTGGTTTTTGAGCCAACAGTTGGGCGAGACGCATAACAGTAATAAAGCACATGAAGCGTCTCTTTTTTGTCCCCTTCAAATCGGAACATGAGAGCGAAG
This sequence comes from Streptococcus sp. FDAARGOS_522, assembly GCF_003812445.1. Lineage (NCBI taxonomy): Bacteria > Bacillati > Bacillota > Bacilli > Lactobacillales > Streptococcaceae > Streptococcus > Streptococcus sp. FDAARGOS_522. The sequence continues at coordinate 894,452 of NZ_CP033808.1, forward strand.
TTCTTTTTCTTGCTACTGGCAATCTCTGAAATGGTATTGGTGGTCGCATCCAATTTCTCACCTAGAACACGAGTCAGAAACTCCTGTGATAAGAGGGCAACTTTCAGTGTTCCCTCATAGCCGTCATTAGATTCAGTCGTGTAAAAGTTGATGTTGTCTGCCTTGTAAGACCCCTTGTCTCCAGTGGGTTCAAGGGTTAGTTCTGCAGCACCACGAAGTCGCTCGACAGTGCCATAAGTCAAAGCCCCGTCAGCTCCCTCACTGGTGACTTCTGCCCAGTGGACATCTTGTAGGCCAAAGGTGACCTTGTTTTTTTCTGCCATGGTTATCCTCCTAATAGTGTGATGGAATAAATGGTTTGGTAGAGTTTCTCACTAGTGATGTAAGTCTCTACCTTGTCAAAATAAAGACGGTGGGCATCAAGGACTGATTCCACCGTTTTTTCTGTTGCTAAATCTTTCTTAGTCGTGTAAAGCTCAATCTGTACGTTGATAGCTTTGTGATAAGCCCAGTTGTCTGCCCCAAGATTGTCTGAATCCGTAACCAGATAAACCATAAAAGGCGGACTTGGACTGTGCCCTTCCTCAAAATGGTGATAGGCTACTGGGAGTTTGGTCTTTTTTAGAACAGGAAAAAGCTCTTCAAATCTCATAAGCCACCTCACAGTTTCTGTCGCAATTTGTCTTCAAACGACTGAATCGCCTTTTTCTCGACAGGAGCGATGTGCTTTCGCCCTTCAACCCGACCACCATTTTGTTTAGCATGCCCATATTCAAGGAGGTGCGTCAGTCCTGGTGTTCGGTTGTGAATGGTTTTCGTCAGAGCGGTATTGGTGTCAGTGGTTGCCTTGATTTTCCAGCCCTTGGCATACTTCCCACGACGTTTTGGGGAAGTAACGGTTAAGGTATCAACGGCATCGTCTGTCACTTCCTCAACCACCTCACGCATGGTCTCTATGGTCTCTTTGGCATAAGTCGTTAGCTCCTTTTCGATGACAGAAGTTAAATCATCAAGTCCAATCTTAGTCATAAAGCTCCTCCTTAGTCGCAACGATGTAAATCAAGCTTCGGGCCACAGTATCACCATCAATGGACTCGATAGCGTAAAACTGGTCACGGAAGTAAATCCGAGTCGTTAAAGAATTAAGGGCAAGAACCTTCTTGTCATATCGAAGCGTAAACTGTACCTTGTTGTGAATGAGCTTGGTAGCACTCCCATCACTCTCTGTTAAAGCAAGAGGACGACAAGAACACCAACGCATAAAAAGGTCATCCCAAATGGCTGACTCGTTCCCGATATCGTCCTGCTTGAGTCGCTTTTCTTGAAAGACCAGCTGTTCTCTTAGAGGCGCAATCTTCATCAGAACACATCCTTCCTGTCAGCTAAAAGCAAATGGTAGAGAGTTTCCTTTAACTCTTTGTGATTGGCTTCTTCACGGTGTTCATAAAGATAGGCAACCCCATAGAGGATTGCCGTCTTTAGAACTTCTGAAGTGGAGTCCTCACGAAGAATATCTCCACAGAGCTGTTGGCTAGTTGCCATTAACTGCTGGATAAGAAAATCCTCCTCGTCATTTTCCACCTTCAGATAAAGCTTGACTTCTTCTAACGTCATCATGCCGTTTTACCTTTGATGGTCAAAGTCTTCACCGCTTCTGGTAGAACGAGTTTCCCATCCACACGCTGGCTGGCAAGAAAACCAATCTGACCATTGTTAGCGTAAAGCTCATTGAGACGTTTGAAGGTACGCCCTTGACGGTCCGCAATCCAGTAGTAAGAGAAATCACCAAAAGCAATAGCTTTGTTTCCTGCTTCTGGAAGTGGCGCAAAGGTTGACGTGTAGTAAGGACGGTTTAGAATCAAATCAGGTTGACCTGCCTGTGTAGACGGTTGCCAGATGTAATTGCCATTATTGTCCTTAAGCTTGCGGATAGCTTTTACCGTAGTGTCATGTAAAATCCAGACCGCATTCTTACGGTAAGGAGCTGGAAGTGAGTGATAAAGCTCAATCATGTCATCAAAGGTGATGTCTTTGGTTGTGGTCGTTGGTCCTTCTACGTCTGCTTGCGTAAAGATACCAGTTGGTTTTTTAGAACCATCACCTACCAAGAAAGATTTTTCTTCTTCTGTACCAATACGACGTGCGAACTCAGAAGTCATATAAGACTCAAGGTCAAAGACAGAGTCATTGAGCAATTCTTCAGAGATACGGATTGCTGTCCCAATCTTATGCGAATCAAGCGTCACTTGACCAAAAGTCTCATCCGTCTCTGGATAGAGTCCATTCTCGTCCATCCAAGAGGCTGAACCGTGACCAGTTACAACTGGAATTTTACGCTCACCACTAGAGGTTTTAATAACAGTCGCGAGACTACGGAAAAAGTTTTCTTCCTGAAGACCTTGAACCAATTTCTTTTCGTACTCATCAGGGACAAGATGTCCGCCTTCTGTATCTTCACCGACACGAAGAACATCCTTCACGTCATAGAAGTGTCGCTTACGGATACTGGTCCAGAAAGTTTGGGTGTAGATGCCTGATGCCACACCTTTCTTTTCATCTTCTTTTTGGTTATCGACAATGACTGTTGGCTGCGTCGTTAGAGCATGTGAGTTCGGTTGCGCTAGTTCAAGGTCAATCTTTTCTTGGCGCTCCAAGCGAGCAATTTCTTTATTGTAGAGCTCGATTTTTGCTTCCATCTCTTCATAGCGTTTGGAATCTTCATCTGATACCAAGCCGTCTTCAGAGCGAACAGTATCCAGAAAGGCTTTCGCTTGAGCCCAAGCAGCGTTACGTTTTTCTTTCAATTCAAGTAGTTTAGACATAGGTATTCTCCTTTTATTTCAATAGGTTCAATCGTTTTTCCAACTGATTGATGGGGATTGATTTCTGTGGTTTGGGTGGTTGAAGGCTCGCTTGCAGTTTCACCACCAAATCATGAGCAGCAGTCACTCTACTAAAGGTGTAGCTATTTTGATCATCCTGCTCAGGTGTCTCCTCTTTCTCAAAGAGCACCTTATCCGCAAAACCAAGCTCCACAGCTTTCTTGGCATTGAACCAAGATTCCGAATCCATAAGATGAGAAATCTTGGTTCTGGAAAGTCCAGTTCTAAGCTCATAGGCATTGATAATGGACTCCTTAATTTCGCCAAGCATCTCAATGACCTTGGCCATATCTTTCGCTTCACCTTGCGCGAACGTCCAAGGATTATGAATCATCATCATGGCAACTGGACTCATGGAAACTGTTGTCCCTGCCATGGCAATGACACTGGCAGCACTCGCAGCTAGACCATCAATGATGACATGGACATCTCCCTGATAATCCATAAGCATGTTATAGATTTGAGCGGCCGCAAAAACATCACCCCCTGGACTATTGATCCATAGGGTGATATCGCCTGTTCCAGAAATCAAGTCGTTCTTAAATTGCTGTGGGGTGACTTCATCCCCAAACCAAGTCTCGTCCGCAATCTGTCCTTCAATCCTAAGGGTACGGACGCCACCTTCGTCTGTAAAATTCCAAAATTTACGCATCTACTTCCTCCTCTGTTGCGTTTTCAGTTGGCTCAGTTTCCGTAGGTTGTTTCATAAAGCCACCAGCATCTTCTAGTTTGGTCATATTGCCGTTAATCAAGTAGAGGTTTCCACCTTCTTCATCTGACAACAAGTTCAAATCTTCCAATTCACGGATGTCATTAGTTGACAGCCAACCGTTTTGTCTTGCGATGGCATAGCCATTCATTCGACTTTGGTAATCCCCACGAAGTAGACCATCCACATTGAATTTAACAAAGTATTGTTTTTTTCTTCGGGTAAAAAAAGAGACCTCTTGAAAGCTTGTTCTAAACGAACTACCCAAGGGTCTAAGGTATATTTGACAAATTCAAGTGACTGTTGTTCGATATTTGGAAAAGACGACTTCTCCAAATCACCAACCATGTGTGGTGGGATACGGTAAAGTCGTGCAATTTCGTTAATCTGAAACTTCCGTGTTTGTAAAAATTGGGCTTCTTCAGGGGGGATTCCCACTTGAGTATACTTCATGCCTTCTTCGAGTACAGCCACTTTATGGGCATTTGTGACCCCATTGTAAACGGCATTCCAAGAATCCCTCACTCGTTTAGGGTCTTTAAGGATACCTGGGTGCTCCAAAACACCACCTGGGTTAGCGCCATTTTTAAAGAAAGATGCCCCATAGTTTTCGGTAGCTAGGGTCATCCCAATCGCATTTTTAGCCATCGCAATTGGTGAGTAACCAATCAAGCCATCAAACCCAAGACCAGGCACATGAAGAATATCTTCCTGCTTCAATAAGACAGTTCCCTTATCATTGAAATTAGGGTTTTCTTCTGTCTGGCGCTGGTATTTGTAGTAAAGTCTCCCACTATCATCACGATGGACAGACATCTTATCAGGCAAGAGTGGATAGAGACTAATCACTCGTCCACCCTTATCTCTGATAATCTGCACATATGCATTTCCCCATATTAACAAATGACTCATCATGGTTTCTCGAAAAATAAAGGATGACATTTCTGGATTTGGCTCATCATGAAGAAGAAAGTACAGTGGGTGGTCCAGCTTTTTCTCCTTCCCAGTTTCTGTCCGTTCATAGACGTGAATAGGAAGTGACGCTACTGCTTCAGCAAGGATACGCACACAAGCATAAACAGCCGTCGTCTGCATAGCCTTAAACTCATCTACGGTTTCACCACTGGTCGTCCGTCCAAAGAGATAGGAAAAATCCTGTCCCTCATAACTATTATGTGGCTTATCTCTTGAGCGCTTCGATCCAATCCAATCTAAAATACCCATTTGACCTCCTTATTTTTGGGTACGAAAAAAGCACATCATTTTGAAGTGCTTTCAGTCTAATTATACATCAATCAAATTCATGTCTGACATCTTCAAGACGTGTTACTTTACTTTCTTTGATTTTGTCATGTCCAAGTAATACTTCCTTTTTCAGTGCTTCAAATTGTAATTGATTAATTCGAGCATCGAAATAGTATTTGGCAAGCCATTCGGCTTTTTCATTTTCATTAGGTAATGCACTAACCTGCTCAATTGCTGAAGCATTTAAACCTGCCAAAAATCCTAAATAGTCTTTAACAAGTTCCTCTAGTTTCAAATCAGATTCAGTACAAACTTCACGAACGCTTGATAGTAACTCATTTTCAACCTCTAGAGACAAAATACTGTGAGTCATTCTATTCACCTCGCTTAACTATTAATTAATGGTTCCTGATATACTCCAAGATTGCGTTATAATCTAATTCTGACGCAGCAACCCCAAGACCTAGCTTAACAATTTCTTCATCAGTCTGATTTAAAACGATACCATTTAATTCGAGGAAAATAATCATGACATAAACTCCAATACGCTTGTTACCATCAAGGAAGGCATGATTATTAACCAATGAATAACAAAGTCTAGCAGCTTTTTCTTCTATACTTGGATATTTTTCAATACCAAAATAAGAACTAAAAGCTGAAGATAAAGATGATTCTACTAGACCAGCATCTCTGACGCCATCTAAACCGCCAGTAGCTTGAATTAACCTACTGTGCAGTTCAATAACTTGCTCAACAGTTAGTATTCTCATTTGGCCAATTCCTTAAATGCATCAAGATGACGTGATAATACTGAAGTCGCAACCTCATCCAATGTTGTTTGTTCAACAACTACTGGTGTATCTTGCTCCTCTTTAATCAGACTTTGGTAATCTACTAAAACGTACTTTGGTGTGTTATTTTTCAAAATGACTGCAGTACCGTTAGCATCGACCATGCGGGCTACTTTAGAGAAGTTTTGATTCGCTTCAGAAATAGAGACTAAGTTTTCAATATTAATTTGCATAGCTATTTCCTCCTTTACTCTATTTTATCACTTTTTAGGATACATTCAACCTATTTAGGTTGTTTTTATCCTAAAAACTCAAAAGTCCTCGCTCATCATAGACACTCGTTTCATCATCCTGGTGGCGAATGCAACGGTCAAGTCCCATGATAAGAGCCACAATACCGTCAATCTTCTCAACGGATTTTTCTTTGTCTGGCTTGATGTTGCCAGCAGGATCTTGTCGCATGACCACGTTTTGTCCCATCCATTTTAGAACAGGATGACCACCGTGTTGGATTTTCCCTTCCATCATGAGCTTGTAGAGTTCCTTGGACGGTGGACTCATATCCTTATAGCCTTGTCCAAAGGGCACCATGGTTAAGCCTATGCCTTCAAGGTTCTGAACCATCTGCGTCGCATTCCAACGGTCATAAGCAATCTCTTTGATGTGGTAGGTTTCAGAGAGTTGTTCGATAAAGGCTTCAATGAATCCATAGTGAACAACATTCCCTTCCGTTGTCTTGATGTAACCCTGCCTTTTCCAAACATCATAAAGGACGTGGTCACGACGACACCTCAATTCCAAGGTATCTTCTGGTAACCAAAAGAAAGGCAGGATGATGTAGTTCTCCTCGCTATGTCGTGGCGGAAAGACTAAGACAAAGGCGGTGATATCTGAGGTGCTCGATAAGTCAAGCCCTGCGTAACAGTCACGACCTTTTAGAGCTTCATAGTCGATGGGGGCATTGCCTTTCGCATAGACATGTTCAGGAATCCAAGCCACATGGGAACTCGTCCACATGTTGAGACGGAGTTGCTTAAAGACATTCTCTTCAGCTGGGTTATCAAGAGCCTGTTGGTAGGCTTCACGAACACGGTCAATCCCAATGGTATGACCAAGTGAGGGATTGGCTTTTAGCCAGTTGGCTTCGTCATTCCAATCATCTTCATCAGACAATCCATAAACCACTGGATAAAAGGACGTGTCCTTCTTTCGACCTTTAAGAATGTCAAGTGCCTTGGTGTGGAGTTCATAACAGATGGAGTTTTTAACCGTTCCAGCTGTTGTGATGATGAAAAAGAGGGGTTGTTCCCTGGCATCACCAGAACCCTTGGTTAAAACATCATAGAGATGGCGATTGGGTTGGGCATGGATTTCATCAAAGACAAGACCTGACACGTTGAGTCCGTGTTTGGTTCCTGTCTCAGCTGAGAGGACTTGGTAAAATCCAGCATTGGAATAATTCACTATCCGCTTGGTTGCTGCCATAATCTTGGAACGTTTCTCTAGCGGACGACTCATCTGAACCATCTGTTTTGCGACATCAAAAACAATCGAGGCTTGATTACGGTCGCATGCTGCACCATAAACTTCCGCACTGGCTTCATTATCTGCATAAAGAAGGTAAAGAGCAATAGCAGCGGCCAGTTCAGACTTTCCGTTTTTCTTTGGAATCTCGATATAGGCTGTCAGAAATTGACGATTGCCATCTTCCTTAACAATCCCAAAGAGGTCACGAACTATCTGTTCCTGCCACGGCAACAAATCAAATTTCTTCCCAGCCCACTTCCCCTTGGTATGAGATAGGTTATTAATAAAGGTCACTGCTCTATCTGCCTTTGCCTTGTCGTAACGAGAAGTCGGAAGCATAAAGGGACTCGGTTCGTAGTGATAGGTCATAAAACACCTCCTAATAAATCCTCCATCTCATCACCAGTGCCAACCTCTGCGTCCATGGTCGCCAAGCGATTACGAGCTGATGGTGTCAGACCAAACTGCTCACAGAACTTAAGCATGATTTTCAGATTGGTCTGGCTGATAGATACCTGTGGCACTTGTTGGAGATAACCATTTGGAGTCTTGATGATAGACCCATGTTTAGAGAGAAACTCTTCGGCTTCCTTCCAACGGGCATAGGCTTGGCAATAGCCTGCGAAGGCTGTCATATCCATCTCCGTTAATATCCCTATCTGTTCGAGGATTTTGCCCATCCGCTTCCATTCCTTCTTGGCATCGTCTTCGAGCCACTGTGGGCAACGTGGGGCTTTCTGTTTGGGTTTAACCTCGTTAGTAGGTAGAGGTCGTTTCCCAGGGTTTCCTTCAAGTATTTTCAAATTTGTAGGCTTTGGTTTTCGCCCTCTAACTGCCACGGTCTCACCCCCTTTTTGGCACAAGAAAAAGGCTTCTTAGCGAAACCTTGTCTATTCTTGTATTGCCTTTTCTATTTCTTCTTTCGTCAAGACAGTTGTCGGCTTAAGATTAAAATGATTACATTCATCAATGTAGATATCAATTTCAGTTTGCGGATGCGTACTAGTCATAAGAGTGATGACTTCTTCGTGGGTTAACTGTACAGGAATATCACCACTATCAAAAACAAATTCATTGTGCCCAGCTCTTAAATAGCAATAAATACTTCTTATAAAATCATGCCTATTTGGTTCTACAATAACCACCCTATCAATACCATGCAACACGTTTAAGCTCTGCCCATTGTCCCAAGAAACGATTAGCGATCCAATATCATCCACATCTTCTACTGTTCCTAGCATACCTATTGGAACACTGTAAGGGGCGTCCATATGCACTAAACGAACTCGAGTACCAGTTGGGTATGTTTTTCTTAACCGTTCAAGGGTTTTATCATCCATTTGCTTCTCCTTATCTCACAAAGGTTTGAGATACCTCGGCCCATAACACTTCGGTGTCTTCGTAAATATAGCGGGCTTCCAGTTCGTTAAACCCACCAAGTTCGATACCATTTGTAATATCATTCAATAAATCATTAATTTGGTCAAGATTTCCTTATTCAATCACATCTAGTGAATAATTTCTCGGCTTAGTGTAATGTTGTTTCATTACAGTTAGGTGAATAAAGCAGCTATCAATAATTTCGTTGAACTCATTTTTTGTCATCGTTTTGACTTCCTTTGTCTTTTGGTAACAGCATATTACCGTAAGGTTCACCTTATATCCAGTGATTAGCTACTAGTCTAAGCAGATAAAATGGCCTTCCCAATAGTATAAACCACCGTTACCGTCACGCCATTACCAGCTTGTTTGTAGAGCTGGGCATCAGAGTTGACAGCCTGAGCTTTGTCAAATAAGTCATCTGAAAAGCCTTGGAGCCTGAAGCACTCTCGTGGAGTCAAGCGTCTGATTTTTACGACTCGACCATTCCAAACCACAGCTCCCATCCGTCCACCACAAGATAGATTGTGGGCGATGCCTTTCCCAACCTTAGCTCGTCTCGTTTGTGAGCCTGGATAGGAAAGATCAACTGAATCTCCAAGTTCTGCCACTTGGTAGCCCTGCTTTGTGCCATTTCTGACCTTGATACCCTCAAGAACACCATGTCGGTCTTGAGAGGTAAGAGTAAACATCGGCTCATCCTGTTCCTTAAGCCGTCTGCCATTTTGCCGTTTTATTACCCTGTCTGGTGTTAGAATGGGTTGGACTTCAAGGACACCAGAGTTCATGGCAGTTCTCTTTGTAGCACCTGCCGTGTAGCGAGCGGTGATACACCGTGCTTCATCAGTTAGCTTTGATTCAGTCAAAGACTGGTCAATCAGATAAAGACCTGTCTTAGCTCCCAGTCCTCCACCCTCACCAACAAGGGTTGTGGCAATGCCACTAGGGTCGTAGACTCGGTAGCTCTGCATACCACCTATAAGTTGCTTAAGATGGCTACCGCTTTCTCCGCTGAGAGGTAATACTTGTCGTCGACCCCGGCTTCTAAGATGTCCGAGAGTATAGATGCGTTCTCGGTTTTGGGGAACTCCGTAATCTTTTGAGTTGAACACTTGCCATTCGAGGTCATACCCTGCTTGGTCCAGGATAGAGAGATAGTCGAGATAATCTCGTCCTCCGCCACTTGATAGAAGTCCCTTAACATTTTCAAGGAGTACCCACTCGGGTTTATCTTCTTCTTTTTGGCTCTGGAGGAGGTCAACAAATGTAAAAAAGAGTCCACTTCGCTCACCGTATAAGCCTGCTCGCTTTCCTGCGATAGACACATTTTGACAAGGGCTTCCCGCAGTCCATAAATCTGCTTTTGGAAGTCGTGTGGGGTCAATGCTTGTGATGTCGTCATGAAACCATTCTCCTTCTGTATCATACATTGCTTCGTAGGACTTTCGTGCAAACTTGTCCTTTTCACAGTAGCCAAGACAGGTCATCCCTGCCAACTCCAACCCACGACGAAAGCCACCCACTCCTGCAAAGAAATCAAGAAAGGTTAGGGTCATGAGTGTTCCTCCATTACTTCTAAGGCTTGGTCATAGCTCAAAGTCTCACCGTTTCGGAGTACCGACACATCTCTATTACTAGTTGACTCCATGTAGCGTTTGACAATGACATCCACAAACTTTTCATCAAGCTCAATCCCATAACAAACTCGACCAGTCTGGTCTGCTGCCATGAGGGTTGACCCTGAACCAAGAAATGGATCAAAAACAAGCGTTCCTCGCATGGATGAGTTTTGAATAGGATAAGCCATAAGCTGAATAGGCTTCATGGTTGGGTGGTCTTTACTAGACTTAGGACGGTCGTATTCCCAGATAGTTGTCTGCTTACGGTCGCTGAACCACTGGTGTTTTCCCTTTTGTTTCCAACCAAAGAGACAGGGTTCGTGTTGCCATTGGTAAGGACTACGTCCGAGAACCAGTGAGTTCTTCTTCCAAATGCAACTCCCACTTAAATAGAAACCAGCGTCCTTAAAAGCCTTCCGGAAATTCAGACCTTCCGTGTTTGCATGGAAAACATAGATAGACGCATCGGCTTCCATATGACTTTCCACTTGAGTGAACATATCAAAAAGGAACTGGTAGAAGTCCCTGTCCGACATATTGTCATTGAGGATTTTTCCAGCGGTCTCTTCAACGTCCACGTTATAAGGCGGATCCGTCACAATAAGATTGGCTTTCTTATCCCCCAGCAATTGCTCGTAGTTTTCTGATTTGGTGGAGTCACCACAAATCACTCGGTGTTTTCCGAGTTGCCAGATGTCACCACGTCTTGCGACCGTTGGTTTCTTCAACTCCTCATCCACATCGAAATCGTCTTCAGACAAGTCCTTGTCATGGATGTTGGACAGAATGTCATCAATCTCTGGTGGCTCAAACCCAGTCAAATCAAGGTTGAAATCAGACTCTTGCAAGTCCAAAAGCAAGTCAGCGAGGAGCTGGTCATCCCATTGACCAGTGATTTTATTAAGGGCAATATTCAGTGCCTTTTCATCTTCCTTGGAAAGAGAGACAATGACGCATTTTGCGGTTTCATACTTGAGGTCTTTAAGAACCGTTAGGCGTTGGTGACCACCGATGACCGTCAAATCGTCATTGACAATGATGGGGTCAACGTAGCCAAACTTGAGTAGACTCTGTTTAATCTTTTCGTACTCCTTATCGCCCTTCTTCAATTTCTTTCGAGGGTTATAAGAGGCCGGCTTTAAGTCACTTAGGGGGAGTTCCTTAATTTCCATATTGGGTTGAGTTGTCATGCACTACTCCTTTTCTAAATCGATGTTCTACGTAACAAGGGTGTCCGCAGAACTTCCTTGTTGGATTGGCATAGGATAAAAAAGACCTGCCACAGTTTTGGCAAGTCAATTCATCGTATGCAGTTTTGGTTTTATCATGTTGGCTTTGATGGTTTCGCCACCAGATAGCTCGACACCTATTTGAGCAGAACTTTTTAGGTCTGCCTTGGACAGCATGGTGTAACTTTTTCATGCAGTTCTTACAATATGAACGTTCTCCTTCATCAAGCTGATACTTGACAAACTGACCCATTCCTTTTAACTTTGGGTGTCTACGGCAATATTGCTTCACCGAACCAAGAGACATGTTTAACATTTGAGCAATGGCACCATAGCCAAATCCATCTCGCCTAAGTTTCCAAATGCCTCGCCGCTGATTATCGTTCATTTGTTTTCCTCCAAGAACTAAAAATGGTTAATTTCTCTATTTTTCATGTATTTATCCCTTCAAAAACAGGCCAAAACAAACACTGGCAAACGATACTTACCCTGCTAGAAAGATTGACACCATAATGGTTCAATGCACTTTTTAACTGTTTTGGGTATGCCCCTAACGAATTTTGCGAAAATGCACTTTTGAGGGGGCGTCGGTCTTAGTCTCCCAAGGTTTTAGAGATTTCATCCCCCCTCCCCCATAGGGTTAAAAATTAGATACTTTTGTAACGAAACTCTAAATTTAGAGCCGATAAGTATACTCCACATATCGGTCAGTCGTCTTGGTCTTTCGGTCATGACAAGACTTACAGAGGGCTTGCCAGTTGGATGGATTCCAGAAGAGGTCTTGGTCACCTCGGTGGGGAGTGATGTGGTCAACCACCGTTGCCTTGGTCAGTCGTCCTTTCCTTTGGCAGTAAACACAGAGAGGATGGAACTTGAGGTAACGAAGCCGTGCCTTGTTCCATCGAGTATCGTAACCTTTGGCTTTAGTTGACTTGGCATCAAGGCTGTAGTTAGCTTTGTGGTCGTCACAGTATTTGTTTCCATAGGTCACAAGGTTAGGACAACCATGCTGCTTGCAAGGGGTGCTTGGTCGACGTGGCATCTTACTGCTCCCAAGGAAGATAAGGCTTGGTGAAATGCCCAAGGCAAGTGGTCTTGGTGTAGTCCACATCCAAGAGATTCAGCTCCTTGATAATTCCTTGTGGGGTAAGATCATAGCGTTCACGAACCACTCCTACTAGTTGTTCAAGAGGATAATCACTTGTCCCAAAGATGTTCACATAAACACCTACAGGCTCCGCAACCCCAATGGCATAAGCTAACTGGACTTCACAGCGTTTGGCATACCCTTCACGAACAAAGTCCTTTGCAATCTTCCGTGCCATGTAGGCGGCTGAACGGTCGACCTTGCTTGGATCTTTCCCAGAGAAAGCTCCACCACCGTGACAGGCAAAGCCACCGTAGGTATCTGCTACAATCTTACGACCAGTCACACCAGCATCAGCGTAAGAGCCACCAAGAACAAAGCGACCAGTTGGGTTAACCAAAACCCTGAAGTCAAGGTTCTGACGGTAGCGTTGAGCAACCGACATCATAGCTTGGGTGACAATTCGTTTGACTGAGGCAAGGTCAACCTCCTCGTCGTGTTGGATAGACACTAGGAAAGTCTCGATACACTTGTTTTCATAGTCGTATGTGACTTGAGCTTTGGCATCTTTGCCCAAGGCAGGATGACCAAGGTTCATCAGTTTCTCAAGCACTCGAGTCGCAAGTACATAAGGTAATGGTAAGAACTCAGGTGTTTCATCGGTCGCATAACCAAACATAATCCCTTGGTCACCTGCACCACCCTTATCCACACCTTGAGCGATGTCTGGGCTTTGAACTCCAAGAAGGTTCGTCACCATGACATCTGTCATACCGTAAGGTTCAAGAACCTTTTTGACAATACCTTCAAGGTTAAATAAGTGCTTGGTTGAGACTTCACCTGCCACAACCACTTGGTTATCTTTGATTAAGGTTTCAACCGCCACACGGCTGTTCTTATCATGCTTGAGACATTTCGTCACAATAGCATCTGAGATTTGGTCACAGAGCTTGTCGGGGTGTCCACTTGAAACTTGTTCACTGGTAAAAATCATGTTTTCCTCCACGCAAAAAGCCCAACCCTTGAGGGCTAGGCTTTGATTTATTTTACTGATTGTTGGCCTGCTTCGTAGGCTCTCTCGAGTGCTCTTTTAACTCCCCAAACCGAAACATCGTAGAAATCTAGGTTATCACTTTTTCGTGTTTCCAAGGTTTCAACCAAAAGTTCTTCTTGAGCAATCGCTGTTAAAAGAGCGTTGAGTTTTTCTTGTTGGCGTTTTGTCAATTTCGTTTTCATGATAGGTTCTCCTCTTGTTTTTGTAGCTGTATATTACCGTACAAGCGGAAGGTTATCCAATCATTACTGGGAAAATTTTTATCTTTTTTGACATCTTAAGTATAGCACAGTCTCAAAATAAAAACAGTTCGAATTTGGTACAAATTTGGTTCGAAAACAGTTCGAAATTAGTTCGAAAGAGGAATTTGAAACGCTGATTCATCAAGATCAATACTCCTACTCATCCAACCATAACATTTCTTTAGTTGCTGATGCACCTTACGTTTACGGTAAGAAATTGTGGAACGACTAATCTCATAGTGGCTAGATATATCGTCCCAGCTCATCTCATTGAAAATCAAGTCCTTCGAAAACTGCTTCAAGTCATCTGGTATAAGGTTGACCATACTTTCAAAGAACTCGAGTTCAGTCTTTAGAAAATGATAGCACTCCATCAAACTATCCCAATATTCCTTGTTTTCTTTTTCCAATTTTTCTCTGAAACTGAGAGCAATAGTCTCTGAACGTGAATTGATCTGAGAAGTCTTTACCCTCTCCATATCTGGTTTTTCATAAACCAATGACTGAATCACACTCTCCTCGCTAATGGGACGAAAGTTTAGAAGTTGATTTTCCACCAATGCAAGCTTCAACTTCACATCGCTATAGTTTTTCATCAAATACTCAATTCTATCCATTCATTCCTCCTACTTGTGCTTTGACGGCTTCAATCAGCCGTGACTGCTGGGCGTCTTTGCTTTCCAGTGCTTTGAGGATTTCCTCGTCAATAGTTCCTTGCGTTACAATGTGCTGGATGACCACAGTATCTGCTTGTTGCCCTTGTCGCCACAGACGAGCGTTGGTTTGTTGGTACAACTCCAAGGACCAAATCAAACCAAACCATACCAAGTGATGACCACCCTTTTGCAAGTTCAAACCATGTCCAGCACTTGCTGGATGTAATAAGCCGACAGAAATTTTCCCTTTATTCCACTCACGAATATCCTCCTCAGTTTTAAGGATTGTGCCCTTAACCTTGAGCTTTACCAAACGTTCCTCAATACGCTGAACATCATGTTTGAACCAATAGGCCACAAGAACTGGCTCACCATTGGCAGCTTCGATGATATCTTCCAGAGCATCCAGTTTTTGGTCATGTAGGCTCACCACTTGATGGTCGTTTGAGTAAACCGCACCATTTGCCATTTGTAGCAACTTGTTTGAAAGGCTTGCCGCATTGGCAGCAGTCACCTCGCCATTCTCAAGGTCTGCAAGTACGTAATCTTTCTTGAACTGCTTATAATCAGATTTTTCTTTGTCAGTGAGATGAACCACCTTCTTGGTCGAAATCAGTTCTGGCATCTCAAGATAATCCATAGCTTTCATGGAAATGGTGATGTCGTCAATCTTGTCATAGATTTGGCACTCCGCATAATCCATAGGGAGGTAGTTATAAACCACCTGACCATTGCGAGCTCCCTCACGGAAGTAGCGACTACGATACTCTCCGATGAATCGCCCCAGACGCTCGCCACCATCAATGACCTTGAACTCTGCGAACAAGTCCATAAGCCCATTTGAACTCGGTGTGCCAGTCAATCCCACGACACGCTTCATGTAGGGACGCATGACCATGAATGCCTTGAAACGTTTGGACTGCCAAGACTTGAAGGACGATAGCTCATCAATAACTACCATATCCCACTTGAAATAGGGACTACATTGTTCCACCAGCCAGGGGAGGTTTTCACGGTTGACGATGTAGATATCCGCATCTTGCTCAAGGGCAGCTCGCCTTTGTTTTGGTGTTCCCACAATCTTGGCATAACGGAGGTGTCTTAGTTCCTCCCACTGCTCAATCTCATCACTCCACACCGTGTTTGCGACACGAAGGGGCGCAATCACCAAGACCTTTGAGACCTCGTAACGGTCAAACATCAGCTCGTTGATGGCTGATAAGGTTGTGGCAGTCTTTCCCATCCCCATGTCTAGGATGACTGCCGCATAAGGTGTCCTTATGATAAAGTCCTTGGTGACTTCTTGATAATCATGTAAACTCAATTTCATCTAGCACTTCTCCAATCTTCTCAACACTATCTAGCACATGTACCTTGAAACCCAATCCGTCAAACATCTTGTGCCTTGTCACTTGTAGTAAACGTGGCTTTCCACCAGGGGCTTTTACTTCCACCATGCCAAACTTACCCTTGGGTAAAAACACCAACCTGTCTGGCACACCGCCAAACGAAGGCGACACCCATTTGGGACAAACCCCACCACGCTTTTTCACTTCACTCACTAACTTCTGTTCAACAATTTTTTCACGCATACCCAATCCTTCCGTCAGAAACATCGCCAAAGGAAAAGTGCAGTTCACGCTAGTCAGTTACATTACTTTCCTATACCTCTTTTTATCTTTTTTTAATTTTCTTTATATCTAAGTTATAGAAAAGACCTACTAAACCTGCACTTTGAAATCCCCTATGACAACTTTTGTATATGACCTTCTCGACTTGCACTTTTTAAGACCCGTGAAAGTCGTGATAGTTTTGTCTAAACTCTTCTCACTACCAACGAATAATAACTCTCCGTGTTTCAAAGATTTAAGTTGTGACTTGACTATCACGGCTTACACCAACACCCTCTGATGATAAAAGCAACTTTCACTGATTTTCACGGTTAATCAAGAAAATCATCTTCTAATTTCAACTGTAGACCTTTTACCATGACACCCTTATTAGTTCTTTTCTTGGTGAATCCAGCGTTTGCCAAAGCTGTATAAAAGTCCGTCGTGCTGCGCGTGTACTCATTGATACGAGCACAGTGAGCTCGATAAGCAGAGTAAAGTTCTCCTGATTTCTCAGTCAAGTGGTCACCGATTTCACAACAATCTCCAAGGAATTGACCCATCCAGTCATTGGCTTCTCGATAAGCTGAGACAGAGTCCGCAACTACTTGTGGCAAGATCAATTTGAAGTTTGCTTTGATGGCTTTTTCTGCTCCCTCAATAATCCAAGACATGATAGCTGGTGCTGCTTCGTCGTAAAGGTAGTCCGCAAAGTTTTTGATGTCTGACCGACCAGTGATTTTGGCATTAAAAGGAATGACAATCAGTCGTCTCCAAATCCCATCATCGTTCGCACCTACTTTAGGCAGGTGGTTAGTGTAAAGAACCAGCGTATGTGATGGGACAAAATGGAAAGGTGCCTTGTACTTTTTCTCAGCTAAAATTTCATCTGTCGAACAGAGCTGTTTAACCATGGCTGTATTCAATCGCATTCCCTCACTCATCTCTGAAGCAATGATAAGACGTTTCCCTTTAAGTTCAGCCATTTCTGGACTGACATTCCGTCTCACACTCATGGTCAGAGCTTCAGCCGAGAGTTTTCCTGAATAGTTACCAAGAACTCTTGCAATGGTGTTCCAAAAGGTAGACTTGCCGTTTGCACCGCTACCGTAGGCAATAATCATATGCTCTTGATAAACTTTACCAATAGCAGCCATGCCTACAATCTCTTGAACATAATTGATAAGATCTGTATCATCACAAAAGAAGGTCGCAAGGGTCTCCTGCCACAGACCATCTCCCTTATCACTCGGAGAGGCATTGGTCATTTTGGTTAAGTAATCAGCAGAATCATGTTCCCTAATACCAGACAAGCCTTGTGATAAATCAATAGTCGCCTCTGGAGTATTCAGTAAGAGTTCATTCTTATCTAAATCAGACACACTCATGCGAACCATATGTTTGGCCATTTTGGCGATTGCTGATAAATTTCGATAGTCACGGTATTTCATAACAAACTTATAAAACTCGAATGCTTTCTTATAGTCCTGATAAGCAACCAGTTGAATTGGTGTCTCAATCGCATTTTCTAGCTTTTTACCACCTTGTTGGATTAGCATTTCAGGAATACCAGATTGCTTCAGTTTTTGAGTGGCATTATTAAGCTTGGTTACTGCAACTTCTAGCTGCATATCAAGGAACTGATGAATTTGACGCATGGCTAACTGCTCATCTTCCACCCAGTGCTTACCATCGTAAGCGAGGTAGTCTGTTTCCCTAGTAAAGGCAATCTTGTCACCAAACTCTCTAGCGAGAAGACCTGCTTCTCCGATATCTGAATAATCATCTGGTTGCATCTCCCCACGTTGAAACTCTTCTGGAGATTTATAATCTTTTGAGTTTTTGATGGTTTTGTTATAGAAGCGAACAGCACTGCCCCAAATGGTATCAAGCTCTGCTTTCTCAAGAGGGGGAACACATTTGAGAGCTTGTTCATCAAAGCCGTCTCGTGCTTCTTTTGTTACACCTAATCGCTTAAGGATTTTCGCCGCAAAAACCGACATGGTTGAGTTCCGACTACCTTCTGTGATTGGTCCTGTTGGTGGTTGATAGAAATCTGCATCGAAATCTTCTTCATCATCAAATGATGAATCCAATAAATCAGCATCTATAGTTAGCCATGAGTCATTCCATAAAACTTGTGCATTGGGATTACCAAAAAAGAAACGTGCTGCATCTTTGGCGTTCGTATCAAAGAAGTTATACCGATTCGTCATCTCTTCTTTTAGAAAGGCATAGGCATCTTTATCACTGACTTCATTGATCTGGAAATAAATATGGAATTTAGGTCTTGCTACCTTACTGCCTTTTTGAACCATGTGGTTTCGACTTGTAACCAAAGCAAAATGGTAATCCGAAAACAGTATTTTTAGGTATTCCTCTGTAATCCAATCATCATGATTTTCTGTATGGTCATTATCAATATCCATGACTAATACATCTGACTTAAGGAAATTAGCGTTCGATCGAGTGTTATTGGAAAACAATCCTGCCACATGGTCGTACTGAGCAATACGTTTTAGACTAGTTTCATCCGTGATTGTCACTTGGTGCGGGTAGACCGTTGTTGTTTGAACACCAGATTGCCCTGAATGAGATAAGGTAAATTGCATGCATCATGCCTCCATCTTTCGTTGTTGAATTAGGAATTACTCTTCCTAACTTACTAAGTAAGAATCCGACAGGATTTTCCGCACTAACAGAAAATTTTTTCTAAAAAAATAAAAGTTTCCTATTAAATGCACAGGAAACTTTTTTTGATGAGCAAATTTTTTCTTATCAGGCGGAAAAATTTATCTCAACCCTACTTAGTATGGTGTAAGAGATAAAAAATTAAAAAATCTCTTCCAAAGTGGAAAATCCACTCAAAACCTTACTTAGTAAGATAGGAGGACCCAATATGGCAAACGAACCATACATCGAACCTGATGATGATGTGGCTGATACCCTCATAGCCATCAGCGTTATCTCAAAACTACTCGCTCGGAAAATTACGGAGGAAAGACAACATGAGCAAAATGAAACAACTGAATGAACTGATTAATGAAATGGAAGGCACAGCCAAATACTATCTTCGCTTAGTAGATGAGTTCAAGAAGATCCTCTCTACTGAGGAAGAAACTACAACAACTTCAAAAGAACCAAAACATAAACCACAAAAGGAACTCAAACTCGAAGACGTTCGTTCCGTCCTTGCGACAAAAGCCAAAGATGGCTACAAGAACGAAGTTCGTGCTCTTCTCAATAAATATGGTGCAGAATCCCTATCAGCCTTAGCAACTGAGCACTACGCAGCGGTTCTTGAAGAAGCTGGAGGAATTGGCCATGACTAACCATGCTGTCCTATCTGCTTCCGCATCCCATCGCTGGCTCAACTGTCCGCCTTCTGTTCGCTTAACCGAGGACATGCCAGATGTTACTTCTGAATTTGCCCTTGAGGGAACTGACGCTCACGAGCTCTGTGCTTACCTTGTTGAGAAGGCACTAGGCAGAAAGGCGCGTGATCCAACTGAGGATCTGTCCTTCTACAATGAAGAGATGCAAAATTGTGCCGAGGAATATCGCAACTACGTCATGGAACAGGTCGAGAAAGCTAAAGACTACTCTCATGACCCAACAGTACTTATCGAGCAACGTTTGGACTTCTCCAAATGGGTACCTGAAGGGTTCGGTACTGGCGACTGTCTGATTGTGGCAGATGGACTTCTTCAAGTGATCGACTACAAGCACGGTTTGGGCATTCTGGTCGATGCCGACCACAACCCACAAATGATGTGCTATGCCCTAGGTGCTCTTGAGATGTTCGATGGAATCTATGATTTTGATAATGTCACCATGACTATCTTTCAACCACGGAAGAACAATATCTCTACCTTTGAAATGGATAAGGCTGAACTGCTTGAATGGGCGGAAGACCAGCTCTCACCTAAAGCTGAACTTGCCTTTAAAGGCGAGGGAGAACTGAAATCTGGTAAACACTGCCAGTTCTGCAAGATTAAGAATGTCTGTCGCAAACGTGCGGAGGATAATTTAGCACTTGCCAAGATGGAGTTTGCGGATCCTGCTACTCTAGACTATGAGGATATTGCAGAGATTTTGCCTAAACTGGACTTACTGGTTTCATGGGCAAACGATGTCAAAGCCTATGCTTTGAAAGAAGCTACTGAGGGACACTCCATTCCAGGCTACAAATTAGTAGAGGGACGCTCAGTTCGTAAGTTTTCAGACGAAGCTGCCGTCAGTCAAGCTGTGATGGATGCTGGCTTTGATCCTTACGAAAAGAAACTCCTAACTATCACTGCCATGACTAAACTCCTTGGCAAGAAAACCTTTAACGACCTGCTTGGTGGTCTGATTGTAAAACAAAGCGGTAAACCAACACTCGTTCCTCTTGACGACAGTCGTCAAGAATTGAACCTAGCTACTAATGAATTTAAAGAGGATTAAACGTATGACAACTAAAGTACAAACTACAAAAGTAATCACTGGTAAAAACACACGCTTCAGCTACTTGAATGCCAATGAACCTAAGTCCATCAACGGAAGCACGCCAAAGTACAGCGTCTCTCTTATCATTCCAAAGGATGATATTGAAACTGTCGATAAAATCAAAGCAGCCATTGAGCTTGCCTACAAGGAAGGCGAGTCCAAACTCAAAGGTAATGGAAAATCTGTCCCAGCACTTTCTATCCTTAAAACTCCACTTCGTGATGGAGACTTAGAGCGTCCTGATGATGAAGCTTATCGCAATGCCTACTTCGTCAATGCCAACTCACCACATAAGCCTGGGGTTGTGGACGCTAATCGACAAGAGATTATAGATACTTCTGAACTCTACTCAGGTATCTATGGCCGTGCGTCTATTTCCTTCTATGCCTTCAACTCTAACGGTAACAAGGGTATCGCCTGTGGTTTGAATAACTTGCAAAAACTCCGTGATGGAGAGCCACTTGGTGGACGTACTCGTGCTGAAGACGACTTTGCGACTGATGACGATGATGATTTCTTGAACTAAGAACGGAGGACTAAATATGTTTGAAACAATTTTCTTTTACTCACTTATTGGCATTTACCTATTCTTTGGTCTGTACCTCAACTACATGACCATCCGTGATGATATTCGTCGTGAAAAAGAACGTAAGGCTGAAAAGAAACATCATAGCAACAACACAACACCGCTACATCGTAGCCGATAACACCTCCGGTGGCAGCCACTCCTGCCACCTTTTTATGAAAGGACAAGCTATGCTAATAAAAGAACTATCCATCGACTTAGAGACCTACTGTGAGGTAGATTTGAGAAAGTCTGGTGTTTATAGCTACGCAGAAGATGATTCTTTTGAAATCCTTCTCTTAGCAGTCTCTGTTGACAATGGTCCAGTAACAGTTTATGACCTAACTAAAGAAAATCTTCCTGATCAAATCCTACAAGCATTGGTGAATGACTCCATTATTAAGTGGGCTTTTAATGCCTCATTTGAACGCATCTGTCTGTCTAACTGGCTAAAGAAACATCATCCAAAATTATTGTCCGAGGGCTTTCTGTCTCCAAACTCATGGCGTTGTAGCATAGTTTGGTCAGCATATCTTGGACTTCCACTCTCCCTTGAAGGAGTCGGAACAGTTCTAAAACTCAAAGAACAGAAGTTAAAAGAAGGCGGGGATGTGATTCGTTACTTCTGCCTGCCCTACAAACCTACCAAAATTAATGGTGGACGAAAACGAAACTTCCCTCATCACGCACCTGATAAGTGGGCAGCCTTTATCAACTACAACAAGCGTGACGTTGAGGTTGAGTTAGCCATCAAAAATAAACTCCGTAACCACCCTGTTCCTGACTTTCTTTGGGAAGAGTATCATCAAGACCAAAATATCAATGATAGTGGGATTGGTATTGATGTAGACTTTGTCAAAGCAGCTATTACCATTGACGAGGAAAGCAAATCTAAAATTCAAGAGGAACTTAAAGAACTTACTGGGCTTGAAAATCCCAACTCTGTTCTTCAAATGATTGGCTGGCTACGAGAACACGGAGTAACGACTAATTCTCTTGATAAGAAAGCTGTCAAAGAGCTATTAAAGGTAGTCGATGCAAAGACAACTAAAGTCCTAAAGTTAAGACAACAGGCGGCTAAATCTAGCGTTTCTAAATACCAAGCTATGGTGAACTGTGTTTGTTTGGATGGTCGAGCTAGAGGGATGTTCCAATTCTACGGAGCAAATCGAACGGGTCGTTGGGCTGGGCGATTGGTACAACTTCAGAACCTCCCACAGAACCATCTTCCTGACCTTAAAGAGGCTAGAGACCTCTTCAAAACTGGTGACTTAGAGGCAACTGATCTCCTCTATGGTACGCAAGATACCCTATCTCAACTCATCCGTACTGCTTTTGTACCTAGTGATGGGAAAAAGTTTATCGTCTGTGACTTTTCTGCCATAGAAGCGCGAGTATTATCTCACCTAGCTGGCGAAAAATGGCGAAGCATGGTCTTTGAACAAGGCAAGGACATCTACTGTATGTCAGCTAGCCAGATGTTTGGAGTGCCTGTTGAGAAACATGGACGTAACGCAGACTTGCGTCAGAAAGGGAAAATTGCAGAGTTGGCCTGTGGCTATGGCGGAGCAGTCGGGGCACTTAAAGCCATGGGGGCTATTGACATGGGGCTTGATGAACAGGAGCTGCAGCCTCTTGTGGACTCGTGGAGACAAGCCAACCCAAACATCGTACTCTTTTGGTGGGATGTTGATAAAGCTGTAAAGACTGCAATAAAATACCAAAAGCAAACTGAAACCCATGGTATTCAATTCAAAGTAAGAAAAGGGATGTTATTTATTACTCTTCCTTCTGGACGCAAACTCGCCTATGTCAAACCTAAAATGGGAGAAAACCAATTTGGTGGAGAGTCCGTCACCTACGAAGGTACAGGAACTGCTAAACGTTGGGAGAGACTTGAAAGCTATGGTCCAAAATTTGTCGAGAATATTATTCAAGCTATAAGTCGAGACATACTCGCTTACTCTATGAAACAACTGAAAGACTTCAGAATTGTAGGACATGTGCATGATGAAATCATCATTGAGTGTGACCAGAGCCAAAATCTTGAGCAAATCGCAACTTTGATGGGAAAAGCACCATACTGGATGCCTGATATTAACCTCAGAGCTGATGGATACGAGTGTCTCTTCTATCAAAAAGACTGACAAAAAATCGCCACCTCAGTTGAGATGGCGATTTGGTTTTATTTGTTGAGTTCTTTGTAAAGTTTCAGCCCTTCTTTCTGGGCATTATTGACTTTCTTATAGCCTGCAGATTTCTTAACACCTAGGTACTCGAAGATTTCTTTATTCTCATAACCTTCAAAAAGCATATCTAAAATTTCTGGTGCTTGGAAATTGGTTGCTGCGAGTTTAGCTTTCAAGAAGTCCAGTTGATCCATTACTAGATATAGTTCAATACCTTCATCAGCAATTGCTAAATCCTGCTTTTCAGTGAAGACTTCCCAGGAGGAGACCTCTAAAGTATTCTTTTTAGGTTTACGAAAATCCTTGAGATAATCATTGACTGAGTTGTTATACCACCAAACCATTTGTTCATACTCCTCTTCTGCCACAGGGACAAAGGCTGTTAGAATGGGAATACTCATAATACGGCATTGTCGAAATGTACCACGAATCAGTCCTGAATATTCTGAGGACATATAATAGTCCTGAACGAACATTGGCGCTAGTACTTCACCCTTTGATGGCTCCACACCAGTTGATGAAGATTGAGTTTGACAGTAGTTGAAAAAGTTGACATTGATTGGCATGCTTTTGACTCCGTTTCTTTGGCAAGCAAAGAAAAAGAGTATGACAAACCAATATTCAGTTGTGTATTTGACCACATCAGCAATTCCTTTGCTTAATCATGGTCAACTGGCTTTATAAGTTGAGCTGCTTTCCCTAAAAACACAGTTAAAGCCAATAATGTAGGAATATTCCCCATTACAAAGTATTTTTAAAGAGACGATAACTTGTAGGATTAATCTTTACTCTCTCAGTATATAGTTTTACTTCTATCAAAAACAGGTAGTCCAAACTTCCGCCTTAAAACGCCCTTGGCAACAGATTTTTGGAATTTTTATGTAGTAAAATCATACTAATTCAATCTCAAAACCGGAAGCTGACTTTCCGCTTTTTGAAACCAAAAAAATAAACCATCACAAATTTGTGATGGTTTATAAGGTTTTCATTTCTGCAGCTTGTAATATTGAATTTATTTCACCCAAGGGTTTATAGTAACTTGTTGATAGCAACATTTTATATACTTGGTGTGGTGGAGAAATTGTAAGTTGATGACCTGCTTTCTTTATCATATCGTCACTAAGTTCAGGTCTTAATTTTAAAGCAAAACAAAATGACAATGTTAACTCAAGCCTTGGTAAATTATCTTCTAGTGTTTCATAATCTCTCAACGTTCGTTCTGTAATTCCGACTAGCTTAGCCAAAAATGGTTGTGTGCAATTTTTTCGCTTTCTATGACTACGTAATGTCCCAGAAAATTCAAAAGGTAGTTCTTTCAATAATTCAGAGATTTTTTTCCCGAGTTTCATCATATCCAGTGGAGGGAGCTGATCCATCAAACTTGGATTCTGGAGAATATCTACAAAGTCAGCCTTAATCTCACTTTCCTTTGTTACGCCTCTATTCAGTACATAATCATAGTATGTCTCATTAGAAATCGAGGTGAAATTTTTAGACTTTACTTTAAAGATTAGACAACATTCATCCATGTGCTCGTAAGCATAGTCAGTCATAATTGGCCCATCTTTTGTCATATAAATAAATTTCTTATCCTTTAAACAAAGATGGTTATCAACGTAAATAAACTTATTTCTATCAATAATCTGTCTAAAACTCTCGTTAAAACAATACTCAAAACACAAGTCATTTGAAGTAATAGTATAACTACTTCCTTTATCAAATGCTTCAAGTTCAAAAGCAAAGTTATGCATATATCTATCATCAAGATAATTATATACACCATTTGCTTCCTTAAATCCTAAATCAATCATTCTAATTTTAGCAGCCTGTCTAGATACCTCAAAGAAAGTAGCTAAGTTGTCTACCACTTCTTGCACTAATTCAGAACGACTTATATCAGGATTAACCAATGTCAAAGTTTGAAATAGCTCCCTAATCTTTATTCTAGTTTGGACTTTGGGCATAAGAATTCGGGGAGCAATTCCATTAGCTTGCCACTCCATCCAGTCAAGCGACGTCCACATACTAGAATCAGCTAAATTTTCTTCTGTCCAGCTACTAACTTGTGAGTGGTCTTTATCAAGTACCATCTTGACTTCGTGAAATACTTTATGGAGTTCCCAGTGAACACATTCATGGATGACCGTATTGTTATACGAACCTACATTCCGTTTGAAAACAACATCCTTATCTACAAGGATACTCCCTTTGTTAAAATGCTCAGAAACTAACTGCTCATCCTCTATGACCTCAACATCAGTATCTTTAAAAACCATTTTCCCGAAAACTGAATTATCTATAGTTAGTTTCTCTTGATGGATAGACAGTCCCATTTCAGAAACTATTGTCTCAACTGGAACAGGGGTTGGTTGAGTCAGGGCTTGAGGATAGTACTTCCTTAAGAATTTTTCAGCAATAGCATCAAAGTCCTTCTTCCTTATATATGGAACCCAGTCTTTACTCAATTTTAAGTTTCGGGACTTTTTGTACTGATCTGATTTAAATTCTGTATTGTAAATTCGAAAGTTTTTGATACCAGAATCAAGTTCTACTTCAGCATATACAGACACAAACTTAGTTTTAGTATCAATCTCCATCTCACCTTTGATATACTGCCGAACAATTACATTAGCAATTACAATGATTTCAAGATTTAATTCGCAATTATTAATAATTTCATAGTTTATCTTATATAACTCAAAATTATCAAACTCAATAAAACCATTCGGTTCTGGCACCATGTATGTAGACAAATCAGTATTATCTTTATTATTAAAAATAAATCCTTTAACAGTTTTGACTATTTGCTCATAGTAGGTATCAAAAATATATTTATCGAACATGACTGAACCTCACTTGAATGTAGTAAGAGTATTATACCATTTTTTGTAAACGCTTTTAATGATTGTTTGATCATTAGAGCAAGCTCTATTTATGTTATTACTTATAATATGATGGAGAAATAGAGGAAAG
Organism: Streptococcus sp. FDAARGOS_522; assembly: GCF_003812445.1. Taxonomy (NCBI): domain Bacteria; kingdom Bacillati; phylum Bacillota; class Bacilli; order Lactobacillales; family Streptococcaceae; genus Streptococcus; species Streptococcus sp. FDAARGOS_522. The sequence goes on from NZ_CP033808.1 coordinate 920,698, forward strand.
AATATATATCTTGTTATCGAGTACTTACTTATCCAAAAGACTGTCAAAGCCAATTCAGACTTTGGAGATTTTAGTATACCTTGCTTTTACTTAATATGTAATTATTCTCTATTTGCCAAGATACCGTAAAATAGCCACAACTGCAGCTTCAGTACCAGTTGTTAAGGTCGGTTGAATAGCTGGTGCAAACTTAGAATTATGGTTTGAATAAATCTCTTGTTCTTTCGTGAAACCTCCGAATCCCCAATAAAGATAAGGGATTCCCAATGCTCTAGGAATATATGAAAAATCTTCCGAAGCAGTCATTGGATGGTAGGCAGAAACCCTATCTATCCTCACCTAAATATTTCTGAAATGCTTCCGTGACTTCCTTGGTTATCTGGGGGTCATTATCTGTTAGGGGATACTCATCGTAAGTTTCTACTTTGGGGTCAATTATGCAACCACCTACTTCACATTCTGATTTAACAATACGTTTAATACTATCAATTACTTGTTTTTGAATCTGTTCATCGTAAGCTCTAATATTCAATAATAATATTGCTTTGTCAGGAATAATATTCGCTTTAAAACCAGATTGAAAAGAACCAACAGATACAACAGCAAATTTAAATAGATTTACTTCTCTTGAAACTATTGTTTGTAGTTTTATTACAATATCACATGCTATAATAATAGGATCAATACTTAAATGTGGCATTGAACTATGAGCACCTTTTCCATACACAGTAATCTTTAATGAAGTGGCACTCGATAAAAAGGGCCCTGCTAGCGTACCTACTTTACCTGAAATGGGTTCAGTTAAAACATGTTGTGATAAAGCTAAGTCTGGATGAGGTATCTTTTCAAAAAGTCCATCTTTTATCATAGATTTAGCCCCTGCAGCTATTTCTTCACCTGGTTGAAACAAAGCAATATAAGTTCCTTGCCACTCCGATAAATGATTAGCCAAAGCCCAAGCTGCCCCTAAGCCAGCTACAATATGAACATCATGACCACAGGCATGCATCACAGGTACTGTCTTACCATCTAAGTCTTTCATGACTACTTTAGAAGCATATTCCAATCCTGTTTCTTCTTTTACAGGCAGAGCATCCATATCCGCCCTAAATAGTACTTTAGGACCATCTCCATTTTCTAAAATACCAACAACGCCTCCTCCAATTCGTAGAGTTTGGTAACCATAAGACAGCAAGGTTTTATAAATAAATTGACTAGTATTTTTCTCTTGCATTGATAATTCGGGATGGCTATGAAAATATTTGTAAGTTTCCTCTTGCCACTCTTTAATCATTATCAAGGACTCAAGCACACTTTGAACTGACATTAAATTACCTCCAAAATTAACTTTCTACGTGCCATTATACGCGACGAAGATTATAAAAACAATTCTTTTAAATATTTGCTATATTTTAAACTTATTAGATGCTTACCAAATATTTCTAGAATACTTACCCTTTATTGTTTAACATACAAAATCAAAAATCTATCGAGATTCATAATCTCGATAGACTTTTTCAAGAATTAATCTCGAAAAATTGAAACACTTTAGTTAATTAAGTTGGAGAGAGAGATAACTTTGTTAAAGTGCTCACACCAATAAATGGCGAAAAGTTTAATGACATTTTAGGTCAAACGATTAATCCTCTTTTTTCTTTAAAATAGATAGTAAACCAACTGAAGCTATAATTGTCAAAGCAGCAATGTTAAAGAATGGGTTCTCATCCTCACCTGTTGTAGGCAATTTATTTCCTCTATCTTTATTATTTGCGATACTTGATAAAGCTTGTGTTTGGTCTTTAGCCTTAGGTTCGTTCTTATCAGCGTCTGTACTTGGATCTACGACTTTAACAGTCACATCAACAGTATCTGTTGAACCATCTGGGTACGTCACGACAACTTTACCTGGCTTGTCACCTGCTGTTGTGGTATCAATTGGTGTTTCAAACTCTACTTTAGTTCCATCTGGTAAATCTTTCAAGTTTTCAATTGAATCTTCTGCCTTAGGTGTTTCCCCAATGTTAACTGTTTGGTCTTTAGCCTTAGGTTCGTTCTTATCAGCGTCTGTACTTGGATCTACGACTTTAACAGTCACATCAACAGTATCTGTTGAACCATCTGGGTACGTCACGACAACTTTACCTGGCTTGTCACCTGCTGTTGTGGTATCAATTGGTGTTTCAAACTCTACTTTAGTTCCATCTGGTAAATCTTTCAAGTTTTCAATTGAATCTTCTGCCTTAGGTGTTTCCCCAATGTTAACTGTTTGGTCTTTAACCTTAGGTTCGTTCTTATCAGCGTCTGTACTTGGATCTACGACTTTAACAGTCACATCAACAGTATCTGTTGAACCATCTGGGTACGTCACGACAACTTTACCTGGCTTGTCACCTGCTGTTGTGGTATCAATTGGTGTTTCAAACTCTACTTTAGTTCCATCTGGTAAATCTTTCAAGTTTTCAATTGAATCTTCTGCCTTAGGTGTTTCCCCAATGTTAACTGTTTGGTCTTTAGCCTTAGGTTCGTTCTTATCAGCGTCTGTACTTGGATCTACGACTTTAACAGTCACATCAACAGTATCTGTTGAACCATCTGGGTACGTCACGACAACTTTACCTGGCTTGTCACCTGCTGTTGTGGTATCAATTGGTGTTTCAAACTCTACTTTAGTTCCATCTGGTAAATCTTTCAAGTTTCAATTGAATCTTCTGCCTTAGGTGTTTCCCCAATGTTAACTGTTTGGTCTTTAGCCTTAGGTTCGTTCTTATCAGCGTCTGTACTTGGATCTACGACTTTAACAGTCACATCAACAGTATCTGTTGAACCATCTGGGTACGTCACGACAACTTTACCTGGCTTGTCACCTGCTGTTGTGGTATCAATTGGTGTTTCAAACTCTACTTTAGTTCCATCTGGTAAATCTTTCAAGTTTTCAATTGAATCTTCTGCCTTAGGTGTTTCCCCAATGTTAACTGTTTGGTCTTTAACCTTAGGTTCGTTCTTATCAGCGTCTGTACTTGGATCTACGACTTTAACAGTCACATCAACAGTATCTGTTGAACCATCTGGGTACGTCACGACAACTTTACCTGGCTTGTCACCTGCTGTTGTGGTATCAATTGGTGTTTCAAACTCTAATTTAGTTCCATCTGGTAAATCTTTCAAGTTTTCAATTGAATCTTCTGCCTTAGGTGTTTCCCCAATGTTAACTGTTTGGTCTTTAGCCTTAGGTTCGTTCTTATCAGCGTCTGTACTTGGATCTACGACTTTAACAGTCACATCAACAGTATCTGTTGAACCATCTGGGTACGTCACGACAACTTTACCTGGCTTGTCACCTGCTGTTGTGGTATCAATTGGTGTTTCAAACTCTACTTTAGTTCCATCTGGTAAATCTTTCAAGTTTTCAATTGAATCTTCTGCCTTAGGTGTTTCCCCAATGTTAACTGTTTGGTCTTTAACCTTAGGTTCGTTCTTATCAGCGTCTGTACTTGGATCTACGACTTTAACAGTCACATCAACAGTATCTGTTGAACCATCTGGGTACGTCACGACAACTTTACCTGGCTTGTCACCTGCTGTTGTGGTATCAATTGGTGTTTCAAACTCTACTTTAGTTCCATCTGGTAAATCTTTCAAGTTTTCAATTGAATCTTCTGCCTTAGGTGTTTCCCCAATGTTAACTGTTTGGTCTTTAGCCTTAGGTTCGTTCTTATCAGCGTCTGTACTTGGATCTACGACTTTAACAGTCACATCAACAGTATCTGTTGAACCATCTGGGTACGTCACGACAACTTTACCTGGCTTGTCACCTGCTGTTGTGGTATCAATTGGTGTTTCAAACTCTACTTTAGTTCCATCTGGTAAATCTTTCAAGTTTTCAATTGAATCTTCTGCCTTAGGTGTTTCCCCAATGTTAACTGTTTGGTCTTTAACCTTAGGTTCGTTCTTATCAGCGTCTGTACTTGGATCTACGACTTTAACAGTCACATCAACAGTATCTGTTGAACCATCTGGGTACGTCACGACAACTTTACCTGGCTTGTCACCTGCTGTTGTGGTATCAATTGGTGTTTCAAACTCTACTTTAGTTCCATCTGGTAAATCTTTCAAGTTTTCAATTGAATCTTCTGCCTTAGGTGTTTCCCCAATGTTAACTGTTTGGTCTTTAGCCTTAGGTTCGTTCTTATCAGCGTCTGTTAATTTCTTAACTGTAAACTTGAACTCTTCTGTAACTGGTTTGCCGTCAACACCCATAACTGGTTTACCATCTTTACCAAGAACAGCCACAGTAACCGTTGATTCACCTTCTTTTGTTGGTATCCCAGTGATTTGGCCTGTTGCTGGATCGTAAGTAACGCCATCTGGAAGACCAGTAACAGTAACTGAACCATCTGTTGGCACTTTGTCAACTTTCACAGTAACTGGTGTAATGGCTTCTCCGACAGTACCTGTTTGATCATCAAGTGGTGTGATAACAGAAGCTGCTGAATTTGGATCTTTAGAGTTTGTTCCGTCAATCTTTTCAGTATCGTCTGGAATACCGTCGCCATCATCGTCCGTATCTGTCACATCTGGCATACCATCACCATCCGTATCACGCTGAACAGTGATTGTAAATGTTTTTTCAACCGTACCTGTTCCATCAGTCACTTTAACAGTTACTGGGAAGTCACGTGTTTCTTCAGTATCTTTCCAGTCTGCTAACTTATCTGGTGTACCAGTGATTTGACATGTTGCTGAGTCATAAGTTAAACCGTCTGGAAGACCAGAAACTTCAACCTTAGCATTCCTATCATCGCTTGTTACCGTAACAGGAATCGGAGCGATTGGTTGACCTTCTGTAACAATTACATTGTCAACCGCTACGGCTGTCTTAGTGGCTGTTTTAGGGTTTTTATCATCCACATCTGGAATACCATCGCCATCATCATCTGGATCAGTAACGTCTGGTGTACCATTTTCATCAGTATCCAATTGGAATTTAGCTATTACTTTATCTTCTGATTTATCTGGATAAGTGACAATTACTGGTACCTCAATTTCTTCTGCTGTTGTACCGTCTGATTTTTCTGGAGCTGTTACAGTCACTGTTCCAGTAGCTTTATCAATGTCAACTTTATATCCGTCTGGTACTTTAAAGTTTTCATCAATCTTATACTCTGTACCATTTGGTGCTGTTTTACCTTCGCCGTAGCTTGGAGTTGATTCTGCTGGTTTCCCTGGAACGACCATTGTATCTTTGTATGAAGGGGCATTCTTTTCCGCTTCAGATTCTTTGATGGTTACTGTAACATCAACTTCGTCTGTTGTTCCATCTGGATAAGTGACAACAACCGGTACTTTAAATTCCCCTTTGGTCATACCATCCGGAATCACTGCACCCTCTTTAACCTTCATTGTAGGTTGGTCTTTAACTTCTTTAGGATAATCAGTTGTTACTTTTGATGTGATTTCATCAGTTGATGGTGCTTGACCAAATGGTTTTTCTAATTTTCCACCTGTCGCTGTGTATGTTGTTGTTGCATCATCTTTAACGTTTACAGTAGCAAAAGTATAAGCTTTGGAACCACCCGGATAAGTTACTTCTACTGGTACTACATATGTGCCTTTCTTAGTAAGAGCTTCCCCTTTTACAACAACTACTCCAGTTGTAGGGTCAATCGTTACCATATTTGGGTCAACAGACATTGCTCCCTCAGGATAAGAGGTTTTAACCGAATCTGGAACTTGACCTGCAACAGTTGTGAATTTTGTTCCTTCCGGTGGCGTTGTATCATTGCCATCTTTGTCTTTAAAGATTGGTTTAGCTGGCTCAGAATCCTTAGCTACAACACCATCTACTGGTTTATACTCGATAAATACAGCAATAAAGGAATCTAATGCTAAAGCGTTACCTAAGCTCTTTGTATTTTGACCTTGTTCAAATAGACCTAATGTAAAGTTTGTTGTCTTAGTGATATCATTTGGTACTGTAAACTTCTCAGGTGTCGCTGTTCCTTCAACGCTTGACTGAATAGTTTGAGGTTCACCTATTGCAACACCATCTCTGAACCATTGCACTTGGTATTCACGTGTTGGCAACAATCCGCCTACTGTTGAATTGGTAACATTACCAGAGACTGCTACCTTATTCGTAGTATCATAATCAACAATATCAAGCATTGGTTGAGGTGCTAAAATAGCAAAGTTCAAGCTGGTAATATTAGTTCCAGACCCCGCAACTACATTTGTAAATAGATTATTCGGATTACCAAACATAGCTTTAGGAAAAGCCGGACTCCAAATATTATAATTAGATAAAATAGGAGATACATATAGGTAGTTCTCATTAATGTGTCTATGTTTTTGACCAATGGTACCATTCCACTTAAGAAGACTACTATTATCTACATCTTCATCTCTAACAACCTTGCCGAATTCTTCGTCTGTAATTGTATGAGAAACTTTTAAACCACTGTTTGCTTTATAAGCACTAACACCATACAATCCCTTAAAAGGAATAGAGTAATTTCCATTTTTATCAACTGTCGTTATGACTGTCTCCGCAATATGAGAACCAACCCCATGTTGGGCCTGGTATTCTGTAAAGACTCTTTCTTGTTCAGCCTTAAAGTCTTCAATAGTATATCCTGGATGGTCTTTTTTCCACTGATCAAGTAAGCGAGTTACTTCATCATTTAAATAAGAAGCAGCTACTTTCACACCATTTGCTGGAACATCATTACCATCTTTTATCCATTGATTAGCAAGCGTCCCAGCAGAATCTCCATTATCAAACCAAGCTAAACCATTTACTCTACCATAGATTCCCCTGTCATGCCATGTACCATCTGCGGTACTAGGAATTTGCGACTCAGCTTCTGGTTTCTTCAACCAGTCTTTAGTTAATTTCTTTTCTTGTAAAATAACTTGAGAATTGACAATCCTATTGACTCCCGCAGTAAAATCCCAAGATTCATTTTTACGGTTAGTACGAGTATGGAAACCATAAATCTTATCCCCTGCTTGAATAATATCATACTTACTAGAATCAGGATTTTCAATCCAGGTTCTTACTGCGAAATTAGCATCTCCTGCTAATTGAAAATGATGTTCTTCACCGTTAGGATCAACTTCCGATTTAGATAAGTCAAACGCAAAGGTTCCATCCGCCAATGTAGTAGTATAGTAAACTTTTGAAACATAGCCTTTTCCGTTTACCCACTGCAAGTAAACTTTAACACCAGCTAGTGGAATATCATCTGAAGCTTGCCCATCAATGCTACCACCATTATCTATCCAAGCTTTACCTGAATAAGTTTGTTTAGCTGAGGAATCTCCGGGGCTATATATCGCATCTTTTTGTACTCTCTTCTGAAGCTCTTCAGACACTTCGCTGACACTATTTTTGTCAACATTAGCTTTTTCAACTGCACTATCTACAGAACGTGTTGTAATTGCAGGAGATACAATTACATTTTTTTCACTGGCTGTCTCTTCTAAAACAGCAACTTTATCTGTATCTTTTGATGAACTATTAGGATCTATGTTGGCACTAGACTCAGGAACCGTACCTCCAACATCAGTATTGACATTTTCTGTGTAATCTGCCAATGCTTCGACTTCTGATTCGGTTGTTTTGTCTACTGACGCTATTGCATCTGTCGCTAATTCTGATTTTGCTGGTTTTACTTCATCTACTATCCCTGCTGATGCAGATTGTTTAAGCTCAATACCTGTAGATGTTGTCTCATCAGCTAGAACAGTTGTCCCAGCCATTCCTAGAAATGTCAATCCAACCAGTACCGATGCTGCACCAAATTTAAATTTCTTAATCGAAAAGCGCTGTTTCGTATGTGCGACATCATAATTTCTTTGCTTATACTTCCTAAGCATAATTTCTCTCCTTTTCAAAAGTAAAATTAGATTAACTAGTAGAAGTTATCTTTCACATTTTACTTTTTTAAAGGTTTTAGTAGTTTACATTATCTTGATAAATGTGAACTATTATTTGAATTTGTATTGTATAATCACATTCGATAAGATTTATAAAGGTGATAATACGTTGGAGAGTTCAGATAACACTAATTTAAAATTTTTAAAGGCTTTCTCTGAATTATTAGAAACGAAAAGCTTTGAACAAATTACAGTTAGCGATTTAGCAAAAAAAGCTCAACTTAGTAGAAGAGCTTTCTATAATCATTTCAATTCAAAAGAAGACTTCCTTAGGGAGTCTATTTTAATAATCTTTGATGATATCACAAAAATTTTAAATAATGATTTATTATATGAAGAAGTAATCCTAAAGGAAATGCTTAGCTACATGTATACAAACAAAGAAATTATTAAGTCCTTTGTTTGTTTTTTTCCAAATATTGACAACATAATTAAAGACTATATCAAAGGAATGATTATACATTCCGATATACCAGACTTAGAGAAACAACTCGAAACAGCATATCAAATTCCATATTCTTTCGCTCTTGATATTTATATCTCAACAATTGAAAGTATCATTTTAAATTGGATAGATAATAATTTTACTGAAAGTCCTGAAAAAATAGCAAAATATATCACATCTGTCGTGAGAATTTAACATTTATAAAAGTTAGAAAAATAAAACTAATACTTCATTTCCTCATCTAATACTTTATAAGGGAGCGTAAAATACACTGTGGAGTTAGCCCAATCCATTATTGATACTTACCAGCCTGAAAGTGTAGAAGATATGCAAAATGCTTTAAAGCATATAGTGTTTATTTGTAAACAGTAGAAAATTAATTTCCTACTTACACACTCCACTTGACAATCCCCTTTATAAAGAAAAAGACGATAGTTTTTCTCCTATCGCCTTTTGTGACCATTTTTATGAAATTTTTTAAAGTTAAAAATAGCATAAAAATCTAGTTATCCGCATAAAAACTGGACTTATCACACTTTATCAAGGTCAAAACCACTCAATTTACTACTAATTTACTACTTATGAATGAGCTTTGATACGACGATTTATCCTTGAAAAGTGAAGATATAAAGATACTTCCAATAAAATTTGAATATTTAATAGGTAGACACTTCAAAAAATGAGGTGTCTATTTTTTTACCCGATTTTGAAAGGAAGTGAACTTATGAAAACAAAAAATCAAGAATCAAAAGGTCGTTCCCCACTCTTTAAGACCATCAAACATTCATTCAGCCAATAAAAAAGAAAGGATAGGTAAAAATATGGAACTTAAATTTGTGATTCCCAACATGGAAAAAACATTCGGCAATTTAGAATTTGCTGGCGAGGATAAAGTCGTTCAGCGAAGAATCAACGGACGGCTAACTGTCTTATCAAGAAGCTATAATCTCTATTCTGATGTTCAAAGAGCAGATGATATTGTGGTGGTGCTTCCTGCTGAAGCTGGCGAAAAACATTTCGGCTTTGAGGAACGTGTGAAGTTAGTCAATCCACGTATTACCGCAGAGGGCTACAAAATCGGCACTCGTGGTTTTACAAATTACCTTTTACATGCTGACGACATGATAAAAGAATAAAGAAAGAGAGGAAAAATGATGAGATTAGCAAATGGCATTGTATTAGATAAAGACACGACTTTTGGAGAATTGAAATTCTCTGCTCTACGTCGTGAAGTGAGAATCCAAAATGAAGACGGGTCGGTTTCAGATGAAATCAAGGAACGTACCTATGACTTAAAATCCAAAGGACAAGGACGCATGATTCAAGTAAGTATTCCTGCCAGCGTGCCTTTGAAAGAGTTTGATTATAACGCACGGGTGGAACTTATCAATCCCATTGCGGACACCGTTGCTACTGCCACCTATCAAGGAGCAGATGTTGACTGGTATATCAAGGCAGACGATATTGTGCTGACAAAGGATTCTAGTTCATTCAAAGCTCAACCACAAGCAAAGAAAGAACCGACACAAGACAAATAGTCGCTAGGTAGAAAGGAGACTTTTTCGCATGAAACAGCGTGGTAAAAGGATTCGCCCATCTGGTAAAGATTTAGTCTTTCATTTTACGATAGCGTCACTCCTGCCTGTTTTCCTGCTGGTTGTCGGACTGTTTCATGTGAAGACAATCCAGCAGATCAACTGGCAGGATTTTAACCTATCACAAGCAGATAAGATTGACATTCCCTATTTAATTATCAGTTTCAGTGTCGCAATTCTTATCTGCTTGCTGGTAGCGTTTGTATTCAAACGGGTTCGCTATGATACGGTTAAACAACTTTACCACCGTCAAAAACTGGCAAAGATGATACTTGAAAACAAGTGGTATGAATCTGAACAGGTCAAAACAGAGGGTTTCTTTAAAGATAGTGCTGGTCGTACAAAGGAAAAGATAACCTACTTCCCTAAAATGTATTATCGACTTAAAAATGGCTTGATACAGATACGGGTGGAAATCACGCTGGGAAAATATCAAGACCAACTCTTACACTTGGAAAAGAAATTAGAGAGTGGCTTGTACTGTGAGCTGACGGATAAAGAGTTAAAGGATTCCTATGTGGAATATACTTTGCTCTATGACACCATAGCCAGTCGTATTTCTATTGATGAAGTAGAAGCTAAAGATGGTAAACTTCGCTTAATGAAAAACGTATGGTGGGAATATGATAAGCTCCCTCATATGTTGATTGCTGGTGGTACAGGTGGCGGTAAAACTTACTTTATACTGACACTGATTGAAGCCTTGCTTCATACAGATTCAAAACTGTATATTCTTGACCCGAAAAATGCTGATCTTGCGGACTTAGGTTCTGTGATGGCAAATGTCTACTATAGAAAAGAAGACTTGCTTTCTTGCATTGAAACATTCTATGAAGAAATGATGAAACGTAGTGAGGAAATGAAGCAGATGAAGAACTATAAGACTGGCAAAAATTATGCTTACTTAGGTCTCCCGGCACACTTCTTAATCTTTGATGAATACGTCGCTTTCATGGAAATGCTGGGAACAAAAGAAAACACCGCAGTTATGAATAAGCTGAAACAGATTGTCATGTTAGGTCGTCAAGCTGGCTTCTTTCTAATACTGGCTTGTCAACGTCCAGACGCAAAATATTTAGGCGACGGAATCCGTGATCAGTTTAATTTCAGAGTGGCTTTAGGTCGTATGTCTGAAATGGGCTATGGCATGATGTTTGGCAGTGACGTACAAAAGGATTTCTTCTTAAAGCGAATCAAAGGTCGTGGCTATGTTGATGTAGGAACAAGTGTCATATCAGAGTTTTATACTCCCCTTGTACCAAAAGGATATGATTTCTTGGAGGAAATTAAAAAGTTATCCAACAGCAGACAGTCCACGCAGGCGACGTGCGAAGCGGAAGTCGCAGGTGTGGACTGATCTTGCTGGCTGGTGTGGCAATAGCCACGCCAGCACTTAACCCCCCGTATCTAATTCCGAGAAACTATTTGAAATAAAAAAGAATGCTGATAAATCAACATTCTCTAACTGTATTTTTTTTATGAAGATATTAACTTTTGTCTGTTTAGCTACCAAAAGGCTACCAATAAATTTGAATTATTTTTAATATGATTTTTAGTAATATACATTATTACTGAGTTTCAATCTTTTTAACAATAGCATAAGGTTATTGTTAAAAAGGTTTACCTCGACAAACTAAAAGATATTATTTAGTTTATAATCGTATTATTTTATTCGCTATATCTTCTACAAACCTCTTATCGTGTTCCACAAATATGAGTGTAGGATTTGCTTCTTTTATAATTTCCTCAATCTGTATTCTTGATATTACATCTAAATAATTCAGTGGTTCGTCCCAAATAAATATATGAGCTGGCTTTGACAAACTTACAGCAATTAAAACTTTCTTTTTTTGTCCATCGCTATAGTTCTTCATATCTATTTCAAATAATTCTCTTGCAAAATCTAATTTTCTAAGAATTGTTTTGCACAATGTTTCATCAACACCTTGCTTATGAATATACTCGTTTAGGCTACCTGTTAAATTGGATGTATCTTGAGGAACATATGATATTTTTAAATTACTTGCTAATTTTACATCACCTGAATACTCGTGATTTAGACCTAATAAAATTTTAATCAAGGTTGATTTTCCGCTACCATTACCCCCATATATAGCCACTATATCACCTTGCTTTATATCAAAACTTATATTACTTAATATCTGCTTTTTTCCATAATATGATGATAAATCGCAAACTGATATTAGAGGATTTTTGTGGTGATGTAACGGATGCAATAATAGACTTTCCTTTGTTTCAATATCTTTTAGTAAATTCTGTTTTTCTTCTATTGCCTTATTTTGTCTATTCTCCAAATTCTTAGATTTTTTCATCATCTTAGCTGACTGATGACCTATATGCCCCTTGTCTGGTTTTACACCTGATACTTTCACGCCGTTTTTAGTATTTTCAACTTTATCAGACCAAATTTGACTTTGTCTTGCAGCTTCTTTTAATCGTTTAATATCTTTTCTTAATTTCTCATTTTGACTAATCTCAAATTGGTCTTTCATCAATTTATTTTCATACCACGATGTAAAATTTCCTGATTGGACATCAATAGAATTCCTGTTAATAGAAATAATATGATTGATACAACCATCTAAAAAATCTCTATCATGTGATATAAGCAAAAAACCTTTTTTATTTTTCAGATATTCACTGACAATTTTTCTTCCGTCCATATCTAAATGGTTTGTTGGTTCATCTATAAGTAAAAAACCATCTTCTCTTGTAAACAAAATAGCTAAAAGGATTTTTGTTTGTTCTCCTTTAGAAAGCGTTTCAAACTTTCTGTAAATAAGACTCTCATCTACCTTTAGCAAATGAAGTTCTCTAAATAATTTCCATTCTTCCTCATCTGATATTAGTTCTCTATATAACTCAATCCCTAATTTTGAAGTATCACTTAAATTGGGTGGGAATTTAATAAAGTCAACACTTTTGCTGATTTTCCCCTTATAAACTTCTTGGTTTAGAAGCAGCTTAAATAGTGTTGATTTCCCAATTCCGTTTCTTCCTATTAGTCCTGTTTTCCAGTTCGTATCAAATGAAAATGATACATTTTCAAATACAGGTTTTACATAGCCATAATATGAGAAAGTAAGGTTTTCAATTTTAATTGTTGACATAAAAACACCCCCTCAAATTCAGATTTGAGTATTTCTTTTTCTAAACTCAAAATATATTCTTTCAATTAGACTCACCTCCTAACAAAATTCTAATTTGTTCTATTATACCAAATTTACTCCTGTCACATAAAGCTAAACAGAAAAATATTACAATCTTGTAATTACTGTATTTCTATTAAGCTTAACTTTGCCTTTTCTCTTGATATAGTCTTCAATATCAAACACATTCTTTTTATCAAAATCTTCAAGTAACTTATAATTCTTGTGCTTTGTAATATCGAACTTATCCGACAAAAATGGTCTGACGCCTCAAAGCTGGAAGATATCTTGCCTCTCGTTTCCTCTATTTTCCCAGCATTTAATAAATGCTTTAGCTTGCTTTTTTTGTTCCCGGCTATTATTCACTTTGTGCTCCCCAACTACCACATTATTTTGATTTATTTAATAAATCCTTTAAAGTGTTAATAATTTTGTTTTTATCTGTTTCTGTCAATTCATACTCTCTCAATAAACTAACAATTTCTTCTAGTCCGTCATCACGTCCTTTTAAAATCTCAAAAGATGTACCAAATATTTCAGCTAATTTTTCTACTGTTTCATCTTTCGGATTTCTCCCTCCGTTTTCCCACCTAGCGTACTGGGCTTGAGCTACACCTAACTTTTCAGCAACTTCTAATTGAGTAAGTCCTGCTTCTAGTCGGGCTTTTTTTATATTGTCTTTTAACATTTTAAAATCCCTTTCGTTTTTCTATTGACTTATAACCAAAATGGTTGTATTATGCTTATATATCCAAAATGGTTATATAAAAACAAAGCATACAAAATAAGTGATACTAGTTAACTTTATGAGTATGCAAAAACACCCCAGAAAGCTCTGCAAAGCGTTCTGAGGCTTTCGTTTTAAACCAATACAATTATACCAAAATGGTAATAAATAGTCCATAAGAAGCGAAATATGGCTAGATTGAGGATGTTATGACATCTATACAATTGGTATTTCCAATCAATAAAATGAACAATACTCATTCTTTTTATTCGCCTAGTTTAGAAGAATATATTCAAGTAAATGATAATGAATTTGAAGATATTAGAAGTGAAGAAATTGAGCTTCGAGCACTTGAACTGCTCTCGACTTTTCTAGACAAGTACTTTAGCTATTTTTTAAACCAATTAAATTGAAGGTTGGGAGGCAAGTGCGAGGGCGCAGGCCGAAGGCAAAGCGCCCGAAGCATGAAGTACTTCCAACCTTCAATTTAAAAGCTGGCGTTTCTAACAGCCAGCAAACCGATACACTTAAGACAACGTCCTAAGTAACGAGTCATTGGCAAAAATCAATAGTAGCAACGAATTACGCAGATTTTAAGTATAGAAAGGAGGCGTTACAGTTGAAAAATACCATTCAATCTCTACGAGAATATCAAAGTCAAGTAGATTTATCAAAACTAGAAAAATCTATTTATATCAGCATTGACAGATTAACAGTAATCTTTGATAGTGAGAACCAATCACTTAGACGAATATTTCGTGAATTACGAAAATCACTCGATAATATAATTCAAGAATTTAGTATTCAAGAAAATCTAAGAGAAGACTATTTTACTCTTTATAAAATGATAAACGAAGATAGTATAAATCTAATTTTCTTTCAACTATCGGATTATGGTGGTTATCAAGTCATACGCCTAGACTTCAACCCAAACTCACTAAAAGAATTTGAGGGGTTACAAGTGTGGAGGCAGATTATGAATTACGCTCGATTAAATCGATTAGAAATTAGACTGTCACGATTAGATCTTGCTTTTGATATCTTTAATAGGCCAGAAATAGTTTTTTTACAACATATCAAAGGAGGGGTTAGTCATAAAATATTCTACGGTAGAGGGGGAAATATAGAAAGTAAATACTGGGGTGCAAGTGGTAGCAACGTTCAAGTACGTTTGTACGATAAGAATATAGAGGTATTAAGTCACAAAAGAGATGATAAATTAAAAATAGAAAGCAAGCCCTTTTGGTGGCGGTTAGAGTTCCAACTTCGGACAAAGGCTATAAACGAAGAAACCATTTCAGAGATTTCTAAACGATTGGAGAATTTTAGCTTTTTTAGTCTTTCAAGTGTTCCAGATGATAGCAAAGCATTTGCTTATATCTTTCTCCATGAACCTGCACTCTTACCCGAATTATTCCCCTATCTGAAACCTAACACTATTAGAGTTAAAAAGACTAGGCTTAGAAAACATTTAAAAGCATTTGATAGTAGCTCATTTTCTTTAGAGCTACAAGATGCACTTAAAGAACAAACCCCACGATTAAATAATGAACTCAAACAATTAATAGGAGAATTCCTAGAACTTACTAGTAAAGGAGAAATTGATTTATGAACGATAAATTAACTATGACAGTACAAGAAATTATGGACTTAGGTTTTTCAAAATGGACTGCTTATAATATTTTACGGCAAGCAAAACATATTATGGTCGAGCGTGGTTTCGATTTCTATAACAATAAAGGACTTGGAACTGTTCCAGTATCAGTTGTAGCAGAGATACTTGGATTGGAGGAACTCCATGTCAAAAACTAGATATACCGGTGTTACGAAAGATGATAAGACTGGCAAATATACTTATTATTTTAAAGCTGGAGTTGACCTAGCTACTGGTAAACCTTATCAAGAACGTAGACGTGGTTTTCAAACCGCAAAAGAAGCCTTTGAAGCACGTACAAGAGCATTGAACAAGGTACAACAAAAAGGAGGAATTAAGCATACTCAATGGACTTTTAAGCAGTTTATGGAAGAAGTTTTTATGCCAAATTATTACGCTACAACAAGTCCGGATCTCGAACACAGACGTCAAGTTATATTCGATGAATTTATTCAATACTTTGGTAAGAAAAAACCTAGAGAAATTACTACTTATGATGTGATTAATTATAGAAACGGTTTATTAGAGAGATATTCAAATTCATATGCAAGAAACAAGATGACTTTGCTTAATCAAGTTTTGAAAACTGCAAAAAAATATGGATTGATTTTTCATGAAATTCCCACAAGTAATATCAGTCCAATTCCAATCATAAAAAAACATATAGATTTTTGGACAAAAGACGAGTTCCAAAAAGTAATACAATGTCTTGATAAAAAGAGTTATTTTGAGCACTTTGTTTATACGCTTTTTTGGCTTTATTATTTTACAGGAATGCGTGTAAATGAGGCGACTGCTCTTTATTGGGAAGATGTAGATTTTGAAAAGAAAACTCTAGCAATCAATCACAACTTACAGTATATAAACCGTGAAAATTGGGTTCGGCGTAACAAACTAAAAACTGAAAGCTCCAGACGAACCATTGGCCTTGATGATAATACTCTAAACGTACTTAAAGAATGGAAAGAACGACAAGCAAAAGTTGACAAGATACCATTCATTCTATCACTTGATGGAAATCCATATCGTAAACGTAGTATTAGAGACCAGATTCTAAAATATTCTAAACGAGCAGGAGTTAAATACATTCAACCAAAAGGTTTAAGACACTCCCATGCGTCATTACTTATTAATGAATATAATGTAAATGCTCTATATATTCAAAGACGATTAGGTCATTCTGATGTCAAAACTACACTTAGCATTTATAGTCATTTATACCCAAACGCTGATTCCGAATTAACAGATAAACTCAATCTGATATCAAGTGATTTTATCGACTAAATCTCTTTGGCTACCAAATTAGCTACCAAAAAAGGAAATACACCTCAAAAAGCCTCATTTTAAAGGGCTTTTTTTCATATTTTCCCACTATTTCTAACAGGGGGGTACAAATCGACAGGAAACAGTCAAAAAAACATTAGAAAATCCTTTGGTTACAAGGGATTTACAAAATTTCAGCGTATGTCAAATGGGCTTTAAAAGTTGACATACGCCTTTTTGATTGGAGGGATTTTTACTGAATGAACAAACTTGGTTACAGCATTTAAAAGAAAAACGCTTGGCTTATGGACTATCTCAAAACCGTTTAGCTGTTGCGACTGGTATTACAAGGCAGTATCTAAGCGATATTGAAACAGGAAAAGTCAAGCCATCAGAGGATTTACAGCAGTCCCTTTGGGAAGCTCTGGAACGCTTCAATCCCGACGCTCCCCTTGAAATGCTGTTTGATTATGTAAGAATTCGCTTTCCGACAACAGACGTACAGCAGGTGGTCGAAAACATCTTACAACTGAAACTGTCCTATTTTCTTCATGAGGACTATGGTTTCTATTCTTATTCAGAGCATTATGCTTTAGGCGACATATTCGTCCTTTGCTCCCATGAACTGGACAAAGGAGTTCTGGTGGAATTGAAAGGTCGTGGGTGCAGACAATTTGAAAGCTATCTTCTGGCACAACAAAGAAGCTGGTATGAGTTCTTTATGGACGTTTTGGTGGCTGGCGGTGTGATGAAACGCCTTGACCTTGCCATTAACGATAAGACAGGGATTTTAAATATCCCTGTACTCACTGAAAAGTGCCAACAGGAAGAATGTATCTCCGTCTTCCGCAGTTTTAAAAGCTATCGCAGTGGCGAACTGGTACGCAAAGAGGAAAAGGAATGTATGGGAAACACCCTCTATATCGGTTCATTACAAAGTGAAGTTTATTTCTGTATCTATGAAAAGGACTACGAGCAGTACAAGAAAAATGATATTCCCATTGAAGACGCAGAAGTAAAAAACCGTTTTGAGATTCGATTGAAAAATGAGCGTGCCTATTATGCAGTCCGTGATTTACTCGTCTATGACAATCCAGAGCATACCGCCTTTAAAATTATCAATCGGTATATCCGTTTTGTAGATAAAGACGATTCCAAACCTCGTTCTGATTGGAAACTGAATGAAGAATGGGCTTGGTTTATTGGGAACAATCGTGAACGATTAAAACTAACCACAAAACCAGAGCCTTACTCCTTCCAAAGGACGCTGAACTGGCTATCTCATCAAGTTGCCCCGACCTTAAAGGTTGCGATTAAACTTGATGAAATCAACCAGACGCAGGTTGTAAAAGACATTCTCGACCATGCGAAACTGACAGACCGACACAAGCAGATTTTGAAGCAACAGTCAGTAAAAGAACAGGACGTGATAACAACAAAAAAATAACTCAAATACAAATTCATTGAATATAGAGAGGAGAACATTTTTATGAATTTTGGACAAAACCTTTATAACTGGTTTCTATCAAACGCTCAATCACTGGTGCTTTTAGCAATCGTTGTGATTGGCTTGTATCTTGGCTTCAAGCGTGAGTTTAGCAAACTGATTGGCTTTTTAATTATTGCGATTATTGCGGTTGGCTTAGTCTTCAACGCTGCTGGAGTAAAAGACATTTTACTAGAGCTATTCAATCGCATTATTGGTGCTTAAATAAAACCGTTCTTTTGTGGAATATAAGTGGTTTTCTTATGTTCCGCAAAGGAATGGTACACCAAACGAAGTGCGGTAGGGATTTTTGAATCTCTACAAAGAAAGGACGTGAATATATGGACGATATGCAAGTCTATATTGCGAATTTAGGCAAATACAATGAGGGCGAATTGGTCGGTGCGTGGTTTACCTTTCCCATTGACTTTGAGGAAGTCAAAGAGAAAATCGGCTTGAATGATGAATATGAGGAATACGCCATTCATGACTACGAGTTACCCTTTACGGTTGACGAATACACTTCCATTGGCGAACTCAATCGACTATGGGAAATGGTATCGGAATTACCCGAAGAATTACAATCGGAGCTATCTGCTCTGCTCACTCATTTTTCAAGCATTGAAGAACTAAGCGAACATCAAGAGGATATTATCATTCATTCCGATTGTGATGATATGTATGACGTGGCACGCTACTACATTGAAGAAACGGGTGCTTTAGGCGAAGTACCAGCTAGTCTTCAAAACTATATTGATTATCAAGCCTATGGTCGGGATTTAGACCTTTCAGGAACGTTTATCTCAACCAATCATGGGATTTTTGAAATCGTCTATTAAATCTGTCGGTACATTACTACTGGCAGATTTTCTATTTTACGGGGTGGCTCAATCAGCTACCCCTATTTTTTATGAAAGGATTGATTACATGAAGAAAATACGAAGCTATACCAGTATCTGGTCTGTGGAAAAGGTACTGTATTCTATCAATGATTTTAGACTTCCGTTTCCCATAACCTTTACGCAAATGACATGGTTTGTCGTGTCACTCTTTGCAGTGATGATACTTGGCAACTTGCCCCCTCTTTCCATGATAGAGGGAGCATTTCTCAAATACTTTGGGATTCCTGTGGCTTTCACATGGTTTATGTCTACAAAAACTTTTGATGGTAAAAAGCCTTATGGATTTTTGAAGTCTGTCATTGCTTATGCACTGCGACCAAAGCTGACCTATGCAGGAAAAAAAGTAACGCTTGGCAGAAACCAGCCACAAGAAGCCATTACAGCAGTTAGGAGTGAATTTTATGGCATATCCAATTAAATACATTGAAAACAATCTCGTCTGGAATAAAGACGGGGAATGTTATGCTTACTATGAGCTTGTTCCTTACAATTACTCATTTCTAAGTCCAGAACAGAAAATACAAGTGCATGATTCTTTCAGACAGCTTATCGCACAAAATCGTGATGGCAAAATTCATGCTTTACAAATCAGTACAGAATCCAGCATACGTTCTGCACAAGAGCGTTCCAAAAATGAAGTCACTGGCAAGCTCAAAGCGGTTGCCTATGACAAAATCGACCAACAGACAGACGCTTTAATATCCATGATTGGCGAAAATCAAGTGAACTACCGTTTCTTTATCGGCTTTAAGTTGCTTCTCAACGATCAGGAGTTTTCTATGAAAAGTCTTACCGTTGAAGCAAAAAATGCTTTGTCTGATTTTGTCTATGATGTGAACCATAAGCTGATGGGCGATTTTGTTAGTATGAGTAATGATGAAATCCTGCGTTTTCAGAAGATGGAAAAGCTCTTAGAAAATAAAATCTCTCGTCGTTTCAAAATCCGCAGGTTAGATAAGGACGACTTCGGCTATCTGATTGAACACCTTTACGGACAGACAGGCACTGCCTATGAAGAGTATGAGTACCATCTATCAAAGAAAAAGCTGGATAATGAAACGCTGATTAAATACTATGACTTGATTAAGCCTACTCGCTGTTTGGTGGAAGAAAAACAGCGATATTTGAAAATCCAGCAGGAAGATGAAACCGTCTATGTAGCTTACTTTACCATTAACAGCATTGTCGGAGAACTGGACTTCCCGTCCTCTGAAATCTTCTACTACCAGCAACAGCAATTTACATTCCCGATTGATACGTCAATGAATGTGGAAATTGTAGCGAATCGTAAAGCCCTATCTACTGTCCGCAATAAAAAGAAAGAACTGAAAGACTTGGATAACCACGCTTGGCAAAGTGATAATGAAACCAGCTCCAATGTGGCGGAAGCTCTGGAAAGTGTGAATGAGCTGGAAACCAATTTAGACCAAAGCAAGGAATCTATGTACAAGCTGTCTTATGTGGTAAGGGTATCAGCAAATGATCTTGACGAACTCAAACGTCGTTGTAATGAAGTGAAAGATTTTTATGACGATTTAAGCGTAAAACTGGTACGACCATTTGGGGATATGCTCGGCTTACATGAAGAATTTTTACCTGCCAGCAAGCGTTATATGAATGATTATATTCAATACGTGACCTCTGATTTCCTCGCTGGTTTAGGTTTTGGTGCTACTCAAATGCTGGGGGAAAATGAGGGGATTTATGTTGGCTACAGCTTAGATACTGGACGCAATGTCTATCTGAAACCTGCTCTTGCCAGTCAAGGGGTTAAGGGTTCAGTAACCAATGCGTTAGCGTCGGCTTTTGTTGGTTCGCTGGGTGGTGGTAAATCCTTTGCGAATAACCTTATCGTCTATTATGCGGTGCTTTATGGGGCACAAGCAGTGATTGTAGACCCAAAAGCAGAACGTGGCAGATGGAAAGAAACCTTGCCAGAGATTTCCCATGAAATCAATATCGTCACTCTGACTTCTGATGAGAAAAACAAAGGCTTACTTGACCCTTATGTGATTATGAAAAATCCCAAAGATTCTGAATCACTGGCTATTGATATTCTGACATTCCTTACGGGGATTTCCTCTCGTGATGGGGAACGCTTCCCAATCCTTAGAAAAGCCATTCGTGCAGTAACCAATAGTGAAGTACGAGGGTTGATGAAAGTGATTGAGGAATTACGGGTTGAGAATACGCCACTAAGTACCAGTATAGCCGACCATATCGAAAGTTTTACAGACTATGACTTTGCACATTTATTATTCAGTAATGGTTATGTGGAGCAGTCTATCAGCTTAGAAAAACAACTGAACATTATACAGGTTGCGGACTTGGTACTTCCCGACAAGGAAACTTCCTTTGAGGAATATACCACTATGGAGCTTTTATCCGTTGCTATGCTGATTGTCATTAGTACCTTTGCTTTAGACTTTATCCATACAGACCGAAGCATTTTCAAGATTGTAGATTTAGACGAAGCATGGAGCTTTTTACAGGTAGCACAAGGAAAAACACTATCTATGAAGCTGGTTCGGGCTGGTCGTGCTATGAACGCTGGGGTATATTTCGTGACCCAAAATACAGACGACCTCTTAGATGAAAAACTGAAAAATAACCTCGGCTTAAAATTTGCATTTCGTTCCACTGACCTTAACGAGATTAAAAAGACCTTAGCCTTTTTTGGTGTAGACCCAGAGGACGAAAACAATCAGAAGCGATTGCGTGATTTGGAAAACGGGCAATGCCTTATCAGTGATTTATATGGTCGTGTCGGTGTGATACAGTTCCACCCTGTATTTGAAGAACTGCTCCATGCCTTTGATACCAGACCACCTGTGCGAAAAGAGGTGTAAATGTGAAACCATCAATAGTAAACAGAATAAAATCAAACTGGACGCTGAAACGTCTAGGTAAAGTGGCAATGACAGTGGCTTTCACACTTGTGATTGCCATTTTTCTTTTAGCCATGCTGGGAACGGTGGTTCAAGCTGCGGGCTTGGTAGATGATACGGTCAATGTGGCAAATGAATACAGCCGATACCCACTTGAAAACTATCAACTGGATTTTTATGTGGATAATAGCTGGGGCTGGCTTCCGTGGAACTGGTCGGACGGGATTGGAAAACAGGTCATGTATGGACTATATGCCATTACCAATTTTATTTGGACAATCAGTTTGTATGTTTCCAATGCGACAGGTTACTTAGTACAGGAAGCCTATTCCTTAGACTTCATTTCCGCTACAGCAGATTCCATTGGTAAGAATATGCAGACCTTAGCTGGTGTGAGTGCAAACGGATTTTCAACAGAGGGTTTCTATGTTGGATTCCTCTTACTCTTGATTTTGGTTCTTGGGGTTTATGTTGCCTATACGGGACTGATAAAGAGAGAAACCACAAAGGCAATTCATGCCATTATGAATTTTGTGCTGGTGTTTATCCTATCGGCTTCCTTTATTGCCTACGCTCCCGACTACATTAAAAAAATCAATGACTTTTCATCAGACATCAGTAATGCCAGTTTATCACTTGGCACGAAGATTGTCATGCCCCATTCCGATAGTCAAGGCAAGGACAGCGTGGACTTAATCAGAGATAGCCTGTTTTCCATACAGGTTCAGCAACCGTGGCTACTGCTTCAATACAACAGTTCAGACATTGAAAGTATCGGTATTGACCGTGTGGAAAGCCTGCTCTCCACCAGCCCAGATTCCAACAATGGCGAAGACAGAGAAAAAATTGTTGCGGAAGAAATTGAAGACAGAAGCAATACCAATCTAACCATTACAAAGACCATTAACCGTTTAGGTACAGTCTTCTTCCTATTTGTCTTCAATATTGGGATTTCCATATTTGTATTCCTATTAACAGGAATCATGATTTTCTCGCAGGTACTTTTTATCATCTATGCTATGTTTCTGCCTGTGAGCTTTATTTTAAGCATGATTCCATCATTTGATGGTATGTCAAAACGAGCCATAACAAAGCTCTTTAATACCATTTTGACACGAGCTGGAATCACATTGATTATTACGACAGCATTTAGTATTTCAACCATGCTCTATACCTTATCGGCTGGTTATCCGTTCTTTTTGATTGCTTTTCTACAGATTGTGACCTTTGCAGGAATCTACTTCAAGCTGGGCGATTTAATGAGTATGTTTTCTCTACAGAGTAACGATTCTCAAAGTGTGGGAAGTCGTGTGATGAGAAAACCTCGTATGCTTATGCACGCTCACATGCACCGTCTACAGCGGAAACTTGGACGTTCCATGACTACTCTAGGGGCTGGGTCTGCCATTGTTACAGGTAAAAAAGGACAGTCGGGTTCGGGGAGTTCTGCAAGGACACAAGCAGATCACTCCCGACCAGACGGAAAGGAAAAATCAACACTTGGAAAACGTATCGGTCAAACCATCGGTACAGTAGCTGATACCAAAGACAGAATGGTAGACACTGCTAGTGGTTTGAAAGAACAGGTTAAAGATTTGCCGACCAATGCAAGATATGCAGTATATCAAGGAAAATCCAAAGTAAAAGAGAATGTCCGTGATTTAACCAGTAGTATTTCTCAAACCAAAGCGGACAGAGCCAGTGGACGCAAGGAACAGCAGGAACAAAGGCGAAAAACCATTGCGAAGCGTCGCTCTGAAATGGAACAGGTCAAACAGAAAAAACAGCCTGCTTCTTCTGTTCATGAAAGACCGACTACAAGACAAGAACAATATCATGATGAACAGACCTCAAAACAGTCTAATATTCAGACTTCATATAAGGAATCTCAACAAGCCAAACAAGAGCGTCCAGCAGTTAAGTCCGATTTTTCAAGTCCAAAAGTGGAACGCCAAGGCAATACCGTTCAAGAAAAAACCGTTCAAAAGCCAGCAACTTCAACCACTACAGCAGATAGAACTTCACAACGTCCAATCACAAAAGAACGTCCGTCTACTGTTCAAAGAGTACCACTACAAAATACAAGAAGTAGACCACCAATCAAAACCGCCACCATTAAGAAAGTCGGTAAGAAACCATGAAGTTGAAAACTTTAGTGATTGGTGGTTCTGGATTATTCTTGATGGTCTTCTCACTGCTTCTGTTTGTTGCCATTTTATTTTCAGATGAACAGGACAGCGGAATTTCCAATATTCATTATGGAGGTGTGAATGTTTCCGCAGAAGTGCTGGCTCATAAGCCTATGGTAGAAAAATATGCCAAAGAATATGGCGTTGAAGAATATGTCAACATACTTCTTGCGATTATACAGGTGGAATCGGGCGGTACTGCGGAAGATGTTATGCAGTCCTCGGAATCCCTCGGTCTTCCACCTAATTCATTGAGTACAGAAGAATCCATTAAGCAAGGTGTGAAGTATTTCAGTGAATTATTAGCCAGTAGCGAAAGGCTCAGTGTAGATTTAGAATCGGTTATCCAGTCCTACAATTATGGTGGTGGTTTCTTAGGGTATGTGGCTAATCGTGGAAATAAATATACCTTTGAACTGGCTCAAAGTTTCTCAAAAGAGTATTCAGGTGGCGAAAAAGTGTCTTACCCCAATCCCATAGCCATACCTATCAATGGGGGCTGGCGATACAACTATGGCAATATGTTTTATGTGCAACTGGTAACGCAGTATCTTGTCACAACAGAGTTTGATGATGATACGGTACAAGCCATCATGGACGAAGCACTGAAATATGAGGGCTGGCGATACGTTTACGGTGGAGCTTCCCCGACTACTTCTTTTGATTGTAGCGGACTGACACAATGGACGTATGGAAAAGCTGGAATTAACTTACCACGAACCGCACAACAGCAATATGATGTGACCCAGCATATCCCACTATCGGAAGCACAAGCTGGCGATTTGGTTTTCTTTCATTCTACCTATAACGCTGGCTCTTATATTACTCATGTTGGGATATACCTTGGCAATAACCGTATGTTTCATGCAGGCGACCCAATCGGTTATGCCGACTTAACAAGCCCCTACTGGCAACAGCATTTAGTGGGAGCAGGACGAATCAAACAATGAGAAAGGAAGATTTAATGATGAAATTTAGAAAAAATCAGAATAAAGAAAAACAGATACCAAAGGAAAAGAAACCTCGTGTCTATAAGGTCAATCCTCATAAAAAGGTTGTGATTGCCTTGTGGGTACTTTTAGGGCTTAGTTTCAGCTTTGCGATATTCAAGCACTTTACAGCTATAGATACTCATACTATTCACGAAACAACTATCATAGAAAAGGAATACGTTGATACTCATCATGTAGAAAATTTTGTAGAGAACTTTGCGAAAGTCTACTATTCATGGGAGCAATCCGATAAGTCCATTGATAATCGAATGGAAAGTCTAAAAGGCTATCTGACAGATGAACTTCAAGCTCTCAATGTTGATACAGTACGCAAAGATATTCCTGTATCGTCTTCTGTAAGAGGATTTCAGATATGGACGGTAGAGCCAACTGGCGACAATGAGTTTAATGTAACCTACAGTGTAGACCAGCTCATTACAGAGGGAGAAAATACAAAGACCGTCCACTCTGCTTATATAGTGAGTGTCTATGTAGATGGTTCTGGAAATATGGTACTGGTTAAGAATCCGACCATTACCAACATACCTAAGAAATCAAGTTATAAACCAAAAGCCATTGAAAGTGAGGGGACGGTTGATTCCATTACAACCAATGAAATCAATGAGTTTTTAACGACGTTCTTCAAGCTCTATCCTACAGCGACAGCCAGTGAACTTTCCTACTATGTGAATGACGGGATATTAAAACCAATCGGAAAAGAGTACATCTTTCAAGAACTGGTAAATCCTATTCACAATCGTAAGGATAATCAAGTCACGGTATCGCTGACAGTGGAGTATATCGACCAGCAGACCAAAGCAACGCAGGTATCTCAATTTGATTTGGTACTTGAAAAGAACGGGAGTAATTGGAAGATTATAGAATAACAAATATTGGTACATTATTACAGCTATTTTGTAATCACGTACTCTCTTTGATAAAAAATTGGAGATTCCTTTACAAATATGCTCTTACGTGCTATTATTTAAGTATCTATTTAAAAGGAGTTAATAAATATGCGGCAAGGTATTCTTAAATAAACTGTCAATTTGATAGTGGGAACAAATAATTGGATGTCCTTTTTTAGGAGGGCTTAGTTTTTTGTACCCAGTTTAAGAATACCTTTATCATGTGATTCTAAAGTATCCGGAGAATATCTGTATGCTTTGTATGCCTATGGTTATGCATAAAAATCCCAGTGATAAAAGTATTTATCACTGGGATTTTTATGCCCTTTTGGGTTTTTGAATGGAGGAAAATCACATGAAAATTATTAATATTGGAGTTTTAGCTCATGTTGATGCAGGAAAAACTACCTTAACAGAAAGCTTATTATATAACAGTGGAGCGATTACAGAATTAGGAAGCGTGGACAAAGGTACAACGAGGACGGATAATACGCTTTTAGAACGTCAGAGAGGAATTACAATTCAGACAGGAATAACCTCTTTTCAGTGGGAAAATACGAAGGTGAACATCATAGACACGCCAGGACATATGGATTTCTTAGCAGAAGTATATCGTTCATTATCAGTTTTAGATGGGGCAATTCTACTGATTTCTGCAAAAGATGGCGTACAAGCACAAACTCGTATATTATTTCATGCACTTAGGAAAATGGGGATTCCCACAATCTTTTTTATCAATAAGATTGACCAAAATGGAATTGATTTATCAACGGTTTATCAGGATATTAAAGAGAAACTTTCTGCCGAAATTGTAATCAAACAGAAGGTAGAACTGTATCCTAATATGTGTGTGACGAACTTTACCGAATCTGAACAATGGGATACGGTAATAGAGGGAAACGATGACCTTTTAGAGAAATATATGTCCGGTAAATCATTAGAAGCATTGGAACTCGAACAAGAGGAAAGCATAAGATTTCAGAATTGTTCTCTGTTCCCTCTTTATCATGGAAGTGCAAAAAGTAATATAGGGATTGATAACCTTATAGAAGTTATTACTAATAAATTTTATTCATCAACACATCGAGGTCCGTCTGAACTTTGCGGAAATGTTTTCAAAATTGAATATACAAAAAAAAGACAACGTCTTGCATATATACGCCTTTATAGTGGAGTACTACATTTACGAGATTCGGTTAGAGTATCAGAAAAAGAAAAAATTAAAGTTACAGAAATGTATACTTCAATAAATGGTGAATTATGTAAGATTGATAGAGCTTATTCTGGAGAAATTGTTATTTTGCAAAATGAGTTTTTGAAGTTAAATAGTGTTCTTGGAGATACAAAACTATTGCCACAGAGAAAAAAGATTGAAAATCCGCACCCTCTACTACAAACAACTGTTGAACCGAGTAAACCTGAACAGAGAGAAATGTTGCTTGATGCCCTTTTGGAAATCTCAGATAGTGATCCGCTTCTACGATATTACGTGGATTCTACGACACATGAAATTATACTTTCTTTCTTAGGGAAAGTACAAATGGAAGTGATTAGTGCACTGTTGCAAGAAAAGTATCATGTGGAGATAGAACTAAAAGAGCCTACAGTCATTTATATGGAGAGACCGTTAAAAAATGCAGAATATACCATTCACATCGAAGTGCCGCCAAATCCTTTCTGGGCTTCCATTGGTTTATCTGTATCACCGCTTCCGTTGGGAAGTGGAATGCAGTATGAGAGCTCGGTTTCTCTTGGATACTTAAATCAATCGTTTCAAAATGCAGTTATGGAGGGGATACGCTATGGCTGTGAACAAGGATTGTATGGTTGGAATGTGACGGACTGTAAAATCTGTTTTAAGTATGGCTTATACTATAGCCCTGTTAGTACCCCAGCAGATTTTCGGATGCTTGCTCCTATTGTATTGGAACAAGTCTTAAAAAAAGCTGGAACAGAATTGTTAGAGCCATATCTTAGTTTTAAAATTTATGCGCCACAGGAATATCTTTCACGAGCATACAACGATGCTCCTAAATATTGTGCGAACATCGTAGACACTCAATTGAAAAATAATGAGGTCATTCTTAGTGGAGAAATCCCTGCTCGGTGTATTCAAGAATATCGTAGTGATTTAACTTTCTTTACAAATGGACGTAGTGTTTGTTTAACAGAGTTAAAAGGGTACCATGTTACTACCGGTGAACCTGTTTGCCAGCCCCGTCGTCCAAATAGTCGGATAGATAAAGTACGATATATGTTCAATAAAATAACTTAGTGTATTTTATGTTGTTATATAAATATGGTTTCTTGTTAAATAAGATGAAATATTTTTTAATAAAGATTTGAATTAAAGTGTAAAGGAGGAGATAGTTATTATAAACTACAAGTGGATATTGTGTCCTGTATGTGGAAATAAAACACGATTAAAGATAAGGGAAGATACTGAATTAAAAAAATTCCCCCTCTATTGTCCGAAATGCAGACAAGAAAATTTAATTGAAATAAAGCAGTTCAAAGTAACTGTGATTACAGAGCCAGACGCAAAGACGCAGAGCCGATAAAATGAGATTAATACAATCTCATTTTATCGGCTCTTTCCGTTATGTATGGATTCTTTTAATTAGTCTTCGATGTTTCTTGCTTCGTTGATACCGCTGGCTAAAGATTCCATTAAGGATAGTTCTTTGTCTGTAAAGCTATCCATGTATTTCTCTATCTGTAATCGTCGGGTGCTTTTTACCAAGTTATTAGCAGGTAAGAAAAATTCATCAACGGAAACATGAAGTAACGATACAAGGTCATAAAGAACTTGTATGCTGGGGTGTTGCCCTTTATTTTCAATATTAGTTAAGTACCGTGGGTCAATTTCAATCAATGCTCCCACTTGTTCACGAGTTAAACCTCGTTTCAATCGAGCTTCTTTAATGGCTAAACCAAAGGCTCTAAAATCATATTTATCTTCTTTTTTACGCATAGTAGACCACCTCTATACATTTTATTGTTCCTACTGAATTAAAAACAGGTATAGAAAAACGTGTTATATGGTTTATAGGTTTATATTTAATAAAAAGCACTACTAAACGCCAATAAAAAAAACCGTTATATGGTAGTGCTATTTACGCTGTTAAAATATTGTATATTACTTCCAAATGGCGGTTTGTTGGAGGTCAACGTCGCCATGAAGTACATCATATACAATAAATTTCCTTACATTGGGTTCTTGTCAAAAAAAGTCGTCTATCTGCAATAGATAAGTACGTCCACCAATGTGGTTTTATAAATCATATAGATAGAATAACAGAAGCATGTAAACAGAGAAATAAATCTGTTTATATGCTTTTTTGGCTATTCAGAACTTTTTTACAAAGTTTATTTATCAGTAATGCAACAAATCCCCCTTTCACATTGGGACTAAGAGTGAAAGGAGATAAACGAGCAAGGCTCACTTCCTTTCCTAGACAGAAAGGGGGTGAGAAACATGAAACCATCTTCTTTTCAGACCACAATAGAAAATCAGTTTGACTATATCTGTAAACGTGCTATGGAAGACGAGCGAAAGAATTATATGCTTTATCTTTCAAGGATTGCAAAGCGTGAGGTGTCCTTTTCGGATGTTGGCGATTATCTTGTTAGCCAGTTTGCGACAACAGATAACTATTCAACTGACTTTCAGATTTTTACACTCAATGGGTTATCAGTAGGCGTTGAAAATGATTTGTTGAGTGAAGCATTACGTGAGTTGCCAGACAAGAAACGTGAAATTCTACTGCTGTTTTACTTTATGGACATGAGCGATTCAGAAATTGCAGACCTGTTGAAATTGAACCGTTCTACTGTCTATCGGCATAGAACCAGTGGACTAGCCTTAATTAAAAAGTTTATGGAGGAATTTGAAGAATGAAAACACAATATCCTATGATTCCCTTTCCTC
The DNA here is from genome assembly GCF_003812445.1 of Streptococcus sp. FDAARGOS_522. Classification (NCBI taxonomy): domain Bacteria; kingdom Bacillati; phylum Bacillota; class Bacilli; order Lactobacillales; family Streptococcaceae; genus Streptococcus; species Streptococcus sp. FDAARGOS_522. The sequence continues at coordinate 950,786 of NZ_CP033808.1, forward strand.
TCATTGTAAAGGCAACAGATGGCGATACCGAAGCGATTAACCAGATTCTACATCATTACAGAGGGTACATAACGAAGCGTTCCCTACGACTTATGAAAGATGAATATGGCAATCAAAGTATGGTCGTTGATGAAGTCTTACGTGGAAGAATGGAAACCAGACTGATTACAAAGATTTTGTCATTTGAAATTAAGTAATATCCTCTCTCCTTTCGTGGAAGCGTGCTAAACCATTCCACGCTTCCCGAACAGGGAGGTTTGTTATTCCACCAAAGCATATTGAGCTTTCAATGTGTTTTGATAGGCTAACGAGCCATTGTTCTTTGAAAACTGAATAAAAGTAATCGAATACGTTTCGATAAGAAAAGAGCCAACGGAACTAACCGCCATGACCTATCTTATAAAGATAGCGAGCGATTCATGTTAGTGATCCGAGAAGCAATCTTTAGCAGGATTGCCTGCAACGACATTCTTATCGTGATAATGATACTCCCATACAGTCAATAGTCCGAGCGTGATAAAACCGTCGCAGGCAATGAGTATGGCTACATGAGAACCATGCAGGGGTGGAACTCCCGTGAGCTTTGCTAAAGCTGTTCGATTGCTGGTAAAACAACTTTTATGAAATCCAAATAAGTGATTTGGAAAGGAGGATTTTATGAAGCAGACTGACATTCCTATTTGGGAACGTTATACCCTAACCATTGAAGAAGCGTCAAAATATTTTCGTATTGGCGAAAACAAGCTACGACGCTTGGCAGAGGAAAATAAAAATGCAAATTGGCTGATTATGAATGGCAATCGTATTCAGATTAAACGAAAACAATTTGAAAAAATTATAGATACATTGGACGCAATCTAGCGTCGCCAAAGGGTCTTGTATATGATAAAATAGTATTAAGTCGTATCAAGGCTCTTTCCATAAAGGAAAGGAGCAAATGCCATGTCAGAAAAAAGACGTGACAATAAAGGTCGAATCTTAAAGACTGGAGAGAGCCAACGAAAAGACGGAAGATACTTATACAAATATATAGATTCATTTGGAGAACCGCAATTTGTTTACTCGTGGAAACTTGTGGCTACAGACCGAGTACCAGCAGGAAAGCGTGATTGTATCTCACTTAGAGAGAAAATCGCAGAGTTACAGAAAGACATTCATGATGGTATTGATGTTGTAGGAAAGAAAATGACACTCTGCCAGCTTTACGCAAAACAGAACGCTCAAAGACCAAAGGTTAGAAAAAACACTGAAACTGGACGCAAATATCTTATGGATATTTTGAAGAAAGACAAGTTAGGTGTAAGAAGTATTGACAGTATTAAGCCATCAGACGCTAAAGAATGGGCTATTAGAATGAGTGAAAATGGTTATGCTTATCAAACCATCAATAACTACAAACGTTCTTTAAAGGCTTCATTCTATATTGCTATACAAGATGATTGTGTTCGGAAGAATCCATTTGACTTTCAACTGAAAGCAGTTCTTGATGATGATACTGTCCCTAAGACCGTACTAACAGAAGAACAGGAAGAAAAACTGTTAGCCTTTGCAAAAGCTGATAAAACCTACAGCAAAAATTATGATGAAATTCTGATACTCTTAAAAACAGGTCTTCGTATTTCAGAGTTTGGTGGTTTGACACTTCCAGATTTAGATTTTGAGAATCGTCTTGTCAATATAGACCATCAGCTATTGAGAGATACTGAAATTGGGTACTACATTGAAACACCAAAGACCAAAAGTGGCGAACGTCAAGTTCCTATGGTTGAAGAAGCCTATCAAGCATTTAAGCGAGTGTTAGCGAATCGAAAGAATGATAAGCGTGTTGAGATTGATGGATATAGTGATTTCCTCTTTCTTAATAGAAAGAACTATCCAAAAGTGGCAAGTGATTACAACGGCATGATGAAAGGTCTTGTTAAGAAATACAATAAGTATAACGAGGATAAATTGCCACACATCACTCCACATAGTTTGCGACATACATTCTGTACCAACTATGCAAATGCAGGAATGAATCCAAAGGCATTACAGTACATTATGGGACATGCTAATATAGCCATGACGCTGAACTATTACGCACATGCAACATTCGATTCTGCAATGGCAGAAATGAAACGCTTGAATAAAGAGAAGCAACAGGAGCGTCTTGTTGCTTAGTAGTACAAATGAATTTACTACTTATTTACCACTTCTGACAGCTAAGACATGAGGAAATATGCAAAGAAACGTGAAGTATCTTCCTACAGTAAAAATACTCGAAAGCACATAGAATAAGGCTTTACGAGCATTTAAGAAAATATAAAAAGATAATTAGAAATTTATACTTTGTTTATGTAAAAAAATATAATTCATAACACTATTTTTTTCCATTTTCTGATTTTAGTTCTAAAAGTTCCAAAAGGTGCAACTGTATTTACATGAATAAACTTATATACTTCCCAAGTGGCGGTTTTAGTCGCTTCATCAGCCCATTTTCTCATATGTGGTTTAAATAATTCTTCTTCACTCAACGAATCAATCATTGCATATATAGAATTAATATTTTCATTTAATTTTGCTTTCAACTCTTGCAGAGATAAATGAGCGTAGGTATCTGTGAACCACTGATATAATTCACCAAGCTGATTCCATTTAAATTCATCCGATGGTGTTTTTACTTGAAGCCCCTTTCTTTCATCTTCTTCCCATTTAAGAACCAAACTTGTCCATCCAACCTGATATGAAAGGTTTTCTGCTGGAGTTCTATCAACTTCATCAACTCTCTTGTCTTTTAAATTTTCTGGAATATTATCAAATTCTGAAATATATTTCTCAAATGTTTTCTCTATTTCAGCTTTTAGTTCTTCTTTATTGTAGTATGTTCGCAAAAAATCATCTCCATTCTGATTTATCAGTACTCTAAATTAAACAGGTCTTATTTTCTCCTTTACCTCTTCAAAAAAATATTATATTTCTATATCTTTTACGAATAAAGCTTTTAAAAGACAGTGACTATTCTCAGCAATATTCTGATTGTAAATAAGATTATATTTATTAACATCCACGAATTCTCTTCTTTTCTATTATTATACTATCTTTCTCTAAATTTTAAAATAAGGATATTATTTTACTGATTTAAAAATACTAAATTTAAAATATATAGTATCAATATATAGAACTCAAACTTCAACGACCATCTAGGTAATAATTTAGGGGGTATGTTTATTTCCACAAACTCTTCTTCTATGGAAACAAGTCCATACCCCTAGGGTTTATGGAAATAAATACTCTCTCAATCACGCTATCACATCAAGATACTCAGCTTAAACTCTCACTCTGATACTTCCCCTACATACGACAAAAAGCCTTAAAATTAAGGCTTTTTACTATTTCCATTTATCAAAGAGTTCTAGGCTTTAACAAGCAGAGCAACACACTCGACATGATGTGTCATTGGGAATAAGTCTACTGGTTGAATTTTTACTAAATGATACCCTAATTCTTCAAATAGTTTGATATCACGCGCCATTGTCGCTGAATTACAAGAAATATAAGTGATTTTATCTGCTTTTGTTTGGGCAGCAGAATATACAAAACTCTCCGTTAATCCTTTTCGTGGTGGATCAACCATTATAACAGTTGGTTTTATACCTTCTTTAAGCCACTTTGCCATTGCATTTTCAGCCGAATCAGCAACATAGGTACTGTTAGTTATCCCATTTCGAGTAGCATTTTCTTTGGCATCACTTACTGCTTTTTCAACAACTTCAACACCATAAACATGTTTTACTTGTTTAGCAACAGATAAGCCAATTGTTCCTATACCTGAATAGGCATCAATAACGATATCCTCTGAGTTTAAATCTGAAAAATCGATTGCTTTTTGGTACAGTTTTTCAGCCATTTCAGTATTAACTTGGTAAAAAGATTGGGCTGATATAGCGTAAGTATTTCCTAACATTTGGTCCTCAATAGTATCAGAACCATATAGAGTACGAAATTCTTTCCCAAAAATAACGTTGCTATTACGATCATTAATATTTTGCATAATTGAAACAACAGAAGGAAAGGCAGATACCAACTTTTCAATCATTTGGTCAATGCGGAATATTTTAGGACGTGTTGTCACCAAAACCAACATTAATTGCCCTGTATAATGTCCTCGACGAACAACGAGATTTCTAATTAAACCAGATTGCTGCTCTTCGTCATATGGTTTAACATCAAATTTTCTTAATAAATCTCGTGTAAAATTAATCAGAGCATCAATCTCTTTTTCCTGAATTAAATAATCTTCAATGGATACCAGAGTATGTGAATTTTTTCTGAAAAAACCTGTCTCTAGCTGTCCATCAACACGACGAACTGGTACCTGAGCTTTATTTCGATATGCCAAAGGGATTGTCATACCAAGAGTAGGTTCTACTAAAACATCAGATATATGAGCAATTTTATAAAGGTTATCAGCTACTTGTTTTTGTTTAAATAACAGCTGTTGTTCATAAGTAAGATGTCCCAAATCAGCAATCCCTGTACGTAAATAGGTATAGTCTAATCCTTCATTTCGGTGAGGAGAAGTCGTTAAATATTCCTCAACTTTTCCATATCCTATACGCTTACGTAATTTCAAGATGCGCATCTTAATAATCTCACCTGGAAGAGCATTTTCAACAAAGAAAACAAAGCCATCTACTTTGGCAATACCCATTCCCTCATGGCTAATGTCGCTAATTTCAGTTTCAATAATATCATTTTTATGTAACATAATTTTCCTTTTATATCTATCATTTGAAGTCTTTAGTTTATACACTAAAGATAAAAATAGAGTGACAATAAATCACTCTATTATATCATAATTAAAAATGTTAACGCAGTCCCATTTTCTTTAGGATCTTTTTGTACTTAGCAAAATCAATTGTTAACCCTTGACCACCATACTGGTCATAATCATCTACCCAATCTCCTTCTCTTGGAATTGTCATTTGCTTAATACCATTTTTAGCATCTGATAAAATTGGAATGCCATCTGTTAGGACAAAGCTATAAGATAAATTACTTGAAGTTAAAGCATAGGCTTTACCGATAGCAGCAGAACCTGTAAAGAGACGACGTGGGTCTTTTATTTGAGAGACAATAGCTCTCATAACTTGTTGTTGACGTTGTGTTCGACCAAAGTCCCCATCATCGTCTTTTCTGAAACGAGCATAATTTAGAAGGGTCCTTCCATCCATGTACTGAATCCCAACCTTAATTTTTTGGCTAGGTACAACGCCATTTTTCATCCTTAAATCATCAGGAACTTTAACTGAATCAGCAGATTGTCCACCGACAAGTCCAAATTTAGCATTAATCTTGACACCATTAGGAAACAGTGTATCAATAGCATCTGCAAATGTCTCAAAGTCAACCATAACATAATATTTTATATCAATATCAAAATGATTTTTCAACGTTTGTCGAACATACTCTGCTCCTTTATGATTATCTTGTTCTCCCAAATTAAAAGACGCATTTAATTTCATATCATAGTAACCTTCCGTACTATAATTAGGAATATTGACTAAGAGATCTCGCATAAAACTCACCATCTTAACCTTATTATCCTTGTTACCAACATTAGCAACCATTATGGTATCTGTTCTCGCATCAGTAGATCTCTCGCTGACACGTTTATCACTACCTAAAATTAAGATATTAGTCCCATCAACAGCATCTTTTCCCTTAAAATCTTCAATAATTGCAGGGCTATAATGTGACTTCCCATTATTCACATCACGCATTCCTTTAACAAACATGAAAACCATACCTGATAAAACAATTAGTAATATAATACCTATGAACTTTAGGAAACCCTTAAATTTTTTTTTCTTTCTAGGGGGGGTTATAGCCTTTGGAGGGAAAGGCGCCATAACCTTCACCCTCTGTTTTTCTTTTCTGGCCCTTTGTTTTTTCTTCTTCGGAGCTCTCTCTTCTTGATAAATTGGTAAACCTTGTGAGGTTAGCTGAGGCTCTGAGTAAAAATCGTCATCTTGATAATAAGAATCAGAATAAGGTTCCTCATAATAAGAATTAGTTGGTGGACTTTCTGTCCTTCTCTGTGGTCGTACTGCTGTTTTTTTATAATGAAGGTACTGAAATTCCATCTTTTCACGTTCATTAAGATAATGGATGTTTTTTAAAAGATAGTTATATCGTAGCTCTTCATGATGATTTAGCTGACCGTAATTATTTCTTGACATATTTTCAGGTGATTTACTTTCAATAATAATAGTTCATACTACCAAACTGTGATAACTTAGTTAGATAAATTAACCAGTGACTCTCCAATTACAGTAGCTATTTTTTGTGGTGTAAGATAATCGGTATCAATAATCATATCAGACAAACCACTATAGAGTAACATGCGTTTTTGATAAATATCATAAAATTCTTCTTTTGAATGGTTTAAAAATAATGGTCTTCTATTCTTCTCATCTTTTTTTATACGATGATATAAGACTTCAAAACTTCCTGTTAAAAGAATATTATTATGACGATTTAAAGTTAAAAGACGACGATTTTCTTCAAGGAGTACAATACCTCCTCCACTAGCTATCACAAGTCCTTCATTTTTTTTCTTTAAAAGTTCGTTTAAAAATTGAGATTCTAAAGCACGAAAGGAGGCTTCTCCTTCTTCTGTAAAAAATCGGGAAATTGACATACCAATATGTTTTTCAATCAGACTATCCATATCAATTACTTCATTTTCTAAGCAGTTGGCAACACTAGTCTTGCCAACTCCCATGAATCCCAATAATACCTTAGGCATTAACTAATCCCTCCAAATGTTCTAAAAAGTTAGGATAGCTTGTATTAATAGCTTCTTCACCAGATAAATCTACTTCGCCTTCTTTGACCAAGAGAGCAGCAATAGCTATCATCATTCCTATTCTATGATCTCCATGACAATCAAGTGAAGCAGCGTGAAGAGGGGTATTACCACGTATAATCATACCATCTGCTGTAGCAGTAATATCAGCACCCATCTGTTTTAGCGATTCGACAACGACCTGAATCCGATCTGTCTCTTTCACCTTTAATTCCTGAGCATCTGCTATGACTGTGGTGCCTTGAGCTTGTGTTGCTAAAAGAGCAATAATAGGTAATTCATCAATCAGACGTGGAATCATAGCCCCAGAAATATGAGTAGCTTGTAGATGAGAGTAATCAACTGCAAGGGTTGCTGATTTTACTTGATTATCAACCGAAGATAACTTAATTTTTCCACCCATTTTACTGACGACATCAAGGATTCCAGTTCGTGTCTCGTTTATACCTACGTTTTCTAAAATAATATGACTGTTAGGAATAATAAGACCCGCTACTATCCAAAAGGCAGCACTCGAAATATCACCAGGAACTCTTATATCTTGTCCTACTAAGCTCTGACCGCCATTGAGTCGAATTTCTTTATCTTTAATATCCAAATGTCCACCAAATTGCCGAATCATGTCCTCAGTATGATTCCTTGTTTGCTCTTTTTCTACAATGAGAGATTCTCCCTTAGTTTGTAAAGCCGCAAAAATTAAAGCTGATTTTACTTGTGCAGAAGCTACGGGTAAATGGTAAAAAATAGGTTTTAATTTTTTTGTACCTTGAAGTTTTAATGGTGGTAAATCACGGTTAGTTACTCCCGAAATTCTAGCTCCCATTTTGCTTAAAGGCAATGCTATACGATCCATAGGTCTCTTTGACAAACTATTGTCTCCAACCATCGTCACTTCAAACTCTTGACCAGCTAACACACCTGCTATCAGACGCATTGAAGTACCAGAGTTTCCCATGTCTAAGAGATTATTCGGTTGTGTTAAACCTGCAAATCCTTTGCCATAGATAGTGATTATCTCGCCATCGTCTTCAATTAGAACCCCCATTTGTTTAAAAGCCTCTATAGTTGATAAAACATCCTCGCCTCTTAAGACATCAACAATTCGGGTAACTCCCTGAGATATACTCCCAAAAATAATAGCCCTGTGACTTATTGATTTATCGCCAGGAACACGGATGGTTCCCTTGAGAGTATTTGCATTAGTCAGTAATTTCATGATAACTCCCAAAATCTATTTTGCTATTATTGTATCATAATATATGCTATATTTTGAATTTTTTATTTATACTATAGCTCCTCTATATAGCTGTAACATCTTTTATAAATTAACTTCACATGTCATACATCATTATGTTATAATATTGTTACAAAAATCACATTTTAATTTTCAGAATGCATTTAAAAATAAACAGCTACTATTTTATGTTATTTTAGAGGTTAACAGATGAAAAGAAAACAGTTTATAAAATTAGGAATTGCAACCTTACTAACGGTTATTTCGCTTTACACACCAATAAACCTAGCTACAAATCATACCACAGAAAATATTGTTACTGCTCAAGAGTATAAAACAAAAGAGAATGGTACTTTACCTTTTAAACACAAACGACAATTGGTTTTAGGAGAGTTGGATGACAAAGGTCGTGCCACATTCGCACATATTCAGCTAAAAGTTAAAGATGAACCCAAGAAAAAGAGAGTAAAACGTTTAAAAACAACCCCTGTTGGATGGCACAATTTTAAATTCTATTATAATGATGGTACTCAAAAAGCTTGGCTAATGAGCCGAGGCCGTCTTATTTGCCACCAATTTAGTGGACTAAACAATGAAAGAAAGAATTTAGTTCTAATGACGAATTGGCTAAATACTGGAAACTACAATAGCACGAATTCATCTAACCCTGAGAGCATGCTATTCTATGAAAAACAACTAAAGACTTGGCTTTCGACTCATAAAAACTACTACTTAGATTATAAAGTAACACCAATTTATCAAAATAATGAACTAATTCCAAGAAAAATTGAATTAAAATATGTTGGTATTGATAAGACTGGGAAATTATTACCTATTTTTATCGGAAACAAATCCACTCAAGATCAATTCGGCATCAGCACTGTTACCTTAGAGAATACCTCACCAAATGCTACCATTGACTACCTCAGCGGAAAGGCTCAAAATACTGTCTTATCAGCTAAAGAACAAAGAAAACTTATCGCTAAGCACGAAGAAGAAAAACGACTTGCAGAAAAGAAAGCTGAAGAGGAAAAAGCTGCTGCTGAAACTCAGAAAAAACTGGAAGAAGAACAAGCAAGGCTTGCTGCTGAAGCTCAAAGGAAGCAAGAAGAGGAGCAAGCAAGGCTCGCAGCTGAAACTCAGAAAAAACAAGAAACTCTAGTACAAGAACAAACTAGTCAAGGCTACAAACGTGACTATAGAGGGAGGTGGCATCGTCCAAATGGACAATACGCTTCAAAAGCAGAAATCGCTGCTGCTGGATTGCAATGGTAGAACTGTTTATTAGACTTCCTGCGAAACTAAAATCCTAGTTCACGGTTGATCATTCCAGCAATCAAATTCATTCGTAATCCAAACCGTTTGCGTCGATTTCGATAGGTTGTTGAAAATATTTTAAACGTTTTTACTTTGGCAAAAATATTCTCAACCTTGATTCTCTCTTTGGATAGCGTATGGTTATAGGTTTTATCTTCAAGAGTTAGTGGCTTAAGTTTGCTTGATTTCCTCGGAGTTTGCGCTTGTGAATACATCTTCATGATCCCTTGATAACCACTGTCTGCCAAGATTTTAGCAGCTTGTCCGATGTTTCTGCGACTCATTTTGAACAACTTCATATCGTGGCAATAGTTCACTGCAATATCCAAAGAAACAATTCTCCCTTGGCTTGTGACAATCGCCTGAGCCTTCATAGCATGACATTTCTTTTACCAGAATAATTCGCTAGTTGATTTTTTAGGACGATTGATTTTACCTCTGTTGCATCCACAATCACCGTATCCTCAGCACTAAGATGAGTTTTTGAAATCGTAAAACCACTTTGAATAAGAGTTGATTCAACCCATTGACTTCGACGGATTAAGTTGCTTTCGTGAATGCCAAAATCAGCCGCAATTTGTTCATAAGTGCGGTATTCTCGCATGTATTGAAGAGTAGCCATGAGGAGATCTTCTAAGCTTAACTTAGGGGTTCGGCCACCTTTTGCGTGTTTACGTTGATAAGCTGTTTTTAACACAGCTAACATCTCTTCAAAAGTAGTGCGCTGAACACCAACAAGGCGCTTAAATCGTACATCAGTTAATTGTTTGCTTGCTTCATAATTCATAGAACTATTGTACCATATTTTGTTTCGCAGGAAGTCTATTATCAAATCAATTCTATTATTATAATGTGTACATAAAAACCATCTTGCATATGCAAGATGGTTTTTATTATATTTTCAACTGTTTAATAATCTGAGACTATTTTTTTAAGTTGTAGAATGATTTGATACCTTTGTATTGAGCAACTTCACCAAGTTGGTCTTCGATACGAAGTAATTGGTTGTATTTAGCAATACGGTCAGTACGTGATAATGAACCTGTTTTAATTTGACCAGCGTTAGTTGCAACTGCGATATCAGCGATTGTTGAATCTTCAGTTTCACCTGAACGGTGTGATACAACCGCAGTGTAACCTGCTTCTTTAGCCATTTCAATGGCTTCGAAAGTTTCTGTCAAAGTACCGATTTGGTTAACTTTGATAAGGATTGAGTTAGCAGCTTCTTCTTTGATACCACGTGCTAAGTAATCAGTATTTGTAACGAAGAAATCGTCACCAACTAATTGTACACGTCCACCAAGGCGTTCTGTAAGAGCTTTCCAACCATCCCAGTCGTTTTCATCCATACCATCTTCAATAGTGATGATTGGGTATTTGTTAACCAATTCTTCAAGGTAATCGATTTGTTCTGCAGCAGTACGAACTGCTCCACCTTCACCTTCGAATTTACCGTAGTCGTATACTTTACGTTCTGCATCGTAGAACTCTGATGAAGCACAGTCAAAACCAATCATGATTCCATTTTCGCCAGCTTCGTAACCAGCTGCTTCAATAGCTTTAAGAATAGTTTCTACACCATCTTCAGTACCTTCAAATTTAGGTGCAAATCCACCTTCATCACCAACAGCTGTTTCAAGACCACGTTCTTTAAGGATTTTCTTAAGAGCATGGAATACTTCAGCACCCCAACGAAGTGCTTCTTTGAAAGTTGGTGCACCAACTGGCATAATCATGAATTCTTGGAATGCGATTGGAGCGTCTGAGTGAGAACCACCGTTGATGATGTTCATCATTGGAGTTGGAAGAACTTTAGTGTTGAATCCACCAAGGTAGCTGTAAAGTGGTACTTCAAGGTAATCAGCTGCAGCACGTGCTACGGCAATAGAAACACCAAGAATAGCATTTGCACCTAATTTACCTTTATTAGGAGTTCCGTCAAGAGCGATCATAGCACGGTCGATAGCTTGTTGGTCGCGTACATCATAACCAATGATTGCTTCTGCAATAACGTTGTTTACGTTGTCAACAGCTTTTTGTGTTCCAAGACCACCGTAACGAGACTTGTCGCCGTCACGAAGTTCAACTGCTTCGTGTTCACCAGTAGAAGCTCCTGAAGGAACCATACCACGTCCGAAAGCACCTGATTCTGTATAAACTTCTACTTCAAGTGTTGGGTTACCGCGTGAGTCAAGGACTTCGCGTGCGTAAACATCAGTAATAATTGACATTACAATACTCTCCTTATGAGTTTTAATTTTTTACATATTCATAATATCATAATCTTTAGTTAATAACAAGGAAAAACCCAGTGAAACCGCTTTATTACGTGATTTTTGATAAAAAAATCACTAATTCTTTTCAAGTTTACCTGTGCTAATGCAACCCTTTTAGGTTATAATAAAATTAGCAAATTCAAGGAGAAATTATGACTGAACTTGACAATAAAATCCTACAAAAAGCAAGTGGTGAAAATCGTCTTGATCCTGATCAACAACGTTACTACCTTGGTACTTATAAAGAAAGAGTTGTGCTCCACTTAAGTTTAAAAGAGGCACAAGAAGAAAAGTTTCAACTTGCTATAACATCTGCTCTTAATAATCTGATACTTGAATATCCTAATCTTAGTTTAAAATTATCACCAAATCTCCCTACTGATGTTCAAATGTTCTACATGAAGTTAGCTAACCGTCTATCACTAGCTGCTACGATTGTTAATGAAGCAAATGCCAATTCTCCATTTGGTATTATTATACATAGTGATAAGGCTGAAAACGTTGAATGGAACGATTTTGAGACACAATTCCCTGATTTATTCAATTCACCAAAAAAAGAGGAGTCTCCTAAAAAAAGTCTATGGCAACATTTCTTTAGTCAAAAATAACAAGGAGGTCTAATGGAAATTTGGGATGCTTATGACCAATATGGGTTCATTACAGGTCTTACACTTAATAGGGATCAAAATATCCCACAAGGCTTATTCCACTTAGTTGTTGATGTTATCCTTTTTCATGAGGATGGTGACGTATTGATGATGAAACGGCACCCTAAAAAGAAAGCTTTTCCTGCTTATTTCGAAGCCACCGCTGGCGGATCTGCCCTTAAAGGAGAAAATGCTAAGCAAGCTATTCTAAGGGAACTCAAAGAAGAAACTGGTATCGTTCCTCAATGTCTAACCTTTCTTAATAGAGAGTGGTTCTCTGAGCGTTCTTACTTTGTAGACCATTTTATCGCAAAATATAATGGTGCAAAAGATATAATTACATTGCAAGAAGGAGAGACCGTTGACTATATCTGGTTAAAACCAGAATATATTGATTTATTTTTATCTAAAAACAAATTAATACCCTCTCAAATAAAACTCTTAAAATCCTTAATCTAAAAACTAGGCTTAATAAAGGCCTAGTTTTCATTTGCATCAATAATATCAAATACCTTAAGCAAATTTTTTTCATTAATCTGATACGCAGCTTCTTCTCTGACAATTGGTTTTGCACAAAAAGCAATTCCTACCCCAGCGGATTTGATCATTGGTAAATCATTGGCACCATCTCCCATTGCGATGGTTTGTGAAAGGTCTAAGTGATTTTCAGAAGCCCACTCTTTTAACTTTATTTTTTTCACTTCTTTAGTGACAATCTCTCCCTCAACTTCGCCAGTGAGAAAACCACCTTTGACACCAAGACGATTCGCTTTGACATAATCAACTTGTAATTGCTTAGCTAAGATATCAATCGTCTCGTGAAAACCTCCTGATACAAGACCAACTTTCATCTGACGCTTGTGACACTCTTTAATCAATTCATAAGCCCCTGGAGTAAAATGTATTGAGGATAATATATCTGTCAAAATAGTAACAGGCAAACCTTTAAGTAGCGCTACTCTTTTCTTCAAAGCTTCTTCAAAATCTAACTCGCCACGCATTGCAGCGTCAGTCAGTGCAGCAACCTGTTTCCCCACCCCTGCTTCAATAGCTAATAAATCAATAGCTTCTTCCATTATTAAGGTTGAATCAACGTCCATGACTAACAAACCTTTAATCATTTAAAACCTCCAAAACTTTTTTACTATTGTACCTTAAAATTAGCACCTTTCATAGATAGCAATTAAAAAAAGAAGAGTACTAACTCTTCTTTTTTAGAAACGAATACGTTCTTGTGTCTTTTCATAAGACGTCACAAAACGGTCAGTTACACCTGGTTCCACAGTCTCAAGTGCGTATGAAATTTCATCGAAAGATGCTTTATAGTTATGTTCAACTTCAAATAAGTACAAAGCTTGTTCAAAGCTCTTTTGCACATTTTGTTCAAAACTACGATAACGGTTTGAATACTGTAGTAACTGCTCTGTGAGAGTCGCATCTTGAACAACTAGATATGTAGCTTGCTCTAAATTAGCGATAGCATTTGTAGTCACATCATTTAAACGTGAAACAGCCTCAATATCAATACGACCGCGACTGAGTTCATTAATAAGTGCCTCAATTTGAGAACTTGTTGTAAAGAAAGTGCTTAAGAAGTCTTGCGGGATTCCTGGAAGATTGCGTTTTTCCATGAAACGTTTAATCATATGGAGCTTGTTAACATACTTATCCATATTTTGGCGTGCTCGTGTCTCAACGCTTTCAATAGTTTTAACGGCTTCAAAAACTTCCATTTGATTTTCTTCAACAGTAGTCAATGTTTTCAACGTACGCTCAAATAAAATTTGTAGATGAGTATAAGGTGAAGCTTCTTGACCAAAATTTTCTACAGAAGGTAAAACCTTTGTTTCAATTTCTTCCAAATCATTTGTGAAGGAACGTAAACTTAAGCTTTCATTTTCATTTAAGATATATTTAGCAGATAATCGTTTGATTTCATGCCCCAGTTGTTCATTGTTAGATTTTGCATGAGCAAGGAATTGAGGAATAATTTTACTATCCTTATGAGCTACTTTATAAGCAGCAATCTCACGTTCAAAAATATCATAAAGTTTATCAATTTTTTCTTGAATATGTTCATTTTCATCGCGAGCACGATCTAGATCCAAACTAACTAAACCATCTGAATTCGAACGAATAGCCTCACGAACTTCTTGAAAACGTTGTTCAATATCCTTTTCAGGGAAATGGTAGTTTTCCTCTAAAAGACGACGATATCCTGTCTCCAAATCATCTAACTGATCTGGAAAATCGTCTTCTAATTTAGCAACAATAGCTGGAATTTGTTCTGTAATTTGCCCTAAAGCAATCGTATGCTCCTCTGCTTTATTCAAAACTTCAGAAGCTTCAATCGGGTCACCAGTTGAGTTTAAGGTCACAAAATGTGAAAATTCAGCCTCGATATTTTTCAACTGCTTTTCAATTTCTGGCATGGTTGTCCCGTAATTATCTTCTTTTTCAGAAATTGATTTTTGAAGTGTTTCGTATAGGTCCAAAGCATGTGTTACACGGGCACTATTTTTCTCTTCTTGCTCTTTTAAAACTTCTAAAGCTTCACGAATCGAAACAATATCTTCTTCTATAATAGTTAGCTGACTATCAACATTATCAATCTCGTGCTTAGCACGCACAAAATTAAATGAATCATTAAGATTTTCAGCTTCAACTAAATGAAAATCAATATCTTTAAATGAATTAGTTGATAAATCAGTCCATTTTTGGTTCCATTCTCTAAAAGTTGATTGACTTTGGCCAATCAAATGAAGCAATTTGACTTGCTCAATCTCCTCTTGCACAGGAAGGTCAACTAACTCTTGTTTTCTAGTTTCTAAGTTTGCAATTAATGTATCATTACGTTTTCTTATTACGACGCCGACTATGTAGGCAATAATCACAAGCAGGACTATAGCCACAAGCAGCAATATGATTCCGCTCGACATTCAACTCTCCTTATAATGGTCTAATTTTCTAAAAATCTACTATAACGTTAAGATTATAGCATACTTGAACTGTTTTTCAAAGCTATCTTTGGACTAGATATCTAAGTTACTATAAACAGCATTAGCTTCAATGAATTCACGTCGTGGTTCTACTCGATCTCCCATTAGCATATCGAAAATCTTATCTGCTTCTGCTGCATCATCAACTGAGACACGTGCCATCAAGCGGTTTTCAGGATCCATTGTTGTTTCCCAAAGTTGATGGTCATCCATCTCACCTAGACCTTTGTAACGTTGTACAGTAGGTTTTGAACGTCCTGAACTATAGGTATCTAGAGCTTGACGTAATTCCTCTTCTTGATTGACCCCTGGCTGAATATAAGCTTTAATCTCACTTCCTACTTTGACACCATAGATTGGTGGTTGAGCGATATAAACATATCCTGCTTCCAAAACAGGTCGCATAAAACGATAAATCAGAGTTAAAAGTAAAGTTCTGATGTGAGCTCCATCAACATCGGCATCAGTCATAATGACTAATTTTTGATATCTGACTTTTGATACATCAAAATCTGCACCAAATCCAGTTCCCATAGCTGTGAAGAGACTTCGGATTTCTTCGTTTGCTAAAATTTTATCCATTGTAGCTTTTTCAACGTTTAGAATCTTACCCCTAATCGGTAAAATTGCTTGAAACTCACGATTACGTCCTGATTTTGCAGACCCTCCCGCAGAATCTCCCTCCACTATAAAAAGTTCATTCATCTCAGCATTATTAGATGAGCAATCAGCCAGTTTCCCAGGTAAGTTTGAAATCTCTAAGCCTGACTTTTTACGTGTTACTTCACGCGCCCGTTTTGCTGCAATACGGGCTTTAGATGCCAAAATTCCTTTTTCAACAATCTTCTTAGCTACTTGTGGATTTTCTAATAGGAATCGATTGAAAGCTTCGCTAAAGAGACGATTTGTAATTTTAACAACTTCAGAATTTCCAAGTTTTGTTTTAGTTTGTCCTTCAAATTGTGGATTTGGATGTTTAACAGATATAACTGCTGTTAAACCTTCACGAACATCTTCTCCAGTTAAATTATCTTCATTTTCTTTGAGAATCTTATTCTTTTTAGCGTAATCATTAATCACACGTGTCAAGGCAGTACGAAATCCTTGTTCGTGCGTTCCTCCTTCATGAGTGTGGATGTTATTTGCAAAACTCATAACAGTCTCTTGATATCCAGTAGTATACTGCATTGCTACTTCAACTGAAATACCATCTAATTCACCGTCAGTATAAATAGGATTTTCCAAAATCACTTCTTTGTTCTCATTGATAAACTCAACGTATGAACCTATACCACCTTCATAGTGATATTCTTTTTCAACTTCTTGACCTTCTCGCTTGTCTGAAATGGAGATTCTTAGTCCACGATTTAAAAAAGCTAATTCCTGAATACGTTTGGCTAATTTATCAAAATCAAATACAGTGGTTTCAGTGAAAATTTCTGGGTCAGGCGTAAAGTGAACTGTTGTTCCTGATAAGTCAGTATCACCGATAATTTCAAGATCATTAACAACAACACCGCGTTGGTATTCTTGATAATGAACCTTGCCATTTTTATAAACCTTGACATCTAATTGTGTTGACAATGCATTAACAACAGATGACCCTACACCATGTAAGCCACCAGAAACCTTGTATCCGCCACCACCAAATTTACCACCGGCATGGAGAACTGTAAAAACTGTCTCTACAGCTGGTCTTCCAGTTTTTTCTTGGATATCTACCGGAATACCGCGACCATCATCAACAACTGTAATAGAGTTATCTGGTTCAATGTAAACTTTAATATGTCCTGCAAATCCAGCTAAGGCTTCATCAATTGAGTTATCAACAATTTCCCATACAAGGTGATGAAGCCCTTCTTTCGAAGTCGAACCGATATACATGCCTGGACGCATGCGAACAGCTTCTAAACCTTCTAATACTTGAATCTGACTTGCGTCATATTCTTGAGCACGTTGTTCCATATTCTTTGTTTCTTCTGTCATTTACTCTATTATCTCCATCAATGATTTTGACCCATCGACTAATAAGGTATCAAAACCAGCCGATTCTCCTGCTTGCTTATCTATATCACGATCGCCTATTACTAAACAATTATCAATTTGGTATTTTTCTTTCAAATAAAGCATACTCTCGGGACTAGGTTTCCTTGAAAAGCCGTTATCAGCAGTCACTACTTCTGTAAAATAGTCAATAATTTCTGTTTTTTCCAGAATAACTATAACTTGATTATCACGATGAGACACCAAAAAATTACGACTACCTTGTCTTTGAATTTTCGCTAAAAGTTCTTTTGCCCCTTGGAATAGAATTGGTGTTTCCAAAACCTTAGCTTCATTAGCCTTATACTCTTTTAAAAAATCAGCTTCTTCAGGGATAAAATATGCAATTGCATCTGCTGTTGACTCTTTTAATTTTTGATACACACTATCGTGGTCTGCTTGATATCCAAATTCTTTCAAAGTCTCTACAAAAGCACGTGTGGAACTTTCGTAATTATCAAGTAGTGTACCACCCAAATCCCAAATATAATCATGATAATTCATACCCTTTATTATATCATATTATTACGATTTTTTATAGCTACCACCTTACTTAATTAACTCACTCCTCTAAAATATTTCGATTATTAAAAGGCTGGATTATCTTTCCAACCTTTTTTTGTTATATACTACGATACTTCAAATGTGATCCATTAGCCTTGGCCTGACGAACTGTATTTTGATAAGACATGGATAAGACCAATCCAATTCCAATAAGATTACTTAGTAATGAACTTCCACCTTGCGAAATAAACGGAAGTGGGATTCCTGTTAGAGGTAATATACCAACTGCTGCACCAATATTTTCCAAAACATGGAAAACAATCATCATGATAAAACCAGTTGATATAAAAGTATAAAATTGATTATTAGATTCAATGGTGATCCTTAACATACGGTAAATGATAATGAGATATAACCCTAAAACAATCGCCGAACCAATGAAGCCAAAATTCTCAGCAATGACAGTAAAAATCATGTCACTTTCACGAACAGGAACCGAGAGCTCTAAAATATTAAAACCTTTACCTGTTACCCCGCCACTTCCAATTGATACCATACCCTGTGTTTGTTGATAAGCAATTGAGTCTGCAAAACTAAATGGATCAATCCAAGCAGATAAACGGTTGATTTGATATGTATCCATCCCCAAATTATAAAACCATTCCTTGCCGTTTGGTGAGATAAAAATCATCAAAAAGCTAGCTATAAAAAGAACGATAGTAGATAAAATTGGCAAGATTATCCACCAAGATATGCCCGATAAAAGGATTAAACCTGACAAAATGGCAAGGAAAACTAATGCTGTTCCTAAATCTTTTTGTAACATTAGAAGAATCATCACTGGCAATGTAACCAAACCAAACAATCCTAGCAACTTCCAATCATCTTGAAAAGTTTTGCGATTTTTCTGATGAAAACTAACAGTTATTCGAGATAACATTAAAATATAGGAAATCTTCATAAACTCTGACGGTTGAAACAAAGTTACCGAGCCAATGGTCACCCAATTTTTAGCACCTGTTGCCGCAAAAAGCTGTGGACTATAAAAAATTAAGGGAAGAACCATTAGGGTTAGTCCTAAAGCATACAGATAGGGCGTGGCTTTCCATAAAAATTCAGTACTGAAAAGCATAACGACAAATGCAATAATACACCCCATAATAATCCAAGACACCTGCTGAAACATCGCGATATAGATATTAGAAGGATAATCATTCATCGTTGCAACATAAATTGAGGCTAAACCAATCATTAATAAAAAAAATACTGGTATCACAACAGCATAATCAATTTGCCCTTTAAAATAGTTTGATTTTTGTGACATAGGACTTCCTTTTTTATTCATGGTAATTATTATAACATTTTTTCAGAATCTGACTTATATTTTTTGCAATAAAAAATGCAACTCAAATCATTATGAGTTGCAAATATTAGGAGATTGTTCTTCATCAGTAAAACAAAGAACATGAAAAGAAAAGTTTATTTAGGATATTTAAAGTATACAAAGTTCACCTTAAACAAAACTTAAATAATCTTATTTAAGTTTTGTTATTTTCTCAACACTAGTCTAAAGAATAAAATCCTTCCTAACATCTCAAAAAAGGTTTTAATATGTCCCCTGCCAACTTCTCTACCATTAAAATAGGATATATTAAAGGTTAAAATACACGATACATCCATAATAAAAAGCATATTTTTTTATTTTATTCTATTTTAAAATACTTTTTGGGGCGAATTTTGGTCCGTTATTATGATAACTTCCTCAGTACATCAAGCACTCTCTCAACTGTAACAACCTCTTCTTCTCTCACTTCTTCGTGTAGTAACACATAATCAAATATCTTTCCGTTTTTACGCACTATCGCTACTGTGTTCCCTGAAATATAGCCTTTATCAATCGCTTCTTTAAACTCATCTATATCTGTTCTGATAGACAAAAAGATAACAAATAACCGCTCGTTAAATGAGCGGTTATTTGTTACTTCAGTTTTTCTTTGACAGCATCTTTAGCATCATCTGCTAGTTCTTTGCCTTTAGCAATTGTTTTTTCGATAAATCCTTTTGCTTCTAACTCTTTATCACCGGTTATTTTGCCAAAGCCTTCTTTAGCACCACCTTTTGCTTGATCTAATTTTGATTTTAGTTTTTCTTGTGACATACTGCACCTCCTTATTATTTTTATTAATCATAACATCTATATCTTTCTTTAGCAAATAAAAACAAGAGTCGCTAGTGTCAGGCGACTCTTGTTTTAGTGATTATCTCATGGTTATGCGAGTATGGATGTATACTATAAAAATAGACAACACTTTGTGTGTTATAACCTGTTTTAAAAGACACAAAAATCTCTGAAGGAAGAATTTACCGTCTGATGAAGAATATGGCGCTCCCTAAAATGGCTACCGTTAAGACAAAAACAGCTCTTAAAAAGACTCAAAAAACGTATCCTCAAAACTTACTCAACCAGAAATTTAATCCTGATAAACCTAATCAAGTATGGTCTACTGACTTCACCTATATTTCTATTGGATATAAGAAATATGTCTATCTCTGCGCAATAATTGATCTCTATTCTAGAAAATATATTGCTTGGAAATTGAGTCATCGTATGGATGCAAAGTTAGCATGTGACACTCTAGAATTAGCTCTTAATAAAAGAAAGATTGAAGGAACACTTCTCTTTCATTCCGACCAAGGGTCACAATTTAAGGCCAGGGAATTTAGAAAAATAATTGATGACAACAATATCATGCATTCTTTTTCTAAACCTAGATATCCTTATGATAATGCCGTAACTGAAGCATTTTTCAAGTATTTAAAGCATAGACAAATCAACCAAAAAAATTATCAAAATATCAAACAGGTTCAATTAGACTGCTTTGAATACATTGAGAATTTTTATAACAATTACATCCCACATACGGCTAATCTAGGACTAACCCCTAATCAGAAAGAAGAAAATTATTTTAACGCAATAAAATAACACGGTTTTCTGTCTACTTATTTGACATTAGTCCAATAGTATGATTATTACTCAAGAGATTATTTTTATTTTAAATATAAAATAATTTTCACCATGTAATATTTCATACTTTATATTATACTTATTAAGTATATTCTTTACTATATTTAATCCTAATCCATTACTATTATCCAATTTTAGATCAAAACTAGCATCTAAAATTTTATTTTTATCATATGAGTTTTCTATAAGTAACCAATCATTAGCTATTTTGATATTAATTATTCCATTTCGATTAGTATATTTTACTGCATTGCTAATCAAATTAGAAAATACAATATTTAGTGCCGTTTTTCCTATATAAATATTATAGTCTAATAATTCCTTATTAATATTTATTTTTTTTTGATTTACTAAGATAGAGTATTTTTCTAATACTTCATCTAATGTATCACCAACATTTAAATATTCTTCATCATTATTCAAGTCTTTTATAGAATAAAAAGATAATATTTGCGAGACATTCTTTGTTAAGTTATCTACAATATTAATACACTCACTGATATAAAAGTCTCTATCTTTATATTTTCCGATATTATATTTCATATTCTCAAGTAATATCTTTAGGCTGGAAAGAGGAGTTTTAAGTTCGTGGGACGCCCCCTTAAAAAAATCATATTTCAATTTTTCTAACTTTAAAATTTCCTTATTTTTAAATTCCAAATCATTAATTGTATTCAATAAAGCACAATATAAGTCATTGATTTGCTGTTTTAGTTGTCCAATTTCATCATTAGAACTAATTTTCAATCTTGTTTCTTTGTCAAGTTTTATCATTTTATCAGTAACCATAGTTATTTCTTGTATATTGTTTTTTATAGATTTAGCATAAATTAAAGAAATAACAATGGAAAAAAGAAATGATATCGATAAAGAATATGGTAAAAACTTAAGGCTCAAGTCTTTCGCGTCTTTTTGCATATCAGCTGTTGAAACAAATTGAAGATGTATTTTTTTGCCATCATGAAGTTTAATTTCCCTTTCTTCAATTATTAAAGAATTACTATCACTTTTTACATTAACATTTATATTATCATTTATTTGTAATTCATTTTTGTTATTATTTTTTTTTATAAATACCTTTATGTCACTACTTTTAGAATAAAGCTCCAAAGTTTGGTCTAAATATTTTAACTCTTTTCCATTCATATTTTTAGAAATTTCATCTGCCATAATGTGGATTTTTACTTTCCTCGTCTCCAAATATGTTTTAGGAAAGATAAAAAAGAATAATGAATGAACTAATATAATTAGTATTCCAAGAATAGAAAATATTTGTATGAACATTTTTGGGAATATTTTTAATTTCTTCATTTTCTCTCCAATTTATATCCTACATTTCTTATAGTAGTTATACAGTCTAATTGTAATTTTTTTCTAAGTTCTTTTATATATACATCTACTACTCGATCATAAGGGATCTCTTCGCTATCCTTCCAGACATAATCAATAATTTGCATTCTTGTTAAAACTTGTCCATCATTATCCAATAAACATTTTAGTATTTCGAGTTCTTTTGCATTTACATCTATTTTTTCATCATTTATTTTAGCTGTATAACTATTAAAATTTACCGAAAGATTCTTATATTCAAACTTCTCTAAATGTCCAAAATTCTTCTTAATTAAAGAATCTATTCTAGCCTTTAAAACAGGCAATGAAAATGGTTTTTCTACATATCCATCTACTAAATTAGTAAATGCATCAATTTTATATTCTTCATCACTAAATGCAGTCAAAATTAGAATTGGTAAATTGCTTTTCTTTCTAATTTCTTTCAACACTTCTAAACCATTTATAAAAGGTATCTGAATGTCTAAGATAACCAAGTTTATATCACTATTAAATTTTGACAAGGCTTCCCTTCCATCTTTAGCCTGAATAACAGTATATCCAAATTCTGAAAGGTATTCACTTATTCCCTCTCTTATCAACTTATCATCTTCAACAGTTAATATTTTCATAGATACCTCCATTTAAATCTATACATAATATTATACAGTATATTATTTGATTTTTATAAGTCAAAAAACATTCGGTGATATAAATCACCGAAAATTTTAATTATTATCAATTAATAACTCTTTTGGATTCTTTCTTAATGTATAAATTGAAGAAAGAATCAATGATACAAGAAGTACAAAACTCATAAATATAACTACATAAATTATGAATTTAGGTAATACATTTATATCTAAACCTGAAAGAGTCTTGTTGAATCCTTCAGCTTCTGCCCCCCCGCCTAATTGACTAGATGCAGATTGTCTAGCTATTTGTTTAGCTATATCGCCAGTAACTTTATTCAATATATTATTCCCTAGCTTATCAGCTGTATATTGAGCTAAGAAATAAGATCCAAGAAGTGCGGGAATGGATATAAATACCATCTCGATTATAAATTGACCAAAAATTTCTAATTTAGATATACCTAATGATAGTAATACTGCTATTTCTTTCTTTCTGGCATTCATCCATAAGAAAAGTAATAATGAAACTACAACTCCTGCAAATATTAATGAGCCAACAAATAATTTGTTTGAAATAGAATAGATACCGGATATAGATTGTTGCAGCGCAGGATAATTTGATGAACTTTTAATCAAATTATATTCTCTCCAATTTATATCTAGTTTCCCAAGATCTTTTATTACACTATCAAGATTCTTATCACCTTTTACAAAGAATGTTGCATCTTGGTATACGGCTGTATCTTCTGTATTACCATAAACTTTAGCAGCTGAATGAACGTCAGTGATTAGTGTATTTTCGTATAGTTCTTGTGCTGCACTTACCCCACCGCTATTATGACCATCAAATAAACCTTTAATTTCTACTTCTACAGTTTCATTTGCAACTTTTTCATTGTCAGCATCAAACAAATTAGATTTTATTTTTATTTTATCTCCAACTTTGAGATTGTTTTTTTTTGCCAAATCTTTATGCATTAAAATTTTAATTTTATCTTTATTTTCTAAATGCTTTCCTTCTACTAACTTATATGCTTCT
This sequence comes from Streptococcus sp. FDAARGOS_522, assembly GCF_003812445.1. Classification (NCBI taxonomy): domain Bacteria; kingdom Bacillati; phylum Bacillota; class Bacilli; order Lactobacillales; family Streptococcaceae; genus Streptococcus; species Streptococcus sp. FDAARGOS_522. Next base: position 974,684 of record NZ_CP033808.1, read on the forward strand.
GATACAAATTTTGTTTCTTTTGCTGAGTCATTAACCCCTGTTAACATAACTGTTCTCTTAAAATTCTTTGCTCTTTCAGGTGATTGATTTGCAAGTGTATCTTGAGTTTCAATTATATCATGATCAACTAGGTCTGCGACGCTGTTTATTCTTTTTACATAGGAGTCTATACTGTTTGTTTGAGATATCTTTTTAATATCTTCACCTTTTACATTTCCTCCACCCCTAGGTGTTCCTGGATTTACTTGTCTATTTATTTCCATAGAAAAACTGTTTGTTATATTAGCAAATGTTTCCTTAGAAGCTCTATCTGTGGCATCTTTAATAGATAAACTAATGATGCTTAAAGTTGCCATTGATAGAATAACTAATATAATAATTAATGATTTTAAGCTTTTTCTAGTTACATAAGCAAATGCATTTTTTATCATTATTCAACCTCCAAATTCATTTTATTTACTTTTTTCAACTTTTTACCACTTAGTTCTAAAATGATATCCGCAGAATCTGCTACTTCCTTACTATGTGTTACAACTATTACACATTTATTTCTATCTTGAGCTAATTCCTTTAATATATTAATTATTTCTCCAGCAGTAACACTGTCTAGGTTACCGGTAGGCTCATCAGCTAGTATTATTGGGGCATCTGATACCAGTGCCCTAGCAATAGCTACCCTTTGTTGCTGACCACCAGATAATTTCATAACATTTCTTTTTATTTGTTTTTTATCTAAACCTAATTCGAACAAGATACTCTCATCTACTGATTTATTTACTAGTCTAATATTTTCAATCGGCGATAAATAATCTATTAAATTATAATTTTGAAATACCAAAGATATATTATTTTTTCTGTGATTACTATATCCTTTCTTTTCTATATCTTCATTCTTAAACAAGATTTTTCCTGTTTGAACTTTATCAAGTCCTGCAAGTAAGGAAAGAAGTGTGGATTTTCCTGTTCCTGACTTCCCTACTATCGCATAAAACTTTCCAAGTTCAAATTTTTGATTTACTCCTGACAAAACTTTTTCTTTAGAATTTGCGTAACTGTAATTTACATTCTTTATTTCTAATATATCCATTATTTTCTCCTAACTTATTTTTGATAATATTTCTTTTGGTTTCTTAAATAATATTAATGAAGAGGCCATTACAACTGATAAAACAATAATACTTATTAATATTAAATAACTTTCTGCAAGTGTTGTTATGTTTAACATAAAACTGCTTTTATTTATTAAACTTCCACCGAAAATCATTGAGTTCTCTGAGTTAATAAATCCTTCTACAATTACTTTTAATAGTAGATTCCCTAAAAATAAGGAGGATATTATACTTGGTATTGATATGAATATTAACTCAAATATAAATTGCCTTATAATTTGTATCTTAGTTGTTCCAATAGATAAAAATATACCTATTTCATAAATTCTTTCTCTTAACCATAGAATCAAGATTAATGAAAGAACAACTATTCCACCTAACATAATCGAATAAGTCATTATTTTAATTATATGTTTTATTCCACTCACTGACTCTAAAGACTCTTCGAATGCTTTATTATCTTTCTTAATAGAATACTTTGACTTATCAATTTTAAAGTCTTTCAATTTCTTTAAGGCAAGCTCTGTAGATTCTAAACTACCAGAATACATTAAAATTTTATTTGCAATTCTATTATTCTCTGATTTATTTAATATTTCTTGGCTAGTTGAATAATCTACAAAAACCATATTTTCGCTAAAATCAGATGATAATCCTGTATATGTTTCCTGTTTTTTACCAGAAAAGATTCCTATAATTTTAAATTTATGACTTTTTATTTTTCCACTTTTTTCCGTATCTAGTAATTCAAGATCAATTTCATCACCCAATTTTAGTTTGTTTTGTTTAGCAAATTCTTCATGAACAAGAATTGAATTCTTATCATTTTCTTCTATATTTTTTCCTTCTTTAAAACTAAATACTCCACTACTAAATAAAAGATTTCTTTTAGTATTACTTGTAGCTTCTAGTGAAACAACATTTTTAAATTCGTCAGATAAATCTTCTCTATTTATACTTTGCTTACCACTAACTACTTTAAGATCTTTCAATTTTGCTAATCCATCATATTGAAATATTTTTTCTTCAACCTCTTTTATTTTTTCAATATTCTTAAATTGATTAATATTAAAATATTTACCATCTTTTTTTGTAATTGATATTGAAGAATTAGAACTTTCATATAAAGCCTTTTCTATTTCATTACTTGATTTCATTATTGTTAAACATGAATACAAGCAAGAAAGAACAATTGTTAAAATAGCAAATATAATAAGTGTTCTATTTTTTTTTCTGGTAATATATGCTATAGCATTTTTTATCACTTCCTAATTACTCCTCTCTATTTTTACTCCGCAACTATTGCATCCACTGGATTAATATTTTTACATCGCCTACAACTAATGTTTTTAAAACTATTTCCATTAAAATTTCTTCATTTGACAAACTATCTCAATGATAGAACCGTTTATATATGAAGTTACTGAATTTCGTATCTATTTATTCAAAGGAAAATCTCAAATAACTCATTATGAAGAATGCGATACGAAATCTAATTCTCATGTTTATATAGTTTTATTATCAAAAACTACCTAATGCTCTATTGAAAAAACTAGACTTAGGGTAGCGATGATAAACAATGAACTGATGTCTGGTTAAGGAAATAGTTATTAAGCAATACAGATTTTATGATGCATACTGGCTGTTTCAATAATCATCCCGTACTTGACAGTACCTATCTAATTTTACATAAGTTCACCTCCCAATTTAGCTTACAATAAATAGACATTTAACTCTTAAAGCGAAGAATTACGTTTACTAGTAAAATTATCAATCTATAAGTTACTAGACACCAGTGACAAAATAGTGTTGCCTAAATACTAGATTACATACCTTTTATGAAACGTTTATGAAATAAAATTTTTTCCATATTATATTAATTTTTTTATTTTCAAAAGAGCTATGCTAATTTCTTTTATCCCTTACTCTAATCCATTTATATGAAATTCAGTTGTAAAAATAAAGTCTTATGCTAACATAGTAGTTTATGTTTTATTAACGTTCTTTTGGGCGGCATTGGAGCGCATAAATTTTACGCAGGAAAAATAGGCCAGGTTTTTTTATATATTATTTTTAGAATTACCTTTATTCCTGGAATTATCGACCTTATCGAAGCTTTGATGGCTCTCGGAAAACAAACTGATGAATATGGAAATATCATCGTTTAATGAAACAAAAAGCCTCACGCTCAATTTTTGGTCGAGGAGAGCGTGAGGCAAGACAGTATAAGAAATAAGCATTAAATGGCTCGTTTTCTTGTAGCTATTTTAGCAAATTTAGAAAGGTTAAGCAATCTGAACGGCTCCCTGTCAAGTAGACAGTCAAATAATAAAAGATAAGTTATGCAACCTGATTCCTGAATTCTAGAGGAGTCAGGTTGTTTAATTTTGATTGATAACGTTGTGTGTTGTAGAATTCGATATAACGTGCCACATCATTGACCAACTCATCATAAGAGTTGTATTTCTTAAGGTGGTAAGACTCAGTCTTGAAAAACCCAAAGAAACTTTCAGTTGGTGCATTATCAATACATTTGCCAATCCGGGACATGGATAAGGTCAGACCAGCTTGTTGTATGATATAACGGTATTCTTTGGAAGTATATTGACTACCTCAATCGCTATGGATGATAGGTGTGGCTCCTGGATTGAGCTCTAGCCCCTTTTTAATGGTCTTCATAACAAGTGGATTTCATTGTTGTGACTAATCTCATAAGCGATAATAGAACCGTTATACAGGTCTTTAATCGCACTGAGATAAGCTTTAGCTCCCAGACCGTATTGAAGATAGGTGACATCTGTGCACCATTTCTGGTTATGAGCTGTGGCTGTAAATTCACGATTAAGAATATTTTCTTCGTAAAATCTGTCACCAGCTTTTGTACAAGCATGGCTAACACGACGAATGACTGAACTAATCCCCAGAATGTTCATCAATCAACGAATCCGTTTCTTGTTTTAAGTTGTCCCAAGTTGACGATTAATAAATGTTGTCATACGGCGATAACCTAAGATACCATTGTAGAGTCTATGAAGTTCCTTGATTTTAGCCATTAGCTTTGTATTTTTTGTCTCAAAATCTGTTTTTTGACGATTGAGCCACTTGTAATAGCCTGAACGAGACCCCTTCAAGAGTTGGCATAAGGCCTGAATAGGCACATTAGATTCCTCATCGTAATAATTCTTGATTACTTGGAACTCCGCTAAATGCTTACCTAGTCTTACCGTCTGTTTCCTCGTTTGATGTCTTCTAACTTTTTTAGTAAACTAACCTCGATTTCTAAGAGACGATTACGTTCCTCCAATTGTTTAATCTTGAGTTAAAGTTGCTCAATCTCGGTTAAATCAGGCCTACTCTCCAACCCTTTCACACGTCTATCAACCAAACCTTGTGAGCCATTCTTCTCAAGCTTACGCACCCAAGAATAAATTTGTTGGTAGGAAACACCAAACTTCTCAATAGCTGCTTGATAGTCTTTCCCATGGGCAATGGTGTAGTTAACAATCTCTACACGTTCTTCAAATGTGGCTTGCCTTCCTTGTTTCATACGGCTATATCCTCTACTAGTGGCTTTCAAGTCTTCACCACTAGTATACCGTTTTATCCACTTTTGGAGAACGGAGCGACTTGAGATATCATACCATTTACAAATATCTCTAAGAGAGCCTTTTCCATCAAGGTAGCCTTGAACACCCTGTTCTTTAGCTAATGTGGAGTATATCAATGGCGTATTTCCGTAAACGCGACAACGGGTGGGAATATCGAATATCGTATAAACATATAATAGGAAATATATTACTTTGCAATATTACTTCCACTAAATATCAACAAGTCATAAATCATTATAGTCAAACGCATGTGCAAGATACAGTAAAGCGTTTTAACATACATGTAAAAGCCTGCGTATCCATGGCTGTTCACGAGGGATATATAGAAAAAAATTTTTGTTTATTCACTAAGGTTAAAGCAAAAAATAAGGGGCGTAAATAGAGATAAAATTTCTTGAAACCAATGAATACTTACGCTTGATAAAAATTTGTAAAGAAAATCACAACATCAATCGTATGCAGCGTTATACCTCATCGCTAAAACTGGCATGCGCTTCGCTGAATGTTTAGGTTTAACAGTTAATGATATTGATTACACTAACAAATATTTATCAATTAATAAAACTTGGGATTATCATTTCAACCAAAGATACCTGCCAACAAAAAACCAAAGTAGTATCAGAAATATACCAATTGACAATGATACATTATTTTTTTTGCATGAATTTACAAAAAATTAAAACGACAGATTATTCGACAAACTTTCAAATAATGCAGTCAATAAAACTATCCGAAAAATAACTGGTCGCGAGGTACGAGTGCACTCTCTCAGGCATACATTTGCAAGCTATCTAATTTCCATCTCTCAAGTTTTAGATCACGAGAATTTAAATATCACTTTAGAAGTTTACGCACATCAATTACAAGAACAAAAAGATAGGAACGATAAACTTAATCAGAGAAATTTGGGGCGAATTTGGGGCAAAATAGCTCTAAACCGCTATTTACATGCAATGAATATGTCCCCTGCCGGAATCGAACCAGCAATTACTCCTTAGGAGGGAGTTGTTATATCCATTGAACTAAGGGGACCTAGTAAAAAAACTGCCCACAGGCAGATTTTTTACGTCTTGGTTGTCCAGTTTTAAAACATAGTTACTATCCTCAAACAACCAAGCATTTTTAAAATCTGATCATCAAAATTAACGACGGATTTCTTTAATACGTGCAGCTTTACCTTGCAATGCGCGTAAGTAGTAAAGTTTAGCACGACGTACTTTACCATAACGAACAACTTCGATTTTATCAACACGAGGAGTGTGAATTGGGAATGTACGCTCTACACCGATACCACCAGAAATTTTACGTACTGTGTACATTTCTGAGATTCCTTGACCTTTACGTGAGATAACAACACCTTCAAAGATCTGAATACGTTCGCGAGTACCTTCGACAACTTTAGCGTGAACACGTACAGTATCACCAGCACGGAACTCAGGGATATCAGAACGAAGTTGACCTTCTGTCAAACTTTGAATTAATGGATTCATTTTTATTCTCCTTCTCTTACTAATCTTAAGTACTTGTCTCAGCGGATTAGCCGTTTTTTGTGCGTCCATCACACACTCTCACAATTCTACCAAATTTTAACCTACTTGTAAAGCTATTTTATCTAGAAGAACAAGGTGTCATCCTTTAGAATAGTTATTTGTATATTATTTAAATTTGATTTACTGTTTCTAGGTTAGCTTTTTTCAGATTTTTGAGAGTTTAATTCATTTAATATTTGATTTTTTAAGCTACGTTTTCTATATTAGCTTTCGTGTCACTTAACTCTTTCCCATAAAGTTGAAATCCACATCAACTTTTTATCTTATAATGCATTTCACCATCGCGACTTAAATGCTTGTAGACATTATCCTAACCTAAGTTCCTACACATTCAATTGGATTTTACAGTATTTTAATGACAATCATAAAATCAATTTCTTTGAAGAAATTATATTAGCCACATAATTTTTGCATTCATAAAATTGACAAACTCCATTTTTATAAACTTTAAGAGAATAAAAAAGAGAACGGAATATTCCGTTCTACAAACTGATAAACTCTTTTAAAACTCATCACTAACTATCTAGATTGAGCACCATAAATCGTATGAGCATGTGATATGGAGTAAGCAACAAGACATACAATAACAAAATAAGGAGTGTTGGCAAAGCCAAAGACTTCGCCTCCTATTAAGATAGGACCTAACAGAGTATTCGTTGCACTCCCAAAAACGCTAGTATAGCCTAAAGCAGCAACTAAAATAACTGGCAAACCTAAAATGGGCGCAATAATCACTCCTAAACTTGCTCCGATTGCAAATAAGGGAGTTACTTCTCCTCCCTGATAACCTGCAGCCAAAGTAATAACTGTCAAACACAATTTTAACAACCAATCATAATCATAAAGGTTCTTATTAGTGAAGCTAGCCTCAATTAGATTTGTTCCCAGTCCTGAATATCGTCCAAAATGGAAGATAAACAATAAAAAAGTAGCTAACAATCCAAGTGTGAAAATCCGTTTATATGGGTTTAGCAACCTACTAGAAGCAATTAATTTAGCTTTAGCCAATAAATAAGCAAATAAATTACCACACAGACCAAAACATAGTCCTAAAACCAATAATTTTAGAATAATATCTGGTGTTAACGCCATTGATGTTGCTATACTATGAGAAAATTTTTCTAAACCTAAAGAATGTGAGACGAAATTTGCTGTCAGGGCAGCAATTAAACTTGGTAATACATACGAAACCATTAAACGACCTACTACCAAAACTTCAATCGCAAAAAAAGTAGCAGCTAAAGGAGTCTGAAATAAACCAGCAAAACCTGCTGCCATTCCCATTACTAGGAAAAGTTGAGAAGCGTTTTGTAAACGGCAATATTTTTGAAAGTAGTGTGAAACGGTAGCCCCAATCTGTACAGCAACCCCCTCACGACCTGCACTACCACCAAATAAGTGGGTTAACCAAGTTGTTAATATCACGAGAGGAACAAGACGTTTCGGAATAGTCTCCTCATTACCATGACCTACTTCAAATACCAATCCCATCCCTTTAACACTCTTACCCCCAAATTTTTGATAGACAAAAACTATAAATAAACCAACAATGCTAAGAAAAGGGAGTAGGTAAGCTATATAATCACTTCTAAAGGCTGTCAGGAATAATAGAACACGTCCAAAGACTGCTGTAATAGCCCCAACCACACCACCAATTAGTAAGCTAAAACCTAAAACAAGTACGTACTGAGCATAATTATCAAATCGTTTAATCACCGTCTACAATATTCTCCTTTTGATAAACACGAGATTCTGTCATAATGTCTTTGAAAGTTGCTCGTATCACATCGTCAAATTGATGGTTTTGGACTTTCTTCAATACATTGTTAAGCACTTCGTTTTCACGATTATTATCTAAAACTGGAAGTCGATGTTTCTTTTTAAATGCTATGACCTCTAAAATTAGACCCATTCTAGTTTCTAAAAGGCTTACTAATTGCTGATCTATTTCATCTATTTCTTGACGAATCTCTTCTAATTCCATATCTATATCTCATATTCTAGTTACAAAAGATGGTAAAAAAGTTAAAAAGACGACTCGTGTTCGTCTTTTTGGTAGCTTAGTTAAGTTTAGAAGCAATTTCTTCAGCAAAAGCTTCTAAGTTTTCAATGTCTTCGTCTTCTGCCGCTAAATCAACTTTAACACAATCAGCACCTTTTTGTGCTCCTGTTAATGCGAATTGAGCCTCGAACTCATCAACAGATTTGCAGAAGTAATCATAGAAAGTATCACCTGAACCCACTACGCCGTAAACTTTACCAGATAAATCAACCTCTGCTAAATCTTCATAAAAGTCCACGATTTCATCTGGTAAATCTCCATCACCATATGTATAAGTGGCAACAATTGCAATGTCAGCATCTTCAAAATCTGCAGCATCAACCATCGTACACTCTTCTACTTCAACATCTAGACCCAAGTCACGTAATTTATCAGCAACAATGTCAGCAATTTCTTCAGTATTTCCGGTCATGCTAGCATAAACAATCTTTGCTAAAGCCATATCTTCCTCCACTTGTAAATTACCACTATTCTATCATATTTTTAAAGAATCGTGAAGGTTATTTTAGATAGCTGTCATAGTTTTCTTGTAGCTTATGTAGTAAAGTATCTTTCTCTGAATCACTTGTAAAGGAGGCCTTCACAGCGTTTTGATTGAAAACAAGAAAGTCTTCTATTTTCGTTCCAAAATAAGTTACGAAAAGACTATATTCTTTCGTCAAATTTGTATCGGAAACAGTACGATTATCTGTATTAATTGTAATCTTACCTCCAGCATCATAAAGTTCTTGATAAGGAAAACTTTGAATACTTGAGGCTGCTTTTGTTTGTAAATTGCTAGTTAAACACATCTCTGCTACAGCATCTTCTTCGACAAATCGCTTTATTAAATCCCTCTGTCCTGTTAAAGCTGTCACATGTCCCATACGCTTAATCCCTAAATTTAAACTATCCGCAATATGCTTAGCACAACCACACTCACCTGCATGTAAAGTCATCGGGTAACCTGAGCGTTTTACTTCCTGAATAAGATCTACTAAACTATCTGTTGGATAGGAAAATTCATCACCTGCAAAATCAAAACCTACCAGGCCTTTGGGAGCCAAATCAACAATGTGTTTAATAATGTCCTTGGTCGTTTTATGAGACGATTGGCGCATACCGCAAACAAGGGCGCGTGCAACGATATTAAATTCTTTCTGAGCGTCTGCTAAACCTTCTAAGACTGCAAGGACTGTATCACTTGCAGTTAAACCTTTATCCATAGAGAGTTCTGGCGCAAAACGAATCTCAATATAAATAACATTTTCTAAAGCTGCCTGTCTAGCAACATCATAAGCAGCAAAACGTAATGCTTCCTTCGTTTGAAGAAGCGGTCTGATAAACTCAAACGTTTTAAGGTAATCTACCAAGCTTTCTGTTTGAGCTGGAGCTATAACATATTTTCTTAATTCTTTATCACTACTCGGCAGTATTATATCAGCCATATTAGCCAATTTTCTAATAGCTGGTAAAGAAAGTGAGCCATCTAGATGACAATGCAACTCCGCCTTAGCCAATTCTTTTAATACTGCTTGTGTCATAATTTATCTCCTATTAAAAAGCATTTTTACTATATTAACAAAAGTTAGCTAAAAAGCAATACATTTACAAAATATTATTATAAAAAAGATTATTAGTTAGCAGTATCCGAATTTTATAAAAAAATAACATACCATCATATAAAAATAAACAAACATTGTGACCGCTATCTTAATTTCTTTCCTCAATAAAAGATTTAAGCTATAATATAGTCAACAATATAGCCTTGTTCTTCACTAAAAGACAAAACAGTTAGGTAGGTAAAAAATGATTATTTTTCAACAAATTCTTGATAAAATCAAAGAGTACGACACCATCATTATCCATCGACATATGAGACCAGACCCTGATGCTCTTGGTAGCCAAATCGGCTTAAGGGATATCATCAGGCATAATTTTCCAAAGAAAAAAGTACTTGCTACTGGTTTTGACGAACCCACTCTCGCTTGGATTGCTAAAATGGATCAAGTGACCGACCAAGACTATCAAGGCGCTCTTGTTGTTGTTACAGATACAGCAAATACCCCACGCATTGATGATGAACGTTATAAAAAAGGTGACTTTTTAATTAAAATTGACCATCATCCAAACGATGAAGTCTATGGAGATCTCTCTTATGTAGATACTAACGCCTCTAGTGCAAGTGAAATTGTGACAGACTTTGCTCTTTCTTGTGATTTGTTGTTATCAACAAGTGCAGCAAGAGTTCTATATAATGGTATTGTAGGAGATACAGGACGCTTTTTATATCCTGCTACCACAAGTAAAACACTGAAGATTGCTAGCAAACTTCGTGAATTTGACTTTGATTTTTCTGCAATGGCACGTCAAATGGATTCCTTTCCTTTCAAAATTGCAAAATTACAAGGCTTTATTTTTGAGCAACTTAAAATTGACAAGAACGGCGCTGCATGCGTTACTTTAACACAAGAAGACCTAAAACGCTTCGATGTAACAGATGCAGAGACTGCTGCAATCGTTGGTGTACCTGGAAAAATTGATATTGTAGAAAGTTGGGCAATTTTCGTTGAACAAAGCGATGGGCATTATCGTGTGCGCCTACGTAGTAAGTCACACATCATTAATGAAATAGCTAAACGTCATAATGGTGGCGGACATCCTTTAGCCAGCGGAGCTAATTCTTATAGTTTGGAAGAGAATCAAGCTATTTACCAAGAAATCCAGGAAATACTTTCTTTATAATTTTACTTTTTTTATCAAAACACTTGTCAAGACTATTCTTATTTGATAGAATAGAGTGGTTAATAACTATGACTCAGACGAGTTATGGCAGAAAGGAAATTTTTAAAGATGAAAAAAGACATCCATCCAGATTATCGTCCAGTTGTTTTCTTAGATACAACTACAGGTTACAAATTCCTTAGTGGTTCAACTAAATCAACTAAAGAAACAGTAGAATTCGAAGGTGAAACTTACCCACTTATTCGTGTGGAAATCTCATCAGATTCACATCCATTCTATACAGGACGTCAAAAATTCACTCAAGCAGATGGACGTGTGGACCGTTTCAACAAAAAATATGGTCTCAAAGACGCAAACGCTGCTCAATAAGCATAGCATTAATTTTAAAAGCACTTCTATTAGAAGTGCTTTTTTCTATGTTTGAGCCTATCACGTACAAAGAAAAAAAGATGATATCGTATCCGATATCATCTTTTAAATATTAATGAGACATAAGGTCTTGGGCAACTTCACGTCCAGACATTTTAGCTGGGAAGTATGTTGGCCAGTTTTCCATTTCCTCAAATAATTTTTCTTGGCTTTCTGAACCCCAGAAGATATGGAAGTGTTCAGCTTTATTCGGTTTAATACCATGGTCACTAAATTGGATATATTTGAATTGACCAGCATCTTTTTCTTTAGCTTCAAAGAGATAACGTACTCCACGATTACCTTTTTTATAAGTTAAGATTTTGTAACCTGCATATTTGTATGTAAATGTTTGTGATTTACCATTACGTACAAAGGTCATTTGATGTTTTTTACCATCAATCTTGATTGATTCTACGTCAGTCTTGTAACCTGCTGTATAATATTTTTTGTACTCTGCAGCAGTCATATCTTTTTTAGATTTAGCTTTGTAATCCCAAACTGGATCAAGTGTCCCATCTTGAAGAAGAGGATATACTGATTGCCAATTACCAGAGTAATCTGTCAATTTACGGTCTTTAACATCTTTAGTTTTAAAGTAACCTGTTTCAACTGTTTTAGTTTTATCTTCTTCAGGAGCTACTTCTTTACCTGCAACATCTGTTGTCTTTTTAAGAACTTTCAAATTACGTCTCATAACTGAGAAGTAATCTTCGCCAGCTGCCATTTCTTTTTTAGAAAGTCCTTCAAGTGGACTAAGCACAGCTGTTTTCACGCCAACTTCATCTGCTAAAGTTTTAGCAACTTTATTTGAAGCATTTTCTTCAAAATAAATGTAGTTGATGTTATATTTCTTGATGTATTTAGCTAATTCGCCTAAACGTTTTGATGAAGGTTCTGCATCTGGAGTAAGACCAGCAATTGGAACTTGATTTAAACCGTAATCAAGCGCCATGTAACCAAACGCTGCGTGTTGAGTCACAAAACTCTTTTGTTTAGCATTTGACAAACCATTTTTGTATTCTTTGTCAAGCTCTTTTAATTTTGCAATGTAAGCATCTGCATTTTTGTTAAATGAAGCTGCATCTTTTGGATAAGCTTTGACAAATTTATTACGGATGTTTTCTACAACAGAAATCGCACGTTCTGGAGACAACCATACGTGTGGGTCAAGTTCATGATGATGCCCTTCATGACCATGTCCTTCATGTTCTTCACCTTCTTCTTCGACGCCTTTAGTAAGTAACATATCGCCAGTACCTTTAATAGTTGTTACTTTTTTGGATTTAACTGACTTAGCTACTTTTGGAGCCCAAGTTTCCATGTTATCATCCATGTAAACAAAAGCATTTGAATCTTGGATGGCAGCGATGTTTTTAGTTGATGGTTCAAAATCATGCGGTTCTGTACCTGCTTTAATTAACATAGATACATCAGCTTTATCACCAACGACATTTTTTGTAAACTCATAAACTGGGTAAAAAGTTGTTACCACTTTAAGTTTACTATCAGCCCAAACTTGTTTAACTTGAACAAGTTGCCAAGCTGCAAACATAGCTACAAAGCTCATCAATAAAAGAAATTTCTTTCTCATTTTTTCTCCTTTTTATTTAACCCGTTATTTACCGGTTAATATTTTACTAGTAAAGTATAGCACGATATTTTTTTTTTGCAAGTTTTATATACTTATGCAAGCGTTTTTATCTTAAAAAACCCGGAAAATATTCCGAGTTTTTTAATCTCCCATTGAAAAGCGATTTGTCATTAAATTACTTGCATCAAATAGAATACGATTTAACAATTCTTGGCTTTCTTTTTGGATATAGTCACTCATTTCTTGATTTTTCTGTTGAAAATCAATCTCTTTATTCTCAGCAACTTCTCTATCAACACCGTTAATATGTGCATGTCCTTGAGCCATCGTTCTCTCGATATAGCTTTCAATATCAGCTTCATGTTGATAAAAGTGTGGATCTGCTAGAGCTGCAATTAAACGATTGGTCCAATAAAAATTATCTGTTGAAGCATCCTTGGTTGTATTCGAAAAATAGTTTGGTACAGTCTCAACTTGTGTAAACAACGGCACCATGGTTGCAAATGGCATAGAGCCATAAGATAACCATTGAACACCTGTCGTTTCAAGTGATTTATTTGGTCGTAATTGTAGAATAGACGTTTGACTAGTTCGGTTGATACCAATTGAACGAAAAGCTCTCCTACTTACCGCATCCCCTTCTGGTCCATATGGGTCATACACACTGTCTTGATAATGATCACTCAACACATATTTAATATCCTCAACAGTAATTTTTCGGTAAGGCTTTTGACACCAGGGAATAAACAAGCTACGTGGATCCTGTTCAATTTCAGGATTTAAAAAACGCTGCATTGCCCAACTTCTTGGTGTGTTGTAATGACGATCTTTATCACGTTGGCTACCAAAAGCATATCGAGGATTGAAATGCTCATTAGAATAGGTCAAATCTAAATGGTATTGTTCGATAAACTCTTTCAAATCACTAGAGCACATGTAGTCATCACAGTTATTAAATTCAAAATGATCAATTCCTAGTTGGTTAGGATTAGTAACATAAACATCATCAGGTACGCGACGAGCAATCCAATGATGCCCACCAATTGTTTCTAACCACCATATTTCTTCGGTATCTGAAAAAGCAATACCATTTGATTCATAGGTTCCATATTTTTCCAAAATAGCACCTAAACGCTCCACACCTTCTCGCGCTGACTGAATATAGGGAAGCACTAAAGTGAGTATATCCTCTTCCCCTATACCATCTGAAACCAAAGGATCTGCACCCAAAACGCGGGAATTCGTTGTAATAGTTTCTGTAGCACTCATCGCTACATTTTTACTGTTAATACCGGCTTCACCCCATATACCATCTTTTCCCAATGCGTCCGGTACTGAAGTATAAGGAAGTGGGTTATCTGGTAAATCTACTTCAAAATTTGATAAAACTGATTTGTAATGACGCGGTTGATCTTTAGATGTCATTACCTTTAATTTTTTGGGTGTGAAATCGCCATTAACAGAGTCTTCCGTTCTAGCGATCATAGTCGAACCATCATAAGAAGCCTTTTTACCAACCAATATTGTTGTACAAGCCATGTGAATATCTCCTTCTATAATTCATCTGCAATTTTATTTATTTTCCGTAAGCGATGGTTAACGCCACTCTTACTCAGAGGCGTTTCTAAACTGTCTGCTATTTGTTGAATAGAGTAATCTGGATGAGCCACACGCACCTGAGCTACTTGTCTTAAATCACTAGGCAGTGCATCAAAACCAATAGTATCCATAATCTTGATAATATTATTGATAGTCTTCATACTAGCTGTGATTGTTCTAGCAATATTAGCTGTTTCAACGTTGTTAGCACGATTAATATCATTACGTGTCTCACGTATCATTTTAATCTCTTCAAAAGCATCTCTAGCTTCCATGGCATCAATGACTATCAAGAAATCCATAATATCTTCTGCTTTTTGCAAATAAGTTACTGCTCCATGTTTATGTTCAATAACCTTTGCATCTAACATAAATTTTTTCATAAGATTAGCTAAGTCTTGTGCATGGTCTAGATAAACAGAAAAAATTTCTAGTTGATATTTCCCAGAATCAGGTTCTCTAACAGTACCCGTTGATAAGAATGCTCCCCTGAGATAAGCTCTTCCATTTTCATCATTGTCCAATATAGAGTGTTCAATACCAGTTTCAATACCAAAAAAAGCATCAGCCAACTTCAAATCAGCAAGAATAACATCAACTTTTTCTTCAATAAAAACAGTATACACACGATTCTTTCGTAAGTTCGTTTTTTGATGGTATTTGATTTCTGGCTGCAAATGATAATGTTCTTCTAGCATGCTATAAATATGACGAGCAATTTTAGCATTTTCTGTAGTAATAGAAAGGTTAAGGCCGTGGTTAGCTAATCCTAAACTACCTGACATTTTGATAATAGCTGACAGTTCCATCTTATTTTCACTCTTATGACCTAGCAGCTCTTCTTTGACTTTTACTGTAAAACTCATAAATGTGTTCCTACTAAATTCATTAGTTCCTCAACAACGAAGTCACCATGATGGAAGGCTCCACCTTTTTCTAATTTTAAAAAGTTAGACGAGATGACACGTCTGGCATGTTTTCTAAGCCCTGAAAAATCATGTTCAACCTGTACCAAATACTCATCAAAATGATTGTTTTCCATATAAGACTCTGGCACTTTTTCAATATTAACCAAAACTGTATCGATAGCATCTTGTCCTAAATGACGTTTCAATACTTCAACGTGGTCTGCGTCTGTAAAATGCTCAGTTTCACCACGTTGTGTCATAATATTGCATACATAAGCTACCTCTGCCCGAGTTTCTAAAAGAGCTTGTTTAATTTCTGGAATAACTAGGTTAGGTAAAATAGAGGTGAAAAGTGACCCTGGCCCCAACACAATCATATCACTTTCTAAAATTGCATCAACAACTTTGCGGCTGGCCGTAGGAGTCTCTTCATTATAAGTATTAGTGACATACACATGGTCAATCATGCCTTTATAATCGGCTATTTGACTCTCTCCAACCACTTCATGGCCATCTTTAAAAACAGCATGCAGAGTGAGCGGATGTTCACTAGATGGATATATCTTTCCTGTTGTATGAAAGAACTGTGTTAAACTCTGCATAGCGTTATAAGTTGAACCTTGCATTTCAGCAACACCAGCAATAATAAGATTTCCTAAAGGATGACCTGCAAAATCCCCATCACCTTCTGCAAAACGATATTGGAAAATTTGTTCGTAAAACTTCGGCATATCACTCAAGGCAACCAAAACATTTCTTAGATCTCCTGGTGGTGTTAGTTGCATAACTGAGCGCAACTCACCTGACGAACCACCATCATCTGCAACCGTGACAACCGCTGTAATCTCAACATCTTCTAAGCGAAGACTTTTCCAAATAACTGGAATTCCCGTTCCTCCGCCGATAACGGTTATTTTAGGTTTTCTCATGAACGATTTACCGTCTCCTTACGCTTATTTTTATCACGATGGCTTTCATTAACTGTCCAATCTGCTTTTAAATCTTCTGATAATCTATGAGCAAAAGCGGTGCTACGATGTTGCCCACCTGTACATCCGATTGCCACAGTCAAAACAGATTTCCCTTCATTTTGATAGCCTGGTAAGATTGGCTTTATTAAGGCAAGAAGATGGTCATAAAAATCATCTGATTCATCAAAACTCATGACATAGTCATAAACCTCAGTATCTAAACCTGTCTTATCTCTTAATTCTGGTTTATAGTATGGATTTGGTAAAAAACGCACATCGAATACTAAATCCGCATCCAAAGGTATACCATATTTAAAACCAAAACTCATAACTTCGATACGAAAAGAACTTTGACTATCTTGATTTGAGAATTCTTTAGAAATGACCTTACGTAGTTGTCTTGGTGTTAATTCACTAGTGTCCACAACGTTCTGACTCATACTTTTAAGCGGTGCTAATAGTTCTCTCTCTAGAGAAATACCATCTAACACTCTGCCGTCGGCAGCAAGAGGGTGGCTACGACGTGTCTCTTTATATCGTGACACTAGCTCGGTGTCAGTAGCATCTAAAAATAGAATCTTAAAGTTAATATTATCATTAATTTCAAGGCTATCCAAAATAGAGTTAATTTCTCTAAAGAAAAGACGACTACGCATGTCAACTACCATAGCAATCTTGCTTGTATCTCCTGATTGTGCTGCTAATTCTAAAAACTTAGGCACTAGAGTAGGCGGCATATTATCTATTGTAAAATATCCTAAATCTTCAAATGACTGAATAGCCACTGTCTTTCCTGCCCCACTCATACCTGTTACAATCACAAGTTTGATTTGTTCGTCTGACATTACGATTACCTCTTTCTCTTATGTTTTATGCCATTATACCACAAATGGCTAGCAATTAGGATTTTACTTCAGAGGAAAAGAAACTCATTCTAAATAGTAAAATCTTGTCGGAATGCTCCCAAATTTGGTAAACTAGACCCAAAGGAGTTTATTATGCTTTATGAAGTAACCTCATCAAACACTCAAGGCGTTGATGGAAAAGTTTATCTCTCCAATGGAAAAATTGTGGAGACCAATCACCCTTTAAATCATTTACCAGGATTTAATCCTGAGGAATTAATTGCTTTAGCATGGTCAACATGTTTAAATGCAACTATAAAAGCTATTTTAGAACAAAAAGGATTCAAAGACCTAAAATCTCGCGTTGATGTTACTTGCCAGCTCATGAAGGAAAAGCAAGTAGGTAAGGGATTTTATTTCCAAGTTAACGCTGTTGCTAGTATTGAAAAACTGTCATTATCTGATAGTAAGCTAATCGTTAACAAAGCACACAGCAGATGTCCGATTTCAAAATTAATTTCAAATGCTAAAACAATCAATCTAGACACTGTTAAATGGTCAGTTTGAATCTTTACAAGTTAGTGCTTTCATATTATAATAAAACACGTGCATAATCGAGTATTTCTCGGACTGGTTCGAAAACTTCCCAGAATAAAAAACTAAGTGACTGAAAATATGATTGAATTTAGAAAACTAAATTCATTTTTTCGTGTGATCTTGGTAACTGCCAAGATCTTTTTTATTGCCATGACTATTGTTAATAGTTTCATAAAAGCATAGAACATTCACTAATATTAAAAGAAAGGAGACAAATGAATAAAGAAAAAATTATTATCGATTGCGATCCCGGTATTGATGATACCTTAGCACTGATGTATGCTATTCAGCATCCTAAGTTAGAAGTTGTTGCTATTACTATAACAGCAGGCAATTCGCCTGTTGAGCTAGGACTAAAGAATACCTTTGTAACGCTTGAATTACTAAACCGTCACGACATTCCAGTTTATGTTGGTGATAACTTGCCTTTACAACGTGAATTTGTATCTGCTCAGGATACTCATGGAATGGATGGCCTTGGAGAGAATAACTTTACATTGGCGCAACCAATTATCTTTCAAGAAGAATCAGCAGATTGTTTTTTAGCAAACTATTTTGAACACAAAAATGATACTTCTATTATAGCTCTCGGACCTCTGACCAATATCGCTCGAGCCTTACAAACTAATCCCAAATTAGGCAAACATTGCAAGCGATTTATTAGCATGGGAGGAAGTTTTAAATCACATGGCAATTGTTCTCCAGTTGCTGAATACAACTATTGGTGTGATCCTCATGCTGCACAATATGTATTTGAAAACCTTGACAAAAAAATAGAGATGGTTGGACTAGACATCACACGTCATATTGTATTAACCCCCAATCATTTATCTTATATGGAGCGTATTAATCCAGACGTATCAAGTTTTATCCAAAAAATCACAAAGTTCTACTTCGATTTTCACTGGCAATATGAGCATATTATTGGATGTGTGATAAATGATCCTTTAGCTATTGCTTACTTTGTTAATGAAAATATCGCTACTGGTTTTGATAGCTATACCGATGTTGCTTGTCACGGAATCGCCATGGGACAAACAATTGTAGATCAGTATCATTTTTATAAAAAAGATGCTAACAGTAAGATTTTAACCTCAGTCAATACTAATTTATTTTGGAATGATTTTATGACCGTCCTATTACATGCACAAAATTCAGTCATCATTGAAGACTTAGAAATGTTAGGACTTAACAAATGACAAAATCACCTGCTCGTTTAATTTCATTTATCTCAATCGCTATCGCCATCAACCTTGTTGGGGCTAATTTAGCTCTATTTTTACGCCTACCTATCTATCTAGATACTATAGGTACATTGTTAATAGCAGTTATCCTGGGACCATGGTACGCTGCCAGCACTGCTTTTCTCAGTGCACTCATCAATTGGATGACTACTGATATTTTTTCACTTTATTATTCACCAGTCGCCATCGTGGTTGCTATCATTACGGGTATCTTGATTAAAAGGAATTGTAAACCCTCTAGCCTATTGTGGAAATCACTGATTATTTCTTTACCAGGAACTATTATTGCTTCAGTTATAACAGTTATCCTTTTTAAAGGAATTACCTCTAGTGGCTCAAGTATTATAGCACAATTCTTACATGGAATTGGATTAGACATGACAAGTAGTTTGATACTTGTTCAAGTTGGAACAGATTATATGGATCGACTAATCAGTCTTATCCTTGTCTTTTCGACAATCACATTGTTAAAAAAACATAGTCCCAATTTAATTAACCAACGATTCTAAAGACCATAATAAAAAAGCGCACTAGCTAGCGCTTTTTTATTATGGTTTGATACGATGTAACATACGTGGGAATGGAATAGCTTCGCGAATATGTTTGGTACCAGCAACAAAAGTTACCATACGTTCAATACCTATACCAAAACCGCCATGAGGAACAGAGCCGTATTTACGAAGGTCAAGGTAAAAGTCGTATTCTGATTTATCCATACCTAGTTCATCCATTTTAGCCACAAGAGCATCGTAGTCGTCTTCACGCATTGAGCCGCCAATGATCTCTCCATAACCTTCTGGAGCTAGAAGATCAGCACAAAGAACGCGTTCTGGATTTCCAGGAACTGGTTTCATATAAAATGCTTTAAAGCTTGCTGGGTAATTCACTACAAATGTCGGCACTCCAAAGTAATTAGAAATCCAAGTTTCATGTGGTGAACCAAAGTCATCACCATGCTCTAAATGTTCATAATCTGTATCTTCATCTGCTTCATGCTCTTGAAGAAGTGTAATAGCATCATCATAAGAAACACGCTTGAATGGCTCTGCGATATAACGTTTGAGAGCCTCAACATCACGTTCTAAAATATCAAGTGCTTGAGGCGCACGATTTAGAACGCCTTGGATCAATGCTTTAACATAAGCTTCTTGGAGGTCAAGTGATTCCTCATGTGACAAGAAAGAATACTCAGCATCCATCATCCAAAATTCTGTTAAATGGCGACGTGTTTTAGATTTTTCAGCACGAAAGACTGGACCAAAGTCGAAAACTCGGCCTAGAGCCATTGCTCCAGCTTCAAGGTATAATTGACCAGATTGGCTAAGAAATGCTGGTTTCCCAAAATAGTCTGTTTCAAATAACTCTGTTGAATCTTCTGCTGCATTTTCTGATAAAATTGGGCTATCAAATTTGATAAAACCATTTTGGTCAAAGAATTCATAAGTTGAATAAATAATAGCGTTACGAATTTGCATAACAGCCATTTGTTTACGAGAACGCAACCAAAGATGACGGTTGTCCATCAAGAAGTCTGTCCCATGCTCTTTAGGAGTTATAGGATATTCATGTGACTCTCCAATGACTTCAAGGTCAGTAATATCAAGCTCATAGCCAAATTTTGAACGTTCATCCTCTTTAACAATCCCTGTTACATAAACAGATGTTTCTTGGTTGAGACGTTTAATAACGTCAAATTTTTCAAGACCTGATTCTTCACCATATTTTTCAATGAAGTTTGGTTTAAAAGCGACACCTTGGAAAAAGGCAGAACCATCGCGCAACTGTACAAACGCAATCTTACCTTTACCTGATTTGTTAGCAACCCAAGCACCAATAGTAACTTCTTGACCAACATAATCTTTAACATCAACAATTGAAATAAGTTTTTTTGACATAAGTTTCTCTCTATTTTTATTTAATTAATTTCATTACTTCCCATAAAGACATGCAGTCTACGAACAGCTTCTTTAAGGGTTTCAAGATCTGTAGCATAACTCAGACGAACATTTTCCGGCGCTCCAAAACCAGCACCCGTTACTAAAGCAAGTCCAACTTCTTCAAGAATGGCATCCGTGAATGCTGTAACATCCGTATATCCTTTCATTTCCATTGCTTTTGTAACATTTGGGAAAAGATAAAAAGCACCTTGTGGTTTAACAACCTCAAACCCAGGGACCTGACACAACAATGGATAAATGATATTAAGGCGTTCTTCAAATGCTAGCCTCATTTTTTCAAATGACTCTTGAGAACCATTTAAAGCCTCAATAGTAGCATACTGTGAGACAGCCGTAAGGTTAGAAGTTGTTTGACTGACTACTTTAGACATTGCCGCTATAATATCATGATTACCCACTGCAAAACCAACACGCCAACCTGTCATCGCATAAGTCTTAGAAACTCCATTTATGACTATCGTTTGGTTTCGAATAGACTCTGAAAGGCTTGAAATAGGGGTAAAAATATTGCCATTGTAAACCAATCGACCGTAAATATCATCTGCTAAAATTAGGATATCATGTTCGACTGCCCAATTTCCAATAGCCTCCAACTCCTCAGCTTTATAAATCATACCTGTAGGATTTGATGGACTATTAAGAAGTATGACTTTTGTCTTATCAGTCCTAACAGCTTCTAACTGTTCCACAGTTACTTTGAAGTGATTAACTTCTTTTGCTGTGACAAAAACTGGCTTACCTTCAGCCATCTTAATCTGATCAGCATAAGATACCCAATAAGGAGTCGGAATAATTACTTCATCACCGGGATTCAGTACTGTCATAAAGAAAGTATAAAGGATAAACTTAGCACCAGTTCCCACAACCACCTGATTAGGTTTAAGGGAGTAGCCATAAAAACGTTCAAAATACGCATTAATTGCTGACTTCAACTCCGGCAAACCACTTGATGGTGTGTAAAAACTTGCACGTCCATCTGTTATAGCCTCAATAGCCGCTTGCTGAATGTTTTTAGGAGTAGCAAAGTCAGGCTCCCCTAAAGTTAAACTAAGAATATCTCTTCCTTGTACTCTGAGTTCTCTTGCTTTAGCTCCCGCAGCTAAAGTAACACTCTCTTCCATATTGAGTACACGTTCTGACAAATAGGTCATTACTCCTCCTTTTATCAACGTACTACTATTATTTAATCTTGAGTCGCACTGTCAAAATCTTATTTTTAGACAATGATCTTTACCATTATATCAAAAATTTAGCCATTTCAGTCAAGACCTTGTTAATTTTTTCCTTAGAAATTTCAAAATCTCTACCAAGAGAATGCATGATGGTTTGTCCATAAGATTTAATAACCAATCTGCTATCCAAAATAATTACCGCTGACTTTTGTTCTTCTCTCCTTGTAGTACGTCCCAAGGCCTGTTTTAATTTTAAGACAGTCATTGGTAAAGAATAGTCATAAAAGAAGTTTTTCCCCTCTTTTGTTAAACTCTGCGATAGTTTCTGGATAAAATAGTCTTTGGGATTATCAAAAGGCAATCGCGTGATAACTTCAATAAGACGATCACGATGTACAAAGTCAACACCTTCCCAAAAAGATCCTGTACCTAAAAGAAGATTGCTTTCTCCACGATCAAAACGTTTTTTAACGTTATAAGCTAAGCCATTTTTATCTTGAGTAAGATGTTTTATCTCCCACTTATCCAAATAATCAGATACCATAAACATTGTCTGTTTAGAAGTTAATAAGACTAAGGTAGGCTGCTTTAACGTCATTATATCTTGTAAACGCTTGGCTATTTCGTAAGCATACTGTTCCGGTGATAAATCAAGTATATTGGGCATAGAGGTATCAATCCATACTTTCTGATTGGCATTTTTCTCATGCGCTATCTTTTCTGTACTTATACTTGAAAATCCTCCTAAAAGATCTGACAAGTAGACTTTGGGACTGATTTGTAAAGTCGCTGATATCATATAGGTCTTTTTTGTGGGGGGGAGGAACTTTGAAAATTTAAGAAAATCTTCTCTCGCCCCACGTAAAATGGTTAAACGCTTCTCATTGACTTTGTCAGTTTCAAACCAATAGTTAGTATAAGTAGCTGTGAAAAAAGTTTGTAACTCATCTAATCCTACTACTTCTAAAGCGTTTATACTATTTTTTAGACGTTTCAACCAGGTCTCTGAAAATTCAAAAGAATTATGACGATAAAAAAGTTCTACTGCATGACTTAGCTCATAAGAGATACTTTCCAGAAGGCGCTTTTGTAATAATGGAATAGAACTATCAATTATTTTTTGAATAACCTGCAATTGGTGACTAATATCAAGTTGCCCACGAGAAAAATTTTCCAGTCCCAAAACAAGTTTCTGAGCTTCATCAAAAACTAAAACCTTCCCCTTTGCAAAATCTTTGTCATCCTGAACACGCTCAAGAAAATAAGCATGATTGATAATAACAAGTTGACTTTGTGCAACTTTATCATAACTGCGTTTCCAAAAATCCAGATCATAAAAAAGTGATGATTGAGTCACTTCTCCATCGTGTTTTAGCTGGTCAAAGTAAGATTCTAATCGTTGTTTTTGTTTAATTTCATCCAAATCACCTGTAGTCGTTTCCGTCAACCACACTAGCAGTTGCATTTTAAAACGATTTATCAATCGATTTCGATCCTGCACTTGGAGGCTCTTATAAAACGCATCTAACTTCAAGTAATTTCTCGGTCCTTTGATACTGTGACAGGGAATATGAAAAAGTTCTTGAATGTGCTTTATTTCTTTAGCCATTATTTGATCTTGCAAAATCTTTGTTGGAACAGATACTATTATTTGTTGTTTTTGAGACTGATCCAATAAAGGCAAGAGATAACCATATGTTTTACCAAGTCCTGGTTGAGCTTCTAAAAACGTTGTTGTTTGATCATTAAAATGCGCTTTAACCAAGTCAGCAAAAACAACTTGCTTAGGGCGAGCATCCATACCTAACAAAGCCATGTTAACTTGAAAATCACTAGATAATTTCTTAGGCTTTCCAACAGCTTTTTCCTTTTTTAAGACCAATCCTTGCCAGAAATAATATTCTTTAGGATTAACGAAATCAGCTTCTTGATAAGCTTCTTCAATCAATAAATAGGATTCGAACAAAAGATTATCAGCAAATGTTAAAATGGTCTCCAACACTTCTTTAGGTAAACTACTAATTTTAGCTTTTAACTTAATGAATAACTGTGCTGTAGCTCTTGCATCTGCAATAGCAGTGTGCGCATCTGTTAATTCAATATTTAAGCTTTCTGCTAATGCCCCTAAAGAATATTTTTCTAAACAGGGATAAAATACTTGTGATAATTCTACTGTATCTATCCTTGGTGTACGTAACTCGCAGCCTTCTAAAAATAGTTGCTCAGCCAATAAATTTGCATCGAACTTTACATTGTGGGCAACAAAAATACAATCTTCAATCAATTGATAAATGTGATGCGCCACTTGACCAAAATCCGGAGCTTTAGCCAACTGCTTATCCGTAATACCTGTCAAATGAACAATATGCTCATCCAAAGATTCATGAGGATTAACATCTGTTTCATAACTATCAATAATTTTATTTCCTTGGATAATAACAATCCCAACCTGAATAATAGAAGCATTGGGACCTGCTCCAGTAGCCTCCAAGTCAACTACTGCATATTTTCTAAGTTTTTTCTGGGTCATAGTAAGTCTATTATAGCACGCTATATCTATAAAACAAAACATGACTATACCTCAAAGATGCCATCACTCCAATAACCAAGATAAGATAATTTTTTAAGAAATATAAAAAACACTGTGAGTGAAACTCACAGTGTTAGCATTAATCATTTTTAATGGAATACCATACCCCCATCGACAACTATTGTTTGTCCAGTGATATAATTTGAATCATCTCCCGCTAAGAAGCCTACTGCATTAGCAACATCTTCTGGTTCAGACAAGCGTTTCAAAGTGATATCTTTGGCAAACTGCTCCATACCCCATTCATCATCTTTGCCTGCATTCTTACCAACTTCATGGGCAATATCAAACATCATAGGTGTTTTAACAATACCTGGTGCGTAAGCATTGACTGTGATTCCTTCTGATGCTAAATCTTTTGCCAAAGTCTGTGTAATACCACGAACTGCAAATTTTGTACCACCATAAACAGTCAAATTAGGATTCCCTTCACATCCTGCTTGTGAAGTTGCATTTATAATTTTTCCGCCATGACCTAATTCTCTAAAATGTTTCTGAGCTGCTTGGCTTCCCCAAATAGTTCCTCCGACATTGATTGCAAAAGCCTTTTCAAACTGCTCTTCAGTAATAGTGTCAAGAGGAGTTGTTGGGGCAACACCTGCATTGTTAACAACAACATTCAAATCACCAAAAGTATCTACAACTTTTTGGAAAGCATCAAAAACTTGATCACGTTTTGAAACATCTGCTACAACTGCAACAGCATCCTCAGGTGATAGTTTATCAACCGCAGCCTGAGCAGTCTCTTCATTATAGTCTAAAACGCCTATTTTAAAGCCGTCTGCATGAAGACGTTTCGCAATAGCAAATCCAATTCCTTGACCAGCACCAGTAACAATAGCAACTTTTGACATATCTTCCACCTCATATTCTTTAGTCAACCAATTAGGTTGCTCTCAAAAAGTCAGTGTTCTTAAACTAAGTTCAGCTTTAGGCTTGGCTTATTGATTACTTTTATGATACACCTTTATGAAAACGGTGTCAAGAAATTGCTGTGAGATCCCATATTTTATGAAACTAGTTGCCATTTATTTTCCGCCACTCTTTTTTTAACAAAGTCTTGATTTTTTGGTACACTATCATTATGAAAATCTATAAAACAATAAACCACATTGCTGGTGAAAATACTTATTACCTCGTTAATGATCAAGCTGTTATCCTCATTGATCCAGGGAGCAATGGCCAAGAAATTATTGCTAAAATTAAATCCTTTGAAAAACCTTTAGTGGCTATCCTCTTAACTCATACTCACTATGATCATATTTTTAGTTTAGATTTGGTCAGAGATACTTTTGATAATCCACCTGTTTATGTTTCAGAAAAAGAAGCCGCTTGGCTATCTTCCCCAGATGATAATTTATCTGGGTTAGGCCGTCATGATGATATCATTAATGTTATAGCAAGACCGGCAGAGAACTTTTTTAAATTAAAGCAACCCTATCAACTAAATGGTTTTGAATTCACAGTTTTACCAACACCTGGTCATTCTTGGGGAGGAGTCTCGTTTGTTTTCCACTCAGATGAATTAGTCGTTACTGGCGATGCTCTATTTCGTGAAACTATCGGTCGTACTGACTTACCTACCAGTAACTTTGAGGACCTCATTACTGGTATTCGTCAAGAACTATTCACCTTACCTAGTCATTATAGTGTTCACCCAGGCCATGGCATGAATACAACTATTGGCCACGAAAAAAACTTTAATCCTTTCTTCCAATGAACATAAAACGTCACTCTATTTTTCTTTGGTTAACAACAAGTATCCTTGCTATTTTAATGGCCGTCGGGATGACCATTTACTTCAATACTTACCAAGCCTCCCCATTAGCTAGGAGAATTGCTAAAACCGCTACAAACCATAAGAACTACCTTCTTTTTAGAAGCAAGGGTAAGGTAAAAGCAAATATTATTTTCTATCAAGGGGCTCTTGTGGAAGAAGAAGCTTATTCTCAACTTGCTAGAGATTTAGCTGACAAAGGGTATAATACCTATATTTTGAAGACACCTTTAAATTTGCCAGTTTTATCGCCTCATAAAGCTAAAACAATTATTAATCAGAACCACTTAACTAATGTTTACCTTGCTGGACATTCTTTAGGAGGAGTTGTTGCTAGCCAAAATGCCAAAGTAGCCCCTGTTAGAGGGCTCATATTATTAGCTTCCTACCCTTCACGTAAATCCGACCTATCTCATAAAAAGTTAAGAGTACTCTCCATTACAGCAAGTAATGATCATATTTTAAACTGGGAAAAATATGAGGAAGCTAAAAAACGCCTCCCAAATTCAAGTACTTTTCGAACTATTGTCGGAGGAAACCATAGCCGATTTGGTAACTACGGACATCAAAAAGGGGATGGTAAAGCTACCCTTTCTCACAAATCATCTGAAAAACAATTGGCTACGTTTATTTCGAATTTTATCCACTAACATGATATCTACAATTAATAAAAAGAGATGAAATAGATTTCATCTCTTTTTATTAAATCTTAAGGTAACGTCTCATTGATAGGACAGACCCAAGTGAGCCAATAATAATACCAATAATCACCATACCACCAATAATTGCTGGAACCATAATATCCATAGGATACAATGAAACATGGCTTGTCTCAAATTTTGGATTAAACTTGTTAAACACAAATTGATAACCAAAATAGAAAATCAGCGATGGAACGATAGCCCCTAAAATCCCTACCCAAGCACCTTCAAAAAAGAACGGTCCTCGAATATAAGAATTTTTAGCGCCAACTAATCTCATGATTTCAATATCTGTACGGCGTGACATAATCGACATACGAATAGTATTTGAAATCAAAAAGATAGCAAGGACAATTAATAAGGCAACACCACCAAATCCCCATATACGGATGTTATCTGTGAGATTAGATAGTTTTGTTGAATCAATAGGTTCTTTAGTATAATCAACACCTTCAATGCGTCCAATTGCTTCACTGACACTCTTAGAAACTTTTGCAGAACTTGTCCCAACTACGTAAACATCTAACAAAGCATCTTTATAGGTATCATCAATAACATCTGAACCATACTCTTTTTGAACTTCTTTTAATTGTTCAGCTTTACTTGAATAAGTGACTTTCTCTACACCAGAAATACGTTTAATTTTGTCGTAAACTTTATGATAATCAGGATTATCTTTTAGCTTTCCGTCCTTATCTTTGACTTGTTTTTGAGCATCCGTTGAGTCAACATTTAAAAAGGCACTGATAGTAAAATTACCTGAAACATCAGTTGTTAACTTTTCAACATTCAGTAAAACTGATGAAAACAAGCCTACAAGAAGTAAGGTTATGGTAACTGATGTTACAGAAGCAAAAGTCATCCAAAAGTTACGTTTCAAGTTTTTAAGCGATTCCCAGAAATGTCTAAAGAAATTAATCATGATAACCATATTCTCCCTTCTCTTCATCTCGGATAACGCTACCTGCTTCAATCTCAATGACACGATGACGAAGTGTGTTAACAATTTGACTATTGTGTGTTGCCATCAAAACAGTCGTTCCTTGAAGGTTAATACGTTCCAATAGATGCATGATTTCCCAAGCAATTTCTGGATCCAAATTACCAGTAGGTTCATCTGCAATTAATAATTTTGGATTATTAACAATCGCACGTGCAATTGCCACACGTTGTTGTTCTCCACCAGATAACTGTGTTGGAAAAGAACGCATCTTGTGTTTTAAACCTACTAATTCTAGAACTTCTGGCACGCGTTTTTTAATATGACGGCGCTTAGCTCCAATAACTTGCATCGCAAACGCAACATTCTCATAAACTGTTTTTGTTGGTAGTAATTTATAATCTTGGAAGACAACTCCAATACTACGACGTAAAATAGGAATTTGACGACGTTTGAGTTTATTGAGATTGAATTCCCCTACCTTTAATCTACCTGAACTTAATTTTTCTTCACGGTATAGGAGGCGAATCAAGCTAGATTTACCAGCACCTGACGGACCAACTAAATACACAAACTCACCTTGCTGAATTGATAAATTTAAGTTTCTCAAGGCAGTTGTTGAACGGCGATACTTTTTAGTAACACCAGACATTTCTATTAGTGCCATGTTTCTCCTTCATTATTTTTAGTCTTCAATGCGCCACTTAAGGTAGGCATCAATAAAGCCATTGATTTCTCCATCCATAACCTTATCTACCTGAGCAAGCTCAAAGTTAGTACGATGATCCTTCACCATCGTATAAGGGGTGAAAACATAAGAACGAATCTGACTTCCCCAAGTGATTTCCTTTTTATCACCCTTAAGAGCATCTACTTCTTGTGCTTTCTTTTCTTGTTCTAACTGATATAGCTTAGCCTGCAACATCTTCATAGCGCGATCGCGGTTCCCATATTGAGTACGGTCAACGGTAGACGATACCACAATTCCAGTTGGAATATGCGTCAAACGAACACCTGTTGATACTTTATTGACGTTCTGACCACCAGCTCCTCCGGAACGGAAAGTATCCATTTTAATGTCATCATCACGTACTTCTACTTCAATCGTATCATCTAACTCTGGCATCACTTCAACTGAAGCAAATGAGGTATGACGACGTTTAGCCGAATCAAAAGGTGATATACGAACGAGGCGATGAACTCCCATTTCTGATTTCAACAAACCATAAGCATTGGGGCCTTCAAAAGAGAGGGTAACCGATTTAATACCAGCTTCATCCCCTGCTTGATAATCTAATACTTCTACTTTGAAACCATTAGCATTGCCAAAACGGGTATACATTCGTAAGAGTAAATCTCCCCAATCTTGCGCTTCAGTTCCTCCTGAACCAGGATGGATTTCTAAGATAGCATTATTGTGGTCATAAGGCTCAGATAAGAGAAGCGTCATTTCATAAGCACCCATTATCTTATCTAGCTGCATTAGATTTTCTTCTAATTCTTCTTTCAAAGAATCATCTTCGTCAAGCATCTCAAGTAAGAGTTCTGTTTCGTCAGATAATTCTTGCATATTATGGAAAGTATCATACTTACCTTTTAACTCATTCAGTTCTTGAGATGTCTTTTGCGCTGCAATATTGTCATTCCAAAAGTCTGGCTCAGTCATTTGATTTTCAAGAAGAGCAATCTCCTCTTCCAAACGATCTAAGTCAAAGAGACCTCCTGAAGCTAGTCAACTTCTCTTTATTTTCTACTATTTTTTGGCGAATTTCAGCCACTTCCATGAGATTTCTCCAATCTTTGTTAATCTGTTTTATTTTATCATAAGGTTCTTAAAAATACCATAAAAGGCTTAAAATTGCCATTTATGACGGATTAATTCCAACTCTTTTCGGCTATCTTCATCTTTTAAGGTTAAATTACTCATAAACTCCAGTATCTCATCGTTTGGTTTTTTGACAATTTCTCCCAATGCCCATATAGCTGTTGCAGTATGAATAGGGTTATTATTTTTATCAATAATCTCTATTAATTTGACCACTGCGGTTTTATCATGAGCATTTGCTAGCGCAATAATGGCATTACGCTGTAAAATATTTTTACCTCGCCAACTTCCAGCAATCATACCAAATTTTTCTTTAAATTGTCCATTTGATAAACTCAAAAATGGTATTAATTCTGGTTGAGCCAACTCAGGATCAATCTCTGTCGCCAATGGATTATTTATACCTTTGTTATAAGGACAGCAAATTTGGCAAATATCACAACCATAGATAACTGTTTTAATCTTTTTTCGAAACTCTATGTCCATCATTCCCTTATCTTGGGTTTGAAATGATAGACAACGCTTGGCATTCATTGAGCCATCACCAATTAAACAAGAAGTTGGACAGGCATCTAGACAACGACGACAGTCACCACAATCATAATCGACAGGCTTGTCTGGCTCGATCTCTAAATTGGTAATTAATTCTCCCAAAAACATATAAGAGCCATATTCTTTAGAAATAACTAGACCATTTTTTCCTATAAAACCAATACCTGCTCTTTGGGCAACTGCAGTATCAACTAAAGCTCCAGTATCGACCATTGCTTTTTGTTGCAAAGGAAAATCTCGACAGAGCTCTTCAATGCCTTTTGATAGTCTGTCTAACTTTTCGCCGACCACATAATGATAATCAAGCCCCCACGAATTAGGTGTAATTTTTCCTCGTTTATAAGATGTTTTTTGAGGTTGCTGAGGAAGTTTGTGAGGATAAGCAACGCCAATTGAAATAATCGTTTTAGCCGATTCTAAAAGCCTTTCAGGGTAGATACGATCCTCTATGACTTTATGTTCAAATCCTGAATTGCGCCCCTCTTCCACAGAAGCACGCAATGACTTTTCCAAATAATCAAAGTTATCTGCCGTCGTAAAACCAATTTTAGAGATACCAATTTCTTTTGCTAATTTTTGAATTTCTGCCTTTATGTCCATAATATTATTTTAAGTCAATTTAATAAAAGAGACAAGGTAAGAAACTGAAAAATTAAATCCTACATATCAATTAGTAAATTACTTAAACACTAGTCATCATATTCCTGAAAATGACGATAAAGGTGATCTAAGTCTTTAATCTCTTTGGTTAACTTTTGTCCAATAGTTGTATCTTTTACAAGAATCCTATCCTTGGCTTCTTCTACTAATCGCTTCGTATCAATGATATAGTTGGTTCCACTTAAAACTTCCTCAATGGATGTAAAAGGAAGGTGTGAAATTAATTGTATCCCATAGCTATTATAAATCAAAGTGTAGCCAGCTAAACCTGTATTTTTCTGATAACCTTTGGCAAAGCCACCATCAATTACTAACATCTTACCATTTGCTTTTATCGGTTGCTCACCATTTTTTTCTTTGACTGGCGTATGACCATTGACAATATGCCCAAACTTAGGCAAATCAAACTCTTGTAAAAGAGCAGTGCAAATATCATCTTTATCTCTCAGTTTAAAGTAGGGATTTTTTCTTTCTTGATGAGTTACTTTGTCGGAAACATAATAGCGCTCAAAAGTAGTCATGGCATTCTTACCAAAAAGAGAAGAATTTTCACCACACCAAAGATACCAAATGATATCTGTCGCCAAATCATCATGTTTCTCTGGTCTAGCATATGCTAGACGTATTTGACTTTCAAATAAATCCAGTAAATCCCTACCACCATAAGTTTTTCCTGCAATTTTAAAGCTTTTAAAATCACCATTACTATGCATTGGTATGCAACCATGGAATAAAAGATTATCATTATATGTTAAATACATACTTCCTTTTTCAAATAGGAAATCAATATGTTTCTTTAAACTTTCAGAAGTCTGGAAGGCTATCATCAATTGTTGTAAAAGCTCTTCTTCCTCACTTGTTAATCGACTGGGATTTTTCGAATCAATGCATCTACTATTAAAATCTTTAAGTTGATGCACAACTTCCTTAATAGATATACTTAAATCTTTATAATTTACCTGGTTAATAAGTTGCCGATTATGCATTTGAAATTCTGGACGCCTGTCAATCAATTGGGCTTCCAATTTAAACTGTAAAATTGCTGTTGCTTGTTGTATCATATTTAACAAGTCTAGTTCATCTGGATGAGTCATTTCCTCTCCATCTAATATAGGAACGAAAGAAGGTAGAGGTTCATAGTAACGGCGTGAGTAATCAACCAAGCGACGCAAATTGATACCATATCGGTCTTCAATTAAAGTAATATTATTATAACGTGCAGCAATACGGATAACATTTACCATACAAAGGTAAGAACCAGATGCTGCTCCCATCCAAGTGACATCATGGTTCCCCCATTGGATATCCAAATTTGGAAAAGCCATTAACCTATTCAAGATACGATCAGGATACCTACCACGATCGTAAATATCCCCTACAACATGTAAATGGTCAATAATCAAAACTTGAATTGTTTGGGACAATACTATAATTAAATCTTCTACTTGGTCTAATTCAAATAATTTTTCAATAATAGTATCAAAATAGCTTTTCTTCTCTGGGTTACGGTCAATCTCAGCTAAAAGTTCTTCGATAATGTAAGCAAACTTACCTGACAATTGCTTACGTACTTTAGATTTTGTATATTTACTAGAAAAATATTTTAAAACTTGTATTTGTAACGGAATCATTTCCCATAACTTCGTTTTATAAGCACTTGCTGACAAGTTCATTTTATCGAAGGCTAATTTTTCCTTTGGGTAATAAAGCAGTATACAAAAATCATCTAAATCAACAGCAACTATTTTCTGCCAATCAAAACAGTCTAATAATTTAGCTCTAATAGACCCTGCACCTGTCCGTAAGAGATAATCAACAGCATCGTATTCCCCGTGTAAATCACTAATAAAATACTCCGTCCCTTTGGGTAATTGACAAATAGCTTCTAAATTGATCATTTCTGTTACGATATCTTCTTTTCGAGGAAATTTTTCTTTCAAGAGCTTATAAAAATTAGACATGAGACCTCCTTAAGGCACCTTAAATATAAAACTTCTAAACACACTTATGAAAGCGCATTCTACAATGACATATCTATTATAGAATGACTCTAAAACTATTTCAAAAATTTACTGTTTAACTCTTTGAACTACAATATGGTACAATACCCTTATGACCAAACTTGCTATCATGAGTGATTTACATATTGACCTCAATCATTTTTCTACCTTTGAGACGAAAACGTTAATTAATTTGCTTAAGAAAGAAAAAATTGATCACCTCCATATCGCTGGAGATATATCTAATCATTTTACTAAAGATACACTTCCCTTTATCAATAACTTAAAAAAGCATATTAAACTTAGCTATAATTTAGGAAACCATGATATGCTTGATTTAACAGAAACAGAAATCCAACGTCTTGACTTTCAAACCTATCGATTTGACAAAAAAATGCTACTAGCTTTTCATGGCTGGTATGATTACAGCTTTTCAAATAATAGAGACATCAAGGATGTTGAAAAATTTAAAAAGACTTTTTGGTTTGATAGACGTTTAAAACGTCCAAATAATGATGTAACTATCCAAGCATCAATTTTAAAACGCTTAGACGAAATATTAGCAAAAGTCGATTCTTCAAATATCATTATTGCTATGCACTTTGTTCCCCATAAACAATTCACGATGACTCATCCTAGATTCTCTCCTTTTAATGCTTTTTTGGGGAGTCAGGCTTATCATGATTTATTCCAAAAATATCATATCAAAGATGTTGTTTTTGGTCATGCACACCGCTCATTTGGCGACGTTAAAATTGGAGAGACTACTTATCATTCTAGACCACTTGGATATATTAGAGAATGGAATTTAACTATTGACTTTGTCAATCAGAATCCCAATCATAACCCTAATTTAACCTGGAATCTTAGCAAAAGGTATAATGCCGTTAAGCATTTGGATAGTTTTGAAAACTATCCAAAAAAATATTTTGAAGACGAATTACGCAACTCTATGACAATATTTGATTGCTAAAAAACTCACTTAGATATTCTAAGTGAGTTTTTTTATCAGCTAAACTAAATAGCTTTTTCGTCTTGTCCTAATTTACGTTGGATAAATTTAACAATTTCCGTTAACACTACCATCAATAAACTTCCGATAACTACAGTTAACCATTGTGTTGAACTTAAATGAGTTACATGGAAAAGTTTATTAAATCCAGGAACAACAATAGTCACCATCAAAAGAATGAAAGCTACTGGAATAGACCAGTTAAAGGTTCTATTTTTAAAAGCTCCAACTGTAAAGATTGATTGGTAAACTGACTTAACGTTAAATGCATGTACCAATTGGATTAAACCAAGCGTTGCAAAGGCCATCGTAAGGGCATCTGCGTGAATCATGCGATAACCAGCATGTTCTGGATACATCAATGCCCAACCATAGACACCAAGTACTAAGATAGTTTGTAAAATACCTTGATAGATAATAGCTCCCATAACACCACCATCAAAGAAGTTTGACTGGCGACCACGAGGTTTATGTGTCATAACTCCTGGTTCAGCTGGCTCAACTCCAAGAGCGATGGCTGGAAGAGTATCTGTTACCAAGTTAATCCAAAGAAGGTGAACCGGTGCAAGTACATCCCATCCTAATAAAGTTGCAAAGAAAATTGTAAATACCTCTGCCATGTTGGCTGAAAGAAGATACTGAATAGATTTTTGGATATTTGAGAAGACTTTACGTCCTTCCTCAACAGCCACAATAATAGTTGCAAAATTATCATCAGCAAGGACCATATCAGAAGCACCTTTGGAAACTTCCGTACCAGTTATTCCCATACCAATACCAATATCTGCTGTTTTTAGCGATGGAGCATCATTAACACCATCACCAGTCATGGCAACGACTTTGCCATCGTTTTGCCAAGCTTTCACGATACGCACTTTATGTTCAGGAGAAACACGTGCATAGACAGAATATTGTTTAAATACTTTTTGAAACTCTTCATCACTTAATTCATTAAGTTCAGCACCCGTAAAGACATGATCTTCTGTGTCATTTGCATCAATAATACCTAGACGCTTTGCAATAGCTTCTGCAGTATCTTGATGGTCCCCGGTAATCATAATCGGACGAATTCCTGCTTCTTTAGCAACTCGAACAGCTTCTGCCGCTTCTGGACGCTCAGGGTCAATCATTCCCACTAAACCTGAGAATACTAAATCTGACTCAACAATATCAGTCTCTAAAGTTGGAATTTGTGTTTCATATTTATAAGCCATCATCAAGACACGAAGAGCTTGTTTTGCGAGTTCTTTATTGGTATTTAGGATAGCCTCTTTATCTTCAGCCGTGATATCACGAACCAAGCCATTATCTTCAATTTTAGTAACTCGTTTTAATAATTGATCAGGAGCACCCTTGACTGCGATAAAGTAGCGACCATCTGATTCTTTATGAATCGTAGACATTAACTTACGATCTGAATCAAATGGTAACTCAGCTACACGTGGTTCATTTTTCCAAACTTCACGGACATCAAAATTCTTATCTAAACCAAATTGTACCAGTGCAGTCTCTGTTGGGTCACCAATTAATTTTCCTGAAGGATCAATCTTAGTATCGTTGGAGAAATTCATAATACGTAAAGTGTTATTATCAACTGAAATTTCTTCCGAAGATGATTGGAGAACACCATTAGTATACACTTTTTCGACAGTCATTTGATTCATTGTCAGAGTTCCAGTCTTATCTGATGCAATGATTTCTGTAGAACCTAAAGTTTCAACTGCAGGGAGTTTACGAACGATAGAATTGCGTTTAGCAAGAGTTTTTGTTCCCATTGATAAGACAATCGTAACAATTGCAGGAAGCCCTTCTGGAATAGCTGCAACTGCTAAAGCAACTGAAGTCATCAATCCTTCAATCCAACCTTCTTTACGGACAAATATCCCCACTAAGAAAGTAATAACCGCAATAATCACGATTAAGTAAGTCAATAATTTAGAAAGTTGAACTAAACTTTGTTTCAATGGTGTTTCAGATTCATCAGCATTTGCCAACATGTCCGCAATTTTACCAACTTCAGTATACATCCCTGTGTTAGTAACAACACCATATCCTCGACCATACGTGACATTTGAATTTTGATACGCCATATTCACACGGTCACCAATACCTGCATCCTCTGCTACTACTTGAGATATGTCTTTCTCAACAGGTACTGACTCACCAGTTAGAGCTGCTTCTTCAATTTTTAGAGACGCGGCTTCTAAAAGTCGTAAATCTGCGGGAACAACATCTCCTGCTTCTAACATAACGAGGTCACCAGGAACTAGTTCTTTAGAATCCACCTCAATAGTATGACCATCACGACGAACACGCGCAATTGGGCTTGACATATCTTTGAGGGCTTCAATAGCTGCTTCGGCTTGCCCCTCTTGATAAACACCAAAAGCTGCATTTAAGATAACAACCGCCAAGATAATCAATGCATCCGTTAAGCCATGCATACCTTCCGTAATAACAGAGAGAGCTGCAGCAACCAGTAAGATAATAATCATTAAATCTTTGAATTGGTCAAAAAACTTAGCTATTAGACTACGTTTTTTCCCTTCTTCAAGCTCATTGCGACCATACATCTCTAAGCGATTTTTCGCTTCTGTCGTTGATAATCCTTCACGAGAAGATTCTAAAGACGTTAGAACCTCTTCTTGACCTTGTGTGTAAAACAAGGATTTTTTCTGTTCTTTTAACAAAACCTTTCCTCCTTTGGTCTCTCCACAAACAAAAAGAGACCTGTTTTTATGAAAACAAGTCTCGCTGTTTAAGACAACGCCGGAAATTTCTTTCGTAATGACGACATTGCCACGGTAAACCGTCTGCTACTCCCTTGATATGTTAATCATTGTAACAGAAAAAAATCCATTTTTCAATTAATTATCCTTGCTATCACTAATAATCTCAAGGGAAAAAACGAAGTTCATCTAGTCGAAATAAACCACACTGCAGTTTATCAAATAAATGGCTCTCATAAAGAGATCCCAGCGTCTTCAGTAAACGAAATTCATAACGACTACTCTTTTGTTAATGGTAGTTATCTTAATACCATTGAATCCTTAATTCATAATTTGCAAAACAGTCTCCTGTCTCCGTTTGCTTAAGGACATAATTGATATGCAACCTTTGCTGTGACAAATCAAACTGATAGTGACTTGTCTCTGTAATCAAATGTTGAACACCAAGTGGAGTGGGGATATTAACCAAAGCAGGCGTTTCACGATGAAAACGCATTACAGACTTAGGATTTGAAAACCTCGTCATAAGCAATTCCTCATGATTTGCCTTAATAACTACCCTCTCGCCCTCAGCATTAATATAATTCAAATAAACGTAACTTCCTTTTTCAATAAATTGACAATCGTGAATCTCATGAATCATTTCGGTTTCGTTGTCAATTTGAATGTTATTGTTAATTTCTAGTTTCATGACTTCTCTCACTTCTTTTATCCTTCTATTCTACCAATTTCTGACTCAAGTTTCAATTTTTGCTATAATATATATATGAATGAAAAAGTATTTCGTGACCCCGTTCACACTTATATCCATGTAAATAATCAAGTCATATATGACTTGATTAACACTAAAGAATTTCAACGTTTACGACGCATTAAACAAACCTCAACGACTTCTTTTACCTTCCATGGTGCAGAGCATAGTCGTTTTTCACATTGTCTCGGAGTTTATGAACTGGCTCGTAAAGTTACAGAAATCTTTGATGAACATTATTCTGATCTTTGGAATAAAAATGAGTCCCTGCTAACGATGGCTGCCGCCCTACTACATGATATCGGACATGGCGCATATTCTCATACATTTGAGCGTCTCTTCAATACTGATCATGAAGCTTACACTCAGGAAATCATCACCAATCCTACCACAGAGATTAATGCTATTTTACGAAAGGTGGCTCCTGATTTTCCTGATAAAGTAGCTAGTGTTATTAATCATAGCTACCCCAATAAACAAGTTGTTCAATTAATTTCTAGTCAAATTGATTGTGATCGAATGGACTATCTTCTCAGAGATTCTTACTACACTGCTGCTAGCTATGGACAATTTGATTTAACACGAATTTTACGCGTTATTAGACCAACCGATTCTGGAATTGCTTTTGCTCGTAACGGGATGCACGCTGTGGAAGATTATATTGTTAGTCGCTTCCAAATGTATATGCAAGTTTATTTCCATCCAGCCAGTCGTGCTATGGAATTACTCTTACAAAATTTACTAAAACGTGCTCGCTTCTTATTTGATACCCATCGCGATTTTTTTGAACAAACTTCTCCAAATCTTATTCCTTTCTTCACGGATCAATATGATTTACAAGATTATTTAGCCCTAGATGATGGGGTAATGAATACTTACTTCCAATCTTGGATGCAAGCTGATGATAACATTTTGGCAGATTTAGCTAATCGTTTTATCAATCGAAAAGTCTTTAAATCAATTACCTTTGAAGAGTCTGATAAAGAAAATCTAGTTAAAATGAAAGAACTAGTCTCACAGGTTGGTTTTGATCCCGATTATTACACTGGTGTCCATGCTAATTTTGACTTACCTTACGATGTTTATCGGCCTGAACATTCAAATCCACGAACAGAAATTCAAATTATCCAAAAGAATGGACAACTTGCTGAATTATCAAGCTTATCACCGATTGTAAAAGCATTAACTGGATCTAATTATGGTGATCAACGTTTTTATTTTCCAAAAGAAATGTTGACATTAGATAGCCTATTTTCAAGTACAAAAGAAGAATTTCAATCTTATATCACAAATGAGCATTTGACACTCACGAAAGATAATAGCCATTCATGACAAACCCTTTATTTTTTAGTAAGATATAAGGTGAGTATTTTAGGATATTGAATAAAGAGTGGGAGATAAAATGACTTCAATTAAACTTGTTGCCGTAGATATTGACGGCACCCTATTAAATAGTAAGCGTGAAATTACACCTGAAGTGGCTAAAGCTGTTCAAGAAGCAAAATCAAAAGGCGTTAAAATTGTTATTGCTACAGGACGTCCAATCATCGGAGTCCAAGATCTTTTAGAAGAATTGAAACTCAATGAAGAGGGAGATTATGTTATCACCTTTAACGGCGGTCTAGTTCAAGACACAGCCACAGGAGATGACATCATCAAAGAAACCTTAACCTATGAAGACTATCTGGATTTCGAACTGTTAGCGCGTAAATTAGGCGTCCACATGCACGCCATTACAAAAGAAGGAATTTACACAGCAAATCGTGATATTGGTAAATATACAATACACGAAGTAACTTTAGTTAATATGCCGCTCTTCTATCGTACTCCTGAAGAAATGGGAGACAAAGAAATCATTAAACTAATGATGATTGATCAACCTGACATCTTAGATGCAGCAATTGCTAAAATTCCAAAAAAAGTTCTCGATAACTACACTATTGTAAAATCAACTCCTTTTTATTTAGAAATTTTACCCAAAAACGTTAATAAAGGCACTGCACTTCTCCACCTTGCAGAGAAAATGGGATTAACTGTAGATCAAACAATGGCTATTGGTGATGAAGAAAATGACCGTGCTATGCTTGAAGTTGTTGGAAATCCTGTTGTTATGCAAAACGGCAATCCTGAACTAAAAAAAATAGCAAAATATATCACCAAATCAAACGAGGAAAGTGGCGTAGCCTACGCACTACGTGAATGGGTAATAAACTGATGTATCATGTTACCGTTGGAATATCCGAAAAAGAATATGATGCCTTTGCTATTGCATCGTCTCAAACCAATCTCCTCCACTCTTCAAAGTGGGCACAAGTAAAATCAAATTGGCAAAATGAACGTTTAGGCTTTTATAAAGATGACCAATTAGTTGCTGTAGCTAGCATCTTAATTAAATCATTACCACTTGGTTTTACAATGCTTTATATTCCACGTGGACCTATTATGGACTACAGCAATAAAGAATTAGTTAACTTTGTGTTAAAAACACTAAAAAACTTTGGACGAAAGAAACGTGCTGTTTTTGCAAAATTCGATCCAGCACTTCTTCTACGTCAATATCACCTTAAAGAAGAGAATGTCGCCGAAGAGATAGATGAAAGTAGACAGGCAATTGATAATCTTAAGTCAGCAGGTGCCCAATGGATAGGTCCAACGAAAGCCATTTCCGAAACCATCCAACCTCGTTTTCAAGCGAATATCTATACCAAAGCAAATATAGAAGAAAACTTTCCAAAACACACTAAACGTCTGATAAAAGATGCAAAGCATCGCGGTGTTCAAATTTATCGTGCCAACATTGATGATTTACCTAAATTCGCCACGGTTGTAGCATTAACCGAGAATCGTAAAGGTGTAGCTTTACGTAATGAAAACTATTTCCATCAACTAATGACAATTTATGGAGAAGATGCCTATCTCTATTTAGCTAAAGTCAATCTTCCTAAAAGATTAGCGCAATTTAAAGAACAACTTCTTCAAATCCAAAAAGATTTATCAGAAACTCCATCCCATCAAAAAAGTCGCCTGACAAGGCTAAATCAACAAGAAGCTTCTGTTAAACAATATATCCTTGAATTTCAGGAGTTTAGCAAGAAATATCCAGATGAGCCTGTCATTGCAGGAATTTTGTCCATTCGTTTTGGCAATGTCCTGGAGATGTTGTATGCTGGTATGGATGATAGCTTCCGTAAATTTTATCCACAGTATCTCTTGAATGCTAGGGTGTTCGAAGATGCTTTCAAAAACGATATTGTATCTGCTAATCTAGGCGGTGTCGAGGGAAGTCTTAACGATGGTTTAACAAAATTTAAAAGTAACTTCAATCCAATGTTTGAAGAATATATTGGCGAGTTTAATCTAGCAATCAATCCATTATTATATAAATTGGCCAACCTAGCCTATACTATTCGAAAAAAACAAAGACACTCTCACTAAGAAAGGAAACTCATGTATAGAGAAATTACCGCTGTCGAACACGATCGCTTTGTGAGCGAATCCAACCAAACAAACCTACTTCAATCTTCTAATTGGCCCAAAGTAAAAGACAACTGGGGTAGTCAATTACTTGGCTTTTTTGACGGTGAAACCCAAATTGCCAGCGCTAGTATTCTCATCAAATCACTTCCTCTTGGCTTCTCCATGCTATATATTCCGCGTGGACCAATCATGGATTACTCCAATCTAGATATTGTAACTAAGGTCCTTAAGGACCTTAAAGCTTTTGGCAAAAAACAAAGAGCTCTCTTTATCAAGTGTGATCCTCTCATCTATTTAAAAATGGTCAATGCCAAAGATTTTGAAAATTCGCCCGATGAAAAAGAAGGGTTAATCGCCATTGATCATTTACAGCGTGCAGGTGCTGATTGGACTGGTCGGACAACAGATTTAGCTCATACTATCCAACCACGTTTTCAGGCAAACCTATATGCTAATCAATTTGGACTTGATAAAATGTCTAAAAAAACTCGTCAAGCTATTCGAACTTCCAAAAATAAGGGAGTAGATATACAATTTGGTAGCCATGAACTACTTGAAGATTTTGCAGAGTTGATGAAAAAAACGGAAGACCGTAAAGGGATAAATCTTAGAGGAATTGACTACTACCAAAAACTCCTTGATACGTATCCTAATAACTCATACATCACAATGGCTTCGCTAGATGTTGCAAAACGATTAGAAAAAATAGAAAAAGAATGTCAGATAGCCCAATCTGAAAGAATAAAATCACTTGAACTTAATCGTGAGAAAAAAGTTAAACAACACCAAGGTACGATTGATCGATTAAATAAAGAAATTGATTTTCTCAAAGAAGCTCAAAAAGCCTATGACCGAGACATTATTCCATTGGCTGCAACCCTCACTCTAGAATTTGGTAATACATCAGAAAATATTTATGCTGGTATGGACGATTACTTTAAATCTTATTCTGCTCCTATTTACACTTGGTTTGAAACAGCTCAAAGGGCTTTTGAACGTGGAAATATTTGGCAAAATATGGGGGGGATTGAGAATGACTTATCTGGTGGTTTATATCATTTTAAGTCTAAGTTCGAACCAATCATTGAGGAATTTATTGGAGAATTTAACATTCCAGTGAACAGATTGCTTTATAAAGCCTCTAATTATGTCTATGCCTTACGCAAAAAACGTAATAGCTAGTTAGGAAAGGATACTTTTATGGCGCTTAAAGAATTAACAGCTAAAGAGTTCGAAAGTTATTCAGGAAATTACGATTTACAATCGTTTATGCAAACCCCTGAGATGGCAAAGCTTCTAAAAAAACGTGGGTATGACATTACCTACATGGGCTACCAAATCGATGGGAAAATGGAAATCATCAGTATTGTTTATACCATCCCAATGACTGGTGGACTTCATATGGAAGTCAATTCTGGTCCAGCCCATTCCAATTCTAAATATCTGAAACATTTTTATAAAGAACTACAGAACTATGCCAAATCTCAGGGCGCTTTAGAATTATTAATTAAACCTTATGATACCTACCAAGAGTTTACTGGTGAAGGTAAGCCTAAAGGTGCACCGAACACCTATCTTATTGATGACCTGACTAGTATAGGTTATCACCACGATGGGCTTCATATTGGTTATCCTGGCGGTGAACCTGATTGGCATTATGTTAAAAATCTAGAAGGTATCACTCCTCAAAATCTTCTTAAATCTTTCTCTAAAAAAGGACGCCCCTTGGTTAAGAAAGCCATGTCTTTTGGTATAAAAATACGTGTCCTCAAGCGGGAAGAACTACATATCTTTAAGGATATTACTTCTTCTACTTCTGATCGCCGGGACTATATGGATAAATCTCTAGATTATTATCAAGATTTTTATGATAGTTTCGGAGATAAGGCGGAATTTGTCATTGCAACTCTAAACTTTAGGGAATATGATCATAACCTACAATTAAATGCAAAGAAATTGGAAGAACAGATTACAGTCCTTGATAATCACCATCAAAATAATACAGATTCTGCCAAATACCATCGTCAACGTACTGAGCTTGTCAATCAACTAGCTAGTTTAGATAAACGTCGCAAAGAAGTCGAACCTTTTATTCAAAAATTTGGAAATCAAGATGTTGTTTTAGCTGGTAGCCTCTTTATTTATAGCCCGAAAGAAACTGTCTATCTTTTCTCTGGCTCATACACAGAATTTAATAAATTTTATGCGCCTGCAGTTCTTCAAGAATATGTTATGCAAGAGGCTTTAAAGCGTCAATCAACTTTCTATAATTTTTTAGGTATTCAAGGAAATTTTGATGGTTCAGATGGCGTACTTCGCTTTAAACAGAATTTTAATGGTTACATTGTTCGTAAAATGGGTACTTTCCGCTACTATCCAAATCCATTAAAATATAAGAGTATTCAATTACTAAAGAAAATCTTACGCCGAACATAAAAAATAAGCTTACATAAGCTTATTTTTTATGCATTATAGAAAGCATCATTTATTTCTTTACTATTATTGTTTATACAAACAATAATGTTCGTTATTTAGCGAAATTTTATTACCATTATCATTATTTTCTTGCAGCTCTATTA
Organism: Streptococcus sp. FDAARGOS_522; assembly: GCF_003812445.1. NCBI lineage: Bacteria > Bacillati > Bacillota > Bacilli > Lactobacillales > Streptococcaceae > Streptococcus > Streptococcus sp. FDAARGOS_522. Next base: position 1,018,626 of record NZ_CP033808.1, read on the forward strand.
ATCAAGTGATAAAATAGTAAAAATTTATCTTCAGGAGGATATTATGGTATCGCTAAAAACGGAAATTGCTGGTTTTAGTTTTGACAATTGTTTGATGAATGCAGCGGGTATTTATTGTATGACTAAGGAAGAGTTATTAGCTATTGAAAATTCTGAAGCTGGTTCCTTTGTTACAAAAACAGGTACCCTTGAAGCTAGAGAGGGAAACCCTCAACCACGTTATGCAGATACTGACTGGGGATCAATTAATTCTATGGGACTCCCTAATAAAGGTATTGACTATTATCTTGATTTCGTGACTGAATTACAAGATCAAGACAATAGCAAAAATCACGTTTTATCATTAGTAGGTTTATCACCAGAAGAGACACATATTATTCTTAAAAAGGTTGAAAACAGTAATTACAATGGCCTAATAGAGTTAAATTTATCGTGCCCAAATGTTCCTGGAAAACCTCAAATTGCTTATGATTTTGAAATGACTGACCTCATCCTTTCAGAAATCTTTAGCTATTATCAAAAGCCATTGGGCATCAAATTACCACCTTACTTTGATATCGTTCACTTTGATCAAGCAGCTACAATTTTTAACAAATATCCTTTAGCTTTTATTAACTGTGTTAATTCTATCGGAAATGGACTTGTTATTGATGATGAAACTGTCGTTATAAAGCCTAAAAATGGCTTTGGAGGTATCGGTGGGGATTTTATCAAGCCTACCGCCTTAGCTAACGTCCATGCTTTCTACAAACGTTTAAATCCTTCAATTAAAATTATCGGAACAGGTGGTGTTAAAAACGGCCGTGATGCCTTTGAACACATTCTATGTGGAGCTAGTATGGTCCAAATCGGAACCGCTTTACAAAAAGAAGGACCAGAAATTTTTCAGCGTGTAAGCAGAGAATTAAAAGAAATAATGGCTGATAAAGGCTATCAATCATTGGAGGATTTTCGAGGACAACTTAATTACCTTTAAAAATAATAAAAGAGCAAACCTTGTTTGCTCTTTTATATTGATTTTACCAATCTTTATCAAATTCACGTTCTTCACGTTCCTCGGGTGTTAAATCATCCTTTACAGGCTTTGTTATGATGTTTCCTTCATTATCTACTTTAGGTTTTATCGTATTCATATATAACTTTAACAGAGCTATCTTTATAATAGCGATAATAACAAAAGCAATAAGGATAATTAATAGTATAGCTTTTTCTGACATTCTCTTTCGCAACCTCTCTTTTAACTTATCTTTTAGGAATTATAACATCACAGTTAAGATAATTCAAGGGTATGCTCTAACACATTTGAAACTCTAAATTCCTTTAATCTCTCTAGTCATTTATTGAGTATTGGATATAAAAAAGAACCTTGTCGCTATCAATAAACATTGATATGACAAGGTTTTTCTAGACGAATTATTTAACAGCGTCTTTAAGAGCTTTACCAGCTTTAAATGCTGGAACTTTTGATGCTGCAATTTCGATTTCTGCACCAGTTTGTGGGTTACGACCTTTACGAGCTGCACGTTCACGAACTTCAAAGTTACCAAAACCGATTAATTGTACTTTTTCACCTTCAGCAAGGTAATCTGCTACAGCTGCAAAAACTGCATCTACTGCTGCTGCTGAATCTTTTTTAGTTAATTCTGTAGCTTCTGCTACTTTTGCAATTAAATCTTGTTTGTTAGCCATGTTAACAAATCCTCCAAATAAATTCTAAACTTATACAACATAAGTTTTAACAGATTATATGATATCTAAAAAAAGGCTTAAGGTCAAGTATTTAACGTCATTTTAGGGCTTTTTCTTAAAAATATCGAAACTAAAATTATCGTTTACTAAATCAATTGCAGTCGCTTTCAAATAAATACCTTCTTTATTTTTTAAATCTTGCAAATTAATATTAATAACCGATTTTTTAGGTTTTATATCTACAAAGTTTGGCAATTTATAAGATGATTTTATATATTGTAACACATCTTTTTCTGGAAGCGGAAGAGTTCCTACTGAAAATGAGGTCACTTTAAGTTGAACAGCGCCATTTGTTAAACGATAAGGTTCAAAATAGATGTATAAAGGCACTTCATAACCTAATAATTGATAAGAGCCTTCAAATAGTATAGAAGATGAAGCAGCATAAATCTTATAATTCATCTTCTTAGTTTGATATTGTTTTAAATAAAGTGCAATTGTCTTATTCAGTTGCGACTTATTGGTCGTAAAAGTACCTACTTTTACTTTATCTTGTACCCCAGTCGAAATTTTTCCTGTATTAGGCTCACGTACTTGAATTAAGCGACTTGCAATCACTGCTGTGAAGGAAAGGTTAATTGCCAACAATAAGAGAAATGCCCATTTCCAGAAATTTAAATTACGGCCAGTTTTTTCTTGTTTCATTTATTTTCTCCATAACGGCGTTAGACATGATTTGATAGCCAATATTATTGGGATGAAAATGGTCTCCAGTAAAGAGAGCATCATTAGTGATACTTGCCTGACTATTTGATGACTCTGTAATACCCTCTTTACCATTTATTCCCTTATAAAGGCGGTCATTAATTGGGACAAAATAAACATTTTCTGAAGCATCAACTACTTCTTTTGTAGCTTTATTCCAATTATCAATAACGGTTTGCATTTTAGTTAATTGTGGAAAGTTTAGGTAAAAAGGATTATAAATGCCTAAAACATAAATAGGCAATTTAGGATTATCTTGTCTTGCTTTTGCAAGGATTTCTTTCAAACGTTCCTTATATGCTTCTGCTGGTTTCTCAAAGGAATTTAGTGATAAATGACTGAGCTCTTTACGAATAACAGCCAAGACATCATTACCACCAACAGTTAGCGTCAATAAATCAGCTTTCTCTAAATCTTTTTCGATTTGAGGATCTGTCGTCATACGTTTTAAAATTTGTTGACTAGTATTCCCAGACACACCATAATTAACAGAAGTCACTTGGTAAGAGTATCGATTATGGAGTGATTCTGATAGCAGTGGAACAAAACCACCTTGAGAGGTTGTATCGCCCACACCTTCGGTCAGAGAATCTCCAAGAGCAACATAGTTAAGTGGGATAACTTTCTTTGTTAGGAAGTCTTTTTTTGTTAATTTAGGATTTGATTTTGGAATGATCAAGGAAAAAATCCCAAAAGATAAAAGAAGACTTACCAGAAAAAAAGAAAGTCCGGTAAGTATTTTTTTCTTATTCATAACGAACCATAACAGCAAATGCATCCTCACCAGTATGAGTTTGGATGATTGAGCCAGTTTCTAAAACGGATATAGGAGCACCTAGAACAGCTAGTTTTTCTCTAAAGTTATTAGCCATATCAGCTTTACCACAGTAGGAGATGCCAATTTCAGCAATTTTTCGTGTTTGGGCACTTTCAACAAAATTATCTAACCATTTGCTGAAGGTCTTTAGACCGCGACCTTTAACAATCGGTACTAATTCATGGTTTGTTAGCTCCATAATTACTTTTATATTAAGCAATGAACTTAGAAGACCCGTTACACGTCCAATACGACCACCTTTTACTAAATTTTCAAGGGTCGATACGCCAATAAATAATTCTGACTTCTGGCGTACTTCTTCCACACGAGCCAAGATGGTATCTAAATCAGCTCCCTCTTTAGCTAATTTCGCAGCTTCTACAACCTGGAATTTTTGACACTGGTCTGTAAAAGTAGAATCAATAACTGTAACATCTGCACCAGCAATATTAGCTCCCTGGCGTGATGCTTCAATAGTTCCTGATAGTGTATGCGTTAAATGAATTGCAATGATATGTTCCACACCTTCATTCATTAATTTTTCATAAATTTCTGCAAAAACACCTACAGGTGGTTGACTTGTTTTTGGCAATTCCTTACTTCCACGCATTAGGTTCAAGAATTCCCCTTGTGCTTTTAAGTCATTGTCTGAATACAAGGTACCATCTATCATAACTGACAAGGGAACAACTGTAATGTCAAGCTCTTTAATAAGTTCTGGTTCAATGGTAATGGAAGAATCCGTTACAATTTTGATTTTACTCATATCCTATCCTATTCTATACTTTAATATTTCAATACCCTTATTATAACAAAATTTAAGTGTATCAACATTAATTTCTCCTAACAATGTTAGCTTTTTAAAGACGTTACCAAAGTTAACTACCAAGTAATTCTTTAGCTTGAGTACGTGCAGTGTCTGTTACATTGTTTCCTGCCAACATTTTAGCGATTTCTTCTACACGTTCTTCATAGCTTAAAAGCCTTACCGTTGAAACTGTTGAAGAGTCACTGGAAATTTTTTCAATAAAATATTGGTAATCCGCTATTGCAATAACCTGAGCTAAATGAGAAATTGCTAAAACTTGTCCATGACTACCAATCTTGTGAATTTTTTGAGCGATAGCCTGGGCCACGCGACCAGAAACTCCTGTATCCACCTCATCAAATACAATGGAAGTTTTATCTTCCTTACGTGAAAAAGCAGATTTAATAGCTAACATCAATCGAGATAACTCTCCTCCTGAAGCCACTTTTACCAATGGCTTAAAGCCCTCTCCGGGATTCGTTGAAATATAAAATTCAACGATTTCGTTCCCTTCTTTATTAAATTTTCCCTTTGTAAATTGAACTTGGAAATCAGCTTTCTCCATATAAAGCTCTGTTAATTCTTGTTTGATTTCATTTTCCAATTGTTTAGCTAGCTTATGGCGCTCTAAACTTAATTGATTTGCTGATTCAATCAAATCGTGTTCTAAAATCTTTAATTCTTTTTCTAAAGCATCTGAGGACTCTTCACTACCTGTCAATAGACTATATTCTTTAGTAATGTTATCAAAATAGTCTAAAACATCATTCACATCACCGCCATATTTTCGCGTTATTGTGTTAATAACATCTAGTCTATTTTCAATTTCTTGTAGTAAACCAGCGTCAAAATCTAAATCATCGATAACGTCACCTAAACGTTTAGTAACTTCTTCAATAACGTAGTAAGCTTCTGAAAGATTGGTGGAAAGATCTTTATATTCTCGATCAAATTCTTCTAAAGCCATAAGGTCATTCATTGCAGAACGAACATTCGATAAACTTGAAAACTCTTCGTTATCTAACATAAGATATGCATTTGTCAAAGTATCTGCAATATTCTTATGATTCATTAATTTATCACGTTGCTTGAGTAGCGTTTGGTCTTCATCTGATTTAAGGGCTACAGACTCAATTTCTGCTATTTGAAATTCTAGCATTTCAATACGTGATTTATTCTCTTGTTCATTTTTTTGCTTATCCAATACGCGTTTACGAAGCTGACGATAAGCATCAAAAAGACTTTGATAACGTTCTTTTATGACATTAAATTCTGTATTACCAAATTCATCTAACATCAGAATGTGCATGTTAGGTTTCATTAGTTCCTCTTGGTCATGCTGACCATGAATGTCTACCAAATAATGCCCCACAGCTTTTAGTGTTGACAAATTCACCATTTGCCCATTAATTCGACTAACGCTGCGCCCATTTTGAAAGATTTCTCGGCGAATAATTAATTCATCTGCTAATTCAATGCCATTTTCTTCCAATAATTGGACTAATGATTGATTTTTTTCAACAGAGAAAAATCCTTCAATTTCTGCTTTGTTAGCACCATGGCGAATCACTTCAACGCTAGCACGGGATCCTAACATCATATTCATAGCATCAATAATGATAGATTTCCCTGCACCAGTCTCACCAGTTAAAACAGTCATTCCTGTTTCAAAATTAAGTGAAATTTCTTCGATAATAGCGAAATTCTTAATAGAAATTTCTAAAAGCATAAGGTCCTCTACTAATCTTTTTTCTCCAACATTGCAATCATTGATTGACGAATGTGATCAGCATCTGCTTCTGATTTTGCAATCAAAAGGAGACTATTATCGTCAGCTGTCAAACTAAAAATATGTTCTTGACAATGTGACATTATGAAGGTTTTAATTAATTGACTGTTACCTGGTATGACATTAATATTGATAAATTGCTCTAAACCTAGTAGCTTATCTGATATTGATAAAATACTTGTTTTAATAGGCTTTGCCACAGCAGTTGTAAAGATAGGGTCGTTTTCATTTGACAAACCGTAAATATAGCGACCTTTTGCTGATGGCACTTTTATAATGCCAATTTCATTCATATCACGTGAAATAGTTGCTTGAGTTAGAGTTACCCCATAAGCTTCCAATCTGCGTAACAACTCATGTTGTGTTTCAACAGCATGGTTAAGAACAATTTGCTTAATTAAATTTAAACGTTCACTCTTCTTCATTTTTCTTAAATTCCTTATGTGCTTTTTCTATAACATCTTGTATTTGGTCAAGCACAAGATTTTGTGGATCTTGACACTTTTGCAAATGCATTAAAAACTCAATATTTCCATGTCCACCTTGAATGGGCGAAAAATCAAGATGTTTAACCGTATATCCATAATCTTTCGTGAAATTGGTCACTGTTGTCAAAACCTTTTCATGAACCAACTTGTCTTTGACAATACCATTTTTACCAATTTGCTCACGACCTGCTTCAAATTGTGGTTTAATTAATGCCACTACTTGTCCACCATCCACTAAAATTTCTTTTAGAGCTGGTAAAATCAAATTAAGAGAGATAAATGAGACATCTATCGATGCAAATTCAGGCAGTCCCTCCTTGAAATCTTCTTTTTGGGCATACCTAAAATTATATTGTTCCATAGAACGAACACGATGATCCTGACGTAACTTCCAAACTAATTGATTTGTTCCTACATCTACTGCGTAAACTAAACGCGCTCCTGATTGTAGCATAACATCAGTAAAACCACCCGTAGAGGCGCCAATATCTATAGTTAGCTTATCTGCAACTGAAATTTCAAAAACTTGTAAAGCTTTTTCTAATTTCAATCCACCTCTACTAACATATTTTAGTTTTTCACCTTTTAGTTTTAATTCAGTATCGTCTGCAACCTTTTCACCTGGTTTATCATAACGTTCTCCATTGATAACGTTAATCACCATTCCTGCCATAACACCACGTTTCGCTTGCTCTCGTGTATCAAAAAGTCCCTGTTTATAGGCAAGAACATCTACCCTCTCTTTAGCCATTCAACCGTAATCCCTCTATTATATCTATTATTTTTCTAGCATTAAAGTTAGCTTTTTTCTCTAGATTTTGAAAAATTGCCTGAGCTTTTTTCAAAGTATCATCAAGTATTTCCTGTGACTTATCCAAACCCAATAAATTTGGATAAGTTGTCTTTTCTGCTACAATGTCTTTATTTGGTGTCTTCCCCAATTCTTCAAAACTAGCAGTCACATCTAAAATATCATCACGTACTTGAAAAGCATGACCGATTAAAAGGCCAGCTTGATGCAGTTTTCCTTTTACTTCTTCCGACTTCTCAGCTAAAATACCTGCTGCAACAAAGGGATAAGCTAACAGGCGTCCCGTTTTATTAATATGAATCAAGCTTAAATCGTCAATAGATAAAACTTTGTTTTCTCCCTTCATATCTAACATTTGTCCACCAACCATGCCAAAACTACCCGCAGACATAGACAATAACTCTATTAACCTAACAGTAACATCAGCTTTAAAACCAGCTTTTACAACTAAATCAAATGGGTCTAAAAAAAGGGAATCTCCAGCTAAAACCGCTGTAGCTTCATCAAACTTTTTATGGTTTGTTAAGCGGCCACGACGAAAATCATCATTATCCATCGCCGGTAAATCATCATGGATTAAAGAGCCGGTGTGAATCATCTCCAAAGCAGCAGCCACATCATAATGACCATCTATTAGTTCAACTCCAAATCCCTCTAAAATTTCTAAAAGGATGCGTGGACGAATACGTTTCCCACCTCCATCAACTGAGTAGAGGATAGCCTTAATCAAATCAGGAGAAACGACACTATGTGTCTGTTTGTAATAACGATGAATAGCTTCATCAATTTTTTCAATAGTAACCATCAAGTATCCATTTCTACTTCCGTTCCGTCAGCTTGCATCACTTTTACAAGCGTCTCTTCAGCTTCTTTTAAAGTTCTTTGTAACTCTTTTGAAATAAGCATTCCTTTTTGAAATTCAGCAATGGCATCTTCTAAGGCAACATCACCTGTTTCTAAACGTGAGACAATTGTCTCTAATTCCTGTAAATTTTCTTCAAATGTTTTCTTGTCTGACATCCTTCACCTCAACTTCTAAAAGACCATCTTGCATCTTAACTTGCAAATGATCTCCTTCATTTATTCCATTAGTAGTAGATACTAAAGTATGGTTTTTTTCGATAATAGCGTAACCACGCGCTACAATTCTAGAACTATCCAATGATATAAGCGCATCTTGAGCCTTTTCAAAACGTGCTAGCTTGCTGTCATACTGACTAGTCATTGTACTTGATAATAGTCGTCTACTTTGCACAACACGCTCTTGGTAAATATGAATACGCTGTTTTAAATCTATGCCTTGCAGTTTTTGATGAAGCAAACCTTGCTTTTGTCTTACTGTTTGTAGTTTATCACGCATAGAATATGTTAACTGCTGATTTAGGTTATCTAATTTTTGAAGGAAACCATCATATAGACGCTCTGGTTGCCTAAAAATAACTGATTGCTTTGATTTTTGCAACCTCTCCTCTTTTGTCCTGATAAGACGAAGGCTAGACTGATACATTCTATTTTCACGTTCAGTAATCCAAGACAAGATATCAATTTTAGTAACCGGTGTAGCAAGCTCAGCTGCTGCAGTTGGAGTTGCTGCTCTGCGATCGGCTACAAAATCTGCTAAAGTTGTATCAGTTTCATGTCCGACACTAGAAATAACGGGAAGACGAGATTCAAAAATAGCTTCTACAACACATTCTTCATTAAATGCCCATAAGTCCTCAATAGAACCTCCCCCACGGCCAACAATTAATAGATCCAAATCCTTTTTCTCGTTAGCTAAAGCAATAGTTTGTGCTATTTCCTGAGCTGCGCCCTCTCCTTGAACTTTTGTGGGGAAAAGTAATATTTCCACTCCTGGAAATCGACGAGATACTATTGTAATAATATCCCGAATAACGGCTCCACTTGGACTAGTCACAACTCCTATTTTTCTAACAAATTGAGGAATTAATTGCTTATGACGATCATCAAAATAACCTGCTTGAGAGAGTTTCTTCTTTAGTTGTTCAAATTGGATAGCAAGAGCTCCTATACCATCCGGTTCTGCTTTTTCAACAATAATAGAGTAGGAGCCGCTTGGTTCATAAAGTTGAACACGGCCAACTACATTAACCTTCATCCCTTCCTCTAATTCAAAACCCAATTTTTTGAAGTGACCTGACCACATTGTGGCCTGAATGACTGATTTATCATCTTTTAAAGAGAAATATTGATGGTTTGGGCGACGACGAAAATTAGACACTTGCCCAGTTAAATAAACCCTCTCTAAATAAGGGTCTTTGTCAAATTTTAATTTTAAATACTTAGTCAGTGTCGACACGGATAAATAGTCTGACATAGCACCTCCTCATGAGAGTTTTATTAACTTCATTATACCAAAAAAACTTAAAAAATACCTATTTGCTCTACAAATAGCTCGATAAAGCAAAAGAAGTGTCATGCTAACACCTCTCTACTTATTTTTTATTTAGATAGTCTAGCCATTTCTTTTGGAATCTCATCACTAATCGTTGTCGGTAGAACAACATAGGCTTCTTTAGATAATCCTTGAGCAATTGCCGAATGTAGATAAACTCCCACTGATACCTTATCTAGAGGAGAGGCTTCTTTAAATTGCGCTAACATACCTGCAATCATACCACACAAAGTATCCCCCATCCCTCCAGTCGCCTGGTAAGGACCTCCTACTATAATTTCTTTTTCGTCTAAATCTTGAAAAATACGCGTATGCGAACTCTTAGCGACTAAAATCGTCCCTTTGGGAAAAGATTTAAGAGCGGTTTGGGTATTTTCTTTTGTCTGTTGCGATACAGCGATACCTGACAATCGCTCCCATTCTTTTTGATGAGGTGTCAACACTAAATTTTTAGCCTTTGTTTGCGGAAACGCACCTTCTGATAACAGAGTCAAGGCTGATCCGTCAAGGATGACACTTTGATGTGATTGAATCTTCTCCATGGTCTGGTTCAAAATTTTTCGAGATGATTCTGATACTCCTAATCCAGGACCAATTACAATAACATCACTTTGAACAATTGATTTTTCCAACCATTTGTAATCATCACTATCAAACGCCATTACCTCTGGTAGTTGACTATGCAAAGAGGGGATATTGCAACTTTGGGTTGCTACAGTAACTAATCCTGCACCAGTTTTGACACAGGCCAAAGCTGCCATTATAATAGCACCTCCATAGGGATAAAAACCTCCTATCAGAAGAACACTACCATAATCACCTTTATGGCTTGATTTAGGGCGTGGCTTAATTAACGCCCTCGCTTCTTGTTCACCAACAATCATAGACTCACACTTCTAAGAGCTGCTTGATAAGTTTGTTCCAAAAGCATTGTAATCGTCATAGGTCCTACGCCCCCAGGAACAGGTGTTATCATACTAGCAACTTCTGCCACTTGTTCAAATACAACGTCTCCAATCAATTTACCATTTTCATCGCGATTCATACCAACATCAATCACCACAGCACCTTCTTTAACGAAGTCTTTTGTAACAAAGTGCCCCTGACCAATCGCAACAATAAGGATATCAGCCTCCTTTGTTACCTCAGAAAGGTTTCGAGTTCTTGAATGTGTCAAAGTAACTGTTGCGTTTTTATCAAGGAGAAGTTGTGCCATTGGCTTACCAACAATATTGGACCTTCCGATGATAACAGCATGTTTTCCCTCTAAATCCACATGGTACTCTCTAAACATCTCCATAATACCAGCTGGCGTACAAGGTACCATCATCGGTCGTCCTGACCAAAGATGACCCGTATTCATTGGGTGGAAACCATCAACATCTTTCTTAGGATCTATTGCTAAAATAATTTTTTTATCGTTAATATGTTGTGGTAACGGAAGTTGAACTAAAATACCATGGATACTTTTATCTTCATTGTATTGATGGATAATATCAATCAGTTCTTCTTGAGAAATGGATTCAGATAATCGTAGAGTCTCACTTTTAAAACCAGCTTCTAATGCAGAGCGTTCTTTATTTCGAACGTACACTTGGCTAGCTGGATTATCCCCAACAAGGATTACAGCTAAACCAGGTATGATACCATGCTGTTCCTTTAACCTTTCAACTTTTCGCCCTAACTCAGCCTGCATTTTTTGTGATAAGGCTTTACCATCTATTAATTCAGTCATTGATACTCCTTCTTCATCCGTTTTTTCTATATTATATCAAAAAATAGCGATTATGCTATTTTATATCGCTATTCATTTTGTATCAATTTTAATCAATAGAAAAGGCAATGAATCCCTCATCGCCTTTTTACATATGACTTATTTAGTACTATTCATTTTAGCACGACAAGCCGACTCAATTGCATTAAGTTTCGATAAACTATCTGCTTCTGTACAACCAATCGTATAAAGGTAACATTTTATCTTAGGTTCCGTCCCTGACGGCCTTAAAGCATACCATGAACCCTCATTAAAATAATATTTTAAACAATTTTGCTTTGGAAAATCCTTATAACCATCCTTGAAATCAATAGAATTCTCCAATGTCATCTCACCTACTTGTAATATTGGGTCCTGTCTAAAATCCTCCATAATACGACTAATACGTTCTTGCCCCTCAGCACCCTCTAACTCAAGAGAAAATTGGCGCTCGTTGTAATAGCCAAATTTATCGTAAATGGTTTGCAAAACGTCTAAAAGTGTTTGCCCTCGTTCTTTATAATAGGCAGTCATTTCTACTACCATCATTGAAGCACTCACAGCATCTTTATCACGTACAAAAGTGCCATAGCAAAAACCAATACTTTCTTCATAGCCAAAGAGATAAGTTTTATCCTTTGAGATATCATATTCATTAGCTTTTCCACAAATATTTTTAAATCCTGTTAAAGTTTCAACAGTTTCAATATTATATTTATCTGCAATAACTTTTGATAGATCACCAGTTACAATGGATTTTACCAATACAGGATGATGTGGCAAATTCCCTAAGGCACATCGTTGTGAAAAAATATAATAGGAAAGAAGTGCCCCTATCTTATTACCATTTAAGAAAATATATTCTCCCTTACTATCTTTGACTTCCAATGCTACTCGGTCACAATCTGGATCTGTGGCAAGTAAGATATCTGCATCAACTGACTTTCCTAGAGATTCTGAATAGGCAAATGCTTTAGGAACTTCAGGGTTTGGATAGCCAACCGTTGTAAAATCAGGATCGGGCATTTCCTGCTCAGGTACCACATAAACATTTTCAAAACCACGGCGTCTTAAAACTTCGCGCACAGGTAAATTTCCTACGCCATTTAAAGGAGTATAAACCACCCGGACTGACTTATCAATATTAGTATCATTAATAGTTAAACCAAGCACTTCTTTTTTATATGCTTCTTCAATACTCTCATCGATATAACTTGCCGAACCACTTGCCAGAGCCTCTTCAAAGGGTATTTGCTTAATTTGCTGATAATCGGTTATAGCATCCATATGATTGGCAATTTGATCAGCAATATCATCTAAAATCTGAGATCCTTCTTTCCAATATGCCTTATAACCATTATAAGCTTGAGGATTATGACTAGCAGTAATCATCACACCCGAAACACATCCTAGAGCACGAATAGCATATGAGCACATTGGTGTTGGGCGAATCCCTTTATAAATATAAGACTTAATACCATTTGCTGCCATAATGGAACAAGTTAATTCTGCAAATTCCTTAGATTGATAACGGACATCATAACTAACTGCAATTCCACGTGCAATAGCTTCAGGGCCATGATCAATAATCGTATTAGCTAATGCTTGTGCTGCTTTCCCCACCATATAAGTATTCATACGATTGGTTCCTGCTCCAAGTTTACCTCTCAATCCCGCCGTTCCAAATTCTAATGTTTTGTAAAAACGATCCTGAATTTCAGATTCATCGCCTTTAATAGCTTCTAAATCTGACTTAATATCTTTACCGAGTGAGTCGTTTTCTAACCACTCTTGATAAATCTCTTTATAATTCATATGAGACATCCTATTCTAAGACCAAAATGGTAAAAATCAGCTCCATGATAAGAGATTTTAGTTCTTCAGGAGCTAACTGAATAGTATCAAATTAACCTTATAAAGTCAACTTATTTTATAAATTAACTACACTTAATATATTTAAAGCATCTAAATTTTTTTCATCACCCTATCATTCTTAGTCTACATTATATATAGACTTACCAACTTCCAAACAATACAGTAACAATTTACTCATAACAATGGAATAATAAAAGTCTAAAACAAGTTGTTTTAGACAATGAAATTATAATACTTTACTTAAGAAATCTCTTGTGCGGATTTCTTTTGTCTGCTCAAATACTTCCTTAGGGGCCCCTTGCTCAACAATAATTCCTGCATCCATAAAAATGACACGATCCGCTACTTCACGTGCAAAACCCATTTCATGAGTGACAATAACCATCGTCATACCAGATTTAGCTAAATCTTGCATAACAGTCAAGACTTCACCTACCATTTCAGGATCAAGAGCTGAAGTAGGTTCATCAAAAAGAAGGACATCAGGATTCATTGCAAGACCTCTTGCAATAGCAATTCGTTGTTGTTGTCCTCCAGATAAGCTAGCTGGATAAGTATTAGCCTTCTCTTTGAGTCCAACTTTTTCAAGTAGCTCATATGCTTTTGTCTGAGCATCAAGCTTAGAAAGCCCCTTTGTCTTAATAGGTGATAAAGTAATATTTTCTAGTACAGTCATATTGGGAAATAGATTGAACTGTTGAAAAACCATGCCCATTTTTTCGCGCATTTTAAAAATATCATTCTTTTTGTCTGTTATATCAATCCCTTCAAAAGTCACTGTTCCCTTTGTTGGTACTTCCAAGAGATTCATTGTTCTTAAAAATGTTGACTTACCAGAGCCAGAAGGGCCAATAATAACCACTACTTCTCCTTGATGAATATCCAAGTCAATGCCTTTTAAAACCTCATTTTTCCCAAAACTTTTATGAAGTCCTTGTATTGAAATAATTGGCTCAACCATCTATTTTTACCCCTTTCCCAAGATATTTCTCCATTTGTTTTAACAAAGCTGAGAGAATCGTTGTCAACATTAAATAGTAAAATGCTGCAAATAATAACGGTGCAACTGGTGAGTAAGTAGCCGTTACAACTGATTGTGCTCCGTTCCATAATTCCATGACACCAATAGTTTGAAGGAGAGCACTATCTTTAATAATTGTAATAAATTCATTCCCTAGAGCAGGTAAAATATTTTTAAAAGCTTGGGGTAAGATAACATAGCGAAGTGTATTTTTAGGTCGAATCCCCAACGAGTAAGCTGCTTCTATTTGTCCAGATGGTACAGCCTCAATCCCTGCACGTACAATTTCCGAAATATAGGCACCACTATTTAAGGAAATGATAATGATACCAGGTAAAAGTCGTGTAAAATCTAAATCTAAAACACCAAAGCTAATCGTTGGTAAATTGTTAAAATGCATCCATGCGAAAGCAATCATAATTTGAACTACCATCGGTGTCCCACGAAATACCCATACATAGAAATTAGCTAATATTGTGAGAAAATGTAAATTAGTACGCTTTACTAAAGCAATTAACACACCTATAATAGTTCCAAAAAAAACAACACATGTTGAAATCATAATGGTTACCATCACACCATAATTAAAATAGGACCAATATTGTGGTAAAAATGAAAAATTCATTGACATCTCCTAAAAAAGTAATTGCCAATAGTCTATCACACAAAGAATAAAAATACAAGTTTAAATAAATATTTTTGGTTTTATTCTATTTTACTGTATATTTAGATATAAAAAAAAGACCTTCAAGGTCTTTTATAATTATCAGTATAATAAATCGTAAATTTCCATTGCGATAAGGTCAATGCTGTCAAATGAATATGATTCACGCGCTTCTACATCACGTAATGTGAAAACAGGACCGTTTTCAGGGTCATTACTAAAAGATACTTCTGCTACAACAACACCTTCACGTTCAAAATTACGTTTTAAATTACCACCATCAGTCGCCATTAATTCGAGGCGATTGATGATTCTCACTAAATGTGATTCCATCTTACTTACTCCTATATATTTTCTAGTCTTTTCTATTTTAACACAAAAGTGACCAAAGCAACATGAAAAGCAACATTTTTACTAACTTTTTAACGATTTTATCGTCTAAAATCCGCAAATAACGATTTTTCTCAGTAGTCATCTATTTTTCAATTTAGCACTCTAATATATTCAGTGCTAAAAACAGAACTTTTTTCTTGATTTCTAGGCTTTAGGTGCTATAATAAAAGCATAAAGTTTGACTATATTTGACTATATACACATCAATAGTTAAATGTCATAAGAAAGGGGTAGCCTATGCTCTGTCAAAACTGCAAACTAAACGAATCAACTATTCATTTGTATACAAATGTTAATGGAAAACAAAAGCAAGTTGATCTTTGTCAAAATTGCTACCAAATTATTAAAACTGACCCTAATAATCCACTTTTTTCAGGTTTAAATCATGTTTCACATGCGCCTGGTGGCATCAATCCTTTCTTTGATGATTTCTTTGGAGATTTAAATAATTTCAGAGCCTTTAATGGCCAAGATTTACCAAACACTCCTCCTACACAATCAGGAGGAAACCGAGGTGGAGGAAACGGTAATGGACGAAATAATAATCGCAACCAAACTGCAACTCCTTCTCAAGCCAAAGGGATTCTAGAAGAATTTGGTATCAATGTCACTGAAATAGCCCGCCATGGTGATATTGACCCTGTTATTGGACGTGACTCAGAAATTATTCGTGTTATCGAAATCCTTAATCGTCGTACAAAAAATAATCCTGTACTTATTGGCGAACCCGGCGTTGGGAAAACTGCCGTTGTTGAAGGACTTGCTCAGAAAATTGTTGATGGTAATGTGCCTCATAAACTTCAAGGCAAACAAGTTATTCGTTTGGATGTTGTGAGTCTAGTACAAGGAACGGGCATTCGTGGTCAATTTGAAGAACGCATGCAAAAGTTGATGGAAGAAATTCGTCAACGTCAAGATGTTATTCTATTCATAGATGAAATTCACGAAATAGTTGGAGCTGGTACAGCTGGCGAAGGTAGTATGGATGCAGGTAATATTTTAAAACCTGCCCTTGCACGTGGAGAATTACAACTAGTAGGTGCTACTACTCTCAATGAATATCGTATTATCGAAAAGGACGCTGCCTTAGAACGCCGTATGCAACCTGTAAAAGTCGATGAGCCTTCTGTTGAAGAAACCATTACTATTTTGAAAGGTATCCAAAAAAAATACGAAGATTATCATCATGTAAAATATAATAATGATGCCATAGAAGCAGCTGCAGTACTATCTAATCGTTATATCCAGGACCGCTTTTTACCTGATAAAGCAATAGACTTATTAGATGAAGCTGGTTCTAAAATGAACCTAACACTAAATTTTGTTGATCCAAAAGAAATTGATCAACGTCTCATTGAAGCAGAAAATTTAAAAGCGCAAGCGACTCGTGAAGAAGATTACGAACGTGCAGCTTACTTCCGTGACCAGATTGCAAAATATAAAGAAATGCAACAACAAAAGGTCGACGATCAAGATACACCTATTATTACCGAAAAAACAATTGAGCACATCATTGAAGAAAAAACGAATATCCCTGTTGGTGATTTAAAAGAAAAAGAACAATCTCAATTAATTAATCTCGCAGATGACTTGAAACAACATGTGATCGGCCAGGATGACGCTGTCGTTAAGATTGCAAAAGCTATTCGTCGTAATCGAGTTGGTCTTGGTAGCCCAAACCGTCCTATTGGTTCCTTTTTATTTGTAGGACCAACCGGCGTTGGTAAAACTGAACTTTCTAAACAACTAGCAATTGAGCTCTTTGGTTCAGCTGATAGTATGATTCGTTTTGATATGTCAGAGTACATGGAAAAGCATGCTGTTGCTAAATTAGTCGGAGCGCCTCCAGGATACGTGGGATACGAGGAAGCTGGACAATTAACTGAAAAGGTTCGTCGAAATCCTTACTCGCTCATCCTTCTAGATGAAATTGAAAAAGCTCATCCTGATGTCATGCATATGTTCTTGCAGGTCCTTGATGACGGTCGATTAACAGATGGACAAGGAAGAACTGTTAGTTTTAAAGATACCATTATCATCATGACCTCAAATGCTGGTTCTGGTAAAACTGAAGCAAGCGTTGGCTTTGGTGCCTCACGAGAAGGTAGAACGAATTCCGTACTAGGTCAACTAGGTAACTTCTTCAGCCCTGAATTTATGAACCGCTTTGACGGTATTATTGAATTCAAGGCTTTAGATAAAGAGAATCTCCTCAATATCGTTGATATTATGTTATCTGACGTTAATGCACGTCTCGCCATCAATGGTATTCATCTAGATGTCACTGATAAAGTGAAAGAAAAATTGGTTGATTTAGGTTACGATCCCAAAATGGGAGCACGTCCATTACGTCGTACCATTCAAGAACATATTGAAGATGCTATCACAGATTACTATCTTGAGAATCCAAGCGAAAAAGAACTTCGTGCTATTATGACTAGCAATGGAAATATCATAATAAAATCTTCTAAAAAAACTGAAGAAAGTACAAAAGGTTGAGTAAGAAACTCAACCTTTTTTCACACTCTTCTCAAAAAATAATAGCCTCTATAAAGCTGTTTCTCTCCTACCTCGTCTTTAAATTTTAATACAATTATTAAGGAAATATTCCAAAAATTTTAGTATAATAAATAAAAAATAATTAAAGCTTTTAAAATCATAAAACACAATCAGGAGAGAGAACTATGACTAATCCTACTTTCGGTGAAAAAATAGATAATGTAAACTATAGGTCACGATTTGGTGTCTATGCTATTATTCCAAATCCAACTCATGATAAAATTATTTTAGTACAGGCACCTAATGGTGCTTGGTTTCTTCCAGGTGGGGAAATTGAAGAAAATGAAAATCACCTAGAAGCTTTAACTCGTGAGTTAATTGAAGAATTAGGTTATTCCGCAACAATTGGCCATTACTATGGTCAAGCTGATGAATATTTTTACTCTAGACACCGTGATACTTACTACTATAATCCCGCCTATATTTATGAAGTTACTGCCTATCATAAGGATCAAGCGCCACTAGAAGATTTCAACCATCTAGCCTGGTTTCCTATCCAAGAAGCTAAAGAAAAGCTAAAACGAGGAAGCCATAGATGGGGTGTCCAAGCTTGGGAAAAAAATCACCATTCTAGGAAATAATTCATACCTTTCTTCCTAAATAGTGTTATAATAAACCTAATAAGAATCAGGGGGAAAATAGTTATGAGACTAATTAATACAACCAGTAGTCATCCTGAACTAGTTCGAAATCAACTCCAAAATACAGATGCAAAATTAGTGGAAGTCTATTCAGCTGGCAACACCGATGTCGTTTTTACAAAAGCACCTAAACATTATGAATTATTAATTTCAAACAAATATCGTGCTATCAAAGATGAAGAATTAGAAGCTATTCGTGAGTTCTTCTTAAAGCGTAAAATAGATCAATCTATTATTATTCAAGAGCAGATGAAATCACTCCATACTGCCAAGTTAATTGAAATTTCATATCCAACAACAGCATAATTAAAAGAAGCCTAATCAAGGCTTCTTTTTTGATGACTACTAAACAAATGTCTTACCAATTTCTTCCATTAAAACTGGTAAGATATTTGTCAAAATATAGCGTTAAATAATTTTTATTAAGCTTCAAAACCTTGAGCTACTGCTTCAGGATAATATTGCTCAATAATTGCTGCACTAGCATCACAAACAGCTACACCATACGAACGCATCTTTGTGGTTGGATCAATACGGCGTGAGCGTTCGCAGACTTCACCTTCAGCGTGTTCAACAGTAAATGCAACACCTTCAAATGATACTGAGTCAGCTGGTTTGTCTGCTTCATCAGCAATTGTTAATTGTGAGACAATCATCAAGAGTGCAATATCGCTATTTAACGCTGTTAATAACGTTTTCACTTCTTGACTAGCATAAATTGTTAAATGTGCTTCTAGAGATTTACCAATAACTTTAGCGTTACGTGCTTCTTCGAGAGCTTTTTGAGCTTGTGTTCGTAACGTCATGAATGCTGACCACTCTTCAAGAATTTCTTCTTGACCAGAGAATGTCTGTGCAACAGGCATTTCTGCTAATTGAACAAACTCCTCCTCCTCATGTTCGAGGTATGACCAAATTTCTTCAGCAGTATGTGGTAGAATCGGAGTCAAAAGTTTTGTAAGTTTAACTAAAATATCATAGAAAACAGTTTGCATACGACGTCGTTCTGGACTGTTAGCCGCTTCAATGTAAACCACATCTTTTGCAAAATCAAGGTAAAATGCTGATAGATCAACTGTTACGAAGTTAACGACAGCTTTATAAATTGCCATAAAATCATAAGCAGCATAAGCTTTGTTGATTGTATCCACAACTTGATTAAATTTAATAGTCATATAACGATCAACGGCACCTAAATTTTCATAGGCTACTGCATCTTGTTTAGGATTAAAATCGGAAGTATTTGCAATCAAGAAACGCAATGTATTCCTGATCTTACGATAAGTTTCTGATGTTTGTTTTAAGATATCCATTGAAATACGAACATCATTACTTGAGTCAACAGAAGTTACCCACAGACGCAAGATTTCCGCACCAAATTGTTTTTCAACATCACTAGGAAGAATTGTATTTCCTAGAGATTTAGACATTTTCTCACCTTTACCATCAAGTACAAAACCTTGAGATAAGACTGCTTTGTATGGAGCGTGACCATTAACAGCAACTGATGTAATTAGTGATGAGTTGAACCAACCACGGTATTGATCAGAACCTTCAAGATAAAGATCTGCTGGATAGGAAAGGTTTTCACGAGCATTCATTACCCCATTCCATGATGAACCAGAATCAAACCAAACATCCATGATGTCTGTTTCTTTCTCAAAGAGACCATTAGGTGAACCTGGATGAGTATAACCTGCTGGTAGAAGGTCCTTAGCATCACGTTGCCACCAAACGATTGAGCCGTATTCAGCAAATAAATCTGCAACGTGATCAGTCACTTCTTTTGTCATGATAGCTGTACCATCTTCTGCATAAAAAATTGGAAGTGGAACACCCCAAGCACGTTGACGTGAGATTACCCAGTCGCCACGGTCACGGATCATGTTATAAAGACGTTTTTTACCCCACTCAGGTTGGAAATTTGTCTTTTCAATTTCATCGAGGATTTCTTGACGGAATTTCGAAACAGAGGCAAACCATTGTGGAACCGCACGCCAAATGATTGGCTTTTTCGTACGCCAGTCAAATGGATATGAGTGGTTGATAACTTCGCTGGCTAAAAGAAGATCTCCCAATTTTTCTTTTACAAGTGGTGTCACTTTGTCATAGAATTGACCTTCAAAATCAGGACCAGCATTTTCCATCATCAAACCACGACTATCTACGGTAACTACAACATCAAGTCCATTAGCAATACCAACGTTATAGTCGTCTTCACCAAAACCAGGAGCCGTGTGGACAATACCTGTACCAGAATCTGTTGTAACATGGTCTCCAAGGATAACCAACTCTTCTACTTCTGTATCCCATGGATGTTCTGTAACAATGTGATTAAGTTCTTTACCAGTGTGATGAGTCACAATTTCAAAGTTTTCCCAGCCAAACTTAGCAGCGAGACTATCTACAAGAACCTCTGCAAGAAGGTATTTACGCTCACTACCTACTGGTGCAACTACAACATACTCCATATCTGGTCCTACTGTTAAACCGCGTGAAGCTGTTACAGTAAATGGTGTTGTCGTCCAAACAACGATATAGGTATCTGTATCAAGAATTCCCTTACCATCTTTAACTTTATTGGCATAGTAGAGTGATGTCGAATCAATATCATGATATTCGATTTCAGCCTCAGCAAGGGCAGACTCTGATGACCATGACCAATACACTGGTTTAGCACCACGATAGATATATCCTTTATCTGCCATAGCACCGAAAACACGTACTTGATCTGCTTCATAATCTGGTGTTAGTGTAATATAAGGATTTTCCCAATCGGCAGAAACGCCCAGACGTTTAAAATCATCACGTTGTTTGTCAACTTGGCTGAGAGCATAATCACGACACATTTCAAGGTATTCAGCCAAGTCCATTTCTTTACGTTTAACCCCTTTTTTAGCTAATACTTGCTCAATTGGGAGTCCATGAGTATCCCAACCAGGCACATAAGGAGCTCGAAAACCTGACATTGATTTTGAACGTACAATAATGTCTTTCGAAATTTTATTTAGTGCATGTCCTACATGAATATTTCCATTAGCATAGGGAGGTCCGTCATGAAGGTGAAAGGCTGGTTTTCCTTCATTCAATGCTTGACGTTTTTTATAAATGTCAGCTTGATCCCATGCTTCTTGCCATTGAGGTTCCTTATTTGGAAGTCCTGCACGCATTGGAAAAGCTGTTTGTCCTAAATTCAAGGTTTCTTTTAATTTCATACTAACTCCTTATCACATAGTAATAGTTATCACAATTTTTAAAATTGCTAAATAAAAAAGCTTTCATCACATAAAGGACGAAAGCTCGTGGTACCACCTTAATTCAGAGCAGAAATAGCTATTTCTTACTCCCTCAACAACCCGTAAGGTGGGTTAAGCCTTCTACCTTACTTAAATAATAGTTCAGGTAGAATGATTGAAAATGATAATTTCAATATTAGGGATTGTAGGGCTCTCACCATCTCCTACTCGCTGATAATATAATATTAAAACCTTGTTTTTCTTAATCTTCAATATTTAATTTAAAAGTTTGAGTTTCACCTAAATTGATCGGTTCTTCCATTTGGAA
Organism: Streptococcus sp. FDAARGOS_522; assembly: GCF_003812445.1. Lineage (NCBI taxonomy): Bacteria > Bacillati > Bacillota > Bacilli > Lactobacillales > Streptococcaceae > Streptococcus > Streptococcus sp. FDAARGOS_522. The sequence goes on from NZ_CP033808.1 coordinate 1,040,679, forward strand.
ATTATTAGTATCTAATAAACCTGACTCTTCAAGTTGTTTGTTACTTTCTTCAACACGACGCTGTAATTCTTCCATTTCATCTGGTGAGAATTGACGAGTAGCATCAAATGACTCAGTGTCATCCACCACTGGTAAAGCATCATCTTCATCAAGAACTTTTTCAACAACTTCTTTGAAAGAAGCATCAGAATTTTGAAGATAAATAGCTGTTGGTTTCAACAATTCTTCCCAAGCAGATGAGTTAGCTAATTTTAACTGACCTTCTAATTCAGAAAGTAAGCGTTGGTGGAAAACACGTGATTGACGTTTCAAATCTTCTGTTTCTATAGCAACACGCTTAGCATCATCTGTCGCATCACGAAGGATTTGATTTGCTTTTAATTTAGCCTCATCAATTAAATGTTGAGCATCAAATGTAGCTTTCCCCATTAGGTTAGATGCTTCATCCTGTGCTGAAATTTTCACACGTTCAGCAGTTTCTTGAGCTAAAATAACTGATTGACTTAACGATTCCTTCATTTCGTTGAAGTAAGCGATTTTCTCTTCTAAATCTTTAATGTATTGCTCTTGCTCACGATTACGTCTAATCAAGTCCTCGTAATCGTCAACAACAATCTCTAAAAATTCATTAACTTCTTCTTCGCTATAACCGCGAAATTTTGATGAAAATGTTTTATCTTTAATTTCAAGTGCTGTAAGTGGCATGTTTTCTCCTTAGTTATGTATCATTTTGTCTACTTCTAACTTATATTTTTGATTTTTGGTTAACCCTAGGTTATGGCTCAACGTAAATCGACCATATCCTCTAACACTAATCAAATCCCCCTCTACTAATTGTTCAGAAACTCGATTGACGATTGCATAATTGACCTTGACTTTATCTGCCTCAATCAATTTTGTCGACTGTTTTCGTGAAATCTTTAAAATCGTTGCTAAAATTTTATCAAGACGTAAACTAGAAGCAATGACAGTTAGTTTTTGAATATCTTGTTTGGGAGTTAGAAGTTTGGACAAGGGAACTTCAGCTAATTGTACACTAGCAGTTCCAATTTTTGTAACTGAATGAATAAGGTGATTTGTCATTTGACTATCGACCAAAACCTGGGCATAGCCTTCTTCAACTAGGATATCCCCTAAAATTGATCGCTTTACACCTAAGTAATTCAGTAAAGTTCCCATAATTTTAGCATGGGTAAGGTGATTAAATTTAGCATTATACTTTATTTCAATTAGGCTAAGGTTAAAATCAACCATATCTAACTGATAGTATTCCGGTGCTATTATTACTTTAACATATTCTGTTTGAAAATACTGACCAGAAGTGTAATAATGACTACCTCGCCTCTCTAGAACACTTTCGAGTATTTTAAATTCCCTAGGATTTAGAAATTCAGTGGTAATAAACGAATAGGTGTTTTCGACATATTGAGCTAAATGGTCTATTTTATGGATAAACGCATACTCTTCTGGTCGAAAATGCTGATAAATATCATCTAACGTCATCTTATGTAAAAAGCAAGATTAAAAATCTACTCAACATATTTAGTAAAAAGAATGCTACTATTACTGTAAAATCTAGACCTAAAAATTGTAGATTAAATCTTCTGAGTGGGCGAATAATCGGATCAACAATCTGTACCACTAGTCTACCAATCCATGAATCGTATGCTCCCGGAAACCAAGATAACAAGGCATAGGCTAGTAAGATATAAGAATAGACCCTAATTGTTTTTAATAATATTAATAGTACTAATATCATATTTATCGTCTCTTCATATCAAAATCAAAACTCGTCTCTTGACCAGTCTTTGGAATATTCATCTCCTCAATATCGACCATAACATTGGCTGGTGTTAATAGAAACATTGAACTCCCAACCTTTTGTAATGAACCATATAATACTCTACTTGCACCATCAATATAATCCAAGCAACGTCGTGCTTGCGCATCAAGCATATATTGAAAATCAATCAAGACACATTCATTAACGATAAGTAAATCAACAATTTCTTGTGCATCCTCATACTTACGGGGATACTTCAGAGCAATTGTTACTTGTTCTCTCTGTTGTCGAACTGAGTCTTTATTTTGAATCCTAGGAGTAGTTTGCTGATAAGCATTGTCTCTCTGTACCCTTTGTCTCTCCTGACGATTAGGATCATAGGTAGAAGTTCTCGGACGACTACCAATCATCTCTTCCTCTGCGGAGTTAGTCATATGACTACGCTGAGAAGCTTCCTGTGCTGTAGCTGCTCTGGAATCTCTTTGCACTGAAGTTCTCTCTTGTACTTCGTGTACTTCATTTTCACTTACATCGTCAGTGTCAAAATAAGAAATAATTTTGTCAAATCTATCTTTTAATGCCATATTCCCCTCCATTATTTAAAGAATGAAGTTCCTATCCTTACAAATGTTGATCCATTTTGAATAGCAATATCATAATCTCTACTCATGCCCATGCTTAATTCTGTAAACGGCATTCGTTCTATGTTCCTAGCTTGAAGCCTTTTCCTAAGACTCTCAGTCTCTTCAAAAATTGATGATATTTCCTCTTTAGTTGCTTTTAAAGGAGCCATAGTCATGATGCCGATAAGTTCAATTTTATCGTACCGAGAAATTAAGTTCAGTGCATCATCTATTTGCTCAATAGTAAAACCATGCTTACTGTCTTCTCGTGATATATTAACTTGTAGAAAACATTTAATTGGTTTTTGAGCACGTTTTTGAATCTCAGCTGCTAACTTAACAGAATCTAAAGCATGAAAATAATCAACATAATTAATGACATCTTTAACTTTTCGACGTTGTAAACTACCAATGAGATGCCATGTAAGCTTTTCATCTTTTAATGCTTGATATTTTTCAAGAAATTTATCAACACGATTTTCACCGATATGATTAACACCTGTTCTAATAAGCGCTTCTGTTGTTTGACAGTTAACATATTTTGTTACAGCTACGATATGAACTGATTCAGGAGCGCGACCTGCTTTTAGTGCTAATTTACTAACATTGTCAAAAATCGCTGTTTTATTTTCTTGTAAATTCATCATTTTAATTAACGGTTTTTAAAGAATGGAGGTGTTTCAAGTTCATCATCCATATCATCATTTTCTGAAAACGTTGACATAGACAACTTGCTATCAAGTTCACCTTCTGTCGGACGTGAAATATTATCACGACGAAGGTCCCAATTACCAAAAGCAGAACTTTGTTGCTGATTTTGTGCATGAGGCTGATTTTGTTGAGTTGGCATTTCGCGAGACTCTGTCATATCAAAGTTGCCACGACGATCAAAGTTTGAATTTGAAGTACTTTGACGTTCTGAAGGTGCTTGATTAGTTGGAGCTGATGTTGTAAAACCAGATACTTGATTAGTTTTATCTTTACGTACACCTGTTGCAACAACTGTTACGCGGATTTCGTCTTTCATATCCATGTCAATTGAAGTACCTAACCAAATATTGACACCTTTACCTGCTGCTTGGCTAACAATCTCTGATGCTTCCTCTGCTTCAGTAAGTGTCATATCCATACCGCCGGTAACATTGACAATAACGTCTTCTGCTCCATCAATCGTTGTTTCAAGAAGTGGTGAATAAATTGCTTTTCGAGCAGCTTCAGTAATACGTTCCTCACCAGAACCGATACCAATTCCCATCAGTGCATTACCTTTATTTGCCATAACTGTTTTAACATCTGCAAAGTCAAGGTTAATTAAACCTGGGTTAGTAATCAAATCCGTAATACCTTGAACACCTTGACGTAAAACATTATCTGCTTCACTAAGAGCTTCAAGCAATGGTGTCTTCTTATCTACAATTTCAAGAAGATTATTATTTGAAATGATAAGCAGTGTATCAACTTGTTCTCTTAATTCTTGAATACCTTCGATAGCGAAGTTAGAACGTTTATTACCCTCAAAGCCAAAAGGACGTGTGATGACCGCTACTGTAAGTGCTCCTAAACTCTTTGCAATACGTGCAATAACTGGAGCCGCACCTGTACCAGATCCGCCCCCCATACCTGCTGTGATAAATACCATATCAGCGCCAGTAAGTGCTTCTGTTAAAACTTCTTCACTTTCTTCAGCTGCTTTACGACCAACTTCAGGTTGTCCTCCTGCACCAAGTCCGCGAGTTAATTTTGGACCAAGTTGAATGACAGTTTCAGCTTTTGAGCTACTTAAGGCTTGAATATCAGTATTTGCTGCAATAAACTCAACGCCAGCGACACCTTCGTCAATCATGCGGTTAATAGCGTTACCGCCACCGCCTCCAACACCAATAACTTTAATAACTGCACCTTGTACTGATGCTGTATCAAATGAAAATACCATTTTTATTCCTCACTTATTGTTTTAGTCAAACATACTTCCAAAAATTCCTCTGATGCGCTCACCAATATTAGCTTTAGGCTCAGTAGGCTCTTGAGCGTTTTCTCTTGCTCGGATTGGTTCTAAATTAGAATCTTCCATAGAAGAGGTTAACGGCTCAGAATAAGGCATTGTCGACATTGTATTTGTTTTTTCTTTATAATCAAAGTCGACTGGTTTATGTCTTAGCATTTCGTCGCCAGTTACAGCATGTTGTGCGATAATGTCAACTTCTGACATCATTCCTACATAATCAACGATACTAATAACATTAGCAAACATTGGATTGCGAATACCTACTTGGTTTGGAACGTGCAATTTAACTCTAGTTCCAAAAATTTGTTGAGCAACCTCGACAACTCCTGGCATAATTGCACCACCTCCAACAAGAATAATACCACCAGGTAAATCAAGTAAACGACCTCTACCCAAGTCTTGTTTGACATGTTCTAAAATTTGACGAATACGTCCTGAAATAATTTGCGAAAGATAGCTTTCTGTAATTTCAACAGGTTCCTCGTTACCAACAACATTAACTTGAACTGTATCAGAAGTACTTGCTTCTTCAACATTAGCTTGTCCAAAGTTGAATTTCAATGCTTCGGCGATTTCTACTGTTGTACGTAGCACTTTAGAAATATCTTTGGTAACATAATCGCTACCTTCAGAATAAATATTAGTATATTGCAATTCTTGATTACGCATAGAAGCGACTGTTGTTTGTCCGCCTCCCATATCAATCACAGTTGCACCAAACTCACGTTCACCTTCGTTTAGAACTGATTTTGCTAAGGCTAGAGGGGCGATCACAACATGCTCTACTTTTATACCTGCTCGTTCAACAGTTTTACGAAGATTATGAAGGATAGTTGTTGGTCCAGTATAGATAAGACCACGCATCTCAAGGCGAATCCCCATCATCCCTCTAGGGTCTCTAATCCCTTGGAAACCATCTACAATGAATTCAAGCGGAATCAATGAAATAACTTCTCTTTCAGGAGTAATGCTTTTAGTCAATGCTGATTTAACAACACTTTCGACATCTTCATCCTTAATTTCTTTTGATTCATTAGGAACAGGAATCATTCCTTGAGTTGGTTCAATTTGGAGAAGATTTGCTGGTAATCCAACATTGATTTTGTCAATGGTGATGCCTGCTTTCTCCTCAGCTTGTTTTACCGCCTCTTTGATTGCAGTTGCTGCTGCCTCAATATCAATAATTATACCATCTTTTACACCGGAACTAGGGACGTTGCTAACCCCAATTACATTCATTTCATTTGCAATAAATTCTGCAACTAAAACTTTAATCGAGCTTGTTCCTATATCCAAACCAGTAAAAAAGCCATTTCTAGCCATTCACTCGACCTCGCTATCTTTCCATTCTTTTCTATTCTACATCTGCCAAAAACAGAATTATTCAGAAAATATTATACCATAAAAAAAGCAGAATTGTTACCAAATTACGTTTTTTTATTAAGCAACATCAAATTGAAATATTTCTAACTTATTTAAACCATTCGGAACTTATAACAAACTTAAATTTTTTCAAGAAATCAATTTTTACTAGCAATCTATGACTGACTTGATATATATAAAAAAGACTGATAAATCCAGTCTTTTTTATTGCTAATTAACATTTTGAGGGTTAGGTGCCTGCTCTGTTGCTATCTGTTGTCCTTGTTGATTAGTATTTGAGTTATTTGTTTGTCCTTGACTATTTTCCGCAACCTGACCATTTTGTGTTTGTGTTTTATCAGTTGATTTATTTTTTGTATCTTCTGCTTTAACAGGGGTTGATTCAATGGTATTTGTTGTTGTGTAAACTCCCACTTCCATATCAACAATAGAAGGTTCCTTAAGGTTCTTCTTAATTTGTTTGTAAAAAGGAAGTCTTTCTTTAAATTTAGATAATGGTATTCTAATACTATTTCCATCGTGCATATCTAACAGCAGGAGGTCAGGTGTCGTTTTAGAATCAGCTAAACTTATCACCTGAATCTCACTTATTAAATCAGGGTCTAAAGCCTTTAAATCTTTAATTAATAGCTTAATACTATCTTCCTTATCAAGGTTAATTGTTAAGAAGTGCTTTGGTAGCTCTGAACTATTTACAGGATCAGCCTTTTTTCCAGTTTCCAAGACAGGTTGATATCCTTGCTTTGTATGTGCATATGCAATAATCTTATTTTCTTGAACTTGAATATGAAACTTATTGGGAAATTGATAAGTCATCTGAGCTGTTTTTACCCATACATCTTCTGCAGCTAAACGTTGTTCAATAGCTTTATGTTTAAAAATTAAAGAAAAGAAATAATCGTTTTTTTGAATATTCGTTTTCTCTATCAAAATATCATCAGGTGTATGCTGATTTCCACTAACTGTTATTGTTTTTTGCTTACTAAAAGGAGTTAGTAGGAAAACGGAAACTAAAATGACTAGGAATGCTACTACAAATATAGGTGCAGTTCTAATGCGATTAGTTTTGGCTAAGCTGTTGACTATTTTTTCCTTTTTCTGTTTCTTTTCAATCTTAGGTCTTGAAATCTTTGGAAAATGAAGCTTCTTAATTTTAGTAGTATTTTGAGGTTCTTCAGGAGAAGAAATATTTAATTTACTTCTTTTATCTAAGCGTAATTTTTCGTTAATACGTTTTTGTTCTTCTTCATCTTCTTTGCGTTTTTTTAAAAATTCAAGGTTACGCTTTTGCCATTCCGTTAAGACAACTTCTTCTTTTTCTGGGGTATCTGATTTCTTCTTAGGCATGTTTTATCCTTTTGTTACTTTTGCCATATCATCAATTAATAATTGATAAAATTCATCTTGAGATTTTATTTCAGATGATTGTGACATGTTTTTTTCGTAACTCTCACTGTTAGAAATTAATAAATTTATCTGTTTCTCAAGTGTATTTATGTTTAATTCAGATTCTGGTAACTGCAATGCGTAGCCCTTTTCTTCAAAATAAGCAGCATTCTCTAATTGGTCACCTCGGCTCGCTTCACGTCCAAGAGGGATAATAAGATGAAGTTTTTTCATAGCTACTAATTCAAAAATAGTATTAGAGCCACCTCGTGTAACAACCACATCTGCTAAATTCATTAAAGGCTGATAAAGGTCTGTAACATAATCCACGCGATAAAGGTTCTTCTTCAATCGATTGAGAGAAGAATCGCCTGAAATATTGATAACATTATATTTTTCTTCCAGCTCAGGTGTTTGAGTAATAAAATCATTGAATACTTTTGCACCTGCTGATCCTCCAATAAATAGTAAGGTCTTTAGGTTTGGATCGAAGGCTTCTTTTATACTAGTTAAGTCAGTATTTTCAAACGACTTTTTACAATCCATGACTTTTGTTACAGCACCAATATGCTTAGTTTTGATTAAATCTTTAGATTGTTCAAAAGTCGTATACATAATAGTCGCAAATTTATAAGCAATCTTATTTGCTAACCCCATTGATAAATCTGATTCATGAACAAAAACAGGAACTTTTAATAGGCGTGCAGCTACTACAGGAGGTACTGAAACAAATCCCCCTTTTGGAAATAAGGCTTGGGGTCTAAGTTTAGCAATAATAGCAATCGATTGAAGAACGCCAACCCCTACTTTAAAGACATCTAACATATTTTGCCATGAAAAATAGCGACGTAGTTTCCCAGTAGCTATAGAGTGAAATGTGATATCAAGTCCAGACTGATTAATTTGTTCATGTTCTATGCCATTTTTATCACCAATATAATGTACTTCCCAACCATCTTTGATAAATTTGGGGATTAATATTAGGTTTAGTGTTACATGACCTACCGTACCACCACCTGTAAAAACAATTTTTTTCCCCATAGTTACTCTCCTCTAAGACTTTCGAAAGTATCAATGAATTCATCACCACGGACTTCGAAATTCTTATACATGTCCCATGATGCATTTGCAGGACTTAGCAAGATAACATCGCCCTGTTGTGCCACCTCATAAGCTTTATGTACCGCATCTCTAACATCTAAAGCATCGCTATAAGTTACTCCTGCTTTTTGTGCAGCACGTTTTACTCGAGATGCCGATTCCCCTAAAACAACCATATGTTTAAGTCCAGTGATATCTGGTATCAATTCATCAAACTCATTACCGCGATCAAGACCTCCTGCAATTAGGATAACTTTAGTATTATCAAAGCCAGATAATGCTTTTTGAGTTGCCAATATATTAGTTGACTTGCTGTCGTTATAGAAACTAATACCATGAACCTTACCGAGTGATTGCAAGCGGTGTTTAACACCTCCAAAATTGCTTAAAGTTTCTCTAATAACTTGATTACTGATACCAGCCAGTTTAGCAACCGCAATAGTTGCTAGAGCATTCTCTACGTTATGGCTTCCTGGGACACCAATGTCATCTACTGACATAATATTCTCCCCTTTATAGAAAAGTTGCTTGTCTTGTACGTAAGCACCATCAACTTTTTCCGTAGTAGAGAAAGGAACGATTGTTGCTTTAGTAGTTTTAGCTAACTCTTTAGAAATACCTTGATTAAAATTAAGTACCAAAAAATCAGATGAAGACATTTGATTTTGGATATTCCATTTTGCAGCAACATAATCTTCAAAAGACCCATGATAATCTAAATGAGTTGGCATTAAATTAGTAATTACTGCAATATGAGGACGAAATTCCTTAACTCCCATTAGCTGAAAACTTGATAATTCCATAACTAGAGTATCTTTATCATTCGCAGCCTGAACAACTTCACTAGCAGGAAAGCCGATATTCCCAGCTAACAAACCTCTCTGACCTCCAGCATTTAAGACTTCTGCAATCATCGTTGTCGTTGTCGTTTTCCCGTTAGAGCCTGTAATACCTATTAGCTGAGATTCTGAAACTAAGTATGCTAATTCCACTTCAGTCAAAACAGGGATTTGTTTTTCTAATGCTTTTTTGACCATAGGATTGTTATAAGGTATTCCTGGATTTTTAATCATGTAACAAAAATCCTCATCTAACAATTCTAAAGGATGACTACCACAAACCACTTTAATACCCTCTTCCAACAAAGACTGTGCTGTTGGATTTTCATCAAATGGTTTGCCATCATTAACTGTCACTATTGCTCCTAACTTAGCTAACAAACGTGCAGCAGCTTCTCCAGATCGTGCTAAACCAAGGACTAAAACTTTTTTAATTTCAAATGTTGTTATTGTTTTCATTACTCGTCCCATTCTATCATTATTATCCCTATTATTTTACCTTTAATCAGTGGCTTTTTCAAGGTAAAGGATATGTCTCTAATTTCTCAAAACCAAAGAACTTAGGAGACAAAATCCTAAGTTCATAAGCTATTTCTTCTTTTCTGACAAATTCAATGTTTCTTTAAATGCTGTATATCCTAGAGGAATCATTATAAGCCCAATATACAATTCACCTGGCAATTGAAGGATTTTAATAAAACTCATAACTGCCAAGACAAGTAATAAGGCTACCAAACCTACTAAACCAATAGCGTTCAAAGTATTACGTACTGTTTTTGGTGCCATAAAAAAGTAATACAAGGCAATCAAAAGGGCAACAATTAAGTAAAACATAGAACTCCTTTCTTATTAATCATAAATAAGAAATACTTTGGATATTATTCAGCTGATTTTTTCCTTTTATTAGCTTTGTCACGTGCTGCTTTATTTAAAATTTGTTTACGAAGACGAATAGACTCAGGAGTTACTTCCATGTACTCATCATCTGCTAAAAATTCAAGTGACTCTTCTAAAGTAAGGATACGAGGCGTCTTGATGACTGCAGTTTGATCTTTAGTTGCTGAACGGACATTTGTCATTTGTTTAGCAGTTGTAATATTGACTCCGAGGTCATTATCACGAGAATTCTCACCAACAATCATTCCTTCATAAACTTCTGTACCTGGATTTACAAAGATAGTCCCACGTTCTTCAATACGCATAATTGAATATGTAGTTGCTTTACCATTTTCAATAGAAACCAAGGCACCACGATGACGACCACCAATTTCTCCTTGAACAACCGGTAGATACTGGTCAAAAGTATGATTCATGATACCATATCCACGTGTCATTGAAAGAAACTCTGTTGAATAACCAATCAAACCACGTGCAGGAATCAAGAAAATCAAACGCGTTTGACCATTACCAACCATCTGCATATCAAGCATATCACCTTTACGCTCTGACAAACTTTGGATAATAGCACCCTGATATTCTTCTGGAGTATCAATTTGAACACGCTCAAACGGCTCGCATTGAACACCATCAATTTCTTTGATGATAACTTCTGGACGTGATACTTGAAGTTCATATCCCTCACGACGCATTGTTTCAATAAGGATAGATAAATGTAATTCTCCACGCCCTGAAACCGTCCATTTATCTGGCGAATCTGTTGGGTCAACACGTAAAGAAACGTCTGTTTGTAATTCTGCTAAAAGACGTTCTTCAACCTTACGTGACGTAATCCATTTACCTTCGCGACCTGCAAATGGTGAATTATTCACCAAGAAAGTCATTTGAAGTGTTGGCTCGTCAATACGTAAAACTGGTAGTGGTTCAATAGCATCTGTCGGAGTTACTGTCTCACCAACGAAGATATCTTCCATACCAGAAACAGCGATTAAATCACCCGCTTTAGCCTCTTGGATTTCTTTACGTTCAAGTCCAAAGAAACCAAAAAGTTTTGTTACGCGGAAGTTTTTAGTTGTACCATCAAGTTTTGAAAGAGTAACTTGATCTCCAACTTTGACAGTCCCGCGGAAAACACGTCCAATACCAATACGTCCTACAAAATCATTGTAATCAAGAAGAGAAACTTGGAATTGAAGTGGTTCTTCCGAGTTGTCAACTGGGGCTGGAATGTGATCAATGATAGTATCAAAAATCGGTGCCATTGTTTTTTCTTGATCTGAAGGATCATCTGACATTGAAGATGTTCCATTGATAGCTGAAGCATAAACAACAGGGAAATCTAGTTGATCATCATCAGCACCGAGCTCAATAAATAGTTCAAGAACTTCATCAACAACCTCTGATGGACGAGCTGACGGCTTATCAATTTTATTTACAACAACGATTGGAATTAAGTTTTGTTCAAGAGCTTTCTTCAAAACAAAACGTGTTTGTGGCATTGTTCCTTCGTAGGCATCAACGACTAAAACAACACCATCAACCATTTTCATAATACGCTCAACTTCACCACCAAAGTCCGCGTGACCAGGTGTGTCCATAATATTGATACGAACATCGTTGTATGCTACGGCTGTATTTTTTGCAAGAATGGTGATACCACGTTCTTTTTCGATATCATTTGAATCCATTGCACGTTCTTCAAGCTCTTTACGCTCATCAAGAGTATGTGATTGTTTTAATAATTCATCAACGAGAGTTGTTTTACCGTGGTCAACGTGGGCAATGATCGCAACGTTACGGATATCTGTTCTTAAATTTGTCATGTTTTCCTCTATTTTATAATGTAATTCTGTTAACTTATGAATTATAACACAATTTTTCTTAAAAAACAGAATTTACACAAGTGTAAATGTTTTCATATTAACTGCCTATTTGTGATAAGAAAACCTTTCATCATTTCATTATTTATGCCATTTATTTTCTACTTTTTTCAATTTAATTCATTTCTACAAAAAGTGAAGAGAGTTATTAATAGTAACTCTCTCCTTAGTATATTACTTAACTCTACCCGTCCAGTAATTGAAACCGTCCTTTAACACGTAAAGTTGATTAAAACCTTCTTTTCTGAGTAACAAAACAATCCTTGGAATAGATTGACCACGGCTTGCGTCATATAAGAGGACAGGTTTATCTTTGCGCAAAGCCGATAAGGCAACTTTAAATTGACTTGCTGGAATGTTACGTGCTCCGAGAATATGCTTTCTATGAAAAGCACCAGCTTCTCGGATATCAATTAACTGTCCTCGTGACATTTCTTTTTGAAAAGACTCGTTATCTAAAAATTTAGCTGCCCTACGAACCCTCCAATAATTCCAAGATGCCCAAGCAACAAAAGCCAGAAGAATAACAATAATTAAAATAACAGACATATCCATACCTTATCTCCTTAACTTGCTTGTTGATTGGCTAAGCTTGCTGCACCAATAATACCAGCATCATTACCTAGTTCAGCAATCTTAATTTTAGTTGACTTTTTAACTTGTGGGAAAGCAAATGTGACAAAGTATTTCTCAACGCGACTACGTAAAAATTCACCTGCTGCTGAGACACCGCCACCAATAACCACAGAATCAGGGTTTAAAATATTTGAAATATTAGCTGCTGCCAGTCCAAGGTAACGTGATACACGTTCAACAACAGAATTAGCAAATTTATCCCCATCTTCTGCTGCTATAAAAATATCTTTACTTGTAACAGTATCACCGTTGTCAATCGCTGCTTTAATGGCAGACGAACCCTCATATTGTTCTGCGAGTTGACGTGCTACTCTAACAACACCTGTCGCTGATGCAACTGTCTCAAGGCAGCCTTTGTTACCACATGTGCACGTAAATCCATTTTCTGGATCAACAATCATATGCCCAATTTCTCCACCTGCTCCTGCAACACCATGGATGAGGTTACCATCTGCGATAACACCTCCACCTACTCCTGTTCCGAGGGTTACGAAAACAACGTCGGGATTATTGGCACCAGCACCTACCCAGCGTTCACCAAGTGCTGCAACATTAGCATCGTTATCAATAAAAAATGGAATTCCAACTTCTTTTTCAATAACTGAACCTACTTCTTGAGTATCAGCCCAATTTAGATTAAAAGCACCTGTTACTGTTTTACTAGTTCTATCAACAGCTCCTGGAGAACCCATACCGATACCGAGAAAGTCATCTTTTGTTAATCCATAGAGGCTCAAACGATGTTTGAGAGATTCAACGATATCAGAAACGATATGTCTTCCGTTTTCTAAAGTATTGGTCTCAATTGCCCATTTTTCTTGTACTTCTCCCTCAAGCGTCAAGATACCAAATTTAATGGTCGTTCCTCCGAGGTCAATTCCCAATAATTTCTTACTCATTTTTTAATTTCCTTCTCCAATTCTAGTCTGTGCTCTCTTCTTAAAATCAGTTCTGCTTTTAAATAATCATCTCTACTTATCAGACCATTATCGTAGAGACGTTGCAATTCAATCTTCATAACTTCGATATCATAAAGACGTTTACCAATATAAACATAAATACCAAATTTTTTCCAAAGATTCTGCACATCGAATAAAACTTTCATATATGAATTTTAACAGAAAACCATTCAATTTTCAAGAAAATCCGCAACCGCTTGCTAATTGTCATTATGACGTTAGACTGACTATCTATAATAGAAATCGTAATCTCTTTTCTACCATTTTTCGAATATAAATATAAACTATAAAAAGGATTTTATGATTATGTCTACCATCTATTTTATTTCTTTATGCATGAGTTTTATCTTAAGTTATTATGATATAAAATACCAAGAGTATCCTATTTTTCTATGGATATTATTCACCATTTCAACGATAATTCTCACACCGATTACAAAAGTTTCTATTGTTTTGTGTTTATTTGGGATTTTAGCTGAAGTGGTTGATATTAATATCGGAAGTGGAGATTTCCTTTATTTAGCCACAATTGGCTTATCTTTACCTCTTCATCAAATGCTTTTTATTATTCAAATAGGTGCTTGGTTAGGAATTATTTATTGTTTAGTTATGAGAAAAATGAAAAAAACGATAGCTTTTCTACCGTTTTTAAGTATCGCTTATATAATCGTCACCAGTTACTCTCTTTTATTCTAATCACTTTAAATTATCAGGAAAGTGATAAAGTTGTGGGTACTGGTCGCATTTTGGATTTTTAGGATGACAAATTGCACGACCAAAATAAATCATGGATTGATGAGCAGCTAGCCACTCTTCTGGTGGTAAAACCTCCATGACTCGTTTCTCAATTTCCAGTGGAGAAGCCGACTGTTTGCAAATCTGGTGGTGTTTACAAATCCGAGTGACATGAGTATCTACGGCAAAAGCCGGAATACCAAATCCAACACTCATGACCACATTAGCCGTTTTCCTTCCAACGCCAGCCAAACTTTCTAGCTCTTGACGAGTTCGGGGGACTTTTCCATCAAAATGCTCTATCAATTGTTTAGCGCATTGATTTAAGAATCGAGCTTTATTACGGTAAAGCCCAATTTTAGAAATATAGGGTTCAATCTCTTTGGGATCAGCTTGTGCCAAAACTAAAGGATTTGGAAAGCGTTCAAAAAGGGCGGGTGTAACTTTATTAACAGCCGCATCAGTTGTTTGAGCTGATAGCATTACAGCTACCAAAAGCTCAAAGACATTAGTAAAGTCTAAGCTAGGTTTAGCATCTGGAAATAACTTAATAATCTCACGGATAATATATCGTGATTTTGCTTTTGATAACATTTTATTCCTTATCTTTCTTTTTTATCATTATATCACGATATCTTTCAAAATAAAGAATATCAGAACTGAGGTTTGCAATCCATTAACCCTATTTTATTTTTTTAGTAAAAGCTCATGCTAACTGTCTTTTGAGTTGTTGATAATCAATTTTTCCAGATGGCATCAAAGGAATTTTAGATACAATATGATAATGCTTAAACCCATACTTCTTTTCAAAATGTTCCGATAACCACTTCAAACACTCTTGTTGCATCTGATTTTCAATTAAAACAATACAGCAATGTGACTCTTGTCCATGACTTTGACTCTCTTTTGTAAATGCTACTGCATCCTTGATATAAGGGCATGTTTTTAATTTTTCGATTAATCTAGGTAAATAGAGCTTAATGCCCGATTGATTGCACCAATCACCACCACGGCCAAATAGATATAATTTGCCATCTATCAGTTCACCATAATCACCAGCACAATATTCACTTGAAAGGCCACAGATACTATACGGTGTTTTTACAAAAATTCTTCCCTCTTTAATCCTAACAGCTACATTTGGAACGATTTCTCCAACATACTGTGGCTTATCTCGGATATCACGACCATCGTACCATGACACATAATTGAGCTCACTAGCACCATAGAAGATTTTCACTGACACTTTAGGATGCTTTCTATATAAACCTTCCAGTAATGAGTCAGAGACATATTGCGAAGAGGTAATAATAGTTTTATTGTCTAACGCAGTCTCCTTGCTATATTGTTCCACTAACTTGAGATAACTAGGGAGCAGATATAGATGCGTTACACCAGTTTTTTCCCATAAAGTCTGCCAGTATTTTACAGAATTTTTCTGTGTGACAACAAGTGTTCCCCCCAGTAATAAAAGGGATAGCGCTAAATTTAAGTTACCAGTAAATGAAAAATCACCTTGAATAAACAGTTTGCTATTGGAAGTGACCGAAAAATAAGCATTCTGAATGCTAAAAAAATCAGACCACGAAGTGAAGCTCCTCCACAATAGTTTAGCATCAGCTGTAGTCCCAGAAGAAAGAACACCAAAATCAGCTAGTTGAGGAGCATACTGCACTTCTTTTTCTAATCGACTTATTTCATTATGAGTAAGGTTAGGTTTACAAATAATAGGAAGAGCTTTTTTACATAACTTTGAAACAAATCTTACTAATTGGTTAAGCAGAGAGTGTGTGCTAATCACATGTTTCCTATTGTCTTGTGACGCCATATCTTGTCTTACTAAGTTATAAAATTCTCCATAACTGACCTGTAAATCACCATCAAATAACTTTTTATCGCTATTGGTTTTAACTATCGTTTTCAATGATTCAAGCATTCTTAACTCCTAAGTACTCTATTGATATGGCCATTCCGACTCCTCCTGCCCCTGCAATGGCAGTTAGACCCATAGGTTTATTTTTATATTTTAATGCCTGCATAAGATGAAGGATATTAATAATTCCTGAGCAGGCATAAGGGTGTCCGTAAGCTAATGCCCCTCCAAAAATATTGAATTTTTCTCTCTCTTCAGGATAATAATGATTAAATAGAGCATCAATCGCTGCAAATGGTTCATTCCATTCAATTGCATCATAATCCGATATTTTAGTATGAGTTTCTGTTAATAGTTTTTCCGTAGCCGTGTGAACCAATTCTGGACTAAGCTTGGGATCTCCTGCTACTTCTACAATGTGAACAATCCGGAATTCTGTTTTCTGACTCTGAAGCGTTAGAAATGCAGCAGCATCGTGCATTAAACAAACATTTCCAATAGTGAGCAAAGGTGAATTTTCCATCAATCTTGGTAATTTTTGAAAAAATGTTTCTTTTAGTTTTCTAACGCCTTGATCTCGCATCCCTTCCATTGGTAAGATTACCTCTTCTAAATAGCCACCTTGTTTAGCTGTTAAGGCGCGTTTATGGCTCAAGAATGCCAATTTATCTAACATTTCTCTTCTAAAACCATATTTTTGACAGACTCTCTGGGCCCCTTCTAACATTACAGTTTCAGCATAAGAGTCAGGAGAAAACTGAGCAACTGTATATTCTCCGTTACGATTATCTTCTTTAGCATAACGTCTCATAGGTTGAAGAGAACTACTTTCAATCCCCCCAACAAGAACTTTTTCATTAATACCGGTACTGATTTTTAGATAACCAAAAAACAAGGCAGAACTTGATGAAGCACACTGCATATCAATCGTTTGTACTGGAATATAGGATTCATAATCAGAAAAAAGAGTCATCAAACGACCAATATTGCCCCCAGTACCAACTGTGTTCCCACAAATAATACTATCAATGTTAGATTCTGATTCTATTTTTTTTATTTGATTTAAAAGGTGTGCTCCTAAAAGTTCTGGACGGTAATGTTTAAATTGCTTCCCTTTTATACCGATAGGTGTTCGTAGCCCAAAACCAATATAAACATCTCTATTCTTCATATGTTCCCCTCACACATAATATTTGATGCTGAAAAATAATCACTGTGTTATCCACTACTTGCACTGAGAATTCTTGATTCACCCTTACTGGAGATAAAAAAGTCAAATGAATCTCCTTTATTTTTCCTTTTCTAACTTCCATTATTTTTTCCAATAATAGAGCCGCAGGCACAATAGCTGCTTCCCCTTGGTGAAAAGGATTTTTATCTCGCACTAAGCTAGTGAATTTTTGACACTCTTCTATTGAAATAAGACTAACCTTCTCTTCCCTTGCAGGACAGTCACTGGATGCTAGTGACATTGGCTTAAGTTTTGGTAAATTAAGCATCCTCAAATGGTAAATCCATTGCTGATCAGTTACCGTTACCTCAAGGATTCGCTTAGAAATCCATTTAATATTATCAGATGAGCCATCCTCTCTTTGATACAAACTAAGTTCAACAATTACAAAATTAAGCGGCAAATCTCGGCACATAGCTATCGCTTTTTTAAATAGTTTTTTCATCTTATCTCCCGTCAAAATATAAGACCAGTATATCATAATTTTTATATTGTTAACTTATTATATAGACTAAGTTTACAATATAGTTTTTTTATGCTATTATTAATTTCGTTAAAGGAGATTATCATGTCATTTCAAACAAATTATATCCATTTGGCTGACGAAATATTATCTGGAAAGACTAGCATTTCTTATGAACAAGCGCTGGAAATTCTAAATAGCGATGAGAACTGGTGGGAAATCTACGCTGCTGCCTTATACCTTAAGAATCAAGTTAGCCGAAATAATATTCGCCTTAACGTTTTATTAAGTGCTAAGCAAGGACTTTGTGCAGAAAATTGTGGTTACTGTTCTCAATCTAAAGAAAGCACTGCTGACATTGATAAATTTGGTCTGCTTCCTCAAAATGTCATTCTAAAACAGGCTATTGTCGCTCATCAAAATGGTGCTAGCGTCTTTTGTATTGCGATGAGTGGAACTAAGCCTAGCAAGAGAGAAATTGAGCAGTTATGTCAAGTCATCCCTGAAATCAAAAAAAGCCTCCCTCTAGAAATATGCCTTACCGCTGGTTTTTTGGATAGAGAACAACTTCATCAGCTAAAACAAGCAGGAATTGACCGTATCAATCATAATCTCAACACCCCCGAAGAAAACTACCCCAACATTGCAACGACGCATAGCTTCAAAGATCGTTGTGATACTTTAGAAAGAATTCACAATGAAGACATTGATGTTTGTTCTGGATTCATTTGTGGTATGGGAGAGAGTGATGAGGGGCTCATCACATTAGCTTTCAGACTAAAAGAGCTGAACCCCTATTCTATCCCTGTCAATTTTTTACTTGCTGTTGAAGGAACACCTCTTGGAAAATATAACTATTTGACTCCCATTAAATGCTTAAAAATTATGGCCATGTTGCGTTTTGTTTTTCCTTTCAAGGAATTAAGATTAAGCGCTGGACGAGAGGTCCATTTTGAGAATTTTGAATCATTAGTCACCTTACTTGTTGACTCAACTTTTTTGGGAAATTACCTAACAGAGGGCGGTCGCAATCAACATACCGATATTGAATTCTTGGAAAAATTACAACTAAATCATACTAAAAAGGAATTAATTTAAATGAATACAAGAACAACTACCTATATTGCACTCATGGTTGCACTACTCATTGTTTTAGGTTTTATCCCAGGGATCCCATTAGGTTTCATTCCAGTCCCAATTGTCTTACAAAATCTTGGTGTTATGCTGGCAGGTGCTCTGCTTGGTAGTAGGAAAGGTTTCCTAGCTGTGGCTATTTTCTTGCTCTTAGTTGCTATTGGTGCACCATTTTTACCAGGAGGACGGTCAGGTCTCGTAACGCTGTTTGGGCCAACAGCAGGCTATCTGCTGACTTATCCATTTGCAGCTTTTTTTATCGGCCTAGGGCTTGAGAAAGTGAAAACAACAAAACTCTGGGTTCAATTCCTTATTATTTGGATATTTGGCGTACTATTGATTGATATTTGTGGTAGCATCGTTCTTTCCTTTCAAACTTCTCTCCCCTTAACTAAATCACTATTTTCTAACCTTATTTTTATTCCTGGGGATACCTTAAAAGCATCCATTTGCTTGATTATTTATCGTAAATTTGCAAACAGATTAACTCATCTATACAACTAAATAAAAGACAGTACCTTAGGTACTGTCTTTTATTTATAGAGAGTCATTATCCTACACTAACACATTTTAGTCATTAATTAACGTCAAAAAGTTTTCAATCATTTTCATTCCATCAATACTCCCGATTGACTCAGGATGAAACTGCATCGCATATACCTTTAAGCTGGGGCAATGGAATGCCATGATTTCATTATCCTCATTTGATCGTGCAATAACAGCAATATTCTCTGGTAAATCAGTCACTACCAATGAGTGATAACGCATAACTTGGGTTGGACTATCAATTCCCTTAAACAAACTAGTATGGTCGTTTATTGTTACCCAACTTTGTTTACCATGCATAACGTGATTTGCTAAATTTAATCGCCCACCCAAGCACTCAGCAAGCGCTTGATGCCCCAAACAGATACCTAGAATAGGTTTCTTTCCTATAAACTGATTGATTAATTCTAACATTTTCCCAGCATCCTTTGGGTGTCCTGGTCCAGGTGATAAGACGATGGCTTCTGCGCTCTCAGCTAATAAAAAAAGGTTAGGATCATCATTTTTTATGACGAATATCTCTTTATAGACACTTAAATATTGCTTTAAATTATAGGTAAAAGAATCGTAATTATCTACCAATAGTAACATTTTATAGACCTTTCCTTGTACTTTGACCTCATTATACACTAATTGTAAAATATAAAAAAGGCTTAGAGGAATAACTATTCCAACCTCTAAGCCTCACAGATTATGCCTTTTGAATAGCCTAAATTTTCTAGACCTCCATCATGCCGGCTTGTAATTGGTACATACGATAATAAGTCCCTTTTTGGTCTAATAAAGACTCGTGATTCCCACTTTCAATTATCTTTCCTCTATCAAGAACATAGATACAATTAGCATCTTGAATGGTTGATAAGCGGTGAGCAATGGCAATTGTTGTTCGACCTTGACGCATTTTTGCTAACGAATCTTGTACAATCTGCTCTGTTTCCGAATCAATATTTGCTGTCGCCTCATCTAAGATTAAAATTTTAGGTTTACTAGCCACAGTTCTGGCAAACGCTAATAGTTGGCGTTGTCCAGTTGAAAAACTTGACCCACGTTCTGAAACAGCTGAATCGTACTTATCTGGCAACTTCTGAATAAATTGATCAGCATCAACAAACTCTGCTGCGTCCTGTACCTCTTGATCGGTGATGTCTTGGTACATTTTGATATTAGATTTAATAGTGCCATGATATAAAAAGGGGTCTTGTAAGACGAGTCCAATATTCTTTCGCAATTGTTCTTGTGAGTAATCCCTAATATCCTTCCCATCTAATAAAACTTGTCCAGATTGAAATTCGTAAAACCTCATAAAGACATTAATAATAGATGATTTTCCAGAACCTGTCGCTCCTACAAAAGCAATAGTTTCACCTTTTTTAACACTAAAAGAAACATTATCAAGGATTTGTTTTTTTCCATCATATGAGAATGATACATTTTTAAATTCGATATTTCCTTCTCTCACAAAAGCTTCTGTATTTTTTTGGCTTGGTTCAAAACCTGTTTCATCAATCAGATCAAACACACGCCCTGCTGATACCATTGATGTTTGTAAGGTTGAAAAATTTTGCGTTACTTCAATTAAAGGGTCAAAGAGACGATTAACGTACTGAATAAAAGCATACATTAATCCTGCCGTAAGACCTCCTTTAACTCCTGTAAATCCAAAATAAGACATAAGAACAGCATATGCTAGGAGTTTTAAAAGAGACATCGCCGGTCTTAAGAAGAGACTATCAAGAGCCATAGAACGATTGGCATACACAACATGCTCTTTGTTAATTTCCTCAAATTCAGTCTTCAAGCGCTCTTCTTGACCAAAAGCCTGTACAATGCGAATTCCTTCAATACTTTCTGATAATTTACTATTGATATCACTAAGTAAACTTCTCGTTTTAGCAATGACAGTGACTGATTTTTTCCGATAGACATTCACTAATATAAAGATAACAGGTAACAAAAGAGCGACGAGTCCTGTTAGTTTAATGTCTAGCATCAACATAGTGTACAGAGTAACTGTAAAAATAAATATCGCCGAGATAAAACTTGATAAAATACCCGAAAACATATCAGATATTGCTTCAGTATCATTAGTAATACGTGACACAATAGATCCTGCCGGTGTCCTATCAAAATAAGACATGCCTAGCCTTTCCATATTAGCAAAAGCATCTCTACGAATATCTCTAACAATACTATAAGAAACACGCGCAAAAAAGAGATTCCCAAAATATTGAATTAAGGTCTGCAAGACATACATTGAATAATATCCCACTAAAATAAGAACTGCTGTTTGATTAACATTTGTCAGATAGTGATCAATAAAATGTGAAGCAATTAAAGGAATAATATTTTTAACAACAGTCGTCAACAATAAGAGAGATAGAGCTAATACTGTAAACCATTTATAAGGGCGTAAATAGGAGATTAATCTCTTAAAGACTTGCCATTGATTAGACTTCATCAAATGCTTCCTCCATTTCTAATTGCTGTGAGGCATACGTTTCAGCATACCAACCACCTTTATTTAGCAACTCTTGATGCTGACCTCGCTCGATGACTCTGCCGTCTTGCATAACTAAGATAAGGTCTGCGTGCACAACAGCTGATAAACGATGTGCTGAAATAATAGTCGATTTCCCTTGACGATTCGTTTTAAGATTCTCAATAATGGCATGTTCCGTTTTAGCGTCCACTGCTGATAGAGAATCATCCAAAATAAGAATATCTGGATCTAAAATCATGGCACGACTCATCGCAATCCTTTGTTTTTGTCCACCAGATAATGAGACTCCTTTTTCTCCAATTAGAGTCTCAAATCCTGCTGGCATCTGTTCAATGTCATCGTAAACATGAGCCAATTTAGTTGCTTTTTTGACAGCATTGATAGATAGAGTTGGATTTCCAAAGCGAACATTTTCTAAAATACTGGTAGCAAATAAAAACTGATCTTGAGGAACATAACCGATTAGTTGACGTAAGTCAGACAATCGATAGTCACGTATATCATGTTTATTTAAAGTAATTTTCCCCTGAGTCACATCATGTTCACGTAGCAATAACTTAATAAGACTTGTCTTCCCTGATCCCGTTTGACCTACCAAACCTAAGGTTTGACCTTTTTCTAAGGTGAAATGAATATCGGCTAAGGTTTCTTCATTGTCGTATCTAAAGAAATCAATATCATATCTTAATGTTCCATTGACAACAGGTTTGATAGGATTTAAAGGATCAGTTATATCCGATTCTTGCTCAAGTAGACTATTAATACGGTTATAAGAAACACTACCACGCTGTACCATATTGAACAAGAAACCAATCGCCATCAAGGGCCATACCAACATATCTAAATACGTCACAAATGTTACCAAGTCACCAACAGTAACTTGACCTTTTGAAATCATAAAAGCTCCCATAGCCAATGTTAATACGTAGGAGGCACCTATAAAAAGAAGAACTAAAGGATCAAACATGACATCATAAGTCATGGTCCGCATGTTCTTCACGAAAGTCATCTGATTAACCTCTTGAAAAGAAGCAATTTCTTGTTCTTGATAACCAAATGATTTAGTCACTTTGACGCCAGAGACACTTTCTTGCACTTTATTATTTAATTCTGAAAAGGCTGCCTGAGATTCTTTGAAGGTTTCATGGGTTTTTCGCCCCAATTTACTAGTTGCTAAGGCCATTAAGGGCAAAGGGATAACCGCAATTAATGTCATTTGCCACGAAATAGTAAAGAACATGGTGATAAGCGTTACTAATGCTGTGATAGAGGCATCCACTGCTGACATAACTCCTCCTCCTGCAAGACGTGTTAGAGAATTGATGTCGTTGGTCGCGTGCGCCATTAAATCACCTGTACGATATTTCTGATAAAAAGAAGGAGACATTTTTGTAAAATGTTCAAATAAACGGTATCTGACAACTTGACCCAATTTGTAAGAAGTCCCTAAAATATACATACGCCAAATATAACGCAGCCCATACATAGCTAAAGCTGACAAAACCAAACCTAATAAATTCCAGAGTAATTGTGGTCTTGTTAATTTTCCAGTTGTAATAGCATCAATAACTGATCCCATGATTTTAGGAGGGATAAGATTTAACACCGCAACCAAACTTAATGACAAAATCCCAATAAGATAGCGCTTCTTTTCTTCCTTAAAAAACCACCACAAATTTTTTATAATAGACATATTTTTCCTTTCTCAAAGATTGAAAAACATCATAATTAAGTCAGAAGACCAAATCAATCAGAAGACATGAAAAGTGTTTTAAAATTCTCATTTAACAACTCTCTATTATGCCTCTATAAGCTTACTTTCGTCAACTAAAGTGATTCTTTTTAAATAGTAAAAGGCTTGAACAATGTCATAGCCTTTACATTATTTTCATTTTCTAATAGTTAGAAGCCAACCTTTTATATTTCGATAAGTCCATAGGGCGAAAGGGCCGCCTAAGGTATTTGTCCATAGATCGTCGATTTCAAAAACCCGATTAGCATCTATTAAAATATCTAAAACAACTTGAGTACACTCTATGAAAAGAGACATCAAGAAAGCAAGTAATATAACGCTTTTATATTTCCGTAAACTTGGCTTTAGGGATAGTAACCCTATAATGAGAGGAAACAGCAGTAAAATATTCACTACATTTTGACCAATAACCCAAAAAATCTCTTTAAAGCTAGTTAGCTGATCTAAACTACGAAAAGAATTAAATGGTACTAAAAGAGCTACAATTCTTCCGAAGCGCTGAACATTCGGAGTTGATACCCCCTCAATCATAATTTGAGGCCCAAAACACATCCTGACAATAATAAGACAATAGATAATCACTAACATCCAAACGAAACGACGACTAATCTTTGTCAATTCCCCATCTTCAGTAAGTAATCTTTTAAGCATTACTGCCCTACCTTCGCTTTTTGACGATCGCGTTTCATTGTGTTTGAACGTAATTGTCCGCAAGCTGCATCAATGTCCGTACCATGTTCTTGACGAACAACACAATTAACTCCATTTTTCTTCAAAACGTCATAGAATGCTTCCACACGCTCTTTAGGACTACGACTATACTGGTCATGTTCTGAGACAGGATTGTAAGGAATTAAATTGACATAAGATAATTTGCGAATCTTTTTCGTTAAATCTGCTAACTCTTGAGCATTTTCTGGGGTATCGTTGACACCATTTAACATAATATACTCAAATGTTACACGACGGTTAGTCGTCTCAATATAATATTCAATAGCCGCAAACAACTTTTCAAGAGGGAAAGAACGATTAATACGCATGATACTTGATCGTAATTCATTATTTGGAGCATGAAGAGATACTGCTAAGTTAACTTGTACACCTTCATTTGCAAATTCACGAATTTTATGTGCTAAACCTGAAGTAGACACTGTAATGTGACGTGCACCAATAGCTAATCCATTATCATCGTTAACTGTACGCAAGAATTTTAATACATTGGTATAGTTATCAAAGGGTTCACCTATTCCCATGACCACAATGTGACTAACGCGCTCACCTTGTCCACGTTCATCAAAATATTTTTGAACAAGCATAATTTGAGCAGTGATTTCGCCATTGTTAAGATCACGTTGTTTCTTTATTAAACCACTTGCACAGAAAGTGCAACCAATGTTACAACCAACTTGAGTCGTTACACATACTGATAAACCATAATGTTGACGCATCAAAACCGTCTCAATCAGCATGCCATCAGGTAATTCAAAAAGGTATTTAACAGTTCCATCAGCAGATTCTTGAACAATACGTTGTTTTAGAGGATTGACAACAAAATTCTCATTCAAAAGTGCAATAAAATCTTTGGAAATGTTAGTCATTTCATCGAAGCTTTGCACACGCTTTTTATAGAGCCAGTCCCAGATTTGTGAAGCACGGAATTTCTTTTCTCCATGTTCAATAGCCCAAGCTATTAGTTCATCGCGAGTTAAGCTATAAATAGAGGGTTTATAGTCGGGTGTATCAGTTTTTTTAGACATAATATTTTCTTTCTTCATGGTGGAATAAACGATTACAGTTTATCCTTTTCTTATTTTTTCTTACGAATAACAAAATGCTGCTTTGCAGAGGTCATTTCCTTATCTTGCTCTTCTTTAATATGACGTTCTTGACGGCGTTTTGTGTCTTTACGCTTTTTACTTGTAAAATGAGCATTGGCATTTGACTGGGAACGATTATTTCTAGTTTGTGACTTTGATGATTGTGATTTGGATCTTGACTTACGACGCTTATGAGGTCTTTCATCATCAAATTTAATATCTCTAGGATTTGGATTCTCCAACACAAAATAAGCACAACCAAAGTTACAATACTCTTTAATATAATCTTCTAAACGTGAAATCCGGCTATTTTTTCTAATCGTACTAGCATCTTTGTAAAAGCCTCTTAGCCTCAACTGCTCGTTACCCCAATCGCCAACGATAAAATCATATTTTAATAAAATCTCAGAAAAACGTTGTCCAAAGACAGTCACATCAAAAGCTGATTTTTCATTAATAACAAGTTGAAATTCAATATCATCACTTTTAACGATATTTTCAAAGTGAATAAACTGTGGGCCAGGATACTTATTATAGTTAAGCATCTCTGGTGTCACTTCTTTTCGCATAATACTCCTTTCTCTAAAATCATTGAGAGAAACGACTAGCTTCTACTCTTTATTTATCTATTTTTCATTTATAGTGTCATATTTATTAAATAATCTGCTACCACATCTCTGAGTAATTCAGGAAAAAGCAAGTCTACTTTTTTTGTTTTTAAACACTCAAAATACGATGCAAAATAATACTGATCAACGATTACAAGAATCACTTCTTCTTTGGCATCAATATCTTTCTCATTATACACTATTTTTCCATTTTTGTAATCAAATCCCGAATGTAAAACTTCTCCAAAGTACTTGCCACGAAAGCCCATACCATGAATCTTTTGTTGCGCTAAAAATTGACCTTGTTGATAAATAGTTTCATAAATCTCTAAAAGTTCTTGACTACTCACTGTCAATTTAGCGAGACGCATTTTATGAGGTAATGATTCATGCAGATTTTTCCTCGAAAAGTCTTTTTCAAATGGCTGAACAATTAAGCCAGAATTGATAATAGCAACATCTGCACCTGCGTAAAACAGCATCGCATCCATGACTAGTTGACACGATTCTTCTAATGATAATGGTGCTGGAAAGGATATTAAACTTTCTTTTCTAAGCTGTTCTTTACCTTCTGACTCAATCTCCTTAGCCCAGTCACTGTCCGAAGGATAACCAGTTAGTTGTTTTGTATCATATGTTGAGATTAAAATATCTTTTAGTGTATGATTATCAAAAGTTATATCAATACTCCCAACAAAGCGACCATATTTACCAGCTGCTGCAAGATATGTACCGGTAATTAGCTCCCCTTCCTCAAATAAATGGTGTGTATGTGCACCTATAATAAGGTCAATTTCTGAAAATTCTTGAGCAATCCTTGTATCAAAACGAATACCTAAATGACTCATCAAAATACGACAATTTGCCTCTTTTATCTCATTTATTTGTAAATGGCATTTAAGACAGTCAATTGGATCTTCTATCGTCCACCCATTAGGTTCATAGGTTTTATAATAAGGAAAAGTATAAGCTAAAAAAGCAAGCTTAGTTCCTTGCTGTGTCTCATAAATAATGTAAGGTTTTGCCCAACTCGGTTCGATTATGTTATCTTTTAGATTACCAACAATAACCGTAAAATCTGAATCTTTGTAGACTTGGTCCAAGTCTTTTTTGGATAAACCAACTCCTTCATTATTACCAATAGTAGCAAGCTCAATACCCAGTTCATTCATCAATTGGACATTAGCCTTGCCCGAGCTTGCTTCTGTCAAAGGATGGCTTTTATCAATATTATCCCCCAAGTCAAGTGAAATCGTCTCTATTGGCTGCGCTTGATTGTCATGAAAAAATCGTTTTACCTTAGGAAAATTCTCAAAATGAGAGTGCAGATCATTTAAATGTAGTATTCTTATAAGCTCTGTCATACTATCATTTTAGCACTTTGATAGTTAAATGTCGCAAAACAAAAAAGCCGAGCAGACGCCCGAACTCTTTGAGTTTATTTTGTTTTTTTCAAATAATCAATAGCTTGCTGAACATTTTGAACTGGTACAATTTTCATCTTCGTACCTAATCGCTTAGCTGCTGCTTTTGCCTCTTGATAATTCGTCTGAACCTTTGTTTTGCCTTTTTTAGCATTTTTATCGATCGGATTATTAGGAACAAAGAAAATATCCATTCCTTTTTTAGCCGCTGAAACAACTTTCAAACCTGCTCCACCAATATCGCCAACATGCCCATTTTGCTCAATAGTACCAGTACCTGCAATCTTACGTCCTTTACGTAAATCTTCTTTAACCAATTGGTCGTAAATCGCTAAAGTAAACATTAAACCTGCACTTGGTCCTCCAACACCTTCAGTATTAAAGTCCACAGGAACATCAGATGATACTTCTGTATGGTCTGTCAAACCGATACCAATACCATTTTTACCGTTTGATAGTTTAATAACTTTACCAACCGATTCTTTCTTTTTACCTTGACTTGTGTATTGTACCTTTACTTTATCACCTAGATGAAGAGCTGCAACATATTTGATAAGTTGAGAAGAATTTTTGAAACTTTTGCCATTAACTCCTGTGACTGTATCAGCTAAATGTAATCTATCTTTAAATGTCGAATTTTTAGCTAAGTTAAGCACATAAACTCCTTTATAAGTAAGAGATACTTGCTTATTAGCTAACTTTAAAGCTTGATAGACGGACTCATTTTGAGAAGTCTCCATGTAGAATTGATTAATTCTGAGATAATCGTCATTACTAAAGCCACCTGTTGTCTCCTCTTTACTAGATAATTCTGTAAAAGGAGTTAACCAAGCATAAAGAACCTGAGCTGGCGTTGCTTGACTGACAGAAACCGCTACAAAATTGTACGAACCCTTAGCTTTATCAGCCTTTTTATTCACTTTCAATACCGAACGGATATCATAAGCTCCACCTGGCATTTCCAAATAATAAGGTAGCCTCACCACAAGGCTTGCTAATACTAACAATAAAAAAGCAAAACCTATAATCCACCATTTAAGCAGACCTAGTAAACTTTTATGTTTTCCTTTTGGATCTTTATTCTTCACTCATTTTCTCCACTTCTCTAACAACACTCTTTGGAACAAAAGGCTTCACAGAAGCCTTAAAATATATCAATTCACGGATGCGACTAGATGATATCGGACTCAAAGATGGCGACGTTGATAAATAAACTGTCTCAATATCATCTGCCAACTGTTTATTAAAAAACTCCAAATTGGCTTCATAATCAAAATCCTGGCTATTACGCAGACCTCGAACAAAATATTTTGCTCCCACTTCCCTTGCTAAGTCAACAGCTAGTCTATCTTGCGCCACTAAAACTGAAACATTCTTAAACTGACGGATAGCTTCTTCTAACATTTTTTTACGGCACTCAATCGAAAAGTAACCTTGCTTCTCAAGGTTATAAAATAACCCAATGTAAACATGATCAAATAGATAGCTGGCGCGCTCAATAATATCTAAATGTCCATTAGTAACAGGATCAAATGAACCTGTAAATAAAGCTTTCTTTGTCATTCGTCGTCATCTCCACAATAATACAACCATAAAAAGACTACCACAGGAATCAGGCGAACAATGTCTATTGCCTCAAAACCGTTAGCTATCCAATTGATAAGGTTTGGCAAAAAAGTAATCATTGCCATTAATAGATACAATGGATTTTTTGTTCTTGATAATGAACAAACTCCTTCATCATTTTTGAAGTGATAATGTTTTAGCAACTCTTCTAAATAGTGAAGGCGCAACAACAAATAAATCAATATGACTAAGATGAGAATAATCATCACTAACTTGTAATCCATACCAAAGCCTCCTAACGAACGTAGACCGTTACTTTAGAAATGCCATAAATTTTCTGTTTCCATATCCCAAAAGAAGCAATTTCTTCAGGTAAATCAACTGATTTGTCCGTTTCACAAACAATCATGATATCATCGCCTAATAAACCCTTGCTATCCATGATTTGGATTTGCTTTACAATTTCTTCCTTAGCATATGGCGGGTCCAACAAGACCAAATCAAATTGTCCCGTTAATTGTTCTAAAGCACGGTTGGCTTCCATTTTTAATAATTGAAATTGCTCCGGACTCTTAGTCATTGCAATATTTTCTTGAATAACGACCTGCGCACGCCTGTCTTTTTCAACTAGGACAGCTTGGTCCATTCCCCTTGAGATCGCCTCAATAGCTAAGCTACCACTGCCAGAAAAAAGGTCTAAAACACGACCACCTTCAAAAAAAGGACCAATCATATTAAAAATAGCGCCTTTAACCTTGTCAGTTGTTGGACGAGTTGTTTTTCCATCAAGCGTTTTTAAAGGACGCCCTCCAAATGTTCCTGCTACTACTCTCATAACCACTATTATAACAAAAAATAAGGTAGAGTTATCAAAAAAATTGCTTATAACAAACAGAGAAGATAGTACCTCTTTTCCTTCTTTTTTGATATGATAAGCTAGCAGTAAGAGAAACGAGGTTCCCATAATGATTAAAAAATTATTATTAAGTTTAATAGCCATATTATGCCTTACAACGCTAAAATCAAACTTAAGTAGCGCTGACACCATGACTATTTCTCAACAACAATACCAACACATGATAACAAATAGTGACTTAATCGCCATCACAGATAAGGCGTTAGTAAGCAAAAGTCAACAATCTGAAGCGACTATTTTTATAGGACGTCAAACTTGCCAATATTGTAGAGCTTTCTTACCAAAATTATTAAAATCTAAAGCCACACTTCATTCAAAAATTTACTACCTTGATAGTCAAAAATACAAAGGGAAACGATTGAAGAGTTTTTTCAAAAAGCATCATATTACCACTGTTCCAAATTTAGCACATTATCAACGAGGAAAAATGACTAAATATCTTGTTCAAGGAAGCCAAGCTACACCTCAACAAATCCAAACTTTCTTAAGCCAAAAATAAACTTATTGTTAAAATCAGCCAAACAAAACTGCTTGGCTGATTTTTTATAATATATTTTCAAAGGTGTCTCTGACTTCTTTTGGCCAGACACTTGACTGTACTTCTCCAATATGTTTTTTACGAAGCAAGAACATAGCTAATCGTGATTGACCAATTCCCCCACCAATAGTCAAAGGGAAGAAACCACGTAATAGCGTCTTATGCCACTCAAACTCTAAACGACCTTCATCACCGGTGAGAACAACTTGACGTTTAAGAGCATCTTCATCAACTCGAATTCCCATTGATGATAGTTCAAAGGCAGTTCCAAGCTGTTCGTTCCATACTAAAATATCACCATTGAGACCTTTAAAACCATTTTCTGATGGTGTTGTCCAGTCATCATAGTCCGGTGCACGACCATCATGTGGTTTACCATCTGCTAACTCTCCACCAATACCAATCAAAAAGACTGCGCCATACTCCTTAGCGATGGCATTTTCACGCTCTTTAGGGCTTAAGTCTGGGTATTTTTCTACCAATTCTTCTGTATGAATAAAGGTAATACGCTTTGGTAAAATGGATTCAATATCAAAACGAGCTTCCACGGCAAGCTCTGTTAGGCGGATAGCTTTGTAGATTTTTTCCACAGTTTCTTTTAGGTAGTCCAAATTACGTCTACCATCAGGAATGACCTTCTCCCAGTCCCACTGATCTACGTAAACTGAGTGTGTTGGATCAAGAGAATCTTCATCTGGACGAAGAGCTTTCATATGAACGAAAAGACCTTCTCCCTCATTAAACCCAAATCTTGCCAAAGTATGACGTTTCCATTTAGCCAATGAGTGAACGACTTCAAATTCAGCTTCAGGTATATTAAGGACTTTCACCGATACAGGATGTTCAATACCAGATAAATTATCTTGCATACCATCCCCGACCTGACTAAGAATAGGTCCTTGCACTTCGACGATTTCTAACTTATCAATCAAATATTGTGTAAAAGTATTTTTGACAAAAGAAATCTCCTGTTGCTGATGAATAAAGCTTTTCTTCATATGTTCCTCCTTAAATTATAAAATGTTAGAGCTATTATACTCCTTCAAGTAACAAAATGGAAGAGGAATTGTAGAATTATTCTGACTTTTTTACAAGTTTTTTTCTGAAAGTCATTACTCTAGAATTGTTTTTGCCATGACTTGTCGCAATTCCTTGGTCATTCGCCGTGGTCCTCTCACAGTCTTAACGCCGTGTTCTGCTAAAAATGCCACAGGATAGGTAGAATCTTCAAATTGCCTTATCAGTTTGAGTCGCATATAAGCTTTGACATCTCTTGCTCCTAAGTAAGTACTTGTTTTAAGGTCACGTTCTATTACTTGACAGACATAGCGCAAAGCACGAATAGGTGCTGTAATATAAATAAACACATAATCTCCCACCGCAATCTTTCCTTTTTGAGTCCAATCAATCAATTGATGCTCTGCAAACTCCTTATCAATATCGTAAAATTTAGGATTAGCAGGAATAATCCAAAACTCTGGCTCAGAATTTGATTTTTTATTGGGAGAAACAAGCTTACGACTATCTGATACCAATTTAAAAATTTCTATATCAGACAAAGTATTGTCTAAAACGATAGATACCCAAGTCTTTTTAGACATATGATAAGAAGGATAAACACCTTCTTTTTGTAAGAGTATTTCCATATCTTGAGGATTGACTTTAATATTCAAAACTTCAACCTCTTCTTCTGACAGTTGAGCTGGAACATTTTCTAGTTTTCCCATCTTCAATGGAAAAAGCAGAGCATACCATTTACCTGATACACGATAGGAAGCATATTGTGGGTGCTTCGCAAATGGATAATCAACTGAATCTTCAAAAGTTTTAGCTATCTTCTCCGCTAAACGATTACTTTGATCTTTGGTAAATAATAAGTCCTTACAACAAGAATCTGAAATATCACCTAATATAGCCATATAAGCCGATCGTACTTCGCCAACAAACGAACCATTATAATTTGCTGCTCGAAGCGGTAAATATTCTTCTTCAAGTGCCAAATCAATAACCTTACCAGCTATCTTTCCATCCAATGAAATCGTGATAATAGCTTTAAAGTCATTATCCATAAATGTTTGACAATAGATATACTCTTGGTCAGATTTGATAAATCCAAACTCCTCAAGCGATGAAAAAATAAAACGTTTTTTCCGGAAAAAATCTGATTCTATTGACATAGTAACCTCTCTATTCACTGTACATTATCCTCTATTATGTCGTTTTAAGAGCTAGAAATCAAGCTCAAAGTCAAAGATGAATTCTAGTTTCTTTGTACAAAAAAAGCATGTTGCCATGCTTAAAACTAAACTAATTGATAGTACCCTCTTATTAATTCTCTATTTATGTTTGGGATGATTATCCTCTTTATGGACATAAATGTACATAACAATAGAGAGCATAATAGTAATGATAGTCGTAATTAAAATAATCAATACCCAGACAGCATCAACACTATCAAAAGGCAACTTAACATTCATTCCATAAAAACTGGTAACCATAGCAATAATGGAAATACCAATGGAAATAATTGTTAAAGTAGTTACATTGTCGTTAAGGTTATTGCTGAGGACATTATTATAAGAAGAAGAAAGTTCTTGGAAAACCTGTGAATTTAAGGAACACATGTTAGATAATTGTCTTGCTTCAATAATAGCATCTTGAAGTTGCATCTTTTCATTTCTAGTGTTCTCTTTATCTTGCTCAATGTTTTGTAAATCGGTCAGCATTTCAAAATTTTGCTTAGTTCCCATCATTAAGTGTACTGTTCCACTTTGTAAATTTGCCAGCCTTGCCAAGTTCGATTTGTTTGGTCTTTTACGCAAATCATTGATTAGTTTATCTCTTTCTTCAGAAATAGTATCTAAAACATCAAAATATTGCTTTGAGAAAGCAGTCACTAATGATAATAAGAGGTGTTTCGGAGAATCTACCTTTTCAACACGATTAAGTGCTTTTTTTACAAGGTTAATATTTTTATGATTAGCTAATACAAACAAGCCATCTTCTTTCAAAAATAGAGTCACTGGTATCACTCTCGGCACATGACGAACATCATCAACGTGACCTTGCGTATCCAGAAGCTGGTAAACAAGTGTCAAATGCTCCTCAATATCACGTACGAAAGAAGACTCATTTTCATCACGTGCATAAGCCAGCAATTCTGAAGGTAAAAATTTCTCCTCTTGTAAGGATAGATCGTCAACATTAATTATCTCAAATCCAAAATCGCTCGAAAACATAGAAGCACCTCACTCTAAACTTGTCTACATTATGAAACAAAAATCGAGAAAAAACAAGTAGAAAACCCTTTTAAATCTAATTAACCTTATGAGAGCAAAACAAAAAAGGAGTACTAAAATAACATCTAGTACTCCTTATTAATATGCTAGATAGCCAGCATCATTTCCCCCATGAACGGTATAAGTCTTCTATAATCTTAACACCTGACAGCGTCAACTGAGGCGTCATGATATGACTTACCCTTTGCCCTTCTAAAATCATTTGACTAACATGATAAGCTTCTTTCTCAAAATCACTAACCATGTCAACTTGAATCGTTCGCGCACTAGTATCATTTCTCACCAATTTTGCATGAGTGGTTTTCCAAAAATGTGGAATGATTAGACGACCTTCAGTTCCGTAAATAATCATTTCATGCGGTAAATTTAGACGTGTTGTCAAGAAGATATCTACGAGGACCCCATTTGATAATTGCAAGAGTAGTTTGGATTGACTATCGCTTTGACCTTTTGGAAAAGTCGCAGTCCCACTAGCATGAGTTATAGTCGCATCAAATAGATATTGTAAATAAGACAGGGCATAGGGCGCCATAAAATGCACTGTTCCTCCACCTAACTCAAGTTCTCTAAACCATGTTACATGGTCAATGTTTGGGTAGGCTGTTGTAGATGATATGGAGATCACTTCTCCTATTTCACCAGAGGCAAGTAATTTTTTAATCACTTGTGTCATCGGAATAAATACCGATTTTTGTGCTTCCATCAAAAACAGATTACAACTTTCTGCCAAAGCGAATAATTCATTCGCTTGGTCGTAAGTCAATGTGAAAGGCTTCTCTACCAACACATGCTTTCCCGCTAACAGAGCTGCTTTAGCAACTTTATAATGGTCTTGATTAATTGTTGCCACATAAATCACATCAATTGACTCATCTGCTAACATATCCTCTAACTTATCGTAAGCCTTTGGGAGATGATATTTGTTGGCAAAAGCTTGCGCAGACTCAAGAGTTCGACTCGATACAGCCACAACTTCACCATTTCCTGCTAAGCGGACTCCTTCAATAAAACGGGGCGCCACCTTTGCCGTTGACACAACACCATACCTTACCTTTGACATAAAAACTCCTTTGACATAAATATTTAGGCATATTATAGCATATGTGATAGGAAAAAGAGAGTGAGAAAAAATAAGCTTTTTAACATAACAAATTTTCAACTACAGCATCATAAATCAAATACTTTAATAATTTTCTAAATTTAAGTATATCCTCCAAAATCAATATATTGTGTTTTAAAAACAACTCAGACACAATATATTGATTGATTTATTTAAGTTATAGTGTATACTATTAAATGAAAAAGGTTGTAGACGGCAATCCACAACCTTTTTTAACCACAAACGAATCAGATTTGACTTTCTGACACTATTCTAAAAAAATTTCAAATAAAACTATACCAGTTTTTTAAAAATAAGTAAAGTCACTTTCTACATCGTTTAACAGCTTTAAATAAATTATTAAAGGAGAAGTATTATTGTCAAATGAAAAACTTATCAATAAAAATCATAGTCAATTAGATTTTGTAAATATACCAATAAATAAAGATGTGAAACTTTTTTTAGATCCTACTAAATTACATTCTAAAAATTTAAGTTCAGTATTTGAAAACGCTGCGCTAAAACTCCATTCATTTTTTTTAGAAGCCTACCGGCTTTATACAGAATTTGGGGAAAATGAAGTTCGTAATATACTTTGCTTTTCATCAGAATGTAATTTTATTCACTTAGGATATTCTAAAAGTAAATCTAGAGGAAAGGGAGTTTCTGAAAAAATGCTTTTTAATTTTTTTAAAAAAATAAGCGGATTTACTCCTTCAGAAAGGAAAAATTTACTTCATCCCACTTCAATAGCTATATTTGTTCCAAAATTTGCTGAAGATAGAACTTCTGATTTCCTTGTAAGCCTTTTAAAAAAAGAAATTGTAGAATATTCACTTGAACAGGCTAAACTACATCAGCTAAGAATTGAATATTCTAAATATGACTTTGGTCATTACTGGGATGATATATCACTAAGTTGGAAAACAATAAAACATTTTTACATAAAAGCTAATGATAGGCCTATTTTACTAATTCCAAAGTGTCTCGTTTCAAAAAAATATAAATTCTCTACATCACATTTCGTCAAAACTATAATATTCCCAAATAAAAAAAACTTAGAAAAGTATCAAGGAATAAATGGATATGATAAAAGTAATAGACCTAAACCAGCAACTCAGAAACAACTTATTGAGCACGAAATACGTTCACCTTATCTAAACTGCCCAGATAAGTGGAAAACTTACGCCATGGAGCAGCTATTACAAAATCACAATTGGTATAATGAATATTTCCTAAATATGAATAATTTTGCTGATAACCATATTATACCTGATGACGAACTTGATAGTTTAACCAATAACTAAATATTTAATACTGAGAATAGTGTCCTTCTCTCAATTGAGAGAAGTTTTTTTATTATTACTATTTTTTATAACACCTTACCAAAACATCCTTTAAAATTACTATCTTCATTAGGTATACTCTTTAAGGAATACTTTTCCTTTGATCTATTTTATGTACACTTGTTAACGTTATTACTATCAAATCCCCCACTATCTTATTCTACTATACTAAAAATACAGCCTCTCGGCTGCATTCTCAATCATTATTTAATTTTTTCATCTCTTCAATACGTGCTATAGTTGCGTCGTATTTAGTTTGGTAGTCGGTCTGTTTGTCTTTTTCTTTTTGGACGACTTCTGGTTTAGCGTTAGCTACAAAGCGCTCGTTGCTGAGTTTTTTGCCGACCATATTTAGTTCTTTTTGCCATTTAGCAAGTTCTTTTTCAAGTCGTGCCAACTCTTCTTCAACGTTAAGGAGGTCAGCAAGTGGGAGGAAAATTTCTGCACCTGTGATAATGCTAGTCATGGCAAGTTCTGGGGCAGTAATCGCTGAGCTGATTTCAAGCGTCTCTGGGTTTGTGAAGCGTTTGATGTAGTTACTATTGTCTTTGAAGAAGCTTTCGAGTTCGCTGTCACTTGTCTTAACCAAGATAGTGATTGGTTTAGATGGAGCAACATTGACCTCTGCTCTGCTATTTCGCACTGAACGAATCAAATCTTTCAAGCTTTCAACGCCTTTGTGAGCTGTCTGATTTTCAAATGTCGCGTTAACTTGTGGATAACTTGCAAGGACAATTGATCCTTCTGCGTATTGTCCAAAAATTTCTTCTGTCACAAATGGCATGATTGGATGAAGAAGACGCAAGATTTGATCTAAGGTATAAAGAAGAACAGAACGTGTAACAACTTTCTCCTCTTCATTGTCACTATAAAGAACCTCTTTTGTTAACTCAACGTACCAATTAGCAAATTCTTCCCAGATAAAGTTGTAAAGGATGTGACCAGCAACACCAAATTCAAACTTGTCAAAGTTTTCAGTAACTTTACCCACAGTCTCATTTAAATTGTGGAGAATCCAACGGTCTGTTACATTTCCAACTTGACTATTAACAACTTTTTCCACATTTTCTCTGGCTTGATCCAACGTTAAACCTTCGTTATTCATAAGGATATAGCGTGAAATGTTCCAAATCTTATTAATGAAATTCCACGAAGCATCCATTTTTTCGTATGAAAAACGCACATCTTGACCAGGGGCTGAACCATTTGAGAGGAACCAACGAAGGGCATCCGCACCATATTTCTCAATGACATCCATCGGATCAATCCCGTTGCCAAGTGATTTAGACATTTTACGTCCTTCTTCATCACGGATGAGTCCATGAATAAGAACATTTGAGAATGGTTGGCGTCCTGTAAATTCAAGAGATTGGAAAATCATGCGCGATACCCAGAAGAAGATGATATCGTATCCAGTTACCAAGGTTGATGTTGGGAAGTAGCGTTTGAAGTCAGCTGCTTCGGTGTCTGGCCATCCCATTGTTGAAAACGGCCATAAAGCAGAACTAAACCATGTGTCTAGAACGTCTTCATCCTGTGTCCATCCGTCACCCTCTGGGGCATCTTCTCCAACATACATCTCACCATTGACGTTGTACCATGCAGGAATTTGGTGTCCCCACCATAATTGACGAGAGATAACCCAGTCATGGACATTTTCCATCCAACTCATAAAAGTATCGTTAAATCGTGGTGGATAAAACTCTACCTTATCTTCTGTATCTTGGTTGGCAATGGCATTCTTAGCCAATTGATCCATCTTGACGAACCATTGAGTAGATAAACGTGGTTCAACCACAACGCCTGTTCGTTCTGAATGACCAACAGAATGAGTCATTTTTTCAATTTTTACTAAGTTTCCTAACGATTCTAATTTAGCGACTACTGCCTTACGAGCTTCGAAACGATCCATACCATTAAATTCATCCGCAAGTTCATTCATAGTACCATCATCGTTCATAACGTTAACTTGTGGTAAGTTGTGGCGTTGACCTACAGCAAAGTCATTAGGGTCGTGAGCCGGCGTAATCTTAACCACACCTGTTCCAAATTCTGGATCAGCGTGTTCATCAGCGATGATTGGAATAGGTTTATTGATGATAGGAAGGATAACATTTTGGCCAATCAAATCTTTGTAACGTGGATCTTCTGGATTTACCGCTACAGCCACATCTCCAAACATAGTCTCAGGACGAGTTGTTGCTACTTCTAGGGCGCGTGAGCCATCTTCCAGCATATAATTCATATGATAGAAAGCACCCTCAACATCCTTGTGAATAACTTCAATATCTGAAAGGGCTGTACGAGCTGCTGGATCCCAATTAATGATGAACTCCCCACGATAGATCCAACCTTTATTGTACAAATCAACAAAGACTTTTCTTACCGCTTTTGAAAGTCCCTCATCAAGGGTAAAACGCTCACGACTATAATCAACCGAAAGACCCATTTTCCCCCACTGAGATTTAATAGTTGCTGCATACTCGTCTTTCCATTCCCAAACTTTATCTAGGAATTTTTCACGACCAAGATCATAACGTGAAATACCTTGCTCACGAAGGCGCTCCTCAACCTTAGCTTGAGTAGCTATACCAGCGTGGTCCATACCTGGAAGCCAGAGTGTATCAAAGCCCTGCATACGCTTTTGACGAATAATGATATCTTGTAGAGTTGTATCCCAAGCGTGACCCAAGTGCAATTTACCCGTAACGTTTGGTGGTGGAATCACGATAGAATAAGGCTTAGCCTCAGTATCCCCTGATGGCTTGAAAACATCTTGGTCAAGCCAAGTTTGATAACGGCCTTCCTCAACCTCGGCAGGATTGTATTTTGGTGATAGTTCTTTTGACATTAGTTTTTCTCCTTGATTTGGTTTATTTTTTGAATAATAAGATATGCTGTTTCAGTAGCAGTTAAACAAGTATTATTGATTTTATGATAATATGTAAGTGCTTCTGGGGCTACTTCAGGATTAAAGATAGCGTAATCCATGGTTGAACAAATATCGTTCTCTGACCATTTGATATCACGTTTTGAAGGCTTATGCTTGAGGCGATTTTCTGTGCGATTCCGTTTGAGACGCTCACTTAGCTCTGTTTCTAATTCTACAAATAATACCTCTTGGTTGTGAGATTGAAAAACTGTTTGAATCTTTTCTAGAAATACTACATCTCTTGAATCATTGAAATCAATTACAATAGTAAAAATCATTTCTTGACCAGTCTTAGCAAACGTTTCAAAAAATTTAAAGCGAATAGACTCCGTTAGAGCAATACTATCTGGAGACCATGGCATGAAGCGTAAAACAAAATCTATAGAATCATGGTTATGGAATAAGGTCATGCCTGTCTGTTTTGCGATTTCCTGACCAATTGTCATTTTCCCAGAAGCTTGTGCTCCGATGATAATAATATTCATCTTCTTTGTTTCTCCCACTCGCTTCGCAGTAAACCAAAGCGCATATCGCCACAACGTTGCCCCTGGGCATCTCTTCGATCACGAATATTAGCCTCTAAAGTAAAACCTAATTTGCGCGCAACCGCCTGACTTTGCTTATTATAGTCATAGCATCCCAGCTCAATCTTATGTAGTCCTAGCAGTGTGAAACCTATCTCCACAAGGGCTGAAGCTGCTTCTGGCACAATGCCTTGTCCCCAATAATCAGGGTGGAGCAGGTAGCCAATTTCAAAAATGTCGTCTTCGTGGCGATGGTTAAAATCTACTGAACCAATTACCTTATCATCGCCTTTTAGAGTAATAGCATAACCAGAGGGTAACTTTTCTTTTTCAAGATTAGTTGGATAAATCTCTTGAATATAGGTTATCTCTTCTTCCAAGCTTTTAACAGCCGGAAAACCTGCTGGATAACTCACCTCATCAAGTTTGACAAATTCAAATATCTCCTTAGCATCTTCTAACTTGCGTTGACGCAACAACAGACGATTCGTTTCCACAACAGGTAGCTGGTTATCTACGATTTCTCCAAGTATCTTAATCATTTGTCTCCTCCATATCTACGATATTATTGATGACTTAGCTAAGTGCCCTGTACAGCCAAATTAGTCTATCTAGTAACTTCTATGAAAAGTAGAATAATTACTCCCACTCACTCCTCAGCAAACCATATATCAAATTGACACAGCGATTGCCTTGATTATCCTTACGAGCACGAATGGTAGCTTCAAGGGTGAATCCTAGTTTTTCTGCCACGCGCCGGCTTTGCTTATTGTAATCATAGCAGCGGATTTCGATTTTGTGGAGATTGAGGAGGGTAAAACCGACTTCAATCAAAGCGGCGACAGCTTCTGTCATGTAGCCATGACCCCAGTAGTCAGGATGAAGCAGATAGCAAATCTCGAAAACATCGTCTTCATGGCGATGGTTAAAGGCGCAAGATCCGATAATCCGATCACTTCTTTAACGGTAATACCATAACCAGATGGTAATTTTGCCTTTTCCAGATTTTGATAGTAGCGATTTTCAAAATAATCGTACTCATCTTCTAAAGAAGCTATTGGGCTGAGTCCTGCTGGATAGGCAACCTCTTCCAAGCAAACGTAATCAAACATGGCTGGGACATCCCCCACCGTTCGCTGACGCAAGATAAGCCGATCCGTTTCTAGTTTTGGTAATGCTTTGCCATCGAAATCTTCTAGAATCTGCATATACTTCAATCTCCTCACTCCTAAATACAAAAAATCCCTGTCAATTCTGACAGGGACGAATTTCGTATTACGATTTCCGCGGTACCACCCAAATTCGGATAATAACATCCGCAACTCGTTTTGTTTCAATTATTGGACTTAGCAACAAGCTTTGACATTTGTGCGGATTTCTCAGTATGACCGCTTCCTGTGACAAATGGGATTTCAAAACACCTCTAAGTTAATTTTATTCTAGCAAAATAAGACTACTTTCGCAAGGTGAATCAAATCATTTTGCAAAAACAGCACCATTATCAACTAACTGTTTAATAGCTGCTGGACCAATACCTTTTAGTGCTAAAACATCTGCTTCACTTACTTTCGCAAACGCTTCAAGGCTGACAAGGCCAGCTTCTTTTAAAACATCTTGTTTATTAGCAGTTAAACCTTCTAAAAGATCGACTACCTTTGGCGCTTCAGGAGCCTTTTTTTTCGGTGATGCGACTTCTTGTAAAGTTTGAGATAGTCGAACATCCTTCCAATTGATCCCTTTAGCTTTCAAAAGCTCTCTTTTTTTATTCGGTTTAATACGCTTTGCCATTGTATAATGCTTTCTCCTCATTTATGAAATCTATCATAGTATCTAAAAACTACTATAACAATGTATCATAGAAATGCCTATTTGACAAGCTTTCTAGCGATAAACCTTTTAATAATGACGTTGTCCAAAAAGACCATCAGGCAAATCATGGAAAGATTTTTGGTTATGATAGTTATTAAATTTCCCTTGCAAAAAGCGATAAGCGTCTAACTTACTCTCATAACGAATATACGCATCTGCTGCTCGCTCATCCTTATCTTCCTCTAAAACTTTCTTTGCACTGTCCATTGCCATTTGGTTGATACTTATTTGCGATTGTAACCACTCTTCAAAGTCTTTTAAAAATTCTTGTTCGTATGACATGATATTCCTCTTTTTTAGTTTTTTTCATTATAACATATAAATTAAATACTCAAAAAATCATTATATCAAAAATAAATTATGATTTTTCTGACAGATATAAAAACAACTAGTTTTATCTAAGGAAGACCTTTTGAGATGTATGGTTCTCTATGCCATTCTAGTTTTGGCATCACACCCCTAGTTAAAAGAAAACGCTCTCTAAAATTCATCACTTATACCATTCAATCACTATTACTCCTTGTTATCTTAGCACCTATGTGTTATAGTTAAGAAAAAATGATATTACTATTAAAAGAAAGAGGTGATCTTATTGTCACATAAAGAAATTGGACATCAATTCTTAGCACGACTAGGAAAAAACGCTTAAGACCAGGAGGTGTCCAAGCAACGAATTGGCTTATCAAAAAAGGACACTTTAGTGCTGACAGTCGTGTTCTAGAAGTAGCTTGTAATCAATGTACCAGTTCCATCGACATCGCTAAAGCATTTTCCTGTCACATTACAGCGCTTGATCTAGATAGTAAAGTAATAGAAAAGGCCAAAGAACATATCAAAAAGGCCCAATTAGAAGAATTTATTGAAGTTATTCGGGGAAATGAACTCAGACTGCCCTTTCCTGATAATAGTTTATCGTTATCAACGAAGCAATGTTAACGATGCTTAACAATTCAGCTAAGGAGAAGGTCATAAAAGAGTACTTACGTGTCCTAAAACCTGGTGGACGTTTACTCACACATGATGTTTCTTATCAAGATGAAGACACTGCCAATCTGATCGATCAACTTAGACATACTATAAATGTTAACGTTGCTCCTCTAAAAATAGATGATTGGAAAAATTTATTCTTACAAAATGGTTTTTCAAGTTCAGAATATCAATTTGGAAAAATGAGTCTCATGTCCCCATTAGGAATGATTAAAGATGAAGGTTTATTCAATACCATTAAAATCATCAGCCGAGGACTGAAAAATGAACGATGCCCTCATCCAAAATTAATAAATGTTTTGGAAGGAAAACTTGAAATTATCCTTGGTGTTCAGAAACATATCCTTGAAAAAGATAGCCTTATTAGCCTCTCTCCAGAAGAAACACACCATTTAAGAGCTATTGAAAATAGTAAATTTCTCCAAATAGAATTAGACTAAAAAAACGACTATTTTTCTAAGTAAAGAAATACTTGATTTCGTCAAAATCTTATAGTATCATAGAAAAGTAGCCGCTATAGTTAAATGGTATAATAGAGCAATGGTAATGCTCAGTTCCGAGTTCAATTCTCGGTGGTGGCAGAAAATATATGAGTGAAACCTTATTATAATAGGGTTTCTTTTATTTTTGTTCTTAATTTGTTCTTGATAGTCATTTTAAAAACTACCTTTATTATTAAGAATTTTTAAAAGCTGATTATTTTCCTTTTCTTCCACTTCCAGAAGCAAATGACCATATCTTTCTATTAATTGTTTGATATCTTTATGCCCCATTAATTTTGCAACCGCCCAAATATCTACTCCGTTAGCCAACAAATAACTTCCATAAGTATGTCTAGCACCTGTTGATGACATCTTAGATTCTATTTCTAATTTTTCCAATGAGCTTGCCAAGAATTTGTTAACAGCATCATTTGATATCATACCAAACCTATAGTCATAAAAAATCAATTGATCTGTATTTTTTATATGCAAACCTTTCAGCATTCTTTCTTGTTGAAATTTTAGTTCAAGCAATAACTCTTTTAAATCATGACTTACTGAAACTCTCCTTATTGAAGTCCTTGTTTTAGGCTTTGTAAAGTCATTTTTTATTGAAGAATATCTTCGATATGTATAAATACTATTTCTTTCAAAATCAATATCATCCCAAGTTACTCTATAAAATTGTTTACGAAAATAAACTATTCAAAGAAATAACCATTGATTTAGAAATTTCAAAGGAATGTTTAGAAATACGACTTTTCCATCTACTTAAAGATTATTCCAATTTGAACAATAAAGAAATAAGTACGATCGTTAGTAACTTTCAAAGAAATAAAAATCAAACCATGAATTTAGCTCTTTATGATATCAAACATAATATTATTTCTGAATACGAGCAAATAACTCCAAATAATCTGGAAAAAGCAACTCATCAATTAAATAAAAGCTATCTCATTTCCTCGCTTGATTTCATTGAATTAACAGATAACACTTTCCAAGAAAAACTAAGACAGAGTAACCCCATCTTCTTTTTGGTTCTTACTTTGATTTCGGTAAAAATACTTTTTATTGCTGGGATACAAATTATTTAACTAAAAATTAGGTGCTAAGTAAAATTAAGACTTTGCATTTTGAAGTTCATTTTTTAAATAAAAAAATAAGTTAGGAAAATAGTCCTAACTTTATTCTTTATCTCTTAATGCTTTTTCTAAAGCCTTGCTACCTTCTTTATAATATGTCTCCTTACCAGAAGCATTATAATAAAAGTTTCCTAAATCAACATTCAATTTACCATCACTTTTAACATCATATAAAACAGTATACTTAGCAGACCCACCTTTAAGTACAAAACTTTTACTTTTAGTATCAATATTAGTTACTACAAAGTTTCCTTCATTATGATAAATTCCTGATTCATCATTAATTTCTAAAACTAACGTTTTTTCACCATCATATACTTTATAATACTTTACATTTAACGAATTAGTCGAACAAG
Source organism: Streptococcus sp. FDAARGOS_522 (assembly GCF_003812445.1). Lineage (NCBI taxonomy): Bacteria > Bacillati > Bacillota > Bacilli > Lactobacillales > Streptococcaceae > Streptococcus > Streptococcus sp. FDAARGOS_522. The sequence goes on from NZ_CP033808.1 coordinate 1,085,311, forward strand.
CAACTAAAAATACTGTAGATATAGCTAAAATCATCAATCCTAATAATTTCTTTTTCATAACTAAACTTCCTTTGCTATGAGAAAATCTTTTAACCTCTCAACATCTCTATCGCTTAACTTACCTATAATTTTAATATTGAACCCTTTATTCTCAACATCATAATATTGAATAGTATCTATCCAAGAACGCCTATTTAAATTTGCTTTTGCCTAATCAATAACTTCTAAATACTGACTTCTTATATTGTCAGACTTATTTTCATATTTAGTAGTAAATCTTAAAGTTTTTATTACTTCATCATTAAATTTGACTACTACAGCAGGACGAACCTTTGAACCTGTACCATCAGAATATTCAATACGTGAAACTAATACAGAATATACCTCAATATCACTCATTTAAAATATTCCTCATATTCTGAAAAATCTTCATCTCCAAAAAACGCATTTACACTTTCTGGATCACTAGCCTTAACTCGTATTCCTTTTAATTTTGTTTCTACCAAATTTTGAAATTCTTCATCAGAAACAGATGATTGATTTTTTATTTCAAAAGGAATACTTTGAGTTTTAACAGACTGAATCAAAAACATTTTTACTGCTGTACTCATATCCAACCCTAAGGATTGAAAAAGTTCTGTAGCATCATCTTTTAATTGATCATCTACTCTTACTGCTACTGTTGACATAATATCACCTCAAATCATTTTTGTATAACCATTGTATCACTAACTGCAATACAACGCAAACAAAAAAGGAAATCGTATTTCCCAGTGAAGAGACCCTAGAACACTGTCTAGTCACACTATTTAATGATTACAACTTCAAGCAAGAACAACGAGTCCACAAAGGTTTTTGTCATTGTACAGACACACTTGAAAGCCTATTTGATTAACAATCCCAGCTTTGCCAGTGTGTTTACACAACATTATTGACACACTCCTTTTATTTTTATAAATTCCCCTTAAATACATTTAATTACTTGAAAAGACAAACAGTCATTTTAGAAAATTTTGCATCTAACCTTACATTTGATTACACCTAAAAATTTTAAATCAACAAAAGAGAGCCTAGGATTAACATCTTAGGCTCTAATGATACACTTCATTTACAAATTTCAACTAAATAGGATCATTTCTTCAGTTTTATAGTAAGCGTCCAATAACAAGGTATATTGGATGCTTACGGAATAGGGAAGAAAATGGAAGATACCTCGTTATTGGACGCTTACACAAAATCAAAAGCCTATCGAAATTAATAATCTCGATAGGCTTTTTCAAGAATTAAACTCGAAAAATTGAAACACATTAATTAAGTTTGTTGGAGAGAGATACATAACTTTATTAATGTGTTCACACCAATAAATGGTGAAATGTTTAGTGACATTTTAGGTCAAAAGATTAATCCTCTTTTTTCTTAGAAACAGATAATAAACCAACTGATGATATAATTGTCAAAGCTGCAACATTAAAGAATGGAGTTGCATTCTCACCTGTTGCTGGTAGTTTATTTCCTTTACCATTGACTTGCTGATCTTTACCTGCTGGATCATTCTTATCGGCATCTGTACGTGGATCGACAACCTTAACAGTCACATCTACAGTATCTTTTGAACCATCTGGGTAAGTCACAACAACTTTTGCTGGTTTGTCTCCCGGTGTTGCCGTATCAACTGGAGTTTCAAAGGCTACTGTTGTACCTTTCGGAAGATCTGGTAAGTTACCAATAGAATCTTCTGCCTTCGGTGTTTCTCCTACTTTGACTTGCTGATCTTTACCTGCTGGATCATTCTTATCGGCATCTGTACGTGGATCGACAACCTTAACAGTCACATCTACAGTATCTTTTGAACCATCTGGGTAAGTCACAACAACTTTGCTGGTTTGTCTCCCGGTGTTGCCGTATCAACTGGAGTTTCAAAGGCTACTGTTGTACCTTTCGGAAGATCTGATAAGTTACCAATAGAATCTTCTGCCTTCGGTGTTTCTCCTACTTTGACTTGCTGATCTTTACCTGCTGGATCATTCTTATCGGCATCTGTACGTGGATCGACAACCTTAACAGTCACATCTACAGTATCTTTTGAACCATCTGGGTAAGTCACAACAACTTTTGCTGGTTTGTCTCCCGGTGTTGCCGTATCAACTGGAGTTTCAAAGGCTACTGTTGTACCTTTCGGAAGATCTGATAAGTTACCAATAGAATCTTCTGCCTTCGGTGTTTCTCCTACTTTGACTTGCTGATCTTTACCTGCTGGATCATTCTTATCGGCATCTGTACGTGGATCGACAACCTTAACAGTCACATCTACAGTATCTTTTGAACCATCTGGGTAAGTCACAACAACTTTTGCTGGTTTGTCTCCCGGTGTTGCCGTATCAACTGGAGTTTCAAAGGCTACTGTTGTACCTTTCGGAAGATCTGATAAGTTACCAATAGAATCTTCTGCCTTCGGTGTTTCTCCTACTTTGACCGTTTGGTCCTTACCTTTTGGTTCGTTGCTATCCTTAAGCGGAAGAACATTGATGGTAACTGTCTTAGGTTCTGCTTGATTACCTGCTTTATCTTTTGCAGTAAAGGTAATTGCGCCCTTATCTGCTAAAGTAGCTTTCATAATTGTCACTTCCATGACTTTCTTATTAGATTCTTTAGTAAGATACTTAATTTTAACACGAGCTCCAATGATATCATTTTCATACTTAGCTTTAAGATCATCTAAACCTAGTTCAACTTCATTTTCGTCTTCAACTGTAACCGTAAAGGTAATATCTTCATCCACTTTAACAGTCTGTTGCTCTGGAGTGACGGTTAATGTTGGAGCTGTATTATCAGTTTTTTTCGATGTAACGGTTACTTTAACATTCACATCATCAACAGTACCATCTGGATAGTGAACTTCAACAATTCCGTCTTTTTCACCTGATGTTGAGGTGTCTGGTTTATGACCATTTTTCCAGTTATACGTTGAATTTGATGGCAATTCATCTGTATTTGCAATGCTATCTTTTGCATCTAATTCCGCGTGTTGTTCAACAGTCCTATGCTTAGCCTCTGGCGAATACTTAATTTTATCTGGTAGCGATACAACTAACAATTTCTCTATTTCATTGACTTCATTAATTTTATTATCAATATCTATTTGTGTTTTTGGATTATTATCAATATCTTTTTTTAATTTTTCTAATCCAGTTAAGACTTCATCACGACTCCCATCACTCCACTTAGGATCATTTGCATTATTTATTACTTCATCTATCCTATTTCTTAAAGCTGTAGAATCATATATAGTTAAATTCACACTAACTATATCAATTTGTCCATCAGCTTTTTTATGTGGATTTCCAGTTTCATCAAGTATATTAAAAGTAATAGTTGCTGAACCAGTTGTTGTAATTTCACTCGGATTACTATAATATTTAGCACCTTGTTTGATATAATAATTTGCTGAATAGCTTGATGGATTTAATACAATGAGGTTTTGAGGATCGATCAATCCATTCTTTACATCATATAAATCTATGTAAGCATTTCCGTTTTGTATATTTTTAGTGATGCTTGTATTTAAGGTCGCTGCACTCCCTGGAATTGTAGATGCAGCAACTATTGACTCTTCAAAAATATTAAGATTACCTTGTGTAACCCCACTCAAAAAACTAAGACCAATTAGTACAGAAGCTGCACCAAACTTGAACTTCTTAATTGAAAACCGTTGTTTCGTCTGTGAAGTATCATAACTGTTATTTTTAGACCTTCTAAACATAATATTCTCCTTTACTCTGTATAACTCTATACAGAGTAAATTATAGGCTTAAACAATAAATATTAGAATATCTATACTTTTTTATCTAATCTAATCTGCTTTTTTTTTTATATATAATTTGACTTTTTCGATTTTTTAAATCATATTTGGTTAAAATACCGACTACCTAATTATTCTGTTGACTTTAAAGAAATCTTCTCTAAAATAGATAACATATTAAATCAAAGGTGGTAACTCATATGATTGATTCTTTATTGTTGAAATCATTACACAGTCTTCTAGGTCTAACTATTACTGTTTGTGATCAAAATTTTTCTGTTATCAGAGAGTATAAATCCGATAAAACTATTTCACTTTTTTACAATCATTACCTTATTTTAAGTAACTTTAGTAAAACTCAACATGATTTTTTATTTCATTATGGCTCTTTAGGAGAACTTTTTCTTGTCCACCATATTCAACAATATTATATTATCATCGGTCCCTGGCGTAGCAATGTTATTGACCCTTTACTTCTTAAGAAAAAGCTGACTGAAACACAAATCAATGCTAGTGAACAAGACTACTTTATTGATAGACTATCCCAATTACCTTTCTTCTCACTTAGTCAAATCCGAGAATTACTAATAGTAACCAATTATTGTCTAACTGGGGTTGTGAAAGATAAATTATCAGAGCCCTTACATTACTACACGAAAGGGTGGAGCAACTCCTTTGATCTAGATAAAATTAAGCAATTTTCTAAACAGAATATGAGTTCTTACAAATATCAGTATCATTTTGAAAATAATATTCTAAAAGCTGTTAAATCAGGTAGTGAATTTCTTTTGAAAGAAACAGTGGAACAATTTAGCAATTCTATCGTACCTATAATCAGTGGAGATGAATTGCGATCTGAAAAAAACTACTCCATCATGATTTATGATCGTCTCTCACAGGCTACCATCCAAGCAGGACTTGATATCGAAACAGCTTATCGAGCACGAGATCGTTTTATAAAAGAAAACGAGTCAACTATAAGTCTAAATGAAGTTTTAAAATTACGTGATACTGCTATCTTATTCTATACTCAACAAGTTCATTCTTTAAAAAAACATCTCGAAACCCCTCATTCTCAAACTATTGTCGCAGTGATTCGATATCTTGAAAATAATCTAAATCGCTTTATTAAAACAGAAGAAATAGCTAAAGAATGTCACATGAGTGAATCGAAGTTACGAAAACTATTTAAGCAAGAAAAACACATCACTATTCAACAATATTTTCTAAACTTAAAAATCGAAGCTGCTAAGCAATTACTAGATGAAAATAAGAAAGTAGAAGAAGTTTCCAATTTACTTGGATTTTCCACTTCTTCTAATTTTTCAAGGACATTTAAAAAAATAGTGGGAATTAGCCCACTAGAATATAAGCAAAAGCCTAAGACAATATAGTAATCGAAAAATATTCATTTTGCTTATGGTGACATCAACAATCCCAAAGAAACTCTTTCATCAAGGGGACTTTTTTATCTCCCGAATTATACTCATTTAATCTAATAACTTCAACTCGCTATATTAGACAATCAATCCATTCATCACCTCTGATAACGCTAATGAAATAAGAGAATCTCCCAACTCTCTATAATTTACCTCTCTACCATAGTTAAATAATATTTTAGTAAATCTTCAACAGTCATTTTCTGTCTTTGATGAAGCCACCACTTTAAGGTCTCGATAAAACTGGATAAAAGAAATTGTTTTAAGAAATCTTCAGGAATGTCCACCTTTGTAATATACTCCTCACGCAATCTAGGGTAAACATCGTGTTCTAATTCACTTCTAAAGCGTAATAAAAAATAGGGATCGTCAGATAATAATAACGTAGCGATACTATCTTGATTTTGTTCAAAATGTTTTAAGATATGAACTAAATACTCTTCAAACGTAACATCTCTACCCTGCTTAAATAAGTGGTGAAAAAGGTCTTCACAGAGCTCCTTGAGTAACACTTCTTTGCTTTCATAGTGAGAGTAAAAAGTTGATCTTCCTACATTTGCAAGTCCGATTACATCTTGAACCGTTATTTTAGAATAATCATTTTCCTGTAGCAAGCTTATAAAAGCATTATAAATCGCTACTTTTGTTTTCTGAATTTGTCTATCTTTTACCATATAGGACACTTTCTAAGTTTTGTTCAGTATTGAACAAGTGTTCTTTTTTGTTTCTAGCAATTCTCTTTTATCTCCTAGATAATAGAAGAAAGAATCACACTACAATACCAGTATAACAAAAGGAGAAAAATATGACATCAAACAAAAAAGTGGCTATCGCTTTTATATTAAATATCAGCTTTTCCGTCCTTGAATTCATCTTTGGAAGTCTATTCTTCTCAGGAGCTATCTTAGCCGATGCTGTTCATGATTTTGGTGATGCAATAGCTATTGGCATCTCAGCTACTTTAGAAAAAAAATCTAAGAAAGATGAAGATACGATATTTTCATTAGGTTATAAACGTTTTAGCCTTTTAGGAGCTCTTATCACAAGTCTAATTCTTATAAGTGGATCTATCTTAGTCATGATAGAAAATATTCCAAAATTGTGGCATCCTACTCCTGTTAATTATCACGGCATGTTTATTCTAGCTGTCATCGCTATTATCATTAATGGTCTAGCTAGTTTTATTCTCCATTCTGGTCAAAGTAAACATGAGGAAATATTAAGCCTTCATTTTTTGGAAGATATTCTAGGGTGGTTAGCTATTATTGTTATATCTCTTATCTTAAATTGGAAACCGTTGTATATCCTTGATCCATTATTATCAGTTGCCATATCTACTTTCATCTTATCTAAAGCACTTCCTAAATTACTATCAACCCTGAAACTTTTTTTAGATGGTGTTCCAGATTCCATAGATTACGCTGCATTACATGATGAACTTAAGGGACTTTCGCAAGTAAGATCTATCAATCAACTCAATATCTGGTCAATGGATGGTATTGATAATCGAGCAATCATTCACTGTTGCTTAAATCAATTGATATCTGAAAAAGATTGTAAAAGAGCTATTCGAACGATTTGCCAACATTATAAGATAAACGATGTTACTGTTGAAATCGATTATTCTTTAAGAGAACATCAAAATCATTGCAAACCATTAAAAAACTAACCTGAGTGTTAGTTTTTTCCTTGACTTGGAGTTAACTCTAAGTGTTAAGATTAGGTCAATACTAATGAAAGAAGGAAAATAAAGATGACAGATACAATGATATTAAATGACAATCATAAAATACCAACTTTAGGTTTAGGTACGTGGATGATAGATAATGATAGGGTAGCTCAAGTTGTTAAAGATGCTATCGAATTAGGCTACCGCCATATTGATACTGCACAAGCATACAACAATGAAAAAGGGGGCGGTGTAGGGATTAAAGAATCTGGTATTACACGTGAATCTTTATTTGTTACGACTAAAATTGCCGCTGAACATAAAGATTATGAAAGTGCTACAAAATCAATTGATCGATCACTAGAAGCTTTAGGGCTTGATTATATTGATTTAATGATTATTCATAGTCCACAGCCTTGGAAGGAATGGCGTGAAACAGATAAACATTTTGACCAAGGAAATTTAGAAGCTTGGAGAGCTTTAGAGGATGCTCAAAAATCTGGTAAGGTAAAATCCATCGGTGTCTCAAACTTTTTAGAAAAAGACTTAGAAAATATCTTAAAAAATGGTTATGTTAAACCTGCTGTCAATCAAATCTTAGCTCACATCGGAAATACACCTTTCGACTTGATTGATTACTGTCAAAGTAAAGGTATTCAAGTTGAAGCTTATTCACCAATTGCACATGGACAAGCATTGAAATCTGATGGTATTCAAAAAATGGCTGAAAAATATGGGGTTAGTGTTGCTCAATTATGTATTCAATATTTACTACAATTAAACCTGATCGTTTTACCAAAGGCTTCTAGTAAAGAACATTTACAGTCTAATCTAGACTTTGACTTTGTAATTAGTGACGAAGATATGTCGATATTAAAATCACTTATGTTTGACGATTATGGGGAATTTTCTAACTTCCCTGTTTTTAGTGGAAAATGAAACCATATGCGGATTTTTACAGATGTTTAATTTTCAAAATTTTTAAGTTTTTCTTGACTTGAAGTTAACTCTAAGAGTTATAATGAAGTTATAGAAAAGAGGTAAGGTTATGAAAGTAGCTACATTTATTGAACCTGGCAAAATGGTTATAACTGATACACCAAAACCAGTCATTGAACAAGAGACAGATGCTGTTATCAAAATTGTTAGAGCCTGTGTTTGTGGTTCAGACTTGTGGTGGTATCGTGGTATTTCAAAACGTGAAAGTGGTTCTTTTGCAGGTCATGAGACTATTGGTATCGTTGAGGAAGTTGGTACTAAAGTAACTGACGTGTCAAAAGGTGATTTTGTTATTGTTCCCTTTACACATGGCTGTGGCCAATGTCCGTCTTGTAAGGCTGGATTTGATGGAAATTGTACAAATCATCAAGCTGAAAAAAATGTAGATACCAAGGTCAATATCTACGTTATACTAATGCAAACTGGGCATTGGTTAAAATTCCTGGTCAACCTTCTGACTATGATAATGAGACACTTAACTCTCTTCTCACCTTATCAGATGTAATGGCAACTGGTTATCATGCTGCAGAAGTTAAAGAAGGTGATACGGTAGTTGTCATGGGAGATGGTGCTGTTGGACTCTGTGGTGTTATTGCTGCTAAAATGTTAGGTGCTAACCGTATCATTGCAATGAGTCGTCACAAAGATAGGCAGGAACTAGCATTGACTTTTGGTGCAACGGATATTGTCGAAGAACGGGGTGACGAAGCCGTTAAACGTGTTTTAGATTTAACCAATCAAGCAGGTGCCGATGCTATTTTAGAATGCGTTGGTACAGAGCAGTCTGTTGATACAGCTACCCAAATTGCTAGGCCTGGTGCTGTCATAGGACGTGTTGGTATCCCACAAAATCCAGACATGAATACCAATAATTTATTCTGGAAAAATATCGGCCTTAGAGGTGGCATTGCTTCTGTAACAACATTTGATAAGTCTGTCCTTTTAGATGCTGTTCTAACTCATAAAATTAACCCAGGCTTAGTTTTTACAAAATCCTTTGTATTAGATGATATTCAAAAGGCTTATGAAGCAATGGATAAACGTGACGCTATCAAATCCTTAGTGATTGTTGACTGAATATCGATGTTAAAAATGCATATCAAAGAAGTTAGTAAAAAGACTGGCATTACGTCAGATACCATTAGGTATTATGAGAGAATTAATCTTATTCCCCCTATTCATCGGAGTGAATCAGGAATTCGTGAGTTCACACAAAACGATATTGATATTTTAGAATTTGTCCGCTATTTTAGAGGCGCAGGTGTTTCCGTTGAAAGTCTCATTGATTATATTCATTTGGTTGAAAAAGGCGATTCCACAATCCCAGCTAGGCTAGAAATTTTAAAAGATAAACGCAACAACCTTGAAGATAGGCTTCAAGGCCTCCAAGAAGCACTTAATCGTCTAAATCACAAAATAGACAATTATCAAAAAGTTCTTGTTCCTAGAGAACAAGAACTTTTTGATCCAACAACGAAATGAGGAAATCTTATGCAAGAAACAACTAAGTCTATCTTTCCTAAGGGTGAAAAAAATCCATATGGTGAATTCTTTATTAGGCAATCCTATCTCGCAGCATTAGCAAAATCTCCAGATGGGAATGTTTCAGTTGGAAATGTAACCTTTGAATCTGGCTGTCGTAATAATTGGCATGTTCATTTGGACGGTTATCAAATCCTCCTCGTTACAGAAGGTTCAGGTTGGTACCAAGAAGAGAATAAAAAAGGCAGTTTCATTAGAACCAGGTAACGTGATTGTAACTGATAAAGGCGTTAAACATTGGCATGGTGCTAAAAAAGATTCTGAATTTGCACATATTGCGATTACAGCTGGTAAGAGTGAGTTTTATGAAGCTGTTAGTGATGAAGAATATTCAAGACTAGGTTAAATTCAAGTAAGGAGGAATCAATCCATTATGAAAGAAAAACAAACAGCCGGACGTCGTCAATTAGAAGAATTTGCACCTGAATTTGCCAGATATAATGATGATATTTTATTTGGTGAGGTTTGGGCAAAAGAGGATCATTTAACAGATAAAACACGTTCTATTATTACTATATCTGCCTTAATTAGCTGAGGAAATCTTGAACAGTTAGAGCATCATCTTCAATTTGCCAAACAAAACGGAGTTACTAAAGAAGAAATTGCTGACATTATCACTCACCTTGCTTTTTATGTTGGATGGCCAAAAGCTTGGTCAGCCTTTAATAAAGCTAAGGAAATTTGGATATAAAATAATAGACATAGCAAGGGAGATACTTTCCCAAAAGCCAAAAAGAAAGATCAACCAATTATTAAACCAACTATTAGGAGAATGATATGCTTACTATTCAAGAAATAAAAGATACAACCTTTGAATTACAAGAAAATTTTAGAAGGTTAAATTATCCTATTAAACAAGTTGCTAAAGACTTGCAACTTAATATCAGTGAAGTTGAATCTCTTTTAAGTCTTGATGTTACTTATCCTGGAGATGTTTAGATGCTGAGAGATTATCTAGAAGATATGTTGAAAAAAGAGGGTAAAGAAGTTTATCCATTTTCTAGATTAGCATCTCATTCAGCAAATCGTTGGTACCCTTATGAGACACCATGGCGTTATTAAAGACTAAAGATTAATCCATCATCTTTAGAGAAATAAACAAAAATAGTTAATAGATTCTTTTTAGAAAAAAGCTATAAAACAAGAGCCTCTTAGAGAATACTCTACATCATAAGATTTCTTCTTTGAAGCATAGCATTCCAAAAGAAAATTATGATTGCTAACAAGACAATTATTCTAAAAAGAAACTATTTTAACGACTCTATAATTACTTAAGGAATCATAAAGAATAAAGGTTTTTATGCTATCATTTCAAATTGTTGAAAAGCCAGCAATGATACTTGCTGGAGTAACTTTAGAAAATGTAAAGTCAAATCAAGAATGTCCTAAACTTTGGGAAAAGTTACATAAACAATATAATCCAGCAAAACTAAAAGAAAAAGGTATCCAGCAAGCCATTGGCATTTGTAAAACACAACCTGATTTTCGTTTCGATTACAGCGCCACTTATCGAGTAGAGACAAGTGTCCAAGCCCCAAAAGGGTTAGAAATTATTAGGATCCCAAGCGCTACCTATGCAGTCATTTCTGTTAAAGGTCCAATGCCATCGAGTCTTCAAGAAACATGGCGAAAAATAATACAAGGATTTTTTCAAGAGAATAATCTAAAACCAGCTAACTCGCCAAACTTAGAAATTTATTCATCTCAACATCCACAAGATACTGATTATCAAATGGAAATTTGGCTTGCTATCGCAGATATTACTAATAAATCGAAAACAAACTTAATCTAGCCTTGCTTAATATAAAAAAGCCCCTTTTTGAGGCTTTTTTATATTAAGTGATTTCTTTACCTGCATTAGCACCAGATTGTAAATTAAAAATACGCTCGACGTGAATAATACCAACTGCTTTCGGAACCCCCATGCGTCCTTCTGCCCATTTTTTCGCTGCTTCGTAATAAGCACCTTCTGTTTGAATTTCAGCAGTTCCCACAAACCTGTAACCTAAAAGACGTTCACGATCAACAAAGGCAATTTCAATTTTCCCATTATCTTCAATGTTAATACGAGTTTGACCATCTGTATTTTCATTATAAATAAACGTTTTATCATCCCAGAGACGCATAGAACGTTTTGGACCAATATTGGGTTGACCTTTAGCATCAACCGTCGCGACCATTGCTAACTGACTATTAATAATCTCTTTCATTTCTTGTGTAATCATATTAATTTCTCCTTATTTTCTTGCTCGTTTTCCTTTTTTTCCAGAAGTTACTAGGAAAAGCAAACATAAACTAACGTATCCTAGAATCTTGTATATAAAATTATTTTTAGAACTTGTTTGAGGTAAATTTACATCAGACTGTGACTTATGTAATTGCTGCTCGGACCTTATTGGTGTTACAGCTACATAATTATTAGTCTCCGCATTTATATTATGACCTTTAGCCACTCTATCACCATCTACCTTTTCATTAGGTAAAGCCTTATCAAAAATCGGCGTTTTATAATCAACTGGTTTTGAATTTTTCTCCACTTGTTTTTTACGATAATTTGGGACTGTATTTAGGTACCCCTTAGGTGTCTTAGGAATCAATCGGTCTGCTTCTGCCGCTGCATTTCGGATAGCTTGGAAAAATCCTAATCTATGATATTTTGCCAAAGGAATCTGACGTATTGCTTTAATCTTATCAAGGGAACTATTTAAAATATCTTTGATATAAAGACCTTCATAATCAGCTAAAGTGGCAACTGCCAAGGCATGATAACCTTCATTATCCTCGTCAACATTTAATATAGGATTACCATATGCATCTTTTTGTCCCTCGCCAATAGTATCACTCATATCAAGTGCATAAATCAATTTTCCAGACTTGTCAAAATAAACGTTCAATCCGATATAATATTCTGGCAATGGTAGAGGCGTCTTTAATAAATAAACTCCTTGTACCATTGTAGCTTGCGCTAATGGTCCTTTTCCCTCGACTAAATCTGTCAGCAAGTCTAACTCTTTTTCCAAGCGCTTAACATTAGCTTTTTTAATAGCACTATTATTATAAGCTAATACCGCTTTGTTAATACTCCTCTCAAGCAAATGACCATTCTTTGTTGCCTTCTTGGTCACTAAAGCCTTCTCAGCTTTAGCTATGGCTTTATCCAAATCAACGCGATCAAGGAAAAATTGTGCTTCTTGAAGGAATTTTTGTTTTTCTCCTTGTCGGAGGTTAGATTTTGATAACAACGCTTTACCTGCAGTAGTCATTTCTCTAAACTGAGTTTGAGTAGTCTGACGTAATGTAGAGTAATCTAAACCTTCTAGTGTTTTTAAAACCTTTTCAAGGTCTACCATTGTAGAAGATAGCTTATCTGGATCAATGATAAAACGCTCACCATCTGCTAACATATGAGAATTATTATGTGTCCTAACAACCACTTTCTTATTAAAGCGTTTGTCCCCATCATTTTGATCAAAAGCATTAAAAGCAATCTGAGATAATGTAGATGAACCCTTCACTTCTTTCAAATGATTCCTTTTGAAAGCCTCTTCACGAATAGTCTGTAAATTTGGCGGTAAGACTACTTCACTAAGGGCATTATCCGAAAAAGCTTGGACCTCAATTGTCTTTAATTGTTTTTGCTCAGAGAGATTTACACTTTCCAGTTTATTGGATAAAAAAGCCATTTCACCAATTGTTTTAACCTTATTTCCGATAAACATAAGGTGAAGTGCACCATTTTGTCGAAAAGCTGAACGTCCTATTTCTTGTACAGATTCTGGAAGAACAATGGCGTAAATATGATTAATATGGAAAGCAGCATCACCTATTTTGATAAGTTTGTCTTTCAAGTCTAGAGTTCCAATACGATTATTCATAAAGGCTCCCTCTTTAATCTCTTCTAAATCTTCACTTGCTTCAAAGGATTTCAAGTTATTAGATTGAAAAGCAAAAGCACCTATTTTCCGAATAGTTGAGGGGAGCTTTATTTCTTCCAAATCATATTTACGTAAAGTTTTACTTTGAAAATCAACATTGCGAAAAGCGTTATCACCAATTTCAGTAATAGTAATACCATTGTGTTGTTTTGGAATTTCTAAGTTTTTATTACGTCTTACCTTTTGTAAGCCTTTATTTGAAAAACCTGTAATACTATTTTTTTGATAGGTAAAATCTTCCTCTAACCATTTGGTATAATCCATATCAGGCGTTGCACGCCACAATGATTTGTCCGGATTGACGTAAGTATTCTCAGTCGCAAGTTGATGTGGATTTTGGCCTGTCCGTGTGCGCAATACGACCTGATTGTTGTAATGTTCATCTCCTGGATTTCCTGTAAAAGCTTCTGATTCTATTTTTTCAAGTCCATCCGGAAGCATAACATTACTTAGATTATTATCTTGAAAACTTGCTTCTCCTATAACCTTAAGCTTACTTCCCAAAAACTCAACTGTTTGAATACGATTAGATTTGAAAGCGCGTTCTGCTAATTTTATCAAGTGATGTGGCAAGTAAAGCTTACCACCAATCTGGTTATCAAAAAAAGCTAATTCTCCAATGACCTTTAGGTTATCTGGTAACTTTACTTGTTTTAAAGACATGTGAGCAAAAGCATAGTCTGAAATAGTCTCGAGACTTTCAGGAAGATTAACCTCAGCAATATTCTTATTGTCCACAAAAGCATCTTGACCAATAGACTTATAACCATTTGGAATAGTAAGCTTAGTCAACTGGTAAGCATTAAATATTTCTCCCTCATCAATAATTTCCTTCTGATCAATATCTAAACGACTCGGTTTCCCATTTTCTCCTAGCCTACTTGTATATTCTGCAATGGCCGTCTTTTTATCTGGAGTAAAAGCAAAGCTAGCTACTTGTGTCAATTGAGTTCCATCTGCTGCATGACTTGGTAAAACTAAGTGTGATGTTTGAGATAACTTATTAATTCCAGATTTTGGAAAACCTACTAAAGTATCCCCTCTAGTTACGAAATCTTTTGCCTCCCAAGTTGATGTTTCTATGATTTCCTTTTTTGAAGCTGTATCCTGTTTTGATACTTCTACTTTGCTAGCATTATTACTAGAATTGCTTGCTTCTTGTGTAACCTCTGGTTTTGCTTTGAGGACTTGTTTAGGGTCATTTACTACTGACTCGGTTTTAGAACTAGAGTTATTACTATTTCCATCAGAAAATAAATCACTAACTGTTTCATCAACAGTAGAATTCTCTTTAGAAACATTTGTTTTCCTCTCATTATCTTCTTCGAACCAATCATCTTCTGAAGCTGACTGGGTTTGTTCTTGTTTGACCGATTCCTCTCTTTCTAATCCATATACCTCCTGGCTGTATGTCACTACTGATACTGTAGTAAGTGCCAAGGCAAGCGTTTTAAGATGTTTTTTTGTCATTACAATAAAGCCTTTCTAAAAGCCAATATATTTCTCTTAATCTTCTGATCGAGTATATTTAGTTAAATCATGCAGGACTGACAGTCTTCTAAGTCCGATGAAGTGAAATCATCCAGCATATCATCATCATAACTCTCGCTACCTTCTAGGATGTCCTGTCTCACTCGTACATAATAAATAGAGGCACATTTTTGTTTAAATGCTTGAATATAGGCTTTATTTAAATCTCGCGTAGTTGCTTGATCTGTCATGAAAAGCGTTAGCGAAATAGCTTGATCAATGTGTTTTTGAGCGGCAGCTGCAATATTGATAATCGCCTCAGGTCCCACTTCATAAGCTCCTTTTTTGTAGTAGACATAATTATCTGCATCAATCTTATAAGCAGGTACATAAACCCTCCCCAGTGCTCCTTCCTTGCGTACTTCGACAGGTGATACAACTGGTTGGAGGCTCGGAGTACAAGAAGAAAGATAACTGATTGACCCTGTCGGAGCAACAGCTAATAAATGCGCATTAGCTAATCCTATCTCTTTAATACTTTGCACAAGCTTTCTCCAGTCCTCTTGGCTTGGTAGAGTCAGGCCATACTCAGCTAGTAGATTTTTAACACGCTGTGTTTTTGGCTCAAAGTTTTGTTCGGTATATTGATAGAAATAACTGCCATCAGCATAACTTGATTCCGAGAAGCCTTCAAAGGTTCCTTTTTCCTTTGCTAAATGGTTAGAAGCTTTAAAGGCATAATAAGCCATAGCGTAAAAGAAGCAATCTGTAAAATCAATAGCTTCTTGAGAATCGTAATAAATATGGTTAGTCGCCAAAAATCCATGCAAATTCATAGCACCTAAACCAACAGCATGATTAGCTGCATTACCTTTTTTAATAGATGGAGCACTATCTAAATCAGAAGTTCGAGATATACGATCAAGGGCTCTAATGCTATTAGCAATTAATTTTTCCAAATCCGCCGCTTGATCCATAGCACGCGCAATATTAATAGAACCTAAATTACAACAAACATCATGTCCAACCTTAGTGAAAGTCAGGTCTTCTGAAAATTGACTGGCTGTATTAACTTGGGCAATCTCAGAACATAAATTAGACATAACAATTCGTCCCTCTTTTTTGTGAGGGTTTTTAGCATTTACAGTATCTTCAAATAAGATATAAGGATAACCAGATTCAAAATGAAGCTCTGCTATCGTTTGAAATAGTTTTCGTGCACTAATAAAGGTTTTACGAATATCCGCATTGGCTAATAAAGTTTCATATTCTTCTGTGATAGAGATATCAGACATTGGTTTACCATATACTCGCTCAATGTCATACGGTGAAAACAAGGCCATATCTTTATTTGCCTTAGCCAATTCAAAAGTAATATCAGGAATAACAAGTCCTAGGGAAAGAGATTTAATTCGAATTTTCTCATCGGCATTCTCACGTTTAGTATCTAAAAACGTTAATACTTCAGGATGGTGAGCGTGTAAGTAAACTGCACCAGCTCCTTGTCTTTGTCCTAATTGATTGGCGTAAGAAAAAGAATCTTCTAGTAATTTCATGACAGGTACAATACCAGTAGCTTGATTTTTAATACCTTTTATTGGAGCACCAAATTCCCGTAAGTTGGTTAAGCAAAGTGCTACCCCACCACCTCGTTTTGATAACTGAAGGCTTGTACTAATAGCACGAGAAATAGATTCCATATTGTCTTCAATGCGCAACAAATAGCAAGAGATATATTCACCACGACGTTTTTTCCCTGCATTTAAAAAGGTAGGTGTTGCTGGTTGAAAGCGATTTGCTAGCATGTCATCTACTAGGTCATAGGCAGCTTTTTCATCACCAGCAGCTAAAAACAGAGCATTCATTACAACACGATCTTCATAGTGTTCCAAATAATAACGATTGTCTTCTGTTTTAAGAGCATAAGCATTATAAAATTTTAAAGCCCCCATAAAATTTAGAAAAGCAAATTTCTTAGCGTATGCATGCTCAAAAATTTGGCAAATAAACTCAAGGTTATATTGTTTTAGAAGGTCCGATTCATAGTAGTTATTAGAAACCAAATAATCTAGCTTTTCAATTAGTGATGTGAACGTCATTGTATTAGGTTCAACATGTTCTATCATATATTGTTCAACAGCCTCTTTATCCGAAGCAAAATGATAATTACCTGTGCGATCTCTAAAGCGTGTCTTCGCGTTCAACGAGAGATATGCATCTGATTGTGTCATCTTATTTATCCTTTCTAGTGAATTGGCAAAGTAACTCCTTTACCCTTGTAACATCTTCTTGTGTTCCCAGTAATTCAAATTGATGAAGCAAAGGAACATTTAATTTTCGAGCAATAATAGGTCCAGCAATGGCATAAGTGTCACCAAAATTGGTATTTCCAGAAGAAATAACCCCTTGGCAATGTTCCCGATTTTGTCGAACATTTAAAAACTGTACAACTTGTTTTGGAACTGCGCCTTTGGTATCATCTCCTCCTCCAGCGTAAGTAGGCACAATCAAAATATAATCCTCAGTAACCAATATATTGCTACCATCTGATGGAATACGCTGGTTAGACCAAGCCAACTTTTGAACAAAACGATGGGTATTGTTAGATTTCGATGAAAAATAGACAACCTGCACTGTACTATCCATTTAAAACTCCCAATCTTCATCCAATGTTTCTTCTGTAATCCCCATAATATATGAAGAGCCGTTTCCTGAGAAGAAATCATGATTTTCATCTGCACGCGCCGAAAGTTGTGCAAAAACCTCAGGAGATATACGAGTCTCTTCTTCTGTAAATGGAGAATCATATCCTAAATTTTGTAAAAATTTACCAGCATTGTAAATGCTAAACCTGATTGCATCTTCAGCCAAATCAAAACCATCATATAGTTCGTAAAGATAGGCTTTTTCTAAATCAATCAACTGATAAAGGAGGTCAAAGACAAATGTCTTCATTTCGGCTTGCTTTTCTACAGATAATTTAGCAACTTTCTGTTGATACTTATAGCCACTGTAATAGTTATGAATTACCTTATCTCGTAAAATTAAACGAATAATATCAGACGTATTTGGTAATTTTCCTCTGGCTGAAAGGTAAAAAGGAAGGTAAAAGCCACCATATAACAAAAATCCTGGCATCATGGCTGCAGCAACCTTAGATTTCAAAGGATCATCACCAGTATAAAAAGGAATAAGTATACGTGATCGAGCTTGTAGACTTTCAGTATCTACTACCCATTCATGTGCTTCCTCAATTTGTTGGCTAGTGCATAAGGTTGAAAAAATCGTTCCATACGATCGCGCATGAATAGCCACCATAAAGGCAAAGTTAGCATAAATAACTTGTTCATGATCTGTCTGAGAATGCTTAATCTGAGCAATATCACCAACAGTAGCCTGCACAGAATCTAATAAGGTTAGACCAGTAAAAGTCCGAGTAATTAATTGCTGCCAATCAGCATCCAATGTTCTCCAAGAATTAAGGTCATTAGAAACTGGGATCTTTTCAGGTAACCAGAAATTTTGAGTTACTCTGTTCCATACCTCTAAGTCTTTGTCATCGTTTAGCTTATTCCAATTAACAGAACGCATAGGAAAAGCTTTTTCTGACAAGGCATAGTCAAGTGGCGATTGAGAACGATCATAGTATGATTGCATTAAACTAGTCTCCTAAATATTAAAATTAAGCGAGTTTTAAGCACCAAAAAAGCCTCCCAAGAGGACTGGATTTTTGTTAAAATCACACAACTATTGGAATGTTCTTCTTGATGTTTTTTTATTCTGGTAAGAAGCTAACTCTTGCTTCAAAACCACTGTTTTGTTAAGTTACGTTAAACTTTTTTGTCGGTTACCTTTATTAAGGATCTGCTTAAACAGTATACTAACACAAAGTTTTGTGTCTTTCAACATATATCACCACTATATCTTGTGTTTTCATCATAATGTAAAGAATATAAAAATTTAAAAATTAAGCAAGCCTAATTTTTATAAAAAAAGGCTTTACCTTCATACTTTTCCTGTGTAAAACAAAAAAGGAGTAGCGATTGCTACTCCTTTTCCAAAACCCGAAATTAATGCGAGCCAAGGTTCTACCTTGTTCTTTAATATTATTATATACTAATTTCGTTAAGTGTCAACAACTTTTTGGAAAATAAATATTTTCTATATTTTTAACTACAACTCAACTTGATTTCCTTCAACCAAAAAAATTATGCTTTTGGTTTACCGTAACCTGTTAAAAGTAGGATAGTCATAGCAACTGTTTCTTTCAATGATTTCCGACGGAGTTTTAATTTTGATAAAAGATAAATCCTTCTCATTAGATTGGCATTTTTTAATTCTATAAAACGACTAAAGAAGAGTTTACGCTCCAGGGACATTTTATCGGATACTTGAGCAAAAATAAGCGAAGCACGATCAAAAGAAGTATTTATCATCTGCCAAAACGTAGCCACCCCATATTGTCTCCCGTAATTGTTTAGCGACTCTGCCCCTACTTGTCTACGCCAAAGGACTGTACTGTCAGAAATATAAGCCACATTTCCAACGGCGTAAGCTAGAGTTCCAACATAAGAATCATGGGCGCCAATTTGACGATATTCCCAAAGCTTTGCTAACTCATGATTCATCATGATAACCATACCATTTATTTGGTTAAAGGCAATTTGTTCTTGAATAACTGTTGCTGGATTATGTTCTTTCAATACTGTTAATTTTTCATCTACAGAAGTCCAGTTCGAATAAACAAGCAATGGTAGTTCTTGGTTAAATTTCTCTGCTTCTTCAAGGTAACGTTCTAAACGATTTTCTTTCCAAACATCATCCTGGTCTGAGAAAACATAAAAATCTGCTTTTTTATAGTTAACCAACTCGTAAAAACTGCGGTGACTTCCTAACTTTCTGTCATCGTTAGAATTAATAAATATAAAACGTGAATCTCTATTAACATATTCTTTAATAATAGCTACTGTATCATCAGTAGATCCATCGTCCCTTATTAAACAAATCCAGTCAGTATAACCTTGTTGTATTATGCTATCTAATTGCTGGCGAAGGTATTTTTGACCATTATAGGTCGCTAAGCAAATATTTATTTGCCAATCTTTTATCGTTTTCATTGCTATCAAAACTCCTTAAGGCTAGTTCATCTTATGAAAGCTTACAAAGTGAACGGTATCACATACTAATCGTAATTATAATATTATAATATTATATGTCATTAATCAATATAAAATTAATCAAAAATAAGAGTCAATACCCTAAAAGTCCAGCTTAACATAATGTTAAACTGAACTTTTCATCATATTGCCGAGTAGTTTACTTAGTTTTATTTACTATTATTTTTAGTCTTTTTGGGTTTCAAATAAAGAAGTAAACTAGATAACAATGCCAAAGTACCAACAAATAGACCATTCGTTGCTCTATCTGATGTACTAGGTAAGGTATGGTTAACAGAATCCCCGTTATGTTTAGGTGATATGATCTTAGCTACTCTGCTACTATTATTGTTTGTAGAAGTGAGGACTTTCTCATTTCCTGATTTAGTTATTTCTTTAGACAATGATTGAGTAGTAACTGTAGTTTGCGGCTTAACTAATATTATTTCTTCTAGATTCTTGTTTACTACTTTTTCCTTTTTAGAAATAAACATAGGTTCTTTTTTCAAGTTATCAAAATATTTGAAACTGTTAGAAATTACTATAGCGTTTTCTTTCTCTGATACTACTGCCTTATTCAAGAGATCAGACAATTTTACCGTTGCGAAATTACCAGCTTTATCTTCCACAACAAGTGTCAAGGCCTTAGGGTCTACCGCAACCTCACTCTCTCCTATCTTAACCGTTTTAGGAAGTGTCACTTTACCTTCTTGATCTATATGGAAATAATGGTAAGAAGTCTCATCCCCATATTCTTCATCTTTTACAACATGAGATAAAACTAATTGTAAACGATATGTAGGAACATAACTACTTTCCTTAGGCATGGCTAAGCTTAATGTTCGATTAGTTTCATCAAACTGAGCTCGTGAAGGAAGATTTGGTGACTTAGTACTTACTTGTACTTTAAAGTCTGACTCCTGACTATTTGCTCCTTCTGCTACTGGTGTGTAACGTAAGCGATAAGTATAAAAACCATCTGCTACAACTTTGCCATCCTTATCTAAACCACTCCACTGAAGAGCATCCATACGATAATGACCATCACTTTGCTTTGGATTATTATGGAAATTTTTACGATAAGATGGTAAAACCTTACTTTGCCAAATAACATTTCCATTTTGATCTAGAACTTGAGCAGAAATATCCTTAACATTTCTTAAGAAAGTTGCCTGGGGAGTGATTTCGTCCCTATTTCCATCTTTATTTGGAGAAATGGCAAAATATGGATTATTCGCTGCATCTCTTTCCAAAAGATGAATTGTTTTATCCTCAACCTTATTCTCAAAAGTTCCTAAAATAATTCTTTTTGGACTCTCCGGTGCTAATTCTAACTCCCCACCATTTTTGACATAATCAACATAGCCCCAAGACGCTGATTGTGTTAACAAGGCAGTATAGTTGTTGCTTTCAAAAGGAGCTGATTCATTGTACTCCAATTGGTCTTTATGAGTTGTATCATTTGGTTTATAGTAGAAACTACCTTTAGAAAGCGTCTTATAAATCGGTGTTTCAAGTGCTTGTAAGTTCGCAAAATCACCATTAAATCCTACAAAAGGAATACTCATTAACTCCTGATTACTATCCTTGGCTTCTTTAAAACGTACAAAACCTTCTAAGAAATAACCATTTGCCATCTGTTCTTTTAATTTCTGACTAAATTGACTAGCATCAATAGTAAATCGAACTTGTGTTTCTTTATCACGAAGAATTACTTTCTGCCAATTAGTATCTAGCAAGGCTTGTGGTTTAAGGGCAAATTTACCTTTATTTACTTGTTCTGTTGCTACATTAGCTTGATAATACAATTCTTTGACACCTTCTACAAGTTTATGAATTGTAACTGTGATATCAAATTTATCTCCCATTCGTTTGAGATTAATTTTAGCTTTGCCATCGTTTCCAGTAATATAATATTGAGCTTGGATAGCTTTTTCAGCATCAACTACACCTGCACCTTGCTGACGTGGTGAATAAAACGCCTTATCCTCTTCACTATATAATGCTGTTGCTGAGCTCATGAGGATGTTTTTAGACAATTCTAGCAATTTTTTAGAATCTAAATTCATCCCTTTATATTTCTCAGCCAAATGACTTTGAAGCATTGTCATTAATCCTGCAACATGTGGTGAAGCCATACTTGTACCAGACATTGTTTGGTATTGATTATTATAGGTTGAAGAATAAATTTCAAAGCCAGAAGCTGTTACATCAGGCTTGATTGCTCCTTCAGCTGTCACGCCCCAACTTGATTGTTCCAGCATACGATTACCACCTTGGCTATCAACTACTTCAAAACTCTGGTTAAATGTTAACTGACTTGAAGTATTTTTTATACGCTCGCCATCTACTTTACTAATAATCCCCACAGGTAATTCACGGTAAGGAATTAGAAAATTTCCACGTTTTTCTTGATCGTTAAAAATAACGATACCAACAACACCTGCATTTGTAGCATGAGTGATTTTAGTCATAAAATCAAGTCCACCACCACGCTCAATTAATGCAATCTTACCTTTAAAGTCCTTACCTTCAAAGTCTTTTTTTGCACCATAATTGGCATAAACCACATCGTAGGCCTTACCTTTGTCAAAAGGTTTAGAAGTCACAATCGGCAACTTAACTAACTTACCTTCAATAGTTGTTTCAACGACCTCACTGATAGTTTTAAGTGATTCATAGCTAGCAACACTCAAAGTATCTTCAGAAATAGCTGGACTATTAACCGTACCGTAGTCAGGATTAGTTGATAATGGTTTGCTATAATCCATACCAAATGCGCCTTCATTTCCGGCAGCCACAACAACTGCAACGCCCTTCTCAGAAGCTAATTTAAGTGCTAATTTAACTTTATCATTGAGAGCAATTAAAGAATCAGCTGTTTTTCCAATACTCATATTAATCGTTTTTGCTCCTAGATTAACAGCGTCTGTGATTGCTTTAGCATATGCTTCACCAAATTTGTCCGAATCAATTTTATCTGGAATACGCATTAATAAGACTTGAGCATTTGGCGCTGCACCTTCTAAAAGAAGACCATTGATTGCTGGACGTTTACTATTACCTACAAAAATACCAGCAACGTGTGTACCATGCGAAATATTCTTTGCTTCTGAACCATAACCATCTTTCATAGCTGCTGCAATATCAGCCACCGTTTCTGTATTGTTGGCGTAGTTATGTGCAAAAACAATCTTATCGTTAACCCATTTCCCATAAGTGATATTATGTTTTGCTTTTAATTCCTCAAATTCTGTCTTAGTTTTAAAGCTGTGCTTATCATCTTTTGGGCTATCTAAACGAAAAATATCATGGTTAATATCAAAGCCAGTATCAATAATAGCTACTACATTTCCCTTTCCTCTTTGGGTTATGGCTTGTAATTTTGTTATTTTAGATGTATCAAGAACAGCAAGCGATGACTTGCTTTCTGGCTTCACCTCTTCATATGCTGAGGGAACTTTCTGTGCTATTGCAGTTGAAGCATTTGTTACTACATTGCTTTCTTTATTGTTGGTTGTCTCTGGTTTAGAGGGATATTCTTCTTCAAGATCAGCCCCCAAATTAGACGTATCAAGGTTTTTAGATAACTCTTCTAATAATTCATCTTCTGTTTTGTCATTTTTTACAGATGTATCACCCATTTCTTTCGCTGTATTACTAGCAGAAGCAGCTGTTACAGATGTTTTTTCAACAGTATTAGTAGTTACCGATGGCGATGGCTGTTGAGCAACATTAGCAATTACAGGTGATTGCTCTTGGTTTTTTAATTCTTGCTCCTCTGCATTCACTTGATTGCTATGCATTAATAAAATACTAGTTGTTATAAGTGTTAACTTTAAAATAGCCTTTTTTGAGTGATGTTTATCCACTTTTCCTATTTCCTCCAAAAATCAGTATGCATACTATATTACAACATAATTAATTTATTAGCAATAGAATAATTAGCGATAAATTTTATTTTTAATTTTTAATTTAAATTTTTTAAATTTTTGTTAATTAAAAGATCTCTCAGCAATACTGAGAGACCTTTTAATTGATAGTTTAAATAGCATGTATTTATAATAAAACCATATCAAGATGAGGAATATTATCTTCTAGATAGATATCTGAGACAGGTTGAAATCCGAAAGATTGATAAAAATCTTGTAAATAAGCTTGGGCCTGAGCATAAATAGGTTTATTAGGGTAATTTGCCTCACTAAATTTAATCGCATATTCCACTAATTGATTTCCTAATCCCTTTTTTCTAAAGTCTGGATTAACAATCACACGTCCCAAATGCACCTTATCATCTTCTGGTATCAATCTATAATAAGCTGCCAATTGACCATCTACCCAATTCATCCCATGCAAACAAATCAAATCTTCATCATCAACCTCTTGATAAGGACAATCTTGTTCAACCACAAATACAGATACTCTTAATTTATATATTTGAAACAACTCATGTGTAGTTAAATTATCAAAAGGTTTTACATTCCACATTGCTATCTTCCTTTCAACATCATACAGTAGACCCTAAAAAGTCTCTATAGCAAACTCCATGGCAATATAAGCAATTTTATCTTTCTTTTCTAAATCCTCGCTATTTCCTAAAGATCTTGCTTCCCATACTTCTGCATCTAAATTATCCGCAGAGTAAAAAAATTGAATTTGTGTTTACTGCAATTTCAGAACTTGCTTCCGAATAATGAAATGATGTCCCTTCATCCCTAATAGCACTTCTTGGAATAATAATGGATGTCTCCTCAATTGACGAATCAAGGACGCCACATGTTCCAAAAACAATTAAACTTTCCATTCCAAATACTATAATATCTTCCAAGATTGCTACGCAAGCTGAAGCACCAACATAAGCATTGAAAAAGCCAATCTTTTGTCCTTTAAATTCTAATTCATAAATGGGAATTTCTAAGTTTGCTACACTAGTTCTAGCAATTTCACGATGAGGCAATTCTTCTAAAATACGATTGAAAGTCTCCCGCGCGAAACAGGTAATAACAGTCTTTGGAAAACCTTTTATTGGTGAATTAATATCTTCAGGATTAATAATCGCTTTTCTACTATTATCGAATGAATTTATTATCATAAGCATTTCCTTTAAACCTTAATTTACGATGTTCTATCATCTTGTTAAAAATATTTTTTCTATTTTAACTCAATGAAACTTAAAAGGCAAGGTCAAATTTGCAAAGATGAATATACTTAATGGAACTATTTACCATTTCTAAGGTAAATTTCCGTATCAAATAGCTTAAACCATGTGTTTTTAGACTATGTTATATTAATATCTCACCATTACTATCTAAAAATAAGAATACCCAAAAATACTCTTATTTTTTGATTAGAAAACTTTATTATTCCTTACGTTGTAGTTTCACTACAGCCTCGGTCCTTGCTGTATGTGGAAACATGTCAACGGATTGGATGTAGTGGACATGGTATACTTTTGTTAATGTTACTAAGTCTCTAGCAAGCGTGGATGTATTACAAGAAACGTAAACCATTTTTTCTGGAGGCATTTTTAGTATAGTATTTAGCAATTTATCATCTAAACCTGTGCGAGGAGGATCCACGATTAACGCATTAGCGCGAAATCCCTCACTATACCACCTAGGGATAATATCCTCTGCCTTTCCAGCTTCGTAATGTGTATTAGTAAAACCCATATAAAGTGCGTTCTCTTTAGCATCCTGAATAGCCTCAGGGATAATATCCATTCCACGAACACTTTTAACTTTTCCAGCAAAAGCAAGTCCAATCGTTCCTACTCCACAATAAGCGTCAATTAAATCATCATCTTCCTTCACATCTAAGGCCTTAACTGCCTCACTATATAAAATTTGTGTTTGTTTAGGATTAAGTTGATAAAAAGCACGTGGTGATAACGAAAAACCATAATCTAATACTTCTTCATTGATGGATTCTTGACCCCAAATAACTTCTGTTATTTGACCATAGATATCACTTGTTTTACTAGCGTTGATATTTACAGCAACTGTCTTTAACTCAGGAAACTCTCGAACTAATTCAATAACAACATCATCAAAATCAAGTCTTTTACTTGTGATAAAGATCAGTTGAACCTCTCCACTCGCTTGTGCTCGTCGAATCATAACAGTACGGACACCAGCTATTTTACGTTCATTATAAATAGGCAATTTATATTTTCCTAAAAGTTCTGCAACTCGATTTATCATTTCCTGAGTAAGGCTATCTTGCACTAAACAATCTTTGATATCAATCAATCGATGTGTCCCTTGTGCATATAAACCTGCCTTTACATTCCCTCCAAACGAACGCACTTGAAATTGTAATTTAGCACGATAGTGTTCAGGTTCCGACATACCTATCGTTTTACGGATTTCATAATTCTCATATCCCTCTGGTTTAAATTTCATTAGAGCCTGTCGAATAACATCCGTTTTAAACTCTAGCTGCTTATCATATTGAAGGTGCATTATTTGGCATCCCCCACATTCTTTATAAATAGAACAAGGGGGTTCTACCCTATTTTTAGATTTTTTATTTATCTTTAACAGTTTAGCTTCTGCAAAATTACGTCTAACAGAAGAAATCTGACAAAACACCTCTTCTCCCTTGAGGGCCCCTGGAACAAAGATTAGTGTTTTTTTATAAAAACCTATTCCTTCACCATTAATTCCCATTCGTTTAATTTTTAAAGGAATTCGCTGTTTTAAAACCACATTCATCAGTTCATTACTCCCTAACTAAGAAAATACTATAAATCCATAACATTTAAAAAAAGACTCATTTTTACTATTTTATCATTTTTGCTATAATAAAAACTATGAAAATAACCAAAATCGAAAAGAAAAAAAGACTTTACACTCTAGAGCTAGACAATACCGAAAATTTATATATAACAGAAGATACTATCGTTCATTTTATGTTAAGTAAAGGGATGATAATTAATGCCGAGAAACTTGAAAATATTAAAAAATTTGCCCAACTATCATACGGTAAAAATCTAGGTCTTTATTATATTTCTTTCAAGCAGAGAACCGAGAAAGAAGTTATTAAATATCTTCAACAACATGATATTGATTCTAAAATTATTCCACAAATTATTGATAATCTAAAAAGTGAGAATTGGATAAACGATAAAAACTACGTGCAATCTTTCATACAGCAAAATCTAAATACTGGCGATAAGGGACCATACGTGATAAAACAAAAATTATTGCAAAAAGGTATCAAAAGTAAAATAATTGAATCTGAACTTCAAGCTATAAACTTTCAAGACTTAGCATCCAAAATAAGCCAAAAACTCTATAAAAAATATCAAAACAAACTTCCACTAAAAGCATTAAAAGATAAATTGATGCAGAGCTTAACTACAAAAGGATTTGATTATCAGATAGTGCATACCGTAATTCAAAACCTTGAAATTGAAAAAGATCAAGAACTTGAAGAAGACCTCATTTATAAAGAATTAGATAAACAATACCAAAAATTATCAAAAAAACATGACCAGTATGAATTAAAGCAACGTATAATCAATGCCTTAATGCGTAAAGGATACCAGTACGAAGATATCAAAAGTGCTTTAAGAGAATATTTATAAGATAATAACTCTCAGACGATGTATTTTACAGAAAATTATGATAAACTATAACAGACGTATAAATTGTAGAAAGTTGGTAGGCTATGAGATTACCTAAAGAAGGCGACTTTATTACAATTCAAAGTTACAAACATGATGGTAGTTTACACCGAACTTGGCGTGACACCATGGTATTAAAAACAACCGAAAATGCCCTCATTGGTGTTAATGATCATACTTTAGTAACAGAAAATGATGGTCGACGCTGGGTGACACGAGAGCCTGCAATAGTATACTTTCATAAAAAATACTGGTTTAACATTATCGCTATGATACGTGAAACTGGTGTCTCCTACTATTGTAATCTAGCAAGTCCGTATATCTTGGACCCTGAAGCACTCAAGTATATTGACTATGACCTTGATGTCAAAGTATTTGCAGATGGTGAAAAAAGACTACTAGATGTGGACGAATATGAACAGCATAAAGCTCAGATGAACTATCCTACCGATATTGATTATATATTAAAGGAAAATGTAAAAATATTGGTAGAATGGATAAATGAGAATAAAGGCCCCTTTTCATCATCATATATCAATATCTGGTATAAACGGTACCTTGAATTGAAAAAGCGCTAACTAACACACTAAATAGTGTGTTTTTATTAATATCAAATTTAATTACAATACTATTGCAAAAATATATACTTAAAATAAAAAAAGTAGAAAGATCACTTTCTACTTTTTTTAAGAATAGTCCGTACGGGATTCGAACCCGTGTTACCGCCGTGAAAAGGCGGTGTCTTAACCCCTTGACCAACGGACCATATTCTTGATGGGCACGAGTGGACTCGAACCACCGACCTCACGCTTATCAGGCGTGCGCTCTAACCACCTGAGCTACGCGCCCAAGCTATTGCTTGGTTTTTACTTTCTTATAAAGTAAAGCGGGTGACGAGAATCGAACTCGCGACAACAGCTTGGAAGGCTGTAGTTTTACCACTAAACTACACCCGCTTCTATGGGAGTTAACGGGATCGAACCGCTGACCCTCTGCTTGTAAGGCAGATGCTCTCCCAGCTGAGCTAAACTCCCTTTGCTAAGCGACTACCTTATCTCACAGGGGGCAACCCCCAACTACTTCCGGCGTTCTAGGGCTTAACTTCTGTGTTCGGCATGAGAACAGGTGTATCTCCTAGGCAATTATCACTTAACTATTGAGCCTTATTCACTCAAATTGAATATCTATAGTCTAACAAGAAACCGTAACGTTGTCAATATCTCTTTTGGATAAGTCCTCGAGCTATTAGTATTAGTCCGCTAAATGTGTCACCACAATTACACTCCTAACCTATCTACCTGATCATCTCTCAGGGCTCTTACTGATATAAAATCATGGGAAATCTCATCTTGAGGTGGGCTTCGCACTTAGATGCTTTCAGCGCTTATCCCTTCCCTACATAGCTACCCAGCGATGCCTTTGGCAAGACAACTGGTACACCAGCGGTAAGTCCACTCTGGTCCTCTCGTACTAGGAGCAGATCCTCTCAAATTTCCTACGCCCGCGACGGATAGGGACCGAACTGTCTCACGACGTTCTGAACCCAGCTCGCGTGCCGCTTTAATGGGCGAACAGCCCAACCCTTGGGACCGACTACAGCCCCAGGATGCGACGAGCCGACATCGAGGTGCCAAACCTCCCCGTCGATGTGAACTCTTGGGGAGATAAGCCTGTTATCCCCAGGGTAGCTTTTATCCGTTGAGCGATGGCCCTTCCATACGGAACCACCGGATCACTAAGCCCGACTTTCGTCCCTGCTCGAGTTGTAGCTCTCGCAGTCAAGCTCCCTTATACCTTTACACTCTACGACTGATTTCCAACCAGTCTGAGGGAACCTTTGGGCGCCTCCGTTACCTTTTAGGAGGCGACCGCCCCAGTCAAACTGCCCGTCAGACACTGTCTCCGATAGGGATTGCCTATCTGGGTTAGAGTAGCCATAACACAAGGGTAGTATCCCAACAACGCCTCAAACGAAACTGGCGTCCCGTTATCATAGGCTCCTACCTATCCTGTACATGTGGTACAGATACTCAATATCAAACTGCAGTAAAGCTCCATGGGGTCTTTCCGTCCTGTCGCGGGTAACCTGCATCTTCACAGGTACTAAAATTTCACCGAGTCTCTCGTTGAGACAGTGCCCAAATCATTACGCCTTTCGTGCGGGTCGGAACTTACCCGACAAGGAATTTCGCTACCTTAGGACCGTTATAGTTACGGCCGCCGTTTACTGGGGCTTCAATTCATACCTTCGCTTACGCTAAGCACTCCTCTTAACCTTCCAGCACCGGGCAGGCGTCACCCCCTATACATCATCTTACGATTTAGCAGAGAGCTGTGTTTTGATAAACAGTTGCTTGGGCCTATTCACTGCGGCTGATCTAAAATCAGCGCCCCTTCTCCCGAAGTTACGGGGCCATTTTGCCGAGTTCCTTAACGAGAGTTCTCTCGCTCACCTGAGGCTACTCGCCTCGACTACCTGTGTCGGTTTGCGGTACGGGTAGAGTATATGTATCGCTAGAAGCTTTTCTTGGCAGTGTGACATCACTAACTTCGCTACTAAACTTCGCTCCTCGTCACAGCTCAATGTTAAAGATATAAGCATTTGACTCATATCACACCTCACTGTTTGACCAGACACTTCCAATCGTCTGGTTTAGTTAGCCTACTGCGTCCCTCCATCACTATATACTCTAGTACAGGAATATCAACCTGTTGTCCATCGGATACACCTTTCGGTCTCTCCTTAGGTCCCGACTAACCCAGGGCGGACGAGCCTTCCCCTGGAAACCTTAGTCTTACGGTGGACAGGATTCTCACCTGTCTTGCGCTACTCATACCGGCATTCTCACTTCTATGCGTTCCAGCGCTCCTCACGGTACACCTTCTTCACACATAGAACGCTCTCCTACCATGACACTTTTGTGTCATCCACAGCTTCGGTAATATGTTTTAGCCCCGGTACATTTTCGGCGCAGGGTCACTCGACTAGTGAGCTATTACGCACTCTTTGAATGAATAGCTGCTTCTAAGCTAACATCCTAGTTGTCTGTGCAACCCCACATCCTTTCCACTTAACATATATTTTGGGACCTTAGCTGGTGGTCTGGGCTGTTTCCCTTTCGACTACGGATCTTAGCACTCGCAGTCTGACTGCCGATTATATCTCGTTGGCATTCGGAGTTTATCTGAGATTGGTAATCCGGGATGGACCCCTCACCCAAACAGTGCTCTACCTCCAAGAGACTTAACATCGACGCTAGCCCTAAAGCTATTTCGGAGAGAACCAGCTATCTCCAAGTTCGTTTGGAATTTCTCCGCTACCCACAAGTCATCCAAGCACTTTTCAACGTGCCCTGGTTCGGTCCTCCAGTGAGTTTTACCTCACCTTCAACCTGCTCATGGGTAGGTCACATGGTTTCGGGTCTACAACATGATACTATGACGCCCTATTAAGACTCGGTTTCCCTACGGCTCCGTCTCTTCAACTTAACCTCGCATCATATCGTAACTCGCCGGTTCATTCTACAAAAGGCACGCTCTCACCCATTAACGGGCTCGAACTTGTTGTAGGCACACGGTTTCAGGTTCTATTTCACTCCCCTCCCGGGGTGCTTTTCACCTTTCCCTCACGGTACTGGTTCACTATCGGTCACTAGAGAGTATTTAGGGTTGGGAGATGGTCCTCCCAGATTCCGACGAGATTTCGCGTGTCTCGCCGTACTCAGGATACTGCTAAGGTTAATCTATCATTTTAAATACGAGGCTGTTACTCTCTTTGGCTTACCTTCCCAGGTAATTCTTCTATAATGATTAATCCTATATCGCAGTCCTACAACCCCGAAGTGTAAACACTTCGGTTTGCCCTCCTGCCGTTTCGCTCGCCGCTACTAAGGCAATCGCTTTGCTTTCTCTTCCTGCAGCTACTTAGATGTTTCAGTTCACTGCGTCTTCCTTCTCATATCCTTAACAGATATGGATACTAGTCATTAACTAGTGGGTTCCCCATTCGGACATCTCTGGATCAGCGCTTACTTACAGCTCCCCAAAGCATTTCGTCGTTAGTCACGTCCTTCTTCGGCTTCTAGTGCCAAGGCATCCACCGTGCGCCCTTATTAACTTAACCTTATTAACCTAGTTTCTTTAAAACTAGAAAACTCATTAAATATTCACAGCGTTTCGGTTTATTTCTTGTTACTTTCTACAATCTATTTCTAGATCGTGGAATTTGATATAGATATTCAATTTCAATGAACAATTTGAACCTTTCGATTCAATGGAGCCTAGCGGGATCGAACCGCTGACCTCCTGCGTGCAAAGCAGGCGCTCTCCCAGCTGAGCTAAGGCCCCACAAGACCTCTCAAAACTAAACAAGACGCAAATGGCAGGTTTCCTTATCCTTAGAAAGGAGGTGATCCAGCCGCACCTTCCGATACGGCTACCTTGTTACGACTTCACCCCAATCATCTATCCCACCTTAGGCGGCTGGCTCCTAAAAGGTTACCTCACCGACTTCGGGTGTTACAAACTCTCGTGGTGTGACGGGCGGTGTGTACAAGGCCCGGGAACGTATTCACCGCGGCGTGCTGATCCGCGATTACTAGCGATTCCGACTTCATGTAGGCGAGTTGCAGCCTACAATCCGAACTGAGATTGGCTTTAAGAGATTAGCTTGCCGTCACCGGCTTGCGACTCGTTGTACCAACCATTGTAGCACGTGTGTAGCCCAGGTCATAAGGGGCATGATGATTTGACGTCATCCCCACCTTCCTCCGGTTTATTACCGGCAGTCTCGCTAGAGTGCCCAACTTAATGATGGCAACTAACAATAGGGGTTGCGCTCGTTGCGGGACTTAACCCAACATCTCACGACACGAGCTGACGACAACCATGCACCACCTGTCACTTCTGCTCCGAAGAGAAAGCCTATCTCTAGGCCGGTCAGAAGGATGTCAAGACCTGGTAAGGTTCTTCGCGTTGCTTCGAATTAAACCACATGCTCCACCGCTTGTGCGGGCCCCCGTCAATTCCTTTGAGTTTCAACCTTGCGGTCGTACTCCCCAGGCGGAGTGCTTAATGCGTTAGCTGCGGCACTAAGCCCCGGAAAGGGCCTAACACCTAGCACTCATCGTTTACGGCGTGGACTACCAGGGTATCTAATCCTGTTTGCTCCCCACGCTTTCGAGCCTCAGCGTCAGTTACAGACCAGAGAGCCGCTTTCGCCACCGGTGTTCCTCCATATATCTACGCATTTCACCGCTACACATGGAATTCCACTCTCCCTTCTGCACTCAAGTCCTCCAGTTTCCAAAGCGTACAATGGTTAAGCCACTGCCTTTAACTTCAGACTTAAAGAACCGCCTGCGCTCGCTTTACGCCCAATAAATCCGGACAACGCTCGGGACCTACGTATTACCGCGGCTGCTGGCACGTAGTTAGCCGTCCCTTTCTGGTTAGTTACCGTCACTTGGTAGATTTTCCACTCCTACCAACGTTCTTCTCTAACAACAGAGCTTTACGATCCGAAAACCTTCTTCACTCACGCGGCGTTGCTCGGTCAGACTTCCGTCCATTGCCGAAGATTCCCTACTGCTGCCTCCCGTAGGAGTCTGGGCCGTGTCTCAGTCCCAGTGTGGCCGATCACCCTCTCAGGTCGGCTATGTATCGTCGCCTTGGTGAGCCTTTACCTCACCAACTAGCTAATACAACGCAGGTCCATCTCACAGTGAAGCAATTGCTCCTTTTAAATAACTAACATGTGTTAATTACTCTTATGCGGTATTAGCTATCGTTTCCAATAGTTATCCCCCGCTATGAGGCAGGTTACCTACGCGTTACTCACCCGTTCGCAACTCATCAGTCTAGTGTAAACACCAAACCTCAGCGTTCTACTTGCATGTATTAGGCACGCCGCCAGCGTTCGTCCTGAGCCAGGATCAAACTCTCATTAAAAGTTTGAGCTTTGCTCTTTCTGTCTCGCTGACAGATTTATTGTTTTTTGTCATTGACGGATTTACAATGTAAATCCACCCTGCACATTCGTTCGTCTTGTTCAGTTTTCAAAGGTCTTTGCCTCTCTTGAGACAACTTCTATATTCTAGCAAACTTATTCTGCTTTGTCAACTACTTTTTTTAAGTTGTTAACTACGCGCTAATAGAAACTGCTCTCTCGAGACAACTTATTTAGTTTACTACATCATCTCTTACTTTGTCAACTCTTTTTTCATACTTTTTCTACATTTTCTGAAAATGTAGATAGAGCGCAAGAAAAAAAGAGGTCTCACCTCTTTTTATTTCTTAGTAACTACTACAAATCTATTAGGATCGTTACCTTCAGAATAACTTTCAACACCCTCTATAGTTGCAATTGTTTTATGAACAGTTTTTCGCTCACTGTTACTCATAGGATCCATATGGTAAGGTTCATTAGTCTCTAAAACACGCCTAGCTATTTTTTTAGAAAAATCAATTAAAGTTTCTGTACGATGCTCAACGTAGTCATGGACATTAATGGATACTGAAAAACTCTTAGAAAAGCGGTCATGAAGATAATTTTGTGCTAACAACTGCAACGATTTTAATACTTTTCCATGATAACCAATGATGCGCCCAGCTTCTGGCGTTTCTATTTGGAGATTTATTTGTCGCTTACTTGTCGTAGTTTCTATTGTTGCATCTAAATCCATCTCATAGATGATATTTTCAACGTATTTAGTCACCTGAGCAGCTGCTACTTCAATATTAGGAAGTAGGTCAATTTTTTCAATAGCTTCACTTGTAGTTACAACGTTTTTATCATCAATTTTTGGAAGTTCTGGTTGTGATACGTCTTCTTTTTCAAGCGTTTCATCAACCTCCTCTATATATTCTTCCACCACATCTACGCTAGACGGTACATTCTTAATATTTTTTAACGCTACCGATTCATTAATATCAGTTACTTCGTCGGTGATACCTTCTATTTCAACTTTTGCTGGCTTTTTACCAAAGCCCAAAAAACCTTTTTTCTCACGTGATACAACTTTTATATGTGCCCTCAATCGTGAAATGTTTAACTCTTGTAGTCCTTTTTCAATAGCTTCTTCTACAGTCGCTCCTGTAAATAATACCATGGTTTTCCTACTTTCTTTTCTTACTTGCTTTTCTCTTAGCACGTTTAACTCTTTGTTCTTTTTCATGTGCCACTCTTACTGCTTCTTCTCGAACCTTTATAATCTTGTATGGGTTGTTCAATAATAGAATTTGAAATACTTGAAAAGCATTAGACACCGTCCAGTATAAAACAACACCACTAGCAAAGTTAAAGCTTGTTACCAATATGATAAACGGCATAACATAAGTCATAAGAGTTAAAGCAATATTTTTTTCAACAGCTGCTTTGTTAGTTAACCAAGTTGATAAAAAGGTAAATAAGGCCGCCAGTACAGGTAAAATATAATATGGGTCCGGCTGTGATAATTCTAGGCTCAAAAATGTTCCTACTTTTAAGAAAGAAACCCTAGTCAAAGCTTGGAAAAGAGCCCATAGGACAGGTAACTGAATTAGAAGAGGTAATACACTTGCATATGGGTTAACTCCCTCAGCTTTATACATAGATTGCATTTCATCATTTAGCTTTAAACGGTTATCAGGATCTTTCCCTGGATATTTTTTTTGTAATTCCTTGAGCCTTGGCTGAATTTCCTGCATCTTTTGGCTGGATTTCATTTGCATATTATAAAGCGGCATCATAATCGCTCTGATTATTAGAGTGAATAAGATTATTCCCAAACCAATTGAATGGTTAAAGGAGAGCCATTGTATTGATTTAGCAAATGCATAAACTATTTGCTCCCATAATGTGGCTGAATGACTAGATACTTCTCCTCGTCCGCAAGCAACCAATAAAGAGCCTGTCAGCAATATTAAGCTAAATGTTTTAAGTTTTTTCTTCAATTTTATACCTTTCTAGATGAGTCCTGCTATTTTTAAAACGTGTATAAGATTTTTTTCTAATGCTTGATAGTCCAATTCCTCTACACCTTTACGCGCAATCACGACAAAATCATAATCTTGCAGCGCTGTTTTCTGAGAGAGTAAAACATGCCTAATTTTTCTTTTAATAGCGTTACGAACAACAGCATTTCCTAATTTCTTACTAACAGAGATTCCCACACGAAAGTGTTTTTGTTCTTTTTCTAAATAGTAGATAACAAATTTTCGATTAGCAACATTTTTACCTCTGCTGAAAATCATTTGAAAATCCTTATCACTTTTTACCCGATAGGTTTTTTTCAAAATAGTGCTCCATTTATCTAAATTGGTTTTATTATACCATAAATAACCTAAAAGACTCAATTCTTTTCTAATGTTACTATCATTGACAACAGACTAAACAAGACAAAGTGTATTAGAGTATGATATAATGTTAGCGCTATATGCCTTATTATTAGAAAGAAGGAATAAGATGACAAAACAAAAAATTGCCGTTCTTGGACCTGGTTCATGGGGGACTGCTCTTGCACAAGTATTAAATGACAATGGACATGAGGTACGCTTATGGGGAAACGTGGTTGAACAAATAGAAGAGATTAATACTAACCATACTAATCAACGTTACTTCAAAGATATTACCTTAGATTCCAAAATAAAAGCCTACACTAATCTTGAGGAAGCGATTAATAATGTTGACAGCATTTTATTCGTCGTCCCAACTAAAGTTACAAGACTTGTTGCTAAACAAGTGGCTAATCTTTTAAAGCATAAAGTTGTTCTTATGCATGCTTCTAAGGGACTAGAACCTGGTACTCATGAACGACTTTCTACAATTTTAGAAGAAGAAATCTCTGAACAATATCGTAGTGATATCGTTGTTGTTTCAGGTCCCAGTCATGCTGAAGAAGCCATCGTTCGTGATATTACTTTGATTACTGCTGCTTCAAAAGATATTGAAGCAGCTAAGTATGTCCAAAAATTGTTTAGTAATCATTATTTTAGACTTTATACTAACACTGATGTCGTAGGAGTAGAAACAGCTGGTGCTCTAAAAAATATTATTGCTGTTGGTGCTGGAGCACTACACGGTCTTGGTTATGGTGATAATGCTAAAGCAGCTATTATTACGCGTGGTTTAGCTGAGATAACACGTCTTGGTGTACAATTAGGGGCCGACCCTCTCACTTTCAGTGGTTTATCCGGAGTTGGAGATTTAATTGTGACTGGTACATCTGTTCATTCTCGCAACTGGAGAGCGGGAGATGCTTTAGGACGTGGTGAGAAACTTGAAGATATTGAAAAAAATATGGGGATGGTTATTGAAGGTATCTCAACAACTAAAGTTGCTTACGAAATCGCCCAAAACTTAAATGTTTACATGCCCATTACAGAAGCTATTTATAAATCAATATATGAAGGGGCTAATATCAAAGATAGCATTTTAGATATGATGTCCAATGAATTTCGTTCAGAGAATGAATGGCACTAATATCGTTTATATTAATACTATTTAAAGGAGCTATATATGAAAGTCAGAAAAGCAGTTATCCCTGCCGCTGGTTTAGGAACACGTTTTTTACCTGCTACTAAAGCTTTAGCTAAAGAAATGCTTCCAATCGTTGATAAACCAACTATTCAATTTATTGTTGAAGAAGCACTAAAATCTGGAATTGAAGATATTTTAGTTGTAACTGGTAAATCAAAACGTTCTATAGAAGACCACTTTGATTCAAATTTTGAATTAGAATATAACCTAAAAGAGAAAGGGAAAAACGAACTTCTCAAACTTGTTGATGAAACAACTGGCATTCGACTCCATTTTATTCGACAAAGTCATCCTCGTGGGCTTGGAGATGCTGTGCTACAAGCAAAAGCCTTCGTTGGTAATGAACCTTTTGTTGTTATGCTAGGTGATGATCTAATGGATATTACCAATAATAAAGTTATTCCTCTCACCAAACAATTAATTAATGACTTTGAAGCTACTCATGCATCAACAATTGCTGTTATGGAAGTTCCACATGAAGATGTTTCTGCTTATGGTGTTATTGCTCCACAAGGAGAAGGAGTTAATGGTCTATATAGCGTTAACACTTTCGTTGAAAAACCTTCTCCCGAAGAGGCTCCAAGTAATTTGGCAATCATTGGTCGCTACTTGTTAACTCCAGAAATTTTTAATATTTTAGAAACTCAAAAACCTGGTGCAGGAAATGAGATTCAACTAACCGATGCTATCGATACTTTAAATAAAACGCAACGTGTTTTTGCTAGAAAATTTACAGGAGACCGTTACGACGTTGGTGACAAGTTTGGTTTTATGAAAACATCTATTGATTATGCTCTTCAACACCCACAAGTTAAAGATGACTTGAAGAAATATATCATTGATTTAGGAAAATCTCTAGAAAAAACATCTAAGAAGTAAAATATGAGTCAAGTACAATAAAAAAGTTTCCTAAATAGGAAACTTTTTTATTGTACTTGACGAAGAACTTATTGTTCCTCCACACTTTTATCATTTCATAGGAACTTGTATTTTCCCTGAAACAATATCCTCTTTAGCTTTTTTGACAGCAACAGATCCCTCACTAGACAATTGATGCTCTTTAATATCTACACCACTATCCTTTAGACCAAAAACTGTTACTTTCCCTCCTGGATATTGTTTTTTCTCTGTTAATTCTGCTACAGATTGGAGAGATTTCCCCACCTCTTTTATAGTAGATGCCAGAACAAAGTTTGCTTTCTTACCATCTTTTGAAACATAATTGCCTTCTTGACTTTGATCTCTGTCAACACCAATTACCCAGACTTTGTTAGATTCCTTGCGGGTCTCATTTTCAGTTTTAGCCTCACTAAAAATTCCTGCTCCTGTACCACCAGCAGCCTGGTAAATAACATCAACACCTGTTGCATACTGTGTGGCAGCAATCGTTTTACCTTTAGCTGCATCTGTAAATGAGCCTGCATAAGATACCGCAACTTTAATAGCCGGATCAATTGATTTTACTCCAGCCTTAAATCCTGCTTCAAATCGCTTAACAACGACGCCTTCCATCCCTCCGATAAAACCAACTGTTTTTGTCTTAGTTGTCTTAGCTGCAGCAACTCCAGCTAAGTAAGCAGCTTCATTGTCTGCAAAAGTAACACTAGCTACATTTTCTTTACCTTTAATGATATCATCTACAATAACGTATTTAACATCTTTATTATTTTCTGATACTTTTTCAATAGTATCATGAAGACCAAATCCAATACCAAAAATTAAATTATAACCACTAGAGGCTGCCGTATCAAGGTTATTAGCATGATCTGATTCATTAGATGACTGGAAATAATCAAAGCCATTACCTTTTGTCAACCCCTTCTTTTTTCCCCACTTTTGTAGCCCTTCCCAAGCTGATTGATTAAACGATTTATCGTCTACTCCACCTTGATTAGTTACCATCGCAACTTTGATATCTGATTTATTTGCAGACTTATCTGAACGATTACCACATGCTGTTAATGTTAGTACAGATAAAGATAGTAGAGTTAAGCCAATAATTTTTCTGTTCACCGAGAATGAACCTCCTAATAAGTTATAGTCACATAAAAACAGATTTCTATCATAACATAAAAAAATCATTTAGCAAACTTTATTCTATTTTTCCCAGAGAAAGTTTGGTTTTAGAGGCTATAGCCGTAGAATTATACCAACGATAGACCTATTAAGCTGATCGATACAATAATAAATATCATTAAAGCTAAAATACTTTGCCAAGTTTTAAATAATAAAGAACCATTTTGTTTTGTCAAAAAAATAGCCACCAATACTCCACCAACTAAACCACCAACATGGCCTGCTAAACTCACTCCGGGTGTGAAGATATTAAAAAATAAATTTAACAAGATCATCACTTGATATGATTTTCCAACTTGTTTTAAATAAGGATTTTTTCCAAAATACCCTGCGATTGCTATAGCAGAAAAAACACCAAATAAAGACGTTGAGGCTCCTGCTGCCACCACATGTGGAGTAAAAAATAGCGTAAAAATATTACCCATTAAGCCAGATAAAATATAGAGAATTAGAAATCTCAAACTTCCCCAAATACTTTCCCCCATTTGTCCTACGAAATACAGAGCTAAACCATTTAATAAAAAATGTTCCCAACCAATATGAACAAAGATAGGACTTATTAGTCTCCATAGATTTGTTGGATATGCTTTTAGATAATCACCTTGTATTCCACCAAATTGAAAAATAACTTGGCTAGACTCCGCTTGACTTCCATAAGTTAGTTGCATCAATAAAAAAACAAGGGTTGTCAGACTGACCAAGAGTACTGTCGTCGGATACTCTTTAGCGAACTTCTTCATAGACATAATACCTCCTTAACTGCTACGTCATGCTTCTCTTCTACAAAATCCTGTCTCTGACACCTATAAATAGTACTAATAGTATCACCTTCAAAATCACTCAAATAGCGATCAAAATAACCTGCACCATAACCTATACGAAAACCTTTATTGTTAAAGATAAGTCCGGGCACATGAATTAAGTCTATACTAGCTTTTTCAACAGCTCTATCATTAACAGGTTCTAATAAGCCAAACGGTGTTGTCCTCAAGTTATCTTTTTGATAGTCCACAAAAATCATTTTACCTTTTGGATAAGTTTTGGGAACAAGGACACGTTTGCCATCACATAAAGCTTGTTTAATAAGAAGTTGTGTATTGTATTCGTAGTCAAAAGATAGGTAAGTAGCAATTACACAACTATTTTGATAAGCTTTAGTTTTTATAAAAGCCTCTAAAAGTTTACAGTCAACTTCTGATTTGTAAGCTTGAGGTTGAGATTTTAAGGTTATCAAAACTTCTTTTCTTAATAATTTCTTTTCCATATATCTATGATACCATTAATATTGACCATTTATACAAAAATAGTATAGGGGAAAATAAAATGATAAAGTATGAATTTTTAAGGTTTATTTAAGGTTTCTACTGTATACTAGTATCATCCTAAAATAAGCGGTTTATCCTAGCCGTTAGGAAAATATTATCCTAAATTATTTTCCTTTTTCATAAATCTCCTGAGAAAAGTTAATAACTTTTCTCAACCCTTTTTCCAACCCACTATCGCTACCGGTGCTAGTGGGTTTTTAGTTATCCTACAACAAAACTAAAAAGTTCCTCTCTTTGAGGAACTTTTTAGTTAGATATTTTTAAAGACGTGCATTCAATTCAGCGCTAAGCTCTTCGAATCCAGGTTTACCTAGAAGAGCAAACATATTACGTTTATATGCTTCTACCCCTGGTTGATCAAATGGATTTACTGAGTTAAGATAACCTGAAAGGCCAATTGCTAACTCAAAGAAGTAAATAGTGTAACCAAGGGTGTAAGCGTCTTGTGTAGGAAGCGTTACAAACATATTTGGAACCCCACCATCTGTATGAGCAAGGAGTACACCATCTGTTGCTTTTTTATTAACAAAATCTACATCTTTTCCTTGAAGATAACCAAGACCATCTAAATCTTCGGTTAATTCAGGAATAGTCACATTTTTACGAGGTTTCTCAACGCGAACAACTGTCTCAAAGAGGTTACGGTAACCTTCTTGAATAAATTGACCAAGTGAGTGAAGATCAGTTGAGAAGTTTGCTGATGTAGGATAGATACCTTTTTGATCTTTACCTTCTGATTCACCTGCTAATTGTTTCCACCATTCACCAAAGTATTGTAATGATGGTTCGTAGTTAGCTAAAATCTCTGTGATATAACCTTTGCGATAAAGAACATTACGAACTGCAGCGTACTGATAAGCAATGTTTTCAGAGATTTTATCTGAAGATAAATCTTTACGAGCAGCATTTGCGCCTTCCATAAGAGCAGTAATATCTGCTCCTGAAGCAGCAATTGGAAGAAGACCTACGGCTGTCAGTACTGAGAAACGACCACCAACATTATCAGGAACTACAAATGTTTCCCAATTGTTAGCATCTGCTTCAACTTTTACGGCACCTTTAACTTTATCAGTTGTAGCGTAGATACGTTTATTAGCTTCTTCTTGACCGTACTTTTTAACTAGAAGTTCTTTAAATACACGGAAAGCAATCGCTGGTTCAGTTGTTGTACCTGATTTTGAAATGACATTTACTGAGAATTCTTTATCTTGGACGTATTCAACTAAATCGGCAAGGTAAGTAGATGAAATAGAATTTCCAGCATAAAGAATCTGAGGCGCTTTACGTTCTTCTGCGGTTTGCAAATTAGCAAAATGATTATTCAAAAAGTCAATTGCTGCTTTTGCGCCAAGGTACGAACCACCAATACCAATAACCACGAGTACTTCGCTATCTGATTTAATCTTTTCAGCGGCTTTTTGAATGCGAGAAAATTCTTCTTTGTCATAGTTTTCTGGGAGGTCCATCCATCCGAGAAAATCTGAGCCAGGACCAGTCCCTTGACGAAGGAAAGCATCTGCTGCACTTACTTGTGGTTGTAGGTAGTCTAACTCGTGTTCGCCTACAAATTGACCCAAGACTTTTGAATAGTCAAATGTAATATGTGTCATTTTATTTCTCCTAACAATTATGTTTCACTATCATCTTACTCTTTTGTGAGTTTTTTTTCAAGGTTTTTTAACTGTATTTTCATATTTTTTGAAACGCTACCAATTTTTATGAAACTTTCATAATTATTTCCAAAAACACTTTGACTTTTGGAAATAAAAAGAGCACACATTTAGCATCGCTTAGGGCTGCTGGATTCCTCCCCTGACCCACTTCACGAGTAAATGTTGCTCCAAAGATATTATAACAAAACTAATATTTTATTGCAAGCTATCAAATCTTAGTTTTTTCACTTAGTTTAGCTTCTTTCTTGCGTTGTCGTCCTTTTCGAAAGAAATCCTGCATTATTTTAGCGCATTGATCTTCTAAAATGCCGGTTTCAACCTCAACTCTATGATTAAGTCGGCTATCACTTAAAATATCATAGAGACTTCCCGCTGCTCCAAATTTCGTATTCTTAGCGCCATATATAACGTGGGGAATTCTAGCTAAGCCAATAGCTCCACTACACATTACACAAGGTTCTACAGTAACAAATAAAGTAGTATCTAATAAGCGCCAATTCCCTACCTTCTCATTTGCATTGTTAATAGCCATGATTTCAGCATGTAAAATAGCTTTATTAAACTCTTCACGAGCATTATGTCCTCTTCCAATAATATGACCATCTTTTACAATGACACAACCTATAGGAATTTCTTCTTTCTCTAAGGAGGATTTTGCCTCCTTTAGAGCTTCTGTCATAAACCATTCTTTTTCTTCTTGGGTAAATTTCTGCATTATAGTTTTCCTAAGTCCCAAGATTTATGTGGCTGAGCTAAATCAACAGAGATGCCACCTGCATACTTTTCAGACTGTAGTCGAAGTTCTTCCAAATGATTTTCGGGGTTTATTCCTTCTCCCGGAAACTGCGGAACATGTGTTAAAACTAATTTCTTAACTTTAGCGTTATAAGCAATCTCACCTGCTTCTTTACTAGTCAAATGTG
Source organism: Streptococcus sp. FDAARGOS_522 (assembly GCF_003812445.1). Lineage (NCBI taxonomy): Bacteria > Bacillati > Bacillota > Bacilli > Lactobacillales > Streptococcaceae > Streptococcus > Streptococcus sp. FDAARGOS_522. The sequence goes on from NZ_CP033808.1 coordinate 1,128,464, forward strand.
CAATATGATTTTCATTTCCCTCGTAAAGATAAACGTCTGCTAAAAATAAATCTGCGCCTTTTGTAAAAGGTACAAGGTCAGCAAAATACCCAGAATCTCCTGTAAAGACTAATACTTGACCAGTTTCTCTTTCTGTAATCCTCATGGCATAGCAGACGACTGGGTGGACTGTTTTGATAAACGTAATATTGAAGGGACCAACTTGCTCAACTCCATTGGTATGATAAGCAATTCCTTGAGCAACGTTAGGTAATGTCAATTTAGAAAACTCATAATCATCCTCATTATGTCCATAAACTGGCAATACTTTGGGTTCCCATTTATCTTTAGGGTATAGCAAACGATAATGATACAACACACCCAAATCTGCTACATGATCTGGATGATAATGACTGATGATAACTGCATCCAAATCCAACGGGCTTATTTCTTTTTCTAGCTCATTGATTGAACGACTTCCCGCATCTATTAATAAGTGAAAATTATTTTCTCCAGTTAATAGAAAACTTGTGGTTCCTCCATCTTTATAAGGATAACCACCCCAACAACCTAACGTTGTTAATTTCATGATAATCCCCTCCTTACTGATTTAATGCTATTATACCAAATTTTATTAAGAATAACTGTTTTAGATTTTATGCACAAAAAAGACTAGTAAATCTAAATTTTTAGATTTACTAGTCCATCTAATATATAGCAATCTTGATTATTTTTCAGTCAAGAAAAAACTATCTTTATATTTAACAGCAACAACAGCAGCTATAATGGCTTTTATTGTATCTCCTGGGATAAATACTAAGTTTTGAAGAAGTGATTTATCTAATGGGATGTTCGTATAAGATGCCAGCCAAACTGCTCCTGCTACATCTACAAAAAGGACCCCTGCTAGCCATACAATAAGGAAAATAGCTATAAAATTCTTTTTATTTACTAATTTTACACCATATGAGATAAGCAAAGGAACAAACAACCAAGCAATAACATAACCAGCTGTTGGTCCTGTCAATACAGGTATAGTCGAACGTAAACCTGAGAATACAGGAATAACTAAACCGACAAGAAAGAAGAGCAAAATAGATAAACTCCCTTTTCTTCCGCCCAAAATAACACCAGCCATCATAACCCCTAGGTTTTGTAAGACGATAGGGACCGGAATGAAACCAAGTGGTAGAGCAGGAATGAAACCAAGTACCACCAATAAAGTAGCCATCATAGCCATCTGGATTAGGCTTTTTGTGTGAAACATTAAAAATTACTCCTTCGAAAAATAAATAGAATCATGGCGTTGACAATTTGGATTAAAAAGCATACGACAATAAGGACAAAAACCAGTTTTATACTCTTTTAATGTCAACATCTGACGACAAGAACCGCATAAGACAGGAAACGTTTCATCAGATTTTGTTGCTGCAAAACAATGCTCCTCGAGTGCATCATGACATTTATAACAAGCATAATATTTTTGACAAACAGCACATTTTAAAGCGACAATATCCAATTTAGTATGATAGTGGTAACAGCGGCTGCTACTATCAAGACCAATACCAAAGTACTCTTGCATCATGATTCCTCCTATGACATATTATACAAAAGTTTTTCTATTGTCAACTTTTTTTAAAAAACGGTTAACAAATAATTCAAAAAAAAGCCCTGTTTTACCAGGAACTTTTTTAAAAATTACGGTTATTCATGCCATAGCCATAGCGCTCCATAAAATCTTGACGGAATTCTAGAAGATTATCATCCATAATAGCTTGTCTGACATCTTTCATAAGATTGACAAGGAAATAAAGATTATGGTAACTAGTCAAACGAATACCAAAAGTTTCATCTGCTTTCAATAAGTGACGAATATAAGCGCGTGTATAATTTTTACAAGTATAGCAATCGCAATTTGGATCAAGAGGCGTAAAATCTTCTGCAAATTTAGCATTCTTAACAACTAAGCGACCTTGACTTGTCATACATGTCCCATTTCGAGCAATACGAGTAGGTAAGACGCAATCAAACATATCTACTCCTCGGATAACGGCGTCTATTAAACTATCTGGTGCACCAACTCCCATCAAATAACGAGGCTTATCATTCGGAAGCATTGGAACAGTAAAATCAAGAACTGCATTCATCTCATCATGTGTTTCTCCGACCGCAAGCCCTCCAATTGAATAACCTGGAAAATCCATCGATACTAAATCTCGTGCTGATTGACGACGTAAATCCTCAAACCCTGCCCCTTGAACAATACCAAATAGTCCTTGATCATGAGGACGGCGGTGGGCATTTAATCCACGTTCTGCCCAACGGCTTGTTCGCTCAATTGATTTTTTTACATAATCATAAGGCTGGTAAAATTGTGGACACTCATCAAAACTCATCATAATATCAGAACCAAGGTTATTTTGAATTGAAATAGCTTTTTCTGGTGATAAAAACATTTTCGCACCATTTAAATGGTTTTTAAAGGTTACTCCTTCTTCAGTGATGTTTCGACTATCAGCCAAAGAATAAACCTGAAAGCCTCCACTGTCTGTTAGAATAGCCTGATCCCAGTTCATGAATTTATGTAAACCTCCAGCTTTAGCAATCAATTCATCACCTGGACGTAACCATAAATGGTAGGTATTTGATAGAATAATTCCTGAACCCATTTCTTTTAGTTCTTCAGGAGATTGTGTCTTAACAGTTGCTTGTGTCCCAACAGGCATAAACATTGGTGTCGGAAATGTACCATGTGGTGTGATTATTTCACCAAGTCTGGCTCCTGTGTGTTTTTCCTGTTTAATTAATCGATATTTTATTGGATGATCAGTCATCGTTTTCTCCTTGCTTCCATGAAAAACAGTCATGGGCTTTAGTGCTAATCAATATCTAAATGTAATACTTTGTATTAATTTCTTTTTTAGCCATTAAGATTTTATCAAAAAAATGTACTCTTGTCATGCTCATTTTAAGGAATGTGTTATAATGAAATGAATTGTACTTTTGTGTATGGAGGAGATATGACGAATTCAGAAATTAAAAATGAGGCAAAAACTATATTAAGCAATCTTCAAGGTAAGAATCAACTTTTTTTACTCCCGATTCTCCTTAGTATTATTACGTTATATATATCATTTTATTATCAATATAATAATATGACACTACTTGATTTTTTTGTACCTCTTCCAGTTTATTTCTTTTACACACTTTTTATTATTTCAGTCAGTTTTGTAATGTTAGATGTCGTCAAAAATCAGAAACTAAACGTTAGATTCTCGGACAATACTTATGTATTTTCAAGCCATATTTTCTGGAAATTACTCTCAGTACTTGTTCTAAAAGGACTAATTTTATCTTTCTTTTATCTACTAAGTACTTTTGGTCTACTAATCATCATTTCAAGTTTTAGGCTACTTTTGAGTGGTAACCTTATCCTTGCCCCTGTTTTAATAGTTGTTAGTAGCCTAATTACTACTAAGGCAGTTATAAAACTCGTTCAACAATATTACTCCTATAGTATCTCAACTTTAGTATTTTACACTCAATTAGAAAGTGGAAACTATGAGGGACCGTCTAAAGTACTGGTTGCTAGTCGAGAACTAATGAATGGTAATAAACTTAGACTCTTCCTTTTAGACTTAAGTTTTATTGGTTGGCAGTTCCTTACAATCTTCAGTTTCGGATTAGTCTATATCTATCTCCTTCCTTACCAAACTACTGCGCGCTTAATCTTTTATAGAAACATTACAAAAAATAGCTAGGAATAATTCCTAGCTATTTTTGTAATTTAAGTACTAAAGAGAACTTACTGCCTTTTTGATACTGACTTTCGACCAAAATATCCCCATTCAGTTGATGTGCAAGTTGTCGCGCAATATAAAGACCTAGACCATGTCCTCCTGTCTTCATATTTCGTGAAGATTCTACACGATAAAGACGATTAAAAATAGAAGCAAGATCTTCATCTTTTATCCCATAGCCTTGGTCAATAATATCGATAACGATATCTTGACGATTTGAATAGGCCTTGATAGTCAAGGGACTTCCAGGATCAGAATATTTGACTGCATTGCTAATCAAATTCAATAAAATTCGTGATAATTTATCATATTGACTAGATAATTTCGAAACATCTGGCGCAACATCAATCATTACTTGGCGATTTTCTTTTTCAAACACCAATTGAAATTCAGATAAAATATCAATCAGTAGTTTATCCAGATAAATTGTTTCTTCTTTATGAGGTTCAGCCGTGTCTGACATAGTCTCTAATGTAATAAAACTTAATTCTTCAACCAGATGGTTAAGACGGTTTGTTTGACGAGAAATGGTATTGAGATAATAGTTAACTTCTTCTTCAGATATAATACCATCTAAAATACCTTCTACTGTTGATTGTATAGAAGTAATTGGAGTCTTGATATCATGTGAAAGTTGTGCAATCATCATTGTTTTTTCGCGTTCACTCTCGTTTAGAGATTTAAACGTTGACTCTAACTCCGAAGACATTTGGTTAAAGGCTGTCTCTAAATCCTTGAATTCTTGTGGTGAACAAATTTGTGCTTTTGTATCAAAACATCTTTGAGAAATATCCTTCATTTTTTGTTTTAACTTTTTCAAAGATGTAAATACACTTGATAATAAGAACAAATTAACTATACCACCTACAATACAGGCAATAATTGTAACTGAAAGGATGTAGTAAACACCTCGAGTCTCAATCAGCATATGATTAAGCCCAAAGAAAACACCTGCTACAGTTATTAACATAGAAATAAGGTAACCAATAACAATATAATATTTTAATTTCATTTTATTCCTCTAATTTATACCCTAATCCCCAAACTGTTTTGATAGTTGGGGTATTGTCTGTACTAAATTTAGCAAGGTCATTGCGTAAGGCATGGATATGAACATTCAAAGTATTAGTGTCATCTAAAAATTCTTCGCCCCAGACACGTTCATAAAGCTCTGTTTTTGGAAAAACACGATTCAAATGATTTGCTAATATCCAAAGCAAGTCAAATGATTTATTGGTTAAGGAAATTGTATTGCAGTCCACCATTACCAAACGTTGTTTTTGGTCGATAACCAAATCACCAATCGTCAACACTTCAGATTGTTGATGATTCCCATAGATACGTCTTAGAATATTTTTAACACGTAAAACTAATTCCCTAGGACTGAAAGGCTTGGAAATAAAGTCATCTGCACCCATACTCAAAGAGTAAATTTTATCTGGTTCAGATACTTTAGCGGTTATAAAGAGAAAAGGTTGGTTGGGTTCTCGAACTAGAACTTCACTAATAAAATCATAGCCATCCATTTTAGGCATCATAATATCACTAATAATTAGGTCAAAACGATTCTCATCTACCTCTTTGAGTGCTTCTATGCCATCCGCAGCTACTGACACTTCATATCCTGCTTGCTCTAGATAACGTCTATTAATATCAATAATTTCAAATTCATCGTCAACTAATAATAATTTTTGTGTCATTCTACTCTCCTAATGAGTCAAAATAGTGCTATACCTCTAGTATAACACTATTTTACCACGATAACCCTCAATAATTTTAAACAAATTTGGTGTTCTGAATTAAATACTATCCCTATCTTTGTTTAGATTTTTTAAGGCCTAGCGCAGTTAGACCTGTCGCAAAGGCTAGACTAAGCATACCTAGCACACCTACATTTTGTTGCTTTGTTTCACCTGTATTAGGTAAATTTTTAGACATCATAGACATTTTTTTACCAGCTTTATCATTTGATTTGGCTTGTGATGACATTTGCATATTAGCTGACATCTTGTTGTTAGACATCATCATACCGGTATTTATTTTAGATGAAGTCATTTCTTTCTTCATAGGCATTGTCATCTTATCTTTTTTCATCATCATTGATGTGCTATTCATATCTTTTTTAGCGACATTAATATGAATCATCACTGTCTTTTGTCCTAAAATAGTATTCATATCAACTTTGCCATCTTTCGTACCATAAATAGTGATAGTTGCTTGATAAGTATGGCTTCCATTTGCCTTAATTTGATCTAAGAGAGCTTGGCCTTTTTTACCGGCTGTATTGCCATTAAGAGAGACTTGGTAGAAGTATTTACCCTTAGTTAAATCTTTTAACGGTAATAATGGACTATTTTTATCAACACCATTGTCTGACCATTTTGCTCCCTCTGAAGCTTTAAGGATTAAACGCGTTAACATGCCATCCCCACCAAACGCTTCATATGGAATCGTTTCGTTAACACCTGCTAAAAATGGACCTTTAGCTTTTGCAGCACTAACATATTTTGCTGGGACGTCTACTTTTTCTTTAAAGGCCATCTTTAGAGAATTTTTTACTTCCATATCAGTTGTAATGTGAGGAATGTTAATGGTTACCATTTTTTGGCTAATCATGTTTTTTAAATCAACTTTACCATCTTTAGCACCATAAACTCTAATTGTGGCTTGGTAGCTATGTTTATCATTAGCTTTAATTTGATCTAAGAGAGCTTGTCCCTCTTTACCTGTCGTATTACCATTTAAAGAAACTTGATAGAAATATTTACCTTTAGTTAAGCCTTTCAATGGTAATAATGGACTATTTTTATCAACACCATTATCTGACCATTTTGCTCCTTCAGAAGATTTAAGGATTAAACGCGTTAACATGCCATCTCCACCAAACGCTTCATATGGAATCGTTTGATTTACACCTGCTAGAAATGGGCCATTCCCTTTTGCTGCATTAACATAATGAGCCGGAACGTCTACTGTCTGTTTAAAAGCAGTATCAGTTGATTTCTTTACCTCATCTACACTAGTCGTTTTGGTCATCGCTACAGGTGTCGGCGTTGCCATCATTTTTCTAACAGAGGTAGCCACCATCATAGGTTTGTCACTCGTTTTTTCAACTTTTGCCATATTTTGCATTTTAGGCATTTCTGAACTTGTCTCCATCGTAGTAACTTTTGATAATGCCTTATCAGTACTACTTTCTACATTTGTAGAAGTGTTAGCTGTTGGAGCTGTAATGGTTGTTTTAGGTTGGGACATCTCATCTGCTGAAACAATATGAGATTGCCCTAAAGCAACAATGCTTCCACTAGCAATCATTACAGATGCAGCTCCAACTTTCAATCGGCGAATTGACCATTTATTGTATTGTGATATTTTCATAAGGGATTCCTCTTTCTTTTTGTTAATGAGAGTATACCAACAAAAAATAAATCATTTTTTAAGCAATTATAAATTATTTCTTAATTATTACTTAGTAAAACTTAAACTTTTTCTCTTAGTCTATAAACAAAAAAAGATTGAACAATTACGTTTCAATCTTTTTTATATTTATCCTTACGCTTCCTCTGACACTCCGGACAGATACCATAAGCTACTAACTGAACTCTAGTCACTTCAAAACCTGTTTGTTGGTGTGCTTCTCTAGAAATATCCAATAAGTCAACATCGACAAAATCAACGATTTTCCCACAATCTTCACAGGCAATGTTTAGGTGCTGATGCCCCATAAAATCATAATAAGTTGTACTATAATTGCAAAGTTTTAGCTCTGTCACAAACCCCTCATCCACAAGGACCTTAAGGTTATTGTAAACTGTTGCCAAGCTCATGTTAGGATATTCTGGTAATAAATCATTGTAAATCTTTTCTGCACTCGGATGCTCACGACTATTAACCATATAGGAAATAATAGCTTTTCGAGTCTCAGTAATTCGAATACGTTTTTCACGGAGATGCTCTAGGACGTTTTCATAAGCATCGAGAGGTCTATGACCATGTGAATGACTGTCCATAGGACTCCTTTCCAGCACGAACTTTAATTTAGCATGGTTATTATAGCATAATTTATATTATTTGCCTATTAAACACGGTAATTAGTTAGTTTCTGAGTGTAATTTTTGGCATTCAACTTTCAGACATTTATTCATGACAATCTGTTTGTGTCCTGCTTGCTTTAGAATTGTCTCTGCTTCTTGACTTTCAAGTCCAAGCTGAGCCCAGAAAATATCAGCGTCTACTTCTAAAAATTCTCTTGCAATATCAGGTAAATACTCGCTACGTCGAAAAATATTAACAATATCAATATGTTCAGTGACATCCTTAAGTGAGGCATATGTCATTTGCCCAAGTATTTTCTGTCCTGCATTTTTAGGATTAACTGGAATAATTTGATAACCTGCTTCTTGCATTATTTTTGATACTTGATAAGCTGCAGTTTCTTGACGGTCTGACAGTCCTACAACTGCGATGGTCTTTGCTTTTGTTAAATAATTTTTTAACATAAAATCACTTGGATTTTGGAAATGATAAACCATATTAATGACTCCTTTACGTATGTTGTCCACTACTTCGCTTCATACCAAGTCTCACCTGCGTTCTCATCTGCAATCAAAGGTACCGATAAACTAATTGCTGACTCCATTGTTTTTGTAACCAACTCCCTGATTGCTCCTATCTCCTCGTTAGGGACTTCAAGTACAATTTCATCATGAACTTGCAACAGCATTTTTGATTTATAACCACCTTTATCAAGTACCCTATCTAAATTTATCATTGCAATTTTAAGAATATCAGCTGCACTTCCTTGGATTGGTGAATTGATTGCTGTGCGCTCTGCAAATTGGCGAATGTTAAAATTACGAGAATTAATATCTGGTAATGAACGACGACGATGGAAAAGTGTTTCAACGTAACCCTTATCTTTTGCTTCACGAACAACTGTTTCCATATAGTTTTTTATTCCAGGATAACGCTCAAAATAGGTGTCAATATATTGCTTCGCTAGTTTACGAGGTATTCCTAAATTATGCGATAGACCAAAATCTGAAATACCATAAACAATTCCAAAATTAACAGCCTTAGCATTTCGACGATCATTGGGAGTGACATTCTCAGGTTTTTCGATACCAAAAACACGCATAGCTGTTGAAGTATGAATATCAGCTCCCTCTTTAAAGGCAGCGATCAAATGTTCGTCTTTTGAAATATGTGCTAACACGCGCAATTCTATTTGAGAATAATCTGAACTCAATAAAACAGCATTGTCTTCTGATGGAACAAAAGCTTTTCGGATAAGCCGTCCTTGCTCTAGTCTAACTGGTATATTTTGAAGGTTTGGGTCAGAACTTGAAAGACGACCTGTCTGAGTCAAATCTTGAACATAACGTGTATGAATTTTACCATCTTCTAAAATATAATCTTGTAAACCAATAATATAGGTTGATTGCAATTTAGTGATTTGACGGTACTCTAAAATTTTAGTTACAAGAGGAGAAATCGGAGCTAAGCGCTCTAATACATCTACTGCAGTTGAATAACCTGTTTTTGGTTTTTTAGTCATTTCTACAGGAAGACCTAACGTTTCAAACAACAACTTTCCTAACTGTTTTGGAGAATTAATATTAAACTCTTGCCCAGCCAATTCATAGATTTCTTGTGTTAATGTTTCGATGACTTTTTGATTTTCAATGGCCATTTCATTCAAGGTATTTTTCTTAACCTTAATACCTCGAATTTCCATTTTAGCTAAAACATTCGCTAAAGGTTGCTCCATTTCAAACAGCAATTCTTCTTGCTCATTAGCTTTAAGCTGTTGCATAATATTAGCCTCAGAATCCACTAAAACTTTTACTTTTTTAGCTAGATGCTCAAGAAATCGTGTTTTTTCTGGTATAGCGCGTTTAGCACCTTTCCCATAAACAGCATCATCAGTATCCAGTGGCAGATTTGTATATAACCTAGCAATTGTTGATACTAGATTATCCTCAGTAGTAGACAAAAGGTACTTGGCCAATCTAGTATCAAAGGCTGGCTCTGGTAAATCAATATTAAAACGATTTAAAAGGACCTTACTTCTTTTAAAATCATAAGTTTTGATAGGTTTTGATAAAGCTTTTTTAAATAAAGCTTCTTGCAATAACGATACATTACTAGTAGCGTAGATTGTATCGCTATTTCCCCAAGCTATCCCAATTAAATCTTCTACATGGTAGTTATCACCCAACATCTCAAAGTAATAAAAATCATTATCGGAGAACATTTCTGTTTTTAATTGCTCCACTTCAGTAAAGTCAACCTCAAAATCTTCCTGACTTGTCTCCTCACCCAGAGCTGCTTTAAACTGTTTAAAATCCATCTCATCATAAAATTGAGACAAGGCTTTTATATCTTGCGGTCCACTATAAAGGATATCTTCTAAGCCGATTGTTATAGGTGATGCTATGTTGATTGTAGCTAGGGTCTTTGATAAGAAAGCTTGCTCCTTATCATTGATAAGGTTTTCTTTCATCTTAGACTGTTTCATAGCCTCAATATTTTCATAGATCCCTTCTAAGGAACCATATTCTGATAGCAACTTCAAGCCAGTTTTTTCACCGATTTTAGTAACCCCAGGAATATTATCTGATTTATCTCCCATCAAAGCTTTTAAATCAATAAATTGACTCGGCGTAATTCCCATTTTTTCCATAAGGTAAGCTGGCGTGAATTCTTCAAACTCAGCAACTCCCTTTTTAGAGATTTCTACTACCGTGTTAGTGTCTGTTAATTGAATTAAATCTTTATCCCCAGAAACCACCGTTATATCAAAATGTTCATTACTAGCTTCGGCTTGTTTTGCAAGAGTACCAATGATATCATCGGCTTCATAATGTTCCAATTCATAATGTTTGATGCCTAAGACATCTAATTGTTGACGAATGTAAGGAAATTGTTCACGAAATTCATCCGGAGTTTTAGCACGCCCACCTTTATAATCTGCATACATTTCCGTACGGAAAGTAGTTTTTCCGGCATCAAAAGCCACTAAAATATGACTAGGCTGGACACGACCTAAAATATGATTCAACATCAAATGGAAACCATATATGGCATTAGTATGAAGTCCAGAATTGTTTTTAAAGCGGTCAATTTGATTATAAAGAGCAAAAAAAGCACGAAAGGCTACAGATGAGCCATCAATTAAAAGTAATTTATTCTTGTTTGTCATAGGTCTATTATAGCATAAGCTATCTGTAAACTTCTGAATTTTGTTAGTTTATTAAACAAAAGAACCCTAAACAAACAGTGTTTAAAGTTCCCTTTATTATTCTATATCTATTTTAACGTAAAGCATAGTCATAAATAGCTTTAGCAACCCCTGCTTTGTTATTATCCACCGTTATATATTTACATCTAGATTTAATCTCATCTGATGCATTCCCCATAGCAACGCTATTGGGAACTAAATCTAATAATTCAATATCGTTAGGAGCATCACCGATGGCCATAACTTGATTAATATCCAGTCCTAATTTTGCTATCAAGGATTTTAAGCCTCTTGCTTTTGTTACTCCTTGAGGCATAATCTCATAAATATAGTCTTGGCTTCGAACTCCACTAAATTTCGAGATTAAGGCTTCTTCAACAGCTTCTTGAAAAGCAGTTACATCTGCATCTAATCCCATGTACATTGCTTGAAAGACAATTTCTTCTTGATTGCGAAGAGCATCTAAACTTGTTGACTTTGCTTTTGTAAAAACTAAATCAGCATCATAAGCAACAATTTCAGGAACTTCCTCTCCAACAGCGTAAAATGTATTTTCAGCTGTTAATGTTAAACAAACGTTGGGAAATTCTTTAACAACCTCCTCAAGAAAGATGAGTTCATCATGTGTTAAAGTTGCAGAATCAATCAATTGCCAATCTTTCGTGCTATAAGTGCTACAACCATTATTCATGATAATATACTCCTCTTTTGTTAAACCTAGTTCATTAAAATAAGGAAGTATACCTGACATCGGTCGCCCAGTACACAGTACAATTTTAATACCTGCTTGAGTTGCTTCTTTAATAGCTTGGATATTTTCCTTTGGAATTTTCTTTTCATCATTTAAAAGCGTTCCATCCATATCAATAGCAATTAATTTTATCATCTTTTTCTCCTCTATCATTTCTTACGTGGTCTGACAACTGGCAAGTGCCATTGTTTCTTATAACCCAACATCCTTAGGCTAGTTACAACTAACACTAACAAATAATAGTCAGTTGTTGTTTTAGCAATTTTAAAATATAAAATGATCCCCACTAATATTGACCAACCTGCATATATTTCACTTCTTAGTACTCCAGGTTTTCGGCCAGCCAGAACATCTCTGACAATACCACCACCTGCACCAGTTAGTACTGCTGCGACAATGACAGCACTAAGAGGTTGATGAGATTGAGTCGCATATAGTGCTCCTTGAACACTAAACGCTGCTAACCCAATAGCATCTGATACAACTTCGGCATCCCGTCCCTTACCACTCAACAAATTAGGGAAAATCATAATAAATAAAATAGCTGCTGCTGCTGCATAAAAAGCAATTCCTTGACTCCAAAGTGTTTCAATAGGCAAGCCAATTAGTACATTTCTAATAGCTCCACCACCAAATGCCGTTACAAAACCTAAGATAAAAAGCCCTAGAATATCAAATTCTTCCTCAATCGCCACAATAGCTCCCGAACTTGCAAAAGCTACGGTTCCAACCAAACTTAAAATGTTCCAAATATCAATTGACATCTGCACTCCTCACAACTAATTCTATTCTAGTTTATCATTTTTAGAATAAAAAAGAAGTGAGAAACTGCTCAAATTAAGAAATTAAAAGCTGTAACCACTTCTTTAATTATTAATTTATTTCCTCTTCTAGTGAATACTTTGTGTCTTTTAAAGAACGTTTTAAAAGCCATTTGAATGTTTTTCCACTTACGACAACTTGATTTTTAGTCAAATCAACATTAACCTCGTCAACACCAATCACACTTGATAACTTATCAGAAACTGTTTTGGCACAACCATCACATTTCATGCCACTAACTCGATAGGTATGTTTCATATTCTTCTCCCTTCATAAAAATTCAGTCTTATTATCTTTATTATTTTAAGACTTTTAAGCGAAGTGCGTTTAAAACTACTGAAACTGAACTAAACGCCATAGCTAAGCCTGCCAACATAGGATTGAGTAAGGGACCACCAAAAAGATGTAAAACACCCATTGCCACTGGAATCGCTAAAACGTTATAAAAGAAAGCCCAAAATAAATTTTCCTTAATAATTTGAATCGTTTGTTTACTGATAGTCATTGCTTTTAAGAGATCTGTTAACTCAGGTTTCATCAACACGATATCTGCTGATTCAATAGCAATATCTGTTCCAGAACTCATAGAGATACCTACATCACTGCTAGCTAGCGCAGGAGCATCATTGATGCCATCACCAACCATCGCAATCTGTCCGCCTTTTTCTTTAAGTTCTAAAATAACGTTTGCTTTCTGATCAGGTAAAACTTCTGAAACAACTGTCGTGATACCCAATTTTTGTGCTATGGCATCTGCACTAGCCTTATTATCACCAGTAAGTAAAACTAAATTAAATCCTAATCTTTGTAACTGCTTAACTGTTTCTTGGCTATCTGTCTTTAGCTGGTCCGTTAAAGTTATTAAACCGCTCAACACTCCATTTTCGGAAACGTAAACCACAGTTTGTGCTTCTTCTTGAGCTATTTCTATATCAGCCTTTGCTAAATCTAAATTAACATCGTTCTTAGTCATTAAGTTAGCATTACCTACAAGCATAGTTTTACCATTAATAGTTGCACTCAAACCGTAACCCAAAATATTTTTAAAAGCCATGACTTCCCTTAAGGGAAGTTCTTTCTCTTTTGCTTTATTAACAATTGTTTGGCTAAGTGGATGATTTGAAAGTTTTTCTACTGATGCTACCTGACCTAAAAACTCCTCTTTATCTCCCCCATATGTTTTGATAGCAACTACTTCTGGTTTCCCTTTGGTCAAGGTTCCTGTTTTATCAAAAACTATTGTATCAATGTGGTGAGCCTTTTCCAACACTTCACCACCTTTAAATAAAATACCATTCTCAGCTGCTTTACCACTAGCCACCATAATAGCTGTAGGAGTTGCCAACCCTAAAGCACATGGACAAGCAATCACTAAGACTGCAATCATAATCTTCAGAGAGAAGGCAAAACTTTGCCCCAGAATTAAGTACCAACTCAAGCCTGATAAAATTGCAATGACAATAACAAAAGGGACAAAGACTCCTGATACTTTGTCTGCTAAGTTAGCAATTGGAGCCTTACTTGTCTGTGCAGCTTCTACTAAGTTAATAATTTGTGATAGAAGGGAACCGCCAGCTTCTTTTTCAACGAAAATCGTTAAGCTACCTTGCCCATTAATGCTGGCACCGTAAACCTTACTACCAACCTTTTTTTCAACTGGAATACTTTCACCTGTTAACATGGATTCATCAATACTTGATTCTCCTGCTACAACATGGCCATCAAGAGGAATTTTTTCTCCAGGTTTGACAAGAATTGTTTCACCTATTTTAACTTTATCCAAAGGAACCATATAGTCTTCACCATCTTTGATAACTCTTGCTTCTTTTGCTGATAAAGTTAATAATTTTTCAATCGAGGCCGAAGTACGCCCTTTGGATAATATTTCAAAATATTTTCCTAGAGTAATAAGTGTTAAAATAACTGCAACAGATTCGAAATAAAGCTGGTGAGCGTAGTGTATGTCACCCTGTAATATTTCGTACAATCCATATAAGCTATAAATGAAAGCCGCTGTTGTGGCTATAGCAACTAATGAATCCATATTGGGATGCCTTTTAAAAAGTGCTTTAAAACCATTTTGGTAAAAGATACGCCCAAAATACATCACCGGTAGTGTTAACAATAATTGTATCATACCATAGTTTAGAGGTCCCTTATCTGGCATCAAAAATGATGGTAACCATAAGTTAATCATTGGTCCCATGGAAATATAGAGAAGAGGTATAGTTGCAACTGCTGACATCCAAAAGCGATGCCACATCTTTTCAATGGCTAATTGGTGCCGTTCAGATTGGCTTTTAGAAGTTTCCTCTTTGAAAAGCGATGCTTCGTATCCACTCTCAGAAACACACTCTTCAATCACATTTGGCGATAAGGTTGTATCATCAAACGTAACTGTCATTTTCTCTGTTGCTAAATTTACTACTGCACTATCCACATGGTCTAACTTGTTGACAGCTTTTTCTATCGTTAAAGCACAAGATGCACAAGTCATCCCATCAATCAAAAATGTTTCTTTTCTATTAGCCATATTTTCTCCTTTCTAATGGCATTGACACTGACCAGGAATGCAATTACAAGCTACACGTTCAAGTGTTTTGCCTTTCTTAGCTTCTAGTGATGATTGCAAATTTAATCGATCCTTCTCTGTCATTGGTATACTTTCCAATAAGTGTCTAACAATAGCAACATGTTTGGTCTGGCAAACTTTTTGAAATACACTATCTACCTCTGACATCATAGCTAAATCTTCATCAATTAAAGGAGAATAGCTAAATCCTTTTCCCATTTTTTCTCTGCTCACGTAGCCTTTATCTAAGAGCCTTCTTAATAAGGTTTTGACAGTTGAAGGAGTCCAATCATACTTCTCTAGTAAAACTGCTAGTATCTCATTACTGGTTGTATTCTGCTGTGCCCAAACCACTCTCATAATTTCCCATTCTGCGCTTGAAATAGTCATTTTCTCACCTCTTTCGATTTACGTTTGTAAACCAATTTTAGCAAATAAATCTACATTTGTAAACCGAAAAACATTTCTCATCTTTCTTTATTCTATTGACAAAGATGTTGGTTTTATTATAATAATATTACACAAAAAATAACATTATATTAAGGAGAATACCTTGAAACCGTCCTTCAAAAAACTATTGCTACTATTTAGTATTATCACCATTTTATCCATCGCCTGTACACCACATGCAAAAGCAAGTGGGCGTTCATGGAAAAGTTGGTTTATCGAACAATACTTTTGGCTAAAGCGCGATAAAAGTTATTATAAAGTTCAAGATGAAAGCTCATTTCAAAAGTACTTAAATGCTAGCCGTGAACAATCTGATAAGGGTTATTACTTAGACCCAAACTCTGTTAATGGAGGGCTTGTTCAAGAGAGACTTTTTGATATGCAAGTCTATTCTTGGAATGACAACGGTAAAGCTAATCAAAAGACCATTTTCTATTTAGCTGGTGGCTCTTACTTAAATAATCCAACGCCTTACCATATCAGCATGCTTAAGACGCTCTCAACTAGTCTTGATGCAAAAATTATTTTACCAATTTATCCAAAAACTCCTCGTTATACCTATGATTATGCTATCCCTAGATTGGTTAACCTTTATAGACACTTTCATGAAAAAAACGCTAATCTCACTTTGATGGGTGATTCAGCTGGCGGAGGATTAGCACTAGGATTAGCGCATGCATTGTCTCACCAATCAGGGCAAGAGGCTATTCCTCAACCTAAAAATATTATCCTCTTATCTCCATGGCTAGATGTGACAATGAAACATCCAGAAATTCCCAAATACGAAGATACTGATCCTATCCTATCTGCTTGGGGTCTCGCACGTGTAGGTGAAATTTGGGCAAATGGTTCTAATAATACTAACCATACATATGTTAGTCCTAAAAATGCCCCTGCTACTAAACTCGCTCCTATTACGTTATTTACTGGAACACGAGAAATATTCTTCCCAGATATTCGCGATTATGCTGCACAACTCCAAGCAGCTAATCACCCCGTTAACTATATTGCACAAGAGGGAATGAATCATGTTTATCCAATTTACCCTATTGAAGAAGCTAAAACAGCACAGTATCAAATGATTGATATCATCAATAAAACTCCTTAATACTAGCTATCTCAACTCTAAAGCTATAAAAAATAAACCATGATTTTGACATGGTTTATTTTTTATTATTCTTAATCTTGATTCTAATCTTTTTTATCTAGATTGCGCAACATTTCATCAATCTTATTTCCGTATTCAATAGATTCATCTTTAACAAATTGTAAATCTGGTATTTTATACATAGTAAGGTTTTTGCCAAGTTCACGCTTAATAGTACCAGTTGCTTTTTCTAAACCAATTTGTGCTTTTTGATTATCAGAAGCAAGTGTCGAATGAATAGTATAAAATACTTTAGCCATTGAAAGGTCACCCAACATCTGAACATCAGTAATTGTGACATCTTGTACACGTGGATCATTAACTCGGAGACGCAAAATCTCATTGACTTCACGTTTAATTTCCATTCCAACGCGATCAATACGATGATTAGCCATAATTAATCCTTTCTTCATTGTGCTCATAACTTGAAAGCTAGGACGAGCCTAGCCATAATTTTGTATTTCCCTACCAACTAAAGATACAAGTTGAGTTTCTCATAGGGGTTATTTACGTTTAATTTCTTCCATAATGTATGCTTCAATAGTGTCATCTTCTTTGAGATCGTTATAATTCTCAATCATTAGACCACCTTCTTGAGCATTGCCGACTTCTTTAACATCATCTTTATAGTGTTTAAGACTTGCTAATTTACCATCAAAAATGACAACACCATCACGGATAACACGAACACTTGAATCACGAGTAACTTTACCATTGATAACCATAAATCCACCAATAGTTCCCACTTTTGAAACTTTAAAGGTCTCACGAATAATGGCTTCACCAAGGATTTTTTCTTGGTATTCAGGATCAAGTTTACCTTTCATCGCTTCTTCAACTTCTTCGATAACTTTATAGATAATGCTATGTTGACGAATTTCGACATCATCAGCATCTGCTTGTTGACGAGCTTGTGGAGTAGGGCGTACGTTAAATCCTATAATAACAGCATTTGATGCTTCAGCAAGTGTTACATCAGACTCATTAATAGCACCAACTGCTGAGTGAACAACGTTAACTTTTACTCCTTCAACATCAATCTTAAGGAGAGAAGCTGCAAGTGCTTCTACAGAACCTTGCACATCAGCTTTGATAATAACATTAACTGACTTAACTTCACCAGCTTTAAGGGTATCAAATAAGTTCTCGAGGCTAACACGTTGCGTGTTTTGGCGTTGTTTTAAGAGAGCACGTTTTGCACGTTCTTCACCTGCAGCACGCGCAGCTTTCTCATCTGCATAAACAGCAAAATGATCACCAGCCATTGGAGCTTCGTTCAAACCAGTAATAGAAACTGGTGTAGATGGACCCGCAACTTTGACACGACGCCCAAGATCATTAGTCATCGCACGAACACGTCCAAATGTATTACCAACAACGATTGGATCTTGTACATTTAAAGTACCTTGTTGGACAAGAAGCGTTGCAACGGCTCCCTTACCTTTATCAAGACGGGCTTCAATAACAGTACCAATAGCACGAACATCTGCATCTGCTTTTAATTCTTCCATTTCAGCAACTAAAAGAACTGTCTCAAGTAATTCTTGAATATTTTTACCAAACTTAGCTGAAATTTCAACAAATTCAGACTCACCACCCCATGCAGTAGAGATGACACCATGCTCAGCTAATTCACTGATAACGCGTTCTGGATTTGCACCAGGTTTATCAATTTTGTTGATAGCAACAATAATTGGGACACCCGCAGCTTTAGAGTGATTAATTGCCTCAACTGTCTGCGGCATAACACCATCATCAGCGGCAACGATAAGGATAGTAATATCAGTTACTGATGCACCACGCGCACGCATAGAAGTAAAGGCCGCATGCCCTGGTGTATCCAAGAAAGTAATTTTCTTGCCAGCTTCTTCAATCTGATAAGCACCAATATGTTGAGTAATTCCACCAGCTTCGCCAGTAGCGACACGTGAATTACGTAGAGTATCAAGAAGAGTTGTTTTACCATGATCAACGTGTCCCATGATAGTAACAACAGGCGGACGTTCCGTTAAGTTATCAGGATTAAGGTAATCCTCATCTGCAAAGAAGCGTTCAATATCAGCTTCATCAACTTCAACCTTAGCATGTGCTTCAATCCCGTAGTCAACCATCAATAGCTCAATAGTGTCTCCATCTAATGATTGATTCTGCGTTGCCATAACTCCCATCATAAAGAGTTTTTTAACAATTTCCGCTGGTTCGCGTTTAATACGTTTTGCAATTTCCGCAACGGTCATGCCCTCAGTATATTCAAATTCTTTTGGTAATTCATGGAATTTACGCTCTGTTACTGGTTTTGGAGCTCCATTAGTCTTACCTTTTTTATTTTTCTTATTATGATTCCAGTTACTATTTCTTTGATTTCTCACTTGGTTTTGATTATTCCAGTTTTTCTTATTTTTTGTTTGCTTTTGTCCATCTTCATTTTCATTTGAAAATTGACGAGACTTATCAGAACGAGTTTGTTTTTTACGACGACTATCTGCTGTCTGTGATGGCGTAGCGGCTACTTTATTGACAATTTCTTTTACCTTAGCAACAGGTTTAGAAGCAAGTTTTTCCTTAGCTTTTTGAGCTTCTTCTTGCGCTTTTAACGCTGCTGCTTTAGCTAGTTCTTGCTCCTTAGCTGCTTGACGTTTGGCTTCTTGCTCTTCACGGAAACGCTGCTCACTATGACGTGAGTATTCAGCATTTTGCTCAGCTTTCAAAGCTGCTGCTCGAGCTTTAAAGTCAATGCGATTGCCTGCAGGTTGCTGAGGACGCGTTTGGGGTTTCTGTTTATGATCAGCATAACGCCCATCATTTTTATTACGGTTATTTTGCTGACCTTGTCGGTTATCATTACGATTACCATTTGAACGCTTTTGACCTTGATGGCGTCTGTCGTCAGAGCGTGTATCATTATGGCGATTATTCTTACGGTGATCCCCATTATGTTGACGCTTCTCCGCTTCAGCTTTAGCACGAGCCTCGCGCTCCGCCTTAAAGTTACGACTTTGTGGTTTCGGTTTAGCTACAGGTTGAGTTGAAGGTTTATCATCGGACAAGCCTTGTTTGGTTTCAACAGTTTTAGATTCTGTTTTCACACCTTGATTAGTTTGAACAGAATTTGTTGGAGCTTTAGTTTTAGAAGAGCTAAAACTCTCAACAATACGTGTAGCATCATTTTCTTCAACGCTAGAAGCATGACTTTTTACAGGTAAGCCAAGCGATTGAGCTTGCTCAACCACTTCCTTACTCGTTTTTCCAATTTCCTTAGCGATTTCGTGTAATCTTTTCTTTGACAATTGATGTCCTCCTATTCTGTTATGCCATAAGAGTCCTCATTTTCTTTGAAAATCCAGCGTCTGCGACAGCAACCACTTTTCTTGGTTTGCCTAACGCATCACTTAATTCCAGTGTTGAAAACACTGTGGAGACTTCTGTTTTGTAGTAATTACTTTTATCAGTTACTTTTTTCGTCAAATTTGGGCCAGCATCATTTGCTAGAAAGATTAGCGATACTTGTTGATTTTGAATTGCTTTAATAACCAATTCTTCACCTGTAATAAGGCGCCCCGCACGCTGTGCTAACCCAATGAGATTTAATACTTTTTCTGAATTATTCAAGGCCTAACTCTCTTCTTTTGACCTTATGGTCGACATATGCCAATAGTTCATCATAGAATTCATCAGAAACTTCCATCGAAAAACTGCGATCAAACACTCGTTTCTTTTTCGCTAGGATAGCTTCATCATTGTCCAATTTTATGTAGGCACCTCGACCATTTTGCTTTCCGGTAGGATCTATAAAAACCTGTCCTTCTTTATTTTTAACAATTCGTAAAAGATCTCGCTTATCGATCACTTCACCAGAAACAACTGATTTTCTTAAAGGTATTTTTTTTGTTTTAGCCATAAAACACCTCTCTCATTTATATTATTCTGCCTTATCTGAAATAACTTCAGATTCTTGAGCTACTTCCTCAGTTTGAAGTTCTTGCGCTTCCATTTTTTCGTATTCACTTGCAGATTTAATATCAATACGATAGCCAGTCAAATGAGCTGCTAAACGCACATTTTGTCCTCGGCGACCAATAGCTAGCGATAACTTGCTATCTGGAACAACTACAGTAGCACGTTTTGTATCTTCATCATCAAAAAGTACCATATCAACTTCGGCTGGTGCAATAGCATTGTAAATGAATTCCGCTGGATCTTCAACCCATTGAATAACATCAATGTTTTCTTCAACCGGGATCTCCAATCCTGTTTTAGCATCAACGCGTTTAGGATGGAAATTACTGATAACTTTTTTAATGTTACTTCCACCGCGTCCAACAATTGTTCCAATCGCATCAACGTTTGAATTATGACTGCGTACAGCAACTTTAGTACGATCTCCAGCCTCACGAGAGACGCTCATAATCTCAACAGTTCCATCAAATACTTCTGGAATTTCTCGCTCCATAATGCGTTTGATAAACTCTGGATGACTACGGCTAACAAAAACGTTGACTCCTTTAGGATTATTCTCCACTTTATAGACATAAACATCAATCATATCATGAGATTTAAAGCTCTCTCCAGGAATCTGATCTTGATGCGATAATTGCGCCTCAAGTGAACCGAGATTGACATAAATAAAACGTTGGTCAAATCGTTCAACAGTACCAGTCATAATTTCACCTTCGTGTTGTTTGTATTCATTGAAGGTTACTTCACGCATTTGACGACGCATTTTTTCCATAATAGTTTGTTTTGCTGACTGAGCTGCCACGCGTCCAAATTCTGTAACAGATTCCTCAAAGCGAATCTTATCACCAAGTTCATACGCTGAGCTAATAGCAAGGGCATCTTTTAGGCTAATTTCCAAACGGCTATCAAAAACTTCATCAACAACTTCACGAACAGTATAGACGGTAAAGTCTGCTTTCTTCTCGTTAAATTCAATAACGCATGATTCTGATTGACCATAACGACGCTTATAGGCAGATTTTAGTGACTCAGTAACTGCATCAATAATATCTTCTTTATTAATGTGTTTTTCTTCTTCCAAAATACGGAAGGCTTCTAGCATTTCTTTGCTCATAGTGTCCATTCTTGCTTCGCAAGAATCATCCTTTCTTAAAGTTTAACCGCAAGACGGGCTTTTGCAACCGTCTGATAGGGAATATCTACAGTTTTATGACGTGTTTTGTCCATATAATCAATTGTCAAGGTTTCACCATCAAATGATAATAAGTCACCTTCAAATATTTTAACTTTATCAATGGATTTATACAGACTTACATTGATATAAGACCCAACAGCATTTGATAATGCTTCTGCTGTTTTAAGTGGTCTTTCCAACCCAGGACTTGAGACTTCAAGCATATACTGTTCTGGAAATGGATCTGGTTGAATTGTGTCAAGTAAGGGACTTACAACGTCTGTCAATTGTGCTGTATCTTCAACCGTAATGCCTCCGGGTTTATCAATTAAAATACTGAGCACATAGTCGCCACCCATTTTTTCGTATTCTACATCTACTAATTCAAACGGTGCTTGAATAGCAGGAGTTACGACTTGAGTAACAATATCAACAATAGTTTGATTTGCGATAACAGCTACCTCTTCTTTCTAACTTGCTTTAGAACTTATAATGACTATAAATTCTATGAATCACACACATAAGAGGCGAAGTAAAACTCCGCCCCTTTCTGTATTATTTAATACTATTATAGCACAAAATACGATTATTGCAATCATTTACTTTAAATTAGCATCACCGTACACTAATCTTATATCAAAAAATTAAAATTTTGTCCTCAGTTCTTTGTAAGAGCTTAGAAAACTTTATGCTAATACTTCAAGCTCAAAGAGAAACGATGATAAAATAAAAGAAATTTTTCGAAACTTGGACTTTTGACGAGTGAAAAAGGTGAACACTTAATAAACACTGATACATTAACAAGATTAAAGGAGAGGAGGGGATTCGAACCCCCGAGCCCCCATTAGGGACTACACGCTTTCCAAGCGTGCGCACTCAGCCACTATGCGACCTCTCCATAAAGGAGTAGCAAATAACTACCCACTTACTATTTACTTATTCTAAAATCGTGCTTCTACACGATAGATAACCTGTCCTTTATTTGAAAATTTGCGTTCGTACTCAGTCATGATATTTTGCTGGTAATCACTTGCATGTAAATCTAACCAAACTTGTTTTAAAGTCATACCGTATTGAGAAAAGCTAGCAAGGCTATATTCAAATAAACCTCTATTATCTGTTTTAAAATGAATTTCCCCCTGCTCAGGAAGTATGTCTTTATAGGTATCCAAGAAAGTCTTATAGGTCAATCGACGTTTCTCATGCTTTTTCTTAGGCCATGGATCACTAAAGTTAAGATACATCAAATCAACTTCGCCAGTATCAAAGTAGTTTGATAGACTAGAACCATCAACTAATAGTAATTTGATATTCTTAGCACCGCTATCTAGAACTTTATCCAAAGCATAGGAAAGCACTGACAATTGAATATCAATTCCAATATAATTGATATCTGGATTTTGCTCTGCCATACCAGTGATAAAAGCCCCTTTTCCGGAACCAACTTCTATGTGAATGGGGTTATTATTTCCAAAAATCTCATGCCAACGCCCTTTGGCTTCTTCTGGATTTGAAATAACATAGTGAGGATTATTTTCTAAGTGTTCCTCTGCACCCTTACGTTTTCTAACTCGCATTATGCTTTTTAATTAACTCTCTAAACTTTCGTAATTCATAAATTTCTTGATTGACATGCTCCATATCTCGTTTATCAAAACATTTGATTATCTGTGATAAATATGAAAATTGCCCATACCAGATAATTTTGCTCCAGACTTTCTCATTATCTTTATAACCGTAGTAAGACAGCCAATCTTTCCAGTGTTTTTGTGGAATATAATGACTTAAAATATATGCAACGTCATACATGCGATCTGTTAAACGAACAGAATCCCAATCAACCAAATAAATTAAACCACTTGTTGTAATAACCCAGTTGCTATGTTTGATATCTCCGTGAACGATTGTTGCAACCTCTGTTCGAAACTCAGGTAAACTACGCTTTAACTCAGTCACAATAGATTGCAAATAAGTGTTTTCCCGGATTTGAATAGGAGTTTGTTTTTCCCAATCCATCAACAAATCATAAGGGTTTTCAATTTTATACCCTAATTGTAACAGCTGATTTACTAAGGGACGAGACTTGTGCAGGCGCAATAAAATATGAATAATCTGTTTACTACCCATATCTTCTTTAGTCAATGTTCGACCATCTAACCATTCTTGAGCACTCATCATATCGCCATTACTTGTACGGCGTGCCCACAGTAGTTGTGGCGCAATCTGTTCCTTAGCTAAGGCTGGCAAAATAGGTGTCGTATTATATTTGACAAAGACACGTTCACCATTTGGATAAGTACCAATATAGGCTTTGCCACTTTTTCCTCTTAAGGGAGTAAGCGTCAATTCTTGATTTGATATTGTCACCAGCAGTCCCTCCTTTTCATTTAGTCGTTTCCTCTTATTTTACTTGTTTTATAGGCTTTAGTCAATCATCTTCTTTATTTTGTAAGGGATGTAATATTCCGTCACAATTAACATCAAAACTATCAATAATATAACAGGTTTCAATTCTCTTATAAGTATGCTATCAATTACTGTCACAGCATATGATAATACTCTGAGAAAACCTTTTAGCTGACTTGCTTTAGCATTTAATCTAACTGGATAGAGCTGATTCATGTATTGATAATCAAAATGGTGACCTAAAGCTAATAGTTGGAACAATAATAAGTAGTTAAATACAAATGCCAGAGCAAGGGCGAGGTAGGTTTCGTTAACAAAGATGACTGATAAGATATTTAAAGTTACCAACCTTATTGTTAAACCAAGATAATCTGAGCTTCTTAGAAATGCCCTCACAAATAAGTTAGTCCATAAACGCGATGGCGTTTTAGAAATAAGTTTTAAAATACCATCTAAAAATGAACGACGTTTTACACTTGTCGAAATTCCTTTAACATTTGTAAACAAAGAGAAAAATTTTAATATACTCTGTTTTCTTTCCTGCTCATGATTTATAGCTGCATCCCAGTTCAAATTTTGATTGTTATAAAAGACCTTTACCTTGTAAGTTATTACCAACCATTTGATTATTCCTAGACCAAAAATTAACAATGTAATCATAAAAACTGACAAGCCTAACTTTATCAAAATTGGTGATATTAATACTAAAAATAAGGTTTGAATAACCAACCAAAAGATATAAGTCCGTTTTTTAGCAGAATTTATAATTTCCTTTATTGCTTCTTCTTTTATAAGTAAAAATTGTTTATCAGCCGGTTCTAAATAGCTGGCTATTCCCCCCATCGCTAGTAACATTAAGATAATGATTGACACAATCACGATAATTGGCCAATGTGTTTTTGGAAAGTCTTTTAGTAACTGGCTATACTGATATAACAAAAAACCTGACAAAAACATTAATACTAATACAAAATGATCGTTAAAGACGTATCTCAAATATTTACTATTTTGAGTTAAAAAGAGACTTCGACGTTTATTAAATAACTTTTTCATATCACACCTCTTTTGTCAGAGCTATGTAGATGTCATTTAAATTAGCATTACTGTCTCCAAAAATAGCCCGTAATTCCTCTAGGGTTCCAACTGCCCGTATTTCTCCTTTATGTAAAATAACAAAACGATCACACATTTTTTCGGCAGAATCTAATACGTGTGTTGACATCAAAATAGATTTCCCTTTAGCTTTTTCTTCTGCTAGAAGATTAATCAAATCTGAAATAGCTAGTGGATCCAAACCTAAAAATGGTTCATCAACAATAAATAAACTTGGAGATACAACAAAAGCACAAATAATCATAACCTTTTGTTTCATTCCCTTTGAAAAATGCATTGGAAACCAGTCTAATTTATCTGTTAGACGAAACATCTCTAATAGTTTTTGCGCACGTGCCATAACTTCATCGGTGGCAATATCATACGCCATAGCTACCGTTTCTAAATGTTCCCTGAGAGTTAGCTCCTCATAGAGACTTGGTGTCTCAGGAATAAAGCCTATTTTCTTTCTATAAAGTTCTTGGTCGGCTTCAAGACTAATACCATCAATTGTAATATCTCCTTGATAGGGTCTCAAAATACCAATAATCTCGTTAATAGTGGTTGATTTTCCTGCACCATTAAGCCCAATTAATCCAACTAACTCTCCATCATTTACTTCAAAAGAAATATTTTTTAAAACTGGGATATTAACATACCCCCCTGTAACATTTTCAATTTTTAACATTGTCATTCTCTCTATCTTTGATATACTTTATTAACTATTATAACAAAATAAGAAAGGGAAGGTCTATTCTTATGGATAATTGTACTTTAGAATTCCCTTATAGTTTTGAAAATAACTTTAAACCTATTTTGTCCGCTTTTACATCTAATGAAATGCCAAGCTACCCCATGCTCCCATTATGTTTACAAAAAGCACCTCCATCACTCATCGGACAAAAAAAGACACCTCAAAAAGGTGTCTTTTTAGTATCAATATAATAAATGCAAAGTAATCAGAATATTAGGCTATAAAACTATCAAACTCAATTATCAGAATAAATAACTGTATTTTTTAGTATATTCGTTGATTTTACCTTCTAATTTTTTTAGAGCAGTTCTCTTAGAAATACCCTCATCATATTTAACACCATCCAAGTCCCAAATTAGTTCTTTATGTAATTTTTCTGCTAAACTAGATTTCCCTTGCGGAAACTTAGCATCAATAAGAGCTGAAATTCTTTGATATTCTTGCTCTAGTTCTGAATACTCACTGTTTTTATTTTCAACTTCTTTTCTTAATGTGTCTAATACATAAGAATCTTGTCTTGATTTAACCTTTCTAAGTAAGGCAAGTTTTTCTTTAAAAGGTATATTTAGTTTTTTTATACGCTCCTGAAGTTCTATCTGGTTATTATAGTTATATTCCTCAGTTAAATCCATATTATTTGATCTATGTGGCTGATAGTTATTATATGTATCCGCAGTAACGCTATTATATCCTAAAAAGAGAGCAGTAAGAGCTGCAGTAGATAATATTATTTTATTTAATTTCAAAATAGTTTTCCTTCTATGATAAATCTCAATTATCATTTTTAATTTATTTATATTATTTATTATACATTTAATTAGATAAAAATGTCAATCATTATATTTAAATTTATTTTAGATACTTCCAAAATTCTAGAAATGTACTTACTCAATAATAAACATCATTAAAAATTGCAATACCCTTTAGGTCATGCTAAGATAAGTATGATGGTAAATATAGATATCACAATCAATACGGGCTACTTTCATTTCCCTGTACGACTTATGACCTATCAAACGATAAAAATTTACCATTCCTTAATAGCTACCCAATAAATTTTTCAACATGAAAGGAATTAGTTATGGATAATTGTATTTTTTGTAAAATCATCAGTGGAGAAATCCCTTCATCAAAAGTTTATGAAGATGATGAAGTATTAGCTTTTCTCGACATTACACAAACTACGACCGGGCACACCCTTCTTATTCCTAAAAAACATGTTCGAAATGTGTTAGAGATGGATGAAAAAACTGCACAGATAACCTTTGAACGCTTGCCTAAAGTGGCGCGTGCTGTCCAAGCTGCTACAAAAGCCAAAGGAATGAATATTATTAACAACAATGAGGAAATTGCTGGACAAACTGTTTTTCATGCACACGTCCACCTTGTTCCCCGCTTTGATGAATCAGACGGTATCAAAATTCACTACACTACTCATGAACCCGACTTTGAGGCACTTGCAAAATTAGCCAAAGAAATTAGAAAAGAGATTCAATTATGAAAATAGGTCGTTTAATTGCACTAGGTTTAGTTAGTTTAGGAGCGCTTGAACTTTACAAAAATAGAAAAACTATCAAGGATTCCTATCAAAATACAAAAAATGAGACAGATTCAGCTAAATTAAAATTAGAACGTATCAAAAATGATCTTGCTATTATTAGTCAGGAAAAAGGAAAAATCAGATTAATTTCTCAAGAACTCAATCATAAATTCCAAGTGTTTAATAAAGATATTCAACCTCGTTTAGAAGAAATTAATCAACGCATGGCTAAATATCAAGAGAAAGACGAATAAGCCGACGGTATAAAAATATCTACTCTAAATATAAAAAGAGCAAATAATGCTCTTTTTTATATTTTATGGATTAGTTTGACCTGGTACTGGTTGCGTTCCTGTGTTTGGATTAGGCGTTGCAGCCCCGTTATGATTATTGACACTTCCACTTGAATCAGCCTGACCTGTGTTAGTGTTACTGCTATAGTTACTAGCAGGAGTGCTACTATTATAGTAATTTTGATGAGTTGTTTGATTAGTCTCAGAACTATAAGTAGTATTACCACTGTAACTTGGTGGTGCTTCTGAATAAGGTGTTGTATTATAATTATTCTCTTGTGTTGATGAATAAGTAGAAGAATCATTACTAGCAGTAGTACCATAGTAATCTTCATATAGAATCGCGCTTGTCTTCAGAGTTTTACTACGCTTTTTATCCAGTTCTTTCTTAATTCTATTTTGAACTGCAAGTAGATGTTTCTTAGTTAAAATTTGATAAGAGCCACCATCTGATAAAGTAGCGTCTTCACCCTTCAACTGATAAGATTTAATATGTTCCAATGAATCTTTATAAGCTAACAAATTAGGAATCGTTTTTGATGATATCTCAATATTAGTTTGCATGTTATTACTTACTGCGGAAAGAATTTTTTTGTATGAACTAATACTATTTAACGCCAATATTTTTTTAAGGACTTTTTGAATTACTTCACGTTGTCTTTTTTGACGCCCATAATCTCCCTCTGGATCATCATAGCGCATACGAGAATAAACAAGTGCTTGTTCTCCATTTATTTTATGTGTCCCTGGTTCAACAACAGCCTTGTACTCTGGTTCATTGGCAGCAATTGATATTGGAAAGTCAAATTTATTAGTTACTGTTATACCACCAACAGCATTGACTAAATCAACTAATCCTTGCATATTAATTTGCATAAAGTAATCAACATTAATATCTAATAAGTCTTGAACAGTCATCAATGCCATTTCCGCACCACCAGAAGCATAGGCTGCATTTAGCTTTGCTTCTACTCCAGTCTGTCCATTATTTTTGGGACCACTCAATTTAATCAATACGTCACGTTCTAAGCTTGTCATCGTTGTTTTATTAGTTTTAGGATTTATAGTGACTAAGATCATAGAATCGCTATTTCCTGACCACTTAGATTTTCGATGCTCTGAACCTGTGTCCACCCCCATTAATAGTATTGAAAACGGCTTTGTTTCTTCAATAGCATGACTTTTTGATTTAGCTAGCTTAAAATCTTTAAAAGTCTTAGATAATTCATTAGTCGAAAAATTATAAGCTGAGGCAACATAGACTCCCAATGCAATTACTGTTGTTAAAATAATTGCAGAAAACATTAAGGTTATTTTTTTCCAAATTTTCATGTATATTCCTAATCTATCAACTTACTCATTCTGTAAATGTCTAGAAATTCTCCATTTTCTCTTTTAATACCTCTTGTTTGAAGCCCATCTATTTCAAAACCGAATTTTTGGTAGAGGTGAATAGCACGTTCATTACGTCCTTGGACTGATAGTTCTAAGCGGCGTGTAATATCGTTATCTGACGCCCATTCTATTGCTTCTTCCATGAGAATATGACCAATACCATATCCCCAATAATCCTTCTGAACGGCAATAAAAAGATCCCCAACGTGTTCAATTTCAATATCAGACTGACTAATGATTGTTATCAAGCCGATCACTTTATTTTTTAATTTAGCAATCAAACAAATGCAATTTTTCGTCATTAAGGTATTTTCAATAAACGTTTCCATTTCTGACAAAGATAGTTGATTGCTCACCGTATGCAAAATAAAATCTGTTTCCTCAGTAACAGTATTTAAAAATTCAAGGATCGCAGATGCTTCCTCTCTCGAAGCTTCTATAAAATCAACAGCAAATTGTTTAGACATCTTGAATCGCCTCAATAATTTCTCTTGCGCGATGCCCATAAGCTTCTAACTGAACCTGACGTCCTTGATTGCTCCTCGTAATAACAATTTCTAAGTAGTTATTGATAAGGTTATCACTAAGCAACTCTCCCCATTCAATAACTGTTACTCCTTGACCAAACAAGAAGTCATCTAAGTCAATAGAATCAGGATCATCTCCAATACGATAAACATCCAAATGGTAAAGTGGTACACGCCCTTCATATTCTCTAACAATAGTGTAAGTTGGGCTCTTAATCATTTGTTTTATGTCTAATCCCTTTGCAATACCTTTTGTAAGAGTTGTTTTGCCTGCACCTAAATTACCAGTCAATAATACGATATCTCCTGACTTTAAAACAGTACCCAGTTTTTGCCCTAGGGCAATAAGCTCTTCTTCATTTTGAGTATAAAACATAGAGATATTATACCAGAAATATCTCTGTCTTCCAACAGTTTGCTGATTCTGACAGCCCCATAGCATATATTTCTTCACTTTTCTTAAGAAAAAAGGAAACCAGGCTACAAATCTGATTTCCTTTTATCTTATTTATCAAACTATAATATTACAAAATAGCCAAGCTGATAAAGTTTAGAATAAATAATATATCTAAAATCCACAGTACCACATGAATATCTTTTGCTTGTCCTTTGATGACTTTAGCTAGTGTATAGGTCAAGAAACCAGCTGCAATACCATAAGTAATGCTATAAGTAAACCCCATAAAAAGAGAAGTAAAGAAAGCTGGGATAGCTTCTGACATATCATCCCATTTGATATCTTTTAAATTTGAAAGCATCATAATACCAACAATAACCAATATTGGTGCAGTAGCTTGACTCGGAACGATAGATACTAGTGGACTAAAAAAACTAGATATAGCAAACAAACCAGCAACTACTAAGGCTGTCAATCCTGTACGACCACCAGCTCCGATTCCTGCTGCTGACTCAACATAGGTTGTAACGTTAGATGTTCCACAAATAGCACCAAAAGTTGTCCCAATTAAGTCTGAATAGAGTGCTTTGTCTAAACTCTTAGATTCATGATTATCACCAGTCGTTGCTAAGATACCAACTTTTTCTCCGGTACCAATGAGCGTTCCAATGGTATCAAAAATATCAGTCAGTGAAAAAGCAAGAATGGCCATTAATACACTTGGTAGACGTGAAGGATTAGAAAATAAAGAAATTAATCCTTTCTCTCCTAATGCAACTCCAAATACTTGCTTCAAATCTCTAAAAGAGGCCGAGAGGTTAGTTGCTTCCCAATTAATAGCATCTAACTTAACCACTCCCATTAAAATACCTAAGAGGGTCGTTGTTAATATCGATAGAATAATCCCTCCACGGATACCCTTTACAATAAAGAAGATGGTAATGCTTAAACCAATCAAAGATAATAAAATGGCTGGATTATCAAACGACACTAGCCCTGGCGTTGCTGAAGAATTTGCTGTAATAGTAGCCAATCCTTTCGCAGCACCCTTTCCAACAACATCATACGTCCCAGGATCAATTGAAAATTTCAAAAAACCAGCATTTTTAATCCCAACGTATGCTAAAAAAGTTCCGATTCCTGCTGTAATGGCTGATTTTAAAGTTGTTGGGATAGACTCAATAATCATCTTTCTAACTTTCGTTAAAGTAATAATCAGAGAAATCAAACCACAAATAAATACCATAGCTAAGGCTTCTTGCCATGTATATCCCAATGCAAAGACAACTGTATATGTAAAGAAAGCATTTAATCCCATCCCAGGAGCTTGTGCATAGGGAAGGTTAGCATAGAAAGCCATAACAGATGTAGCTACAACGGCACCAATAATCGTCGCTAAGAAAACTCCTTGTGCTGGCATCCCAGTCTGAGATAAAATAGCTGGATTTACAAACAAAATGTACGACATTGCAAAGAAAGTCGTTAGACCAGCAGTGATTTCAGTCCGAATTGTCGTCCCGTGTTCCTTTAGCTTAAAAAACTTTTCCATTTTAAAATCGGATTCTCCTTTATTTTTTGCTATTTTACACTTTTAAAAAAATTAATCGTTCTTATATTTACGAACGACTAATATATATTAACAAAAAATAATTCACTTTTCAAGCTTTTTCCCTGCAGAATAATCCATAAAAATAAGACACAATACCTGTAAAAATGTAAATCCTAAAATAAAGTGGAATGAATCCCTACTCGGAACCGCTAAAAGTTCGTTAATTACCACTTGTGGCTTCGTTAAGATATCCCATGAATTTAGACGGGCATAACGACCAATATGAATACCAAAACTTGAAACAAATGATACAATTCCAATAATTCCCCATCTTAAAAATATATTGCTAATTCTAAATTTACGCATAATCACAGAAAAACTTTCGATACCTGATAAAAAACCAAACAAGATACTAGATACATACAAGATATAAAGTATTAAATTTGTCTTATTATAAAGAACGTCTCCGACAAAATGCATATGAATGATATCCGTCAACATATAAAAGGTATTAGGATAGAAAAAAAACCAAGCAAGTGCAAAAAGACCGATAAGAATTTTTTTCTTAAATAAACTAGTAAGGTATGCAAAATCTAACGCTATTAGGGCTAGAGTCATATTCCAAATCAAATTTGGTCCCTGCAAATGATAATATTTAATCCCAAAAGAAATAACAATAAAAAATAGATGTATCGCAAATAGTTTTACTTTCATTCTAACCTCCAATTAATATCTCATTATACAACATATTATTAAATTAAGGTTAAATAAACTTCAAACCTAAAAGACTAACCCTGTTGTGGTTAGTCTTCCATTAATATTCCCCAAAGTAATAATTGTACTAAAAAAAGGCAAGACAAGGCTTTAAAATCAAGGTTAGCCATATTAGTCTGTATTCCATTAAAAAATGCTGACGGATTTAAAATGATTCCTTCTAAACCTAATGATCCTGATTTTTCTAAGCAAAAGGCAAAACTACTAAAAAGCATTACAGGTATAACAGTTGCTAATTGATACCTTTTACTAATATCATATGCATTTACCAATAGCTTCAAGCTTAGTAAAGCTGAAGAGATAATAAAAAGAATTGCAAGAAGGTATGCCATATATTGCATAAAGTGATTAGACTGCCAAATGTCTTTTGTTGACCACTCTAAGCTCACCAAACTAAGAAAAATCCCTAAACTCTGTGGGTAAAAAAATAAAAGACCTAAACTTGCTAAAAGACGAATAAAAATATTACGACTATAATAAGCAATGAATCCCATCTCTAACGACAAGACTGATGCCAATAGAATTACCATCAAATGATCAATTTTTACATGATAATACCATATCCCTAAAATACTGACTATGGCAAAAAGATGACTCCAAATTAACTTTTTCATAATCCACCAACTTCCATATTTCCACAGTTATTATATCATATTTCTACTGTCTCTTTTTATTGAAATCTATTTTTGATATAATGTCAGCATGACAAAGAAAATTATCGCCGTAGATTTAGACGGTACTCTATTACATAATAATAACACTATTTCTGACTACACCGCTGATACACTTCGAAAAGTTCAAGCTCAAGGACACAAAGTAATTATTACAACCGGACGCCCATACCGTATGGCACTCGCTCATTATTTACGCCTAGATTTAAAAACACCAATGATAAATTTTAATGGTGCTTTAACTCATATCCCCGAAAAAAAGTGGGCGTTTGAGCGTAGTGCAACGATTGATAAAAAATTACTCCTTGAAACCTTAAATTTATCAGATGCTATCCAAGCCGATTTTATTGCTAGCGAATACCGTAAAAATTTTTACATTACTATGGATAATCGTGATAAAATTAACCCACAATTATTCGGTGTCAATGAAATTACTGATAAAATGGCATTAGATGTTACTAAAATCACACGCAATCCAAATGCTCTATTGATGCAAACACGTCATAAAGATAAGTATGAGTTAGCTAAAGAGTTACGACAACATTTTAATCACGAACTAGAAGTAGATTCTTGGGGTGGTCCATTGAATATACTCGAATTTTCACCTAAAGGTGTTAACAAAGCTTATGCTCTCAAACATTTATTAAAATCACTCAATTTTTCACAAGAAAATTTGATTGCCTTTGGAGATGAACACAATGACACCGAGATGCTGGCCTTTGCACATACAGGATATGCTATGAAAAATGCTAATCCAACTCTACTTCCATATGCCGACCAACAAATCCAATGGACAAACGAAGAAGATGGTGTTGCTAAAACTCTAGAAAAATTATTATTGTAGTATTTTCCAAAATGATCTCTATTGAAACAGAATTCTAATAGAAATCGTTTTTTAGGTTTTCTACTATATTATTAACAAAAAAAGTTACCACTCTCTTCCCCTATTATAAAAGGTATTTGTGAAAAAAATATCTTTTTTTTAAATTTTATTAGAAATAGTATTGATTTTTTTCTGAAAACGTTTTAAAATATATCTGTTCTATAATTTCGTTGAAATGAAAAAGAATGGCCAATTTTACGATTGGAAGGAGATTATTCTTCTTTATGTCAACGAAAAAATTTTTTAAGGAGGAAGAACAAGAATGGGTATCGGTATTATTATTGCCAGCCATGGTAAATTTGCTGAAGGTATTCATCAATCAGGTTCAATGATCTTTGGTGAACAAGAAAAAGTTCAAGTTGTAACTTTCATGCCAAATGAAGGACCAGATGATTTGTATGGACACTTCAACAATGCTATCGCACAATTTGATGCTGATGATGAGGTGCTTGTGTTAGCTGACCTTTGGAGTGGGTCACCATTTAACCAAGCAAGCCGTGTTATGGGAGAAAATCCTGAACGTAAAATGGCTATCATCACTGGTCTCAATTTGCCAATGCTTATCCAAGCCTATACTGAGCGTATGATGGACGCTAATGCAGGTGTTGAACAAGTTGCCGCAAATATTATTAAAGAGTCTAAGGAAGGTATCAAAGCCCTTCCAGAAGAACTTAATCCTGTTGTAGAAGCTACTCCTGTAGCAGGTGTTCCTGCAGATGTTCCTGCGGAAGTTAAACAAAGTGGATCTATCCCTGAAGGAACTGTTATTGGAGATGGCAAGCTTAAAATTAATCTTGCTCGTATTGACACACGTCTTTTACATGGTCAAGTTGCAACTGCATGGACTCCAGCATCAAAAGCAAACCGTATTATCGTTGCTTCTGATGAAGTTTCTAAAGATGAACTTCGTAAACAATTGATTAAGCAAGCTGCTCCTGGAGGAGTCAAAGCAAACGTTGTCCCAATTAGTAAATTAATTGAAGTAGCTAAAGACCCACGTTTCGGAAACACACGTGCCTTGATCTTATTTGAAACTGTACAAGATGCACTCCGTGCAATTGAAGGTGGTGTGGAAATCCCTGAATTGAACGTTGGTTCAATGGCTCACTCAACTGGTAAAACAATGGTAAACAACGTTCTTTCAATGGATAAAGACGATGTTGCTGCCTTTGAAAAATTACGTGACTTAGGTGTATCATTTGATGTACGTAAAGTACCAAATGACGCTAAAAAGAATTTGTTTGATTTAATCAACAAAGCAAACGTAAAATAACTTATTATCTCTGAAAACGAAAGGATATCAAAATGGCGGATATTTCAATTATCTCAATGATTTTGGTCGTTATCGTTGCCTTCTTTGCTGGTCTTGAAGGTATCCTCGACCAATTCCAAATCCATCAACCTCTTGTTGCTTGTACTTTAATCGGTCTTGTAACTGGTCACCTCGAAGCGGGTATTATTCTTGGTGGTAGTCTCCAAATGATTGCTCTTGCTTGGGCAAATATCGGAGCTGCCGTAGCACCAGACGCTGCACTTGCCTCTGTTGCTGCTGCTATTATTTTGGTTAAAAGTGGTGACTTCACTCAAAAAGGTATCAACTTTGCCTTCTCTACTGCTGTACCTCTAGCTATTGCTGGACTTTTCCTTACAATGATTGTTCGTACAATCTCAACTGCACTTGTTCACGCTGGTGACAAAGCTGCTTCTGAAGGAAACTTCGCAGCAATTGAACGTTTTCACTTTATCGCCCTCCTTCTCCAAGGATTACGTATTGCATTCCCAGCTGCGCTTCTTTTAGCTATTCCATCTTCTTCAGTACAAAGTATTCTTGAAGCAATGCCTGATTGGTTAAATGGTGGTATGCAAGTTGGTGGTGCCATGGTTGTTGCCGTTGGTTACGCTATGGTTATCAATATGATGGCTACTCGCGAAGTTTGGCCTTTCTTTGCTCTTGGATTTGCTCTAGCAGCTTTGAACCAGTTAACTCTTATTGCAATGGGTACTATTGGTGTTGCTATCGCCCTCATCTACATCAGTTTATCAAAAATGGGTGGAAGCAAAGGTACTTCTAACGCAGGTTCTAACGATCCTATCGGCGATATCTTAGAGGACTACTAGAAAGGAGCTAAACAATGACTGAACAAATTAAATTATCAAAATCAGATCGTCAAAAAGTTTGGTGGCGTTCACAATTCCTTCAAGGTTCTTGGAACTATGAGCGTATGCAAAATATGGGGTGGGCCTATGCTCTTATCCCAGCATTGAAAAAACTTTACACTACTAAAGAAGATCGTGCTGCTGCGCTTGAGCGCCATATGGAATTCTTTAACACACATCCATACGTTGCTGCTCCAATTATCGGTGTAACCCTTGCTCTTGAGGAAGAAAAAGCAAGCGGTACACCTGTCGAAGACAAAGCAATTCAAGGGGTTAAAATCGGTATGATGGGACCTCTTGCTGGTATTGGTGATCCAGTATTCTGGTTTACTGTACGTCCTATCTTAGGTGCTCTTGGTGCTTCACTTGCCTCTGCTGGTAATATCCTCGGACCAATCATCTTCTTTGTTGGTTGGAACCTCATTCGTATGTCATTCTTATGGTACACACAAGAGTTAGGTTACAAATCAGGTAAAGAAATTACTAAAGATATGTCTGGTGGTATCCTCCAAGATATTACTAAAGGTGCTTCAATCCTTGGTATGTTCATCCTTGCTGTCCTTGTTAAGCGTTGGGTAGCAATTAACTTTACTGTAGACCTTCCTAAAAAGACATTGTCAGAAGGGGCATACATCAATTTCCCTAAAGACCATGTTAGTGGACAACAATTGCATGATATCCTAGGACAAGTTCAGAGTGGCTTAAGCCTTGATAAAATGCAACCACAAACACTTCAAGGACAACTTGACTCACTTATTCCTGGTTTAGCTGGATTACTTCTTACATTCTTCTGTATGTGGTTACTTAAGAAGAAAGTATCACCAATTACAATTATCATCGGTTTGTTTATCGTTGGTATTCTAGCTCGCCTTGCAGGTGTGATGTAATAAAACTAAGAGATGGTTACAATAGTATTCCATCTCTTATATTTTATTACATAAAATCCACTTAGAGTCCCACTATTATGATATAATCAAACTACTATAAATTAAAAAGGGATTAGTCATGGCACAATCATTAAACAAAACTGTTGAATTTCAAACAACAGGAGTTTCGTATTTAGGTATGGGGAATAAAGTTGGAAAATTTTTAGTTGGTGACCAGGCATTAGAATTCTATAACGATAAAAATGTCAACGACTATATTCAAATTCCATGGACATCAATCAATCAAATTGGAGCTAATGTTAGTCGAAAAAAAATTAGTCGTCACTTTGAGGTCTTTACAGACCAAGGAAAATTTTTATTCGCCTCTAAAGACTCTGGAACGATATTAAAGCATGCGAGACGACATATTGGAGACGATAAAGTTGTTAAGCTTCCTACCCTCATCCAGACCATTTTAAAAATATTCAAGTTTAAAAAATAAGATAGACTATAGTCTATCTTATTTTTTAACTCTAATATTAATATGGGAACTTGTCATCAAACCATCTCAAAAAGTTAGAAAAATGGATTGCTTTAAATATTCGTAATCTAATACGTTCTACAATAAAAGCCAACAAATAAATTAAAATCCCTGCTCCTAAAATTAAAAATGGGTAAAGATAAATGGACTCATAAACAAACGTCTCTGCAAAATCTCTTACAAAATATTTTACTATTAGTGGGTGGAGATGACAGAGATAAACTCCCAAGGTTGAAGGGGCTAATACAACAATTATTTTCTTTAAGAATCCCGAGGGCTTAATGCTTGCTCTAGCAAATAATATAAACAAACTTACCGCCCCTAAAGTTAAAGTAGGCGAAACATACCAATACCAAATATCACCAACGCTAAACTTCATGGCATAAGTAGCAACCAATGATAATAGATAAATTATAAGTAAATATGACGTTTTAAATATATTTAAATCAATACGTTTCAAATAGGCACCAATAATATATAAAATCAGTAGCCAAGTCATTTCAAAACCCTTGCTCAATGAAAATTCTGGAACACGATTATTTAAAACAGCTGGTAAAATTGAAAAAATAATAAACATTAACAAAACCAATTGTTTTAATTGTTTATCAGTCAAGGCATTTAATCCATTATTAATAACAGGCATAAAAACCAATAGACCAAAGTAAGCAGTAATGTACCAATACTGCCCACTGACAATAGGGAAAAAAGCATCTCTCCAATTAAGCAAGGTCACTTCATGACCTGTGATTGCAAAAAGTGCTGTTATTGTAAAGGTGTAGAAAAAAACCTGTGCCCAGATAGACAGTAATTTTGAGTAACGATAACGCGAATTAATTCCCACATAACCACTTATTAGTGCGTAACAGTTAACGGCCCCATAAACTAAGAC
The DNA here is from genome assembly GCF_003812445.1 of Streptococcus sp. FDAARGOS_522. NCBI lineage: Bacteria > Bacillati > Bacillota > Bacilli > Lactobacillales > Streptococcaceae > Streptococcus > Streptococcus sp. FDAARGOS_522. Next base: position 1,167,093 of record NZ_CP033808.1, read on the forward strand.
TTGGATAATCCACGTTACTATAAAATAGGAGTCTGCGTGTCCCTCAACCGAAGATCTCAGACCACCTTTTCCAAGAACATGCGTAATAACAATCATGAACATGGAAATAATCCTTAAAAGGTCTAAGCCGTAATGACGACCTGATTGTTTAATACTTGTATACTTTTCCATAATCATATTTTAGCATAGCTATTTCACTAAAACAAAGAGCAGGCTTATAAAGTTAAGGTTTACATTTTACTTATTTTTGGATATAATAACCTTAACGGATAAGTAGTATAATAGTTCTTTTCAGAGAGTCTGCGGTCGTTGCGAGCAGATAAGATTGTTTTATGAAATTCTACCGTGTTCCATTTATGGGAAATAATTTAATCAATCAATCAAGTGCACTTCTGTGAAGCTGGATGGAACCGCGCCTTTGCGCTCCAGCATGACAGGGTGTTTTTTAGTATAAAGGAGATTCCTATATGTTAGACTTAAAACGTATTCGTACAGATTTTGATGTTGTCGCTAAAAAATTGGCCACGCGTGGTGTTGACCAAGAAACATTAACAACCCTTAAAGAACTTGATATAAAACGCCGTGAACTACTTATCAAAGCTGAAGAGGCGAAAGCGCAACGTAATGTTGCTTCTGCTGCCATTGCTCAAGCAAAACGAAATAAAGAGAATGCAGACGAGCAAATCGCAGCTATGCAAACACTTTCCGCTGATATCAAAGCAATTGATGCGGAATTGGCAGATGTGGATGCTAATTTACAATCAATGGTGACCGTACTTCCTAATACACCAGCTGATGATGTGCCGCTTGGAGCAGACGAGGATGAAAATGTTGAAGTTCGTCGCTGGGGAACTCCTCGTGAATTTGATTTTGAGACCAAAGCTCACTGGGATTTAGGTGAAAGCCTTGGAATTCTCGATTGGGAACGTGGTGCAAAAGTTACTGGCTCTCGCTTCCTCTTCTACAAAGGTCTAGGTGCTCGTTTAGAGCGTGCTATCTACAGCTTCATGCTGGATGAACACGCTAAGGAGGGGTACACTGAAGTGATCCCTCCTTATATGGTTAACCACGATTCAATGTTCGGTACGGGACAATATCCAAAGTTCAAGGAAGATACTTTCGAATTAGCAGATAGCCCATTCGTACTTATCCCAACAGCTGAAGTTCCTTTAACAAACTATTATCGTGATGAAATTATCGATGGGAAAGAATTACCTATATACTTTACTGCCATGAGTCCATCATTCCGTTCAGAAGCAGGCTCTGCAGGACGTGACACACGTGGATTAATTCGCCTTCATCAATTCCATAAAGTAGAAATGGTGAAATTTGCCAAGCCTGAGGAATCATACCAAGAATTAGAAAAAATGACAGCAAATGCTGAAAATATTCTTCAAAAACTTAATCTCCCATACCGTGTCATTACCTTGTGTACAGGAGATATGGGATTCTCAGCAGCTAAAACGTATGACTTAGAGGTATGGATTCCCGCTCAAAATACTTATCGAGAAATTTCTTCATGTTCTAATACTGAAGATTTCCAAGCACGTCGTGCTCAAATTCGTTACCGTGACGAAGTTGATGGCAAAGTTAGGTTGCTTCATACTTTAAATGGTTCAGGACTTGCAGTTGGACGTACTGTAGCAGCAATCCTCGAAAATTATCAAAATGAAGATGGTTCTGTGACTATCCCAGAAGTTCTTCGTCCATATATGGGTAATATCGATATTATTAAACCAAATTAGGCACTCTAAAATGAGTTGGTATACCAACTCATTTTTTCTATGAACTTAGCTAATAGTTTGACAAACTTGATAGTAAGGTAACACTTTCTCAAAGCCTTCTAACAATCGTTGCAGAATATTTTCTAAGCTCTGGTTTTCAGTCAAAAGAACGTCATATTTTACCAATACTTTCCTTACCTTCCCTGACTTAATTTCTTGCATTAAACGTTGACGATTTTCCTCATTGCCTTCTTCTCGATGAGTTTCACCTTGCCTTTGGACCATAAAATACAATGGAGAGGCAATCGGAATCGATAACACTCTAGCCTGCTTCTCGAGTGTCTTATCAGATTTTTGCCTCTCTACAAAGCTTACCTCAAGGCTAACCCCAAAACTATCTTTTACACCATAAACCCTTAGCGCAACAGCCACATCATCTAATTGGTCTGTATCCTTTCGATAATAAACCCAAAAATGTGGACGCCCTACTTGAGCTTGATTAGCCCAATTACTCACTCTTTGCATTTTAAAGCCATCCATACGTTGTTCTAAGGCTCTTGATAACTCTGTAAAGCTATTCCTAGCAAGTTGGCCCTTTGCCTTAAAAGTTTGCATATCGTCCTTTAAAGGGCCTGCCTTCTCAGGCATAATATACTTCATTGATTGGAATTCTAAATAATCATTTAATTCTTGATACATTCTTTTTCTCCATGTAAACAATAGTTAAGTTTTCACGATTATATATATCTATACATACTTTCAAGTTCTTTTAAAGTATTTCTAGCGAAGCCTCGTTGCTAGAAACAAGGTCTAATCGCAATTATAACTAACCAAGCTTTACTTTCTTCATCACTTAATGGAACTCTTTAAAAACCAATCTTTTCATAGCCTTCTAAAATCTAATAATAGCTATTTTTTCTAGAAAATTTCTCTTCAATAACAGATAGAGTCTCAAGTTAAGGAGAGCCTAAATAATGGTACTTAGAATAAAGTGTTCGAAATGACTCTTTCTGAAAATTTTGGATTAGACTACAATCTAAAAATTGGCTAATGCTAGTGTCATTGATATATCTCCTTTTTATCAATTATAACAAAATATGAAACTATAACTATGATAATACCTTGAAAAACTAAATATAGGCTGAGTAAATAACTCAGCCTTTTTCTATTAATATTTTCTAAAACGTTGGTAACGTTGTTCCAATAAATCCTCAAGAGATAATTGTGAGAGCACTTCTAACTCTGAAATTAAACTTGTCTTAATCATATCGACAATCTCACTTGAAAAATAACCATGTTCAGGGATTACTTTGTCTACAACTTCCATATGGTAAAGTTCTCCAGCAGTCATCTTCATTAATTGTGCTGCTTCTGTTGTTCTTGTACCATCTTTCCATAAAATAGAGGCAAAGCCCTCAGGACTTAAAATAGAATAAACAGTATGTTCCAACATCCAAACCTTATCGGCAACAGCTAAAGCTAATGCTCCTCCAGAACCCCCTTCACCAATAATAATAGCTATAATAGGGACTTTTAAATCACTCATTTCTAAGAGGTTTCTAGCAATTGCTTCACCCTGACCTCGCTCCTCAGCACCTACCCCAGGATATGCTCCAGCAGTATTGATGAAGGTTATAACAGGTCTTCCAAACTTCTCAGCTTGTTTCATTAAACGTAAAGCCTTACGATAACCTTCAGGATGTGGTTGACCAAAATGACGGTCTAAATTATCTTGAAGGTTCTTACCTTTTTGAATACCGACAATCGTCACAGGACGCCCTGCCAAGTACCCCAAACCTCCTATAATTGATTTGTCATCTGCGAACTGGCGATCACCATGAAGTTCCATAAAATTATCAAAAATCAATTCAGCGTAGTCAAGAGCAGTTAGCCTCCCTTGATCACGCGCATCTTTTAAAATTCTTGTCACATCATTATTCATGACCAACCTCATTTCCATGGAAAGCAATTAGTTGAGCAATGCAGTCGCGTAATTCTGTTCGATTTATAATAGCATCGACAAAACCATGTTCTAACAAAAACTCTGCCTTTTGAAAGCCTTCAGGTAAATCTTCTCTCACTGTTGTTTCGATAACACGACGACCAGCAAAACCAACCAACGCTTGTGGCTCAGCCAGAATAATATCACCTTCCATAGCAAAACTCGCAGTAACGCCGCCGGTTGTTGGGTCTGTTAAAATTGTTAAATAAAACAATCCCTGGTTAGAATGGCGTTTAACTGCTGCCGATACTTTTGCCATTTGCATCAAACTCATAATACCTTCTTGCATTCTGGCGCCCCCTGACGCTGTAAAAATAACAATAGGTAATTTCTTTTCAGTTGCTAGCTCAAATAATCTTGTCAACTTTTCGCCTACGACCGTTCCCATAGACGCCATTATAAAATGAGAATCCATAATAGCTAAGGCCGTAGTTTGTCCTTTTATTTTAGCTAAACCTGTCACCACCGCTTCATCTAAGTTAGTCTTTTGACGTGTAGCAGCCAGTTTTTCACGGTAGTTTGGAAAATTCAAAGGATCCTTAGTTTCAATTCCTGTAAATAATTCCTCAAAACTATCTTCGTCAACTGTTAGCAACAGACGTTCTTGCGCTGAAATTCTAAAGTTGTAAGAACAAGCTGGACAAATCTTTGCTAATCCTAAATCTTTCTGATAAATCATATGTTTACAAGAAGGACACTTAGCAAAGAGTTCATCAGGAACCTCAGGAAGACTACGTTTATCAGAAGACCCTAATGCTTTGTTTGGACTAATACGGATATATTTATCCTTTTTACTAAATAAAGCCATCTTCCCTCCTATTGATTGTTACCATAATACCTTGGTAAAAAGTCTTCCATCAGGAATGAAGTATCATAATCCCCAGCCAAGACTTTTTTATCAGAAATGAGATCCATTTGAAATTCTGTATTTGTTACAATACCATCAATTTCAAGCTCATATAAGGCACGTTGCATTTTCATAAGTGCATCAAAACGATTTTCTCCGTGAACAATTACTTTCGCAATCATACTATCGTAATAAGGAGGAATAGTGTAGCCTGTGTAAACCGCTGAATCGACACGTAAGCCCATACCGCCAGCAGGTAGATGTAACCCATTAATGGTACCTGGACATGGCGCAAAATTAAATTGTGGATTCTCTGCGTTAATACGACATTCAATCGCATGACCAGTTAACTTAATATCATTTTGAGAAACTGATAAAGGAATTCCAGCAGCGATACGAATCTGCTCTTTAACGATGTCAACACCCGTTACAAATTCTGTAACAGGGTGTTCTACTTGAACACGAGTATTCATTTCCATGAAATAGAACTGTCCGCTATTCTCATCTAACAAAAACTCAATTGTTCCTGCATTTTCATAAGATACAGCCTCAGCTGCACGAACAGCTGCTTCACCAATTTGTTGACGCAGAGTGTTACCTATTGCCACAGACGGACTTTCTTCCAATACCTTCTGATTGTTACGCTGCAGAGAACAATCACGTTCTCCTAGGTGAACTATCTTACCAAAGCTATCTCCAAGTATTTGTACTTCAATATGTCTAGCTGGGTATATAACTTTTTCAATATACATAGCACCATTACCGAACGCAGCCAAAGCCTCCTGTGAAGCAGACTCAAAAGCAGGCTTCAATTCATCTGCTGATTTGACCTTCCTAATTCCTTTTCCACCGCCACCGGCTGAGGCTTTTAACATCAATGGATAGCCGATTTCCTCAGCAATTGATACAGCTTCTTCTACACTTGTAACTTGACCATCTGATCCTGGGATAACCGGAACATCAGCTTTTATCATCTCTGTACGAGCATTGATTTTATCACCCATTTTATCCATAACTTCTCCAGATGGACCAATGAATTTTAAGTTCATCTCTTCACACATAGTAGCAAATTTAGAATTTTCACTCAAAAAACCAAAACCTGGATGAACAGCTTCCGCTCCAGTCACAATAGCAGCAGATAATATAGCATTAACGTTTAAATAAGATTCTGCTGATTTGGCTGGTCCAACACAAATAGCTTCATCTGCTAAAATTGTGTGCAATGATTCCTTGTCAGCCTCCGAATAGATAGCAACTGTCGAAATTCCCATTTCACGGGCTGCACGAATGATACGTACTGCAATTTCTCCGCGATTAGCAATCAATATTTTCTTAAACATTTTTGATGCTTCTCTCCCTCTAAATTCAATACTATCTTCAATTGCCTATTGCAAATGTTAACGTTCCACTGGCAGCTAATTTCCCATCAACTTCTGCTATTGCTTCAACAACGGCTATAGTTCCTCTACGTTTGACAAACTTAGCAGTCATAACTAATTGATCTCCTGGAACAACTTGCTTTTTAAATTTCACTTTATCCATACCTGCATAAAAAACAAGCTTTCCTTTGTTTTCTTCTTTAGATAATTCTAAAACACCTGCAGTTTGAGCCAAAGCTTCCATAATTAAAACGCCTGGCATTACAGGATATTCTGGAAAATGACCATTGAAAAAAGGCTCATTGATACTAACATTTTTGATAGCGACTATCTCATCTTCTGATACCTCTAAAACACGATCCACTAATAACATTGGATAGCGGTGAGGTAAAGCCTCACGAATTTCTTTTATATCAATCATTTGATTCGTACCAATCCTTTACCAAATTCAATAACTTCTTCATTGGCTACAAGAATTTCAGTAACTACACCATCATGGGGGGCAGGCACTTCATTCATCACCTTCATTGCCTCAATAATCATCAAAGTTTGTCCCTTCTTCACGCTATCACCTACTGAAACAAAGTTAGGTTTATCTGGTCCAGAAGCTAAATAAGCAACCCCAACTAAAGGACTTTCGACAACGTCACCTTCTGCAACAGTCACAGTCGACTCTGGGATTTCTGAAACTACTTCAGTAGCTTGTTTCGTTTGCTCACCTGCTTCATTAGAGACAGGAGTTGCTATAGTTGGAGTCGCTTCAGGTTGATGACTCATAGGAGACATAGTTGGGACAAGTGGAGCTTTTCCCTCATTTTTACTAAAAGACAGCTCACCGTCACTTGTTTTGAATGAAAATTCTCTCAGACTTGACTCATCAAATTGAGTCATTAAATCCTTAATCTCTTGAATATCCAATTTAATCCTCCCAGCGTTTGAAGGCCAGAACTGCATTGTGTCCTCCAAAACCAAATGTATTTGAAATGGCATAACGAATATCAGCGTCTTGCCCTTGACCAAAAATAACATTCGCTGTAATATCTTCTGATAATTCTGTCGTTCCAGCAGTCATTGGAACATAACTATGACGTATCGCTTCAATAGTTGCAATTGCCTCAACAGCTCCCGCGGCACCCAAAAGATGACCAGTAAAAGATTTAGTCGAAGAAACTGGAACGTCTGTCCCAAGTGCAGCAACAATAGCTTGACTCTCTCCTTTTTCGTTAGCAGGTGTTGAAGTTCCATGAGCATTTACATAGTTAACTTCTTCAGGTTTAATATTAGCTTCAACCAGTGCAAGTTGAATAGCTTTAGTGGCTCCTAAACCTTCTGGATGTGGTGAAGTCATATGATATGCGTCACAAGTGTTACCATAACCAACAACTTCTGCAAGAATAGTAGCTCTTCGTTTTTCAGCGTGTTCTAAACTTTCTAAGACCAACATTCCAGAACCTTCTCCCATGATAAATCCATTGCGATCTTTATCAAATGGAATAGATGCTCTTGATGGATCTTCAGTTGTTGATAATGCTGTAAGACTTTGGAATCCAGCAATGGCAAATTTTGTAATAGCAGCTTCTGCACCACCGACTACCATAATATCTTGAATACCAAATTTTATATTACGGAAAGCATCTCCAATAGCATCATTAGAAGAAGCACAAGCTGTATTAATTGATTTACATACACCATGAGCGCCTAACCTCATCGCAACATTTCCAGCTGCCATATTTGGTAGAGCTTTTGGAAGCGTCATTGGTTTTACGCGTTTTGGCCCTTTTTCATGAAGACGAATCACTTGTTCTTCAATCTCTTGAATCCCTCCAATACCTGATGCAACGATGACACCAAATCGATCTGCATCAATTTCATCTAAATTTAAATTAGCATGTTGAATAGCTTCACTTGAAGCATATAAGGCATAAAGGGAATACATATCAAATCTGTTCAGATCTTTTTTGACAAAATATTTATCAAATGGAAAATCATGAATTTCAGCAGCATTTTTGACCATGAAATCACTTGAATCAAATTTAGTGATAGGTCCAATACCAACATTTCCTTCTTTAAGACTATTCCAAAATTCTTCTGGTGTGTTTCCAATAGGTGAGGTTACACCGTAACCTGTTACTACTACTCGCTGTAATGTCATATTATTTCCTCTTTATCATTGCATCGTCATACCGCCATCAATGGCAATAACTTGTCCTGTAAGGTATTCTTGTTCTGCTAAGAAAGACGCTACCTGCGCTACTTCTTTACCTTTTCCAATACGTTTCATTGGAATTTGAGCTAAAATAGCTTCTTGCATTTTTTCTGGGATAACATCTGTCATATCAGATTCGATAAAGCCTGGAGCAATGGCATTGACACGAATGCCTCGTGCTGCTACTTCTCTGGCAACTGATTTTGTAAAGCCAATTAAACCTGCTTTAGAGGCTGCGTAATTAGCTTGCCCTACATTTCCAGTTAATCCAACGACGCTAGAGATATTAATAATAGCACCTTGACGCGCTTTTGTCATCGGTTTCAAGACTGATTGTGTCATATTAAATGCACCTGTTAAATTAATTTTAAGAACGCTCTCAAAATCTTCAACAGTCATTTTAAGCATCAATTTATCATTAGTAATACCAGCGTTGTTAACGAGCACATCCACACTACCTAGACTTGCAATAGCTTCTTTAATCATGCGATTAGCATCTTCAAAAGAAGAAACATCTCCTGAAATAGCAATAACTTTTACACCATAATCAGCAAATTCAGCTATTAAGTCTTCTGATATTTCAGAACGTCCATTTAAAACAATATTAGCACCTAATTGTGCAAATTGATGGGCAATTGCAAGGCCGATTCCTCTACTTGAACCCGTAATAAAAATGTTCTTATCTTTTAATTGCATATTTTCCCCTAGTTTAATTCCTTAAGATTATTAAATCCAATTTTATCTTCAACAGAATGTACTGATAATGAGCTATCTATTTTTTTCAAGAAACCTGAGAGTACCTTCCCTGGACCAATTTCAACAACCTGTGTCATTCCCATTTTTTTCATGGTTTCAATAGACTCATCAAAGCGTACAGGTTCCATAACTTGGCGTGCCAATAAAGATTTGATATCGTCTTTTTTCATTATCTGCGCCTCTGTATTTCCAATTACAGGGATTTCAGAAACTGAAAAATGAACTTTATCTAAAACATCGCTCAATTTCTGACTTGCAGGTTTCAATAAAGCAGTGTGAAAAGGACCTGAAACATTCAGAGGAATTAAACGTTTTACTCCTTGTTGTTTTAATTCTTCTACAGCTGCATTTACAGCGATTGACTCTCCCCCTATAACAATTTGCTTTGGAGTATTATAATTTGCAGGACTAACAATACCAAACTGAGAAGCCTTCTTACAAGCATCTTCAATTATTTGACGATCAGCATTTAAAACTGCTACCATTTTGCCACTACCAGCAGGTGCTGCTGCTTCCATTAGTTGGCCTCGTCTAGCAACAAGTACTACAGCATCTTCAAATCTTATAGCACCTGAAGCAACTAAAGCACTGTATTCTCCCAAAGAAAGTCCTGCAACCATATCTGGTCTAAGTTCAATTTCTTTAAGAATTAAACGATAAATAGCAGTCGAAGTCGTTAGAATAGCTGGTTGCGTATATTTCGTCTGATTTAATTTGTCTAAGTCTTTATCAATCAATTCTCTCAAATCATATCCTAAAACATGACTTGCCTTATCAAAAGTTTCTTTAACAATCGGGAAAGTTTCATATAAATCTCTAGCCATTCCTAACTTTTGAGCACCTTGACCAGCAAATAGAAATGCAACTTTATTCATAGTGTCTCCTTATTTGTATTTATAAATCTGACCAGCGGCTTGCCTCAGAAAGAATAACTTGACGCGCTCCTGAATAAATATCTTCAAGAATCTCTTGACAAGTCTCTTCTGATTTAATTAATCCTGCAATTTGTCCTGCCATAACTGAACCATTAATAACATCCCCATCAACAACTGCATTGCGAAGAGCTCCCGCTCCTAATTCTTCAATCTCATTGATTGAAATACGGCCAGCTAAATAATCTTTTTCTGCTTGGCTATAGGTTGTTACTAGTTTATTTTTTAAGGCACGAACTGGATGACCTACTACCTGAGCAGAAACAGCAGTGTCGATATCTTTTGCTTTTAAGATTTTTGCTTTGTAATTAGGGTGAGCATTAGATTCTTTAGCAACAACAAAACGAGTTCCTACCTGAACAGCATCAGCTCCTAACATGAAACCCGCAGCAGCCCCACGCCCATCTGCTATACCACCTGCGGCAATGACTGGAATTGTAACAGCATCAACAACCTGTCGTACTAATGTCATCGTGGTCAGTTTTCCGATGTGACCACCCGCTTCCATTCCTTCTGTAATGATAGCATCAGCCCCTAATTTCTCCATACGTTTTGCTAATGCAACACTAGGAACAACAGGGATTACTGTTATACCTGCTTCATGAAAGCGCTCCATGTACTTACCAGGATTACCTGCACCCGTCGTTACAACTTTTACACCTTCTTCAATAACCAAATCAACAATATCATCTACAAAAGGTGATAAAAGCATAATATTCACACCAAAGGGTTTATCAGTCATAGATTTTATTTTATCAATATTTGCTTTGACAACCTCTTTAGGGGCATTTCCTCCACCAATAATACCTAGACCACCTGCCTTAGAAACTGCTCCTGCAAGATCTCCATCAGCGACCCACGCCATACCCCCTTGAAAAATTGGATATTTTATATTTAGTAATTCTGTTATACGTGTTTTCATTTTTCTTTCCTAAAATTAATAATTTGACAATCAAACTATATTGATAAGAAGAAGAGTGAGTACCGATCAACGATTGATTGAATACTCACTCTAATAAGTGATTTGGTAAGAATATCTTTTATTATCACTTGCTTCTTTTTTTCTTACGACTTAATTATTTTACTTTTTCTTCAACATAAGCAACTAAATCACCAACAGTATTTAGTCCTTCTTCTGTCTCAATTTGGATATCAAATGCATCTTCAATTTCTGAAATCACTTGGAAAACATCAAGCGAATCAGCATCAAGATCGTCAAAAGTAGTGTTCAACGTTACTTCTTCTGCATCTTTACCAAGTTCTTCAACAATAATTTCTTGTACTTTTTCAAATACTGCCATTTTTAGCTCCTTAAATTTTAAATAATCTTTTATAAATGTGCTATGCACTATATATAACTAAATTTTAACAATTAGACTTCCCCATGTCAAACCTCCACCGAAACCCGATAAGAGGATTGTTTGGTTACCATCTAGTTTCAACAAACCGTTCTCATAAGATTCTGAAAGTAAAATAGGGATACTAGCTGCACTAGTATTACCATAATCCATCATATTCTCTGGAAATTTATCACGTGCTATATCAATTTTTCGAGACATCTTATCTAAAATCCTTCGATTCGCTTGGTGTAAGAAAAGATAATCAATATCTTCTTTTTCCAAATAAGATGTTTCTATAAGATGATTGATACTTTTTGAAACTTCTTTGATAGCAAAATCAAAGATTGCTCTACCATCCATTTTCAAAAATTTATCATCAAGTACTTCATCTGAGAAAGGTGAATTTAACCCGACTTGACTGGATTGAAGTCCCTGACGACTACCATCTGTATTGAGAGACTCTGCAAGAAAATGTTTTTCCTTAGAAGCTTCTAGCAAGACACCTCCAGCTCCATCTCCAAATAAAACTGCTGTCCCTCTATCAGTCCAGTCTAATACTTTAGAAACAGTTTCTGCTCCTATTACTAAACCTTTTTGATAGCTACCTGATGATATCAATTTTTCGGCGGTAGACAAGGCAAAAACAAAACCACTACATGCTGCACTCAAGTCAAAGGCAAAAGCATTACTCGCTCCAATATGAGCTTGCACTCTTGCAGCAGTAGAAGGCATCATAGAGTCTGGTGTCATCGTTGCAACAATAATAAAGTCAATTTGACTAGCGGAATAACCGGATTTTTCAATAAGTTGTTCTGCGACCTTATTTGCCAAATCAGCTGTTGTTTCATTTTTACTAATATGACGTTGTTTTATACCAGTACGTGACGAAATCCAGTCATCACTGGTATCCATGATTAATGATAAATCCTCATTTTTAATAATTTGAGAAGGTGCATAATGTGCAAGTTGACTAATTTTAGCAAAAACCACTAGACTAAGTCCTCCAAAAATTTATGAAGATTCCCTAAAGCGCTCGTCAACATTTTTATGTCTTCTTCACCTAGGTCTTCAATAATATGAGATACCATAGATTTATGAAATTTACTATGCAATCGATCTAATAACCTACCTCTCTTAGTAAGACTCAAGTGAACAACTCGACGATCAATACTTGACCGTTTACGCTCAATGTAGCCTTTTTTTTCTAACTTATTAAGGCTGGTTGTTACAGTTCCCAAAGTTAACATTAATTCTCGAGCGACATCGCTAGGAGTTACCTCAGAATGTTTCCCAATAATTTCAATAGTATGCATTTCTTTTAAAGATACATCGCTAAATTGGCTAGTCTTTAAACTCATTTCCTCAATAATCATGATTCTATTAAAAATGTCAACTAAATAACTATTAATCTGATCGTATTCCAAGATATCACCACCTCACATTAAACTTTGATAATCAAATTATATCAAAGTTCAAACTTATTTGCAAGACTTTAATCTTAAATAATTTGATTTTCAAACTATTTGCCTAAAAAATTAGGACGCCTTCTATCAGCGTGTGCCCGAACACCTTCTTTAAAATCTTGCTTAAAGGCTAATGATTCTTGCAGTTGTAATTCAAGCTTTTTATATTGTTCCCAATCTTTAAAAGCAGCTTCCCAAGCTAATGATTTTATGGCTTGATATGAGTTTATAGAATGTCTACTTAAACGCTTTAATAGTTGATCCTTAATTTTACCTATTTTATCTGATTCACAAAGTTTATAAACAATTCCCAAAGCTTCAGCTTTTTCAGCAGATAAGCTTTCTCCAGTTAAAGCTAGTTGCACTGCACGAGTTATACCGATTGATTTACTAAGTAACAATAAACCTCCTGCATCTGGAGCTAAACCGACACCCACAAAAGCCTGGATAAATTTACTCTTCTTGCTTGCGATAACAAAATCAGCTGCTAATGCAATATTAGCTGCGGCACCAGCTACAGCCCCATCTACACACATAACAACAGGTTTCTCTAGCTGTAGTAAATCATACGATATCTGATTAACTAACTCAGCAATTTTAGTTAATGAGCTAATATCATCGCTCTCAACAGCAGCTTTCATCACTTTTAAATCTCCTCCGATTGAAAAGATTGGTCCTTGTGCTTCAATCACTAAAAACATGACATCTTTATTTTCAGACACAAGCCTTATTGCATCAATAATTTCTTGACACATTGGGATGTTAAAACCATTTGAAATATCTGGTCGATTAAGCATAATAGTGGCCACGTTGCCATCAATACCATATATTATATTTTCGAACTTCAAAATGTCTCCTCTCTTTAAGAGTGAAAGAAAAATTAAAAATAATTTGATTATCAAATTATCATGCTTTGTATTTTATCATAAACCTAGCTTTCATGGCAAGATAAAAAATTAAAAAACGGAATTAAACTTCCCGTTTTTAATAGTTATCTAATTTCACAAAAAATTGACTCAGATCGCTCACTAATACATTAGCCTGCGACTGATTCATTCCAAAGTATTTATCTTCAATAGCCCACACATCAATACCGGCTGCAATACCGGCTGCAATACCAGCTGTAATCCCCTTCTCACTGTCTTCTACAATAAGAATTTGCTGTTTAGGAATATCTAAAAGTTCTGCTGCTCTATTATAAATAGCTGGATTAGGTTTACTTTCTGAAAATTCCTCACCAGACAGAATTACCTTAAAATATGTATCCAGATTAAAACTTTCTAATGCTAACATGATATCATGTCTAGTAGAACTTGAAGCTAGACCCAAAAGATAGCCTTTGTGATGAAGCTTTTCAATGACTCTTTTACAATCCTGAAAAATTAAATCTTTGTATGGCAAGGGATTATCCTCTTTATAGCGACTATAATCTTGTTGGAGCTTATCAATATCCCAGGTATCATATTGATCACCTAAAACAGATTTCCAAACCTGCTTCATATTTCCTCCAATAAAAAAATTCATTGGTAAATGGTCAATTGTAATTCCATGTTGTTTTAAAAAACGCTCTCGCCTTTTATAATAAAATAATTCAGTGTCAAATAGAACACCATCCATATCAAATATTATTGCTTTATATTTACACATGTAACTATTATATCATTCTTTTAAATTTAGAGGTAATGACAAATTTTCTGACTTTTGTTATAATTTATCTAAAATTCATTCTTGAGGTAACCTATGAAAGTAGTCAAATTTGGAGGAAGTTCTTTAGCATCTTCCCAACAATTATACAAAGTACTAAATATTATCAAATCAGACTACACTAGACGGTTTGTTGTCGTTTCAGCTCCAGGGAAACGCTACGAAGAAGACTTAAAAATGACAGATGCTTTGATACAATATTATCAAAATTATATTAACGGTAAAGATATTGTTAAAGACCAAACTTGGATTATCAATCGTTATCAAGAAATTATTAGTGATTTGTCTTTAGGAAGCACTATTGCAGAAGAAATTACTCGCTCTATAGAGCAGCTAGCTTCACTTCCCATAGAAAATAATCAGTTTTTATATGATTGTTTTTTAGCAGCCGGTGAAGATAACAACGCAAAGTTAGTTGCAACGTTTTTTAATCAAAATGACATTCCTGCAAGATATGTTCATCCAAACGAAGCAGGAATTATTGTAACTAAAGAACCATGTAATGCACGAATTATTCCAGGAAGTTATGATAAGATTGAGAACTTATGTCTATACAATGAGGTTCTTGTTATCCCTGGATTTTTTGGAGTCACAGAAGATAACCAAATTTGTACCTTTTCAAGAGGGGGATCTGACATTACTGGATCCCTAATTGCAGCAGGCATAAAAGCAGACCTTTATGAGAACTTCACAGATGTTGATGGTATATTTGCAGCACATCCAGGTGTAGTTAAGAACCCTCACGCTATCCCTGAGCTTACTTATAAAGAAATGCGTGAATTAGCCTATGCGGGTTTTTCGGTTTTACATGATGAAGCTTTACTTCCTGCCTATCGTGGCAGAATCCCTCTTGTTATTAAAAATACAAATAATCCCCAACAGCCTGGTACAAAAATAGTTTTAAAGCATACTCGTAGTAACATAGCAGTAACTGGGATCGCTTCTGATAGCCGTTTTGCTAGCATAAACGTATCTAAATACTTAATGAATAGAGAAGTAGGTTTCGGCCGAAAAGTACTACAAATTTTAGAGGATTTAAATATTAGTTTTGAACA